>NZ_FOEE01000010.1 GCF_900110555.1 Trujillonella endophytica
GCCCCGATCGACAACATGATCATCCTGGCCACCCAGGTCTCCACCTTCGCCGCGCAGGACCTCCTGTGGGGCGGCGCGATGACCAGGTACCCGGACCTGAAGATCGCCTGGTCCGAGGCCGGCATCGGCTGGATCCCGTTCTACCTGGACCGCTGCGACCGGCACTACACCAACCAGCGCTGGCTCGGCCACGACTTCGGCGGGAAGCTGCCCAGCGAGATCTTCCGCGAGCACTCGCTGGCCTGCTACGTCACCGACCCGACCGCGCTCAAGGTCCGGCACGACATCGGCGTCGACATCATCGCGTGGGAGTGCGACTACCCCCACTCGGACTCGATCTGGCCCAACGCCCCCGAGTTCGTCAACGCGGAGATGAAGGGGTCCGGCGTGCCGGACGACGAGGCCCACAAGATCCTGTGGGAGAACACCACCCGGTTCTTCGGCCTCGACCCGTTCAAGCACATCGCGAAGGAGTCCGCCACGGTCGGCGCCCTCCGCGCGCTGAGCCCGGACGTCGACACCGAGATCCGCTCCAAGCACGAGTGGCGCAAGCTGTACGACCTGCGCCAGAAGGCCGCCCAGGGCGCCTGAGTTCCCGGCCTCCCCGCGCGGAGGCCGACCGACGCCGCGTCGGCGCGCAGTCCTCACGGGCTGCGCCCCGGCGCGGCGTCGTCGTTCCCGCGGCACGGGGCGTGGCCCGGAGCCGGTGGAAGCGACCGATACGGTTCCGCCGTGAGACGACGCGGAACGACCCTGGCGCTCGTGGCGGGCGCGGCCGCCCTGCTGACCGGCTGCACCTCCGAGGTCTCGGGCAGCGCCGCTCCGGCGGCGGCGCCGACCGCGGCGACGCCGGGGTCCACCACGTCGTCGTCCCCCGCCGACGACGAGGAGCTCCAGGAGACGTTCTGCACGGAGGTCCCCCGGTTGCTGGCCGACATCACCGCGGACCTCGAGGACGTGCGGACCGACCCGGCCTCGGCGGCCGCGGCCCTCGACGACGCCGTCGGCCGCATGGAGGAGGTCGAGCCGCCCGCCGGCGTCGCCGACGCGTGGACCCGCCTCGTGGCGGTGTGGAGCGACCTGCGCGACCTGGTCGTGGCGGTGGACCCGGCCGATCCCGGCGCGTCCGCGGACCTGGCCGAGGGGCTGATCGACCTCCAGGGGGAGCTCGTGGATGCCGGGACCGAGGTCGACGAGTGGGGCCAGGCCAACTGCTGACGCCGGCAGGGCCCCCGAGGCGGGCGGGTCAGCGGTCGGCGGCCGCGACCTCCGGCAGGGCCCAGAACAGCCGGTGGTCCAGCCACGACCGCAGGTAGGACACCCCCGAGGTGTGCCCGCTGCCGCGCGCCTCGCCGAGCATCCGGGTGGCGACCGTGACGTGGGTGCCCTTCCAGCGGCGATGGCTGGCCTCGAGTGCGGCCATGCCGGCCGTCAGCCGGGCGGTCCCCGGGTCGCCGGGCCGCCGCCGCTGCAGGACCTGCCAGGCGTCGGTGAGCGACTCCCGCCCCGTCCCCAGCTCCGCCGACACCGAGGGCACCTGCTCGAACGCCGGACAGTCCAGCCGGTCCGGGGGAGGTGTGCCGCAGCGGACCTCGAAGCGCTTGTACTGCTCGGACTGGATGGCGCTCGCGCCGTCGGTGTGCTCGCGGAACGAGTGGAAGGCCTCGTAGCGCATCGTGGCGACCATCCGGAACAGCGACTGCCCGCGGTCGACCGTCTCGGTGGCCCGGTCGACCAGGTCGGCGGCGAGGCCGGGATGACCGGCCAGCGCGCACGCGGTCGCGTCCCCGATCAGCCGGGCGGCCGTCCCGTAGAGCATCTCGTGGGCCTGCAGGGCCCGGATGAAGAACGTCTCGTCGTGCACCGTCGACACCGGGAGCGCGGAGACGTCGAGCCACTCGGTGGCCCACGGTGCCGGTGCGGCCGGCAACCGGGCGAGCACGTCGGGCAGCGTGGCGAGCGGGTCGGCGGCGACGGCGCCCAGCAGGGCCGTGGCGGCATCGGGGCCCAGGTCGGCCGTCAGCAGGCGGATGGCGTGCCGAAGGCGGGTGCGCAGCGTGCGGCCGTCGGGGCGGCCGAGTGGCGACACCGGCATCCCGCGCCGGGACGCGCACAGCTCCGACCGCACGATGTCGGCCGCGAGCAGGGCCACCAGGCCGGCGTGCGTGAGCGGGGCGCGCGGGCCCTCCACGAGCTGCTCCAGCAGCGGGAGGCACAGATAGGTGCGGTTCCAGTACCGCCCGTCGTAGCGGGCGAGCACGGAGTCGAGGAACGCGTCCAGCCGGGGGTCGCGCCCCCGGTGGTCGGCACGGACGGCGGCCAGGTCGGCGAGCAGGTCGGCGTCCAGGGAGGCCGAGCCGATCCACCGGACCTCCCGGGTGACGACGCGGGCGAGCGTCAGCGCGTTCCCGGGAGCGGTGGACCACTCGCGGACCGCGTTGCGCACCATGGCGCCGACGTCGTCCCGGGTGAGCGCGGTCGAGCAGCCGGCGCCCGGGCCGGCGGGGTGCAGCGGTGTCCCCGGGAGCCTCGCCCGGACCGTGTCGGTGCGCATGCCGGACCTCCAGCGTGCCGTCCCCGCGCGCCAGCACTGTCCGCTTCCGGCGCCGCCCGGGCAACGACCGCCCGCGCCGCGCCGGGCGCAGGTCGCCACCCGGTCACGACGGCTTCACCGTCCGCGAGACAGGAGCGGCGGTGCACCCGGGGGTGCACCGCCGTCGTCCGTCCGTCGTGCGCTCGGCGGCCGCGGAACGCGGACCGGTGGCCGTCCTCCGGAGGGGAGGACGGTCCTTCCTCAGTGGTGGGGGCCGGCCTCGAGCGCCCGCTGGATCGAGGCGTGGATCTCGGCCTCGGCCTCGGCGCGCCCGACCCACTCGGCGCCCTCGACCGACTTGCCCGGCTCCAGGTCCTTGTAGGTCTCGAAGAAGTGCTGGATCTCGAGCCGGTCGAACTCCGACACGTCGGTGATGTCCTTGAGGTGGGACATCCGCGGGTCCGTCGCCGGCACGGTGAGGACCTTGTCGTCCCCACCCGCCTCGTCGGTCATCCGGAACATGCCGATGGCCCGGCAGGTGATCAGGCACCCGGGGAACGTCGGCTCCTCGAGCAGCACCAGGGCGTCGAGCGGATCGCCGTCCTGGCCGAGGGTGTTCTCGATGTAGCCGTAGTCCGCTGGATAGCGGGTGGAGGTGAAGAGCATCCGGTCCAAGCGGATGCGGCCGGTGGCGTGGTCCAGCTCGTACTTGTTCCGCTGGCCCTTGGGGATCTCTACCGTCACGTCGAACTGCACGGGTCGTAGTGTGGCCCACGCCGCCTCGGCCGCTGCGCCGGAGGTGGTTACCAGGGGGTGGAGAGCATCACGTCGAGCGGGTCGACGACCGTCACGCCGAAGTACTCGCGGCTCCGCAGGCGGCTCGTCCTGGTCGGACTCGTGCTGCTCGCCGTGGTCGCGCTGGTGGTCGTCCTGGTCGTCCGCTCGCTCGGTGGGGACGGCGACGGCGGCGACGCGGCCGCCCCCTCGGTCCCCGGCGCGCAGCTGCCGGAGGTCGGCGACCCCGCCCCGGTGCTGGCCTCGCTGGCCGGCGGCGCCCCCGCGCCCGACCCCGCCGCGCTCGACGCCGCCCTGTCGCCGCTGCTCGCGGTCCCGGCGCTCGGCGCGGCCCCCGCCGCCCGGATCGTGGACGTGGCGACCGGCGAGGTCCTGCTCGACCGCTCCGGCGACCGCCCCGCCGTCCCCGCGTCGACCGCCAAGCTGCTCACCGCCGTCGCCGCCCTGACCGCGCTCGACCCCGACGACACGCTGGCCACCACCGTCGTCGCCGGGTCGGTGCCGGGCGAGGTGGTCCTCGTGGGCGCCGGCGATCCGACGCTGTCGACCACGGTGCCGTCGCAGACCTACCCCGGGGCGCCGACCGTGGCCGACCTCGCCGGCCAGGTCCGGGCGGCCCTCGGCGGGACCCCGGTCACCGGCGTCGTGGTGGACAACGGCATGTTCTCCGGCCCGCTCACCGCGCCCGGCTGGGGTCCCGGCGACGCCCCCTCCAGCTACGCCGCGCCGGTCACGGCCACCGCCGTCGACGGCGCCCGGATCGCCCCGGGGAACCCCCAGCGCAGCGGCGCCCCCGGCACCGACGCCGGCCGTGCCCTGGCCGCGGCCCTGGGCGTGCCCGCCGCGACGGTCGGCCTGGGCGAGGCGCCCGAGGGCGCCCGCGTGCTCGGGACCGTGCGGTCGGCGCCGATCGGCCGGCTGGTCGAGCAGATGCTGGCCCAGTCCGACAACCTCCTCGCCGAGGCACTGGCCCGGCACGTGGCTCTCGCCCGCGGCCTGCCGGCCACCTTCGACGGCGTCGCCCAGGCGGTGCCGGCCGCCCTGGAGGAGGCCGGCTTCGACGTCGACGGCGTGCTCCTCGCCGACGGCAGCGGTCTCTCGGCCGCCGACCGGGTGCCCGCGGCGCTGCTCGCGCGGGTGCTCGTCGCCGCGGCGGAGGGGTCCACCGCCGACCTGTCGGCGATCGTCTCGGGGCTCGCCGTCGCGGGGTACGACGGCACCCTCGCCGACCGCGGGGACGACGACCCGGCGACCGCGCCCGGCGCCGTGCGCGGCAAGACCGGCACGCTCCAGGGCGTGCACGCGCTGGCCGGCACCGTCGTCACCGCGGACGGGCGGCTGCTGGTCTACGCCTTCCTCGCCGACGGCGTCTCGACCGGCGCGCAGCCCGCCGAGGACGCCCTCGACGAGGCCGCCGCCGCGCTGGCCGCCTGCGGCTGCCCGTGAGGCCGGCGGAGGTCGCGAGTCGCTCCCCACGCGTACGGTGAGCCGATGAGCAGCGCCTCCTCGATGGTCGACTGGGACCTCGCCGGACGCACCGCCCGCCGGCTGGTCGGCCCGGGTCCGCAGACGACGCGGGAGGAGGCCGCCGCCGTCGTCCGCGAACTTCACGAGGCCGCCGCCACCGCGATCGCCCACGTCGAGGGGCTCACCGGCCTGCGCCCGGTGCCCGGCGGCCCGGTGCCCGAGGTCGCCGTCGTCGACCGGCCCGGCTGGGTCGACGCCAACACCGCCGGCATGGCGGCGCTGCTGGACCCCCTGGTCGACGCCCTCGCCGAGAAGCAGGGCCACCGGCCCGGCGCGATCGCCACCGCCATCGGCTCGCGCGCCACCGGCGTGCAGGCCGGCGCGGTCCTGTCCTTCCTCTCCTCCCGGGTGCTCGGCCAGTACGAGGTCTTCGGCACCGGCGGGCGCCTGCTGCTCGTGGCCCCGAACATCGTCGACGCCGAGCGCCGGCTCGGGGTGGACCCCAGCGACTTCCGGCTCTGGGTCTGCCTGCACGAGGTGACCCACCAGTTGCAGTTCACCGGGGTGCCGTGGCTGCAGGGGCACCTGGAGTCGCTGATCGCGGAGTTCGTCGAGGCCACCGACCTGGACGCCGACGTGCTGCGCGACCGCCTGCGGGACGTCGTCCGCAGCCTGGGCGACGCCGTGCGCGGTGGCGAGGCCGTCGACGACGAGCCGCAGGGGCTCATGGCACTGGTCAGCGACCCCGCGCAGCGGGCGGTCCTGGACCGCGTCACCGCGGTGATGAGCCTGGTCGAGGGGCATGCCGAGTACGTCATGGACGGTGTGGGCCCCGACGTCGTCCCCTCGGTGCGCACGCTGCGCAAGCGGTTCGCCCAGCGGCGGAAGGGCCGCGGCCCCGTCGACCGCGTGCTGCGCCGCCTGCTGGGCCTGGAGCAGAAGATGAAGCAGTACGCCGACGGGCGGTTCTTCGTCGGCGGGGTCGTCGACCTCGTCGGCATGGAGGGCTTCAACCGCGTGTGGTCCGGTCCGGAAGCGCTGCCGCGGATCGAGGAGCTCACCGACCCTGCCCGCTGGGTGGACCGCGTCATCGGCCGGCCCGCCATCCCCGCCTGATCCGCGTGGGAGGGCCCCCGCCCGCGGTCGCCGCCCTGCGCGTCGCCGTCCGGCCCGGCCTGCTCTTCTCCGACCGCCCGGTGCTGGTGGCCTGCAGCGGGGGAGCGGACTCCGTGGCGCTGGCCGCCGCCCTGGCCTTCGAGGGGCGCGCCTGCGGCGTGCCCGTCGGCGGGGTGACGGTCGACCACGGCCTCCAGCCGGGGTCGGCCGAGCGGGCCGGGCGGACGGCGGAGCTGCTGCGGGAGCTGGGGCTGGACCCGGTGTTCGTCCGGACCGTCGCCGTGGGCACCGACGGCGGACCCGAGGCCGCCGCGCGCGCCGCCCGCTACGCCGCGCTGGCCGCGACGGCGCTGGGACACGGCGCCCGGATCGCGCTGGGCCACACCCTCGACGACCAGGCCGAGACGGTGCTGCTGGGCCTCGGCCGGGGCTCCGGACCGCGCTCGGTGGCCGGCATGGTCGCCACGCGGGAGGACGACGGCGTGCTGTGGTGGCGGCCCCTGCTGGGCGTCCGGCGGGCGACCACCCGGCAGGCGTGCGGCGACCAGGGCCTGCCGGTCTGGGACGACCCGTGGAACGCCGACCCCGCCTACACCCGGGTCCGGCTGCGCACCGAGGTGCTGCCGCTGCTCGAGGACGTCCTGGGCGGTGGCGTGGCCCCTTCCCTGGCCCGCACCGCCGAACTGCTCCGGGAGGACCTGGACGCCCTCGACGGCCTGGCAGCCGCAGAACTGGGCCGGCTGCGCACGGAGGGGGCCGACGGCGGCCTCCCGGCCCGACCGCTGGCCGCCCTGCCCGCGGCCCTGCGGCGGCGGGTGCTGCGGGGCTGGCTGCGCGCCGCCGGCGTCCCGGACCTGCAGGCGGTGCACCTGCGCGCGGTCGAGACCCTCGTCACGGGGTGGCGCGGGCAGGGCCGGGTCGACCTACCCGGCGGGGCGGGGGTGGTCCGGGCGTCTGGCACTCTGGTCGTGCTGCCGCCGGTGCGCCGGAGCGGCCCCCCTGCACCCGGACACCTCGAGGAGCCCCTGCCGTGACGGACCCAGCCAGCCCTCCCGCCGGCCTCGGTCCCGACCACGGGTACGGCCCGGACATCGACCACGTCCTGCTCAGCGAGGCCCAGATCCAGAGCAAGATCGGCGAGCTGGCCACCGTCGTGGCGCGGGACTACGCCGGCAAGGAGGTGCTGCTCGTCGGCGTCCTCAAGGGCGCGGTCCTCTTCATGAGCGACTTCGCCCGGGCGTTGCAGCTGCCCACCCAGATGGAGTTCATGGCCGTCTCCTCCTACGGCAGCGCCACCAGCTCCTCCGGTGTCGTCCGGATCCTCAAGGACCTCGACCGCGACATCAGCGGCAAGCACGTGCTGGTCCTCGAGGACATCATCGACTCGGGCCTGACCCTCTCCTGGCTGCTGAAGAACCTCGGCGGCCGCGGTCCGGCGTCGCTGGAGGTCTGCGCCCTGCTGCGCAAGCCCGACGCGGTCAAGGTCGAGGTGCCGGTCAAGTACATCGGCTTCGACATCCCGAACGAGTTCGTCATCGGCTACGGCCTGGACTACGCCGAGCGCTACCGGGACCTGCCCTACATCGCCACGCTCAAGCCCGAGGTCTACTCCGGCTGACGCCGGCCCCGGCCGGCACCGGGCCCGGGCGCCGTCCCCGCGGCGAGCGAATCCCGACCGCGGCACCCGGCGGCGACCCTCCGGGCACGGCCACGCATACGGGTTACTCGCCGCTCGCGTTCAGCGTTCGCACAGGCCGCCCGGTGTACCGTCGATCGCAACGACGCCGCACCGACGCGCGCGGGGCCACCCGCTGTGCAGGTCGCGTCCCCCGGACGATCAGGAGGGTCGACGGGTACGGCTCCTTCGGGCCGCCCGGCATCGGTGTATGGAACGCAAGAAGATCTTCCGCTCCGTGTGGTTCTGGGTCGTCCTCGTCGTCCTGCTGGCGGTGGGGTTCTCCGCCCTGTTCAGCGGCGGCGAGGACTACAAGGACGTGTCCACGGCCACGGCCCTCGAGCAGATCGAGGACGGCAACGCCGAGAAGGTCACGATCAACGACAAGGAGCAGACGCTCGACCTCGAGCTGACGAACCCGGTCGAGGGCAGTGACCGGATCACGGCGTCCTTCCCGGTCGGCGGCGCGGACGACGTCTTCGACATCGTCGCGGGTCAGGGCGGCGACGGCGTCGACTTCGACACGAACGTGACGCAGGAGAACATCTTCGTCAGCGTCCTGATCAGCTTCCTCCCGTTCGTCATCCTCCTGCTCCTGCTGTTCTGGCTGTTCAACTCGATGCAGGGCGGCGGCCGCGGCGTCATGGCCTTCGGCAAGTCGAAGGCCAAGCAGATCACCAAGGACACCCCGAAGACGACGTTCGCCGACGTCGCCGGCGCCGACGAGGCGATCGAGGAACTCCACGAGATCAAGGACTTCCTGGCCAACCCGGTGAAGTTCCAGGCCGTGGGTGCCAAGATCCCCAAGGGCGTGCTGCTGTTCGGTCCGCCCGGCACCGGCAAGACGCTGCTGGCCCGCGCGGTGGCCGGCGAGGCGGGCGTGCCGTTCTTCACGATCTCCGGCTCGGACTTCGTCGAGATGTTCGTCGGCGTGGGCGCCAGCCGGGTCCGTGACCTGTTCGAGCAGGCCAAGCAGAACGCGCCGGCGATCATCTTCGTCGACGAGATCGACGCCGTCGGCCGGCACCGCGGCGCCGGCATGGGCGGCGGCCACGACGAGCGCGAGCAGACGCTGAACCAGATGCTCGTCGAGATGGACGGCTTCGACGTCCGGGGCGGCGTCATCATGATCGCCGCCACGAACCGGCCCGACATCCTCGACCCCGCCCTGCTGCGCCCCGGCCGCTTCGACCGGCAGATCGCCGTCGACCGCCCCGACCTCATGGGCCGCAAGGCGATCCTCGCCGTCCACGCGAAGGGCAAGCCGCTCGCCCCCGACGTCGACCTGGAGACGCTGGCCCGGCGGACGCCGGGCTTCACCGGCGCCGACCTGGCCAACGTCCTCAACGAGGGCGCGCTGCTCACCGCCCGGCACGGCGGCACCGTCATCACCGACGAGAGCCTCGAGGAGGCCATCGACCGCGTGCTGGCCGGCCCCGAGCGAAAGACGCGGGCGATGAGCGAGAAGGAGAAGAAGGTCACCGCCTACCACGAGGGCGGGCACGCCCTGGTGGCGCACGCACTGCCCAACCTGGACCCGGTGCACAAGGTGACGATCCTGCCGCGCGGCCGCTCGCTGGGGCACACGCTGGTGCTGCCGACCGAGGACAAGTACACCCAGACCCGGTCGGAGATGATCGACACGCTCGCCTACGCCCTGGGCGGTCGCGCCGCGGAGGAGCTCGTCTTCCACGAGCCGACCACCGGCGCGGGCAACGACATCGAGAAGGCCACGTCGATGGCCCGGGCGATGGTGACCCAGTACGGCATGAGCGCCAAGCTGGGTGCGGTGAAGTACGGCAGCACCGACTCCGAGCCGTTCCTCGGCCGCGACATGGGCTCGCGACCGGACTACTCCGAGGCCGTCGCCGCCGACATCGACGCCGAGGTGCGCGCGCTCATCGAGGCCGCGCACGACGAGGCGTGGGAGATCCTGGTGGAGTACCGGTCGGTGCTCGACCAGCTCGTCCTCGAGCTCATGGAGAAGGAGACCCTCTCCAAGGACGACATGGCGCGGATCTGCGCCCCGGTCACCAAACGCCCCTCGCTCGCGCCGTACAACGGCTTCGGCAAGCGGACGCCGTCGGACCAGCCGCCGGTGCTCACGCCGTCCGAGCAGGCCCAGCTCAGCCTCACCAAGGGCAACGGCAACGGGCACGTGGTCGGCGGGTCGAGCCCGGTGGGCGACGTCGGTGCGCCCGTGCAACGGTGAGCAGGCCGTAGCCCCCACCAGCGAGGAGTTGCCCGTGAGCGAGATCCCCGAGGAAGCCGAGGACGAGGTCCGCCCCGTCTACGGGCAGATCGACCACGCGCGTGCCGAGGCCGCCGTCCGCGAGCTGCTGATCGCGGTGGGGGAGGACCCCGACCGGCCGGGGCTGCAGAACACTCCGGGCCGGGTGGCCCGCGCCTACGCCGAGACCTTCGCCGGCCTGTGGCAGGACCCCTACGAGGTCCTCGCGACGGTCTTCGACGAGGACCACGACGAGATGGTCCTCGTGAAGGACATCCCGATGTACTCGACCTGCGAGCACCACCTGGTGCCCTTCCACGGGGTCGCGCACGTCGGCTACATCCCCGGGGAGGACGGGCGGGTCACCGGCCTGTCCAAGCTCGCCCGGCTCGTCGACATGTACGCGCGCCGCCCGCAGGTTCAGGAGCGCATGACGCGGCAGATCGCCGACGCGCTGCACGAGGTGCTCAAGCCCCGCGGCGTGATCGTGATCGTCGAGGCCGAGCACCTGTGCATGGGCATGCGCGGCATCCGCAAGCCCGGATCGTCCACGGTGACCTCCGCGGTGCGCGGCATGTTCCGCGACAGCGCGGCGACCCGCAGCGAGGCGATGAGCCTGGTCCTGGGCAGATGAGGCGACGGCGAGTGAGCATCGCAGCGAGCTCTGCGAGCGAGGAGCGGAGCGAGCGCGGAGCCGAACCGTTGGCACAGTGACCCGGCCCCTCCAGCTCCCGCAGCCGGGGCGCTGCGTGGTGATGGGCGTCCTGAACGTCACCCCCGACTCGTTCTCCGACGGGGGCTGCTTCGCCGACGCGGCGACGGCGGTGGCGCACGGGCTGGCTATGCACGCGGCTGGTGCCGACTACGTCGACGTCGGCGGCGAGTCGACCCGGCCCGGCGCCGACCGCGTGGACGCCGACGAGGAGTGCCGGCGGGTGGTGCCGGTGGTCCGCGAGCTCGCTGCCGCCGGCGTGCGGGTCAGCGTGGACACGACCCGCGCCGAGGTGGCCGAGGCCGCGATCGGTGCGGGTGCCGTCCTGGTGAACGACGTCAGCGGCGGCCGGGCCGACAAGAACATGGCCGAGCTCGTGGCCGAGACCGGCGTGCCGTGGGTGCTCATGCACTGGCGCGGCCACAGCCGGGAGATGTACGCGGCCGCCCGCTACGGCGACGTCGTCACCGAGGTGTGCGCCGAGCTGACCGCCCGGGTGGAGGACGTCGTCGCCGCGGGGGTGGACCCCGCGCAGCTGGTGCTCGACCCGGGCCTGGGCTTCGCGAAGCGGGCGGAGCACAACTGGCGGGTGCTGGCGGGCCTGGACCGCGTCGTCGGCCTGGGCCTGCCGGTGCTCGTCGGGGCCTCCCGCAAGACCTTCCTCGGCCGCGAGCTCGCCGGGCCCGACGGCGCGGTCCGCCCCGCCGAGCAGCGTGACGCCGCCACCCTGGCCACGACCGTGCTCGCGGCGGAGGCGGGGGCGTGGGGCGTGCGGGTGCACGACGCCGCGGCCTCGGTCGACGCCGTCCGTACCGTGGCCGCCGTCCAGCGCGCCCGACAGGAGATCCGAACCCGTGCCTGAGCAGCTCCCCGCCCACACCCCGGACCGCATCACCGTCCGGGGCATCACCGCGCACGCCCACCACGGCGTGTACGACTGGGAGCGCGAGCGGGGGCAGACCTTCGTCGTCGATGCCGTCCTCGAGCTGGACACCCGGCCCGCCGCCGCCGGCGACGACCTCGAGCGCACGGTGAACTACGCGGAGCTGGCCCAGCGGCTGCACGGCATCCTCACCGGCGAGCCGGTGGACCTCCTCGAGACCCTCGCCCAGCGGATGGCCGACGCCTGCCTGGCCAACCCGCTGGTCGACGCCGCCGAGATCACGCTGCACAAGCCGGACGCGGAGCTCGGCGTCCCCTTCGACGACGTCACGGTCGCCATCCGGCGTCAGCGCCCATGACGAAGAACCCACCTCTCCCCCCGACTCGCGCGCTCGCCGCGGGATCCGGAGGCGGGCCGAGGAGCGGACCGGAGAAGGCGCATGTCTAGGGCGGTGCTGTCGCTGGGCGCCAACCTCGGGGACCGCGCCGCGACCCTGGCCGAGGCGCTCGAGGCCCTCGCCGCCGACGGACTCGTCGCCCGCTCCGCGCTGTTCGAGACGCCGCCCTGGGGTCCGGTCGAGCAGCCGGCGTACCTGAACGCGGTCGCGCTGGTCGACGGTCCCCACGACGCCGCCGGCTGGCTGGCCCGCGCGCACGAGCTCGAGCAGGCGGCCGGCCGCACCCGCGAGGTCCGCTGGGGGGCGCGCACGCTGGACGTCGACGTCGTCACGGTCGAGGCCGACGGCGCGGCCGTGCTGTCCGACGACCCGGTGCTGACGCTCCCGCACCCGCGGGCGCACGAGCGGGCCTTCGTGCTGGTGCCGTGGGCGTCGGTGGACCCCGCCGCCGTCCTGCCCGGGCACGGGCCCGTCGCCGACCTCCTCGCCGCCCTGCCGCGGGAGGAGGTCGACGCGGTGATCCGCTGGGAGCCCCGGCCGTGACGCCGGTCCGCCGCCGCGACCTGGCCGTCGTCGCCGTCGGGCTGGCTCTGGCGACCTGGCTGGTGGTCCGCTCGGTCTACGGGGACCTGCCGCCCCTGCGCTGGTGGCTGCCGGTGCCGCTGGCGCTGCTCGCCGTCACCGAGGGGCTGGCCGCCCGCACGCTGGGCGCGCGGCTCGACGCCGTGCGCGAGGCGCGCCGCACCGCCCGCGGCGGCGCCCCGGAGGCGGCCACGGCCCACCGCCCCGGGCTGGTGCGCCCGGTCGAGCCGCTGCTCGTGGCCCGCGTCGCGGTGCTGGCGCAGGCGAGCGCGTACATGGGCGCCGTGTTCGTCGGCGTGTGGACCGGGGTGCTGCTGTACGTCGTCCCGTCGCTGGACCGCCTGGACGCCGCCGGGGACGACACGGTCACCGGCGTCGTCGGCGTCCTCTCCTCGGCCGCCCTCGTCGTCGCCGCGCTGTGGCTGGAGCACGTCTGCCGCGTCCCGCCGTCCCGCGACGACGAGGGCGGCGCGGCGGCCGCCCGGGGTGCCGGGCGCTAGCCCGACGAGGCGACGGAGCGGCGCAGGGTCGCGTGCACCGTGCCGGCCGTGAGGACGCCGAGGTAGCTCCCGCCGTCGACGACCGGCACCGCATCGACGTCCTGGCGCAGCAGCACCGACAGGCCCGCCTTGAGCGTCGCCGAGACGGGCACGGGCTCCTCGATCGGCCGCATCGCCGCGGCCACCGTGCCGCTCCCGCCGGCGCGGCCGGCCGGCAGCCAGCCGCACGGGCGGCCGGCGCCGTCGAGCACCACGGCCCCGGCCGCGCCGGCGAGGGCCGCGGCGGCCTCGCCCAGCGTCGTCCCGGCGTGCACGACGGGCGGGTGGTCCAGGTCGGCCGGGTCGATGAGGGTGACGGCCAGGCGCTTGAGGCCACGGTCGGCGCCGACGAAGTCGGCCACGAACGGGCTCGCCGGCCGGCCGAGCAGGTCGGCCGGCGGGGCGAACTGCTCCACGTGGCCGCCGGCGCTCATGATCGCGATGCGGTCCCCGAGCCGGACCGCCTCCTCGATGTCGTGGGTGACGAAGACGATGGTCTTGCGCACGGAGGACTGGAGCCGGAGGAACTCGTCCTGCAGCCGCTCGCGGACCACCGGGTCGACGGCGGAGAACGGCTCGTCCATCAGCAGCACGCCCGGGTCGGCCGCCAGCGCCCGCGCCACCCCGGCACGCTGCCGCTGCCCGCCGGAGAGCTGGGCCGGGTACCGGTTGCCGTGGACGGCGGGGTCCAGGCCGACGGTGGTCAGCAGCTCGTCGACGCGGGCCCGGGTCGTGCGCCGGTCCCAGCCGAGCAGCCGGGGCACCGTGGCCACGTTGGCCCGCACGGTCCGGTGGGGGAAGAGGCCGACGTTCTGGATGACGTAGCCGATGCGGCGGCGCAGCCGGTCGGCGTCGACCCGGGTGACGTCCTCGCCGTCGAGCAGGACGCGGCCGGTGGTCGGCTCGATGATCCGGTTGATCATCTTCATCGTGGTGGTCTTGCCGCATCCGGACGGGCCGACGAGGACGGTGAGCTCGCCGGCCGCGAAGGTGAGGTCCAGCTCCGCCACCCCGACGGTGCCGTCGGCGTAGACCTTGCTGATCCCCTCGAGGCGGATCTCGGGGGCGTCCGACGCCGACGGCGTCGGAACCAGGGCAGCGGGGCGTACGGGTGCGGCAGTAGCGTCCACGGGGTGGCCCTCCTGTCGGTGCGCCCCTGATGGGCGCGGCGAGCGACGTGGTGCTCGCGGTCGACGAGGCACCGAACCCCTGGTTCGACCCGTCGTACGTCTCGGACAACTGGGACACCATTGTGGGCCACCTGCGCGAGCACGTCTGGCTGACCGTCGCGGCGGTGGCCATCGGCGCCGCCATCGCGCTCCCGCTGGCCCTGCTCGCCCGCCGCGGCCGGTGGCTCGCCGGGCCGGTTCTCGCCCTGTCGACGGTCGTCTACACGATCCCGTCGCTGGCGATGTTCGCCTTCGTCTTCCCGCTCACGGGGCTGTCGGCCACGACCGTCCTGGTCGGCCTGACCGCGTACTCGCTGGTGATCCTCGTCCGCAACTTCCTCGCCGGCCTCCAGGGTGTGCCCGCCGACGTGCGCGAGGCCGCGCGAGGGATGGGCATGGGCCCGCTGCAGCTGTTCCTCCGCGTGGACCTCCCCCTGGCCCTGCCGGCGTTCATGGCCGGGCTGCGCATCGCCACCGTGTCCACCGTGGCGCTCACGACGGTGGGCGTGCTGGTGGGGCACGGCGGGCTCGGTCAGCTCATCACCGGCGGGCTGAACGCCAACGAGTACCGGGCGGAGATCGTCACCGGCGCGGTCGGCTGCGTGCTCCTGGCGCTGGTCGCCGACCTGCTGCTCGCCGGCATCGAGCGGCTGCTGACCCCGTGGGCGCGGGCGGCGCGGTCGTGAGGGGGCCGGCGTGAACGACTTCGAGCGGGCGATCACCTACCTCAACGACCCGTTCAACTGGACCCGGCGCAACGGCATCCTCGACCTGCTCGCCGAGCACGTCGCGGTCTCGGCGGTCGCGGTCGCGGCCGCGATGGTGATCGCGCTCCCGATCGGCGCGGCGCTCGGATCGGCGCGGCGCGGCTCGGGCGTGGTCGTGGTCGTGTCCAACGTCAGCCGCGCGATCCCGACCCTGGCGCTGCTCACCCTCTTCGCGGTCTCGCCGATCGGCTTCGGCAACCGGGCCACGGCCATCGCGCTGGCCGTGTTCGCGATCCCGCCGATCCTCACCAACACCTTCGTCGGGTTCCGCGGCGTGGACGCCGAGGTCCGTGAGGCCGCCCGGGCGATGGGGATGTCCCGCGGCCAGGTGCTGCGCCGCGTCGACGTCCCGTTGGCCGCGCCGCTGGTGCTCACCGGCATCCGGACGGCGACGGTGCAGGTCGTGGCCACCGCGACGCTCGCCGCCCTGGTCGGTGGCGGCGGGCTCGGGCGGCTGATCAACCTGGGCTTCGGGCAGCGCGACTACGGCGTCATGATCGCCGGCGCGATCCTGGTGGCGGCCCTGGCCCTGCTGACCGAACTGGCGCTCGTCGTCCTCTCCTGGGCGGTGACGCCCGGCCAGCGGCGGCTGCCGTTCCGCCGCGTACCGCGCACCGACGCCGCCGTAGGCAGGCCCGAGCCCACGGCGTCCGGCATCCCGCTGTGATCGCGCCGCTCGCATAACAAGGCGGCAACACATCGGCCGGACAGTTGGAGCTGCCGCCGCTGCGGGGGTTGCATGACCGGCGCGGGAGTTCTCCCGCCAGACACGCGTCGGGCCCCTGTGGGCCGACGGGACACAGAAGGCGGGCAGTTGTGACGAGGCGTACGCGGTTCCTCACCCCCCTGGCGATCGCGGCGGTGCTGGCCACCGCGGCGTGCGGCGACTCCGGCTCGTCCGGCACCGGCGGCGGTGAGACCAGCGGTGGCTCGGCCAGCGGGGACGCCTGCGCGCCGATCCCCGGCGAGCAGCTCGTCGTCCTCGAGGACGACCAGGAGCTGCAGCTGGCCGACAACATCGTCCCCGCGGTCAACGGCGCGACCGCGTCCGCGCAGCCGGCCCTGGTGCCCGCGCTCGACGCGGTGTCGGCGGCGCTGACGACCGAGGAGCTGATCGGGCTCAACGCCGCGGTCGACCTGGAGCGCCGCACCGTCGACGAGGTCGCGGCGGAGTGGGTCGAGGAGAACGGCGTCACCGAGGGCCTGGAGCAGGGCAGCGGCGCCATCGTGGTCGGGGCCACCGACTGGAGCGAGTCCGAGGTCCTCGCCACGATCTATGCGCTGACCCTGGACGCCGCCGGCTTCGACACCGAGGTCCGCACGGTGGGCAGCCGCGAGCTGTACCTGCCGGCGCTGCGCTCCGGCGCGGAGATCCAGGTCTTCCCCGAGTACCTGGCCACCGTCACCGAGGCGCTCAACGCCGAGTTCAACGGCCCCGACGCCGACCCGGTGGCCACCAACGACGCGCAGGAGACGGCCGGCGCCGCGCGGCCGCTCGCCGACCAGGCCGGCCTGGTCTTCGGCCAGCCGGCCGAGGCCGTGGACCAGAACGCCTTCGCCGTGACGCAGGAGTTCGCCGACGAGCTCGGCATCAGCACGCTCTCCGAGCTGGCCGACGCCTGCGGCGACGGCTCGCTGGTCCTCGGTGGCCCGGAGGAGTGCCCCACCCGGCCGTTCTGCCAGCTCGGGCTCGAGGAGACCTACGGGCTGCGGTTCGCCGAGTTCGTCCCGCTGGACGCCGGTGGCCCGCTGAGCAAGAACGCCATCCTCGGCGGCGAGGTCTCCGTCGGGCTCGTGCTCAGCTCGGACGGCGCTCTGGCCGAGGGCTGAGCGGGGCGCCGGTGACTTCTGGATCTCGGCAGCCGTTCGGAGCGTGAGCGGGAGCCCTCGCACCGTTACCCTTGCGGTCATGCGCGGAGAGCTGGGCGAGTCGAGCGGCGCCGCTCACCCCTCCGCCGGGTCCCCGCCCGCGCTCTGGCGCACCGCGGGTCTGGCGCTCGGCGCGGTGCTGGCCGTCGCCGCCACCGTCGTCGTCTTCCTGACCGACGACCCGCAGATCCTCCGGCTGGCCGTCGTCGGCGGCGCGTGGGCGTTCGTCCTCGCGCTGCTGGCGGCCGGGCGGCGGCGTGGGGGAGCCGACGATGGCGCCGGCCCGGGCCGGGCTCGTGAGCTGGAGCTCGCCCGCGAGGCGGCGGGTCGCCGGGAGCACGAGCAGGCGACGGACAACCGGCTGCGCCGCGAGGCCGACGACGCCATGCGCGCGGAGCTCACGGCACTGCGCCGGGAGGTCGCCGGACTGACCGCGCTGCGCTCGGACGTGGCGGCGCTGGGGGCGCTGCGCTCCGACGTGGCGGCGCTGGGGGCGCTGCGCTCCGACGTGGCGGCGCTGGGGGCGCTGCGCTCCGACGTGGCCGCGCTGGGCGCGCTCCGCCAGGAGATGGCGGCGCTCGGCGCCCTGCGCGAGGACGTGGCCCGGGTCGCCGACGCCCGGACCGAGCTCGGCCAGCTCGCCGACCTGCGCGCCGACGTGGGCCGGCTGCGCGCGGAGCTCACCGAGCAGCTGTCCAGCGAGATGTTCCTCGAGCGGGTGGTCATGCGGACCCAGTCCTCCCGCGGCCCGCTCGGGACGGGCCCCGTCGGCACGGTCGAGGGGCCCAGCACCCGCACGATCGAGTCGGTGAGCTGGTCCGACGAGACGCCCCGCGAGCTGTCGGGGGGCTGGCCCGCGGTCCGGCTCGACGCCCCCGCACCGCAGCCCGTGGCGCCCGAGGTGCACCGGCCGGAGCCCGTGGCCGAGGTGCACCGGCCGGAGCCCGGAGCCGAGGTGCGCCCGCCGGAGCCCGCTCCCGGGGCGCCCGTCACCCGCGGGTACGAGGCGCTGCAGGGCATCCGGGCCCAGCAGCAGGCCCACGTCCAGGAGCCGGTCTCCCCGATCCCGGACTCGTACCGGGCGCCCGTCCCGGCCGACTCGTCCCGTCGTCGCCGTCGCACCGACGACGCGCCCCCGGCCGAGCAGCTGACGGTCGAGCAGCCCCTGGCATCGGTGCAGGCGGTGTCGGAGCTCGACGCGTGGCCGCGGCCACCGGCGCCCCTGCCCCCCGAGCCCCTGCCCCCCGAGCCCCTGCCCCCCGAGCCCCTGCCGGTCGAACCGCTCACGGTGCAGACGCCGGCCATCCCCACGCCGGGGGAGGCCCGGCTCGCGCAGATCCTGGCCGAGAGCCGGGCGAACGCGGCGGCGTCCGGTCGCCGCCGGCACCGCTATCGGGACGACGACGAGGAGGACGACGTCCTGGCGCGGGTGCTCGGCCGGCACTGATGCAGGCCCCGCTGCTCGGCTCCCGTCAGGAAGTTGCGCTTAGGCCGGGCCGCGGGAGAGCGAGCCGCCGTCGAGCACGAGGGTCTGGCCGGTGACCCACCCCGCGCCGTCGCCGAGCAGGTAGGCCGCGGCCTCGCCGACGTCCTCGGGTTCGCCGAGCCGGCCGGCCGGATAGGCCTGCGCGGCCTCGGCCTCGCGGCCCTCGTACAGGGCGCCGGCGAACCGGGTCTTCACCACGGCCGGGGCGACCGCGTTGACCCGAACGCCCGGGCCGAGCTCCACCGCCAGCTGGGTGACCAGGTTGATCAGCGCCGCCTTGCTGACGCCGTACCCGGCGATGCCGGGGGAGGCCTTGAGGCCGGCCACGGAGGCCACGACCAGCACCGATCCGCCGTGCTCGGCCATCCACGCCCGCCACGCCTCCTGCACCAGGCCGAGGGTGGCGACGACGTTGGTGTCGAGGATCTTGCGGAACGCGGCGAGGTCCAGGTCGACCATCGGCCCGTGGACCGGGTTGATGCCGACGTTGCCGACCAGCATGTCGAGGCTGCCGAACGTGTCGACGGCGGTGGCGACGGCCTCGGCGCGGTGCTCGGCGTCACCCGCGTTCCCGGCCACGCCGACGGCGACGTCCGGGCCGCCCAGCGCGGTCACCGCCTCGGTCAGCGCCTCGGGCCTGCGCGCGGTGACCACCACCCGCGCACCCCGCCGGACCAGGCTCTGCGCGATCGCCAGGCCGATGCCCCGGCTGGCGCCGGTGACCAGCGCGGTACGTCCCTCGAGGTCGCCCATGTGCTCCCTGCCCCTCGGCGTCGGTCGGTTGCCGCGTCACGGTAGAGAGCCCGGCTCTGGCTCGCGCGCCGGCGCCCGTGACCGACCCCACAGCCCCCTGACGTTGCACCGGGCGCGAGCCGGTCACACACTCGCCATCGGCACGACACCCGCGTGACACAGCTGGTCGCAGCGGGGAGCGCGCCACCTGCACCACCCGGCACCACCCCGCACGACCCCGCCGGTCTCCGAAGGGGGAGACCGACCGACGTCCGGTACCCGCACGGGACTGGAACGAGGAGCACCGCATGCCTGCTGCCCGCAGGACCCCGCGCGCCGCCGGACTGCCGTCCGCCGCCAGCGCTCCCGCCCGCCTCCGCGTGGGCGTCATCGGCGCAGGCCGCGTCGGTGCCGTCCTCGGCGCCGCCCTGGCCGCCGCCGGCCACGACGTGGTCGCCGCCTCCGGGCTCTCGGCCGCCTCCGCCGAGCGCGCCGGCCGCCTGCTGCCCGGCGTCCCTCTACTGCCCGCCGACGAGGTCGTCGCCGCCGCGGACCTCGTCGTCCTCGCCGTTCCCGACGACACGCTGGCCGGGCTGGTCGCCGGTCTGGCCGAGACGGGCGCCTGGCGCCCGGGCCAGCTGGCCTTCCACACCTCCGGCGCGCACGGCCTGGCCGTGCTGGAGCCGGCGGCGCGGATCGGCGTCCTGCCGCTGGCGCTGCACCCCGCCATGACCTTCACCGGCGCCCCCGAGGACGCCGAGCGGCTCACCGGCGCCCCGTTCGGGGTGACCAGCGCGCCGGAGTACCGGCCCGTCGCCGAGACCCTGGTGCTGGAGATGGGCGGGGAGCCCTTCTTCGTGGCCGAGGCCGACCGGCGGCTGTACCACGCCGCGCTGGTGACGGGCGCCAACCACCTGGTCACGCTCGTCGCCGAGGCCGCCGACCTGCTGCGGGCGGCCGGGGTCGGGGACCCCTCCCGGGTGCTGGCCCCGCTGCTCACCGCCGCGCTGGACAACGGTCTCCGCCGCGGCGACCGCGGGCTCACCGGCCCGGTCAGCCGGGGCGACGTCGGCACGGTCCGCGATCACCTGGAGACCCTGGCCGAGCGGGCCCCGCAGTCCGTCGCCGCCTACGTGGCGATGGCGACCCGGACCACCGAGCGCGCGCTGGCCGCCGGCCGGCTCAAGCGGCACGAGGGTGCCCCGCTGCTGGACCTGCTGGACGCCGCCCGCTACGGCGACACGGCCGGCTCCCGGTGACGGTCTCCTCCCGTCCGCGCGTCGCCGAGTCGGCCGCGGACCTCGCCGCCCTGCGCGCGCGGCTGCCCGGCCGCGTGGCGCTCGTGCCGACGATGGGGGCCCTGCACGAGGGCCACCGCACGCTCGTGCGCGCTGCCCGCGAGCAGTGCGACGCCGTCGTCGTCTCGGTCTTCGTCAACCCGACCCAGTTCGGCCCCGGCGAGGACTTCGACCGGTATCCGCGCACCTGGGACGCCGACCTGGCCGCGCTGGCCGAGGAGGGCACCGATCTCGTCTTCCACCCCGGCGTCGAGGACGTCTACCGGCCCGGCGCGCTCGGCGTGACCGTCGACCCGGGGCCGCTGGGTGCCGTGCTCGAGGGCGCCGTCCGGCCCGGCCACTTCGCCGGCGTGCTGACCGTCGTCGCCAAGCTCTTCGGCCTGGTCCGGCCGGACGCGGCGTTCTTCGGCGAGAAGGACTACCAGCAGCTGGTGCTCATCCGGGCCATGGCCCGGGAGCTGGTCCTGCCGGTGGAGGTGATCGGCGTGCCGACCGTCCGGGAGGACGACGGGCTGGCACTGTCCTCCCGCAATCGGTACCTGTCGGCGGAACAGCGGGCCACCTCGGCCACGTTGAACCGAGCGCTGCGTGCCGGGGCGGACGCCGGCCCCCGCGGCGCGCAGGCGGTGCTCGCCGCCGCCCGCGAGGTGCTCGCGACCGCGCCCGAGCTCGTGCCCGACTACCTCGAGCTCACCGACCCCGACCTGCGCCCGGCGCCGTCCGCCGGCCCCGCCCGCCTGCTGCTGGCCGCCCGCGCCGACAGCACCCGACTCCTCGACAACGTTCCGGTCACCCTCGGAGGCCCCCGATGATGCGCACGATGCTGAAGTCCAAGATCCACCGGGCCACCGTCACGCAGGCCGACCTGCACTACGTCGGCTCGGTCACCATCGACGAGGACCTCCTCGACGCCGCCGACCTGATCCCCGGCGAGCAGGTCGCCATCGTCGACATCACCAACGGTGCCCGGCTGGAGACCTACGTCATCCCCGGCGAGCGGGGGACCGGCGTCATCGGCATCAACGGCGCCGCCGCGCACCTGGTGCACCCCGGCGACATGGTCATCATGATCAGCTACGGGGTGATGGACGAGACCGAGGCGAAGGCCTACATCCCCAAGGTCGTGCACGTCGACGGCGCGAACCGCATCGTCGAGCTCGGCGGTGACCCCTCGGCCCCGGTCCCGGGCGCGACCGACCAGCGGCGCAGCGACCTCGGCGTCCCGGTTCGGTGACGCTCGCCGCGAGCGGCACCGTCACCGGACTCCCGCTGCGGCTGGCCGCGCCCGACCCGGGCTGGGAGCTGGCCGCCGACGTCTGCGTCGTCGGCTCCGGGATCGCCGGGCTCTGTGTCGCGCTGCACGCCCGCGCGGCCGGGCTGTCGGTCGCCGTCGTCACCAAGGTCGGTGTCGACGACGGGTCGACGCGGTGGGCGCAGGGCGGGATCGCCGCCGTGCTCGACCCCGCGGACAGCGCCGAGGCCCACGCCCTCGACACCGAGATCGCGGGTGTGGGGCTGTGCGAGCCCGACGCCGTCCGCGCGCTGGTGACCGAGGGGCCCCAGCGGCTGGCCCAGCTGATCGGGTGGGGCGCGGCCTTCGACCGCGATCCCGGCGGCCGGCTGCTGCTCACCCGGGAGGGCGGGCACTCCGCCGACCGGATCGTGCACGCCGGCGGCGACGCCACCGGCTCGGAGGTGCAGCGCGCGCTGCACGAGGCGGTGCGCGCGGACCCGGGGGTCACGCTGGTCGAGCACGCGATGGTGCTGGACCTCCTCCGCGACGGCCAGGGCCGCGCCGCCGGCGTCACCCTGCACGTGCTCGGCGAGGGCAGCGCCGACGGCGTGGGCGCCGTGCGCGCCCGCGCGGTCGTGCTCGCCACCGGCGGGATGGGGCAGATCTACGCCGCCACGACCAACCCGTCGGTCTCGACCGGCGACGGCGTGGCGCTCGGCCTGCGCGCCGGAGCCGTGGCCACCGACCTGGAGTTCGTGCAGTTCCACCCCACCGCGCTCTACCTGGGCCCCGACGTCCGCGGGCAGCAGCCGCTGGTCAGCGAGGCGCTGCGCGGCGAGGGCGCGGTGCTGCGCGACGGCACCGGGCAGCGGTTCATGGTCGGCGTGCACCCGCTGGCCGAGCTCGCGCCGCGCGACGTCGTCGCCAAGGCCATCACCCGCGTGCAACTGCGCGACGCCGTCCGGCACGTCTGGCTCGACGCCCGGTCGATCCCGGGCCTGGCCGAGCGCTTCCCGACGATCGTGGCGCGCTGCCGGGAGGCGGGCATCGACCCGCTCACCGACCTGGTGCCGGTCACGCCGGCCGCGCACTACGCCTCCGGCGGCCTGGTCACCGACCTGTCCGGCCGCACGACCGTGCCCGGGCTGTACGCCTGCGGCGAGGTCGCGAGCACCGGCGTGCACGGCGCGAACCGGCTGGCGTCGAACTCCCTGCTGGAGGGCCTGGTCTTCGCCGCACGCATCGGCGCCGAGCTGGCCCGGTCGCTGCCGCTGCCCGCCGCTCCGCTGGCCGGGGCGCCGGCGCTGTCGGGGTTGCTCGACCCGGCCGGCCGCCGGCGGGTCACCGAGACGATGTCGGGATCCGTCGCGGCGCTGCGCTCGGGCGCGGGCCTCGCCGCTGCGGTCACCACCCTGGCGGGCCTCGCGCAGGCGCTGGGGGAGGGCCCCGGCGCCACCCCCGGCGTGGCCAGCTGGGAGGCGACGGACCTGCTGACGGTGGCCGGCGCGGTCACCGCCGCCGCCGCGGCCCGCGAGGAGACGCGCGGTTGCCACTGGCGCGAGGACCACCCCGACACCTCCGACGACTGGCGGGTGCACCTGGACGTGCGGCTGGACAGCATGGGCGAGCTGCACCTGACGCGTCGGGCCGTGGGGACGCCGGTGGTGCTGCCGTGGTGAGCCGTCAGGGGCGTGAGCATCGCAGCGAGGGACGAGCGAGGAGCGGAGCGCCCCGCGTAGGCGAACGGAGGCCGTGGTGAGCCGTCGGTCAGCCCTTTGCGCAGGCGAGCGGGGGGAATCGTGAGCGCGGATCCCCGGTCGCTGGAGGGGACCGGGCTGGAGGAGGCCTGGGTCGACGCGCTCGTCGAGAGCACCCTGGCCGAGGACCTCACCGGCGGCGCGGTCCTGCCGTCGGCCCCCGACCTCGCCGTCGCCTACGACGTCACCAGTGCCGCCACGGTGCAGCCGGGGCAGCTCGGCACGGCCGACCTGGTCGCGCGCGCCGACGGCGTCGTGGCCGGGCTGCCGGTCGCTGCCCGCGTCTTCGCCCGGCTGGCGCCGGGAGCCACGATCACCGCCGGGGCCGCCGACGGCGACCGCGTGCGCCGCGGCGACGTCCTGCTGACCGTCCGGGGCCCGGTGCGGGCCCTGCTGGCCGCCGAGCGCAGCGCGCTGAACATCGCCAGCCGGGCCAGCGGCATCGCCACCGCGACCCGGGCGTGGGCCGACGCCATCGCCGGCACCGGCGCGACCGTGCTCGACACCCGCAAGACGACCCCCGGGCTGCGGCCGCTGGAGAAGTACGCGGTCCGGTGCGGTGGCGGGGCGAACAAGCGGATGGGCCTCTACGACGTCGCGATGGTCAAGGACAACCACGTCGCCGCGGCGGGCTCGGTGGCCGCGGCGGTCGCGGCGGTCCGGGAGCGGGCCCCCCGCGTGCCGGTGCAGGTCGAGGCCGACACCCCCGCGCAGGCGCTGGAGGCGGTCGAGGCCGGCGCGGAGTTCCTGCTCCTGGACAACATGACCCCGGCGCAGCTGCGCGAGGTGGTGGCCGCCGTCGGCGACCGCGCCGAGCTGGAGGCCACCGGCGGGCTGACCCTCGCCGTCGCCCGGGAGGTCGCCGCGACCGGGGTGGACTACCTGTCGGTGGGCGCGCTGACGCACTCCTCGCCGATCCTCGACCTCGCGCTCGACCTGCGGGGGGAGTGAGCGGTGCTGCTGACCGTGGACGTCGGCAACAGCCAGACCGTGCTGGCCACCTTCGACGGCGACCGGCGGGTGGGGTGCTGGCGGGTGACCACCCAGCCGCGGGTCACCGCCGACGAGCTGCGGATGGTGTGGCGGGGCCTGCTGCGCGACACCGAGGTCACCGGGGTCTCCGCCTGCTCGACCGTGCCCGCGCTCCTGCCCGCGCTGCGCGAGCTGCTGGACTCCCTCGAGGTCCCTGTCGTGCTCATCGGGCCCGGCGTGCGCACCGGGGTGCCGCTGCACGTCGACAACCCGCGGGAGGTCGGCGCCGACCGGGTGGTGACCGCGCTGGCCGCGCACGAGTTCTTCGGGCGGGACGGCGACGGGCGGGGGCGGCCGGTCGTCGTCGTGGACTTCGGCACGTCGACCAACGTCGACGCAGTCGGCCCCGAGGGGCAGTTCCTCGGCGGCGCCCTGGCCCCGGGGGTGGAGGTCAGCCTCGACGCGCTCGCCAGCCGGGCGGCGCAGCTGCGCTCGGTGGAGTTGACCGTGCCACCGCAGGCGATCGGCAAGAACACCGTGGCGGCCCTGCAGTCGGGCCTGGTCCTCGGCTTCGCCGGCCTCGTCGACGGGCTGGTCGCCCGGATCTCGGCCGAGCTGGTCGAGCAGTTCGGGACCGCGCCGGCCGTCGTCGCCACCGGGGGCCTGGCGCCGCTGGTGGCCGACAGCTGCCGGACGGTCTCCGAGCGCGAGCCGGACCTGACGGTGCACGGGCTGCGGCTGGCGTTCGAGCGCTCCCAGGCGGTGCACCGTTCCCCGTCCGGGCGCCGTCCGGCCGCACCGTAGGCTGACGCTCCGTGAGCGAGGAACCGCCTGGTCCGGCCGACGACGAACTCCCGGAGCAGATGCGGGTCCGCCGGGCCAAGCTGGACCGGCTGCGCGAGGCCGGCGTCGACCCCTATCCGGTGGAGGTCGGCCGGACGACGACCCTGGCCGACGTCCGCGCCGCTCACCCCGACCTCGAGCCGGACACCATGACCGGCGCCACCGCCGGGATCACCGGCCGCGTCATCTTCTCGCGCAACACCGGCAAGCTCTGCTTCGCGACGCTGCGCGAGGGGGACGCCGAACTGCAGGTGATGCTCTCCCGCGACCGGGTGGGCGAGGAGGCGCTGGCGGCCTGGAAGGCCGACGTCGACCTCGGTGACCAGGTGCTGGTGAACGGCGAGGTGGGCACCTCGCGTCGCGGCGAGCTGTCGGTCTTCGCCGACTCCTGGCAGCTGACGGCGAAGGCGCTGCGGCCGCTGCCCGTCGCGCACAAGCCGATGAGCGAGGAACTGCGCGTCCGCCGTCGCTACGTGGACCTGATCGTGCGCGACGAGGCCCGCCGCACCGTTCGCCAGCGCGCCGCGGTGAACGCGACGTTGCGGGCCGGCCTCACGTCGCGCGGTTTCCTCGAGGTCGAGACGCCGATGCTCCAGACCGTGCACGGCGGCGCCTCGGCCCGGCCGTTCCGCACGCACATGAACGCGTTCGACCTCGATCTGTACCTGCGGATCGCGCCCGAGCTGTTCCTCAAGCGCTGCATCGTCGGCGGGCTGGACCGCGTGTTCGAGATCAATCGCAACTTCCGCAACGAGGGCGCTGACAGCTCGCACTCGCCGGAGTTCGCGATGCTCGAGTACTACGCGGCCTACATGGATTACTCCGGCGTCGCCGACATGACGCGCGAACTGATCCAGGAGTGCTGCGCGGCGCTGTTCGGCGACCACGTCGCGCGCCACCACGACGGCACCGAGATCGACCTCTCCGGCGAGTGGACGCAGGTACGGCTCTACGACCTCGTCTCCGCGGCGGTGGGGGAGGAGGTCACCCCGCAGACGCCGGCCGATCACCTCCGGGCGCTGGCCGCGCGGCACGAGATCGGCGTCGATCCGGCGTGGCTGCCGGGCAAGGTCGTCGAGGAACTGTTCGAGGCGCTGGTCCAGCACGACCTGCAGGCGCCGACGTTCGTCCTGGACTACCCGGTCGACACCTCACCGCTGACGCGGGCGCACCGGTCGGTGCCGGGCCTGGCCGAGAAGTGGGACCTCTACATCGGCGGGATCGAGCGGGCGACCGGCTACTCGGAGCTGGTCGACCCCGTCGTCCAGCGGGAGCGCTTCACCCAGCAGGCGCTGCTGGCCGCCGCGGGCGACCCCGAGGCCATGGCGCTGGACGAGGACTTCCTCGAGGCGCTGGAGTACGGCATGCCCCCGACCGGCGGAGTGGGAATGGGGCTGGACCGGCTCATGATGACGCTGACCGGACTCGGCATCCGCGAGACCATCCTCTTCCCGCTCGTCCGGCCGATTACGTCCTGATTTCCGAGAACGCACGTATCCGTTCTCACCTGCATTAGCGACCGCGCGCATTCGAGTCCGCGAATGGTCGGAAGATGTGGTGTAATCGTTTCCGTCGCCGACGGTGATGCACCCATCCGATCACGGGGCTGGGAAAACAGAAGTGGGGAATGTGAATGGCGCGCAAGGTGCAGGTCATCCTGAGTGACGACCTCGACGAGAACCTCCCCGCCGACGAGACGGTGAGTTTCTCCCTCGACGGCACGAGTTACGAGATCGACCTGTCGGAGAAGAACGCCGGCGACATGCGCGATGCGTTCTCGCGGTACGTGCAGGCGGCCCGCAAGGTGGGGCGCGGCAGTGGCCGGGCCTCCGGCGGCGGCCGCTCCCGGGCGACCGGCGGCCGGATGGACCGCGAGCAGGCCGGCGCGATCCGCGACTGGGCCCGCAAGAACGGGCACGCGGTGAGCGACCGCGGCCGCATCCCGGCCAGCGTGGTCGAGGCCTACGAGGCCGCGCACTAGCGAAAGGACCTCTCGCCGCCCACCCCTTGCTCCGCTCGGGGTGGGGCAGGTAGGTCCGTCGACGGCCCGGCTCCCTTCGGGGGGCCGGGCCGTCGTCGTCTCCGCGTCCGCTCACGGCGTAACAGGAGCGGAACACCGTCCCGTCAGCATCAGTTGGACCGGACAACTCCTCCTCCCCACCCTCGGCCGTGTGCCGACGGGGAGTCGGAGTCCGCGACTACAGTGGAAAGACCGGTGCCCCGCGCGCCGACGGACGTCGGGTGCTCCTCCCCACAGACGGGGAGGGCGGTGCCGGACCAGCCGGTCGAAGGAGAAGCAGCAGATGTTCGAACGGTTCACCGACCGAGCCCGCCGCGTGGTCGTCCTGGCCCAAGAAGAGGCCAGGATGCTCAACCACAACTACATCGGCACCGAGCACATCCTCCTGGGCCTGATCCACGAGGGTGAGGGCGTTGCCGCCAAGGCCCTCGAGTCTCTCGGCATCTCGCTGGAGGGTGTCCGGCAGCAGGTGGAGGAGATCATCGGCCAGGGCCAGCAGGCCCCGTCCGGTCACATCCCCTTCACCCCGCGCGCCAAGAAGGTGCTCGAGCTGTCCCTGCGCGAGGCGCTGCAGCTCGGCCACAACTACATCGGCACCGAGCACATCCTGCTCGGCCTGATCCGCGAGGGCGAGGGCGTCGCCGCCCAGGTGCTCGTGAAGCTGGGCGCCGACCTCAACCGCGTCCGCCAGCAGGTCATCCAGCTGCTCTCCGGCTACCAGGGCAAGGAGCCGGCCGCGGCCGGCGGGCCCGCCGAGGGCACGCCGTCGACCTCGCTGGTGCTCGACCAGTTCGGCCGCAACCTCACCCAGGCCGCCCGCGACTCCAAGCTCGACCCGGTGATCGGGCGGGCCAAGGAGATCGAGCGGGTCATGCAGGTGCTGTCCCGCCGCACGAAGAACAACCCCGTCCTCATCGGGGAGCCCGGCGTGGGCAAGACCGCCGTCGTCGAGGGCCTGGCCCAGGCGATCGTCAAGGGCGAGGTCCCCGAGACGCTGAAGGACAAGCAGCTCTACACGCTGGACCTCGGCGCCCTGGTGGCGGGCAGCCGCTACCGCGGTGACTTCGAGGAGCGGCTCAAGAAGGTCCTCAAGGAGATCCGCACCCGCGGCGACATCATCCTGTTCATCGACGAGATCCACACCCTCGTCGGGGCCGGTGCCGCGGAGGGCGCGATCGACGCCGCCAGCATCCTCAAGCCGATGCTGGCCCGCGGTGAGCTGCAGACCATCGGCGCGACCACGCTCGACGAGTACCGCAAGCACCTGGAGAAGGACGCCGCGCTCGAGCGGCGGTTCCAGCCCATCCAGGTCGGCGAGCCGACGCTGCAGCACACCATCGAGATCCTCAAGGGCCTGCGCGACCGCTACGAGGCGCACCACCGGATCAGCATCACCGACGGCGCCCTGGTCGCCGCCGCGACGCTGGCCGACCGGTACATCTCCGACCGCTTCCTGCCGGACAAGGCGATCGACCTGATCGACGAGGCCGGCGCCCGGATGCGGATCAAGCGGATGACCGCCCCGCCGGACCTGCGCGAGTTCGACGACAAGATCGCGGGCGTTCGCCGCGAGAAGGAGTCGGCGATCGACGCGCAGGACTTCGAGAAGGCGGCGTCGCTGCGCGACAAGGAGAAGACCCTCCTCGCCGAGAAGGCCGAGCGCGAGAAGCAGTGGAAGGCCGGCGACATGGACGTCGTCGCCGAGGTCGACGACGAGCAGATCGCCGAGGTCCTCGCCAACTGGACCGGCATCCCCGTGTTCAAGCTGACCGAGGAGGAGACCTCCCGGCTGCTCCGCATGGAGGACGAGCTCCACAAGCGGATCATCGGCCAGGAAGAGGCCATCAAGAGCGTCAGCCAGGCGATCCGGCGCACCCGCGCGGGCCTCAAGGACCCGCGCCGCCCCGGTGGCTCGTTCATCTTCGCCGGCCCCTCGGGCGTCGGTAAGACCGAGCTCGCCAAGGCGCTGGCCAACTTCCTGTTCGGCGAGGACGACGCGCTCATCCAGATCGACATGGGCGAGTTCCACGACCGCTTCACGGTCTCCCGCCTCGTCGGTGCGCCTCCCGGCTACGTCGGTTACGACGAGGGTGGACAGCTCACCGAGAAGGTGCGGCGCAAGCCGTTCTCGGTGGTCCTCTTCGACGAGATCGAGAAGGCGCACGCGGACGTGTTCAACACGCTCCTGCAGGTGCTGGAGGACGGTCGGCTCACCGACGGTCAGGGCCGGATCGTGGACTTCAAGAACACGATCCTGATCCTCACGACCAACCTCGGTACGCGGGACATCTCCAAGGCGGTCGGCCTCGGCTTCCAGGCCGGGAACGACTCGACGAGCAACTACGAGCGGATGAAGCTCAAGGTCAACGAGGAGCTCAAGCAGCACTTCCGGCCCGAGTTCCTCAACCGCATCGACGACATCGTCGTGTTCCACCAGCTGACCGAGAACGAGATCATCACGATCGTCGACCTCATGGTCGCCCGGGTCGAGGGTCAGCTGGCGAACAAGGACATGGCTCTGGAGATCACGCCGGCGGCGAAGAAGCTGCTCGCCGCCCGTGGCTTCGACCCGGTGCTGGGTGCCCGGCCGCTGCGCCGCACCATCCAGCGCGAGATCGAGGACGCGCTGAGCGAGAAGATCCTCTACGGCGAACTGACCGCGGGTCAGATCATCGTGGTGGACGTCGACGACGCCGAGGGCCCGGCGCAGAAGTTCACCTTCCGCGGCGAGGCCAAGCCGATCGACCTGCCCGACACCCCGCCGGTGGCGCTCTCGGGCGCCGACGGCGAGGAGGGCGAGGGCCCGAGCCTCAAGAAGGCCGAGTAGCAGAAGGACCCTCTGCCCCCGCCGCTCGCGAGTCCGCGGCGGGACCGGGCAGCGGCCTGACAGGGGCCGCTCCGTCCACTCCGGTGGGCGGGGCGGCCCCTGTCGTCGTCCCCGAGCCCCTCCGTGATCCCCCGGACCCCTCGGTGATCATCGGCAGCTGGCTGCCCGCGTCGGCGTGGCTCGCGACCACCTGCCGATGATCAACCGGCGGGCAGGCGGAACCGGCCGTCGGGCAGCTGCTCGACCAGCCCGTCGACCAGCAGCGAGTCCAGGCACCGGCTCCGCTGCGCGGCGTCGTCCCAAGCGGGTTCCAGGGCCGCTGCGGGCACGGGCCCCGGAGCGGCCCGCAGGACGTCGAGCAGCCGACCGCGGACCTGCCGGTCGGTCCCCGCGAACCGCTGCACCCGCTTGGGGGGCCCATCGGACGCGGGGCTGCCCGCCAGCCGCCAGGCGCAGGACAGCCGCACCGGGCAGGCCCCGCAGCGCGGCGTGCGGGCCACGCAGACGAGTGCCCCGAGCTCCATGACCGCGACCGAGAATCGGACCGCCCGGTCGGGGTCGGCGGGGGTGAGCGCGGCGACGTCGGTGAGGTCCGCGGCCCGCGCCGGCAGCGCCTCCGCGCGCCCGTGCACCAGGCGGGCCACGACCCGGCGCACGTTGGTGTCCACGACCGGCTGCACCTGCCCGTGACCGAAGCAGGCCACGGCGCGGGCGGTGTACGTGCCCACGCCGGGCAGGGCCTCCAGGGCGGGGACCTCGTCGGGTACCCGGCCGCCGTGGCGCTCCACGAGGGCGACAGCGGTCTCGCGCAGCCGGAGGGCCCGCCGGGGGTAGCCGAGCTTGCCCCAGGCCCGGATCACCTCGGCCGGCGAGGCGGCCGCCAGGGCCGCCGGCGTGGCCCAGCGCGCCAGCCACTCGCGCCAGACCGGCTCCACGCGGACGACCGGGGTCTGCTGGAGCATCACCTCGCTGACCAGCACCGCCCACGGGTCGGTGTCCGGTCGCCGCCAGGGCAGGTCGCGGGCGGCGCCGGCGTACCAGTCGACGAGCGCCTCGCCGAGGGCGGGGCCGGTGCTCCCCGGCGGTACCGGCGGCGACGGAGCGGTGCTGTCCACGGGGGTCCAGTGTGCCGTCCGCGAGACCCGGCGTGCCGGACCCGGCCGCCTCGCGGCGCCGCACTACGGTTCTCGACGTGCTGCACCCGGTCGGGCCCCTCTCCGCCGCCGTCTACTGGCGGCGTCGGCTGATGGTGCTCGCCCTCCTGCTCGCCGTCGTCGGCGGCGGAGGGTGGCTCGGGATCGCCCTGCTCACCGGCGGCTCGGGCGGCTCCGGGGACCCGGGCGGAAGCGCGTCCGCCAGCACGTCGACCGCGCCCGGAACCCCGGCCCTGGAGCGCGTCGTCCCGTCGCTGGCGAGCGTGCAGACGCCCACGGCGCCGGCGACCCCGACGGCCGAGCCGCCGCCCCCCGCGGGCCCCCAGCCGGGCGATCCGTGCGGTGACGACATGATCGGCATCGAGGTCCGCGCGCCGGGCGGGGTCTCCCAGGGCAGCGCGCCCACGCTCGAGCTCGTCGTCGCCAACATCTCCTCGGTGCCCTGCGTGCGGACCCTCGACCTGGAGCTGCAGGAAATCGTTCTGCTGGACGGCCAGGGCACCCGGCTGTGGGGCAGCAACGACTGCCAGCCCGAGTCCAGCGACGACGTCCGCACGCTCGCCCCCGGCGAGCAGGTGGTGTTCCCGCTGGTGTGGAGCGGGCTCTCCAGCGAGCCGGCCTGCGCCGAGGAGCGGACGGCGGTCCAGCCGGGTCAGTACGTGCTTCGCGGCCGGCTCGACACCAAGGTCAGCGGGGACACGCCCCTCACCGTGCAGTGACCCCGGCGGAGGGTCAGCTGTAGCGGTCGAGGATCGACGTCTCGGCCAGCCGGGACAGGCCCTCGCGGATACCGCGGGCCCGGGCCTTGCCGACGCCCTCCACGGCGAGCAGGTCCTCGATGGTGGCGGCCAGCAGCTTCTGCAGCCCGCCGAAGTGGTCGACCAGCCGGTCGATGATGCCCGCGGGCAGGCGGGGCACCCGGGCCAGCAGCCGGTAGCCGCGGGGGCTGACCGGGGAGTCCAGCGCCTCGGCCGAGGTGGGCAGGCCGTAGCACCGCGCGACGGCGGAGAGGTCGAGCAGCTCGGTGGCCGACAGTGCCCGCAGGTCGGTGAGCACGTGCTCGGTGCTGCGGGTCCGGCGGCCGTTGCCCGGCAGGTAGTCCTGCACCAGGAGCCCGCGGTCCTCCTCGACGCCGGCGAGCATCTCGTCCAGCTGCAGCGCGAGGAGGCGGCCGTCGGTGCCGAGCTCCACGACGAAGCCCTCGATCTCGTCGGCGATCCGGCGCACCATCTCCAGCCGCTGGCTCACGCTCATCGCATCGCGGACGGTCACCAGGTCCTCGATCTCCAGCGCCGACAGCGTGCTGGCGACCTCGTCGAGGCGGAGCTTGTAGCGCTCCAGCGCGGCCAGGGCCTGGTTCGCCCGGGCGAGGATCGTGGTCGGGTGCTCGAGGGTGTACCGACGGCCGGTCACGTAGACGCTGATGATGTGCATCGACTGGCTGACCGAGATGACCGGGAAGCCGGTCTGGATGGCGACCCGCTCGGCGGTGCGGTGCCGGGTGCCCGACTCCTCGGTCGGCACGGTCGGGTCCGGCATGAGGTGGACGCCGGCCCGCACGATCCGCAGCCCGTCGTAGGAGACGATGACCGCGCCGTCCATCTTGGCGAGCTCGCGCAGCCGGGTGGCGGAGAGGGCCACGTCCAGGGCGAACCCGCCGGTGCAGATGGACTCCACGACCCGGTCGTAGCCCAGCACGATGAGGGCACCGGTGCGTCCGGCCAGGATCCGCTCCAGGCCGTCACGCAGCGCCGTCCCGGGCGCGATGCGGCCGAGGAGATCGCGTAGCGCGGCCTCGGAGTCCACAGCGGGGGGCACGAGCGCTCCTGACGGTCGACGTGGTGCGGCGGCTGAGTCTACGTGGGAGGCAACGGTACTGGTGCGGCTCGTTCGGTGGTCACGTGAGCCGGGCGAGCGCCGCCCCGAGGTCGGGCACCTCGATCAACCGCATGCCCTTCGGGGCCTGGCCGGCGTCCTCGGGGACGAGCGCTACCCGGTAACCCTGCCGCGCAGCCTCCGCCAGCCGCCGGCCCGTACCGCCCACCCGCCGGATCTCCCCGGACAGGCCCACCTCGCCGACGGCGATCATCCCGGCCGGCAGGGGCATGTCGCGCGCGGCCGACGCGATGGCCAGGGCCAGGGCGAGGTCGGCCGCGGGCTCGGTGATCTTCACCCCGCCGACGGAGGCGGCGAAGACGTCGGCCTCGGCCAGCCGCACGCCGCCGCGGCGCTCCAGGACGGCGTTGACCATGGCCACCCGCTGGGCGTCCAGCCCGCTCACCGCCCGTCGCGGTGACCCGCCCCCGCCGCTCGGCGCGACCAGCGCCTGCACCTCGGCCAGCAGCGGCCGGCTGCCCTCCATGGTGACGGTGACGCAACTGCCGGGCACCGGCGCGGACCGCCGCGAGACGAACAGGTGCGAGGGGTCGGGCACGCCGACCACCCCGGCGTCGCCGATCTCGAAGCAGCCGATCTCGTCGGCCGGGCCGAACCGGTTCTTGGTGGCGCGGACCAGTCGCAGCGTGGAGTGCCGCTCCCCGTCGAAGGAGATGACGACGTCGACCAGGTGCTCCAGGGTGCGCGGGCCGGCGATCGCGCCGTCCTTGGTCACGTGGCCGACGAGGATCGTGGTCATCCCGCGGCTCTTGGCCACCGCGGAGAGCGCGCTGGCGACCGCGCGCACCTGGGTCGCGCCGCCGTCCGTGCCGTCGACGGCGGGGGAGCGGACCGTCTGGACGCTGTCGAGGACCAGCAGCGTCGGCTGCACCTGCTCGACGTGCGCCAGCACGGCCGACAGCTCGGTCTCGGCGGCCAGGTACAGCTGGTCGTGGAGTGCGCCGATCCGTTCGGCGCGCAGGCGGACCTGGCCGGCCGACTCCTCGCCGGAGACCACCAGGGCGGGGCCGTTGGACTCCGCCACGCGGTGCGCGACCTCGAGCAGCAGCGTCGACTTGCCCACGCCCGGCTCGCCGGCCACCAGCAGCACGGCGCCGGGCACCAGCCCGCCGCCGAGCACCCGGTCGAACTCGGGGATGCCCGTCGGGACGGCGCGCGCCCCGCTCAGCTCGACCTGCGCGATGGGGCGCGCGGGAGCGGTCACCGCCCCCGCGCTGACGGCCCGCAGGCCGCCGGCGGGGACGGTGCCGACCTCGCTCAGGGAGCCCCACGCCTGGCACTCGGGGCAGCGCCCCACCCATTTCGCCGAGGCGTAGCCGCACTCGGTGCAGCGGTGGGCGGGGCGGGCGGTCCGGGCGGCAGGAGGCACGACCGGACGCTAACCGGGGGGTGCGACCGTTCCCGGGAGGGCGCGGTCGCACCGGGTGGTCACTCGGCCTCGGTGTCCTGCTCCTCGCCGGACTCGGCGCCGTGCTCCTCGCCGTGGAAGTCGAAGGCGGGACCGCGCTCGGTGGCGCCGTAGGGGCCGGCGACGACCGCCTGGACCGTCACCTCACCGGCGTTCTCGAAGGTCAGCGTGAGGGTCACCGACTGGCTCGCGGTCAGCGGCGCGTCCGGGTCCACGTCGAGATCGGCGAGGAAGAGACGCGGGGTGTCGGCCTCGATCTCGGGGTCGCAGGGGCGCTCCTCCTCGTACTGGCGGAGGCCGATGGTGACCGACGACCCGGCCGGCACGGTGATGTCGGGGTCCGACGTGGTCGTCGGCGCGGCGGACGTGGTCGGCGCGGCGCTCGGGGTGCTGGGGGTGGCCGTGGTCTCCGGCGACTCCGTGCCCTCGGGGGACTCGGTGGTGCCGGGAGCGGAGGTGGTCGGCGCCGCCGACGTCGGGGGGGCGGCCGACGTCGTGGGGACGGGGCTCGCGCTCGGTGGCTCACCGACGTACACGCCGTCGAACACGTCGCCCTCGATGCCGACGAGGGTGTCGTCCTCGCGGCCGCCGTTGGCGATGGTCAGCATCAGCTCGGCGTCGTCGCCGTCCTCGTACGCGATGGCGTCCTCGTCGCCGGCCTCGCAGGGGTTGACGATCCCCACCTGGCGCAGGTCGAGGTCGCCGACCTCGGCCGACGGGCCGACCTTGTCGCGGTTCTGGGACGAGGTCTGGTTGACCTGCCCGGCGCTGCAGGCGGTCAGAACGACCGGAGTGAGCAGCAGGGCCCCCATCGTGGCGGCGCGCAGTGCGCGGTTCACAGCCGTCGACCTCCAGCGAGCACGAGCCGGCCACCGCGAGTTCGGTGGCCCGTTTCGGGGCGAGCGTAACGGTCGCCCCCGGGGCTCCGCCGGGAGGCGGAACCGCGGGTCCCCGGGGGCGCGCTGCCGGAGGCCGGCCGGCCTCCGGCAGCGGCCGCGGTCGGGCAGGAACCGCCCGTCCGGGGGACATCGGGTCCGGTACGGACCGCCACCTGCCGATGGGACTGCCGGGAGCGCGACGGCGGCGAGGGGGTGGCGATGGCGACGGGACCGGTGTTCGACGACGTGCTCGCCGCGGCCCGGGCCGGTGCGGCCTGGGCCTTCGAGGTGCTCTACCGGGACCTCGCGCCCTCGGTCACCGGCTACCTGCGGGTGCACGGGGCGCCCGAGCCCGACGACGTCGCCAGCGAGACCTTCCTGGACGTCTTCCGCGGTCTGGGGAGCTTCACCGGCGACGAGCAGGCCTTGCGGTCGTGGGTCTTCACGATCGCGCACCGGCGCCTGGTCGACGACTGGCGCCGGCGCGGCCGCCGGCCGCAGGTGGCCGACGGCGGCACGGACGCGTTGCCCGACACCGCGGGCGGGGACGTGGAGGACGACGTCGCGCTCCGGCTGGGCACCGAGACGGTGCACCGGCTGTGCGCCGAACTCCCGGCCGATCAGCGGTCCGTGCTGCTGCTGCGCGTCCTCGCCGACCTCACCGTCGAGCAGGTGGCGGAGGTGATGGGCCGGTCGGTCGGGTCGGTCAAGGCGCTGCAGCGGCGAGGGCTCCGCCGGCTGCGGGAAGAGCTGGAGCCGGCCGGGGCCACCCCGACGGGTGACGTCTCGCCGGCGCGCGCACCCCTCCGGGCCTTCCCGGCGATGACGGGAGCGAGATGACCACGTCAGCCGACGCCCGAGCCGCCGAGGACGCCTTCGAGGCGGCCCTCGCCGGCCGTTCCGCACCCGCGGGGGGATCCGGCCTGACCGCGTTCACCGACGCGGTCCGCGCCGAGGCCACCGCGCCGGGACGGCCGAACGCGGCCCTGGCCGAGCTGCTGGCGACCGGTCTCCTCCCCGACGCGTCCCCCCGGACGGTCGGGCGCCCCGCCCGGAGCTCACGGAAGAGACCCCGAATGATCCTCAGCACCCTCGTCGCCAAGTTCGCCGCAGCCGGCGCCCTCGCCAAGGCGTCCGCCGCCGGTGGCGCCGTCGCCCTCGCCCTGACCGGCGCGGTCACCACCGACGTCCTGCCCCTGCCCGGCGACGACCCGGCCGTCGTGGAGAGCGGCGACGCCTCCGACGTCGACCCCGGATCGGCCGACGACGGCACCGTCGACGAGACCGCTCCCGAGGGCGAGTCGCCCTCGACGGACGACGAGGCGGACGGCACCGAGGAGGACGGCACCGAGGAGGAGCCGACCGGCGAGGAGCCCACCGGGGAGGAGCCGACCGGCGACGACGCCGTCGAGCCGGTGGAGCCCCTGAGCTACGCGACGTGGCTCGAGGGCCCCGTCGAGGGGCAGCCCTTCGGCCAGTGGGTCAGTTCGGGTTCGCACGAGGGCTGGACGACCGGAGCGGTCGTCAGCTGCTACGCCCAGGCCCGCAACGGCAAGCGGACGATCGACGAGTGCCGCGCGCTCGCCCCGGCTCCGGTCGAGCAGGAGGAGCCGGCCGCCGAGGAGCCGGTCGCCCCGATCGACGGCGAGGGGCCGGCGCCCGTCCCGACCGCGCCGACCGCCACCGCGCCGACCGCGTCGACCTCGACCGGTGGCCACGGCCACGGCAACGGCAGCGGCAACGGCAGCGGCAACGGCAACGGCAGCGGCAACGGCACCGCCGCGGCCGTCGGGGGCGGGAACGGCGGGAACGGCAACGGCAACGGCGGCGGCCGCCGCTGACCCAGGGGCGGGGCCGCGCTCAGGTGAGCGCGGCCCCACCGGCCAGCAGCAGCACGACGTCCAGCACGGTCAGGAGCAGGACCGCGGGGAACGCGAGCCGCCGGAACCGCGGCGACCCCGACAGCGCCGCGACGACGACGGCCGGCACCGCCAGGACGAGGGCCCCCCAGCCGGCCACCGACGGGGCGCCGTCGGGGCCGAACACCAGGACGAGCGATCCGGCGAACAGCAGGACCGCACCGGTCACGGCGGACGTCCGGGCGCCCATCCGGTGCGGCAGCCCGCGGACGCCGGTGGCGAGGTCGTCGGCGATGTCGGGCGCGACGTTCGCCAGGTGTGCGGCGGCACCCAGTGCACCGCCGGCGGCCACGAGCCACCAGGGCGCCGCCGGGGTGCCCGGGGCGGCGGCGACGACGCCGGCCGGCAGCAGCCCGAACCCGGTCACGTACGGGACGACGGAGGCCGCCGTCCGCTTCAGCCCCGCGTTGTAGGCCCACCCGCTGGCGACCAGGGCGAGCAGCAGCAGGCCCGGGGCGAGGCCGAGCAGCAGCGAGAGGACGACGGCCGCAGCGGCGCTCGCGAGGGCCGCCGTCCGTAGCCGGGAGGGGTCGACGGTGCCCTGCACGACCGGCTTGTCGGTCCGCGCCACGGCCCGGTCCCGGTCGGCGTCGAGCCAGTCGTTGCTCCACCCGATGGACGCCTGACCTGCGAGAACGGCCAGGCACACCAGCACCACGCGCCCGGCGGACACCCCCGCGGCGACGGCCAGCAGGGTGGCGACGACCGTGACCGCGAGTGCCGGCCCGGGGTGCGTGGCGCGCACCATCGCGCGGACCGGGGACGGCCTCCCGGGAGGCTGCGCAGGCACACCGCCCATACCCCTGTCAACCCCTCCCGGGTATCTCATGTGCCTTCTGACCTGCGCCTTTGTAGATCTCGGGCCACCCCTGGAGGCAGTCTGCCGTGGTAGGCTGTGGACAGCGAAAGGGGTCACATTCACATGGGCTTCACTGTCGGCGAGACCGTCGTCTACCCGCACCACGGTGCCGCTCTGATCGAGGCGATCGAGACTCGCACGATCAAGGGCGAAGAGCGTGCCTATCTCGTGCTGAAGGTCGCCCAGGGTGACCTCACCGTGCGCGTGCCGGCTGACAACGCAGAGATCGTCGGCGTCCGTGACGTCGTCGGTCAGGAGGGGCTGGACAAGGTCTTCGAGGTCCTGCGCGCCCCGCACACCGAAGAGCCGACCAACTGGTCGCGGCGGTACAAGGCCAACCTGGAGAAGCTCGCCTCCGGTGACGTGAACAAGGTCGCCGAGGTCGTCCGCGACCTGTGGCGCCGCGACAAGGACCGCGGCCTGTCCGCCGGCGAGAAGCGCATGCTGTCCAAGGCTCGCCAGATCCTCGTCAGCGAGCTGGCGCTCGCCGAGGGCACCAACGAGGACAAGGCCGAGGTTCTCCTCGACGAGGTCCTCGCCAGCTGAGCGTCCTGCTCGCCCCGCACTCCCAGACCGCTCCCGTGCACGCTGTCGGCATCGTCGCAGCGGCCGGGAGTGGTCTGCGTCTGGGGGCGGATCGCCCGAAGGCGCTGGTTCCGCTCGGCGGCCGGCCCCTCGTGGCCTGGTCGGTCGCGGCGCTGCTCGACGGCGGGGTGGCCGAGGTCGTGGTCGCCGTCCCCGCGGCCGAGCGCGACGAGTTCGCGGCCGCGCTGCCGGCGGGCGTCGTCCTGGTCGAGGGCGGCGCGACCCGCACCGCCTCGGTCCGGGCCGCCCTGGCGGCCGTTCCCGGGGAGGCGACCGCCGTCCTGGTGCACGACGCCGCGCGCCCGTTGACCCCGCCCGCCGTGGTCTCCCGGGTCCTCGCCGCGCTGGTCGCGGGAGCGCCGGCGGTGGTCCCCGTCCTGCCGGTCGTCGACACCACGGTCGCCGTCGACGACGCCGGCATCGTCACCGGTGCCCCCGACCGCGGCTCGCTGCGCCGGGTCCAGACCCCCCAGGGTTTCTCCCGCGCCGCGCTCGACGCGGCCTACGACCGGCTCCCGGTCGGCCAGGAGCTCACCGACGACGCCGCCGTCGTCCGTGCGGCCGGGATCCCGGTCGGCACCGTCCCCGGCGACGAGCGGTCCGCGAAGGTGACCGTGGCGCACGACCTGGCGCTGGCGGAGCTGATGGTGGGCGCCGCGGCGCCCGAGCCCGCCGCGGGCACGGTGCTCCGGTGACGGGTCCCGAGCTCCCACGGGTGGGCACCGGCGTCGACGTCCACCCGGTGGAGGCCGGCCGGCCGTGCTGGCTGGCCGGGCTGGAATGGCCCGGTGCCGACGGCTGCGCCGGGCACTCCGACGGCGACGTGGTCGCCCATGCACTGACCGACGCCGTCCTCTCCGCCGCGGGGCTCGGCGACATCGGCGGCCTGCTCGGCACCGACGACCCGCGCTGGGCCGGCGCCCGCGGAGCGGCGGTCCTGGAGCACGTCCGCGAGGTGCTGGCCGCGGCCGGCTGGCGGGTGGGCAACGCCTCCGTCCAGCTGATCGCGCCGTCGCCGAAGCTGGGCCCGCGCCGGGCCGAGGCGGAGGCCGCGCTGTCGGCGGCCCTGGGCGCACCGGTCACCGTCTCGGGCACCACGACCGACGGGCTGGGCCTCGTCGGCCGGGGCGAGGGCCGGGCCGCGATCGCCACCGCGCTGGTGGTGCGGGGAGCCACCCCCGCGGGCTCCGTAGACTCCGCGCAGTGAGCCTGCGCCTCCACGACACCGCCGCCCGCGCGGTCCGCGAGTTCGAGCCCCTGCGCGCCGGCGAGGTCTCCATGTACGTCTGCGGCCTGACGGTGCAGGGGCCACCGCACGTCGGCCACGTGCGGGCGGCGCTGAACTTCGACGTCCTCCGCCGCTGGCTGGTCGCGACCGGGCACCGGGTGACCCTGGTCCGCAACGTCACCGACGTCGACGACAAGATCCTCACCAAGGCCGCGGCCCACGGCGTGCCGTGGTGGGCCTGGGCCTACGAGAACGAGCTGGCCTGCACCCGCGCCTACGACGTCCTCGGCGTGCTGCCCCCGACCTACGAGCCGCGCGCCACCGGGCACGTGCCCGAGATGGTCGAGCTGATGCAGCGGCTGATCGAGCGCGGCCATGCTTACGCCGTCGACGGCGACGTGTACTTCGACGTCCGTTCCTTCGCCGACTACGGCGCCCTGACCGGGCAGCGCCTCGACGACCTGCAGCCGGCCGCCGACACCGACACCGACGACCGCAAGCACGACCCGCGGGACTTCGCGCTGTGGAAGGGCACCAAGCCCGGGGAGCCGGACACCGCGTCCTGGGCGACCCCCTGGGGGCGCGGGCGGCCCGGCTGGCACCTGGAGTGCTCGGCGATGGCCGGCCGGTACCTGGGCGCGGAGTTCGACATCCACGGCGGCGGCCTGGACCTGCGCTTCCCGCACCACGAGAACGAGCAGGCCCAGTCGCGCGCGGCGGGCGACGGCTTCGCCCGCTACTGGGTGCACAACGGCTGGGTCACCCTCGGCGGCGAGAAGATGAGCAAGTCGATGGGCAACACCGCCCTGGTCGACGAGGTCGTCCGGCGCGTCCGCCCCGTCGAGCTGCGCTACTACCTGGTCACCCCGCACTACCGGTCGACCATCGAGTTCACCGACGCGGCCCTGCAGGAGGCCGGCGTCGCCTACCGGCGGATCGAGTCCTTCGTCCGCCGGGCGGTCGAGCGGTTCGGCGACGTCGCCCTCGCCGGCCGGCCGGCCGCCTTCGACGCAGCCATGGACGACGACCTGCGCACCTCGGCCGCGATGGGCGTCGTCCACGACACCGTGCGCGACGGCAACGGCGCGCTGGACCGCGGGGACGACGCCGCGGCGACCGCCGCGTTGGCCGCCGTCCGCGCGATGCTCGCCGTCCTCGGGCTGGACCCGCTCGACCCGCGGTGGGCGGGCGCGGGGGGCTCGGACGACCGGCTGACCGAGGTGGCCGACGGCCTGGTGCGACTGGCGCTCGAGCAGCGGCAGGCCGCCCGCGCCCGCAAGGACTTCACCACCGCCGACGCGGTCCGCGACCAGCTCACCGCCCTCGGTGTGCAGGTCGAGGACACCCCGGCCGGACCCCGATGGGAGCTGAGCCGCTGATGGCCGGCAACAGTCAGCGCCGAGGCCGCAGCAGCGGCGCCGGCAAGAAGACGGCCTCGGCCGGGACGGGCGGCAAGAACCGCCGCTCGCTCGTCGGCCGGGGCGCGACCCCGCCCGCGGAGGCCCGCCACGGCCACCCGGCCCAGCGCAAGGCGCAGGCCGAGGTCCGTCGCCGCACCGAGCGCGACCGCAGCCGCCAGCGCGCCGAGGAGACGCCCGAGCTCCTGCTCGGCCGCAACCCCGTCGTCGAGGCGCTGCGGGCGGAGATCCCGGCGACCGCGCTCTACGTGGTCACCGACGCCGGCCGCTCCGACGAGCGGATCACCGAGGCGCTGACGCTGGCCGCCGACCGCGGGCTGCCGCTGCTCGAGGTGGGCAAGGCCGAGTTCGACCGGATGTCCAACCACGCGCTGCACCAGGGCATCGGGCTGCAGGTGCCGCCGTACGACTACGCGCACCCCGACGACCTGCTCGACCTGGCCCGCAACTCCGGCCGGGCGCCGCTGATCGTCGCGATGGACGGCGTGACCGACCCGCGCAACCTCGGTGCCGTGGTGCGGTCGGCCGCGGCGTTCGACGCGCACGGGGTCGTCGTGCCGCAGCGGCGCGCGGTCGGCATGACCGCCTCGGCCTGGCGCACCAGCGCCGGCGCCGCCGCGCGGCTGCGGGTGGCCCGCGCCGTGAACCTCGCCCGGGCGCTGGCCTCCTACCAGGACGCCGGCCTGCAGACGGTCGGCCTGGCCGGCGACGGCGACGTGGACCTGCACGACTACGACGGGTTCGCCGATCCCGTGGCCCTGGTGGTCGGCGCCGAGGGCACCGGGCTGTCGCGGCTGGTGCGCGAGCGCTGCGACGTCGTCGTCCGGATCCCGATCACCCGCGACACCGAGTCGCTGAACGTCAGCGTCGCCGCGGGCATCGCCCTGTACGCCGCGGCGGCAGCCCGGCGGTGAGGCCGGCGACGGCCGAGCGACTGGACCTGCGGCCGCATCCGGAGGGCGGCTGGTTCCGGCGGACCTGGGCGTCACCGGCGGCGCTGGACGGCGGCCGGCCCGCGGCGACGGCGATCCTCTTCCTGCTGGCGCCCGGCGAGCGGTCGGCACCGCACGCCGTCGACGCCGACGAGCTGTGGCTGTGGCACGGACCGGGCACGCTGACGCTGCGGGTCGGCGCGGACACCGTGCTCCTGGGGCCGGACCGGCCGCAAGCGCTGGTGCCGGCGGGCGTCGAGCAGGCCGCCGAGCCGGGCGCCGACGAGGTGCTGGTCAGCTGCGTGGTCAGCCCGGGCTTCGAGTGGGGCGGCTTCCGGCTCAGCCGATGAGCTGGGCGACGGTGTAGATGACCAGGCCGGCGAGGCCGCCGACGACGGTGCCGTTGATGCGGATGAACTGCAGGTCCCGGCCGACCTGGAGCTCGATGCGGCGGCTGGTCTCCTCGGTGTCCCAGCGGGCGACGGTGCTGCCCACGACGTCGGCGAGGTCACCGGAGAACCGCTCGACCAGGTAGCCGATCGCCCGGCGGGTCTGCCGCTGCACCAGCTCGCGGGTCGTGGCGTCGGTCTGCAGCAGCCGGGCGCCGTCCCGGATGAGCACGGTGACCCGGGCCCGCAGCTCCGAGTCGGGGTCGGCGGCGGCCGCCATGAACGCGTTCTTGGCGTTGCTCCACAGCGACGCCGACCAGGCGCGGATGGCCGGGTGCTCTAGCAGGTCCTTCTTGAACTCCTCGACCCGAGCCGCCGTCGCCTCGTCGGTGCGCAGCGCGTGCACGTAGGCGCGCAGCCGGGCGTCGTAGACCCGCCGCAGCTCGTGGTGCCGGTCGGCGCCGACCTCCTCGAAGAACTGCTGCACCCCGGCGAAGGCGCGGTCGAAGATCCGGTCGTCGACCCAGTCGGGCACCCAGGCGGGCGAGGCGTCGCCGAGCTGGGCCCGGAAGACGACGCGGTTCTCCTCCAGGAAGCGGGCCATGTAGCGCAGCGCCGCCGACAGCACCTCCTGGTGCCGGTCGCCGTCGACGACGAGCTCCAGGACCCGCGCCAGCACGGGGGCGGCCGGGGTCTCGTGCAGCTTGCGATCGACCAGCGCCGCGACGGCGGGCTCGACGTCCTCGTCGCGCAGCAGGTCCGTCAGGCCCGACAGCGCCGCGGCGGCGTCCCCGGCGAGGCGCTCGGCCCGCCCGGGGGCGTCGAGGAACGCGCCGATCCGCCCGGGGACGTCGACGGTGGCCAGCTTCTCCTCGACCACCGCGCGGGTCAGGAAGTTCTCCTGGACGAAGGCGCCGAGGCTCGAGCCGATCTGGTCCTTCTTGCGCGGGATGATCGCGGTGTGCGGGATGGGCAGCCGCAGCGGGTGCCGGAACAGCGCGGTGACGGCGAACCAGTCGGCCAGCGCGCCGACCATCGAGGCCTCGGCCGTCGCCCGCACGTAGCCCACCCACGCGCCTGCGTCCTCGCCGACGAGGACGCAGGCGAGGAAGACGGCGGCGGCGACCAGGAACAGGCCGGTCGCCAGCCGCTTCATCGTCGCGAGGTCGCGCGCCCGCTGCGGATCGTCGAGGGAACCGGCCAGCGGCGCGGTCGGGCGGGTGGCCGGCACGGATCGACCCTATGCACCGCCCGGCCCCCGCGCAGCGCCCCGCCGCGAGCGCGCGGGCGGCCGGGGCGCGGGGCACCGCTCAGCCGGCGGCGGTGCCCAGGGTCACGTCGACGGTGGTCGTCCCGCCGTCCCGCCGGACCGTCAGCGCGACCACCTCGCCGGGCGCGTGGCTGCGGACGGCGGCGGTCAGCTCGGTGGAGGTGGTGACCGGCCGGTCGCCGACCGCGGTGACCACGTCGCCGGCGGTCAGCCCGGCGCCGGCCGCGGGGGAACCGGGCTGCACCTGGACGACCTGGGCGCCGGTGCCGACCTCCTCGCTGCCGTCGGTGCGGGCGCTGACCCCGAGGTAGGCGGTGTCGGCCGTGCCGTCGGTGATGATCTCCTCGGCGATCCGCTGGGCGGTGTTGCTCGGGATCGCGAAGCCGACGCCGATGCTGCCGCTCTGCGCGGAGCCCGGGGCGCCGGAGGCCACGGTGGCGATCGCGGTGTTGATGCCGATGACCTCGCCGGAGGCGTTCACCAGGGCCCCGCCGGAGTTGCCGGGGTTGATCGCGGCGTCGGTCTGCAGCGCGTCGAGGACCGTGGCGTCACCCTCGGTGGAACCGGTGGAGACCGCGCGGCCGGTCGCGCTGACGATCCCGTCGGTCACCGTGTCGGACAGCCCCAGCGGTGCGCCGATCGCGACCGCGAGGTCACCGACCTGCACGTCGTCGGAGTCGGCGAACTCGGCCGGGATCAGGTCCCGCGCTCCGTCGAGCTGGAGCACGGCCAGGTCCGAGGTGGGGTCGGTGCCGACGACGGTGGCGTCGTAGACCGTGCCGTCGGAGGTGCGCACCTGGACCGACGCGTCGGAGGTGCTGCCGTCGAGGCTCACCACGTGGTTGTTGGTGAGCACGTAGCCGTCGTCGGTGACGACGACGCCGGAGCCGCTGCCGCTGGACGAGCCGCTGCTCACGTACACGGTCACCACGCTCGGGGAGGCCTTCGCGGCGGCCGCGGTGACCGCGGTGGCGTTCTCCGGGTCGGTGATGGTGACCGCCTGCGCGGCGACCGGTGCGGCGCCGCCGCTGCCCGTGGCGTCGTCGGTCAGCGCGACCACGCCGGCCCCCGCCCCGCCGCCGATCAGCGCACCCGCGACCAGCCCGGCGACGCCGATCCGCAGCCGGCCGGCCCGCCGTGCGGGAGCTGCCGCCGGCGGGGGTGCGAGGTGCTGCAGGACGGGCGAGGCGGGGGCGTGCCAGGCCGGCTGCGGCGGTGCGGGGGGCGCCGGCGTCGTCCACACCGGGGGGACGTGGCCGGGCGGCACCGGGCCGGGCGCCGGCCGATGCGGGGTCGTGGGGGTCTGGTCGTCCATCGTCGCTTCCTCCTCCGGATGCGGCCTCCGCCGCTCCGGGGACCACGGTCGGCCCGCCCCCTCCCGCGGGGCTGGGCGCGGGCTGTGAGCTCCCTGGGACGACACGCCGCCGGAGCCGACACGCCGTCGGTCCGGTGTGGCGGAGGAGGGGGTGTGGGTAGGGCGCCGGCTCCGAGCAACCGTCCCGGCGATCCCGCTCGGTTCCCGACCCGCCCCGTCCCTCCGGAGGCCGTCTCGTGTCGTCCCGCGGTCTGCTCGCGCGCTGCCTCCTCTGCACAGCGCTGGTCGTCGTCGCTGCGCTCGCCCTCGTCGGCGGGCTGTCCCTGCGCCCTGCCGGGCTCCTCGCGGTGGGACTCGCCGCCGTCGTGACCGGAGCGCTCGCCGCGGGCATCGCCCGCGAGTCCTCGGACGAGGACCTGCGGGCGACCGTCGAGGCGACCTGGCAGACCGCCGCGGTCACGGTCGCGGTGCTCCTGGTGCTCTCCGGCGTCGCCGCGATCGCCGGCGCGCTGGCGACGGCGCTCGTCGGGGGCGTGGCCGGAGTGGTGGGTGTCGGCATCTGGCTGGTGCGCAGCAACCCGTCGCGCCCGGAGCGGTCCGCCGCGCCGGCGCCGGCCCCGCAGGCGCCCGTCGGGCAGGCCCCGCCGACCCCGGCCGCCCGCCCCACGGTGGTGGCCGGCAACGTCGCCGCGGACCCCGCACCCCTGAGCCGGCTGCCGGTCGACGCGCTCGGCCGCGAGTGGGTGGCGACGTCGGCGGCGCTCGGGGCGCACCTGGACCCGCGGTCGCGGCAGGCGATCGTGGCGCGCCGGGCGGCCGTGCTGGACGAGCTGGAGCGGCGGGATCCGGTCGGCTTCGCGCGCTGGCTGGCCGCGGGCCCCCTGTCGGCCACCGACCCGGCGCGCTACTTCCGCGCCGGGGCCACGGGCAGCGACACCGCCTGAGCCCGGCCGGCCGGGCCGCTCGGGGGCGGTGCGTCGGACGGGACCTGCGTCCCTGGCAGGGGCCGCTGCCCGGCGGGACAGTGGGCCGCCACGGGGTCCACTCCGCCAGGGGGAGGAGCCATGGCCGTGGACGAGGCCAAGCTCGACGACCTGCTCGGTCGGTTCGTCGTGGACGTGGGAGCGAGCTTCCAGGCACTGGGCGCGGCGCTCGGGGACCGGCTCGGGCTCTACCGGGCGCTCCTGGCCGTGATGCCGGCCGAACCCGGGGACGTCGCCCGGGAGGCGGGCGTCAGCGAGCGGTACGTGCGCGAGTGGCTGGCCGCACAGGCCGCGGGCGGCTACGTCACCTACGACCCGGAGAGCGAGCGCTTCTCCCTCACCGAGGAGCAGGCGTTCGTGCTCGCCGACCCGGACGGCATGCAGGCGGCCGCGGCCTTCCTCATCCCGCTCGCCACAGCCGTCAACATCGACCGGATCGCCGAAGCCGTCCGCACCGGCGAGGGCTTTCCCTGGCACGCGCATGACCCGAGGTTGTTCGAGGGGACCGAGCGGTTCTTCCGGCCGGGTTACGTCGCCAACCTCGTGTCCTCGTGGATCCCGGCGCTGGACGGCGTGGAGGCCAAGCTGCGCGCGGGGGCCCGGGTCGCCGACGTGGGGTGCGGCCACGGCTCCTCGACGCTGCTGCTGGCCGCGGCGTACCCCACCTCACAGATCGTCGGTTTCGACTACCACGCACCCTCGGTCGAACAGGCCCGCAAGCGCGCGGTCGACGCCGGGCTCGCCGACCGGGTCTCGTTCGAGGTGGCGAGCGCCGCCGACTTCCCGGGCGGGGGCTACGACCTGGTGGCGATCTTCGACGCCCTGCACGACATGCCCGGGCCGCTCGCGGCGGCACGGCGCGTCCGCGAATCCCTCGCCGACGACGGGACCTTCCTCCTGGTCGAGCCGTACGCCAACGACCGGCTCGAGGACAACCTCAACCCCGTCGGCCGGCTCTACTACGGGGCGTCGACGGTGATCTGCGTGGCGCACTCGATGACGGAGGAGCCGAGGACCGCGCTCGGCGCCCAGGCCGGGGAGGCGCGGCTCGCCGAGCTGCTGGGCGAGGCTGGGTTCAGCCGCGTGCGGCGGGCCACGCAGACACCCTTCAACCTCGTGCTCGAGGCCCGCCGCTGAGGGACAGGGGGGCGACGACCGACGCGGACGCCCGGGACGTGCGACGGACAGCCGTCCTTCCCCGATGCGGGAGCACGCGCCGGCGGTGCAGAGGACGCCCGGAGCGCCATCCCGGCGCACGCCGCGGAGATCGTCCCCGCGCTGTCCCTATCCTTGACCCCGGGGCCTGTACCCAAGTCCCGCCGGCGTGGCGCAATTGGTAGCGCACCCGACTTGTAATCGGGCGGTTAGGGGTTCGAGTCCCCTCGTCGGCTCAGCTACAGCCTCGGTGCCCGGTCGAGGAGCTCCGGCAGCCCGGTGCGCACCGTCTTGCCCATCCCGTTGAGCGGCAGGGCCGGCGTCCGCGCCCACACCTGCGGGATCTTGTAGCGCGCGAGGCGCTCGGCGCAGTACGCGGCGAGCGCGGCCCCGGTCACGCCCTCGGCGGCCGGGACGACGAGCGCGGCCACCCGCTCGCCCAGCCGCTCGTCCGGCACGCCGAGGACGGCGACGGCGGCCACGCCCGGGTGCGCGAGCAGCACCGCCTCGACCTCGGCCGGATAGACGTTGGCCCCGCCCCGGACGATCGTCAGCTTCTTCCGGTCGACCATGGTGAGCCAGCCGTCGGCGTCGACGGATCCGACGTCCCCGGTCATCAGCGGTCCGGCCGGCAGCGGCCGCAGCACGCCGTCCGCCCAGTGGCCCAGCGGCGGGCGCCACCGGCCGGCCCACGGCCCGCCCGGCGCCGGCAGCAGGCCCAGCTCGCCGGTCGCGCCCGGCTCGAGCCGGACCCCGCCGTCGTCGTACGCCGCGACGTCCAGGTGCGGCAGCACCCGGCCGCTGGCGGCGCTCCGGTGGTCCCCGCTGACCGGGTCGATGGCGACCACCGTCGGTGCCTCGGACAGCCCGTAGGTCGCGGTCACCGGCACGCCGTGCGTGTCGGCGAACGCGGCGCGGACGTGCTCGGGACACGTGCCGCCGCCGGTCCAGGCCTCGGTCAGCGAGCCGAGGTCGGCGTCCGGACGGCGGGCGAGGTCGAACAGTTGTGCCGGCGCCCCGTTCCACACCGTGATCCGCTCCGCCGCGATCGCCGCGGCGATCGCGCCGGGGTCCCGGGTGTCGAGCACGATCGAGCACCCGCCCGCGTAGGTCGCGGCGAGCGTCGACAGCACGAGCATGTTGAGGATCGTGAACGGCAGCCCGTCGCCCTTGCGCAGCCCGGCGTCCCATCCGCGGGTGGCGGCCAGCACCTCGGCCGGCAGCAGCAGGTTGGCCTGGCTGTGCACCACGGCCTTCGGTGCGCCGGTCGTGCCGCTGGAGAAGGCGATGCCGGCGGGTGCGAGCGGATCGACGCCGACCGCGGGCGGGGCAGGTGCGGCGGCGACGTGCTGCCGCCAGCGACGCAGGCCCACGACGGCCGGGCCGTCGACCTCGCAGGCCGGACCGGCGAGGAAGACCCGGGGGGTGCAGACGTCGACGAGTGCCTGCTGCTCGGCGGCGGTGAGCGCCTCGCCGATCCCGGCCCACACCGCGCCGATCCGCTGCGAGCCGTGGAAGGCGACCACCACGTCGAGGTCGTTGGGCAGGCACGCGGCGACGCGGTCCCCGGGCCGCACCCCCAGCGCGTGGAGCGCGCCGGCGGCCGCGTCGGCGCGGCGGTCGAGGTCGGCGTAGGAGAGGGTGCCGCCGCGGGCGACGAGGGCGGGCCGGTCCGGATGCCGGGACGCCGCGGCCCGCAGCACGCCGCCGACGGTCGGGCTGCCGTCTCCGGCCGGTCGCCTCACGGACGTCAGGCTCTCTCAGTCGAAGCTGCCCGCGCCACCCTCGCGGTAGGGCGCCCGGCGCTCGGTCCGCGCCCGTTCGATCCGTTCCTCGCGCAGCGCGGCCGCCGTCCCCGGCGCGTAGCCGGCCTTGGCGACCCGGTGCTCGGTGGTCTCGACCATGAAAGCCAGGGAGAACATCAGGCCGATGAGCAGCCCGCCGAGCGCGGCCGAGAGGCGGTAGGCCAGCGGCACCGGAACGACGAGGCACGCGACCACCAGCGGCAGCATCTGGACCACCGCGCGGGTCATGTGCCGGCGGATCCACCCCGGCTCCGTGGTGTCGGCCAGCACCCACGGCGCGAAGCGCTCCGGAAGGCCGCCGCCCAGGGCGTACCGGAGCCACCGGAGGGCCCCCGGCCGGGGCGCGGCCGGCGGCGCCTGCTGCCGTGCGTGCACGCCTCCGACGGTAGGCCTGTCCGCGGGCCGATGGGAGGGCGTTGCGGGGACGTGTGACACCGAGCACACTCCTGCCGACATCGTCCTCAGGAGGCTTCCGTGCAGATCGCGCAGCTGCTCCGCCGCAAGGGTCCCGAGGTGGCCACGGTCGCCCCGGACGCCACCGTCGCCGCCGCGCTCGGGGTGCTCGCCGAGCGGGGGATAGGCGCCCTCGTGGTCTCCGGGGACGGGCGGACCATCGACGGCATCGTCACCGAGCGGGACGTCGTCCGCGCGCTGCCCGAGCGCGGCGCCGCGCTGCTCGAGGACCCGGTGTCCACGGTCATGACCGCCGAGGTGCGCACCTGCGTGCCGACCGCCTCCGTGCACGACCTCGCCCGCACGATGACCGACCACCGCATCCGGCACGTGCCCGTCGTCGAGGAGGGCGCCATGGTGGGCATCGTCTCCATCGGCGACGTCGTCAAGGCGCGGCTGGACGAGCTCGAGGAGGAGCGCAAGCAGCTCGTCGACTACATCCAGACCGCGTGACCGCCGAGATCGTGAGCCCGGCTCACGATCTCGGCTCCTCCCGGCGTACGGTGCGGCGGTGCAGGAGGGCCGCATCGGGGTGCTGTCCGGGCTGGCGGCGTACCTGCTGTGGGGCGTCTTCCCGCTCTACTTCCGGCTGCTCGAGCCCGCCGGGGGCATGGAGATCGTCGCCCACCGGGTGGTGTGGTCGGTGCTCTTCGTCGCGCTGCTGCTCACCGTCGTCCGGCGCTGGTCGCACGTCCCGGCCGCGGTCACCGACCGGCGGACCCTGGCCGTGCTGGCCGCGGCCGCGGTGCTCATCGCCGTCAACTGGCTGGTGTTCGTCTACGGCGTGAACTCCGGGCACGTCGTCGAGACCTCGCTGGGCTACTTCATCAACCCGCTGGTCAGCGTCCTACTGGGCGTCGTCTTCTTCGGGGAGCGGCTGCGGCGGCTGCAGTGGGTGGCCGTCGGCATCGCCGCCCTCGCCGTCGCCGTCCTCACCATCGACTACGGGCGGCCGCCGTGGATCGCGCTGGCCCTGGCCGCCAGCTTCGGCCTGTACGGCCTGATGAAGAAGCTGGTCCGGGTCGAGGCGGCACCCGGGCTGTTCGTGGAGACGGCGCTCGTGCTGGTGCCGGCCGCGGTGTTCCTCGTCGTGCTCTCGGGCCGCGGGGAGGCGACGGCCGGCAGCGAGGGGATCGGCCACACGCTGCTGCTGATGAGCTCGGGGATCGCGACCGCGGTGCCCCTGCTTCTCTTCGCCGCGGCGACCCGGCGCGTGCCCCTGTCCACCGTGGGGCTGCTGCAGTACGTGACGCCGCTGATGCAACTGGCCCTCGGGGTGTTCGTCTTCTCCGAGCCGATGCCCCCCGCCCGGCTGGCCGGGTTCGTCATCGTCTGGGTGGCGCTGGCGGTGTTCAGCATCGACAGCCTCCGGCAGGCCCGCGCCGGCGCCCGCCGGCGTGCCGCGGACACGGTCGCCGCACCGGCCTGATCGACCTCGGAATCGTCGGCCCCCCGGACTAGCGTCGCGGGTGTCGCGCCACTTCCCGGCGCGCGGAACCAAAGGACGTCCGATGCACCCCGAACCAGCCTCCGCGGTCTCCCCGCCGGGGGGCGAGGTCACCCCGCCCGAGCCCGGCGCAGCGCCCCCCGAGCCGCCCGTGGAGGCGGCCGACCCGAGTCCCGTATCGGAGCTCACCCGGCGCGAGCACGACATGCTCGCCTTCGAGCGGCAGTGGTGGCGCCACGCCGGCGCGAAGGAGACGGCCATCCGCGAACGCTTCGGGCTGGCCCCCACGCGGTACTACCAGGCGCTGAACGCGCTGGTCGACCGGCCCGCCGCCCTGGCCGTCGATCCGCTCCTCGTGCGCCGGCTCCGTCGGTTGCGCGCCGCGCGCGGGCAGCGTCGTTCGTCGCACCTGCTGGGAAATGACAACCGTGTTGTCTAGATTCGAACACCGTGGGCAGGCATGCGGCGTTCGGCGGTGACGCACAGGACCGGGGGAACCCGTCGGTCCCGTTGAACCGTCGCCGGACGGACGCCGCGGCGCCGCCCGAGGACGCCCTCCCCGAGGACCTCGGCGACCATCCGACGAGCCCGGCGCGCAGCCGCGCCGACCGCCGCCGCGAGGGCCTGCTCGAGGCCGGGATCGACCCGGGCCGCCGTCCGCCGCGGCCGGGTCGACCCGCACCCCCGGAGGCCGGTCGCCCGTCGGAGGCCGGCCGCCCGGCCGCACCCCTCCGGCCCGCCGCCGCCGGCCTCGGCGCCCCCGCCGCCGGCCCGGGCGCAGCCGCCCCCGGCCCGGGCGCCCCCGTGCCGGCCGCCGCCCGCCGTCCCCGGCCCACCGACTCCCCGGCCCCTGCCCGCACCCGCCCTCCGCGCGCCGACGTGCCCGCCGCCGCGGCCGGTGCCCGGGTCGCCGCGACCGCCGGCGCCACCGCCTCGTCCGGGGCCGCAGCCTCTGCTGGAGCCGGGGCATCGGCGGGAGCCGCCGCCTCGGCCGGGGCCGGCGCCGCCGCTGCGCCGGCCCCCGCGGTCGCGGCCGGCCCGCGGACCACCGTGGCGCCGTTCCAGGCCGTGCCCGCGCCGGGCCCGACGGAGCACCCCTCCGCTCCGCTGCCCGACGTCTCCACGTCCGACTGGGACTCCGCCTGGCTGGGCGAGCCGTCCCCGCCGGCCACCGTCGTCCCCGCGACGGTCGTCCCCTCGGCGCTCCAGCGCCCCGCCGAGTCGCCCCGCCCTCCCGCGGCACCGCCCGTGGGCGGATCGAACGGCAATCCCGCCTACCGGGACTGGACCCGGCCGTCGGGCTCCGGCTCGCCGCCGGCCACCACGGCCATCCCCGAGCGGGAGGTCTCCCGGGGCCGCGCCTCCGAGGCCGTGGTGCCGCCGACCGTGGCGCCCCCCACCGTGGCGCCCCCCACCGTCGCCCCCGGCACCGAGGCCTACGTCGAGCGCTTCGGCGACCGCGTGGAGGAGACCTCCGCGCCCCGCGAGCCCGCCGAGGCCCCCCGGGCGTCCGCTCCGGACGAGCGGCGCCCCGCCCGCGGGCGTGCCGCGGACGGATCGCAGACGGCCGTGGTCGGTGGGCGGGCGGCGCTGCGCGCCGGGCGCCGGGCCGCCGAGGAGGAGCGCCGCCGCGACGCGAAGCGCAGCGGGGTGCCGCACGTCCGCACGCCCGTCCCGGGCATGGAGGACGACGAGCCGCGCCCGACCCGGCGCCGCGGGGTGTCCGCGCTGGTCGCCGTGGTCGTCCTCGCGCTGCTGGTCCTCGGCGTCTACTCCTTCACCTCCCCGGGCACCGAGGAGGCGTCCGACGGGCGGGAGGAGCCGGCCCCGACCTCGTCCGCGCCGATCGTGACCAGCGGCGCGCTGCCCCCGCTGGACGTGGAGCCGATCCCGCCGGCCGAGGAGGCCCCGGCCACCCCGGTGCGCGTTCCGGTCACCGTGCTCAACGCCACCGGCGTCAGCGGTCTGGCCGGTGACATCGCCGATGTCCTCGAGGCCGAGGGCTGGAGCACGGCGGGCACCGGTCCGTACGACGACGGCGACGTCGCGGCGACCACCGTGTTCTTCACCGAGGGCGACGAGACCCAGCGGCAGTCGGCCCTGCAGCTCGTCGAGGCCCACCCCGAGGTGGGCGGCCCGGCGGTGCTCTTCTTCGAGGCGCCCGCGTCCGCGGCGGGTGGGCTCGTCGTCGTGGCCGCCGGAGAATGGCAGCCCTGACGCATCCGCACGTCCCGCGTCCGCGGAACACCGTCGTGCCGCCGTCCGTTGGCCGCTCCGTGCGCCCCTCCCGCGGGCCCGTGCGTCTCCGCCCGCGCTCCGGCGCGCGGTCGGCGCTCGTCGCCTCGCTCACCTTCCTGCTCTCGGGCGCCCTCCTCGTCGTCCTCCCCGCTGCTCCGGCCGCGGCCGCCGACGACGTGGCCACCGAGGACGCCACGGTCGCCTCGGGCACCGGCCCCGACGCCGTCGAGCTCGACACGACGCTCTTCGTCCCCGGCTCGGCCGGCGCCGACGAGCCGGCCCCGGCGGTCGTCCTGGCCCACGGCTTCGGCGGGAGCAAGGACTCGGTGGCAGACGACGCGCGCGACCTCGCCGGGCGCGGCTTCGTCGTCCTCACCTACTCGGCCCGCGGCTTCGGTGCCAGCACCGGGCAGATCGGCCTGGACGACCCGCGCTACGAGGTCGCCGACCTGTCGACCCTGCTCGACACGCTCGCCGAGCGGGACGACGTGCTGCTGGACGGGCCGGGCGATCCGCGCGTCGGCGTCGCCGGGGCCTCCTACGGCGGGGCGCTGTCGCTGCTGGGCGCCGCCTACGACGACCGTGTCGACGCGATCGCGCCGCAGATCACCTGGAACTCGCTGTCGGCGGCCCTGTTCCCCGACGCCGAGGGCACGGTCGAGGGTGCCGCCACCGTCGCGGCCACGCCGCAGGGCGACGGCGGGGTCTACAAGCGGCTGTGGGCCGGCCTGTTCTTCGGCGTGGGCGCCGTGCCCACCGCCGGAGGGCTGCTCGACGTGCTGGGCGGCAGCGGGGGAGGGGGCGACGTCGACGTCGCGGACCTGCCCGCGATCGACCCCTCGTCGCTCGACCCCGCGGTCGTCGAGCAGGCGCTGACCTGCGGGCGCTTCCGAGCCGACATCTGCGCGGCCTACTCCGACGCCGCGGCGACCGGCACGCTCACGCCGGAGATCGCCGAGATCCTCGACCGGAGCAGCCCCGCCGGCGTGCTGGACCGCATCACCGTGCCCACCCTGCTGATCCAGGGCACGCAGGACTCGCTGTTCGGGCTGGGGCAGGCCGACGCCAATGCCCGTGGCATCGCCGCGAACGGCGCCCCGGTCCGGGTGGTCTGGTACGACGGCGGCCACGACAACGGCGCCACGGCGCGGGTCTCCAGCGCGCTGCGCGACGACGTCGCCGGCTGGTTCTCCTGGCACCTGCGCGACGAGGGCGACCCCGACCGCGGCGGCGACCCCGGCACGGGGTTCCGGTTCCCGGCACCCACGGGCATCGCGACCACCGGCCTCACGGTGCAGGGCGAGGGCGCGGTCCGGACCGTCGTCGCCGACGCCTACCCCGGGCTGGCCGGCGCCGAGCCGGCCCGTCGGCTGCCCGTCGCCGTCTCGGGGCCGACCCAGCCGGTGGTGACCCCCGCCGGCGGCACCCCCGCGGCGCTGACCACGGTGCCCGGGCTCGGCGCGGTGACCGCCGCGCTCGGCGGGGCGACCGTGGAGATCCCCGGCCAGTTCGCCGCGTTCGAGAGCCCGCCGCTGACCGCCGCCGTCGAGGTGGTGGGCGCGCCGACGGTCGACCTCGCCGTCTCCTCGCCCACCGGCACGGCGGTGCTCTTCGCCAAGCTCTACGACGTCGCCCCCGACGGCGGCCGCACGCTGCCCGCCGGGCTGGTCTCGCCGCTGCAGCTGACCGGCGTCTCCACCGATCCGGCCGCGCCGACCGAGGTCTCGGTCGCCCTGCCCGGGATCGTGCACCGGTTCGAGGCCGGGCACACGATGCGCGTCGTCGTCTCCTCCACCGACCAGGCCTTCGCGCTGCCGGCCGAGGCGGCGGTCTACTCGGTCGCCCTGGCCGACGGCGACGGTGCCGTGGTCGCCGTCCCGGAGGTCGACGGCACGCCGATCGGCGACTCCGCGGCGACCCGCTGGTGGGTCCTGCTCGGCGTGCTCGTCGGGCTGGCCCTGCTCGGCTGGCTGGCGGCGGTGCTGTGGGGCCGGCGGCAGCGGCGGCGCGTCTCCGAGGTCGAGCCCGACGGCGAGGACGTGCCGCTGCGGTTCGAGGGCGTCACCAAGGCCTACAAGGACGGCTTCGTCGCCGTTCGGGACCTCTCCTTCGAGGTCCGGCGCGGCCAGGTCCTCGGCCTCCTGGGTCCCAACGGCGCCGGCAAGACGACGTCGCTGCGCATGCTCATGGGCCTGATCCGGCCCACCGAGGGCCGGATCAGCGTCTTCGGCCATGCGGCCGGACCGGGCAAGCCCGTGCTCTCCCGGCTGGGCTCCTTCGTCGAGGGCACCGGCCTGATGCCGCACCTGTCGGGGCGGGACAACCTGCGGCTGTACTGGGCGGCCACCGGCCGGCCCGCCGCCGACGCGCACATGGAGGAGGCCATCGAGGTGGCCGGCCTGGGCGCGGCGATCGACCGCCCGGTGCGCCGCTACAGCCAGGGCATGCGGCAGCGCGTCGCGATCGCCCAGGCCATGCTCGGGCTGCCCGACCTGCTCGTGCTCGACGAGCCGACCAACGGGCTGGACCCGCCGCAGATCCACGCCATGCGCGAGGTGCTGCGCTCCTACGCCGCCACCGGGCGCACGGTGATCGTCTCCAGCCACCTGCTCAGCGAGATCGAGCAGACCTGCAGCCACGTCGTCGTCATGGCGAAGGGGCGCAAGATCGCGCAGGGCACCGTGGAGGAGATCGTCGGCACCGGCGGCTCGGTGCTCGTGGGCCTGGCCTCCGGGGCCTCCGACGCGGACGAGGCGCGCGCCGTCGCCGTCCTGGAGGCGCTCCCCGGCGTGACGGCCGAGCGGACCGACGACGGGCTGGTCGCCGACCTCGGCACGGGCACGACCCGCGCTGCGGCGCTGCAGGCGCTGGTGGCGGCCGACGTCCCGGTCGACCAGTTCACGCCGCGGCGACGGCTCGAGGACGCCTTCCTGGCGCTGGTGGGGGAGAGCTCGTGACCGGAACCGGGCACGTGCAGGCGACCGGCGCCGTGGCCGGCTACCGGCCCGAGCGCACGCTGCGGCTGTCGGTGGAGCTGCGCCGGCAGTTCAAGCGGCGCCGCACCCTCGGGGCGCTGGGCCTGATGGTCGCCCTGCCGCTGATCCTCATCGCGGCGTTGAAGTTCGGCGCGAGCGACGACGCGCAGTCCAACAACCGGCTCAACCTCGTCGACGTCGCCACCTCCAGCGGGCTCAACTTCACGTTGTTCGTGCTGTTCGCGACCACGGGGTTCTTCCTGGTCGTGGTCTACGCGCTGTTCTTCGGCGACACGGTGGCCAGCGAGGCCTCGTGGGGGTCGCTGCGGTACACGCTGGCCGCCCCGGTGCCGCGGATGCGCCTGCTGCGGCAGAAGTTCGCCGCGGCGCTGCTGCTGTCGGTCGGCGCGCTGGTCGCGCTCACCGTCGTGGCCGTGGTCGCCGGCGGGATCGCGTTCGGCTTCGACGCGATCCGGACGCCGCTGGGGGTGACCCTCGACCAGGGCGAGGGGATGCTGCGGCTGGCCGGGATGGTCGGCTACCTGGCCGTCCACCTGCTGGTCGTGGGCGCGCTGGCGTTCTGGCTGTCGACGGTGACCGACGCGCCGCTGGCCGCGGTCGGGGGCGCCGTCTTCACGATGTTCGTGTTCGCGATCCTCGACCAGGTGGAGCAGCTGGGTTCCATCCGGGACTGGTTCCCGACCGCGGGCGAGTTCGCCTGGACCGATCTGCTGCAGACGCCGGTCGACTCCGGTGACCTGTACCGCGGCGTGATCCAGTCGCTGGTCTACGCCGCCGTCCTCACCGCGCTTGCCTTCCGGCACTTCGCCCGCCGCGACGTCACGTCCTGACCGGAGTGCGAGAGCGCAGGAAACCTGCGCTCTCGCACTCCACTACAGGCTTGCGCGGACGGCCTGGGCCCAGCCCTCGCCCATGGGGGCGTCGGTCACGGCGGCGTTCGCGACGGCGGCCAGGCGCTGGGCCATGCCGTCGACGGCGGCCCCGTTGGCGGTGATCCACAGCCGGCCGACGGCGGGGGCCATCTCGAGGTCGCTCACGCTGTCGCCGATCGCGACCGCGTCGGCCGGGTCGAGGCCGCGGCGGCGCAGGTCCCAGGCGATGGCCGCGCCCTTGGAGATGCCGCGCGGCATGAGGTGATAGACGTGCGGAGGGGCCGGATCGGGGTCCAGGGTCATCTGCGAGCCCGCGCGGATGGCCCCGTTGTCGTTGAGCGTCAGCCACTCGAAGCCGCGCTCGGCCAGTTCGGCGTCGACGGTCCGGGGGTCGACCCGGCCGCGCAGCAGGGCATCGGCCTCGTGGGTGGCGTGCCACGGGGCGTGCCACTCCAGCCGCCCCGCGTGCCGGGTCAGCAGGTCCTCCACCACACGGGTCTCGGCGAACACGTCCATGGGCGTGCGGCCGGCGTAGGCGTCGGGCATCTGCCCCGTGAGCAGGTGCCGGTCGCGGCCGGCGTTCCAGCTCACCACCGCGCCCAGCTCGGCGATGGCGCCGTCCGCGGCGAAGATGCGGCCGGCCTCGACGACCTGCTCGAGGGTCCGGCCGCTGACCAGCACGAGCGCCACGCCGGCGCGGTGGAGCTCCAGCAGCGCGCCGGCCGGGTCCGCGGTCAGGTCCCGGCCCGCGGTGTGCCAGAACGACCCCCGCGGCCCCACCATCGTGCCGTCGAGGTCGGTGTAGACGATGCGCGTGGCCACGCCCGCAGTCTGGTCGTGGAGGGAGTGCTCCTCCGACCCGGGTAGCATGACCGGCGTTCCACTCATCCAGAGGGGCAGAGGGACACGGCCCGATGAAGCCCCGGCAACCGCCGTCCGCGCACCTGCGCGGACGGAAGGTGCCAATTCCGTCCCGCACGGCTCGACGGCCCGGTGCGGGGAAGATGAGGAGGTAGTCGTCGCATGACCCTGACCGCTCCCGGCTCCGTCCAGGCCGACTCCACAGGCGGGGGCCCGGTCCCCGCGTGTCCCGCCCGGGGCCTGGTGTGTCGCAACTGCGGCGCCACCTTCGGCCTCATCGCCCAGCACGCGTGCGCCGAATGCTTCGGCCCGCTGGAGGTCGACTACGACCCCGAGCTGATGCGGGCGGTGACCCGCGAGCAGATCGAGGCGGGCCCGCAGAACATCTGGCGCTACGTCGCGCTGTTGCCCGTGGGTCAGGACCCGGCCGACCGCGTCTCCCTCGACCCCGGGCTCACCCCCCTGGTCCGCGCCGACCGGCTCGCCGCCGAGCTGGGGATCACCGGCGGGCTGTGGGTCAAGGACGACTCGGCCAATCCCACGCACTCGTTCAAGGACCGGGTGGTGAGCCTCGCGGCCACCGCCGCCAAGGGGCTGGGGTACGCGCGGATCGCCTGCGCCTCCACCGGCAACCTGGCCAACTCCGTCGCCGCCCACGCCGCCCGGGCGGGGCTGCCCTCGGTCGTGTTCATCCCCAGCGACCTGGAGCCCGGCAAGGTCGTGCAGTCGGCGGTCTACGGCCAGACGCTGGTCGCCGTCGACGGCTCCTACGACGACGTCAACCGGCTGACCAGCGAGCTCGGCGAGACCGACGAGTTCGAGGACACCGCCTTCGTCAACCAGAACGTGCGGCCGTACTACGCCGAGGGCTCCAAGACCATGGGCTACGAGATCGCCGAGCAGCTGGGCTGGCGGATCCCGGCGCAGGTGGTCATCCCCATGGCGTCGGGCTCGCTGCTGACCAAGGTGGACAAGGCGTTCCGGGAGCTCGTCGCGGCCGGCATCGTCGAGGCGACCGAGTGGACCGTGTTCGGGGCGCAGTCGGCGGGCTGCGACCCGATCGCCACGGCATTCGACAACGGCTGGGACGTCGTCCGGCCGGTCCGGCCGACCGGCATCGCGAAGTCGCTCAACATCGGCAACCCGGCCGACGGCCCGTACGCGCTCGACGCGATCCGCCGCACCGGTGGCGCGGTCGGCCGGGTCGGGGACGACGAGATCGTGCAGGGCATCCGCGACCTGGCGCGCACGACCGGTGTGTTCGGCGAGACCGCGGGCGGGGTGACCATCGCCGTCCTCCGGCAGCTGGTCGCCGACGGCCGGCTGGACCCGGCTCGGGAGACCGTCGTGCTCAACACGGGGGAGGGCCTCAAGACCCTCGACCCGCTGGAGCCGGTGGTCGGTCCCACGCACCGCGTCGAGCCCTCGCTGAAGTCGGTCCGCGCGGCGGGGCTCATCGGCTAGCGATAGCGTGCGTTCACCCGACCGGGTGGCGAGACGAGAACGTCCGCCACACCGGCATGTCGTCGGGCCCGGACCTGGTGTGTCCGACGTCTCTTTGTTGTAGCTTCTCGCGCGGTTCGAGTTCCACGCACGTGTTCGGCGGGCGGAAGAGCGAGTAACCCGACTCCCGGTACTCGGGGGCCGTCCGCACGCACGAAACGTGGGAGTGCACGTGGCACAGGGCACCGTGAAGTGGTTCAACGCCGAGAAGGGCTTCGGCTTCATCGCCGTCGACGGCGGCCAGGACGTCTTCGTCCACTACTCGGCCATCCAGATGGACGGCTACAAGAGCCTCGACGAGGGCCAGCGGGTCACCTTCGAGGTCGTGCAGGGCGACAAGGGCCCCCAGGCAGACGGCGTGCGCGCGGTCTGAGCTCACGGCGTCCTCGCGGAGGCCCGGTCCCCACCAGGGGGCCGGGCCTCCGTCGCGTCCGAGCCCGGTCGTCGAGGCATAGGAAGCTTTCCCCACGTCTGCAGGCTGGAGACGTGCGGAAAGCCTCCTATGCCTCGCGCCCGAGGCCCGTCCGTGCCCCGCCGGCGGCGGTTCCAGTGGCGCGGGAACAGGCGCCGGGGCACCCCCGTTCTTGCACTCGGCAGGGTCGAGTGCCAGACTTCGGGCTGGCACTCGACAGTGCCGAGTGCCAATCAGGTCGGAACGGTGAGGCACTGGTCGGCGGACCGACGGAGCGTCCGCAGCACCGGTGTCGTCCGTCGCGGGCGCCGAACCCGGCCGTGCAGCGATCCATGCATGGAGGACATCACCACATGGCCAAGATGATCGCCTTCGAAGAAGAGGCGCGCCGCGGCCTCGAGCGGGGCATGAACACCCTCGCCGACGCCGTCAAGGTGACGCTCGGCCCCAAGGGCCGCAACGTCGTCCTGGAGAAGAAGTGGGGTGCCCCCACGATCACCAACGACGGTGTGAGCATCGCCAAGGAGATCGAGCTCGAGGACCCCTGGGAGAAGATCGGGGCCGAGCTCGTCAAGGAGGTCGCGAAGAAGACCGACGACGTCGCGGGTGACGGCACCACCACCGCCACCGTGCTCGCCCAGGCGCTCGTGCGCGAGGGCCTGCGCAACGTCGCCGCCGGCGCCAACCCGATGGCCCTGAAGAAGGGCATCGAGAAGGCCGTCGCCGCGGTCACCGAGTACCTCCTCTCGACGGCCAAGGACGTCGAGACCAAGGAGCAGATCGCCGCCACGGCGTCGATCTCCGCCGCCGACCCGGCCATCGGCGAGCTCATCGCCGAGGCGATGGACAAGGTCGGCAAGGAAGGTGTCATCACCGTCGAGGAGAGCAACACCTTCGGCCTCGAGCTCGAGCTCACCGAGGGCATGCGCTTCGACAAGGGCTACATCTCGCCCTACTTCGTCACCGACACCGAGCGCATGGAGGCCGTCCTCGACGACCCGTACGTGCTCGTCGTCAACTCGAAGATCGCCTCGGTCAAGGACCTGCTCCCGCTGCTGGAGAAGGTCATGCAGTCGGGCAAGCCCCTGGCGATCATCGCCGAGGACGTCGAGGGCGAGGCCCTCGCGACCCTGGTGGTCAACAAGATCCGCGGGACCTTCAAGTCCGTCGCGGTGAAGGCCCCCGGCTTCGGCGACCGCCGCAAGGCCATGCTGACCGACATCGCCATCCTCACCGGTGGCCAGGTCATCAGCGAGGAGGTCGGCCTCAAGCTCGACAACGCCGGCGTCGACCTGCTCGGTCGCGCCCGCAAGGTCGTCGTCACCAAGGACGAGACGACGATCGTCGAGGGCTCCGGTGACACCGACCAGATCGCCGGCCGGGTGAACCAGATCCGCGCCGAGATCGAGAAGTCGGACTCCGACTACGACCGCGAGAAGCTGCAGGAGCGCCTGGCCAAGCTGGCCGGTGGCGTCGCCGTCATCAAGGCCGGCGCCGCGACCGAGGTCGAGCTCAAGGAGCGCAAGCACCGCATCGAGGACGCGGTGCGCAACGCCAAGGCCGCCGTCGAGGAGGGCATCGTCGCCGGTGGTGGCGTCGCTCTCGCGCAGGCCACGGCCATCGCGTTCGACAAGCTGGAGCTCGAGGGCGACGAGGCGACCGGTGCCAACATCGTGCGCGTCGCGCTCGAGGCCCCGCTGAAGCAGATCGCGATCAACGCCGGCCTCGAGGGTGGCGTCGTCGCGGAGAAGGTCCGCAACTCGGAGACCGGCTGGGGCCTCAACGCCGCCACCGGCGAGTACGTGGACCTGATCGCGGCCGGCATCATCGACCCGGCCAAGGTCACCCGCTCGGCGCTGCAGAACGCCGCCTCCATCGCGGCGCTCTTCCTCACCACCGAGGCCGTCATCGCCGAGAAGCCGGAGAAGAACGCCCCGGCCATGCCCGGTGGCGACGGCGGCATGGGCGGCATGGACTTCTGAGTCCCGCCGCTGCCGTTCCCCGGTAGCACGACCCGTACGTCCCGGCAGGGGCGGTCCGCTTCGGCGGGCCGCCCCTGTCGGCGTTCCGGGATGGGTCGGTCGGCCATGCACCCGCGCCGAGATCGGCGATCTCGGCGGTTCCGGGCGCCGGTGGTGCCGAGATCGGCGATCTCGGCACCCGGGGGATGGCGTCGGGACGGCGGACCCCGGGTAGCCGACGACCGTGAGCGTGGTGATCGGGACGTCGGGGTGGCAGTACCGCGACTGGCGCGGCCGCCTGTACCCGCAGAAGCTGCCGCAGCGGCTGTGGCTGGAGCACCACGCCGGGCTGTTCGCCACGGTGGAGAGCAACGCCGCGTTCTACCGGCTGCCCGAGCAGCACACGTTCGAGGCCTGGCGGCAGCGCACCCCGCCGGACTACCGATGGGCGGTCAAGGCCAGCCGCTTCCTCACCCACGTGAAGCGGCTGCGCGACCCCGCGGAGCCGGTGGCGCGGCTGATGGAACGCGCGGCCGGGCTGGGGGATCGGTTGGACGCGGTCCTGCTCCAGCTCCCGCCGACGCTCCGGGCGGACACCGGGCTGCTGCGGGAGTGCCTGGCGTGCTTCCCGCCCACCGTCCGCGTGGCGGTCGAGCCGCGGCACGACAGCTGGTGGACCGACGAGGTGCGGGCCCTGCTGGAGCGCTACGGCGCGGCGTTGTGCTGGGCCGACCGCGCCGAGCAGCCGGTCACCCCGCTGTGGCGCACCACCGGGTGGGGCTATCTGCGCCTGCACACCGGCGCCGAGGGCTGGGGGTACCCGCCCGCCGTCCTGCAGACCTGGGCCGACCGGCTGGCGGCCACGTACGGCGACGACGAGGACGTGCTCGTCTACCTCAACAACGACCCGGGGGGGAACGCCGTCACCGATGCGGTGGTCCTCGCCGAGGCGGTCCGGCGGGCCGGACGGACACCGACCCGCGTGCCGACCCGCGAGCAGGCCACCGGCGAGGCGTGGACCGGCGACGAGCGGCCGGTGGTCTACAGCTAGAGCGCCGCCGGGTCCTCGCGGTGGACGACACCGAGCGCCCGGGCCGCGCGGCCCAGCACGTCCTGCACGGCCAGGGTGTCGGCCAGCGGCATCACCGCGCTCTCGGTGCGCCCCGCCCGCAGGCACTCGGTGGCCTCGACGAGCTCGTGCGCGTAGCCGCGGCCGGTCTGCGGCCGGGTGACGGTCTCCGGCTCGGCGCCGGCCCGGTTCAGCACGATCGTCTCCGGGTGGTGGAAGCGGGGCAGGACGTCGATCCAGCCCCGCGTGCCCAGGACCCGCGCCGCGCCGGGCGTCGGGTAGCGCAGCGAGCAGGTCAGCGTCGCGGACCGGCCGTCGGCGTACCCGAGCAGCAGGGCGGCCTCGGCGTCGACGCCGGTCGGGAAGGTGGAGCCGGCGACGGTCACGGTGTCCGGCGTCCCGAGCAGCATCTGGGCGAAGGAGACGACGTAGACCCCGAGGTCCAGCAGCGCCCCGCCGCCCAACTCCAGGGCGAACAGCCGGTCGGCCGGGTCGTACTCCCGGGCGACGCCGAGGTCGGCCTGCACCGCCCGCACCTCACCGATCGCGCCCTCGGCGATCAGTTCGCGCAGGGCGACCACCGCCGGCTGGAAGCGCGTCCACATCGCCTCCATGACGAAGACCCCGGCGCCGCGGGCCGCCGCGACGACCGCGCTCGCGCCCTCCGGCGTGGCGGTGAACGCCTTCTCGACCAGCAGCGCCTTGCCGGCGGCGATCGCCGCGAGCGCGATCGCCTCGTGCTGGGCGTGCGGGGTGGCGAGGTACAGGATGTCGACCTCGGGGTCGGCCAGGATCTCGGCGTAGGAGCCGTGCGACCGCCCGATGCCGTGCCGCCGGGCGAAGTCGGCACCCCGCTGCGCCGACCGGGAGGCGACCGCGGTCACCCGGGCCCCCTCGACGTGCGCGAAGTCGGGCACCAGGCTCTCGGCGATCCGGCCCGGTCCGACGATGCCCCAGCGGATCTCCTCGGTCACCCGGTCGACGGTAGCGGGCTGCCGAACCGCAGGAGGTTGCCGTCCGGGTCGATGTGCCAGCCCTCCCGCAGGCCGTAGTCGGTGTCCACGGGAGCCCCCGTGCGCGGCACGTCGGCCCACATCGCCGCCACCGCGTCGGCGTCGGGGACGTGCAGGTAGGCGGCGGCGGCGGTGCGCAGGGGGTCGTGGTCGGCGACGACGACGAGGTGGAGCTCCACCCCGCCCATCGCGGCGAAGCCGTAGCCGTCGTCGTGGGTGCTCACCGTGCAGCCGAGGGCCGCGTAGTGCTCGAGCGCCCGGGGGAGGTCGGTCACGGGGAAGATCGGCGACGCGCGCACGGCGGGCTGCTCGCTGTCCATGCCGTCACACTGGCACGGTGAGCCTGCTGATCGACAGCCCCGTGTGGCCCTGGCGCGGTCGCCGGTGGGCGCACCTGGTCAGCGACGTCTCCCACGACGAGCTGCACGCGTTCGTCGCCGCCGAGCTGGGCATCCCGCGGCGGGCCTTCCAGGGGGACCACTACGACGTCCCCGAGGAGCTGCACGAGGTGGCGGTGGCCGCGGGGGCCGAGCCGGTCGGCTCGCGGGAGCTGCTCAGCCGGCTGACCGCGGCGGGGCTGAGACGTCGGAAGCCCCGCCCGCCCGCGCGCGCAGCAGGCTGAGCTCGGCGGCGAGGTTCGCCCGCGCCCGCGGTGCCCACTCGCCGGCGACCTCGGGCAGCCGGTAGAGGCGCCCGAGGCCCAGCAGGTGCTCCAGGACCGCGATCCGGCCCGCGGTGAACTCCGCGTCGGACAGGTGGCCGTACTCCTCGCGCACCGCCGAGGCGTACGCCGCGTAGGCGTCCGGGGGCCCGGCCAGCACCGCCAGGTCCGCGTCGCACAGGACGGCGCCGTTCGCGTCGTCCGGGCCGGCGTCGTGGCCGGCGGTCAGCAGGACGAGCCGGACCACCTCCTCGACCCGCTCCCCGGGCACCAGCCCGCGCAGGCCGGCCCGGGCTCGCTCGGCGCTCCGCGCCTCGTTGTCGCCGCGGCGGGGGTCGTAGACGACGTCGTGGTACCAGGCGGCCAGCCGGACGGCGTCCGGGTCGGCGGCGGCGTCGGCGAGCCGGCCGACGATGCCGAGGACGGCGGCCAGGTGGGCCGGGTCGTGGTAGCGGCGGTGCGGCTGCCCCCACGCCTCGAGGACCAGCGCCCACTCGGTGCGGGAGGTCGGGGAGTCCCCGGCCAGCGCGGCCCACGCCTCGAAGCCCACGAGCTCCATCAGGCCACCCCGCACCGGTGCAGGGTGAGCAGCGCGAATGCGCGCGCGGCGGTGACGACCTCGGCCAGCGGCACCCGTTCCGCCGGCCCGTGCCCGAGGTCCAGGTCGCCGGGGCCGAAGTGCAGCGTCGGGATGCCCGCGGCCGCGTAGAGCCGCAGGTCCGTGCCGGCCGCCACGGCCCGCTCGGGTGCGGGGGCGGCACCGGCGCCCGCCAGTGCCGCGTGCATCTGCGGCAGCAGGGCCGATCCCGGGGGCAGCTCGCCGCTGGCGAACGCCCCGCCGGTCCACGCCACCTCCACCGGGTGCGCCGCCAGCCACGGGGATCCCGCGCAGAACGCCGCCACCCGCTCATCGAACGCCCGCTTCGCGACCTCGACCGGCTCGCCCAGCCGCACCCCGTAGCGGCCCTCGGCGACCAGCAGGTCGGGCACCGTGCTCGCCCAGTCACCGGCGCGCACGGTGCCCACCGACAGGCCGAACGGGTAGCGGGCCTCACCGAACCGGCGATCGGCGTCGCGCTGCCGCTCGCCCTCGAACGCGAGCAGGTCGGCGTGGACCGCGGCGAACAGCTCCACGGCGCTGACCCCGCGGTCGCGCAGCGCCCCGTGCGCGGCGGCACCGGTCACCCGCAGGCGGAACGTGAGGGCCCCGGCCGCCGCGGTGACCACGGCACCCGCGGTGGGCTCGGGGATGACGCACGCCTCGCCGCGGTGCCCCCGGGCGAGCGTGGCCCAGGCGCCCAGCCCGCCGTCCTCCTCACCGACGACGGCGTGCACCGCGACCGGCCGGGCCGGCCGGACCCCCGCCGCCCTCAGCGCCGCCAGGGCGGCCAGCACGGACACCAGCCCGCCCTTCATGTCGCACGCGCCGCGGCCGTGCAGGGCGCCGTCCGCGATCCGCGGCACGAACGGGTCCCCGGCCCAGGACGCGGGGTCGCCGGCGGGGACGACGTCGGTGTGGCCGGAGAAGATCAGCGCCGGGACGCCGTCGTCGGCACCCGGGAGCGTGCCGACGACCCCCCACGCCTCCTCCCGCTCCACCTCCTGGCCGGGCGCGTCCGGCGCCGTCGCCGCGGCGGCCAGGTCGATCGGCCAGCGGTCGACGTCGCACCCGAGCTCGGCCAGCCAGTCGGCGACCAGGTGCTGCACCTCGACCTCGGCCGCGGTGCCGCCGACCGACGGGACGGCGACCAGCCGGGCCAGCCGCTCGGTCGCCCACACCTCGTCGACGGCGGACAGGACGCGCGCCTCGACGGCGGTCGGGTCGGCCACGGCCGGGAGTCTGGCACGGGCGCCGCCCGGCGAGCCGCACGGCGCCTGGGACCGGAAGCGGGCACGGGAGGCTAACTTGCCCGGCGTGACGCAACCCCCTCCGCCTCCCGGCTGGTACCCCGATCCCGGCGGCAGCAGCAGCATGCGCTGGTGGGACGGCCAGGGCTGGACCGAGCACCTGCAGCAGCAGGCCCCGCCGGCGCCCTCGCCCGTCCCGCCACCGCCGCCCGCACCGACCCCGCAGCACGTCCCCGTCCAGCAGGCCGCGGCCCAGCACGCCCCCGTCCAGCAGCAGCCCGTGCAGCAGCCCGCCTTCGCGGGTTCCGGCCCGTCGCTGTACGACCAGTCGGTGCTCGTGGTCTCGCAGAAGACGAAGCTCATCGAGCTCACCAACGAGTACGCCGTGCTCGACGCCCAGGGCCAGCAGATCGGCGCGGTCGTGCAGGTCGGGCAGAGCGGGCTGAAGAAGGCCGTCCGCTTCGTCTCCAGCCTCGACCAGTACATGACCCACCGGCTCGAGGTCCGCGACAGCCGCGGGCCCGTCCTGGTGCTCACCCGCCCGGCCAAGCTGGTCAAGTCGCGCGTGATCGTCGAGCGTCCCGACGGGTCGCCGATCGGCGAGATCGTGCAGGGCAACGTCTTCGGCAAGATCCGCTTCGACATCTTCGCCGGGGGCCAGCAGGTCGGCGCCATCCAGGGCGAGAACTGGCGGGCGTGGAACTTCGCGATCACCGACTCCGCCGGCACCGAGATCGCCCGGATCACCAAGAACTGGGAGGGCCTGGCCCGCACCCTGTTCACCACGGCCGACAAGTACGTCGTCCAGGTGCACTTCAAGCTTCCCGAGCCGCTGGCCAGCATGGTCATCGCGTCCGCGCTGACCGTGGACACCGCGCTGAAGCAGGACTCCCGCGGATTCGGCTGACCCGGCCCGCGCGCGCACGCTGAGGGGTAGCCTCGGGGATGTCCGGACCGGGCTATCTGTGTCCCCGGGTGCCAATTGGATACCGCCTTCACGGACTACCGCCCCGACCTCGGTCGGGGGCCTGGAGCCGCGTCGTGCAACTCGCCGCGAGGCGACCAGAGCCCGGTCCGGACCCTGACCGTGCGAACGACCGAGGCCCCTCAGGAACCCTCCTGAGGGGCCTCAGTCGTTCCCCGGGCCGCAGGAGTGCGTGACCTCCCCATGCCCGGGCGCGCACCTCAGCAGGAGCGTCGTCGTCGTCCGAGAACGAGACGACGAGGAGTCCACCGTGTACAGCGCCTATCCCGACCCGGCACTCGAGGCCGAGCTGGCCTACCGCCGCGACGTCCTGGCCGCCCTGGGCCGCAGCGCCCGCCCCCGCCGCAACCCGTGGCTGTCCCGGTGGCGCCGGCGGGCGGACTGACCGGCTCCTCCGGTCCGGGATGTCCCCGGCCCGTGCGAGCATGCCCGGCGTGCCGCAGTGGGAGGACCGTCCGCTCGTCGGCCGGGCCGCCGAGCTGACCCGGCTGCTGGGTGCCGTCGACCGGGCGGTCGCCGGCTCCGGGGCCGCCGTCCTTCTGGCCGGGGATGCCGGCGTGGGCAAGACCCGGCTGCTCGACGAGCTCGCCGCCCGCGCGACGGAGCGGGGCCTGCGCGTGCTGACCGGCCACTGCGTGGACCTCGGCGACGTCGGGCTGCCGTACCTCCCGTTCGTCGACCTGCTCAGGCCGCTGGCGGCCGATCCGGCGACGGCGGGCTCGCCGGCGCTCGCGGACCTGCTCGCCGGCCGGGCGGGGGGCACGGCGCCGGAGCCGCCGGCGGAGGACGCCGGCGAGCTGGGGCGGCCGCTGCCCAGCCGCGCGATCCGGATCCCGGTGGACGACGGCCGGCTGCAGCTGTTCGAGTCGGTCGCCGGGATGCTGGCCGAGCTCGGCGCGCAGGCGCCGCTGCTCCTGGTCGTGGAGGACCTGCACTGGGCCGACCGCTCCAGCCGCGACCTCCTGCGCTACCTGCTGGCCCGGCTCGCCGAGGAGCCGGTGGCGGTGGTGGCCTCCTACCGCGCCGACGACCTGCACCGCCGGCACCCGCTGCGGCCGCTGCTGGCCGAGCTGGTGCGGCTGCCCGGCGTCGAGCGGCTCGAGTTGGCGCCCCTGCCGGCCCCGGCGGTCGGGCAGCTGGTCCGTGACCTGGCCGCGGACGTGCCGGAGGCCACGGTGGACGACGTCGTCGCCCGAGCGGAGGGCAACGCCTTCTACGCCCAGGAACTGGTGGCCGCGGGGCTGGCGGGGGAGAGCCTGCCGCTGGCCTTGACCGACGTGCTGCTGGCCCGCGTGGAGCAGCTGGGTCCGGGGGCGCAGCGGGTGCTGCGCACGGCGGCGGTCGCCGGGCGGCAGGTGCGCCACGAGCTGGTCGCCGCGGTCTCCGGGCTGCCCGCGACCGAGCTGGAGCCCGCGCTGGCCGAGGCCGTGCACCGGCACCTGCTGGTGGTCTCGCCCGACGGCCGCTACCGCTTCCGGCACGCCCTGCTGCGCGAGGCGGTGCTGGCCGACCTGCTGCCGGGGGAGCGGGTGCGGCTGCACGCCGCCGTCGCCGCCCACCTGGCCGACCACCCCGGCGCGGGCACCGCCGCGGAGCGCGCCCACCACGCGCGCGAGAGCAACGACCTGCCGACGGCGCTCACCGCCTCGCTGGAGGCCGCGGCCGACGCGGGTCGGGTCGGGGCCCCCGCCGAGCGGCTGCAGCACCTGGAGGCCGCCCTGGCCCTCTGGCCGGCCGTGCCCGACGCGCAGGCGCGCACCGCCCGGGACCACCCGGGCCTGCTCCTGGAGGCGGCGGCCGCGGCGCGGGCGGGCGGCGAGCTGCACCGGGCCGTGGCCTTCCTGCGCGCCGCCCAGGAGGTGCTCGGGCCCGACGGCGACCGCGCCACCCTCGCGCGGGTGCACTACACGCTCGCGCAGGCGCTGGGCCGCATCGAGGACCAGGCGGCCGCGCACCGGGAGAGCTCCCGGGCGATGGCGCTGGTGCCGGCGTCCCCGCCGTCGTCGGCGCGCACCTGGGCCGCGGCCACGCATGCCCGCACCGCCTACGACGTGGGCCTGTGGGAGGAGGGGAACGCTGCCGCCGAGGAGGCGCTCGCCGCGGCCGACGCGCTCGGCCTGGACAGCGCCTGGGCCGACACCGCGGTGACCCTGGCCCGCGCCCGGGGCGGCGCGCCGGCGGCCGTCGTCGCGCGGCTGGAGGAGGCGCTGGCCCGGGCGCGGCGTTCGGGGGACCGCGACGTCGAGCTGCGCGTGCTGTTCAACCTCGCCGTCGTCCCGTACGAGGCGGGGGACGTCGCGCGCGGCGTGCACTGGACCGACACGGCGCTGGCCCGGGCCGAGGAGCTCGGCGTCCCGTGGACCTTCTACGCGGCGGAGCTCCGGCACCTGGGGGTGTCCGCGCGCTACGTCGCGGGCGACTGGGACGGGAGCCTGGCGCTGGCCGAGCGGCTGGCCCGGGTCCCGGAGATGGGCGCGCACGTGCGGGCGGCGAGCCTGCTGGTGCAGGTGGGCCGCGGCGATCCCGCTGCCGTCGAGCGGCTGGCCTGGGCCCGCGGGCTCTCGGCGCGGCTGGAGGCGCACGTGCTGCTCCTGCTCGCGACCGCCGGGGCGGCCATCGACCTGGCCGCCTGGGCGGGCGACGCGGAGACCGCCGCGCGGGAGGCCGAGGAGGCGGAGCAGCAGCTGGGCGCGCTGTGGGGCGACGACCGGCTGGCCGCCGTCCGGCTGGTGGCGACGGCGCTGGCCCCGGTCGCCGACGCCGCGGCGGCCGCCCGGTCGGCGGGGGACGCCGGGGCCGAGCGGCGGTGGGTGGACCGGGGCGCCGGGCTGGTGGCGGCCGCCCGCTCGGCCGTGGCCGACCACCGGCGGGCCATCGGCGAGTACGGCGTCGAGGGCGCGGCGTGGCTGGCACGGGTGGCGGCGGAGGAGGAGCGGCTGCACGGGCGGCCGGCGGCGGAGGCCTGGCGGGCCGCGGTCGAGGCCTTCGACTACGGGCACGTGTACGAGCAGGCCCGGTCCCGGTGGCGGCTGGCCGAGGCGCTGCTGGCCGCCGGCGACCGGGAGGCGGCGGCGGTGGAGCTCCAGCGGGCCGCCGACGTCGCGGTGCGGCTGGGCGCGCGCCCGCTGCGGGAGGCGGTCGTGGCGCTGGCGCGGCGTGGCCGGCTGGCGGTGGACGTGCCCGGGCTCGGGCGGCTGCCCGATGCGGCGGCGGTGTTCACTCCCCGCGAGGCCGAGGTGCTGGCGCTGCTCGCGCGGGGCCGGACGAACCGGCAGATCGGCGCGGAGCTCTTCATCAGCGAGAAGACGGCGAGCGTGCACGTCAGCAACATCCTGGCCAAGCTCGGCGCGGGCGGTCGCACGGAGGCGGTGGCGATCGCCGCGGCTCGCGGCCTGCTGCCGACGCCGGAGCCGTCCGGCGGCTGAGCTCCCGCCGCGATGTCAGAGCATCGTGCGCAGGCGCTCCCGGCGGGCGCGCAGCACGTCGACCGACGCCGACGCCGAGGGTGGGCCCGGCACGTGCTGGCGCAGCTGGGTGTGCACCACGGCGTGCGGCGTCGACGTCTTCGCCGACACCCGGCTGACCAGGCGGTTGATCTCCCGGCGCAGCTCGGCGGCGTCCCGCCACGAGTTGCCGGCGCGGCCGTCGTGCAGGTCCTCGTCCGGATGGTCCTCGATGCGGAACAGCTCGCCGGTGTCGTCGTCGGCGTGCTGCCGAGATGCGATCCGCACCCGCAGCTCGTCGTCCCGCCTGGACAGCAGCTCGGCCGTCTGCTCCGCGGTGAGCAGGCCGGGGATGCCGAGGAAGTCGTCGTCCTCCGGGGCAAGCGCGACGGCACCGGAGCCCTCGCCGGTGTGCGCCGTCCCGCCGTGCAGTACGTGGGCGAAGCGCGCGTCGGCCTCCAGCGCCTCCCACTTCGGAACGCCGTTCGGGTCCTTCTCCTTGGGCGGCAGCGGCTCGAGGTCCAGCTCGTCGCCCTGCGCCGTCTTCGGCGGCGGCATGACGTGGTTGCGCTGCTCCTCCATCGTCGCCGCGAGCCCGAGCAGGGGGCGCACGGCGGGCAGGAACACCGTCGCCGTCTCGTGCGCGCCGCGGGCACGGACCACGCGGCCGACGGCCTGGGCGAAGAACAGCGGCGTCCGGTAGGAGGTCATCCACGCCAGGACGGCGGCGCGCGGCACGTCGACGCCCTCGGAGATCATCCGCACGCAGACCGCGATCCGGGCCGAGCCGTCGGCGAAGCGCTCGATCTTCTTCGACGCCTTGGGGTCGTCGGAGAGGATGACCTCGGGGAGCTTCCCGGTGACCCGCTTGACGATCTTGGCGTAGGCGCGGGCGTCGTCCTGGTCGCTGGCGAGGATCAGGCCGGCCGCGTCGGGCATGCCGTGCTCGCGCAGGTGGGTGATCCGGTCGTCCATGGCGGCGATGACGTGCGGCACCCACTGGCCCTTGGGGTCCAGCGCGGTGCGCCAGGCGGCCATCTCCACCGACCGGGTGCCGGCCTCGGAGAGCGAGGCGGCGACGACCTCGCCGGCGGAGTTCCGCCAGCGGGAGGTGCCGGTGTAGGCGGCGAAGACGACGGGGCGGACGACGTTGTCGGCCAGCGCCTCCTTGTACCCGTAGGTGTAGTCGGCGCGGCTGACGAGGCCGACGCCGCCGGAGCCGTCGTCGCCCTCGAAGGTGTCCTCCTCGTACCGGACGAAGGGGATGCGCTCGTCGGGCTTGGTGCGGAACGGCGTCCCGGTGAGGCACACCCGGCGGGCGACCATGCCGAAGGCGTCGGCGACCGCCTCGCCCCAGGAGAGGCCGTCACCGGCGTGGTGCACCTCGTCGAGGATCACCAGCGACTTGACCGCGGTCGCGCGGGCGGCGTGCAGCATCGGCTTGCCGGCGACCTGGGCGTAGGTCGTCACGTAGCCCTGCGTGCCGGCGCGGACGGGCCCGACGGCGTTGGTCAGGCCGGGGTCGAGCACGATGCCCATCCGGTCGGCCGCGTCGGCCCACTGCAGGCGCAGGTGGTCGGTCGGGCAGACCACGACGACCCGGGCCACCTCGCGCCGCTGGAGCAGCCGGGCGGCCAGCGTCAGCGCGAAGGTGGTCTTGCCGGCGCCGGGCGTCGCGGTGACGAGGTAGTCCTTCGGGGACAGCTCCTCGTACCGCGTCAGCGCGGCCTGCTGCCACGCCCGGAGCGGTCTGCTGGTCCTCTGCGGGGCGACCGCCTCCGCACGTGCTGCACTGGCCATATCGGGTGCCAGTCTGCCGTCCGGCGAGGAGACACGCCCAACCGGCCGCCTCCCGCGTGCCTGCCCGCCGACGACGTATGGCCGGTGCGGGCGGGTCGCTGACCAGCGCTTTTCCGGACGACGGTGGCCCGGCTGTGGCGAGCGTCATGCCGGGCGCGGACCGGTCCGTCCCGCCCCGCCGGTCCCGGCGCCCCCAGCCGCCCCCGCGGGTGCAGCTACCTGTCGGAGCCGACCACGCGGAGGTCGGGCCGGGTCTCGATCCCCGCCCGCGGGTCGGGGATCGCCGGGAGCCCGGCGACGCGGCGGACGCGGGACTCCGTGGTGTCCAGGGCGCGCGCCAGCGGGCCGGCGAAGCCCTCGGAGATGAAGCTCGCGCCACCCCGGGCGAGGCGTTCGACCACCTGTACGGGGATGACCCAGCGGGACCGCTGGGATGCCACTTCGGGGCTGCGCCGCAGTTCCCACAGACGCCGCCGAACGAGGTCCGACACATCGGCCATCCCAGCAGGCTACGGCCGGCCGCTGCTCCCGGCACCCTGAGCGGCGCCGCCCCGCCCGCCGGATGTCGATGGCCGGCGGTCCGCTCCGGGCGCTAGCCTCGGCGTCGAGCTCCTCGACCAGGAAGCCCATCGGCGCGTCGACCCCGCGGAACACCACCCGCCGCCGTCCGCGCCGGACGTCCCGCCCGTCGAGGTCCTGCGCAGGAGAGCTCCGTGTCCGCCGTCGTCCCGCCCCGCCCCGCCCCCGCTCTGGCCGCACGCCTGCGCGGCGTCGCCAGCTCGCCGGTCCGCGAGCTGCTCGCCCTGCTGGACCGGCCCGAGGTGATCTCCTTCGCCGGCGGGCTGCCCGCGCCCGAGCTGTTCGACGTCGACGGCCTGCGGGCGGCGTTCGACGCCGCACTGGCCGGCGACCGCGCGCGCCGCAGCCTGCAGTACGCGCCCACCGAGGGCGATCCGTTGCTGCGCGCGCACGTCGCCGAGCGGATGACGGCGCGCGGGCTGCCCACGACCGCCGCGGACCTGCTGGTCACGACCGGTTCGCAGCAGGCGCTGACCCTCGTGGCCACCGCCCTGCTCGACCCGGGCGCCGTCGTCGCCGTCGAGGAGCCGACCTACCTGGCCGCGCTGCAGTGCTTCTCGCTGGCCGGCGCGCGGGTCGTGCCGGTGCGCTCCGACGAGCACGGCGTCGACCCGGACGCCCTGGCCGACGTCGTCGCCCGGGAGCGGCCCGCCCTGCTCTACCTGGTCCCGACCTTCGCCAACCCCACCGGGCGCACCCTGCCCGCCGAGCGCCGCGCCGCCGTCGCCGAGATCGCGGCGGCCCGCGGGCTGTGGGTGGTCGAGGACGACCCGTACGGCGAGCTGCGCTACCGCGGGACGCCCGTGGCGCCGCTGGCGGCCGAGCCGGCCGCCGGCGACCGGGTGCTCTACCTCGGCAGCTTCTCCAAGGTCGCCGCGCCGGGCCTGCGGATCGGCTGGCTGCGGGCCCCCGCGGCGCTCCTGCCGGCGCTCACCGTCGCCAAGCAGGCCGCCGACCTGCACACGTCGACGGTCGACCAGGCCGCCGCCGCCGCGTGGCTGGCGGCCGCCGACGTCGACGCGCACGTCGCCCGCCTGTGCGCGGCGTACGCCGAGCGGCGCGACGCGATGATGGCGGCGATGCCGGGCACCCTCCCGCCCGGGAGCACGTGGAGCGACCCGGACGGCGGCATGTTCACCTGGGTGCGGTTGCCGGGCGACGTCGACGCCGCGGCCCTGCTGCCGGCCGCCGTGCGCGCCGACGTCGCCTTCGTGCCGGGTGCGCCGTTCTTCGCCGGCGAGCCGGACCGGGCCACGCTGCGGATGTCGTTCACCACGAACACCCCCGAGCGGATCGCCGAGGGGATGGCCCGGCTCGCCGCGGTGCTCAGGGCAGCGGGCGGACGAAGCTGACCCGGTCCAGGCCCGGGCCGTCGTAGTCCGAGTGCACGGGGATGTCGTCGACCTCCCGGTCGCCCGGCTCCAGCGCGAAGCCCATGCGGGTGTGGAAGGCGACCGACGCGCGGTTGGCCGGCCCGGTGATGCAGCGGACCTCGCGGGCGTCGCGGTCGGCGGCGAGCGCGAAGAACCACTCGTACAGTCGCCGGCCCAGCCCGCCGCCCCGCGCCGCCGGGTCGATGCCCACGAAGTGGATGTAGGCGGTCCCCGGCCGGGCGGGGGAGAGGAAGCCGACGAGGAAGGCGACGACCCGCCCGTCGGCGTCCTCGACCAGCGCGCTGGTGTCGGTCATGTGCTGGAAGAACAGGCGGGGGAGCAGCAGCGCTCGCTGGAGGTCGCCGAACTCGCCGCCCAGGTGCCCCCACCAGTCGCCGAGCGTCGCCTGCACGCGGGCGTGGTCGGCCTCGGTCGGCCGCCGGGCGGTGAGCCCGGCGGGAACTGCCGGGAGGTCGGTCGTCGTCGTCACGGCCGCGACCCCACCACCGGATGGACCGCGGCGTCCAGCGAGTTGCGGGCCGACCCTGCTGGCGGGTTCCCGACGGCGCCGGGGAGATCCCGCCGGCATCGTCGGCAACCCACCGGCAAGGTGAGCCCGTCAGCGCGTGCCCGGCGGCGCGTGCCCGGCAGCGCGTGGGGCCGGTCAGTCGGCGGGCTCGTCCACCCAGTCCGGGCCGTTGACCTCGCCGGGGCCGGCCAGGTCCGCGGCGTCGACGATCGTGTACGCGTAGCCCTGCTCGGCGAGGAAGCGCTGCCGGTGCGCGGCGTACTCGCTGTCGAGGGTGTCGCGGCTGACGACGCTGTAGAAGTGCGCCTGCCGGCCGTCGGCCTTGGGGCGCAGCAGCCGGCCGAGCCGCTGGGCCTCCTCCTGCCGCGAGCCGAACGTGCCCGACACCTGCACCGCGACCGCGGCCTCGGGCAGGTCGATGGAGAAGTTCGCGACCTTGGAGACCACCAGCGTGCGGATCTCCCCGGTGCGGAACGCCTGGAACAGTCGCTCCCGCTCCTTGTTCGTCGTCGACCCCTGGATGACCGGGGCGTCGAGGGCGGCGCCGAGCTCCTCCAGCTGGTCGAGGTAGGCCCCGATCACCAGCGACGGCTCGTCCGGATGCCGGTCGAGCACCCGGCGGATCACCGGCATCTTCGAGTGGGCCGTGGCCGCGATGCGGTACCGCTCCTCGGGCTCGGCGACGGCGTAGGTCATCCGCTCCTCGTCGTCGAGGGAGACCCGCACCTCGATGCACTCGGCCGGCGCGATGTAGCCCTGTGCCTCGATGTCGCGCCACGGGGCGTCGTAGCGCTTCGGGCCGATGAGGGAGAAGACGTCGTCCTCGCGGCCGTCCTCGCGCACCAGCGTGGCGGTGAGGCCCAGCCGCCGGCGGGACTGCAGGTCGGCGGTCAGCCGGAAGATCGGCGCGGGCAGCAGGTGCACCTCGTCGTACACGATCAGGCCCCAGTCCTGGGCGTCGAAGAGGTCGAGGTGGATGTACTCGCCCTTCCGGCGGGTGGTGATCACCTGGTACGTCGCGATGGTGACCGGGCGGATCTCCTTGCGCTCGCCGGAGTACTCCCCGATCTCCTCCTCGGTGAGCGAGGTGCGCGCGATCAGCTCGCGCTTCCACTGCCGCCCGGCGACGGTGTTGGTCACCAGGATCAGCGTGGTCGCCTTGGCCTCGGCCATCGCCGCGGCGCCGACCAGGGTCTTGCCGGCGCCGCAGGGCAGGACGACGACGCCCGACCCGCCGGCCCAGAAGCCGTCGACGGCCTCCTGCTGGTAGTCGCGCAGGTGCCAGCCGCTCTGGTCGAGCTCGATCGGATGGGCGGTGCCGTCGACGTAGCCGGCGAGGTCCTCGGCCGGCCAGCCGATCTTGAGCAGCGCCTGCTTGAGCCGGCCGCGCTCGGCGGCGTGGACGATCACGGAGTCGTCGTCGATCCGCGCGCCCAGCATCGGGGCCACCCGCTTGGACCGGACGACCTCCTCGAGCACCGCGCGGTCCGACGTCGTCAGCACCAGCCCGTGCACCGGGTTCTGCGCCAGGGTCAGCCGGCCGAAGCGGTCCATCGTGTCGGCGACGTCGACCAGCAGCGCGTGCGGCACGGGGTAGCGCGAGTAGCGCACCAGGGCGTCGACGACCTGCTCGGCGTCGTGCCCCGCGGCGCGGGCGTTCCACAGCGCGAGCGGCGTCACGCGGTAGGTGTGCACGTGCTCGGGGGACCGCTCGAGCTCCGCGAACGGCGCGATGGCCGCGCGGCACTCCTTGGCCAGCGGGTGGTCGACCTCCAGGAGCAGGGTCTTGTCCGACTGGACGATCAGGGGGCCGTCACTCACGGGCGCGTTCACTCCAGGTGGCAGGCATTCGGGGCGCGACGGTGCGCCGGACTGCCCAAGATAACGCCGCGGGGCGACAGGTCCTTCCGCGCCGCGGCATCGACGACCGTCGGACCCTCATGGCCCGCCGTGGCGGGAGGAACGGGCCACCGGGGTACGACCGTCAGGCCGGTGGGGGTGCCTCGTCGTCGACCAGGGCCACCGAGGTGATCCGGTGGACGGCGAAGGTGCGGGTCTCCCCGCGCCCCTCGTCGAAGGCCTGCAGGAACCCGCCGCCCAGCGACACCGGCTGCACGATGCGCTGGCTCCCGCTGCCCTGCGCGTCCACGTAGCCCAGCCACACGGGCAGCCCGACGCGGACGGCCCGGGAGAGCAGCTCCAGCGTGCCCGCGGTGGTCACCCCCGGGATCTGGCGCACGGCCTCGGTGCGGCGGGCCGACAGCGCCGCGTCACCGGCCCGGATCTCCCGCACGGTGGCGGCCAGTTCGGCCTCGGTGAGCGGTCGCGGGGCGGCCGTGGTGGTGGTCGTCGTCTTCCGGCCCAGGGCGCGCGGCCGGGCCGGCGGCCGGGTGAGGACGGCGCCGCCCGCGGACTCGCCCGCGGGCGCGTACCCCGCCTCGCGCAGCACGGTCAGCACCTCGTCGGCGCCCAGGCCGCTGACCAGCACCCCCGGGGCGAGGCGGCGCAGCTCGGCCGACGCGGTGCGCCGGTCGTTGAGCACCTGGGAGAGCAGGCCGTGGTCGTCGGAGCGGACGTAGCTCTCGATCGAGCCGACGCGGACCCGGCCGTGCTGGCGGGCGACGTCGTCGACGAGGTAGTCCAGCGCCTGTGGCACCGGCGTCCGCGAGGCCCGGGTGAAGAACTCGTGCAGATCGGTGGCCGACCAGCCCGAGTCCAGGGCCCGGCGCACGCTGGCCTCCGAGACGCGGAAGACCGTCGCCCCGCCGGAGGACTCGACGTCGGCGACGACGGCGAGGGTGTCGGCCAGCTCCGCGACCAGCGGGCCGGGGGCGATCAGCGAGAGGTCGGGCTGGGCCAGCACGTGGTCCACGGGAGCGGGCAGCAGGCCGCGCATGCCGTCGGCCGCGCCGTCCTCCCCGCCGGTGAGCAGCCCGCGGCCGCCGGTGGTGAGCACGCCCCCGACGAGCACGCCCAGCCGCGCTGCCTCGTCGAGCATGCCGGGCACCGGGGCCAGGCGGTCGGCGCGGCGGGGCGTGCGCCAGCGCAGCAGTTCCACGAGGGCGTCGGGCGCCAGCCCGGCGCCGCGCGGGTACTCGGCCAGGGCCGCCAGGGCGCCGCGGCGGATGCCCGCGGCGGTGTGCCGGACCAGGTCGGGGGACAGCGCGTTGACCGCCTTGCCGCCGACGTCGCGCTGGCCGACCAGCGAGGGCAGCCGGGAGCTGTCCAGCCAGCCCGCGGCGAGGGTCGCCCAGCGGTCGGCCAGGTCCTGCTCGCGCCAGAGGTCGTAGGCGCGGGTGGGCAGCCACTCGTCCCGGTGCGGCCCGCCGACGTCCAGCAGGCCCGCGGCGAGCGCGAGCTCCAGCAGCCAGCCGGCATCGGTCTCGTCCACGTGCAGCGTGCGGGCGACCCGCTTCTGGTCCCGCACGGCCACGCCGCCGCTACGCAGCAGCCCCGCGGGCTCCTCCTCCAGCAGGGTCAGCAGCTCGCCGATCCGTCCGACGATCTCCAGTGCGGCGCCCGCCGCCCGGCGGTCCAGGGTCGTCGTGTCGCGGGTCGAGACCTCCGGCTCCGGGCGCAGCCGCGGCGGGCCGTAGGGCCGCGATCCCCGCAGCAGCAGGGCCACCTCGCGGGGGAGTTCGACGTTGAGGGCGTCGATGCGGGCCAGCAGCCCGCGCTGCAGCAGGCGCCGCGCGGCGGTGCCCGGGCCGCCCGAGGTGTCCGGCAGGTGGCCCACCGGGCGGCTGCCGGCCAGCCGCTCCAGGACCTCCCGCTCGTCGGCGGGCAGCTCGCCGAGGGCGGCGGGCAGGTCGGCGGGCAGGGTGAGCCGCAGCTCGGCGGCGCGGCGGCCCAGCCCGGCGGGATAGCGGACGGCGCGGCGCACCGGCTCGGGCGCGTGCAGGAGGTCCTCGCCCCACAGCAGCGCCCGGGTCGTCAGCGCCTCCAGCGCGCCCTCGAGCACCTGCTCCGGCACCTCCGGCAGCGCGCCGAACAGGTCGGCCGCGTCCACGCCGTCGGTCGGGGCGAGCAGCACGACGTCGAGCACCTGCAGGGTGGCGGCGTCCAGTTCATCGAGGGCGCGGTCCACCGACACGGGCACGGCCAGCCGGCTGGCGAGGGCGACGACGTCGGTGGGCGCCGGCCGGGCGACGTCGGGCCGGGCCGCGAGCAGGGCGGCGACCTGCGCGTCGGTGCGGGTGCGCAACCACCCGGCCAGCGTGGCCGGCCGCCCGTCGGCAGGGGCGGCGCCTGCGGTGTCTTCGGCGGACATCCGGTCCACGGTACGGCGCCCCTGCGACCATGGTGGCGTGAGACCGGCCCTCGACGACCCCGCCACGGTCGCGACGCTCGCCGCCTACCGCGGCGGCGCCCTGCGGTGGCTGCTCGGTGGGGGCGTCGCCGTCGTCGTCGCCGTGGTGGCCGGCATGGCGGCGATCGCCATCGCCCGGGACACCGGCGAGCCGGTGCCGTTCGTCGGGCTCGGCGTCGTCGCGCTGCTGCTGGGTGCACCGGTGGCTCTGGCGGCGGGCGGGGGCTCCCTGCTGCGGGCCCGCCGCTGGTCCGCCGCGCTCGCCCACACGCCCTGGCAGCCCGGGGTTCTGCGCACCGGTGGCGCCGCCGTGCTCTCGTTCGAACCCGCCGGCTCCGACGAGCCGGAGCCCGTGCCGCTGCGCCTGCAGAGCACGACGAGCTGGCGCGTCCGCGAGGTGCAGCGGCTCGACGGGGCCGAGGTGACGGCCGCCCCGGTGGGCGGCGGCGAGTGGGTGTTCACCGCCGACGGGCTGGGCACCCTGATCGGCGCGCGGGAGCTCCGCCGGCGCCGTTGACCCCCTCGGGTGGTGTCGCGTGCACCCGCGCGGGGGCGGTCGGCGAGAATGGCGGCAGGCGGCGCACCGGCGCGTGCGCACACGGACCTCGGAGGCGACATGGCGAAGCGGAACCCCAAGCAGGCGCACCTGGTGGAACCCACGTGGGGCCAGTCGGAGAACGCCGGCCCGCCGGTGACCGAGCTGATCAGCTCCGTGGCGGGCGGGCTCTCCCCGTTCGGCGAGGACCACAGCTTCCCGCTGCCGCCGGAGCGGCTGCGCTACGCCCACCCGACCGACAAGCCCAACCGGGCCGGCCTGCAGGCGGGGGAGCCCCGCAAGAAGAGGCGCTGAGCCACCGCCGATCGACGCGGCTGGTCAGCCGGTCTTCGCCCTGGAGGCCGGCGCCAGCCGCACGATCAGCTTCGACAGCATCGAGCCCGCCACGACCCAGACGATCGCGGCGATCGCCGCGTTGACGGTCTCGCGGACCTTCGGGTCGTCGGGGGTGAACAGGTCGGTCGTGAACCCGCCGAAGTCCTCGCGGATCCCCCTCGCGAACTCGACGAGCCCGTTGGCCGGGTTCGCCTCGAAGAACACGAAGACGGCGTAGAGCGCGACGATCGCTCCGATGACGGAGCAGACCACCCGCACCACGGTGGCGACGACGTTCAGTGCTCGGGCGGCCATGCGGCGATGATCTCCCAGGTCACAGCCGTCCGCGACCCGTCGACCCCGTCAGCCCACCCGGCAGTCGACGGCGAGGGCGCGGTGGTCCGACAGCGGCAGCCGCACCGCCTCCGCCGGTCCCCGAGCGCTGAGCGGGCCGCGTGCCAGCAGGTGGTCCAGCTGCCGGGTCGGCTCCTCCACCGGGAAGGTCGCCGCGGTGGCCAGGGCCCGCAGGCCGCTGACCCGCGTCGCCTGGCGCGACTCCATGTTCAGGTCGCCCATCACGACGAGCGGCTCGCGGGTGCCGGCCAGCGCGCGCACCAGCCGCCGCAGCTGTAGCCCGTTCCACCCGGGCACGAACGACAGGTGCGTGTTGGCCACCGTGAAGTGCCCGTGCGGACCGTCGAGGACGGCGGCGACGGCGACCCGCGGCTCGTCGCCGACGACCTTCGGTACGCGGTCGCCGCGGAACCACACCGGGACCCGGCTGGGCAGCGCGGGCAGCCGGACCACGCGCCAGGAGACCACCGGGAACCGCGACAGCAGCGCGATTCCGTAGCTGGCAGAGCCCGGCTGCTCGTCGCCCGTGGCCGCCATCCACGTGCCGCCCGGGGTGCCCGACAGGGCCGCCACGAACTGGGAGTCCACCGCCCCCATGGCCTCGGCGGCGACGGCGGTCAGGTCCGCGTTCATCGAGCGGGGCTGGTCCCGGTCTACCTCCTGGAGCCCGAGGACGTCGACGTCCAGCGCCTCGACCGCGGCGGCCAGGCGGGCGACGTCGACGCGGTCGTCGGTGAGCGAGTGGCCGTGGAGGATGTTGAACGTCGCGATGCGCACGGCGGTGACCATGCCCCGACCTGGACGTTCCCTACCGTGCGTGCTCCCGGCGCGAGCGGGTAGCAGGCTGGCGTGCAACCCGACGACCGTGAAGAGATCCGCGACCTGCTCAAGCGCACCGCCGTCGCCCTGAAGGAGGGGGACGTGCCGTTCGCCCTCTGCGGCGGGTACGCGGCCTGGATGCGCGGCGCCCCCGAGCCCGACCACGACGCGGACTTCCTGGTGCCGGCCGCGGAGTCCGAGCGGGCGGCCAAGGTGCTGGCCGAGGCGGGTCTGGAGGTGGCCGACCCCGCCGAGGACTGGCTGACCAAGGTCGTGCAGGGCAACTCGTTCGTCGACGTCCTGTGGCGGGTGTGCGGCCGCCCCGCCGAAGCCGACCTGATCGACCGCGCCGAAATCATGCCGGTCCTCTCGGTGCACATGCCCGTCCTGGCGGCGACCGACATCGTCGTCACCAAGCTGATGGCCCTCGACGAGCACTACTGCGACTTCTCGCGGATGCTCCCCGTGGCCCGGGCGCTGCGGGAGCAGGTGGAGTGGGCGCGGGTCGGGCGGGACACGGCCGACAACGACTTCGCCGCCGTGTTCCTGGTGCTGCTGGGCCGGCTCGGCATCGTCGACGTCCCGCCCGGGGACCCGACGGGCTCTTGAACTGAACCCTGCTCAGCGAGCATGATGCGGGTCACATACCAGTCACTATGTCCCGTGCGTGGCGGGGCGCGACGGGCTGGCGAGGAGACCCGTGACCCTGACGACGAGCACCTCCCGGGCCGAGATCGACTTCTCCGTCTACGACCCGAAGTCGATGGACTTCGTCCAGAACCCCTGGCCGGTCTGGGACCGGCTGCGGACCGAGTTCCCGGTCGCGTTCCACACCGACCTCGGGGTCTGGATGGTCGCGCCGCACGACCTGGCGCTGGAGGTGACCCGCAGCCCCCGGTTCAGCACCAGCTTCGCCGACTGGGAGCACGCGCCGCCGCCCAAGCCCCGGTCGGAGTGGAACCTCTACAACGAGGTGATGGCGTTCCACCTGCAGAACCAGTCGACCGAGGGCCACATGCGGCTGCGGCGGCTGACCGCCCCGGCGTTCTCCCGCAAGGTCATGGACCTCATCGAGCACCGCATCCGTGACTCGATCGTCGGCGTCTTCGACGAGATCGCCGACCCCCGCCGGTTCGACGTGGCCGACGACATCGCCGCGAAGGTCCCGATCCGGGCGATCGCGCGCATGGTCGGCGTCCCGTCCGACGCCGACACCCTCTTCGAGCACGGCCTGGGCTGGAACCTCGTCCGGGCGGCCAACCCGCTCTACTCCGCGGAGGAGCGGGCGCAGTTCCAGGCCGACACCATCCCCGGGCTGCGGTTCCTCATCGAGACCGTGCAGGAGGCCCGTAGCGGCGGGCACTCCGACGACTTCATCGGCACGCTGATCGCCACGGAGATCGACGGGGAGCGCCTGCACGACCTCGAGATCGTCGCGCTGCTGATCTCGTTGATCTCGGCCGGCGCCGACACCGCGGTCGACCTGCACACCACGGCGCTGCTGGCCTTCCTCACGCACCCCGACCAGTGGGCGCTGCTCGGCGAGCGGCCCGACCTGTACGAGGCGGCGGTCATCGAGTCCCTGCGCTGGGGCTCGATGGGCAAGCTGGGGGCGATCCCGCGCTTCCCCCGGGACGACGTCGAGATCGGCGGGCAGGTGCTGCCGAAGGGGGCGTTCGTCTACCCGCTGCTCGGCCCCTCGTGGGTCGATCCCGCGAAGTGGCCCGAGCCGCGGCGCTTCGACCTCACCCGCAACCACGCCGGCAACCTCGTCTTCGGCGCCGGTCCGCACCTGTGCATCGGGCTGAACCTGGTCAAGGTCCAGGGCCGGCTGATGCTCCAGGAGTTCCGCCGCCGCTTCGGCGACACCGCCCGACTCGTGGGAGACCTCGAGTACGACCCCCAGCACTGGAACGCGCGACGGATCAGCCGGATGACCGTGGCCACGGGGGCCTGAGCGCGGAGGCCGGCGGCGGGGGCGTCCGAATGCGTTCTCCGGCGGCGGGGGGAGCCGACTAGCCTGGTCGCCGGCGGCCAGCCGTGCCGCTCCCGCCGGCGACCCGCCGGCTCCACCGCGAGCTGACTGAGGGAACTTTCGTGCCGACCGGCAAGGTGAAGTGGTTCAACCCGGAGAAGGGCTTCGGCTTCCTCTCCCGCGAGGACGGCCCCGACGTCTTCGTGCACAAGGATGCCCTGCCGTCGGGCACCGAGGAGCTCAAGCCGGGGCAGCGCGTGGAGTTCGGCATCGTCGCCGGCCGCCGCGGCGACCAGGCCCTGCAGGTCCGCGTCCTGGACCCGCTGCCGTCGGTCACCGCCGCGCACGCCGCCGCCACGCGCAAGAAGCCCGACGAGCTGGTGCCGATCATCGAGGACCTGATCAAGCTCCTGGACGACGTCTCCGAGGGGCTGCGCCACGGCCGGCACCCCGACCGCTCGCACGCCCGCAAGGTGGGCACGGTGCTGCGCGCGGTGGCGGCCGACCTGGAGCACTGAAGAAGGACCCCGCGTGGTGGGGGGATCCCCTGCGGCCCGACGAGTGTGCAGGTCTCCACCCCATCCCGAGGGGATGAGGTGGAGACCTGCACAGTGCCGGCCGTGCGGGTGACGGGGTGGGCGCGGAGGGGCCTCCGGTGCGGCTGCTACTCGGCGCGGATGAAGCCGACCGGCCAGGCGCCGGAGAACTCGCCGCAGGCGGTGCCCGCGTCCTCGACGACGACGAGGTAGAACGCCGCGGGGACGACGTCGGAGCTGGAGATGCCGTCGAAGGTGGTGCTGCCGGCCTCGACCTCCACCTCGCCGATCTGCTCGTCCAGCCGGTCGTCGAAGACCTGCACGCTCCAGCCCTGCTCGGCGACCTCGTCGGGCACGGTGAGCGTGATCGGCTGGTCGGGCGACACCTCGACGACCGGCGGCTGCACCGAGGTGTACCGCTGCCCCTCGCCGTCGACGCAGTACTGGGTCGGCGCCACGTCGATGTCCTGCGGCCCCACGGCCACCTGCACCGAGGGCGGGCCCTCGGGGTCGTCGTCCCCGCAGCCGGTCAGCAGCACCAGCAGGGCGACAGCACCGGCGGCGGCCGGCCTCACTGCGCCCATTGCTCGGTCGGCGCGGGGTGCCCCGGCCGGTTGCGGCCGTAGAGGACGACGCCGACGGCGAGCACGAGCAGGGCCGCGGCGACGGTGAAGCCCAGCCAGCCGATGGTCGGCAGCGCGATGCCGAGGGCCCCGCCCACGACCCAGGCCAGCTGCAGCATCGTCTCCGAGCGGGCGAACGCCGACGCCCGCTGGGAGTCCGGCACCTCCCGCTGGATGATCGCGTCGAGGGACACCTTTCCCAGCGCGTTGGCCACGGCCGAGACGCCGGCCACGACGGCGGCCATCCACAGGCTGAAGAAGACCGCGGCCAGCACGGTGATGCCGGCCGCGACACCGGCCGAGATCAGCACCATCTGGTCGGGGTTGGCCTTGTGCAGCCGCGACCCGATCCCGGTGCCCAGGACGCTGCCCACGCCGGCCGCCGCGGCGATGCCGCCGAGCGCCAGCGTCCCCTCCCACCCGTCGGCCGTGGCCTGCACGAGGAACGCGGAGAAGATCGTGAGGAAGCCGCCGAGCCCGCGCAGCGCCGAGTTGGCCCGCAGCGCCACGACGACGTGCGGGCTCACCTGCCGGCGACGCTTGCCCGCGGTGTCCTGCGGGGTGGTGGAGAGGACGTCGGCCGGCTGCTCACCCAGCGGGATGTCGACGTGCGGGGGCAGCCGGATGGCCAGGACGCCCGCGACGGTGAAGACGATCGCGGTGGCCCACAGCTCGGGCGGGAAGCCGAACGCCCAGGCCAGCCCCGCGGCGACGCCCCCGAAGACCGCGGAGGTGAGCAGCCCGAACACCGACGTCCGTGCGTTGGCGCTGGTGAGCGACATCGCCCCCGGGAGCACCCGCGGGAGCACCGCGGCGCGCAGCACGTTGTGCGCCTTCGACAGCACCAGCACGCCGAGCGCCGCGGGGTAGAGGATCAGGTCGTCGTAGTGGGCGGCCATCACCAGCGCCAGCACCGCCCGGCCCAGGGAGGCGCCGCCCATGGCCCACCGGCGCCCGCGCTGCATCCGGTCCAGCAGCGGACCGATGACCGGGGCGACCACCGCGAAGGGGGCCATGGTCACCAGCAGGTACAGCGCGACGTTGCTGCGCTGCGCGTCCGCGCTGGCGGCGAAGAAGAGGGTGCCGGCCAGCGAGACGGCGATCATCGCGTCGCCGGCCGCGTGCAGGGCGTTGGCCCACAGCAGCTGCGTGAGGCCGCTCTCCTCGGCGCCGTCGGCGCGGCTGGCGGCCTTCACCCGGCGGACGGCGGCACCGGTCAGCTCGCGGGAGCGGGCGACGGCCACGCGGGTCACGGTGGCGCGCTGGGCGGCCAGGGCGGCCGGCTCCGTGCCCGAGTCCGGGACCTCCTCCGGCAGGACCGACGTCTCGGCGGCCGGATCGGCGTCCGCCTCCTCGGGCCATCCCGGTGCCGGCTGCCCCGGGTACCAGCCCGCAGGCGGTCCCGGCGGGTACGCCGCGGGCGGATACGCCGCCGGTGGATAGGCAGCCGGTGGGTAGGCGCCCGGCGGATAGGCGCCCGGCGGGTAGGCGGCCGGGGGATAGGCCGCGGGGGGATAGGCGCCGGGCGGGTAGCCCGCCCCGGGGGCGGCGGGCGGGTAGCCGCCCGGAGGGTAGGACCCGGGCGGATAGGAACCCGGGGGGTAGGCGCCGATCGCGTACGGCGCCCCGTGGGGGTCGGCGCCGTACGGCGGCTGCCCGTAGGGACCCGGAACCGGGGGCGCGCCCGCCGTCGGCCGGCCGTAGGGATCCGGGCCGGCCGGGGCGGGGGCCGGGGTGGCGCCGGCCGCAGCGGACTCGCCGGGCAGGCCGGCGTCGGCCGCGGGCATGGGCTTCGTCGCCGAGCGCGGGCGCGCCACCGGGGCGGTGTCCGGAGGCCCGGTCACCGGGGGTGCCGACCGACGGCGCAGCAGACCGCGGCGCGGACCGGGCGGCGGAGAGGCGGGCACCGCTCCATGGTGCCGCACGTCGCTGATCAGGCGGAGAAGGCGGGAGCGGCGCGCTCCGCACCGAGTCGGGGAAGAGGCGGTCGGTGCGCGACAATGGTGCCGTGCCCGATACCCCGTCGTCCCCCCTGGCCGCCGCCGTCGACCTCGCGCGAGCCGCGGCCGAGGAGACCGCCGGTGACCCCGGCGTCATCGGCGAGCACCTCGGCGTCGGCTCCGACCAGACCCTCGACCCCGTCCTCGGTGAGGCGTCGACCCACTCGTTCGCCAGCAGCCTGCCCGGTTACGTCGGCTGGTTCTGGGCGGTCACCATCGCCCGCGCCGCCGGCGAGGAGACCGTCACCGTCGACGAGGTCGTGCTGCTCCCCGGGGACCAGGCGCTGCTCGCACCGGCCTGGGTGCCGTGGCACGAGCGGCTGCGCCCCGGTGACCTCTCGGTCGGCGACGTGCTGCCCAACACCGAGGACGACCCCCGGCTGGTACCCGCCTACACCACCGACGACGACGCGGCCGACGACCTCGAGGCCCGCGCCGTGGCCCAGGAGATCGGCCTCGGCCGCGAGCGCGTGCTGTCCCGGGAGGGCCGGTCGGGTGCGCTGACCCGCTGGAACGAGGGCGAGTTCGGGCCGCGCTCGCCCATGGCCCGGCACGCGCCCGGCCACTGCGGCACCTGCGGGTTCTTCCTCCCGCTCGCCGGGTCGCTGCGCGGTGCGGCCGGTGCGTGCGGCAACGCCTACGCCCCCGCGGACGGCCGCGTGGTGACCGTCGACTACGGCTGCGGCGCGCACAGCCAGGCGTCGCTCGTCGTCCAGGAGGCCACCGAGGTCGTGCACTCCGCGCGCTACGACACCTCGGACTTCGACCTCATCTGAGCGCGTCGATCGTCGGCGTGTGGTCGGGCCCGGCGGCGTGGCGAACGACCGTTCGCCGATGATCAACCGTGGGTGCCGCCGCGGCGGCCGAGCTGGCCCTGCCAGCGCATGATGCCCAGGCCGAGGAACGGCAGCACGATGCCGGCGACGCACGTCCAGGTCCACACCCGGTCGACGCGGTCGCCGAGCAGGAGGACGACCACCAGCGCCACCGCCCACAGCGCCGTGCCGGCCAGCACGACCCGGGCGGTGTCGACCCGCAGCGGGGGAGGGGCCTGCTTCGTCGGTCCGGGCATGCACCGACCCTAGGACGCGGGGTCCCGGTCGGTCGTCCCGCGGCGGTCGCGGCGTGTGGCACTCTGTCGCCGCCCGTCCGGCAGATCCCACGGGGAGATGTGTCATGCCCGAGAAGTCCCACCCCGCCACCGGGGACACCCCCGCCGACGTCACGACGGCGACGCCCGCGGGCACGCCGCGGCGCAGCGACGGCCCGCGCGTCCGCCCGCGCAACGGCGTCGACCGCTACTTCGAGATCAGCGCGCGGCGCTCCACCGTCGCCCGCGAGGTCCGCGGCGGCCTGACCACCTTCTTCACGATGGCCTACATCGTGGTGCTCAACCCGATCATCCTGTCGGGAGCGGACATCGACGGGACGACGCTGCCGTTCGCCTCGGTCGCCGCCGTCACCGCGCTGATCGCGGGCGTGGTGACGATCCTGATGGGCGTCGTCGGCCGCTATCCGTTCGCGCTCGCCACCGGCCTGGGCATCAACGCCATCGTCGGCGTGTACGCGGCCACCCAGCTGACCTGGCCCGAGATCATGGGTCTGGTCGTGCTCGAGGGCCTGCTCATCACGGCGCTGGTGCTGACCGGCTTCCGGAAGGCCGTCTTCGAGGCCATCCCGTCGCAGCTGAAGACGGCGATCGCCGTCGGCATCGGCTTCTTCCTCACCATCATCGGGCTGGCCGACGCCGGGGTCATCCGCCCGGGCAACCCGCTGATCAGCTTCGGCGTCGACGGGGAGCTGGCCGGCTGGCCGCTGCTGGTGTTCGTCGTCGGCCTGCTGCTCATGGCCGTCCTCGTCGTCCGCAAGGTCAAGGGCGCCCTGCTCATCGGCATCGTGGCGACTACCGTGCTCGCGATCATCGTCGAGGCCATCGCCGACATCGGCCCGCGCTTCTCCGACGCCGGCGAGAACGCCCGCGGCTGGGCGCTGCAGGTGCCCGAGCTGCCCGACGACGTCGTGGCCAGCCCCGACCTCTCGCTGGTCGGCAACTTCTCGCTGTTCGGCGGCTTCGAGCGGATCGGCATCATCGCCGCCCTGCTCATCGTCTTCTCGATCATGATCGCCGACTTCTTCGACACCGTCGGCACGGTCACCGCCGTCGGCGCCGAGGGCGGCCTGCTGGACGAGAAGGGCAACCTGCCCAAGTCCCAGCCGGTGCTGCTGGTCGACTCCCTCGCCGCCGCGGCCGGCGGCGCGGGCAGCGTCTCGTCCAACACCACCTACATCGAGAGCACCGCCGGAGTCGCCGACGGAGCCCGCACGGGCCTGGCGAGCATCGTCACCGGTGCGCTGTTCCTCGTCGCGATGTTCTTCACGCCGCTGGTGGACATGGTGCCCTCGGAGGCCGCCGCGCCCGCGCTGGTCATCGTCGGCGCGCTGATGATCACCCAGATCCGGCACCTGGTCTGGGACGACATGTCGCTGGTCATCCCGGCGTTCCTCACCATCGCGCTGATGCCGTTCACCTACTCGATCACCAACGGCATCGGCGCCGGCGTCGTCAGCTTCGTGCTGCTGCGCCTGGCGGTGGGCCGCCGCCGGGACATCCACCCGCTGATGTGGGTGATCGCGGTCGTCTTCGTCGTCTACTTCGCGCTGGACCCCATCCAGCAGCTCGTGTGACGCACCCCCGCTCGTAGCTCCCCTGCGGCCCCGTTCCAGGGGCGGCCGGGGAGCGGTCGTTAGATAGGCTACGGATCGTGACCCCGACCACGCTGGACAGCGCGGCGCTCGCGCACGACCTGCGGCTGGCCGTCATGCGGTTCTCCCGCCGGCTGCGCCACCAGCGGGTCGACACGTCGGTGACGCTGACCCACCTGTCGGCGCTGTCCACGCTGAAGCGGCACGGGGCGATGAGCCCGGGGGAGCTGGCCGGGCACGAGCGGGTGCAGCCCCCGTCGATGACGCGCGTCGTCGTGGCGCTGGAGGGCATGGGCCTGCTCACCCGCAGCCCGCACCCGACCGACGGGCGGCAGGTCGTGATCGAGCTGACCCCCGCTGCCGAGGAGCTGCTCACGGCCGAGGCGCAGGCCCGGGAGGCCTGGCTGACCGGGCAGCTCGGCGAACTCACCGAGGAGGAGCGCACCGTCCTGCGGGAGGCCGCGACGATCATGGAGAAGCTGGCCGCTCGGTGAGCGAGGGCGCCGTCGAGAGCAGGTCCCCCCAGGGGATGTTCCGGTCGCTGCGGGTGCGCAACTACCGCCTGTACGCGTCGGCCAACCTGGTCAGCCTCATCGGCACGTGGATGCAGCGCATCGGCCAGGACTGGCTGGTGCTCCAGCTCTCCGACGGCAGCGGCGTGGCGCTCGGCGTCGTCACCGCGCTGCAGTTCGCGCCCAACCTGCTGCTGAGCATGTACGGCGGCGTCCTCGCCGACCGCTATCCCAAGCGGCGCCTGCTGGTCATCACCCAGGCGCTGATGGGGCTGCTGGCCCTCGCGCTGGGCATCCTGGTGACCACCGGCGGCGTGGCTCTGTGGCACGTGTTCGTGCTGGCCGCGGGTCTGGGCGCGGTCTCGGCCATCGACGTGCCGGTGCGGCAGGTCTTCGTCTCCGAGATGGTCGGGCCCGACCTGCTGACCAACGCCGTCGGCCTGAACTCCACGATCTTCAACGGGGCGCGGCTGGTCGGCCCGGCCGTGGCCGGCCTGCTCATCGGCGCCTCGTCGGGCGACACCGGGCCCGCGTTCCTGGTCAACGCGGGCAGCTTCGCCTTCACCATCGCCGCGCTGTTCGGCATGCGCAGCGACGAGCTGAGCTCCACCCCGCCGGTCGCGCGGGCGCGGGGGCAGCTGCGGGCCGGCCTCGCCTACACCTGGTCGCGCCCGGACCTGGTCCTCGCGCTCACGCTGGCCTTCCTCGTCGGCACCTTCGGCCTGAACACGCAGGTCACCATCGCGCTGATGGCCCGCGAGGAGTTCGGGCTCGGAGCCGAGGCCTTCGGGCTGCTCACCACGTTCTTCGCGGTCGGGTCGCTCACCGGGGCGCTGCTGTCGGCGCGGCGCAACGCCCGGCCGAGGGAGCGCTTCCTGGTGATCGCCGTCGTCGTCCTCGGCGTCATGTGCGCCGTCGCCGGCCTGATGCCCGGGTACGTCGCGTTCGCCGCGGCGCTCGTGCCGATGGGCGCGGCCGCGATGATGTTCACGGTCGCCAACAACACCTTCGTGCAGCTGGGCGCGGACCCGCAGCTGCGCGGCCGGGTCATGGCGCTGTACTTCATGTGCCTGACCGGAGGGATGCCGATCGGGGCGCCGGTCATCGGCTGGGTGGCCGAGCACCTCGGGGCACCGTGGGCGTTCGTGCTGAGCGGGTCACTGCTGGTGGTCGCCGGCCTGGGTGCGGCGGCCTGGCTGGCGCGCAGCCGGCGCCGGGCGCCCCGGGTCGGGACGGCGGACGCGCGCTCGCCGATCACCGCGGCCTGACCCGGCGTACCCTTCCGCCACCCGCACTCCGTCGACCCGGAGGCCGCCATGGTCGGCGCCCTGCTGCAGATCGCGTTGCTCACCGCGGGCCTCGTCGCGGCCTTCGCGCTGCTGGGGCTGCTCACGGCACTGTTCTGCGGCACCGTGCGGCTCCGGCCGGTCCGTCGTCGCCCGACCGACCCGGTGCACCGCCCGCTGGAGTTGGTGGCCGCGGATCTCCGGCGGCTGGCCCGGCAGCTCGCGCTCGTCCCGGCGGGGGTCCCGGTCGCCCGCCGGCGGGGACTGCAGGCCGCCTACGACGACGTGCTGGTGGAGGCCGCCGCGCTGCTCGAGGTGCCGCACGCCCTGACGCTGACGCCGCTCGGTCACGCCCGGGACGTCGAGCGGCTGCGGTTGCAGGCGGCGCTCAGGGCGGCCGGCCTGGACCCCCGCTGACCGCGCCGTCCCCGCTGCGGCTGTTCGTCGCCGTCCCTCCGCCCGCGGCGGCGCTGGCGCACCTGGCGGCGGCCGTCGCGCTGCTGCGCGAGGCCGGCGGCGCCCCCGCGTGGACGGCGATCGATCGCTGGCACCTGACCCTGCTCTTCCTCGCCGCCGTGCCGCCGGGGGTGGTGCCGCCGCTGACCGAGCGGGTGGGGGAGGCGGTGGAGGCGACCCCACCCCTGATCCTGCGGCTGGCCGGGGGCGGGCGGTTCGGCTCGGTCCGGCGCCCGCAGGTGCTGTGGGCCGGCGTCGCGGGGGACGTCGCCGCGCTCGGTGCGCTGGCCGCCCGGCTGCAGGCGGCGGCCCGGTCGCTGCGGCTACCGGTGGAGGACCGGCCGTTCCGACCGCACCTGACCCTGGGGCGCTGGCGCCCGGGCCGCCCCGCCGACGGCGCCCTGGCCGACCGGCTCGCCGGCTACGCGGGGCCGACGTGGCCGGTCGAGGAGGTCGCGCTGATGCGCAGCACCCTCGGGCCGGCGCCGCGGCACGACCGGCTGGCGGGTTGGGCGCCGGGCAGGTGAGTTCCGCACCCAGATGCGCACGGTGGCGGTCACCCGGGTGCGGATGACCGCCACCAGGCTTATCGGGGCGCTTTCCGGCGCGTCCTACCAGGCGTACTCCTCGGGGGCCGGCCGGTAGCCCGGGAAGATCTCGTCGAGGCGGGCCATGGTGGCGCCGTCCAGGCTGATGTCGAGCGCGCGCAGGCCGCCCTCGAACTGCTCCATCGTCCGCGGCCCCACGATCGGCGCGGTCACGCCTGGCCGGTGCAGCAACCAGGCGACGCCGACGTCGGCGGGCGCGGAGCCGAGCTCGCGGCACAGCGCCTCGTAGGCCTCCAGCGCCGGGCGGTGCCGCTCGATCTGGCGGCGCACCCGGTCGTCCCGGCGGCGGTCACCGGCCGACTCGTCGAGCACCCCGGCGAGCAGGCCGCCGGCCAGCGGGCTCCACGGGATGATCCCGATGCCGTGGTGCTCGGCGGCGGGCAGCACCTCCAGCTCCACGTGCCGGGTGAGCAGGTTGTAGTGCGACTGCTCGCTGACCAGGCCCTGGGAGCCCCGGCGCGCGGCGACCCCGTTGGCGGTGGCCAGCTGCCAGCCGGCGTGGTTGGAGGAGCCGACGTAGACGACCTTGCCCTGGGCGACGAGGGTCTCGCAGGCCTGCCAGATCTCGTCCCAAGGCGTGGCCAGGTCGACGTGGTGGAACTGGTAGAGGTCGATCCAGTCGGTCCGCAGCCGGCGCAGCGACGCCTCGCAGGCCCGCACGATGTTGCGGGCGGAGAGGTGCTGGTCGTTGGGCCAGTCGCTCATCGTGCCGTAGACCTTCGTGGCCAGCACGGTCTTCTCCCGGCGCTCGTCCCCGTGCGCGAACCAGGTGCCGATGACCTCCTCGGTGCGGCCCCGGCCGTTGCTGCGCCCGTAGACGTTCGCGGTGTCGACGAAGTTCACGCCCTCGGCCAGCGCGCGGTCCATGATCGCGTGCGAGTCGGCCTCGGTCGTCTTCCAGCCGAAGTTCATCGTGCCCAGGCAGAGGCGGGAGACCGTCAGGCCGCTGCGCCCCAGGTGCGTGTACTCCATGGGGAACCACCCTGGCACCCTGGACGGCGTGCCGCAGAACCACCCCGAGAGCGCCTTCGACCGTGCCACCGCCGTCTCCGTCGCCGAGGGCGGCGGTGCGGTCGCCGAGCTGGACCCGGGGTGGGAGGTCGGCGGGGGAATCCTCAACGGCGGCTACCTCATGGCGATCGCGGCCCGCGCGGCGCTGCTGGGCAGCCCGCACCCGCACCCGGTGGCGGTCTCGGCGACCTTCCTGCGGGCCAGCGCCGGCGGGCCGGCCAGCGTCTCGGTGACGTCGGGTCCGGCCGGGCGCACCCTGGCCAACGGCGTCGCCGTCCTGTCCACCGACGCCGGGCCCGCCCTGACGGCGCAGGTCACCACGGCCACCCTGGGGGAGGTGCCGGTCGACTGGTCGGCCCACCCGATGCCGGCGGTCCCGGCGCCCGAGGCGTGCGTCGCCGCGCTGCGCCCGGACGGCGTGCCGACGCCGGGCCTGGTGCAGCGGCTGGACATCCGCTTCGACCCGGCGACCACGGGCTGGACGGAGGGCCGCCCGGCCGCCGAGCCGCGGCTGCGCGCGTGGATGCGGCTGTCCGACGGCCGCGAGCCCGACCCGCTGGCGCTGCTCCTGTTCGCCGATGCGCTGCCTCCCGCGGCCTACGCGATCGGCCGGATGGGCTGGGCGCCGACCGTGCAGCTGCAGGTGCTCGTGCGGGCGCTCCCGGCGCCGGGCTGGTGCCTGGTCGAGAACGTCAACACCGAGGTGGCCGGCGGCTGGACCGACGAGGACTGCCGGATCTGGGACTCCACCGGCCGGCTGGTCGCCCAGAGCCGGCAGCTGGCCCGCCTGCCCCGCTGAGCCGCCCCGGTCAGCCGGGCAGGACGACGTCGCCGGTGAGGTAGCGCTGCACCGTCGGCCCGACGGCGGCCACGACCTCCTCGGGGGACGCCGACGCCAGCGGTTCCAGCCGCAGCACGTAGCGGGTGACGACCAGGCCGATGACCTGCGAGGCCACCAGCGCGCCGCGGGCCTCCCGCTCGTGGACGGGCATGTCCAGCGAGCCGATGACGCGGCGGATGACCTTCGCCAGGACGAACTCCCGCAGCAGCTTCGCCGACCATTCGTGGTTGATCGCCGACCGGACGAGCGCGAGGACGGCGGGTCGGGCCGGGCCGTCCCACACGCGCATCACCATCCGCACGACGGCGGCGCCGCGGGCCTCCGGCGGCTCGGCCAGCACGTCCGGGAGGAAGTCCTCCGGGTCGGCCGGCGCCTCGACCGCGGCGAGGAACAGCTTGTCCTTGGTGCCGAAGTAGTGGTGCACCAGCGCGGGGTCGACGTCGGCGGCGCCGGCGATGGCCCGGATGGAGGCGCCGTCGTACCCGCGCTCGGCGAACGCCGCCCGGGCCGCGGCCAGCACCGCCTCGCGGGTGTCGGGGTTGCCGGGGCGGCGTCCGCCGGGGCGCCGGGGGCTCGGGGTCAGCTGGTCCTCCTCCGCAGCGTCGCCGCCGCCAGGGCGAGCGCGAGCAGGGCGGCTCCCGCGACGACGGCGACGTCGCGCCACATCGTCGCCGTCGCCGTCTCCGACGCGCCCACCTCCTGCAGCGCCTCCACCGCGTAGGTCAGCGGCAGCACGTCGCTGATCGCCTGCAGCCAGCCCGCCATCTGCTCGCGAGGCACCAGCAGGCCGCAGAGGAAGAACTGGGGGAGGACGACGACCGGCATGAACTGCACCGCCTGGAACTCGCTGCGGGCGAAGGCGCTGGCCAGCAGCCCGAGCGCCACCCCCAGCACGGCGTCCACCACGGCGATGAGCACGACCAGCCCCGGCGACCCGGCCACGTCGAGGTCGTACAGCGTCGTGGCCACGGTGACGGTCACGACCGCCTGGACCCCCGCGGCCACCCCGAACGCGGCGCCGTAGCCGAGCAGCAGGTCCAGCCGCGACAGCGGGGTGGTCAGCAGCCGCTCGAGCGTGCCGGAGGTGCGCTCGCGGAGCATCGCGATGCTGGTCACCAGGAACATGACGACGAACGGGAAGATGCCGAGCATCGTCAGCCCGACCCGGTCGAACACCGGCTGCTGCCCGGGTGGGGCCGGGACGTCGCGCCACAGCAGGTACAGCAGCCCGAGCAGGAGGCCGGGCAGCACGGTCAGCATCGCCAGCGTGCGGGGGTCGTGGCGCAGCTGGCGCAGCACCCGCCCGCCGGTCGCGGCGGTCAGGGTCGCGGTCATGCCGCGACCCCCTGCCTGGTGCGGATCAGGTGCAGGAACGACTCCTCCAGGTCGTCGGTGCCGGACTCGGCGCGCAACTGCTCCGGGGTGGAGTCGCTGAGCAGCTCGCCCTCGCGCAGCAGCAGCAGCCGGTCGCAGCGGCGGGCCTCGTCCATCACGTGGCTGGACACGATCAGCGTCGTCCCGGCGGCGGCGAGGGCCGCGAAGCGCTCCCACAGCTCCGCGCGGAGCACGGGGTCCAGGCCGACGGTGGGCTCGTCGAGCACCAGCAGCTCGGGCTCGCCGACCAGCGCGGAGGCCAGCGACACGCGGCCCCGCTGGCCGCCGGAGAGGTCGCGGACCAGCTGCCCGGCGGCGTCCCGCAGCCCCACGTCGGCGATCGCGGCGTCGGCGGCGGCGGCGCCGCGGCCGTACAGCGCGGCGAAGTACCGGAGGTTCTCCCGCACGGTGAGGTCGGCGTAGACGCTGGGCTCCTGGGTGACGTAGCCGACGCGGGAGCGCAGCGCGGGGGAGCCGGCCGGCCGGCCGAGCACGACGACCTCCCCGGAGCGGACGCGCTGCACGCCGACGACGGCCCGCAACAGCGTGGACTTCCCGCTCCCGCTGGGGCCGAGCAGGCCGGTCACCCGGCCGGCGGGCACGGCGCAGGTCAGCCCCGGCAGCACGCGCCGCGCGCCGCGGTCGACGACGAGATCTCGGACGGTGACGGCGTCGTCCATGGGAACCTCCGGAAAACTCAACGCCTGATGAACTCAACGGTAGGTGAGTTGTGCGGCGCTCGTCAACGCCCCCTCGTGCCGAGATCCGCACGGTGGTCGCCATCAGGGCCTGATGGCGACCACCGTGCAGATCTCGCCGATGGGGGGAGGGGGAACGGAGGGGTTCAGGCGGTGCGGCGCCGGCCGACCGCGTCGCCCGACAGGCAGACCACCCCGCGCAACGCCTGCACCGCGGCCACCGGCGGCAGCACGGACGCCGGCGGGTCCAGCCCAGCCGGGCAGGTACTCCGCCGGGTAGCTGCCGGTGCTCGTGGCCGCGCCGACGGTCAGCAGGGCGGCGGTGGCGACGAACGTGCCCACCGCCCCCAGTAGCCGCCCGCCGGTGTGGCGGCTCGAGCCCGGCCGGTATCAGGCGCCGGTCGCGAGTGCCCGGCCCAGCGCGTCCCCCGAGGTCCAGGCGGCCTCCACCCGCGACGGGCCCGACCACCCGTCGCCGCACGCGCCGATCCGGTCGATCAGGCCGTAGGGCTCGGTGCGGGCCTCGGTGGGGCGGGCGAACGTCCAGCGGTGCACCGTCGTCCACACCGGGTCGCCCGCCAGCGCGAGGACGCGGGTGACCGCGGCGGCGACGGCGGGCGTGGCCGCGTCGGGGTCGGCGAGATGGGCCCGCGCGAACGCGGGGGTCGTGTGGGCGACCAGCACGGGGGCTGCGTCACCGCGCCGGTCCCCGTCGTCGGCGACCCAGGCCAGCACGTCGTCGTCGTGCACGAACGCGCCGTGCAGGTCCGCCGGCCAGTCCCGCCGGTCGAAGCCCAGGACGACGGCGAGGGCCGGCTCCCACGCGCGGTCGCCCAGCAGCAGGTCGGCGGTGGCCGGGTCGAGCAGCCGCCGGGCCTGGGGGTCGGGCATGGCGAGGACCGCGGCCGGCACGGGCTCGCCGTCCACCGTCGGGCCGGGCCGGACCTGCTCGACGGTGTGCTCGCGGCGCACCTGGACGTCGGTGGCGAGGTCGGCGACGAGCGACCGCAGGCCGTCCGGTGCCGCGTAGCGGACGGGACCGGTGGTGGTCCGCTCCAGCCCGCCGGGCCCCGCGACGGCGAAGGTGTCGGTCCAGGCGCGGGCCAGGCCGCGCTCGACCCAGCCGGCCACGACGCCGGCGAACGGTGTGCCCGCCGACGCGGTCAGGTAGGAGGCGCCGATGTCGACCACCCGGCCGCCGCGCATCGACCGGGACGCCATGCGGCCCCCCGGGCGGTGCGCCCGGTCGAGCACCCGGACGGCGGTTCCGCCGGAGGCCAGGGCCCGGGCGCAGGCCAGGCCGGCGATGCCGCCGCCGACGACGGTCACGGGGGAGGCCACCGATTGATCCTGCGGTCGGGACGCCGTTCCCGCTCGGGGAGGATCGGCCCCGTGGCACCCGAGGAGATCACCGACCCCGCCGACGAGCGCGTCGCCGACTTCCGCGACCTGGTCGCCGGCGATCGCCCGCCCGGCGTCGAACGGGGTACCGGCCCGGTGATCGTCGAGGGGGTCCCCGCGGTCCAGCGGCTGCTGGCCTCGCCCTACCGCGTGCGGGCCGTGGTCGGCGTCCCCGGACGGCTGGCCGAACTGGACCTGCCCGAGGGCGTGCCGGCCTACGAGGCCGACAAGTGGGTGCTGTCCGCGGTGATCGGCTTCCGCCTCACCCGCGGCGTGCTGGCGTCGGCCGACCGTCGTCCACCCGAGGACCTCGACGGGCTGCTGGCCGGGCCCGATCCGGCGGCGCCCCGGCGGCTGGCCGTGCTCGAGGGACTCAACGACGCGGAGAACCTGGGCTCGATCGCCCGCTCGGCGGTGGCGCTCGGCGTGGACGGGCTGCTGCTGGACCCGCGGTGCGTCGACCCGCTGTACCGCCGGTCCGTGCGGGTGTCGATGGGGCACGTGCTGTCGCTGCCGATCGCCGTCCTGCCCGACTGGCCGGCGGGGCTGGACCGGCTGCACGCGGCGGGCTACCTGTCGGTGGCGCTGACCCCCGCCGACGACGCCGTCGACCTGGCCGACATCGACCCCCGCGCGCACCCGCGGACCGCCGTCCTGCTGGGCGCCGAGGGTCCCGGGCTCACCCCGGCGGCGCAGGCCGCCGCCCGGGTGCGCGCCCGGATCCCGATGCGTTCCGGGGTGGACTCACTGGGCGTCGCCGCCGCGGCCGCCGTCGCCTTCGCGACCCTCCGCTGACCCGCTCCCGGCCGCGGGCCGGGCCGGCAGCGCCGCCGCCGCGGCCGTCGAGAGGGCACCGGCGACCGCGGCCAGCACGAACACCCCGGACCCCGAGCCGGTGCCGGATCCGGGGTCGCCCGACAGCAGCAGCCCGAGCAGGCTCGCCCCGGTGATGCTGCCCAGGTAGCGGCAGGTCGACCAGACCCCCGCGGCCAGCCCGGCGCGGGCCGGCGGCAGCGCCTCCAGCGCCGCGGTCTGGACGGCGGCCATGGAGAGGCCGAGGCCCGCCCCGCAGAGCGTGAGGAGCGCGGCCGCGGCGACCGGATCGCCGGCCGGCTGCACCCCGATGAGCAGCGCGGCCGGGCCCGCCATCAGCAGGCCGCCCAGCACGGCCGGCCGCCGCCGGCCCCAGCGGTCGCTGAGCCGCCCGCCCGTCAGCGACGCGATGCTGCTCGCGCAGAGCAGGGGCAGCAGCAGCCACACCGCGCGGGTCGTGCCGACGAGCAGCGGGATCGCGAGGACGACCGTGTACAGCGCGGCGTTGCCCGTCGCCACCGCGGCACCGGCCGTGACCACGCCCCGGATGCGCAGGACCCGCACGTCGAGCACCGGCACGGGGCAGGCCAGTTCGTGCCGCACGAACGCCGTCGCCAGCCCGGCCGCGGCCACCCCGCCCACGGCGGCGACGGCCAGGGGCAGCCGGGGCAGCTCGCCGAGCAGCGCCGCGCCCCCGCCCAGGGCGAGCAGGAGCAGGACCGCGCCCGCCGCGTCGAAGCGGGGCGGCGGCCCGTCGGGGCGGGGCTCGTGCGGCAGGCCGCGCGAGGCCGCGACGAAGCCGAGCACCGCGACGGGCGCGCCCACGACGAACGCGCCCCGCCAGCCGAGCAGCGCGACCGCGCCGCCACCGAGCAGCGGCCCCGCCGCCGCCGCGGCGGTGGCCGCGGCGCCCACCCGGCCGAAGGCCCGGCCCCGCCGGTCGTCGGGGACGGCGGTGCGCACGATGGCCGCGGCGTTGACCAGCGCGAGCGCGCCGCAGGCCGCTTGGGCGCAGCGGAGGACGCCGAGGACGACCACCGAGGGGGCCGCGGCCGCGAGCAGGGACGCCACGCCGAAGCCGGCCGTGCCGAGCAGGACGCTGCGCCGCCGTCCCCACCCGTCGCCGAGCGCGCCGGCGATCGGCTGGCAGGCCGCCGTGACGACCAGGTAGGCGGTCACCAGCGCGACGGCCCCGCCGACCCCCGCGTCGAAGGCCGCGTCGATCTCCGGCAGCGCGACGGCCACCGACGTCGACCCCAGCGGGACCAAGGTGGTCACCAGGCACGCCGCGACGACGACGGCGTCGGGAGACGCGTCCGCCGTCCGGTGCCGGGTCCGCAGCGCCACCGCCGGCCGGCTCAGCCGAGGGTGGTGATGGGTCGTCGCTGCAGCAGGCTCACCGCACCGCCGGCCGCGGCCCACTCCACGTCGGACGGGCCGCCGAACACCCGGTCGCAGGTGCGCGCGAGCGCGGCGAGCGCCGCGAGGTCGGCCGGTTCCAGGCAGGGGCGGCGGGCCCGCTCCGGGGGGACGGCCACCGTCGTCGTCCCGCCGCCGGGCCGGGGCACGACGGCGCGGTCCTTGCGCCCGACCACCTGGGTGAGGACCCGCCCGTCGGGCGCCAGCCGGAACAGGTCCGGGACGACGAGACCGTCGACCACCGCCTCGCCCAGCGCCCAGCTGGCCTCGACGACGACCTCGTCGGCCCCGGTGACGGGATCGGCGGAGAACGCGACGCCCGCGGTCTCGGCCGGCACCAGGCGCTGCAGCACCACGCCGCACGCCGGCTCCGGGAGCGCGCCCCGGGCCCGCCGGTACGCCAGCGCCGACTCCGACCGGCTGGACGCGGCGATGCGCAGGACCACCGCCACGACGTCGACCGGCCGCACGTTGAGCACGGTGAGGTGCTGGCCGGCGAAGCTCGACGCGGCGCCGTCCTCGCCGACCGCCGACGAGCGCGCCGCGAGCGGCCCGCCCAGCTCCTCGGCCGCCTCGCGCACCCGCGCGCGGGCGGCCTCCCCGGCGGAGCCGGCGCCGGCCAGGGCGGCCACCAGGTGGACCGACAGGGCGACCCCGGCCGGCACGGGCAGTCCCTCCCGCACGGCCGTCCCCAGCGCGGCCGCCTTGCCGCCGAACACCTGCTCGTCGCCCACCTCGGCCAGCGGCAGCGGCCGGCCGGTCACAGCACCGTGACGGTGCCGGTCCCACCGTCCACCCGCACCCGAGCTCCGTCGGGGATCACCTCGGTGGCGTCCTGGCACCCGACGACCGCGGGGATGCCGAACTCGCGCGCCACGATCGCGGCGTGCGAGAGCAGCCCCCCTCGGTCGGTGACGATCGCCCCGAGCCGGGGGAGCACCAGGTTGAACGCCGGTCCCGTCATCGCGGCGACCAGGACGTCCCCGGCCTGGATGCGGGACAGCTCCTCGCTGCCGGCCAGGACGCGCGCGGTGCCCTCGTGGCTGCCCGGGCTCACTGCCAGCCCGTGCACCGCCCGCGCCTCGGGGGCGCGGTGCGCGTCCTCGAGGACGGCGCCCACGACGAAGCCGAGGGCCTCGTGGATGCGGGCGGCGGCCGGTGGCAGCCACTCAGCCGGCACCGGCGGCGCGGGCGGCGGGCCGAACAGCGGCGGCATGTCGCGGTAGGTGGCGGTCCGCCGCCAGCGGACCCGTTCGGCCACCTCGGCGTGTGAGGGGCCGGAGCCGTCGAGGAGCAGGGACCGCACCTCCGCGGGGTCGAGGTCCACGGCGTCGGCCGGCTCGTCGATCGCCCCGCGCGCGGCCAGCCGTCGTCCGGCCTCCAGCAGGGCGGCGCGGGCCACGCTGCCGAACAGGCGGTCGGCGTGCACCGCGCGCTCGTCCCGCAGCCGGTACACCAGCCGGGCCTCGGTGAGCAGGTCCTCGAACTCCGTCCGGTGCTCGGCCGGGACCGCGGCGCGCACCCGGGCGGCGGCGTCCGTCCCGGCCGTCGCGCGTGCCCGCGGGTCGCTGTGCAGCGCCGCACGGATGCGGGCGACGAGCAGCCCGGGCGCCTCCAGGGAGCCGGGCTCGGCGACGGCGTCCTCCCCGTCGAGGGGGAGGGCGGCCAGCGCGTGGATGTAGGCGTCGGCCCGGGCGCCCACCGGATCCGGGCTGCGCAGCAGCCGGCTCAGGGCCTCGTCGGCGGGCAGGGTCTCGTCGGTGGCGACGGCGGTCGCCGCCGGGTCCCCGCGCAGAGCCCGGACCAGCGCGGCCAGCTCGTCGGGGGCGCCCTCGGTCACCGGGCTGGCCCCGGCCAGGCAGGCGAGCACCTCGGCGGGGGGCAGCCCCGTCCAGCGGATGGCGTGCACGACGAGGTCGCCGACCGGCAGCATCGCCGGGGCGTTGTGCCGGTGGTGCTGGAGGACGCCCTCGGCGAACGCCCGTGCGCACCGGTCGACGTGGTCGCACAGGGCCGCGTCGTCCAGGCTCCCGAGGTCGACCCGCACCAGGTCCGCGTGCCGCCGGTGCAGCGCCGGCTTGATCTCGTCGTCCCAGCGCCGCAGGTCGCCCCGCCACCGCCGCTCGGCGAGCACCGTCGCCGCCGTCGCCACCCGCTCCCGGAGGGCCGGCGCGGTCTCCAGCAGCTCCCGGAACACGGGCTCCGGCGGTGGGCCGGCGGCCTCCGGCGGGGCGCCGACGGGCCGCAGCCGCTGGTAGAGGAACCCGTCGACGATGACCGCGTCGAGGGACTCGAGCAGGCTGCCGTAGCGGGCGAGGGTCTCCTGGAAGCCGGCCTCGAACGGCGCCGTGATCAGCGAGGACGTGAACCGGCACAGCGGCCGGGGCACGTGGCTGCCGTCCTGGACCCACGAGCCGGGACCCGGGGCCGTCCAGCGGCCGGGATCCGGACGGCCGGCGGTCGTGGTGGGAGCCGCTCCGGCGGCCTCCTGGCTCCTGCTCGCGTCCATGACGCCTCCCCGGGCGGGTGGGGGCGGACGCTAGCGGCCCGGCGGCGCACGGTGACAGGGCCCAAGGCCCCGGCCGCAGGTCAGCCGCGGAGGGAGAAGCGGGCCAGCGAGGCGCGGGCCTCCTCGGCCCGGCTCGGGTCGCACATCACGTCGTACCGGCCGGCGACGATCCGGCTGGTGCTGGTGAAGTCGCGCCGGCCCCGGGTGGCGGCGTATCCCATGCCGGCGAACAGGGCACCGAAGAGCAGGCCGACGAGCAGGCCGGTGAACACCGACCCGAGCCAGTTGCTGCCGTCCTCGGAGAACATCCCCAGCAGCAGGCCGACGAACAGGCCCCACCAGGCGCCCCCGGCGGCGCCCGCGCTCAGGGCGCGACCCCAGGTCATCCGCCCGGTGACCTTCTCGACCTGCTTGAGGTCCGATCCGATGATCGTCACGTTCTCGACGGGGAACTTCTCGTCCGACAGGAAGTCGACCGCGGCCTGGGCCTGCTCGTAGCTGTCATAGGACCCGACCTGGACGCCGCCGAGCGGCATCGACACCGACATGGACATGGGCACCTCCTACCCGCAGGCAAACGGAGGACACGTCCGGAGTGTTCCGGCGGTCAGCGGTGCCGGCGCACTCCGAAGACGATGTCCTCCCACGCGGGGATGCGCGCCCGCGGGTCCTCGTCCTCGCCGTCGGTGCGGCCCAGGACCACCGTGTCGTGCTCGGCGATCTCGTCGAGGTCGACCTCGGGGTCGGCGGCCCGGCGGGAGTGGTCGGCGTAGCCGTCGCCGGGGACGACGTCGCGGACCTGCTCCTCGGCGTCGGCCGGCTCGGACTCCGGCACCTGCTCGGTCACGAAGGCGACCGGCCGGGAGCGGTGCAGCGGGGACGCGGGCAGCCCGGCCGGCACGTCGGGGACGACCCGGACCAGGCGGGTGCCCTCGGCGAAGTCGGTGGTGGCCGCGTCGACGGGCACGACGGTGCGGCCGGGGATGTCGTAGGCCCAGCGGGTGACGCCGGACTTCGCGCCGGCCTGCCAGGCGGCGGTCACCTGCCACACGCCGTCCGTGGCGCGGGCGGAGTCCCACCGGACGGCGTCGAGATCGGTGCCCAGCAGTCGCAGGCGCTCGGCCATGAACTGCTGCAGCGGCGGGGCCATGCTGCCGTCGGACAGCCGGACCCGGGCCTCGCGGGCCTGCTCGGCGATGCGCTCGCGCTCCTGGAGCACCGGGTGGGCGAACCGCAGCACCCGCTCCAGGCGCAGCCCCGCGGCCTCGGCCAGCTGCTCCGGCGTCTCGCCGGCGCGGATGCGGGCCTGGATGACCCGCGGCGGCAGGCTGGTCCCCAGGTCGACGTCGATCTGCCCCAGCCGGCGGGTGTCCCCGCGGGCGGCGGCCCGGACGCGGTCGTCCACGGGGAGCAGGAACCGCTCGCCGTCGTCGCCGGGCTCGGCGCCCTCGGCGACGAGCACCAGGTCGGAGCCGTCGTCGGACAACCCCACGAGGCGCAGCGTGCGCATGGGCGTCCTCCGTCGTCAGTCGTTCCGGGATGGACCGGCGTCCGAGGCTATCCGCGCCCGGCGTGCTATCCCCCGCAGGCTCGCCCGGCGTGGCGGGAGTTGTTGCCGGCGACATCCGGACGCAACACGGCCCCTCCACTGTGGCGGATGGGGCTGCTGCGTCGACGGCGCGGGCCCTGCGGAGTGCGTGCGCTGCCACACCACGTCGGCGTGCGACCCTCCCGCGGGCCGCCGTCCGGAGCCGCCGGGCGCGCATCGCCCACCAGCCGAGGAGGTGCCGTGGCCAGCCCGCTGTTCGCCCCGCCGCCCGCCGTCCCCGCGGGCCTCGGGACCGGCCTGACCACCGAGGTCCGGCTGGCCGTCGCGGAGGTCGCCGGCGCCGCCGGCGCCTGGTGCCCCGCGCTCTCCCCGGCCGGCGACCTGGTCGCCTACGTCACCGACCGCTCGGGCATCCCCCGGCTGGAGGTGCTCCCCGTCGGCGCGGGCGGCTCGGCCGCGACGCTGCCGCTGGTGCTCTCCGGCCCGGAGCAGGAGGTCGTCTCCGTCGCCTGGGCCCCCGACGGCGCCTGGCTGGCCTACCTGGTGAGCCCCGGCGGATCGATCTGCGCGGAGCTGCACGTGGTCCGCCCCGACGGCAGCGACGCCCGCCTGGTGGCCGGGGAGGACCCGCGCGCCGCCGTCTTCGCCGGGCATTGGACGCGCCCCGGCCACTACGTGTGCTCCATCGCGCCGGGCACCGGACCGGACGCCGACGTCGTCCTGATCGACGTCGAGACCGGCGCGCACCGCACGCTGGCCCGCGGCGGCTTCCTCTCCGTGACGGCCGTCTCCGCCGACGAGCGCCGGGTGCTCGCCCGCCGCGGCCCGCGCGGCTACCGGCACGTGGTCCTCGTCGACGTCGCGACCGGCGAGGCCCGCCGCGTGATCGGGCTGGACGCCCCCGGCGGCATCGCCTCCGAGGACGGCCGCTTCGCCCCCGACGGCCGGTCGGTGCTGCTGCGGGCCGCGCTGCCCGGCCCCCCCGGCGCCGACCGCGCGGGCCTGGTCGAGGTGCCGCTGGCCGACGACGGCACCCCCGGCGCCGGCCGCGTCGTCCTCTGCCGGCCCGACGCCGACCTCGACGCCTACGCCGTGCGGCCCGACGGGTCCGTGCTCGCGGTGTGGAACGCCGGCGGCGTCTCGCGACTGGCGGTGCACGACCTGGCCTGCGGAGCGGTCGTCGAGCGCATCCCGCTGCCCGAGCCCGTGCTGCCGGGCTGGTCGCTGGCGGCGGACGGCGCGACGATGGTCGCCGAGCTCACCGGCCCGCACGCCCCGCGCGGGCTGTGGTCGGTGCCGCTGGCCGCGGCCGGGACGCCGGCCCGCCTGCACTCGCTGCCGCGCCGGCCCGACCGCGCGCTGTCGGTCGACCCGGTCCGGATCGACTACCGCGGCGACGACGGCACGCCCCTGCACGGCTGGCTGTACACCCCGCCGGACGTGCACGGGCCCAACCGCACGGTGGTCAGCTTCCACGGCGGCCCCGAGGGGCAGGAGCGCCCGGCCTGGTCGCCGGTGGCGCAGTCGCTGGTCGCCGCCGGGCTCACCGTGTTCGCGCCCAACGTCCGCGGCTCCGGGGGACAGGGGCGGGCCTTCATGTGCGCCGACGACGGCGCCGCGCGCGAGGCGTCCTTCGCCGACGTCCCCACCACGGTGCGGTTCCTCCTCGACGAGGGGATCGCGGCGCCGGGGCAGGTCGGCGCCCACGGGTGGTCCTACGGCGGCTACCTGACGCTGGTGGCGCTGACCCGCTGGCCCGAGCTGTTCGCCGCCGGGGTCTCGGTGGCCGGCATGAGCGACCTGCGCAGCTTCTTCGCCGGGACCGAGCCGTGGATGGCCGCGGCCTCGGTGACCGAGTACGGGGACCCCGTGGCCGACCGCGAGATGCTGGCGGCGATCTCCCCGATGACGGCGCTGGACCGGCTGACCGCCCCGGTGCTGCTGGCCCACGGCGACCGCGACACCAACGTGCCGGTCGCCGAGTCGGTGCAGGCCCACCAGGCGCTGCTGGCCCTCGGCGCGACCAGCGAGCTGCTCCTGCTGCCCGGCGAGGGGCACACGGTCGTCGGGCGCGAGCACGTGGTGGAGCTCGCCGAGCGGGTCGCGGAGTGGTTCACCCGGTGGCTCTAGGAACCGCCGAGATCGGCGATCTCGGCGGTTCCAGGCGCTGATGCCGCCGAGATCGCCGATCTCGGCGGGAGGGGCGGGCGCTACAGGCGCTGCGCGACGTGGTCGATGCAGGCGGTCAGCGCGCTGACGTCGTCGGGGTCGACGGCCGGGAACATGCCCACGCGCAGCTGGTTGCGGCCGAGCTTGCGGTAGGGCTCGACGTCGACGACGCCGTTGGCCCGCAGCACGGCCGCGATGTGCGCGGCGTCCACGCCCTCGGCGAAGTCGACGGTGCCCACGACCAGCGACCGCTGCGCCGGATCGGCCACGAACGGCGTCGCGATCGGCGACTCCTCCGCCCAGCGGTAGAGCCGGCCCGAGGAGTCGCGGGTGCGGGCGACCGCCCCGGACAGCCCCCCGAGGCCGTTGAGCCAGTCGATCTGGTCGGCCAGGAGGAACAGCGTGGCGACGGCGGGGGTGTTGTACGTCTGGTCCTTGCCCGAGTTGTCGACGGCGATCGACAGGTCCAGGAACCCGGGGATCCACCTGCCCGAGGCCTTGATCTCTGCCACCCGCGCCAGCGCGGCCGGCGACATGAGCGCGATCCACAGGCCGCCGTCGCCGGCGAAGACCTTCTGCGGGGCGAAGTAGTAGACGTCGGTCGCGCCGACCTCCACCGGCAGGCCGCCGGCGCCGCTGGTCGCGTCGATCAGCACGAGGGCGTCGTCGTCGGCCCCCTCGGGACGGAGCACCGGGGCCATCACGCCGGTCGAGGTCTCGTTGTGCGCCCACCCGTAGGCATCGACGCCGGCCAGACCCGCCGGCAGCGCGAGCGAGCCCGGGTCGGCCTTGGCGATCACCGGGTCGCCGAGGAACGGGGCGTCGGCCACGCCGGAGGCGAACTTCGCCGAGAACTCCCCGAAGGCGCCGAAGGCGGCGCGGTCCCGGATCAGCCCGAAGGCGGCCGCGTCCCAGAACGCCGTCGTCCCCCCGTTGCCGAGGACGACCTCGTACCCCTCGGGCAGGCTGAACAGCTCGGCCAGGCCCTCGCGGATCCGCCGCACCAGGTGCTTGACCGGCGCCTGGCGGTGCGAGGTGCCCATCAGGGCAGCGCCGTCGGAGGCGAGGGCGGCCAGCGCCTCGGGGCGGACCTTCGACGGGCCGCAGCCGAACCGCCCGTCGCCGGGCAGCAGGTCGGCGGGGATCTGGATGGTCATGGGTGTCCTCCGCGGATCGACGGCCCCACCGCAGGGGGCCCGCCGCGGGCGTTGCGCGCGACGGGCCCCTGCGGTGCTGCTGGGTGGTTCAGGAGGCGGGGGCCGCCTGGGTGACGGACTTGGTCCGGACGGTCTCCCAGCCCTCGACCTCCTCGGGCTTGCGCGGGTCGGGCCCGATGTAGCGGGCCGACGGGCGCACGAGGCGGCCGGTGTTCTTCTGCTCGAGGATGTGCGCGCACCAGCCGGCGGTGCGGGCGCAGGTGAACATCGAGGTGAACATGTGGCTGGGGACCTCGGCGAAGTCGAGGACGATCGCCGCCCAGAACTCGACGTTGGTCTCGACCGGCCGGTCCGGGCGCCGCTCGCGCAGCTCCTTGAGCGCGGCCTGCTCGAGGGCGCGGGCCGCCTCGAAGCGCGGGGCGCCGAGCTCCTCGGACGTGCGGCGCAGCACGCGGGCGCGCGGGTCCTCGGCGCGGTAGACCCGGTGACCGAAGCCCATCAACCGCTCCTTGCGGTCGAGCAGGTCCTTCACGTACTTCTCGGCGTCGCCGGTCTTCTCGACCTCGTCGAGCATGTGCAGCACGCGGGAGGGGGCGCCGCCGTGCAGCGGGCCGGACATGGCGCCGATGGCCCCGGACATGGCCGCGGCGACGTCGGCCCCGGTGGAGGCGATGACGCGGGCGGTGAAGGTGGAGGCGTTCATGCCGTGCTCGGCCGCCGACGTCCAGTAGGCGTCGACCGCGGCGACGTGGCGGGGGTCGGGCTCGCCGCGCCAGCGGACCATGAAGCGCTCGACGATGGTCTTCGCCTCGTCGATCCGGCTCTGCGGCACCGCGGGGGTGCCGATGCCGCGCGCGGACTGCGCGACGTAGGACAGCGCCATGACGGCGGCGCGGGCCAGCTGCTCGCGGGCCTCCTCGGCGCTGATGTCCAGCAGCGGGCGGTAGCCCCAGAACGGGGCCAGCATCGCCAGGGCCGCCTGGACGTCGACGCGCACGTCGCCGCTGTGCACCGGGATCGGGAACGGCTCGGCCGGGGGGAGGCCCGGGCCGAACTTGCCGTCGACCAGCAGGGCCCAGACGTTGCCGAACGTGACCTTCCCGACCAGGTCCTCGATGTCGACGCCGCGATAACGCAGGGCGCCGCCGTCCTTGTCCGGTTCGGCGATCTCGGTCTCGAAGGCGATGACGCCTTCCAGTCCGGGTACGAAGTCGTCGGCCATCTCGCATGCTCCTCTGCGCGCGGGATCGTGCGCCGGGTCGCGGCGCACGACAACGGTCGAACAGTAGGCCCAGGCCGCGGGCGCGGCGCAGCCGGGGCGGGAGCGGTGGCAGCATCGGACGGGTGCCCGACCTCTCCCGCATGCGCAGGGACTACGACCGGCCCGTACTGGCCGAGGACGACGTGGCGACCACCTGGGTGGAGCAGTTCGACCGGTGGTTCGCCGACGTCGTCGCCGCCGGGATCGACGACCCGAACGCGGTGGTGGTCGCCACCGCCGACGCCGACGGCGTCCCGGACGCGCGGATCGTGCTCGTGAAGGGCTACGACGCGTCGGGCTTCGTCTTCGGCACCAGCTACGCGTCGGCCAAGGGCGCGCAGCTGGCCGTCAACCCGCGCGCGGCCCTGGTCTTCCCCTGGCACGCGCTCCAGCGCCAGGTGCGCGTGACCGGCCGGGTCGAGCGCATCGGCGACACCGCCTCCGACGCGCTGTGGGACCCGCGCCCCCGGGAGGCGCAGCTGGCCGCCGCCGCGTCCGTGCAGTCGACCGTGGTGGGCTCCCGTGCCGAGCTCGAGGAGCGCGTCCGGGCGCTCGACGCCGGGACGCCCGCGGGGCCGGTGCCCCGGCCGGCGGCGTGGGGCGGCTACCGGGTGGTGCCCGAGACGGTGGAGTTCTGGCAGGGCGGCCCGGGGCGGCTGCACGACCGGCTGCGGTTCGTCCGCCCGGCCGGGGACGACGGCGCAGCGGGGGGTGGCTGGCTCCTGCAGCGCCTCGCCCCGTGACGAGGGACCCCGCCGCCCCGCAGGCCCGGCGCGGGTCCCTGCCGCGGAGCCGCTGGGCGATCGACACCTCCCCGCTGCAGAACCCGCACTACCGGCGGCTGTTCTGGGGGATCGCCGCCACGATGCTCGGTCAGCAGATGACGCTGGTCGCCGTTCCGTACCAGGTCTACGCCCTGACCGGGTCCTCGCTGCTGGTCGGCGTCACCTCCGTGGTCGCGCTCGTGCCCCTGGTCGTCTTCGGCCTGCTCGGCGGCGCGATCGCCGACGCGATGGACCGCCGGCGGCTGATGCTGGTCACCGCCGCCGGGTCGGCGGGGACCAGCGCGCTGCTCGCCCTGCAGGCGCTCCTGCCCGGCGGCGGCAACCTGTGGCTGCTGTGGGTGCTCACCGCGGCGGTCTCCGGCTTCAGCGCGGTCAACCAGCCGGCCCGCAGCGCGGTGATCCCCGCGCTGGTCGGGCCGGCCGGCGTGCCCGCGGCGAACGCGCTGTCGATGACGGTGCGCCAGGTCGGCGTCATCGTGGGGCCGCTGCTGGCCGGCCTGCTCATCGCCGTCGGCGACCTGTTCGTCGCCTACGCGGTCGACGCCGCCGGCTTCGTCGTCGCCCTCCTGCTGCTGCGCGGGTTGCCCTCGCTCCCGCCGGGGCGGGCGGCGGCCGGACCGCTGCGGCTGGGCGCCGCGGTGCGAGGCGTGGGCGAGGGGTTCGCGTTCCTGCGCACGCAACCGGTGCTGCTCATGACGTTCGTCGTCGACGTCCTGGCGATGCTGCTGGCGTGGCCGCAGGCGGTGTTCCCCGAGCTCACCGAGACCCGGTTCGCCGACTCGCCGAACGCGCTGGGGTGGCTGTTCGCCGGCATCTCCATCGGCGCCCTGGGCATGGGACTGACGTCGGGCTGGGTCTCGCGGGTCGACCGGCAGGGCGCGGTGGTGATCGCGGCCATCGCCGTGTGGGGAGTGGCGATCGTCGGGTTCGGGCTGGCGCCGTCGCTGTGGCTGGCGGTGCTCTGCCTGGCCGCCGCGGGCGCCGGCGACATGGTCAGTGCCGTGCTGCGGTCGTCGATGCTGCAACTGGCCGCGCCGGAGGAGATGCGCGGCCGGATGCAGGGGGTCTTCCTCGTGGTGGTCGCCGGCGGGCCGCGGCTGGGCGATCTGCGGGCGGGGGCGCTCGCCAGCCCGGCCGGGGTCAGCGTGGCGATGGTCTCCGGCGGGATCGCCACCGTCGTCGCCATGGTCGTGGTCGCGCTGGCCGTGCCCTCGTTCTGGCTGTTCCGCGCGTCGCGGTCGGCGCAGCCGAGCGCGACCGAAGGCGGAGCCCGGCCCGCCTCGCCCGCCCCCGAGAGTGGCGAGAGCCGGCCGGGCTCCACCCCGTCGTGACGAGCGGGGCGGGGGGAGGGTACTCGATGGTTCCGGAACCGCGCTCGGCGTCACGTCGTTGCTTCCGAGCGACGCTGCCGGCGCTTTCCGGACGCCGCCGGGGCGATCCCGCCGGGATCGTCGGGAACTCGCCGGCAGAGCGCCGCGACACCGTCAGGCGAGGGCGCGCGCCACCACCGTCAGGTCGGCGACGAGCGCGTCGTACGCGGCCGGCCGGGCCTCCTCCGGGGTGCGCAGCACGGCCGAGGGGTGGGTCGTCGCGAGCATCCAGGTCTGGTGCGGGGCGTCCTCGTCGTCGTCGGCGGGCTCGACCGCGACGGCGCCCGGCGGCGTCCACGGCAGCAGCTGCCCGCGGTCGGCGGTGATCCGGAAGGACGGCGAGATCAGCGCCCGGGCCGCGGTCGCGCCGAGGCAGACGACGACCTCGGGCTTGAGCACCTCGAACTCCGCCTCCAGCCACGGCCGGCAGGCGCGCAGGTGCTCGGCCCCCGGGGACTGGTGGATGCGCCGCTTGGCGGTCGGGGTGAAGCGGAAGTGCTTGACGGCGTTCGTGACGTAGGCGTCGCGGCGCTCGATGCCGGCCTCGGCCAGGGCGCGGTCGAGCAGCCGGCCGGCCGGGCCGACGAACGGCTCGCCGGAGCGGTCCTCCTGGTCGCCCGGCTGCTCGCCGACGAACACGATCCGGGCGGTCTCCGGGCCCTCCCCGAACACGGTCTGCGTGGCCGGCTCCCAGAGCTCGCAGGCGCGGCAGCCGGCGGCCGCCGCCCGCAGCCCGGGCAGGCCCACGCCCGAGGGCGGGGCGGCCGGCTCGTTCTCCTGGCTCATGCCCCGATGACACCCCACTCGGCCGCCGGCCGCGCGGCGGGCGACGTTACGGTCGCGCAGACGCACCCGACGAGGGGAAACCAGTGCTGGAGTTCGACGGGCTCTACAAGAGCTACGGGGACAACCGCGTCCTGGAGGGGGTCGGCTTCGCCGTCGCGGCGGGGTCGATGTTCGGGTTCTGCGGCGCCAACGGCGCCGGCAAGACGACGACGATGCGCATCGCGCTCGGCCTGGCCCGCGCCGACGCCGGCGAGGTGCGCTGGCGCGGCGTCCCGCTCGACGCCGCGATCCGGCGCCGCATCGGCTACATGCCGGAGGAGCGCGGGCTCTATCCGAAGATGCGGGTCGGCGAGCAGCTGACCTACTTCGCCCGGCTGCACGGGCTGGACGCCGCCGCGGCCGCCCGCGCCGCGGAGCACTGGGCCGAGCGGCTGGGCCTGGGCGCCCGGCGCAAGGACGCCGTCGAGAAGCTGTCGCTGGGCAACCAGCAGCGGGTGCAGCTCGCCGCGGCCCTGGTCAGCCGGCCCGAGGTGCTGATCCTCGACGAGCCGTTCTCCGGGCTGGACCCGGTCGGCGTCGACTCGCTGGCCGAGGCGCTGCTCGAGCAGTGCCGCGATGGCGTCCCGGTCGTGTTCTCCAGCCACCAGCTGGACCTGGTCGAGCGCCTGTGCGACTCCGTCGGCATCCTCGCCCGCGGCCGCATCGTCGCCAGCGGGACGGTCGAGGAGCTGCGCCGCCGGGAGGCCGGCAGGCTGCTGCGCGTCGTCGTCCCGGACGCGCCGCAGGGCTGGGCGGCGAGCGTCCCCGGCGTGCGGGTGGTCTCCCAGCAGGCCGGGGACACCCTGCTCGAGCTCGCGGCCGGCACCGACGACCAGGTGGTCCTCGCCGCCGGGCTGCGCACCGGCCGCGTCACCCACTTCGCCTGGCGCGAGCCCACGCTGGTCGAGCTGTTCCGGGAGGCGGTCGCCGACCCGGCGCCGTCGGTCGATCCCGCGGAGGTCGCCGCGTGAGCGACCCCGGGACCGCCGGCGACGGGCGGGGGCAGAAGGCGCTCGGCAGCGCCGCGCTGGTCCGGCTCGTCGCCGGCCGCGAGATCTCCACCCGCCTGCGGGACAAGAACTTCATCATCAGCTCGATCGTGATCATCGTGATCCTGATCGGGGTCATGGTGTTCCAGGTCGTCGTGGGTGCCGGGGAGGACGAGGGCCGCGTGGGCGTGGTCGGCGACGCCTCCGCGCTCGGCCCGGCGATCGAGGCGCAGGGGGAGGCCGCCGGCGTCGACGTCACGATCGTCGGGTTCGACGACGACGCCGCCGCCCGGCAGGCGGTGGAGGACGGCGACGTCGACGGCGCCCTCGTCGGCGGCACCGGCGGGGCCCCGCAGCTGCTCGTCGACGACCGCGACCCGACGACGGAGGCGGTCGTCACCGGGGCGGTGGCCGCGGTGGCGCTCGCCGACCGGCTGGCCGAGGCCGGGGTCGACGTCTCGGGCCTCCCGCAGGTCTCCGTCACCTCCCTCGCGGGCGGGGACGACGACAGCCAGCAGATCGTCGTCGCCATCATCGGCGTCGGGCTCCTGTACGGGCTGCTGATCCTCTTCGGCCAGTTCGTGGCCCAGGGCGTGGTCGAGGAGAAGTCCAGCCGGGTGGTCGAGCTGCTGCTGGCCACGATGCGGCCCTGGCAGCTGCTCGCCGGGAAGATCGCCGGCCTGGGCGTGCTGGGGCTGGCGCAGATCGTCGTCATCGGGATCGTCGGGGTGGTCGGCGCGCTCGCCTTCGACGTCGTCGACGTGCCCGGTGACCTGATCGGCACGGTGGTCTCGGTGGTGCTGTGGTTCGTGCTGGGCTACGCCTTCTACGCCTCGGTGTTCGCCGTCGCCGCGTCGCTGGTCAGCCGCCAGGAGGACCTGGGCAGCGTGCTCACCCCGACCACGCTCGTGCTCGTGGCCGGCTTCTTCGTCGGCATCCAGGCCGCGACCGATCCCGACAGCACCCTGGCGACGGCCACCTCGTTCGTGCCGGGGCTGTCGCCGCTGGTCATGCCGGTGCGGCAGGCCGCGGGCGAGGCCGCGGCCTGGGAGGTCGCCCTCGCCGTCGTCCTCATGCTCGTCGCGGTCGCCCTCGTGGTCCGGCTGGGCGGGCGGGTCTACGCCGGGGCGCTCCTGCGCACCAGTGGCCGGACGAAGCTGCGGGAGGCCCTGCGCGCCGAGCGGGCCTGACCCGGCGCCGGGGCGGGTGCGCCGGCGCGGGTCGGGGGCCGGTTCGGGTCAGGCCGGGGCCTCGGCGGTCGAGGCCGCCAGCTCCTCGGGACCCTGCTGCGCCGCGGCCCGGTCCATCCACATGATCTGCCAGCCGTGGCCGTCGAGGTCGTAGAAGCTGCGCGAGCACATGAAGCCGTAGTCCTCCAGGTCGTCCACCTCCACGCCGCCGGCGGCCACCGCGGCCGCGGTGACCGAGTCGACCTCCTCGCGGGAGGAGACGCTGAAGCAGTAGAGCGCCAGCGTGTGCGTGCGGGGATCGGCCATCGGCAGCTTGGCGAACTCCCGGAACTTCTCGTGGCCCAGCAGCATGACGCTGGCGCCCTCGCCGATCGCCATGCAGGCGGCGGTCTCGTCGGTGAAGGTCGGGTCGAAGCCGAACCCGAGCGCCGTGAAGAACGCCTTGCTGCGCTCCACGTCGGCGACGGGCAGGTTGACGAACAGGGTGCGGCCGGGGTGGGCGGGAGCGGTCACGGGGGTCTCCGGGAGAGAGGACGACGGGTACGTCCGGAGAGACGGGCCGAGCCGGCGGAACTCATCGGTGGAGCCCGGTGCATGACCGCCCCGCGCCCGATTGGGTGCTCTCCGCCCCGGGTAGCCGCCGCCCATGGCGATGCAGCTGGGCTACACGATGATGACCGAGCAGGCCGGTCCACGGGAGCTGGTGGGGCACGTGGTCGGGGCCGAGGAGGCCGGCTTCGACTTCGCCGTCAGCAGCGACCACTTCTTCCCCTGGCTGGAGGAGATGGGCCACTCGCCCAACGCCTGGGTCACTCTCGGCGCCGCCGCCCAGGCCACCAGCCGCATCCCGCTGATGACCTACGTGACCTGCCCGATCCTGCGCTACCACCCCGTGGTCGTGGCCCAGCAGGCCGCGACGCTGCAGATCCTGTCCGGAGGCCGGTTCACCCTCGGCATCGGTGCCGGGGAGAACCTCAACGAGCACGTCGTGGGCGCCGGGTGGCCGCCGGCCGACGTCCGTCACGAGATGCTCGTCGAGGCGCTGCAGGTCATCCGCGAGCTGTTCGACGGCGAGGGGCACGTCAACTTCCGCGGCGACCACTTCGACGTCGAGTCGGCCCGGCTGTGGGACCTGCCGGAGAAGCGGGTGCCGATCGGGGTCGCCGTCTCCGGGGAGCAGTCCTGCGGCATCGCCGGCGAGCTCGGCGACGCGATGGTCGCCACCGAGCCGCGCACCGAGCTGGGGGAGTGGTTCGACGACGCCGGCGGGGTCGGCAAGCCGCGGATCGCGCAGATGCCCCTCAGCTACGACACCGACCGCGACGCGGCGATCGAGCGGGCCCACCGGCTGTTCCGCTGGTTCGGCCTCGGCTGGAAGGTCAACGCGGAGCTGCCCGGCCCGCCGGCCTTCGAAGCGGCCAGCCAGTTCGTCCGTCCCGAGGACGTCGCCGGCAGCATCCCGTGCGGCGCCGACGTCGACGCGGTGATCGAGGCCGCGCAGGAGTACGCGCACGCCGGGTTCACCCACCTGGCGCTGGTGCAGATCGGCGGCGACGCCCAGCAGCCCTACCTCGAGTGGGCGCAGCGGGAGCTGATGCCGGCCTGGCGGAAGGCCTTCGGGGACTGAGCGGTGCCCCCCGCCGACGGGGGAGACACGATCGGGTCAGGTCACCACCACGGAGGACGCCGAGGTGGGGACCGGCATCGCACCATGGCCGCATGACCGAGGACCCGGACGAGCGCCTCCGGCAGCTGCCGGCCGCCGACGCGCGCGCACTCATCGCCCTCGGCCGCGAGCTGGTCGGTGCCGACCGTCTGCCGGAGGCGGAGGAGTGCTTCCGCCGCGCCGCGGCACTGGGCAGCGCGGTGGCGGCGTTCGCACTCGGCAACGCCCTCGCCGCGCAGGAGCGCTGGAGCGAGGCGAGCGTGGCGTACGAGGCCGCCTTGGCCGGCGGCGAGGCGCACGCGTGGCGCACGCTCGGTCACGTGCTCGAGGAGATGGGCGACGACGCGGGAGCGCTCGCCGCCTGGCGGGGGGCGGCCGACGCGGGGGACGCCCACGCCGCGGCGGTGCTCGCCTGCCGGGAGTGGTGCCGCACCCAGGACCCGGCGCTCGAGGACGCGCTGCGGGCGGGGGCGGACCTGTTCCCGCCGGCGCGGGCGGACCTGGCCGACCTGCTGCGGGAGACCGACCGCGCGGTCGAGGCCCGCTTCGTGCTCGAGGTCGGCGCCAAGCGCGGCGAGGCGGTGGCCTGGCTGCCGCTGGGCAACCTCTACTGCGACGAGCTGGGCGACGACGAGGCGGCCGAGGAGGCCTACCGCAGCGGCATCGCCGCCGGCGACGTCCGCTGCCACCACAACCTCGGCGTGCTGCTGGTCGGCCGCGGTGACCACGAGGGCGCCGCGGAGCAGTTCGGCATCGGTGCCGAGGCCGGCGACGAGCTGGCCATGGCCGCGCTGCGCCTGTTCCAGGACTGAGGAAGGACCGGCGTCGTCCGGACGCGGCTCCTGGCGGCCCCGGCGGCACGCCTTGCGGGTGTTCCTCGCGCGTTGCCGGCTCTGCAGGACCGCCGACGCGCGAGCAACACCCGCATCGGGGGCCGGGCTAGGCGAGGTTCAGCTGCCAGGAGACGCCGAACCTGTCGTTGACCCAGGCGAAGCGGGTGCTGAAGCCGTAGTCGCCGACCGGCATCAGCACGCCGCCGCCCTCGGACAGGCCCGCGAACAGCCGGTCGAGCTCCTCGGCCGACTCCACGTCGACGAAGACCGAGAAGGACGGCGTGAACGTGAAGTCGTGCACCGGCGGGCTGTCGAAGCAGCGGAACACCTGGCCGGCGATGGAGAAGGTGGCCTGCTCCACCGTGCCCTCCGCGCCCGCGCCGCCGGGCCCGAAGCGGGTGAGGGTGAGCACCTCGGCGTCGTCGAACAGCGACGTGTAGAGCTCCAGGGCGCGCTCGGCGTCGCCGGTGAACATCAGGAACGGGGTCACCTGCTTCGGCATGGCGGCAGGCTACCGGCGCCCCCCGACGGTCGGGGCTCTCAGGTGAGCTGGCGCAGGCCGTCGAGCGGACCGCGGTAGACCGCCGCCGCCGGGCCGGTCACCCCGGGCCGCGCCGTGAACAGCCGCCCGGCCAGGGGCTGCGCCGCCCGGTCGGCCGCGGACATCCCCTCCGCCGACGTGGTCACCACCAGCAGGTCCCGGCCGGCGCCGGCGAAGCAGCAGGCCGAGGTCTGCGCCACCGGCACCTCGACGACCGCGAGCAGGTCGCCCTCGGGGGAGTACCGGCGCACCTGCCCGGCTCCCCACAGCGCCGTCCAGAGGCAGCCGTCGTCGTCGACGGTGAGCCCGTCGGCCACGCCGGCGTCGTCGCCGAACTCGAGCAGCACCCGGCCCCGCGCAGGCGTCCCCGTGGCGACGTCGTAGTCGAACGCCGACAGCAGCCCCGGGCCGGAGTCGGCCAGGTAGAGCGTGCTGCCGTCGGGTGACCAGCCGAGCCCGTTGGAGACGGTCAGCCCGTCGAGCAGCGTGCGCACGGTGCCGTCGAGGTCGAGGCAGTACAGCGCGCCGGCGCCCGGGCGCTGGTCGAAGGCCATGGTGCCGGCGAGGAACCGGCCCGCCGGATCGCACGCGGCGTCGTTCATCCGGGTGCCACCGGACCCCTCGGAGCCGCCCTCACCGGCGAGCTCGAGCAGCACGCGGGCGGCGCCGTCCTCGGCGAGAGCGCTGAACCCGCCGCCGGCGGCCAGCAGCCACCCCCCGGCCGCGACCGGGGCCACGGCGCCGACGGTGTCGCCGCCGTGGTGCGCGGCGCGCTCGGTGAGGTCGCCGTCGGGCCCGACGGCCGCGCGGCGCAGCAGCCCGGCGGGGATGTCGACCCACAGCAGTTCGGCGCGGGCGGCGTCCCACCGCGGCCCCTCCCCGTGCGCGGCGGCGGGCGGAGCGGCGGCGGTCGCGGTCAGGCGCTGCATACCGACGTCCTCCCCACGACACCCGCTCGTCACACGGACGGCGGCATACTCCCGCCATGTCCGAAGCCACCGTGGACGTCGCCGACCTCCGACAGCACGGCCGGACGGAGGATCCGGGCGCAGAGGCACCGCTGCGCGAGGACATCCGGCTGCTGGGCCGGGTGCTGGGCGAGGTGATCGCCGAGCAGTCCGGCGACGAGGTGCTGGAGCTGGTCGAGAGCACCCGCGTGGCCGCCTTCGGGGTGCGCCGGTCCGACGTCGACCGCGCCGAGCTCGCCGACCAGCTCAGCGGGCTCGACGTCCGGGCGGCCAACCACGTGATCCGGGCGTTCAGCCACTTCTCCCTGCTGGCCAACCTGGCCGAGGACATCCACCACGAGCGGCGCCGGCGGTTCCACCGGCGCAGCGGCTCGCCGCCGCAGCCGGGCAGTCTCGCCGCCACCTTCGGCATCCTGGACGCCGCCGGACTCGACGCCGACGCGGTCGCCGACGCGCTGACCGGGGCGCTGGTGGTCCCCGTGGTCACCGCGCACCCGACCGAGGTGCGGCGCAAGACCATCTCCCAGGTGCAGCGCCAGGTCACCGAGCTCATCCGCCACCGGGACCGGTCGACCGAGGACCTCGGCGCGGACCCCGAGTGGGCCGGCCGGCTGTGGCGGGCGGTGCTCACCCTGTGGCAGACCGCCCTGCTGCGGCTGTCGCGGCTGCGGCTGTCCGACGAGATCGACGAGGCGCTGCGCTACTACGAGCTCTCGCTGTTCGAGGTCATCCCGGCCGTCAACGCCGAGCTGCGCCGCGCCCTCCGGCAGCGCTGGCCCGACGTGGGGCCGACCCGGCCGATGCTGCAGCCGGGGTCCTGGATCGGCGGCGACCGGGACGGCAACCCGTTCGTCACCGCCGACGCCGTCCGCCGGGCGACCAGCCGCCAGGCCGAGACGGCGCTGGGCCACCACCTCGCCGAGCTGGTGACGCTGCGCGACGAGCTCTCGATGTCCGACCGGCTGGTCACCCCGACGCACGAGCTCTACCAGCTGGCCGACGCCTCCCGCGACGAGTCGCCGTTCCGCGCCGACGAGCCCTACCGGCGGGCGCTCATCGGGGTGCACGCACGGCTGGCCGCCACCGCGCGCCGGGTGCTGGGCCGCGTGCCCGGCGCCGCCCCGGCGGGGGAGCGGGAGCCCTACGACGGCCCGGCCGAGCTGCTCGCCGACCTCGCGGTCGTGGACGCCTCGCTGCGCAGCCACGGCGCCGGTGCGCTGGCCGACGACCGGCTGACCCGGCTGCGCGAGGCGGTCGAGGTGTTCGGCTTCCACCTGTGCGGCCTGGACATGCGGCAGAACTCCGCGATCCACGAGGAGGTGCTCGGCGAGCTGCTGGCCTGGGCCGGCGTCTGCGACGACTACGCCGCGCAGGACGAGGCGACCCGGGTGGAGCTGCTCGCCGGCGAGCTCCGGCTGCGCCGCCCCCTGGTCCGCCCGGACGCCGAGCTGTCCGAGCTGGCCCGCGGCGAGCTGGACCTGCTGCACGCGGCGGCCGAGCAGGTGGCGCTGCTCGGCCCGCAGGCGATCCCCAACTACGTGATCAGCATGTGCGAGTCGGTCAGCGACGTGCTCGAGGTCGCCGTCCTGCTCAAGGAGGTCGGGCTGCTGGAGCTCGACGCCTCCGGCCGCCCTTCCTGCCCCGTGGGCATCTCGCCGCTGTTCGAGACGATCGACGACCTGCAGGGCGCCGGCGCGACGATGACCGCGGTGCTGCACCAGCCGCTCTACCGCGACCTGGTCGCGGCCCGGGGCGACCAGCAGGAGGTCATGCTCGGCTACTCCGACAGCAACAAGGACGGCGGCTACCTCGCCGCCAACTGGGCGCTGTACCGGGCGGAGCTGGAGCTGGTGGAGGTCGCCCGCGCCGAGGGCGTCCGGCTGCGGCTGTTCCACGGCCGGGGCGGCACCGTCGGCCGCGGCGGCGGGCCCAGCTACGAGGCGATCCGGGCGCAGCCGCCGGGCGCGGTCGCCGGCTCGCTGCGGATCACCGAGCAGGGCGAGGTCATCGCCGCCAAGTACGCCGACCCGGACCTGGCCCGGCGCAACCTCGAGGCGCTCGTTGCCGCCACGCTGGAGGCGAGCCTGCTCGACATCGAGGGCCTGGGCGACGGCGCCGACGAGGCCTACACGCTGCTCGACGAGCTCGCCGGCCGGGCCCGGCAGGCCTACGGCGCCCTGGTGCACGAGACGCCGGGGTTCGTGGAGTGGTTCCGCGCCGCGACGCCGATCCGCGAGCTGGGCGAGCTGAACATCGGCAGCCGCCCGCCGTCGCGCAAGGCCGGCGACAGCATCGCCGACCTGCGGGCCATCCCGTGGGTGTTCAGCTGGTCGCAGGCCCGGATCATGCTGCCGGGCTGGTACGGCACCGGCTCGGCGCTGGAGTCGTGGATCGGCGGCGACGAGGGCCGGCTGGACCGGTTGCGGGAGCTGCACCGGCGCTGGCCGTTCCTGCGCTCGGTGCTGTCCAACATGGGCATGGTCCTGGCCAAGACCGACCTCGGCCTGGCCGCCCGCTACGCCGGGCTGGTGCCCGACGAGGAGCTCCGCGCGCGGGTGTTCGACCAGATCACCGCCGAGCACGAGCGGACCTGCCGGATGCTGCTGGCGGTCACCGGGGACGACGCGCTGCTCGCCGACAACCCCTCGCTGGCCCGCTCGATCCGCAACCGGTTCCCCTACCTCGAGCCGCTGCACCACCTGCAGGTCGAGATGCTGCGCCGCCGCCGCGAGGGCGACGACGACGAGCTCGTCCGCCGCAACATCCAGCTGACCATCAACGGCATCGCCACCGCGCTGCGCAACAGCGGCTGACCGGGCAGTGTCGACCGGCGTGGGGAGCGGGGGAGCGGCAGCTCCGGGGGTCGTCGTCGCGGCCACCGGTGGCGAGGTGCTGCACCGCGCGGCGGTGGACCTGGGGCTGGCCCCGGCGGCACTGGCGCCGGCCGTGAGCGACCCGGCGTATCGGGTGCTGGCCGGCGGCCCGGGGCAGGCGGTCCTGCTGCGCCGGCAGTGGACCGTCGAGGGGACGCCCGAGGCGGTGGTGCTCGCGGCCGCGGGCATGGGACCGGACTCCCCGGCGGTGCAGGCGACGGCCGCGGCCTGGGGCTGCGAGCGGGTGCGCGACCGCCCCGGCGGCCGCGGGGTGCTGCCCGTCGCCCCGCCACCGGCCACCGCGCCGCTGACCGAGCGGTTCCTCGCCTCCGCGGCGCTGGCCGCCACTCGGGTCGAGACGGCGGTGGCGCTGGCCCGGGGCACGGGCGAGGACCGGGTGAAGCTCGACGGCAGCCCGTCCCTGGCCGCCGACGAGGCCGCGCACACCGCCGCCGTCGGCGTGCTCGGCGCCCTGGGCGTGCCGGTGCTCAGCGAGGAGCGCCCCGACGTCGCCGTCGACCCGGACGGGCCGTGGATCGTGCTCGACCCGCTCGACGGCACCGGCAACTTCCGCGCGGGTCTGCCGCCGTGGGCCTTCTCCGCCGGGCTGGTCCTGGCGGGGGAGCCGATCGCCGGGGTGGTCGTCGACCTCTCGTCGGGCCGCCGCTGGTCCGGTGCCGCGGGCGCCGGCGCCCGGCGCGACGACGTCCCGATCGCGCCGCGCCCGGGCACCACGGTCGTGGTCCCGAGCGCGCCGGGAGGCCGCGCGGTCGGGGTGCCGACCACCGCGCGCCGGATCCGCGTCACCGGCTGCACCGCGGTGGAGATCTGCCTGGTCGCCGACGGGTCGGCCGCGGGGTGGCACGACCTGGACCGCTCCGGCACGCACGTGCACGACGTCGCCGGCGGGCTGGCCGTGCTCGCCGCCGCCGGCGGGGTGGCGCTGACCCAGGACGGCGAGCCGCTGCGCCTGCACCCCGACACCGGGATGCTCATCCGGTTCGCCGCCGCGGGAACGGCCGAGGCGACCCGGGAGCTCATGGCCGCCGTCGGCCCGCGCTGAGCCGGCCCGGCCGGCGTCCCGAACGGGCCCGCCCGGGACGGGGCGGGTCAGTCGCGCGCGCCCTCCTCGGCCTCCTCGGCGGCCTGCGCCGCCCGGGCCGCGGCGAGCAGGGCCTCGCGCTCGTGCATCGTCGTGCGCTCCCGGCCCCGGGTCGCGCCGAGGGCCGTCTCCGCCGCGTCGATGGCCTTCCAGTTCGCCAGGAGCACCGGGTCGACACCCTTGGCGCGCAGCGTGCGGACCAGGTCGTCCGGGTCGCCGTGCGGCGTGATGGTCCCGGCCTGGACGTCGGCCAGCAGCGTGGTCACGGTCTCGCGGGCGTCGTGCTTGTTGGTGCCGACGACGCCGGTGGGCCCCCGCTTGATCCACCCGGCCACGTACTCGCCGGTCGAGGGGACGCCCTCGCGCAGCACCCGCCCGGCCTCGTTCGGCACGGTGTTCGTGCCGGTGTCCAGCGGCAGCCCGGGCAGCGGCAGCCCGCGGTAGCCGACCGACCGCACGACCAGGTCGGCCGGCAGCGTGGTGATCTCGCCGGTGCCGACCGCGCGGCCCTCGGCGTCGACCGCCGTCCGCTCGACCTCGATGCCGGTCACCCGGTCCTCCCCGAGGAGCCGCACGGGGCGGGCGTAGAACCGCAGCGCGAGAGTCGGGCGCCCGGGCTCGGCGGTGTGGTCGGCGTAGCCGCGCAGGATGCCGATGTTCTTCGCCCGCAGCCGGTCGGCGGGCGGCGGCTCGTCCTCGCCGGGCAGGTCCGCGGGGTCGACCAGCACGGTGGCGCCGGCCAGCTCGCCGAGCTCCCCGAGCTCCTTGGCGGTGAAGGTGGCCTGCGCCGGACCGCGGCGGCCCAGGACCGTCACCGACTCCACCGGGGCCGCGGCCAGGGCGTCGAGCACGTGCTGGGGCATGTCGGTGGGCTCGAGCTCCTCGGGGGTGCGGACCAGCACGCGGCCCACGTCCAGGGCGACGTTGCCCACCCCGATCACGATCGCCGACCGCGCCCCGGCGAGCGCCTTCTCGATCCGCTCGCGGTCGGCGTCGGGGTGCCCGCAGTACCAGCCCACGAGGTCGGTCGCGGCGATGCTGCCGGGCAGCTCCTCGCCCTCGATCGACAGCGCCCGGTCGCGCGAGGCGCCGTAGGTGTAGATGACGGCGTCCACGTGGTCGCGCAGTTCGTGCAGGTCGAGGTCGGTGCCGATCTCGACGTTGCCGACGAAGCGCACGTGCTCGTGGTCCAGCACGCCGTGCAGCGTGTTGCGCAGCGCGCGCATCTTCAGGTGGTCCGGGGCGATGCCGTGCCGGACCAGGCCGAACGGGGTGGGCAGCCGGTCGATGAGGTCGACGGCGACCGGGACGTCGGTCTGCCGCATCAGCGCCTCCGCGGCGTAGATGCCCGCCGGCCCGGCGCCGACGATGGCCACCCGGAGGCGGCGCGCGGCGGGTGTGGTGGCAGTGTCCTCGGCGTCCGACATGATCGGCATCCTGACCTGCGCGGCCCGGATGCGCCAACCACCGCACCGGGTCGGCCGCGCCGTCCCGCCGTCCAGGAGGAGCTCCGATGTCCGTGGTCGTCGTCGCCCACATCCGCCCGCTGCCCGAGCACCTCGACGCCGTGCGCGAGGCGTTCGTCGAGATCCTGCCGGCGGTGCACGCCGAGCCCGGCTGCGAGCTCTACGCGCTGCACGAGGCCGACGGCGTCCTCGTGATGATCGAGAAGTGGGCCAGCCAGGAGGCGCTGACCACCCACATGACCGCCCCGGCGCTGGCCGGGCTGGGCCCGAAGCTGGCGGGCAAGGTCGGCGGCGCGCCCGAGGTGCAGGTGCTCACGCCGGTGCCGGCCGGCTCCAAGGGCGCGCTCTGATCGTCTCCGCGGGTCCGCCCGCCCCGGCGTTGTCCCTCGAGCGGCCAGGGCGAGCGGCGAAATGGCCGGCTCAGGGACACCGCCCCGCTGAGCTGCGCGCCGCCGTCGCCGCTGGAGTTCCCGCGGCGGGGTCCGGCGCCGGCGTGTCCCTGGGGCGGCCAGAAGGGCCGAGGGAACGGCCGCCCCGGGGACAACGCCCCGGCGCTGGGGGGATCGAAGGCGCTCTCTGACGGGAGGAGATGGGTGGGTGTCACGCCCACCGATCTCCTCCGGTCAGGCCGCCTGGCAGGCCGGGCACCAGTAGAGGTTGCGGCCCACCATGTCCCGGGTCGCCACCTCGGTGCCGCAGATCCGGCAGGGCAGCCCGGTGCGCCGGTACACGTAGTGCGCGTCCTCCCGGCCGGCCGGGCCGCGCCGGCGGGTGCGGTCCTCGGGGCGGGTCGTGACGATGCGGCCCAGGCGGACGCCGGCACGCATGAGGACGACGAGGTCGGCCCACAGCGCCGCCCATTCCTCGGGGCCGACCTCGCGGCCGGGGCGGAAGGGCGAGATCCGGTGCCGGAAGAGGATCTCGGCGCGGTAGACGTTGCCGACGCCGGCCAGCACCGACTGGTCCATGAGCAGCGCCCCCACGGCGGTGCGGCTGGCGGCGATGCGCCGGTGGGCGAGGGCGCCGTCGCGGCTGCGGGCGCGCAGCGGGTCCGGGCCCAGCCGGTCGAGCACCCGGTCGACCTCCGGCGCCGTGAGCACCTCGCAGACCGTCGCGCCCCGCAGGTCGGTCCACACGCCGTGGCCGTCCGGCCCGGGTCCCTCCCAGCGCATCCGCAGCGCGCCCCGCGGCGGGGGAGGGGTGCCGGTGCCGGCGGTGTAGGTGCCGTAGAGCCCCAGGTGCACGTGCAGGGCGTCGCCGCCGAAGTGCGCGAACAGGTGCTTGCCGTAGCTGGTCACCCGGTCCAGGCACCGGCCGTCGAGGAGTTCGGCGCCCGCGGTGAAGCGGCCCTGCGGGCTGGTCACGTGCACCGGCCGCCCGGCGAACGCCTCCTGCTGCTCGCGGGCCAGCCGGAACAGGGTGTGGCCCTCAGGCACGACGCACCCGCTCGAAGCGGTCCAGGGCGACCCGCCGCTCGTGCGCGTGGTCGACGACCGGGTCCGGGTAGCCGGGGGGCGGGCCGCCGGGCGCCGTCCAGGGCTCGTGCACGTACTTCGCGTCGACGTCGCGCAGCTCCGGCACCCACCGCTTCACGTAGGTGCCGTCCGGGTCGAACTTCTTCCCCTGGGTGACCGGGTTGAAGACCCGGTAGTAGGGCGAGGCGTCGGTGCCGGTGCCGGCGACCCACTGCCACCCGTGGTTGTTGCTGGCCAGGTCGCCGTCGACCAGGTGCTGCATGAAGTACCGCGCTCCCCTCGTCCACTCCTGGTGCAGGTCCTTGACCAGGAACGAGGCCACGATCATGCGCACCCGGTTGTGCACGTACGCCTCGCCCAGCAGCTGGCGCATCCCGGCGTCGACGATCGGGAAGCCGGTGCGGCCGGTCTCCCAGGCGGCCACCAGCTCCTCGGCGTGCGGTCCGGAGTCGTAACCGATCGCCGCGAGCTCCGGGCGGAGGTACTCCCGCGCCGACTCCGGCCGGTGCCACAGCACGTCGGCGTAGAACTCCCGCCAGGCGAGCTCGTCGGTGAACCGGCGCACGTCCTCGCCGTCTCCCTCGGCGGCGAGGTCGGCCAGCAGCGTGCGCGGGTGGACGGTGCCGTACTTCAGGTGCGCCGAGAGCCGGCTCGTGCCGTCGGTGCCGGGGGTGTTGCGGCCGTCGGCGTAGGCGTGCAGCCGCTCCTCGCGGAACCGGTCCCAGGTGGCCCGGGCGGCCTCCTCGCCGGCCGGGGGGAGCCGGGTCCCGCCGAGGTCCTGCTCGGGCGGCAGGTCCTCGGAGCGGGGGCCACGGCACCAGGCGACGTCGCCGGGGTGCGGCGCCGGCGCCGGCCACCCGTGCTCGCGCCAGGCGCGCGCGAAGGGGGTGAAGACCTGGAACGGGGTGCCGTTGCGCTTGGTCACCAGCCCCGGGCCGACGGCGTAGGGCGATCCGGTACGGGTGAACGCGACGTCGCCGAGCGCCCGCTCGACGGCGGCGTCGCGGCGGCGGCCGTACGGCCCGGTGTCGGCCGAGACGTGCACGCTGCCGGCCGCCACCTCCCGGGCCACGGCCGGGACGACGTCGGACGGGTCGCCCGAGCGGATCACCAGGGCGCCCCCGGTCGCCTCGCGCAGCGCGGCCAGGCAGCGGCGGAGGTACTCCCGCCGGGGCACGCCCGAGGGGCCCCACAGCCGGGGGTCGACGACGAACAGCGGCAGCACCCCGTCGGCGCCGGCCGCCTCGACCGCCGTCATCAGGGCGGGGTGGTCACCGAGCCGCAGGTCGCGGCGGAACCACAGGACGCTCGTGGGCACCCGCGCCACGGTAGGTGCGATCGGAGACACGCGCAGACGAAGGCCCTCGGTGCCCCCCACGACTCGCACGCTCGTCGCGGGCCCCTGCACCGAGGCCGAGCGGGGTTGCTAGGCCTGGGCGGTCGCCAGCCCGAAGTGCGGGCGGTCGTCCTCGGCCACCAGCTCGACGTAGTCCGGGTGCTGCTGGATGTAGTGGCGGACGAAGGAGCAGTAGGGCAGCACGTGCAGGCCGCGCTCGCGCGCCGCGTCGAGGACGCCGGCGACCAGCGCCGACCCGATGCCCCGGCCACCGACGCCTGGATCCACCTCGGTGTGCGGGAGGGTCATGACGCCGTTCTCGACGTGATAGCTGGCGAGGCCGACGACGCGCTCGCCCAGCCGGACCTCGAACCGTCCCCGATCCGGGGCGTCGACCACACTCGTCTCCATCGTGCTGTGTCCACCCTCCACTCACCTCCGGCGCCGTTGCCGGGGCACCACCTGCGTCTCGGAACGGTAACGCGGAAACAGCGACGAACGTCCCGCTTCCGGTGCGCGGGCGAGTCGCAACTCCCGGATCGAGTGACGTGTGCCACTCGGACGCGGTGGTGGCGGGGGGAGAGGATCGGTGCTGCCGCCGTCCCCGGCGGTCCGCCGTCGAGAGGCCCTGCCGTGCTCAAGCTCGTGAGTCTGATGTCCCGCAAGCCCGGGATGTCGATGCCGGACTTCCGCCGCTACTACGAGGAGCGGCACGTCCCGCTCGTCGCGCGGCTGCTCCCGCCGGCGCAGGACTACCGGCGCAACTACGTCGCCGAGGGCTCGTCGCACCGGACCGGGCACATGGCCGAGGGCCGGCCCACCGACCGCGCGTTCGACGTGCTGACCGAGCTCACCTACGAGAGCCGGGAGGCCTACGAGCGGGTCGTGGCCGCGCTGTCCGATCCCGAGGTCGGCCGGCTCGTCGCCGAGGACGAGGAGCGGTTCCTCGACCGCGCCTCCGTCCGGTCCTACGTGGTCGAGGAGGTCCGCTCGCCGTAGCGGTGCGTCAGACGCCCGGCGCCCCGGCCCGCAGCTCCGCCCCGCGCGAGGTGGGCGGCCGCCAGCCGGTGGTGTCGCGTCGCGGCGGGAGGGGGGACACCGGCAGGGGATCGGGCTCGGGCAGCGGCGCACCGCGCTCGGGGGCGAGGTCGGCCGGGTCCACGGTGATCGACGCGAAGACGCCGTCGACCAGCCCCGGGACCAGGTCGGGGCGGCGGGCCCGGACGCTGGGCGTGCCGTCGTCGACGAGGAAGAGGCACGGCGTGCTGGCCGGGGAGCCCAGGTACTCGCGCGAGCTCGCTCCGGCCATCGGCTCCCAGGGGAGCCCCATGAACTGCAGGAGCCGCAGGACGCGGTCGTCCAGGATCGCCACCAGACCGGGCACGTGGCAGTCCAGCGCGTACCGGCCGATCGCGTAGCAGAGCGCGAGGTTGAGCTCGGCCCCCGCCCGGCCGGTGCGGAAGCGTGGGTCCACGGCCAGCGTGGCGACGTCCCACACCGGGCGGCCGGACAGCCCCGCCGCGCCCAGCACGTCGTCGGCGGAGAGGTGCCAGGGCGGGCCGGCGACGTCGGTCAGCGTCTTCACCTCGCCGGCGTCGTCGGGGAGGACGAACCGCGCGGCACCGAGCGCCGAGCCGTCCGCGTCGTCGATCACCGCGATGAACCGGGACCGGCTGTCGTAGGGGCCGTACTCGCGCTCCATGACCTCCGGGGTGTTGCCGAACGCCCGAAGGAACACCCGCTCCTCGACGCGGCGCGCGGCGTCCCGCTCCGCCGGGGTGTGGGCGACCAGCAGGCGCAGCGTCATCTCAGAAGGACTTCGCGACGATCGTGCGCGCGGCGAAGAAGTCCCGCGTGAAGGTCACCGCCGCGTCGACCTCGAAGGCCTTGCACGTGTAGATGTCCACGGAGAAGAACAGCCGCGGCTGCTCCCAGGCGTAGAAGTGGGCGCCCGAGGTCTCCCAGTGGATCCACCCGGCCCAGCCGTAGAGGTCGGACCGGTGGGTGACCGGCTCGAGCAGCTGCACCATGTCGACCTCGCGCGACAGACCCGACAGGTAGTGCCGGATCTGCGCGTCGTCGACCGGGGCGGCGGGGACGCCCTCGACGACCAGGCGCTGCCGGAGGATGTCGGGGGCGAGGTCGTGCCACCCGTCCTCGCCCGCCTCGCGGGCGGGGAGGTCGACACTGCGGCGCCGGAGCGGGAGGACCAGCTCACTTTCGGGGAACGTCGGAGTCGCAGTCACCCGGTCATCGTGACAGAACGTCCATGATCCACCGCGCCGTGTCGCCCATTCGGAACACCGACGTCCACCTGTCGAGGGGTCAGGAGGGGACGATGGGCCTGCTGAGCTCAGGGATGAGGGTGAGGTCCGACAGGCCCGAGTCGAAGGCGTCGAGCCAGCCGAGGAACTCCTCGACCGGCATCGGACGGGCGATCGCGTAGCCCTGCGCGACGTCGCAGCCCAGGCGGGCCAGCGCGGCGCTGGTGGCCAGGGTCTCCACGCCCTCGGCGACCAGGCTGAGGCCGAGGTCGTGGGCGAGCGCGACGGTGTGCTGCACGATCGCCGCGGCCCGGGGGTCGCGGTCGACGTCGGCGGTGAGGGACCGGTCGAGCTTCAGCTCGTCGGCAGGCAGGTGCCGCAGGTAGGCCAGCGAGCTGTAGCCGGTGCCGTAGTCGTCGATCGACGTCCGCACCCCGAGCCGGCGCAGCTCGGCCAGGACCGTGCGTCCCCGCTCGGGGTCGGTCATGAGGGTGTCCTCGACCAGCTCGAGCGTCAGCGCCTCCCGGGGCAGGCCGTGCCGCGCGAGCGCGGACGCCACCTTGTCCGGCAGGTCGAGGTCGGTGACGTTGGCCGCCGAGAGGTTCACCGAGATGGGCACGTGGCGCTCGTGCCACCACCGGCCGGCGGCGGCCAGGGCGAGCTCGAGGACCCGGTCGGTCAGCGGCCGGAGGAGTCCGGCCTGCTCGGCGGCGGGCAGCAGGTGGGCGGGGGAGAGCAGGCCGCGGTGGGGGTGGTGCCACCGGATCAGGGCCTCCGCGCCGACGACGGAGCCGTCGCGCAGGCTCGTCTGCGGCTGCAGGTAGACGGCGAGCTCGTCACCCTCCAAGGCCGTGCGCAGCTCCTCCATCGTGCGCAGCCGGTCGCTGCCGGACGTGCCCGTGACGGGGTCGGGGACGTACACGTTCACGCCCTCGCGGGCGCTCTTGGCGGCGTACATGGCGACGTCGGCGCAGTGCAGCAGCTCCTCGACCGTCGTCGCCGGGGTCGGGGTGGTGGAGACGCCGATGCTGACGCCGACGTGCAGCCGGACACCCGCGACGGTGAACGGCTGGAGCAGGAGCTCGCGCAGCCGCTCGGCGAGCGCCTGCGCCCGGTCGACGTGGGTGTCGGGCAGCAGGATCGCGAACTCGTCGCCGCCCAACCGGGCGAGGACGTCGTCGCGGCGCAGGCAGCCGCGCAGCCGCGGGCCGACGAGGCGCAGCAGCTCGTCGCCGGCGGAGTGGCCGAGGCTGTCGTTGACCTCCTTGAACCCGTCGAGGTCCAGCAGGAGGAACGCGCCGGGCCGGCCGGCGGTGGCGGAGGTGACGATGGTCTGCGCCCGCTCGATGAGGGCCCGGCGGTTGGGCAGGCCCGTGAGCTCGTCGGTGCGGGACTCCAGCTTGATCTGGTTGAAGCTGCGGACCTCGTGGAAGGTCACGGCGATCCGGGCGATGCCGGCGACGACGCAGGCGATGGCCAGCCAGGCGGCCACGGGGGGCATGGGGTGGGTCCAGCCCGCCCCGAGGACGACGACGCTGGCCACGATGCAGGCCAGCGGCACGGCCAGCAGGCGCCAGCCGATCCGGGAGGCGCTGTCCCGCTCGACGGGGGTGGGTCGCTCCCGCGCGCCGCCGGCGGCCGAGGCCACCAGGAGGACGCCGACGAGCCAGCCGAGCTCCAGCGGGCCGCCGTCGACGTAGGTGTCGCGGACGTGCAGGGCGAACAGCGCGATGTCCGAGGCGCTGATGGCGCACAGGCCGAGGCCCAGCGTGAACAGGGTCCGGTCCAGCCGCAGGCCGAGGATGGCGCCGACCGCGACGAGGACGCCGAGGAGCAGCACCGTCGTCGTGGGGGCGAAGAGGTCGACCGCGGCCACCTTCTGCTCGCCCGGCTCGGGGTAGAGGTAGGGGCCGAGCAGGAACGCCACGCCGGCGGAGAGGGTGCCGAGCGCGCCGATGATCCCGTCGAGCCACATGCTGGGGTGGAACCGGGGCACGCGCGCCCGGATGACCACGAACAGCGGGACGTACATCGTCAGGTACGCCGTGAAGGACACGGCGGTGGACAGCGCGGACGCCTCGCCGTTGCCCTCGAGCCCGGCGGAGAGCACGCGCAGGGCGTTGCCGACGGCGCCGAGGCTCAGCGCGACGGCGAGGCCGATCCACGCCACCCGGTCGGCGCGCACGCGCTGCGACGCCAGGGCGCACGCCGCGGCGGCGGCCAGGTACGGCAGGTTGTAGAGGACGACGTCGTAGGTCCGGTCCCACGCCGCGCCGGGCGGTCTGCCCCCGAGCCCCGTGGCGAACAGGGCGACGAAGGCGGCCGTCAGGAGCGGCGCGAGAAGGGGTCGCTGCAGCGCGGAGACCAGCGCTCGCTTCCTCTGCATGCCCGGGTCATCGGCGGGTGGGGCCCGAGACTTCAGGTGGAGCGCCCCCTGTCTCACCCAGGGGGGTGAGCCGCCCCCGCGCGGAGCCCCGCGCCGCAGTGGCCGGTGCGGGGCTCCGCCGGGGTCGGGTCGTCGCTACTTGAGGGTGGCGCCGGCGTCGACGGTGAGGTTGAGCCCGGTGACGTAGCGGGCCTCGTCCGAGGCGAGGAACAGGACCGCGTTGCTGATGTCGACCGCCTCGACCATGCCGATCGGCAGGACGTGCATGCCGCGCGCGGCCACGTCCATGTCCGCCGGGGTCGGGTTCTCCAGGTCGGGCCGGAAGAGCTTCATCGTGCCCTCGTTGATGAACATCGGGGTGTTCACGTTGGTCGGGTGCACGCAGTTGACCCGGATCGAGTACTTGCCCAGCTCGACGGCGAGCATCCGCATGAGGCCGACCACGCCGTGCTTGGCGACGGTGTACTGGCCGGTGTTGGGCACCGCCTTCAGGCCGCCGACGGACCCGGTCAGGATGATCGACCCGCCGCGCTTGCCGGCCTTGATGTGCGGGACGGCGGCCTTCACGGTCTTCCACACCCCGGACAGGTTGACGTCGAGCATCTCCTGCCAGTCGTACTCGGTCGTGAAGTCCAGCTTCTGTCCGCCGTTGCCGATCCCGGCGCTCGCGGAGACGACGTCGAGCCGCCCGAGCTCCTGCACCCCGGCGTCGACCGCCGCCTTCAGCGCGTCGAAGTCCCGCACGTCGGCCTTCGTGGCGATGATCCGGCGGTCGAGGGCCTCGACCAGCCGCACGGTCTCCTCGAGGTCCTCGGGCGTCGCCGGCGGGATGACGGTGTTCTCCGGGACCGGACCGCACGCGTCGACGGCGATGATGTCGGCGCCCTCCTCGGCCAGGCGGACCGCGTGGCTGCGGCCCTGTCCTCGCGCCGCACCGGTGATGAACGCGACCTTGCCCTCGAGCCGACCAGCCATTGACGCTTCTCCTCGTTCGGTTTCCGTCGGGGTGTGTGCGGGGATCAGGCGTCGCAGCTGACGACGGCGTCGCGCAGCTCGTAGCTCATGATCCCGTCGTTCCAGGTCATCGTCGGGGGGCGCACGAGCTCCAGACCGGGCAGCTTCATCAGCTTGTCGAGGAAGACCCGGCTCTCGTGCAGCGCCACGTTCGCGCCCGGGCAGCGGTGGCTGCCGTCGCCGAAGCTCATGTACGCGCCGACCATGCGGACCTTCGTGGCCCGGTCGGGGTCCAGCGCGTGCGGGCACTCGCCGACCGTGGCCTCGTCGAGGTTCGCGTCGCGGATGCTCAGCGCCACCACCTCGCCCTCGGCGAGGGTCCCCGACGGCAGGGGCGTCTCTTCGGTCGCCCGGCGGTGCAGCATGGCCGCGACGGGTTCGATGCGGAGGATCTCCTCGAGGATCGCCAGCTGGTCGGCCTCGTCCCCGGCGACGAACCGGGCGCGCAGGGCGTCGTCGTCGAACAGGTGCCAGGCGGCCATGACGATGAACTCGCGCGTGGTGACCATGCCGGCCACGGCGTAGGTCATGCACTCGATGAGGATCTGCTGGTTGCTGTACTCCTCGTCCAGCAGGTGCGAGATCACGTCCTCGCGGCGCTCCTTGCGCCGGGCGCGCACGGCGGGCAGCACGTCCTGCACCATGAAGTTCAGCGCGTGCACGCCGACGAGGACCTGCATCACGCTGCGCCGGAGGCCGGTGTGGTTGCCGAGCTCGGTGCCGATCAGGCTGCGCTTGATTCGCTTGGCCATCCGCAGCTGGTTGCTGTTGGTCAGGCCCACGATCTCCGCGGCGACGGCGACCGTCATGCGGAAACTGACGTCGTCCAGCCGCCCGCCGCGGTCGGCGCGCAGCATGGCCATGAGCTCGTCCGCGGTCCGCTCCATGACCGTCCGGTGCCGGGTCGCGATGACCTTCGGGGTGAAGAACTTGGCGATCGCGGTGCGGCGCCGCTTGTGGTCCTCGCCGTCGAGGAAGAAGACCGAGCTCTGGGTGAGGTCGTCGCGGTCCTCGTCCTGACCGGCACCGGCCTGGCGCATCGCCTGGCTGCGCAGCACCCGGCGCACGTCCTCGAACCCCGCCACCACCTCGGCGCCCGGCTTGGGCTTCACGTTGGCCGTGGCCAGCGCGGCGGACTTGCGGTCGTCCCGTCCGCCGTGGACCGGGCAGACATCGGTGGAACTCGCGGTCATGCGGACCTCCTCGGAACGGACCCGGCCGGGCGGACGCCCGCGCGCCCCGGCCGGCACGAACGTGCACGTCGTGCACGAATCGACTGGGAACCTACGTGCATCGGGGGGCGCCCGGTAGCCCCGGGGCCGCTTCCCGCCGACCTCGGCGAGGGGCGTCCCACCCTGTGGCCGGAGTCCGATCGTTGCTACGCTCCTATGTGAGCGTTCGTTTTGTTACAGGCCGGGAGGGCGAGCATGTCGATCAACTGGTTCATCTCCGTGGACGACCACCTGATCGAACCGGCCCGGCTGTGGGAGGAGCGCCTGCCGGCGAAGTTCCGCGAGGCCGGTCCCCGGATCGTGCGCGAGGGCAGCACCGAGTTCTGGATGTACGAGGACCGGCAGATCGTGACCACCGGGCTCAACGCCGTGGCCGGCAAGAACCGCGAGGAGTTCTCGCCCGAGCCGATCACCTACGAGGACATGCGTCCGGGGTGCTACGAGCCGGCGGCGCGCGTGGCCGACATGAACGACGGCCTGGTGCTGGCCTCCATGCTGTTCCCCTCGTTCCCCCGCTACTGCGGCCAGGTCTTCCACGAGGCCAAGGACAAGGAACTCGCCCTGCTGGGTGTGCAGGCCTGGAACGACTTCATCCTGGAGGAGTTCGCCGAGGCCTACCCGGGTCGCTTCATCCCGATGATGATCATCCCGCTGTGGGACCCGGTGGCCGCCGCGAAGGAGGTCGAGCGCACCGCCGCCCGCGGCGCCAAGTCGATCGCGTTCTCGGAGAACCCGACCAAGCTCGGGCTGCCGTCGATCCACACCGACGAGTGGGACCCGCTCTTCCGCGCCTGCGACGAGACCGGCCTCGTCGTGTCCATGCACGTCGGCTCCTCGTCCAACCTCATCCGCACGTCGCCGGACATGCCCACGCTGGCCTTCATGGCCTACTCGGCCGCCGCCAACCAGGCGGGCACGCTGCTGGACTGGCTGTTCAGCGGCAACTTCACCCGGTTCCCGAAGCTGAAGATCGCGCTGTCGGAGGGGTCGATCGGCTGGATCCCGTACTTCCTCGAGCGGGCCGAGCAGGTCATCGACAAGCAGCGCTTCTGGGCGTCGCGGTTCGACATCGACATGAATGCCAGCCACGAGCGGGGCGAGGAGAAGGGTGCGGCGAAGTTCGACCTGGACACCGACATCCGCCGCCTGTTCAAGGACCACGTGTTCGGCACCTTCATCGAGGACCAGGCCGGCCTGCGCCTGCTCGACATCATCGGCGAGGACAACGTGATGCTCGAGTGCGACTACCCGCACTCGGACTCGACCTGGCCGAACACCTCCGAGATGGCCGAGAAGTGGCTCGGGCACCTGCCGAAGGAGACCCAGCACAAGATCACCATCGGGAACGCGTGCCGGGTGTACGACTTCACGCCCGCGGACCCGGCCACGATCGTCCGCTAGTCGCCCGCCGCCAGCAGTCGAGGGAGATCCCCGTGGACCGCGAAGCCTTCGAGCACGCCATCGTCCGCCGGTTGCTCGATCACGTGGAGAACCGCACCACCGACCTGGCCGACGACGTGCTGGAGCTGTCGACCGACGCGTACTCGGCCGAGACGCACGCGGAGGAGGTCGACGTCCTCTTCCGCGACCACCCGCTGGTGCTCTGCCTCTCGGGGGCGCTGCCGGAGCCCAACACCTACTTCACCGTCGACCTGTGCGGCTCGCCCGTCCTGCTGACGCGGGACGCCCGGGGCGAGGTGCACGCGATGGCGAACATCTGCCGGCACCGCGGGGTCCGGCTGGTCGACGGCGCCGGGGCGGCCAAGAAGTTCACCTGCCCGTTCCACGCCTGGGTGTACGACCTCGAGGGCGCGCTCGTGCGGGTTCCCGTCGGCGAGGCGTTCGAGGGGATGTGCCGCGACGAGAAGGGCCTCGTCGAGCTGCCGGTCGCCGAGGGGTACGGCCTGGTGGTGGGCCGGCTGCGGCCGGGGGCGGCCGTCGACGTCGACGAGTACCTCGGCCCCGGCCTCGCCGACGAGCTGGCGATGCTCGACTTCGCCGACTGGCGTCCCTACGGCGAGACGCACGTGCACGAGGTGGCCGCGAACTGGAAGGTCACCCTCGACACCTACCGGGAGAACTACCACTTCAACTACCTGCACCGCCGCACGCTCGCGACCTACGCGCACGGCGGCGTGCTGACCTTCGACGCCTTCGGCGCGCACCTGCGCAACACCTCGGCGCTGCGGTCGATCGACGCGCTGAAGGGGGTGCCGGAGTCGGAGTGGACCGACGTGACCCAGCACTTCAGCTACCAGTACGCGCTCTTCCCCAACGTGAGCCTGACCTTCGACAGCCGGCACGCGGAGCTGTGGCAGATCCTCCCGATCGACGCGGCCTCGTGCGAGGTCGTCCACACCGCCTACGCCCGGCCCGACCTCGACGAGGCGGAGCAGGCGAAGCTGGTGGAGATGGCGCCGTGGATCTGCGACGCCGTCGTCGACGCCGAGGACTTCTGGGTCGCCGCCCGCACCGAACCCGGCGTGCGCAGCGGGCTGCTGGACACCGTGGTGTTCGGGCGCAACGAACCCGCCCCGCAGCACCTGCACCGTGGCTTCGCCGCGGCGGTCGAGGCCGCCCGCGAGCGCCGCGCCCGCCCGTAGTCCCCCGCGCCGGCGGCCCGCCGGCCACCGTCCCGGCCCGGCCGGGCTGACGAGGAGGCACCGATGCCCGAGCTGGTCGCCGATCTGCGCGTGATCGACGCGGACACGCACATGACCGAGCGCCACGACCTGTTCACCGAGCGGGCGCCGAAGGGCTACGAGGACCGGGTGCCGCACGTCGAGAAGGTCGACGGCGTGGACATGTGGGTCATCGAGGGCACGACCTTCGGCAAGGCCGGGTCGGGCGGGACCATCGACCACGCCGGGAAGAAGCACCCCTTCCGCGCCTCGCAGGGCGGCTCGTGGGGCATCGACGACGTCCACCCGGCGGCCTGGGACCCCGAGGTGCGGCTGCGGCTGATGGACGAGCTGGGCGTGCATGCGCAGGTCGTCTACCCGAACGCGATCGGCCTGGGCGGCCACAACCTGGTCAACTCGGTCGCGGACCCGACGCTGCTGCGGCTGTGCGTCGAGCTCTACAACGACGCGATGGCCGAGGTCCAGGCGGACTCGGGCAACCGGCTGCTGCCCATGCCGATCATGCCGGCGTGGGACATCGACGGCTGCGTCCGCGAGGCCCGGCGCTGCGCGGAGATGGGCATGCGCGGGGTGAACATGACCGCGCACCCGCAGGACTCCGGGTCGCCCGACCTCGGCGACCGCGCCTGGGACCCGTTCTGGGAGGTGTGCGCGGGCATGGAGCTGCCGGTGCACTTCCACATCGGGGCCAGCCAGACCGCGCTGTCCTACTTCGGCACCACCTACTGGCCCAGCCAGGACGACTACGTCAAGCCCGCCATCGGCGGCGCCTCGCTGTTCCTGAACAACTCGCAGGTGCTGCTCAACAGCGCCTACTCCGGCATGTTCGACCGGCACCCCGAGCTGAAGATGGTCTCGGTGGAGAGCGGCATCGGCTGGGTGCCGTTCATGCTCGAGGCGATGGACTACGAGCTGGAGGAGAACGCCCCGGAGTGGTTCGACAAGCTGCAGAAGCGGCCGTCGGAGTACTTCCGCGACAACTGGTTCGCGACCTTCTGGTTCGAGAAGGGCAACGGGGACCTGCAGCACCTCATCGACACCGTCGGTGAGGGCAACGTGATGTTCGAGACCGACTTCCCGCACCCCACCTCGCTGCACCCGAACCCGCTGGAGATCGTGCGGGAGCAGGTCAGCGCGCTGCGCCCGGAGACGCAGGTCAAGGTCATGGGCGGCAACGCGGCGAAGCTCTACCGGATCTGACACCCGCCGGGGGCGGACCCGCCGCTCAGCGCAGGGCCTCCGGGGGGACGAGGGCCGCGAGGCTCTCCGGGGTCAGCGGCAGCCGGGTGATCCGCGCGCCGAAGGGCGCGAGCGCATCGGCGACGGCGTTGACGACGGCGGGCGGGGCGCCGATCGCGCCGCCCTCGCCGACGCCCTTGTAGCCGCCCGGCCCCCCGCTCATCGTCTCGATGTGGCCGTACTCGATCACGGGCACGTCGGTGGCGGTCGGCAGCAGGTAGTCCACGAACGTCGTCGCGGTCGGGTTGCCGTCCTCGTCGTAGGCCAGGTGCTCCAGCAGCGCGCCGCCGATGCCCTGGACGGTGCCGCCGGCGATCTGCCCCTCGACGACGGAGGGGTTGATCATCGGTCCGCAGTCCTCGCTGACGATGTAGCGCAGCAGCGTGACCCCGCCGGTGACGGGGTCGACCTCGCACGTGCACACGTGCGCCGCGTTGACCCACACCGAACGGGTCTCGGCGGTGTACCGCGCGCTGGCCTCCAGCCCCGCCGGGACGCCGGGCGGCAGCGAGTAGGGGTCGAAGTACGCCGTCGCCGCCAGTTCCGCGACCGTGACCGAGGCCCCCGGCACGCCGCGCACGCTCGCCCGGCTGCGCACCAGCTCGATGTCCTCGGGGGCGGCCTCCAGCTTGTGCGCGGCGATCGCGATCATCCGCTCGCGCAGGATCGTCGCCGTGTCCCGCACCGCGCCGGCGGTCATCGAGCCGCTGCGGCTGCCGGCCGTGCCCGCGCCGAAGCCCGTGACGGCGGTGTCGCCCTGGATGGTGGCGACGTCCTCGATGGCCACCCCGAGCACGTCCGCGGTGAGCTGGACGACCGTCGTCTCGATGCTGTTCCCGGTCGAGCCGCCGGCGATGTAGACGTTGACCTTCCCCGAGGGCTCGATGCGGATCGTCGCCGCCTCGGTCGCGTACGAGCCGTAGCCCGGGGTGGACGGCTCGACGTAGGTCGACATGCCGACACCGAGGTAGCGGCCCGCCTCCCGCGCCCGCGCCTGCTCGGCGCGGAAGGCGTCGTAGTCGAGCATCTCCAGCGCCTGCTCGAAGGTCTCCAGCGGCGTGATCCGGTCGTAGGTCATGCCGTTGGGGTTGGCGAAGGGGAGCTCGTCGGTGCGCAGCAGGTTCCGGCGCCGCAGCTCGGCCGGGTCCATCCCCATCTCGCGCGCGGCGTTGTCGAGCAGCACCTCGCGGGCGAGCGTCTCGAACTGCCACGGCCCGCGGTAGGCGACCCGACCCGCGGTGTTGGTGTAGACGGTCGTGGCGGTGAAGCTCGCCGCCGGCACCCGGTAGGGGCCCGGGAACAGCATCCCGACCGCCGCGGAGGTACCGACCGGCCACGGCGTCGGGTAGGCGCCGCAGTCGGACACGAAGTCGATCGAGGCGGCGAGGATCAGCCCGTCGGGGTCGAAGGCCATCGAGACGTCGGCGTGCTCGTGCCGGGACATGCCCGCGGCGAGCAGGTTCTCGCGGCGGTCCTCCACCCATTTGACCGGGGCGCCGGCCCTGCGCGCGACGAGCATCAGGGCCATCTCGTCGCGCTGGACCATGACCTTCTGGCCGAAGCCGCCGCCGGTGTCGCGCATGAGCACCCGGATGCGGTGCTCGGGCAGGCCGAGCAGCCGCGAGCAGAACAGCCGGATCTCGTGCGGCGCCTGGGTCGCCGCGTGGATGGTCAGCTCGCCGGTGCTCGCCGAGTAGTCCACGACCATGCCGCGCCCCTCCATGGGGACGGCGGTGTGGGCCTGCTGGTGGATGGTGTCGGTGACGACGTGCGCGGCGCCGGCGAACACGTCGGCCAGCGTGGCGGCCGGGCGTCCGGCCAGCTGCCCGACGACGTTGGACCCGTGGGCCTCGTGCACCAGCTCCTGCGCCTGCGCGGCCCGCGTGTAGTCGACGACGGCGGGGAGCTGCTCGTAGTCGACCTCGACCAGCTCGGCGGCGTCCTCCGCGAGGTAGCGGTCGTCGGCCAGCACCAGCGCGACCGGGTCCCCGACGAACCGGACGTCGGTGTCGGCCAGCGGGGGGCGGGGCGTCTCGGGGCTCTTCGGCCCCACCGAGGTGTGCCACTGCTCCCGGACGTCGGGGTTGAGGTCGGCCGCGGTGAAGACGTGCCGGACGCCGGGCAGCGCGAGCGCCGCGGACGCGTCGATGCCGAGGATCCGGCCGCGGGCCACGGGGCTGCGCACGAAGACGGCGTGCAGCATGCCGGGCAGGCGGATGTCGTCGACGTAGGTGCCGCGGCCGGTGAGCAGGCGGGGGTCCTCGACCCGGCCGATCCGGGTGCCGGCGTAGCGGGTGGCGCCGCCGGCCTCGACGCGGCCGTCGCCCGTCGCCGCCGCGGTCATCGCGCGGTCTCCGCGCCGGCCGCCTGCTGCACGGCCCGCAGGATGCCCTGGTAGCCGGTGCAGCGGCACAGGGTGCCCGACAGCGCCTCGCGGGTCTCCTGGTCCGTCGGCCGCGGGTTGTCCCGCAGGAACGCGGTGATCGACACGACGAAGCCGGGGGTGCAGAAGCCGCACTGCAGGCCGTGGCAGTCGCGCAGGGCGGCCTGGACCGGCGAGAGCTCGCCGTCGGGGCCGCCGAGCCCCTCGACGGTCGTGACCTCGCTGCCCGCGGCCTGGACGGCGAACACCAGGCAGGACCGCACCGCCTCGCCGTCGACCAGCACCGTGCACGCCCCGCAGACGCCGTGCTCGCAGCCGAGGTGCGTGCCGGTCAGCCGGCACTCCTCCCGGAGGAAGTCGGCCAGGGTCAGCCTCGGTTGGACCGTCGCCGTCCTGGCCTGGCCGTTGACCGTCAGCTCCACCTGCACGTCACTCACGCCGCGCCCTCCGTCGATGCATCCGCCACTGCCCTCGTCCACGCCCGAGCGACCATCGCCGCGCCCACCCGCCGGCGGTAGTCCGCCGAGCCGTTGCCGTCGCTGGTCACCGCGGTCAGGCCGGCCATCGCGAGCCGGCCGACCTCGGCGGGGTCGATCTCCGACACCGGGCGCCCGACCAGCTCGGCCTCGGCCTCCCGCGGCCGCTCGGGCGTCGGGCCCAGGGCGACGAGCCCGATCGCACACCGCCGCACGCGGTCGGTCTCGTCGAGCTCGACGGCGACCTCGGCGCCGGCGATCGCGTAGTCGCCGTGGCGCCGCGCGAACTCCTCGACGGCGAACCCGCTGCGCCCGCCCCAGGCGGGAAAGGTCACCCCGACGAGCATCTCGTCGGGTTCCATCGCGGTGGTCCACAGGTCGGTGAAGAACTCCTGCGCGGTGAGGGTCCGCCGTCCGGTCGGAGAGGCGATGTCCATCGTCGCGTCGAGGGCCAGCGCCGCGGCCGGGTACTCGGCGGCCGGGTCGGCGTGCGCGATCGCGCCGCCCAGGGTGCCCCGGTTGCGGATCTGGAAGTGCCCCACCAGGGGCGTCGCCAGCGTCAGCAGCGGCGCGGCCGCGGCCACCTCGGGGCTGGTCCCGACCTGCGCGTGCCGCACGGCGGCGCCGATCCGGACGCCGCCGTCGCGCTGCTGGACGCCCTGCAGTTCCGGGATGCGGCAGACGTCGACGAGGTGGTCGAAGGCGGTCAGCCGCAGGGCGAGCATCGGGATGAGGCTCTGCCCCCCGGCGAGGACCTTGGCGTCGTCGCCGAGCTCGGCGAGCAGCGCCACGGCCTCCTCGACGGTGCCGGGGGCGTGGTAGTCGAAGGCGGCTGGTTTCACCGGGCTCCTCGTCGGGGTCGGGACGTCGCACACCTCTCCCCGTGCCGACGACTGAACGCTCACTCTGCAATGACAGGCGCGGGATGTCGACCCCAGGTCAGAGCACCTCCTCGCGCACCGCCAGGAACCAGTTGCGGTCGAACAGGTCGCCCGGGCCGTTCTCGCGCGTCGCCCGGTCCAGCCACGCCGTCCGGGTGCGCAGGGCGGCCAGGTCCTCCAGCCACACCTCGGTGACCGCGTCGTAGACCGGCTCGCACTCCGGCAGCGGGGAGTTCTGCACGTACGCCGACCCGCGGGCGGCGTCGGGGATGCGGACCGCCCCCACCGAGCCCGCGTGGGTGCGCCAGCGCTCCGCGAACTCGGCACGCGACAGCCCCTCCCGGCGGACGGCGACGGCCACGTGCTCGAACCGGGTCCCGCCCTCGCGCCACCGCCGCTCCAGCCACTCGGCGCCGCGCATGACGCGCTCGGCGGCCACGACGACGGGCCCGCCACCCCCGTCGTCGTCCCCGAGCCAGGCCTCGTAGCGGGCGAGGTGCGCCGCGTCGGTGAACAGCTCCACCCCGATGCCCGCGTGCGGCGCCGCCGGCGTCAGCTCGGTCAGCGTCAGCCCGAGGGTGATGCGGTCGGGCCGGGTGCCGGGCGGGGCGTCGAGGGCGGCGACGACCGCGTCGCGCCATGCCTCCGGGGCGGCGTCGTGGGCGGCGAACCGGATCCGCTTGAGCGCCATCAGTCGGTGTCGATCCACACCGACTTGGTGTTCAGGTACCCCTCGAGCGACTCCTCGCCCATCTCCCGGCCCCAGCCGCTCATCTTGTAGCCGCCGAACGGCACCGCCGGGTCCATCAGCAGCATCGTGTTCACCCACACCGTGCCGACCTGCATCCTCGCGGCCAGCCGGTGCGCCTTGCCGACGTCGCGGGTCCAGATCCCGCCGGCCAGGCCGTACTCGGTGTCGTTGGCACGGCCGGCGACCTCCTCGAGGCTGTCGAAGGGCAGCACGGCGGCGACCGGGCCGAAGATCTCCTCGCGCGCGATCCGCATGTCGTCGGTGACGTCGGCGAACACCGTCGGCGGGACGAAGTAGCCCCGGGCGAGGTCGCCGTCGGTCACCCGCGCGCCGCCGGCGGTCACCCGGGCGCCCTCCCGCAGGCCCAGGTCCAGGTAGCCGGTGACCCGCTCCAGCTGCTCGGCGGAGACCAGCGGCCCGATCCTGGTCTCGGGGTCGAGGCTGTTGCCCACCCTGAGAGAGCGCGCGAAGTCCGAGGCGCCCTCGACGAACTCCTCGTAGACCGGCCGCTCCACGTAGATGCGGGTGCCGGCGCAGCAGATCTGGCCGGAGTTGGAGAAGACCCCCATCGCCGCGCCGGGGATCGCCTTGGCCAGGTCGGCGTCGGCGAACACGACGTCCGGTGACTTGCCGCCGAGCTCGAGGGTGAGCCGCTTCAGGTTGCCGGCGGCGGCCCGGATGATGTGCTGGCCGACCGCGGTGGAGCCGGTGAACGCCACCTTGTCGACGTCGGGGTGCGCGGCCAGCGCGGCGCCGACGGTCTCCCCGAAGCCGGTGAGCACGTTGACCACGCCGGGCGGGATGCCCACCTCCAGCGCGAGCTCGCCGATCCGCAGCGCGACCAGCCCGGCCTCCTCGGCCGGCTTGAGGACCAGCGTGCAGCCGGCGGCCAGGGCCGGACCGATCTTCCAGACGGCGTTGGAGATCGGCCGGTTCCACGGGACGATCGCGGCCACCACGCCCAGCGGCTCCTTGAGCGTGTAGCTGAGCACCGAGCCCGGCATCGAGTTGGGGATCGTCGCGCCCTGGATCTTCGTGGCCCAGCCGGCGAAGTAGCGCAGCACCTCGGCCTCGAAGGTGGGCCGGGTCGTCGTCCGCCGCCGGCCCGCGGGGAAGCCCATGTCGACGGCCTCGAGCAGCCGCAGCTCGTCGTAGTGCTCCTGCACTGCGTCCGCGAGCGCCCAGAGCAGCCGCTGCCGCTCCCGCGGCGACGTCGCCCGCCACGGCCCCTCGAACGCCGCCCGGGCCGCGGCGACCGCGCGGTCGGCGTCGACCGCGTCGGCCTCGGCGAGCGCGGCGATGGTCTCGCCGGTGGAGGGATTGATGCTCGGGAAGGTGCGTCCGCCGGCCGCCTCCACCCACTCGCCGCCGATCAGCAGCTTCTTGGGGGCGGGGCCGAGGAACCCGGGCAACGGGGTATCGGGCAGGGACGTCGTGGACATGGGGCGGTGCTCCTTGTCGGGGGCTATTCGAGGGAGGTCAGGGCCGCGCGCGTCTCCAGCTCCACGAACGCGGTCGCGTAGCGGATGGCCAGCTCCAGGGAGATGTCGTGGGACTGGTAGCCGTCGGTGCCCAGCGTCGACAGCCAGATGGCCAGGCCGTAGGCGGCCGAGGCGCGGTACCAGAGCCAGGCCTCGTCGCGGTCGGCGGCGGGGTCCAGCGCGGTGCGGTGGGCCTCGACGAGGTCCTGCTCGGCGGCCCGCCGGTCGGTGTCGGTCAGCGCGCCCTGCACGAAGTAGCCGACGTCCTGGGACCAGTGGCCGCGGCGGACGACCTGCCAGTCGAGGAAGCCGACGTCGTCGCCGGGCAGCACGTAGGTGTTGCCGACGTGCGCGTCGGCGTGCAGCAGCGTCGGGTCCCGGTGCAGGAGGGCCACGTACCGCACCCACAGGTCGACGACCTCGTCGGGTGAGCAGCGGAGCACCTCGGCGGGCAGGCGGTCCCCGGCGCGCTCGAGGCCGAGCGGCACCCGCCGGCGCAGGCCGCTGGAGAAGCCCTCGGTCGGCGCCCACGTCTGCACCCACTCCAGCGCCGGGACGTCGGCCTGCCGGAAGCCGCGGTACTGCCGGTGCAGCGCGCCCAGGCCCCGGGCGCCGGCGGCGACCTGGTCGACGGTCATGGGCCGGAGCGCGTCGCGGGGGTCGCCGCCCCGGCCGGTCACGTCCTCCAGCACGACCACCCAGTCCAGCGCCGGGCGGTCCACCAGCACCGCGTAGGGCCGCGGGTGGTCGACCGGGATCGGCCGGCCCGAGGAGTAGAAGGCCGGCTCGTTCCAGAGGTTGCCGTTGCGGGCGTGGGCGTCCCGGTGCTCGCCCTCGGACTTGACGAAGACGACGTCCGGGCCGGAGCCCGCCGCGTACGTCAGGCCGAACGTCGCCCGCCGGTTGGTGCCGTCGCTGCGGCGGAGCAGCGTCAGCCCGGCGACCTGCGCGCCGGGACAGCTCTGCGCGAGCGCCGCCGTCATCCACTCCGGGGAGAGGTCGGCCCAGTCGGCGGGGATCAGCACGGTGCGCTCCTCACTGGACGGCCCCCCGGTCCTTGAACTCGGCGATCTCCGCCCACGTCAGCCCGAGCTCCAGCAGGGCCGCCTCGGTGTGCTCGCCGTGCTCGGGGGCGCGGGTGGGGCGCCCCGGCCGCCCGTCGAACTGCACCGGGGTGGTGACCATCGGCAGGCCGAAGCCGCCGGCCATCTCGACGTCGGCCACGAACCCGTTCGCCCGCACCTGCTCGTCGTCGTGCACCTCGGCCGGGGTCTGCACCGGGGCCCACTCGCCGTCGAACCCGGCCAGCGCCCGGGTCCACTCCGCGAGCGTCCGTTCCGCGAACGCCGCGTCCAGCGCCGCCACGCACTCGGCCGCGTGGGTCCGCCGGGCGGCGAGATCGGCGAAGCGGGGGTCCTCGGCGAGCTCCTGCCGGCCGAGCACCTCGCACAGCCGGGGCCAGTGCGGATCGGGCGCGAGCACCATGAGGGCGACGAACCGGCCGTCCGCGGTGCGGTACGGGAGCATCAGCGGGTTCCACACCGAGGCCCGGTCCCGCGGCGCCGAGGTGGCGCCGTCGGTCGCCGCCAGGCCGGCGTTCACGACGTCGGGCTGCACCTGCCACAGGCCGCAGGCGAGCAGGGCGGCGTCGACGACCGAGGGCTCGCCGGTCCGCTCCCGCCGGTACAGCGCGGTGCTGACCGCGCCGGCCACCGCCAGCCCGCCGACGACGTCGCCGAAGGCCGGACGCGGCGGCCCCGGCCACGGCTCCCCGGCCGGGGAGAGCAGGTGCTGCATGCCGCTGCGCGCCCAGTAGGCGCCGGTGTCGTAGCCACCCCGGTCGGCGTCCGGGCCGCGGGCCCCGAAGGCCGTGCCGCGGACGTAGATCACCGCGGGGTTGTCCCGCCGCACGTCGTCGACGTCCAGCCGCAGCCGGCGCAGCGTCGACAGCCGCAGGTTGGTGACGAAGACGTCCGCCGTCTCGACCAGCCGGCCCAAGAGCCGCCGCCCGTCGGGGTGCTTGAGGTCCAGCCCGACCGAGCGCTTGCCGCGGTTGGCCGACTGGAAGAAGGGGTCCACGCCCCGGTACACGTTGTGCAGGCCCGCGGTGACCAGCGACCGGTAGGGATCCCCGGTCTCCGGGTGCTCGACCTTGAGCACCTCGGCGCCCCACTCGGTGAGCACGGCGCCGGCCATCGGCACGAACACGTGCGAGGCGACCTCGACGACCCGGACGCCGGCCAGGGGGCCGGGTGCTGCGGTCATGGGGCGCGGCACTCCTCGTCGGGCTGGGATAGGACGCCGCGGCGACCTACCCTCACGTGCGGTGTGATGGCGGATACAGTGACAGGAGCAAGTGCTCACTCACAAGAACGGGGCGGGAGATGGCCGACCGGACGCTGTTGCGCAACGCCCGGGTGCTGACGTGCTCCGGGGATCCCACCGAGCGGCTGCTCGACGGTGACGTGCTCCTCGAGGGCGACCGCATCGCGGCGGTCACCCCGGGCCGGCTGGCCGTCGACGAGGCCTCGACCCGCGTGGTCGATTTGGCCGGCGCGACCGTGCTGCCCGGGCTCGGGGACGCGCACGTGCACACGAGCTGGCCGCTGGACTTCGTCTTCGACCACGGCGCGATCGCCGCGACGCCGCCGGCCCGGCACATGCTCGACGTCGTCGCCGTCGTCCGCACGTTCCTGGAGAGCGGCTACACCCAGATCATCGGCGCCGGCGTCACCCAGCCCGGCGACGACCTGCTGGCGAAGCAGGCGATCGAGGCCGGCCTGATCCCGGGCCCGCGGATCGTGCCCAGCGGGATGATGGTCGCCGAGGTCGGCGGCCTCGGGTCCGACGGCGAGCTGATGGAGGTCGCGGCCGACGCCGCCTCCCTGCGCGAGATCGTCGCCCGGCAGTGCGACCAGGGCGTCACGGCGCTCAAGCTCTTCGTCTCCGGCGACGGCGTGGTGCCCGCGCACCCGTCCGAGGACGTCTACATGGACGACGAGATGCTCTCGGCGGCGGTCGCGGAGGCCGACCGGCACGGGGCCTTCATCACCGTGCACGCCCGCGGATCGGCCAGCGTCGCGATGGCCGCGCGCACCGGCGTCCGGATCATCCACCACGCCTGCTTCCTCGACGACGAGGCGCTGACCGCGCTGGAGGCCCGGCGCGACGACGTCTGGGTCTGCCCGGGGCTGCACTACCTCTACGCCGTGGTGCGCGGCCACGCCCGGCCGTGGGGCATCACCGAGGAGCGAGTCGAGGCCTCGGGCTACCCGCGCGAACTCCGGGCGCAGGTCGACGGCCTGCGCAAGCTCAGGGCGGCCGGCATCAAGATCTTGTCCGGCGGCGACTTCGGGCACCAGTGGACCCGGCACGGCACCTACGCCGCGGAGCTGGAGCGCTACGTGGAGCTGGTCGACATGTCGCCGGTGGAGGCCATCCACACCGCCACCCGGAACTTCGGCCCGGTGGTCGGCCTGCCGACCGGCCAGGTCCGGGAGGGCTACCTCGCCGACCTGGTCGTCCTCGACGGCGACCCGACCGCCGACATCACGCTGCTCCAGCAGCCCGACCGCCGCCGCGCCGTGCTCAAGGACGGCCGGTTCGCCTACGTCAACCCCGACGTCTTCCCGTGACGGCGGTCGAGCCGGGGACCCGGACGGCGGAGGTCCTCTCCGGCGTCGACACCCTCACCCGGCTGCTCCTGCTGCGCCAGCAGGTCGACGCCCGCGACGGGCTCACGACGGCGACCCTGGTCTCGGGCTACCCGGGCTCGCCGCTGGGCACCGTCGACCTCGCCCTCGACGCGCTGGGCGATCGGCTGGCGGCGCACCGCGTCGTCCACCGGCCGGGGCTCAACGAGGAGCTCGCCCTGGCCGCCGTGTGGGGCAGTCAGATGGGCACCGTCGTCCCCTACGACGGCATCGACGGCGTGGCCGGCGCCTGGTACGGCAAGGGCCCCGGCCTCGACCGCAGCGGCGACTCCCTCAAGCACGGCAACGCGATGGGGTCCGGCCCGAACGGCGGCGTCGTCCTGTTCTGCGGCGACGACCCCGGGTCGAAGTCCTCCACGCTGGCCTGCGACAGCCAGTACGCCCTCGAGGACGCGTGCGTCCCGGTGCTCTACCCGGCCGACCAGCAGGACCTGCTCGACCTCGGGGTGCACGCCTTCCGGATGTCGCGGTGGTCCGGCGCCTGGGTCGCCCTGAAGATCGTCACCAACGTCGCCGACGGCATCGGCAGCGTCGACGTCGACCCGGCCCGGCAGCAGCCGGCGGACCCGGCCGGCGTCCTGGTGGACGGCGTGCCGTGGCAGCACCGGCCGCTGGCCACCATCGGGCCGCACGCGGTGCCCGACCAGGAGGTCCTCGTCGTCGAGCGCCGGCTGCGCGCGGCCCGCGCCTACGCCCGGCACAACGGGCTCGACCGGGTGCTCGGCGCCGCCCCCGGGGCGCCCCTGGGCATCGTCTGCGCCGGCAAGACCTACGTCGACGTGGTGCAGGCCCTCGCCGACCTGGGGGTGACGCAGGAGGGGCTGGCCGACGCCGGGGTGCGGGTGCTCAAGCTCGGCATGACCTACCCGCTGGTCGAGAAGACGGTTCGGGAGTTCGCCGCCTCGGTCGACGAGGTGCTGGTGGTCGAGGAGAAGCGGCCGTTCGTCGAGACGCAGTTGCGCGCGGTCCTGCACGAGGCCGGCAGCCGGATCCCCGTCGTCGGCAAGCGCGACCGGGAGGGGCGCCCGCTGGTCTCCCCGGTGGGGGAGCTGGACGCGACGGCCGTCGCGGCGGTCCTCGCCCGCGTGCGGCCGGAGCTGGCGCCGCGCCGGCCGGCCGCGGTCCGCACGTCCCTGCCGCTGCTGCAGCTCCCCGCCCGCCCGCCGGGCTTCTGCAGCGGGTGCCCGCACAACCGGTCCACCGTGGCGCCCGACGGCGCGCTCGTCGGCGGCGGGGTCGGCTGCCACGGGATCATGTACTTCGAGCCGCGCAACGCCGGGATGCGCCGCCTCCCGCCCACGCCGATGGGCGCCGAGGGGGTGCCGTGGATCGGCCTGGCGCCGTTCGTGGCCGAGCCGCACCTCATCCAGAACCTGGGCGACGGCACCCTGAGCCACTCCGGCACGCTCGCCATCCGCGCCGGCGTGGCCGCCGGGGTGAACGTCACCTTCAAGATCCTCTACAACGCCGCCGTCGCCATGACCGGGGGCCAGGACGTGACCGGCGGGATGGACGTGCCCGCGCTGACGCGGGCGCTGGAGGCCGAGGGCGTCCGGCGGATCGTCGTCTGCGCCGAGGACCCCAAGCGGTACGGACGCCGGGCCCGCTGGGCGGCCGGTGTCGCCGTGCACGGCCGGGACCGGCTGGACGCCGTGCAGCGCGAGCTCGCGGGCGTCGAGGGCGTCACGGTGATCGTCTACGACCAGCAGTGCGCGGCCGAGGCCCGCCGGTTGCGCAAGCGCGGGCTGCAGGAGGAGCCGGCCCGGAGGGTCGTCATCAACGAGGCCGTGTGCGAGGGCTGCGGCGACTGCAGCACGAAGAGCAACTGCCTGTCGGTGCAGCCGCTGCCCACGGAGTTCGGCGTCAAGCGCCAGATCCACGACCTGTCGTGCAACCGCGACTACACCTGCCTGGACGGCGACTGCCCGTCGTTCGTCACGCTCACCCCGCGGCGGCGGGGGAGGCGTCGGACGTCGGCGCGGGCCGCGCGCCCGGCGCTCCCGGCCGGCGAGCTCCCCGAGCCGCGGCTGCCCGAGCTGGGGGAGCAGTACGGCGTCTACTTCACCGGCATCGGCGGCACCGGTGTCATCACGGCCAACCGGATCCTCGCCTCGGCCGCGGAGGCCGCCGGGCTCGTCGTCGGCGGGGTCGACCAGACGGGGCTGTCGCAGAAGGCGGGCGCCGTCGTCTCCCACCTGCGGCTGGCCCGCAGCCGCGAGGCGCTGGGCTCGGCGGCGGTGACCGCGGGCGGCGCCGACCTCTACCTCTCCGGCGACATCCTGCAGGCGGCCGGCCCCAAGCACCTGGAGAAGGTGACCCCCGGCCGCACGACGGCCGTCGTCGACGTCGCGGTCACCCAGACCGTGGCGATGATGCAGGGCGGCGCGCCCCCGCCGCCCGCCGCCGACCTGCAGGCGGCGATCACCGCCCGCGTCGGCGCCGACCGGGTCGCGTTCCTGGACGCCGGCCGCATCGCCGAGCGCGTCTTCGCCAACCACCTGCTCGGCAACGTGGTGCTGCTCGGCGCCGCGTTCCAGGTCGGGGGGCTCCCGCTGGCCCTGGCCGACCTCCACCGCGCGATGGAGAGGGGCCGGGGAGCCGCGGACAACCGGGCCGCCTTCGCGTGGGGGCGCTGGGCGGCGCACGACCCGGCCGCGGTCGAGGCGGCGCTCGCCGCGCCCGACGCCTCGAGCATCAGCGACCCCTCCGCCGACGCCGTGCGCGTCGCGGCCGACCTGGTCGCGCGCCGCCGGCTCCCCGTCGAGCTGCGCGACCTGCTGGTCCGGCGGGCCGCGCAGGCCGTCGACTACCAGGACGCCGCCCGCGCGGAGCGGTACCTCGACCTCGTCGAGCGCGTCGCCGCCCACGACGACGCCGACCGCGCCTGGGCGCTGACCGCCGAGGTCGCGCAGGCGTGGTTCCTGCTGCTGACCTACAAGGACGAGTACGAGGTCGCCCGGCTGCACCTGTTGGCCGACTACGACGCGGCCGCCCGAGAGCTCGGCATCGACGGGCCGTACGCGGTGACCTACCACCTGCACCCGCCGGTGCTGCGCCGGCTGGGCGTGCACCGCAAGCTCCCGATGGGCCGGCCGTACGAGATCGCCTTCCGCGGGCTGAGCCGGATGAAGCGGCTGCGGGGGACCCCGTTCGACGTCTTCGGCTACGACCCCGACCGGCGCATGGAGCGCCGGCTGATCGGTGAGTACGAGCGGCTGGTCCTCGAGGCCGTGGACCCCGCCGCCGGTCTGCCGTACGGGACGCAGGTGCGGCTCGCGGGGTCGACGGCGACGGTGAAGGGGTACGCGCAGATCAAGGAGGCGGCGGTCGCCGCCTGGCGCGAGCAGGTCGCCGCCATCCGGAGCGCGGCCGGCGCCGTGCCGGTCACCCCGCCGGTCACCCCGATCCGCTGACCGACCGGGCCCCGCGAGCCCGGCGACCGAGGAGGCACACGTGCGCAAGGGCATCTTCGTCGTCCAGGCGGCGCCGGCCGACCCGTCCCGCGAGGACGAGTTCAACGACTGGTACTCCGGGACCCACGTCCCGGAGCTGCTCGCCGTCGAGGGCTTCGTCAGCGCGCGCCGCTACAGGCTGACCGGCGACGACGGCTCGGCGACCCACCCCTACCTGGCGGTCTACGAGATCGAGGCCGAGGACCTGGCCGCGCCGCTGCGGGAGCTGCGCCGGCGCGCGGCCGAGGGCGGGTCCACGCCCAGCACGGCGCTGCGCCTGGACCCGCCGCCGATCACCGCGCTCTACGAGCTCCTCGACTGAGCCTCCCGCCGCGGGGGCTCACCCGCGGCGCGGGCCCGGGCGGAACCGGATCGGGATCCGCATCGGCGCGCGGTTGAAGGCCGTGTGGAACGGCAGCGTCTCCTCCGGCTCGAGCAGCTCGACGTCGTGCAGCCGGTCCAGGACCTCGGTGAGGGCCACGGTGAGGTTCATCCGGGCCAGGTTGGAGCCGACGCACCGGTGGGGCCCCGCCCCGAAGGCCAGGTGCCGGTTGTGCCGGCGGTCGAGGTCGAAGGCGTCCGGCTCGGGGAACTCCGCCTCGTCGCGGTTGGCCGAGGCCCAGGAGATGTAGACCTTCTCGCCCGGCTCCACCGCGGTGCCGGCCAGCTCGGTGCGCTGCCGGACGGTCCGGCCGATGGCCAGGAACGACCCGTCGAGGCGCAGCAGCTCCTCGACGGCGGCGGGCATCCTCTCCGGCCGGGCCCGGATCTCGTCGGCCACGTGCGGCTCCCGGACGAAGCGCAGCATCGCCGCGCCGAGGACGCCGGCCGTCGTCTCCAGCCCGCCGAGGATGAGCAGCAGCACCATGCCCAGCACCTCGGTGTCGCTGATCGGGCGGCCCTCGATCTCCGCGCCCAGGATCGCGTCGACGATGTCGCCCTTCGGCGGCTGCGCCCGCCGCTGCTCGAGGAACGCGTGGATCCAGCCGTGCAGCTGCGCCCAGATCTCCTTGACGTCCGGGTTGCTCGGCATCGACGCCTGCTGGGCCAGGCCCGCGACGTGCTCGACCTCCTCGGGCGGGGCGTTGAGCACCATGCCGAAGAACGCCCGGCCCGGGAACGGCATGGCGAGGTCGGCCATGAAGTCGCAGGTCCCGGCCTCGATGAACCGGTCGATCATCTCGGTGACCAGCGCGCGGGTGGCCGCCTCGTGGGGGCGGACGAGGGCGGGGGTGAGGTGGGCGCTGATCAGCTTCTTGTAGACGCGCTGCAGCGGCGGGTCCACGGTCTCGGGGATCGCGGGGATGGTCATCGTCGTGGCGGGGATGCCCACGCCCAGTTCGGAGCTGAACGTCTCCCAGTCCTGGGCGACGCGGAACACGTCGTCGTAGCGGCTCACCACCCAGAACCCGCCGCGGGCGTCGCTGCGGGTGATCGGCCACTGCGCGCGCAGCCGCGCGTAGGTCGGGTGCACCGCGCTGCCGAACTCCGGCGCCAGGTAGTCGAAGTGCTCCGCGCACCACTCGTCCGACAGAGGGGTGGCGACGGGACCGGCGAGGCCGGTCGTGTCGGCGCTCATGCGCCCGCTCCGCCGGCGACCAGCGCCGGGGGGAGCCCGATGCTGCGGGGCTCGAGGAACGCGGTCAGCCCCTCGGGCCCGAGCTCGCGGCCCAGCCCGGACTGCTTGAACCCGCCGAAGGGCACCAGCGGGAACGGCGGGTAGGTGCCGTTGACCGCGATGCTGCCGGTGCGCACCCGCTTCGCGATCCGCACGCCGCGGGCCGGGTCGGCCGACCACACCCCGCCGGAGAGGCCGTAGGGCGAGTCGTCGGCGATCCGGACCGCCTCGTCCTCGTCGGCGTAGGGGATCAGGCACAGGACCGGCCCGAAGATCTCCTCGCGGGCGACGCGCATGGAGTTGTCGACGTCGGCCAGGATCGTGGGCTCGACGTACCAGCCGCGCGGCAGGTGGGCGGGGCGACCGCCGCCCGCGGCGGCCCGGGCGCCGTCGCCGAGGGCCGAGGCGATGTAGCCCTCCACCCGGGCGCGCTGCCGCTCGGCGACCAGCGGGCCGACGACCGTGGCCGGGTCGTGCGGATCGCCGACGGCGATGTGCGCGGCAGCAGCGGCGGCGGCGTCGACGGCCTCGGCGTAGCGCGAGCGCGGCACCAGCACTCGGGTGTGCGCCCCGCAGACCTGCCCGGACAGGTGCATGCCGCCGTGCACGAGCGCCGGGAGCACCGTGCCGAGGTCGGCGTCGTCGAGCACGATCGCCGCCGACTTGCCCCCGAGCTCCAGCGAGACCCGCTTCACCTGCTCGCCGCAGAGGCTCATGATCCGCTTGCCGGCGGCGGTGGAGCCGGTGAACGCGACCTTGTCGACGCCGGGGGAGCGGACCAGGTGCTCGCCGACCTCGCGCCCGGCCGGCACGACGCTGACCACGCCCTCGGGGACGCCCGCCTCCGCCAGCGCCTCGGCCAGCACGAAGTTCGACAGCGGCGCCTCCGGCGGGGGCTTGAGCACGATGGTGCAGCCCGCGGCCAGGGCCGGCGCGGCCTTCCAGGCGGCCAGCGTGACCGGCGCGTTCCACGGCACGATGCCCGCGACGACGCCGACCGGCTCCTGCGTCACCAGCCCGGCCCGGGCGCCGTCGACCACCTCGCGCTCGAAGCCGAAGGTGCGGATCAGGTCGGCGTAGTAGCTGAAGACGGTCGAGACCATACCCTGGGCGCGCGGCGCCTGGCTGATCGCGATGCCCATCTCGTCGACGACGACGCCGGCGATGTCGCCCTCCCGCTTGCGCAGGACGGCTGCCGCCTCGGCCAGGACGTCGGCCCGCTCGGCGGGGGACATGCGCGGCCAGGGGCCCTCGTCGAAGGCCTCGCGGGCGGCGGCCACGGCGCGGTCGGCGTCGGCCTCGGTGGCGAGCGGGACCTGTCCGACGACCTCCTCGGTGGAGGGCGAGACGACCGGGAGCACCTCGTCGCCGTCGGGGGCGGTCCACCTGCCCCCGATGAAGAACTCGCGCCGATACATCAGCCGGTCGTCCACGGTTCCTCCGCCGATCCCCTCGCCCATCCGGTCGCGTGCGGGTCCAGTACAACTGAGTGAGAGCTCACTTGCCAAGCCCTCCGGGCGCCGATTAGCGTCCCGGCAGCGACCGATCGGAGCATCCATGGACCTGCTGTTGCGCGGAGCCTCTCTCGTCGACGGGAGCGGTGCGCCGGCCAGGGCCGCGGACGTCGCCGTCGAGGGCGACCGGATCGTCGCCGTCGGCCCGCCCGGGGAGCTGCGGCCGGGCCCGTCGACCGAGGTCGTGCACCTCGACGGGCTGACCCTCGCGCCCGGGTTCATCGACATCCACACGCACTACGACGCGCAGATCCTGTGGGACGGCGACCTGACCCCGTCCAGCTGGCACGGGGTCACCAGCGTCGTCATGGGCAACTGCGGCTTCGCCGTCGCGCCGACCCGGCCCGAGCACCGCGAGACCGTCGTCCGCACGTTCGAGAACGTCGAGGGCATGTCCATGGCCGCCCTCGACGAGGGCATCGACTGGTGCTTCGAGACGTTCCCGGAGTACCTCGCGGCCCTGGACGCGCGCGCCAAGCGGCTCAACGTCGGCGCCTTCGTCGGGCACTCGACGCTGCGGCTGTACGCGCTGGGGGGCGAGGAGCGGCCCGCCACCCCGGCCGAGCTCGAGACGATGCGTGGCCTGCTGCGCGAGGCGCTGGAGCTGGGGGCGGTCGGCTTCTCGACCTCGCGCCAGCCCAACCACCAGGGCGCGTACGGGCGGCCGGTGCCCAGCCGGTTCGCCGAGGTCGACGAGGTGTACGCGCTGACGTCGGTGCTCGGCGAGCTCGGCAAGGGCGTCGTCGAGGTGTCGATCGGCCCCGGCCTGTGGCTGGAGCAGTTCTCCGAGCTGTCGCAGCGCTACGGCGTCCCGGTGACCTGGACGGCGCTGGTGGCCCGGGCCGACAAGCCGGGGGCGGCGATGCGGACCGTCGAGCGCGGCGGCGCGCTGCCCGGCGAGGTCTACCCGCAGATCGCCTGCCGGCCGATCGTCTTCCAGACCACGATGGCCGATCCGACCAACCTCGGCGAGATCGACGAGTGGAAGGAGGTCCTCGCCGTCCCCCGGGAGCGGCGGTCCGACCTCTACCGCGACCCCGCCTGGCGCGACCGGGCCCGCCCGACGACGCTCGCCGCCTGGGCGCACCGCTGGTCCAAGATCGACGTCGAGGAGACGGTGCAGCACGCCGACCTGGTGGGCGTCCCGCTGGACGCGCTCGCGGAGCAGCGGGGCACGACCCCGTTCGACCTGATGCTCGACCTCGCGCTCGCCGACGACCTGGCGACCCGGTTCCGGGTGGTCATGGACAACGACGGCGAGGAGGAGATGGGCGACCTGCTCGCCGACAAGCGCACCCTGCTCGGCCTCTCCGACGCCGGCGCGCACGCGAGCCAGCTGTGCGACGCCTGCTACTCCACCCACCTGCTCGGCCACTGGGTGCGCGAGCGGAAGGCGCTGTCGCTGGAGGACGCGGTCTGGCGGCTCACCGGGCACCCCGCGCACGCCTTCCGGATCCCGGAGCGCGGCCTGGTCCGGGAGGGCTACTTCGCCGACCTCGTCGCCTTCGACCCCGCGACGGTGGGCACGACGCCGGTCGAGCGCGTGTACGACCAGCCCGGCGGGGCCGACCGGCTGATCGTGCGGAGCACCGGCATCGCCCGCACCTGGGTCAACGGGGTGGCCACGCGGGTCGACGGGACCGACGTCGACGGCGTCGCCCCCGGCCGCCTGCTGCGGGTGTGACCGCCGCACTGGCGGGCCTGCGGGTCGTCGAGGTCGCGCTGGGAGTTCCCGACGTGGGCGCCGGCCTGGCCACCCACCTCCCCGGCCGGCTGCTGGCCGACCTCGGCGCGCACGTCACGCACGTGCGGTCGCGCCGGCGCTCGACCCTGGACGCCGGGGTGGAGTCCGCCCGGGCCTGGGACCGCGGCAAGGAGGTCGTCGAGGTCGACGACGAGGAGCTCGCGGCGGCCGCGGGGACGGTCGCCGGGCTGGCCCGCGACGCCGACGTGCTCCTCCTCGCCGGCGCCGAGGAGCGGCTGGAGCGCCAGGGGCTGACCTGGGCCGCGCTGTCGGCGGCGAACCCGCGGCTGGTCGTCGTCCGGCTGCGGCCGAGCGCCACCGCCCGCGGCCCGCTGCCCGACCTCGAGCTCCTGGTCGCCGCCCGCGCCGGGCTGCTGACCCAGATCCGCGGTTCCCGGCCGGGACCGGTCTTCGCCGACCTCGCGATCGGCGCCGCGGGCGCCGGGCTGTCGGCGACGGTCGGCGCGCTCGCGGCGCTCTACGAGCGGGAGTCCACCGGCCGCGGCGGCTGGGCGGAGACGTCGCTGTACGACGGGCTGCAGGCGCTGCTGCCGATGATCCTCGGCCGGGTCGAGCACCACTCGCCGACGACGGCCCTGCTGTGGCGGGACCAGGGTCCGGCCGAGTCGCTGTGCTACCGGTGCGCCGACGGGGAGTACGTCCAGCTCTGGTTCGGCGCGGCCGGTGCCTACGAGGCGTTCCTGGAGCACATGGGCGAGCCGCCCAGCGAGCGCGGCTACAACGCCGACCTGATGAGCGGCGCGATGGTCGAGCGCGGCCGGCGATGGGCGGCGGCGTTCGCCACCCGGGAGCGGGAGCACTGGCTGGCCTCGCTGGCGGGGCAGCGGTTCCGCTGCGAGCCGGTGTGGCGGCCCGGCGAGGCGCTGCGGGACGCACACGTCCGCGAGATCGGGCTGGCGGTGCCGCACGAGGACCCCGAGCGGGGCCGGCTGACGGTGCTGGGGCCGGCGATCCGGGTGACGGCGGCCGGTAACTCGGCAGCGGCGCCCGTCCCGGCCGGGGGCCGGCTGCTCGAGGGCGTGCGCGTGCTGGACCTGTCGGCGTACCTCGCCGGGCCGATCGCGCCGCTGGTGCTGGCCGAGCTGGGCGCCGACGTCGTCAAGGTCGAGCCCACCACCGGCGACGCCCACCGGAGCATGCAGCCGATGTTCGCCGCCGGTCAGCGGGGCAAGCGGGCGCTGGCCCTGGACCTCAAGTCCCCGGACGCCGCCGAGGTGCTCGACCGCCTGTTCCGCTGGAGCGACGTCGTCCACTCCAACGCGCGGGTCGGGCTGGCCGAGCGCCTCGGGTACGACGAGACGACCGTCCGGGCCGCCAACCCCGACGTCGTGCACAGCTTCGCCAGCGGGTTCGGCGAGTCCGGGCCGCGCGCCCTGCTGCCGAGCAACGACCAGCTCATGCAGGCGCTGGCCGGGATCGAGGCCGCGCAGGCCGGCGAGGGCCGGCCCCCGACGTACCTCGTCTGGGGCGCGGTCGACGTCACGGGTGGCTGGATCGCCGCGGTCGGCATCCTCGCCGGCCTGTACGCGCGGCGGCGCGGGGGCGGCGGGCAGTCGGTGGCCAGCAGCCTGCTCGGCGCCGGCCTGACGCTGAAGTCCGGCGCGTTCCTGGCCGGGGACGACGTCGTCGTCGGGCCCCGGGTGGACGCCGCGGAGACCGGGTACGGCGCGGCCTACCGCATCTACCGGGCCGGCGACGGGGCCTGGTTCGCCCTCGCCGCCCCGGACGCCGCGGCCTGGTCGGCGCTGCGCCGGGTGGTCGGCGTCGAGGGGCTGTCGGAGTGCCCGCCGCCGCTGCGCACCGCGGTTGCCGGCCCGCAGCCCGACGAGCTCCTGCTGGAGTCCGCGTTCGCCGCCCGGCCCGCGGGCGAGTGGGTGCGGGAGCTGTCGGCGGCGGGGGTTCCGGTCGAGCCGGTCGTCGAGGCCGACCGCAGCGCGTTCGTGGCCGGCGTCGTCGACGACCCGGTCAACCGGCAGCGCGGCCGGGTGACGGACCACGTCTGGGGCGACCTGGGGCGCGTCGAGCAGCCGTGCCTGCCGCCGCGGCTGGGGCCCGAGCCGCAGCCGCGGGCCGCCGCCGGCATCCCCGGGCTGGGGGAGCACACCGCGGAGGTCCTGGCGCTGCTCGGCTTCGACGCCGGGCAGCGGGCCGCGCTCGCGGCGAACGGCTCGGTGGCCGGGGGCTGAACGCCCGCCGCCGCATCGCCGATCATCGGCGGGTGGCTGCGCGACCCGCCGACGGGGGGCGCCACCTGCCGATCATCGACGCCGCTACGGGACCGGCTGGGCAGCGAGCTCGGTGACGACCGCCGGCCAGCCCGGGCCGCTCGGCAGCGGGTGGCGGAACAGCCGCGCCGCGTTCCCGCCCGCGATCATCGACGCCTCCTCGAACGGGATCCGCCCGAGGCGCTTGCGCAGCAGGTCCTGGGAGTGCGGCCACGTCGAGTCGGCGTGCGGGTAGTCGGTCTCGAACATGATGTGGTCGATCCCGATCAGGTGCCGCTGGTCGAGGGTGCTGGGGTCGTCGAGCATGCAGAAGTAGAAGTTCCGCCGCAGCGCCTCGCTGGGGGAGATGTCGAACTCCCACGCCTCGCCCGCGGCCGAGCCGGCGGAGTGCTCGGTGACGTAGTCGAGGCGGTCGATCGCCATCGGTACCCAGCCGATGCCGCCCTCGCTCAGGGCGATCTTCAGGTCCGGGTAGAGCGCCGGGATGCCCGCCCACGTCCAGTCCACGGCGGCGCAGAACGCCCCGCCGGGGAACATCGACACCTGCGTGTTGAGGCCGTTGCCCGGCGACCCCTGCAGCACGAACCCGCTCGCGCCCGCGTGCAGCGAGATGACCGTGTCGGTCTCCTGGCACGCCTCGAAGAACGGCCGCCAGTGCTCGCGGTCGGTGATCGGCGGCAGCTTGAGCAGCTGCGGGGACTCCATGAACGAGACCGAGGTGAACCCGAGCCCGGCGTTGCGGCGGACCTCCTCGGCGGCCAGCACCGGGTCCTGCAGCCACGGCAGCTGCATCGGGATGAAGCGCTCCGGGTGCGCCCCGTGCCACTCCTCGATCATCCAGCTGTTCCAGGCGCGGATCGCGGCCAGCCCGACCTCCTGGTCGCGGTTGAGCGACAGCACCCGGCCGGTGAAGCCCCACGCCCCGGACGGGAAGCACAGCGACGCCCAGATCCCGTCGACGTCCATGTCCTGCACCCGCCGGTCGACGTCCCAGCAGGCGGGGCGCATCTCGTCGAGGTTCAGGACGTCGTCGGTCCACTCCTCGCGCGGGCGGCCCGCGACCACGCTCAGACCGGTGTCGGCGTAGAAGCGGTCCTTGTAGAGCCAGGCCTCGGTGCCGTCGTCCCGGGTGACCAGCCGGGGGGCCCGGTCGCGCAGCTTCGCGGGGAAGCGCTTCTCGAAGAGGTCGGCGGGCTCGGTGAGGTGGTCGTCGACGGAGATGACCGTGTACGACCGCTCCCGGGGCTCCGGGTCGGGGAGCTGCTGCCACGTGCGTCGGGTCGTCGCCGTCATCTCGCCGTCCTCGTTAGAGAGTGTTCGCTCACTCAGTCTAGCGGTCCCGCGGCCCCGGCCGGGGAGCCGCTACCCCTCCTCGGGGGCCGGGACGGCGCGCAGGTAGGGCGCCATCATCAGCGGGGTCACCGCGAGGACGCCGGACTCCACCGGCAGCGTCACCCCGGTGATCCAGCGGGCCTCGTCGCTGGCCAGGAACACCGACGCCCAGCCGACGTCCCAGCCGTCGCCCGGGGTGCCGAGCAGGCCGGCCTCCGACCGCATCCGGTTCATGTACTCCGCGCGGGAGCCGGGCGCGCTCACCGACATCACCATCGGCGTGGTGATGTGGCCGGGGGCGATCGCGTTCACCCGGATGCCCTGCCGGCCGTGGGAGTAGGCCATGTCGACGGTCATCCCGATGAGCCCGGCCTTGGCCGCGGAGTAGGCGACGGTGCCGTCGCCCCGCAGCGCGGAGATGGACGAGATGTTCACGATCGACCCGCCCCCGGAGGCGGCCATCACCGGGACGGCGTACTTCGACGCGAGGAACGCCGTGCGCAGGTTGATCGCGAAGGCGCGGTCCCACGCCTCCTCGGTGACGTCGACGACGGTTCCGAGCGAGGCCAGGCCGATGTTGTTCACCAGGACGTCGACCGTGCCGAAGGCGTCGACGGCGGCCTGCACCATGGCCTCGCAGTCGTCGGCCCGCGTGCAGTCCGCGGCGAAGACCTGCGCCTGGCCGCCCTCCCACTCGATGATCGCCCGGGTCTCCTCGGCGCGCTCGGGGTGCAGGTCGACGAGCAGCACCCGCGCGCCCTCGCGCGCCAGCGTCACCGCGCTGGCCTTGCCGGTGCCGATCCCGGGGCCGGGCGTGGAGCCGGCGCCGGTGACGACGGCGACCTTCCCCTCGACCCGGCCGCGACGTTCCACCATCGGGAGTCCCTTCTGTCGTCGGACGAACGGTGCTGCGCACCGGGGCCCGCGGTCGGGCCCCGGGTCTACCAGCGGGTGAGCAGCGCGGCGCCGGCCTCGAAGCCGCCCACGTTGCCCAGGGCCACCACCTGCGCGCCGTCGACCTGGCGCTCGCCGGCCTCCCCGCGCAGCTGCCGCACGGCCTCGGCGGTGTGGCCGAAGCCGGCGTGCAGCCGGCCGCCGGAGAGCTGCCCGCCCCAGGTGTTGAGCGGCAGCTCGCCGCCGAGGGAGATGCGCGACCCGCCGTCGACGAAGTCGGCCGCCTCGCCGGTGCTGCAGAAGCCCAGGGCCTCCAGCCACCAGACGACCTCGATCGTGAAGCCGTCGTAGAGCTGGGCGACGTCGACGTCGGCCGGCCGCAGGTCCGTGCGCTCCCACATGGCGCGGGCCGCCCCGTGGCCGACCCGCCCCATGTCCTCCCACTGGTCCCACGACGGCCGGCCCTCCACGACCCCCGCCATGGCCTCGATCCGCACCGGTGCCCGCAGGTCTCCGGCGGTCTCGATCGCCGAGACGACGATCGCGGTCGCGCCGTCGGCCGGGACGTCGCAGTCGTACAGGCACATCGGCGTCGAGATCATCCGCGACTCGAGGTACGCCTCGAGGGTCAGCGGCGTGCGGTAGACCGCGTCCGGGTTCAGCGCGGCGTGCGCCCGCTGGGTCACCGGGATCCAGCCGAGCTGCTCGCGCGTGGCGCCGTACTCGTGCATGTACCGCATGGCGTACGGCGCGACCTGGCAGACCGGCGACAGCATGCCCACCGGCAGCAGCCAGGCGAGCGGGCCCTCGGCCACGGGCTTGGTGGAGCCGTACGCGGGGCGGCCCCCGGCGTTGCGCGCCGCGCTGCCCTCCTTGACCGTGCGCCAGATGACGGCGTGCCGCGCCTGCCCGGTCGCCACCGCCTGGGCGGTTCCGTAGAAGGGCAGCGCCAGGCCCTCGACGATGCCCTGGCGCCACGTCGTCCGCAGGCCGAGCGCGTCCTGGACCTCGTACAGGTTGCCGTTGGCGTAGCCGGGCAGGTTCGCCGCGCCGCCGCCGGGGAACGTGGCCAGGCCGTCGATGTCGTCGAGCCTCAGCCCGGCGTCGGCGACGGCCGCGGTGATCGCGTCGAGGGTGAGCTGCAGGCCCGAGCGGTCCACCTGGCGGCCGATCTGCGACTGGCCCACGCCGGAGACGACCACGCGCCGCTCGAGGTGCTCCGTGCCCATCAGGCGTCCGCCCCGGCGGCGATGAAGCTGGGGATCGCCTGCCCGCCCGGGCCGGGCTCGAAGCCGATGTCGACCAGCATGCCGATCCGGGTCTCCTCGGCCGGGCACCCGCGCAGCCGGCCGGTCACCCGGACGCCGGGGTGGGCGGGGAACTCGACGAGGACCATCGCGTACGGCACCTCGAGGTCGGGGAGCCACCGCTGGTGGTTCACCGTGAAGCTGTAGACGACGCCCCGGTCGGTGATCTCCGCGGTGCTGGTCTCCCGGCCGCGGCACGACCGGCAGATGCCGCGCGGCGGGAACGACGTCGCCCCGCAGGCGGTGCACTGCTCGACCACCAGCCGCCCCTCCTGCGCCGCCGACCAGAACGCCGCGGTCTCCTCGGTGACGGCAGGGGGGATGCCCGTCGTCGCGTCCATCCGCTCTCCTCCTGGCCCGGCCGGTCAGTTCCGCGCCGGCAGCGGACGAGCGTCCTGCACGACGGCCCCGGTGGCCAGCAGCGCGTCGATCTCCGCCCGGCCGAACGTCGACTCCGACCCGCCCGGGGCGACGTCGGCGACCCGGCCGACGGCCAGCACCTCGGCGCCCAGGTCGGCCAGCACCATGGTGCCGAACGGGCCCGGACCGCGGCCCTGCAGCTCGAGGACGCGGAGTCCGGCCAGTGGCCTGGGCATGACCCTCCTCCGGCGTCCGACGGGTGCAGAAGAAAATGTGCGCTCACTCTATACGGAGCCGGCGGCTGTTATGTTCGCGCCGGGGTCGCCGCTGGTGAGCGGCCCAGCCGACGTGCGAGGAGTCGTCGTGTCAGCCGAGCGGATCACCTTCGGAGCGGCCGCGATCCCGGAGCCCGACCGGGCCTGGCTGGCGGCGGTCGAGCGACTGCCGATCGACTCGGTGTGGCAGGGCGGGCACGTCCTCCCACCCAGCGACACCGGCGAGGCGATCACCCGGCTGGCGCTGATGACGGCGTGGACCGAGCGCGTCCGCGTCGGCACGGCCGTGCTGCTCCTGCCGCTCTACCACCCGGTGCTGGTCGCCAAGCAGCTCGCCGACCTCGACGCGCACTCCGGCGGCCGGGTGTCGGTCGGCATCGGCGTCGGCGGCGAGTTCCGCCACGAGTTCGACGCGCTGGGGGTCCCGGTCGCCTCCCGGGGTGCCCGCACCGACGAGGCGATCGAGGTGCTGCGGGCGCTGTGGGGCGGCGGACCGGTCAGCCACTCCGGCCCGGCCTTCTCCTTCGACGACGTGCAGCTGCGCCCGGTCCGCCCGCCGGGCGCGGACGGCCCGGCCGGGCGGCCGGGCGGACCGCCGCTGATCGTCTCCGGCCGCAAGGAGCCCGCGATGCGCCGGGCGGCCCGCGCCGGCGACGGCTGGCTGCCCTACCTGTTCTCGCCCGAGGCCTACGCGCGGTCGGTGCGGACCATCACAGCGCACGCGGCGGAGATCGGCCGCGACCTGGCCGGCTTCGAGTGGATGGCCTACGTCTACTGCTCGGTCCGCCGCGACGGCGACCGCGCCCGCGACGACGTGGCGACGTTCCTCGGCGGCGCCTACGGCGACAAGCCCGGCGCGATGCTCGACCGGATCGCCCCGGCCGGCACCCCCGAGGAGGTCGCCGCCCGCCTGCAGCAGTACGTCGACGCGGGGGTCCGGCACCTGGTCGTCTCCCCGGCGGCGCGCGAGGACACCCTCGGGGTCGTCACCCTGGCCGCCGAGGAGGTCCTGCCGAGGCTGACGCTGCCGGCCGGGGTCGAGGTCGGGGTGGCCGCGGAGGCCGGCGCACCGTGACCGCGCCCGGCGCGGGCCGGCCGCTGTCCGGCGTGCGGGTCGTCGAGGTCGCCGTGGGGGTCACCGACCTGGGGCTCGGCCCGGCCGGCGGGATGCCGGGGATGCTGCTGGCAGACCTGGGCGCCGAGGTGGTGCGGGTGGTCCCCGCCCGGGCGCCGGCGATCGACGCGGACGTGCCGTGGGGGCGGGCCTGGCACCGGGACAAGCGGATCCTCGCCACCGACGACCGCGACGTCGTCGCCGAGCAGCTGCGGGGCGCCGACATCGGATTCGTGTACGGGCCGGAGGAGCTCGTCGAGGGCCGGGGCCTGGGCTGGCGCGACCTGCGCGAGGAAGCCCCCGGGCTGGTCCACGTGCGGTGCCGGCCCAGTCGCACGTCCGCCGGTTCCGTGGCGGACTTCGGCCTGCTCGTGGAGGCGCGGTCGGGGCTGTGCACCCAGCTCGCCGGTCACCGCCCCGGCCCGATCTTCGTCGACGTCCGGACCGCGACGGCCGGCACGGCCTTCCTGCTGACGACGACGGCGCTGGCGCTGCTGCGCCGCCGGGTGCTCACCGGATCGGGCGGCTGGGGCGAGACCTCGCTGTACGACGGGATGCTCGCCTCGCTGGGCTGCATGGTCGGCCGGTCGGAGCGGGCGACGCCGGACGTGGAGAACTACTGGGCGAAGGGGTCGACCTACCCGAACTTCCTCTACCGCTGCGCCGACGGGGAGCTGGTCCAGGTCTGGTTCGGCGGCAAGGGGATGTACCGCGCGCTGATCGACGTCCTCGGCGACGAGCCCAGCGAGGCCGGCTACTACACCGACCAGCGGACCGGGCACCTGCAGGAGCGCGCCGTCCGGTGGCGGTCGTTCTTCGCGCAGCGGCCGCGCGACGCCTGGATCGCCGACCTGCGCCGCGCCGGCGTCGCCTGCGAGCCCGTGCACGCGCCGGGGGAGGCGCTGGCCGAGCCGCACCTGACCGAGGTGGGGCTCGCGGTGCCGCGCTCGGAGTGCGGGCACGACGACGTCGTCGTCGGATCGCCGCTGTCGGTCGCCCCGCTCGCCGGGTCCGCGGCGCCCGCTCCCGCGCCGCGGCCGCCGTCCGGGCGCGGCCTGCTCGCCGGGCTCCGGGTGCTCGACTTCTCCGCCTTCGTCGCCGGTCCGCTCGCCGCCGAGATCCTCGCCGACCTCGGCGCGGAGGTGGTCAAGGTCGAGCCGGTCGAGGGCGAGGCGATGCGCGCGGCCGCGTACGCGGTCGGTGCCTGCCAGCGCGGCAAGCGCAGCCTCGCCATGGACATCACGGCCGAGGAGGCACGGCCGGTCGTCGAGCGGCTCATCCGGTGGGCCGACGTGGTGCTGCACAACTTCCGCGTCGGGGTGTCGCAGCGGCTGGGCATCGACGAGGAGACCGTCGGCCGGCTGAACCCCGGTGCCGTCTACTGCCACGCCAGCGCGTTCGGCGCGACCGGCCCGCGGGCGAGGTTTCCGGGCAACGACGCGCTGATGCAGGCGCTCACCGGCCTCGAGGTCGCCGCGGGTGGCGCCGGAAACGACCCGCTGGCGGCCACGTGGGTGCCGATCGACATGGCCGGGGGCTGGTGCGCGGCCGTCGGCGTGCTCGCCGGGCTCTACCGCGCGGCCGCCGGCGGGGGCGGCCAGCGCGTGGCGACCAGCCTGCTGGGCACCGGGATGCTGCTGCACAGCGGCGTGTTCCTGCGCGACGGGGCACTCGTGCCCGGTCCGGCGCTGGACGGCGGGCAGACCGGGTACGGGCCGGGCTACCGCATCTACCGGGCGGGGAACGGCGACTGGTTCGCGCTCGTGGTCCCCGACGAGGCCGCGTGGGCGCGGCTCGGCCGCCTCGTCGACGGGCTGCCGTCGGAGTACGCGCCCCTGCGCGGGAGCGCCGGCGCGGGCCGGGCCGAGGAGGCCGAGCGGGTGCTGGAGCGCGCCTTCGCGACGGCGCCGGCGGGGGAGTGGGCCGGCCGGCTGCGGGCGGCGGGCGCGCTGGTCGAGCCGATCGTGCCGGTCGACCGGGACGGCTTCCGGCGGGGCGTGCTCGACGACCCGGTCAACCGCGAGCTCGGCCGGGTCGTCTCCTACGACACGGCCGACTGGGGGCGCTTCGAGCAGATCGGGCCGCTCCTGCGGACCGGCCCGGAGCCGGGCACGGGCCCGCGGCTCATGCTCCCCGGCATCGGCGAGCAGTCCGTGGAGGTGCTGGCGGAGCTGGGCGTGCCGGCGCCCGACATCGAGGCGCTGCTGTCGGCGGGCGTCGCGTTCCAGGGCCCGGCCGCGACTCCCTGACCGGAGGTGGAGCCGCGCCGTCGTCCCTGGCGCCGGGCCACGGCGCGGCTCCGGGGGCGGCACCCCGGCTCGACCCGCGGGCGAGGTCGGCGGGGGCCGAGGTCGGCGGAGGCCGAGGGTCAGCCGGGGCCGAGGTGGTCGGTCTCGGCGGGGGTGAAGGCCGCGTAGTGCGACCGCCACTCGACGATCCGCCCGGCGTCGTCCACGCGCATGAGGTCGGCGCCGGTCTTGTCGACGCCGTTGGGCAGGTGGACCGTGTAGACGAGCACGAGGCTGTCGGTGCCGGTGAAGCTGCCGTCGAGGGTGTACCGGATCCCGGGGGTGCGCCGCAGTGCGCCGTCGACGTACTCCCGCAGGGCGGCGGCGCCGACGATCGTCGTCCTCTTCGGGTCGCCGGTGGCGCGGACGACGAACGGCGAGCTGAACACCACGTCGTCGGCGTAGGGCGCCATGATCGTGTCGAGGTCCTCGCGGTTCCAGCCCTGCTCCCAGTGCTCGCTGAGCTCCGCGGCCAGCTTGTCGTCGAGCACGGTCAGCCCGCCAGGGCCGGCGCGCGGTCGGGCAGGCCCAGCAGCGCCGCCGTGTTGCCGCGCAGCACCGCACGCGCCACGTCCGGCGGGCATCCCTCGAGCCGGGCGACGTAGTCCAGCGGCTCGCGCAGCCCCTCCGGGTGCGGGTAGTCCGAGCCGAAGAGCACGTGTCCGGCGCCGAGGATCTCGATGAGCTCCGTGGCGTCGTCCTCGGGGAACGGCGAGATGTACAGGTGCTCGAGCAGGGCCTCGCTCGGCCGGTCGGGCAGGTCGCCGCCGAGCTTCGGTCCGCGGCGCCCGAGGGCGGCGGCCTTGTCCACGGTCTTGAGCAGCGGGCGCAGCCAGCTCGACCCGTTCTCGATCGAGATGATCTTCACCTTGGGGTGCCGGCCGAACAGGTTGTGCAGCGTCAGCGCGATCAGCGTGTCCACGAGCGGGCGCTCGGTGTTGCACAGCGCCCACTGCAGCGGCGACTGCTTGTGCGAGGGATTGCGCGGGTCCTCGCCCCACTGCGTTCCGTAGAAGTACTGGTAGCCGCTGTTGGACGTGTGCAGGACGACGGGGACGCCGGCCTCGGAGACCGTGTCCCAGAACGGGTCGAACCGCGGGTCGGCGGGGGAGTACCCGCCCACCGGCCCCGGGCAGAGGTGCACCAGCCGCGCGCCGGCCGCGATCACCCGGTGCAACTCGGTCATGGCCTGGTCGACGTCGAGCAGCGAGAGCATGGGGACGGCGAACAGGCGCCCGTCGTCGCCGTAGCCCCAGTCCTCCTCGAGCCAGCGGTTGAACGCCCGCAGGCTGGCGTAGGAGAGGTCGACGTCGTCGCGCATCTCGTACTCGACCGCGACCCCCAGCGTCGGCAGCATGATGGTCGCCTCGACCTGCTGGGTGTCCATCAGGGCCTTGCGCGCCGCGGCGTGGGTGAACGCCGGCTCGTCCTTGGCGTTGATGACCTCGCGGTGGGTGAAGCCGTCGGTGACCTTGCCGACGAACAGGCCCTGCAGCGCGCCCGGCGCCGAGGCGTGGTCGCCCGGCATGACGCTCATGAAGGTGCGCTGTCCGCGCAGGAAGATGCGGCCCAGCCCGTCCTCCCCGCGCACGACCGTGATGGTCCGGTCGGCGAACCGCGACTCGATGTGCCGGGTGAAGCAGTCGTCGGGCTCGTAGTAGTGCCCGTCGGCATCGATCAGTCGGTAGTCCATGGCGGGCTCCTCCGGTTCGCGACCCCAGGGGGCGCACCGCACAGCGGAAACGAAGTGAACGCCCAGTCACTAGTGTCGGGCCGCCCGCGGAGGGGTGTCAAGGCGACCGGCGGCGGGGAAGCGGGGGGATCAGGCCGGGGCGTCCAGGGTCGCGAGGAGCAGCGCGGTGTCCTGCTGGAACACCCGGATCTGCGACACGAGCCCGTCGGTGACCTCGAACAGCTCGACGACGTCGACCGTCGCCGAGCGGCCGGTTGCCGTCGCCGTCCAGGTCTGGGTGGTCACCTGCGCAGCGCCGTCGGCCCAGGCCGCGAGCCGCGGGGCGGAAATCGTGCGGGTCCAGTGCGCGGCGAACCGGGTGCCCATCTCGCCCATGCCGGCCCGGCCGTCGAACCAGCCGCCGTGCGGCAGGGACGCCGGCTGCTGGATCCGGAACCGCGGGTGCAGCAGGGAGAACGCGCCGTCGGGGTCGCCGGCGGCGAACCGCCGCGCCATCTCCTCGACGACGCCCACGGCGTCGCTCACCGCGCGCGGTCGCCGGGCTCGAGGCGGGGGAAGAAGCCGTCGATGGTGCCCTCGGTGACCAGGGAGAGGGCGCGGTCGCGGTCGGTGCCCTTTCCGTGGTGACCGTCCAGGGCGAGCATCAGCGCCATGCCCATCACCGCGCGGGCGGTGATGTCCTGCGCCCCGACGTGGTGGCCGTAGCGGTCCTCGACCGCCTGCCAGGCCGAGCCCAGCCGGTCCATCGCGACCGCGAAGTTCTCCCGGTAGAAGCGCCGGGCGACCTTGGGGTCGCCGAACAGGACCAGCCCCAGCAGGGGCAGCACGTCCTCGAGGGTCGCGGTGAGCTGGCGGTAGAGGCCGTGCAGCGTCTCCTTCTGCCGCTCGGGGGTGAGGGGCTCGTCGCGGTCGACCGACTCGGTCGCAGCGACCAGGGAGTCGACCGCCTCCCGCAGCGGCTCGACGACCGCTTCGATGAAGAGCTGGTCCTTGCTCTCGAAGTGGCGGTAGATCACGCCCTCGCTGACCCCGCCCTTGTCGGCGATGGCCCGGATGGTCGTGCCGTTCATGTCGCCGGCCTCGGTGAACGCCCGCCGGGCGGCCTTGAGGATCGAGCGCTTTCGCGCCTCGGCGGTGAGCCGTTTGCGCACCGGCGCGGCGGCGCCGCCGTCCGCAGGGATCGTCCGTGTCATGTTTCCTCCCGCACGTGCGCGGTCCCGCACCGTTCGCCGCGGAACCTTCCCGACTGTAGGCGCCCGGCCCGCACAGCGGAGGGAGTGCTCAGTCACAACGGTGCCTTCCTCACCTATATGGTGGAGCGAATGCTCGCTCACTATCCCGAGGGGTGCCGGTGAAGGTCGCGATCGCCGAGGAGGTGGGCAAGCCGCTCGTGCTGGCGGATCTGCCGGTGCCCGAGGTCGGCCCGCGGGACGTGCTGGTCCGCATCGCCGCCAGCGGGCTGTGCCACACCGATCTCCACGTCATCAACGGGTCCTCGGCGCTGCCGCTGCCGATCGTCCCCGGGCACGAGGCCTGCGGGATCGTCGAGGAGGTCGGGCGCGAGGTCCGCCGGGTCGTCGTGGGCGACCGCGTGCTCGCCTCCGTGGCGCCGGCCTGCGGCAGCTGCTGGTGGTGCGTCAACGGGATGTCGAACCAGTGCGAGCTCAACCCGCTGGTCAAGGCGGCCCAGCGGTTCCGGCTGCCCGACGGCCGCAGCGTCGGCGCGGTCTGCGGGTGCGGCACGTTCGCCGAGGCGATGGTGGTGCACGAGGCCTCGCTCGTGCCGGTGCAGACCGGCCTGTCCGACGAGCACCTCGCGCTGCTGGGCTGCGGGGTCACCACGGGGCTGGGCGCGGCGCTGATCACCGCCGGGGTGACGCCCGGGTCCAGCGTGGCCGTGATCGGCTGCGGCGGCGTCGGCCAGTCGGTGATCCAGGGGGCCCGCATCGCCGGGGCCGCCGTCATCGTCGCGATCGACCCGGTCGCCGAGCGCCGCGACAGCGGGCTGAAGGTCGGCGCGACGCACGCGGTCGACCCGGCCGACGCCGACCCGATCGAGCAGGTCCGCGCGCTGACCAGCGGCCGGGGTGCGGACTTCACGTTCGAGGTCGTGGGCCGCACCGAGCTGATGGTGCAGGCGTTCGACATGGCGCGGCAGCAGGGCACGGTGACCCTCGTGGGCATGCCGGGGGTCCGCGACCAGCTGACGCTGCCGGCCATCCGCGCGGTCTTCTCCGGCAAGAAGCTCGTGGGCTCGGTGGTCGGCGGCGCCCAGATCCTGCGCGACTTCCCCCGGTTCATCGCGCTCGCCGAGTCCGGCCGGCTCGACCTGGGCTCGATGGTGTCCCGGCGGATCTCCCTCGACGACATCAACCTCGGCATCGACCTGCTGACCCGCGCCGAGGGCGTGCGCACGGTCGTCGTCTAGGCCGCGGGCATGGGAAACGGCGTCCCCGAGGCGCTGCGCAGCTTCCTGCTGGACGGCCGGGTCGCCGTCGTCACCGGGGCTTCCTCCGGGCTGGGCGCGGGCATCGCACGGGCGCTGGCCTCGGCCGGCGCGCGGGTCGCGGTCGTCGCCCGCCGCCGCGACCGCCTGGAGGAACTCGCGGGGGAGATCGGCGGCCTCGCCGTGCCGTGCGACCTGGGCGACGCCGACCGGCTCGCCGACGTCGTCCCGGCCGTGGTCGAGGGGCTGGGCCCGCCGGAGATCCTGGTCAACACGGCCGGGAACATCTTCACGTACGAGGGCGCGGAGGCCGAGCCGCTGGAGGCGATCCGGCAGACGCTCGACCTGAACCTGGTCGCGCCGTTCCGGCTGGCCCAGGACGTCTTCCCGCACATGCTCGCCGCCGGCCGCGGCTCGGTCGTGCACGTCTCATCGATCAGCGGGCACGTCGGGATCTCGGGCATTCCGCAGGCCTCCTACGCGGCGAGCAAGGCGGGGCTGTCCGGGCTGACCGTCGACCTCGCCGTGCAGTGGGCCCGGCACGGCATCCGCGTGAACACCGTCGCCCCGGGCTTCTTCCGCAGCGAGATCACCGACGGCCTCTACGACGACGAGAAGTCGGCAGGCTACCTGCGCCGCAACACCCCGCTGCCGGTCGAGGGCACGGTCGAGGACATCGTCGGCGCGGTGCTCTGGCTGGCCTCGGACGCGGGCCGTTACGTGACCGGTCAGACCATCCGCGTCGACGGCGGCTGGACCGCGCGCTAGCCCCATCCGTTCGTGCACCGACCCGAGGAGCTGAGTCGACAGGTGGCATCCGGCCTGGACTTCGAGATGGGCCCGGCGGCGACGACGCTCCGGGAGGAGCTGCGCGCCCTCGTGGCCGAGGAGGTGCCCGCCGGCTACCTCGGCGCGTTCACCGACGACCCGGCCGACCTCGCGGTCGCGCAGCGGTTCTGCGGGGTGCTCGCCGAGCGGGGCCTGCTGTGCCTGGCCTGGCCGGCGGAGTACGGCGGGCGGGACGCCTCGGTGTGGGAGCAGGCGGTGGTGCGCGAGGAGATGTGGGCCGCGCACGAGCCGCGCGGCGCGCAGTACATGGGCGTCAACTGGGTCGGCCCGACGATCATGCGGCACGGGACGCCGGAGCAGAAGGCGCAGCACCTGCCGCCGATCGCCCGCGGCGAGGTGATCTGGTGCCAGGGGTTCAGCGAGCCCGAGGCCGGCTCCGACCTCGCCTCGCTGCGGACGGCGGCCCGGCCCGACGGCGACACCTGGCGGATCAGCGGCCAGAAGGTGTGGACCTCCTACGCGACCATGGCGCAGTGGTGCTTCCTGCTGGCGCGCACCTCGCGGGAGGAGCGCCGGCAGCAGGGGCTCACCGTCTTCCTCGTGCCGATGACCAACCCCGGCATCGAGGTCCGGCCCATCCGCAGCATGCTCGGCCCGCACCACCTCAACGAGGTCTTCCTCGACGACGTCGTCGTCGACGCCGCGAACGTGCTGGGCGCCGTCGGCGACGGGTGGCGGGTGGTGCAGGAGGTGCTCGCGTTCGAGCGCGTCGGCATCGCCCGCTACGCCCGCTGCGAGCGGCTGCTGGAGACGGCGCCGGCGCTGCTCGGGCAGGCGTGGGAGGAGCTCGCCGGCGAGCTGCGCGGCCGGTGGGCCCGGATACTCGTCCAGTGCCGCCGCGCGCGGCTGCTCGCCTACCGCGTGCTGGCCTTGCAGAGCGAGGGCCGGGTGACCCCCGGCGACTCGGCGGCCTACCGGATCGCGGTCACCCGGCTGGACCAGGACGTCGCCGAGGTGCTCACCGAGATTGTCGCCGCAGCGCCCCTCGACGGCGCCGAGGGGGAGGAGTTCCGGGCCGAGGTGGAGGACCACTGGCGCTACTCCCAGGCGTCCACCGTCTCCTCGGGCGCGATCGACGTCCAACGGGTGCTGCTGGCCCGCGCGCTGCTGCCGGCGGCGTCGTGAACACCGACCTGAGCCCGGAGGCGACCGAGTTCGGCCGCGAGGTGCTGCGCGCGCTGGAGGCGGCCGGCGGTGACGCCCTGGTCCAGCAGGCGGAGGCCGACCCCGACCGGCGACAGACCGTGGCCGCCGCGCTCGCGGACCTCGGCGTCTGGGAGCTCGACCCCCGCGGGGACGGCGACGAGCTCGAGGCGGCCGCCGCCGTCGCGCGCAGCTGCGGCTCCTGGGCGGTGCCCTATCCGGTCGCCGAGCGGTTGGCCCGGCCGCCCGACGCCGACGGGCTGGTCCTCGTCGACGAGGCCCGGCCCCAGGCGGCGGTCGCCGGGCTCGGCCTGCGCTGGGCCGCCGTCACGCTCGACGGCCGGCGCGGCCCCGCCGTCCCCCGGGAAGCCACCGCGCCGCCCCGGACGACGGCCTTCGTCACCGGCCTGGACCTGGGCCCGCTGGACGACGGCGGCGCCGGCGACCGGGCGGGCGAGGTCGCCCTCGCGCTCGCGCTCCCGTGCTGGACGCTGCTCGGCATGCTCGACCGGGCGCTGGCGCTCACCCGGGAGCACGTGCTCCGGCGGACGCAGTTCGGCCGGCCGCTGGCGGCGCTGCAGGGCGTGCAGTTCCAGGTCGCCGACGCCGAGGTGGAGCGCGCCGGCGTCGAGGTGCTCGCCCGGTACGCGCTGTGGAGCATCGCCACCGGCCGCCCCGAGGCGGTCGCGGACGCACTCGCCCTCCGGTCGGCGGCGATCGACGCGGCCGACGTCGTCTTCCGGGTGGCCCACCAGCTGCACGGAGCCTCCGGCTTCTGCGACGAGACGCAGGTGTCGTGGCTGTCGCGCTACAGCCTGCCGCTGCGGCGGCTGCCGTTCGGCCCGACGGCCACCCGCGAGCGGCTCACCCGCGCGCTGGGCCGGCGCGGGCTGCCGGGTCCCTACGGCGCCGCCGCGGCGCTCGGGGGCGTCCGGTGAGCGGGCCGGTCGACCTCGACGCCTTCCGCGCGACCGTCCGCGACTGGTGCCGCGCCCACGTGCCGCCGCGGTGGCGCGAGGAGCAGACGGGGGTCTCCGGCGAGGCCTACGTGCGCTTCCAGCAGGCGTGGTTCGCCGAGCTGCGCGGCGCCGGGTACGCCGTGCCGCACTGGCCTGCCGAGTGGGGCGGCGGGATGTCCGTCGCCGAGCAGGTGGTGCTCTACCAGGAGCTGGCCGCCGCCGACGCGCCGCGGCTGGTGCTCGCCTTCGTCTCCCTGCACCACGCCGCCGCGACCCTGCTCGAGGCGGGCACCGACGAGCAGCGCGCGCGGCACCTGCCGGCGATCCTGGACGGCGAGATCTGGGTGCAGGGCTTCTCCGAGCCCGAGGCCGGCTCCGACCTGGCGAGCCTGCGCACCACTGCCCGCCGGGAGGGCGACGAGTTCGTCGTCAACGGGCAGAAGATCTGGGCCAGCGGCGGCATGCACGCCGACTGGTGCCTGCTGCTGGCCCGCACCGACCCGCAGGCGCCCAAGCGTCGGGGCATCTCCTACTTCCTGATGGACATGCGCTCGCCCGGGGTCGACGTGCGCCCCATCCGGCAGGCGACCGGCGAGTCGCACTTCTGCGAGGTCTTCCTGACCGACGTCCGCATCCCGGCCACGCAGCTGGTCGGCCCCGAGAACGCCGGCTGGCAGGTCGCCCAGGCCACGCTGAGCACCGAGCGAGGCATGACGATGCTGGAGCTGGCGGAAAGGCTGGGCAACGCCGGGTTCCGCTGGCTGGTGGCGGCCTGCACGCGACCGGGTCCGGACGGCCTGCGGCCGATCGACGACGGCGCGGTGGCCGACCGGCTGGCCGCGCTGGAGACCGAGATCGTCGGGCTGCGGGCGCTGTGCCGGGACTTCGTCGACCGGTCGGAGGCCGGGCGGGCCGGCCCGGCCGACGCGTCGGTGGTCAAGCTGTTCTACAGCGAGCTGCTGCAGCGGACCATGGACTTCGGCACCCAGGTCACCGGCCTGGCCTCGCACACCCACCTGCAGAAACCGCTGTCCAGCGGGTGGGAGTCCGGCGCGTGGATGCTCGACTTCCTCGGCTCGTGGGAGTGGACGATCCCCGGTGGGGCGAGCGAGATCCAGCGCACGATCATCGCCGAGCGCGGCCTCGGCCTGCCCCGGGAGCCGGTGATGGGCTCGTGACCGACCTCGCCGAGCTGCACGAGGACCTGCGCGCGGTGGCGCGCGAGCTGCTCGCGGCCGGCCGGCCGGACGCCGGCGTGGACTGGGAGGAGCTGGTCCGGGCCGGCTGGACCGGCATGGAGGTGCCCGAGGAGCTCGACGGCGCCGGCGCCACCCTCGCGGAGGTGGCGGTCGTCTGCGAGGAGCTGGGCCGCGCCGCGGCCCGCACCCCGTACCTGGGGTCGGTCGTGCTCGCCGTCGGCGCGCTCGCGCGGACGGCGGGGTGCGCCGGCCGCGACGAGCTGCTCCGCGACGTCGCCTCGGGGGAGACGGGGATCGCGGTCGCCCTCGACGGGGCGCTGAGCGGAGCGGCCGGGCCCTCCTTCCGGCTGGTGGAGGGGGCGGGCGGGCTGCGGCTGCACGGCCGGGCCGGCTTCGTGCCCGACGTGGCCGACGCCGCGCGCCTGCTGGTCCCGGCGGCGGCTCCGGACGGCGGCGTGGTGCTGGTCGCGCTGGACGCCGCGACGCCCGGGCTCACCGTGACCGCGCAACCGGTGCTCGATGCGACCCGCGCGCTCGGCGGGCTGACCGCCGACGGCGTGCCGGTCGGCGACGGGACGGTGTGGCGGGCCGCCGGCGACGGGGAGGCCGCGCTGCGGGCGCTGCTGGACCGGGCCGCGCTCGCCGTGGCGTGCGACAGCCTCGGGGTGGCCGGGGCGATGCTCGACCGCACGGTGGCCTACGTCGGCGTGCGCGAGCAGTTCGGCCGGGCGATCGGCTCGTTCCAGGCGGTCAAGCACGCCTGCGCCGACATGCTGGTGCAGATCACCGTGGCCCGGCAGCTGGTCGGGCTCGCGGTGCGGGCTGTGGTGGCCGAGGACGCCGACGCCGGTGCCGCCGTCGCCCGGGCCAAGGCCTACGCGGGCGAGGCGGCGGTCGCGGTCGCCGGCAAGGCGATGCAGCTGCACGGCGGGATCGGCTACACCTGGGAGAGCGGCGTCCACCTGTTCCTCAAGCGGGCGGCCCTGAACCGGTCGCTGTTCGGCTCGCCGGCGGAGCACCGCCGGGCGCTGGCGGCGCGCCTCGGCTGAGCCGGCCGCCGGCTCAGGACACGAGGATGGCCCGCTCGGGGCAGTTCTCCGCCGCCTCGGTGGCGGCGGCCTCGAGTCCGGGGGGCACGACGTCGACGAGGACGTGGCCGTGGCCCTCCTCGTCGAGCCCGAACACCTCGGGGCAGATCTCCCAGCACCGGGCGTGCCCCTGGCAGCGCTCCGGGTCCACGTCGACCTTCACGGCGTCTCCTCCTCGAACGGTCAGAACGTCGCCGACAGCGCCCACGGGCCTTCGGCGAAGGGGCGGCCGAGCGACTCCATGCTGTAGGTGATCACCCCGGTGCGTTCGCCGGGGGCGGTCGTGCACAGGGCCAGGGCGGCCTCGGCCATCGCGTCGTCGGGCTCCACCGGGGCGTTGTCGGGGGTGTGCGGGGAGACCACGGCGACGCCCGGGGTCATGACCAGGCCCGAGGTGCCCAGCGCGTTGACGTTCACGCCGGTGCCCGCGACCTCGGCCGCCAGCCCGGTGGTCAGCCGGTCGAGGGCGACCTTGCACATGCCGTACGGCGTGCAGCCGTCGCTGGCCCAGTCCGGATAGGGCGGTCCCTTGGGGTGCCGCGCCTGCTTGGAGGTGATGTTGAGGACCCATCCGTGGCCGCGCTCGACCATGCCCGGGACGGCGAGCTGGCACAGCCGGAACGGCGTGTGGACCATCAGCTGGAACATCAGGTGGTAGCGCCGCATCGGGATCTGCAGCAGCGGGCCGTAGAAGTTGACGCCCGCGTTGTTGACCAGCGTGTCGACCGGGGCGCCCATCGTCTCCTCGGCCCGGACGACGACCGTCTCCACGGCCGCGGGGTCGGTCAGGTCGGCGGTCACGATCTCGGCGCGGCCACCGGCGGCACGGATGCGCTCGGCCACCTCGGCGGTGGAGCCGGGCAGGACCGACGTCCCGGGCTCCGCCGTCCGTGCGACGAGGGCGATCGCGGCGCCCTCGGCCGCGAGCCGCTCGGCGATCCGTTCGCCGATGCCGCGGCTGGCGCCCGTGACGATCGCGACCCGGCCGTCCATCGATCCCACGGACCCTCCCCGGCGCTCGACTCCCCGGCGGTCGACACCGGCCCGGCGACCCTAGCAAGTAAACGCACACTCAGGGACCGTGGCGATCGAGGGGCGCCGGTCGCTACGGTGGTGAGCGAACGCTCAATTGGCGCGCGGGGCGCGGGAAGAGGTGGTCGGCCATGCACGACGTCGTCGTCCGGGGTGGAGAGGTCGTCGACGGCACCGGTGCTGCGCCGCGGCGCGCGGACGTGGCCATCGACGGCGACCGCGTGACCGAGGTCGGGGAGGTGGCCGGGCGGGGGCGTCGCGAGCTCGACGCGAGCGGGCGGCTGGTCACGCCGGGCTTCGTCGACGTGCACACCCATCTGGACGCGCAGCTGTTCTGGGACGCCGCCGCCACCCCCAGCTGCTACCACGGGGTCACGACCGTCGTCCTGGGCAACTGCGGCGTCACCTTCGCCCCGGTCCGCCCGGGCCAGGAGACCTACCTGGCCGGGATGATGGAGTCGGTCGAGGACATCCCCGCCGACACGATCATGGCCGGGCTCGACTGGGGCTGGGAGACCTACGGGGACTACCTGCGCGCCCTCGGCGGCCGCGCCCTCGGGGTGAACGCCGGCGGCCTGATCGGGCACAGCGCGCTGCGGCACTACGTGATGGGCGAGCGCGGGATCGACGAGGCGCCGGCCACCGCGGACGACGTCGCCGCCATGACCCGGGTCGTGGCCGAGGCGATGGACGCCGGAGCGCTGGGCTTCTCGACCTCCCGGACCTTCCTGCACACCGTGCCCGACGGCCGTGCCATCCCGGGCACCTACGCCGACACCGCCGAGCTGTCGGCCATCGCCGGCGTGCTGGCCGAGCGCCGCCGGGGCACGTTCCAGGTGGTGCCGCGGCTGGGCGAGCGGGACGGCACGACGCGGCAGAACTCGGTGGCCGAGATGGCGTGGATGGAGGAGGTCGGCCGGGCCTCCGGGCGACCCGTGGCCTTCTCGATCATGCAGAGCGACCGGCGGCCCGACCTGTGGTCGTGGGTGATGGACGAGGTCGCGGCGGCGCGCGGCCGCGGGGCGGACCTGCGGCCGATGACGGCGGTGCGCGGCAGCGCGATCGTCTACGGCCTGGCCGGCCGGACGCCGTGGGACGCGCTGCCGGCCTGGGCGGAGCTGATGGCCCGGCCGGTCCCGGAGCGGCTGGCCGCGGTCCGGGACGAGGCGTGCCGGCGCCGGCTGGTCGAGGAGGCCGAGGCGCCGATCGAGCTGTCGGGGCCGCTCGCGCCCAAGGACCCGGCCAAGATCTACCTGATGCCCCCGGGGTCGGCCGCCTACGACGTCTCGGCCGGCAACAGCCTGGCAGCGGAGGCCGCGCGCCGGGGCGTCGGGGCGGCCGAGGCGCTCCTGCTGTTCCTCGCCGAGACCGACGGGCTGGGGCTCCTCTACTACCCGGTGCTCAACCAGGACCTGGCCGCGGTCGAGGAGATGATCACCAATCCGGACGTCGTCATCGGGGTGGCCGACGCCGGCGCGCACGTCGCGCTCACCATGGACGCGGGCAACTCGACGTTCTTCCTCCGGCACTGGGTGCGCGAGAAGGGCACGTTCGAGATCGGCCCCGCGATCCGGAAGCTGACGTCGGAGGCGGCCGCCCTGTTCGGCCTCGCCGGGCGCGGGGTCCTGGCCCCCGGCGCCTACGCCGACGTCAACGTGCTCGACCTCGACCGGCTCGACATGGACATCCCGGCCATGGTCGACGACCTGCCGCTGGGCGCCGGCCGCTACGTGCAGCGGGCCCGTGGCTATGACTACACGCTGGTCAACGGCGCGGTGCTGATCGACCACGACGAGGTGACCGGGGAGCGGGCCGGCCGGGTCGTCACGCCGGGCTGAGGCCCTTCAGGCGAGGACGCCGTCCGCCCAGTCCTGGAGCTGGGGGACCAGCAGCGGCCAGCGGACGAACAGCCCGCCCGCCTCGCCGCGGTTGCGGGCGGTCTGGCGCTCGCGCCACTCCTGGTCGCCCCACGGCGGCTCGACCAGCCGGGCGGCCGGCAGCACCTCGGCGACGCGCTCGGACGTCGCCCGCGGGTGGTTCAGGTCGCTCGCGCCGCTGCGGAACACCAGCGTCGGGACGTCGAAGGCGCGGGCGTCGGCGGCCGACAGCCCGGGGACCACCTCGTCCTCGCACGGGCAGTAGGCGAGCATCCAGCGCTGCATCGACTCGACGAAGGCGGGCACGTCCTGGTCGAGGATCCGCTGCCGGTTGGCGGGGTTGCGCTCGATCGCCTCGGCCCACTGGGGGAGCGCGGCGACCGCCGCCATCCCGTCGTCCCAGGCCGCCCGGGCCGACGGCGCGCAGTAGTAGGCGCCGAGTTGCAGCAGGCCGTACACGCCGCCGCTGATCCACCACACGGCAAGGGCAGCGGTGACGTCGCGGTGCCTCGCGGCGGCGAGCATCGACACGCGGGCACCCCCGGAGCCGCCGGCGATCACGGTGGGCCCGAGGTCGAGGTGCCGGATCAGCCCGGCGAGGACGTCGGCCTGCATCTGCGACTCCGAGTCGCCGGTGAAGCAGACGTCGGAGGCGCCGGTGTTGGGTCGGTCCCACAGGAGCACCCGGTTGCCCCGCTCGGCCAGGGCCGCGGCCAGCTCGGACAGGCCCGGGTCGTCCTTGCTGAACCGCCCGCCCGGGGTGATCACCCACGGCCGACCGGAGTCGCCGATCAGGTCGTAGGCGATGGTCAGACCGTCGATGTTTGCTGACGCCACGGGCCGGAGGCTACGGTACGAACGTCGCGAACACTCACTCACTTGGCGTGGGCGGTCGGGGCTGCCGGGAGCCGGTGGGAGGCCATCGGCCGGATCGAGGGAGTGCACCCGATGAGCTCTGACGCGGTGATCGTCGCGGGCGCCCGGACGGCCGTGGGAACGGCGTTCAAGGGCTCGCTGGTGAACGTGGACGCCATGGAACTGGCGACGGCGACGGTGGCCGAGGCGGTACGCCGGTCGGGCCTGGACGGCGAGCTGTTCGACGACGTCGTGCTGGGGGAGTCCCTCTACGGCGGCGGCGCCATCGCGCGGTACGCCGCGATCGAGGCCGGCCTGGTGAACGCCCCGGGCATCGCGCACAACCGGCACTGCGCCTCGGGGCTCGCCGCGGTGCAGACGGCCGCGTCCTCGATCCGCGCCGGCATGGATCGGGTGGTCGTCGCCGGCGGCGTGCAGTCGTCGTCCACCGCGCCGCGGTCTGCCTGGCGGGTGCCCGGTACGCAGGACTGGGAGGAGGACTGGCTCGCGCCGAGCCACCGGGAGACCGCGGACGCGCCGATCCGGGACATGACGATCACGGTCGGCTGGAACGCGGCGAAGAAGGCGGGGATCTCCCGGGAGGAGATGGACGCCTGGGCGCTGCGCAGCCACCAGCGCGCGATCGCCGGCATCGACGCGGGCAGCTTCGCCGACGAGATCTTCGCCCTGCCGGTTACCCGCCCGGACGGGACGACCGGCACCTTCGAGGTCGACGAGCACCCGCGGCGCGGCAGCACCCTGGAGAAGCTTGCGTCGCTCAAGCCGCTGCACCCGGAGATCGAGGGCTTCTCGATCACCGCGGGCAACTCGGCGGGGGTCAACGACGGGGCTGCGGCCGTGGTCGTTGCCGACCGCGCCGTCGCCGACCGGCAGGGCCTGGAGGCGCTGGCCGTCGTCCGCGCGTGGGCGTCGGTGGGCGTTCCCCCGGCGGAGACGGGGCTCGGCCCGATCGCGGTGATCCCGAAGGTCCTGGACCGGGCCGGGCTCTCGATCGCCGACGTCGACCTGTGGGAGATCAACGAGGCGTTCGCCTCGGTGCCGATCGCGGCGGTGAAGGCGCTCGGGCTCGACGACGGGATCGTCAACGTGCTCGGCAGCGGCTGCAGCATCGGCCACCCTGTGGCGACCACCGGCACCCGGATGGTGCTGACGCTGATCCACGAGCTGCGCCGGCGTGGTGGCGGTGTCGCGGTCGCGGCGATGTGCGCCGGCGGTGGCATGGCCTCGGCGGTCGTCCTCGACGTGCCGGCCCCGGCCTGAGCGCCGTCCGCATGTCCGACGTGCTGACCGTGGAGGTCGACGGGCCCGTCCGCGTCGTCGTCCTGAACCGGCCGGAGGCGCTCAACGCGATCGACCGGGAGCTGCACCGGGAGCTGGCCCAGGTGTGGCGCCGGCTCGCGGCCGATCGCGAGGCGCGGGCGGTGGTGCTCACCGGCGCCGGGCGGGCGTTCAGCGCCGGGGGCGACCTCGACTGGATCGCCTCGTTCGCGCAGGACCACGTCGCGCGGGACGACAGCCTCCGCGAGACGGGCGAGATCGTCGACGAGATGCTCCGGTTCCCGCTGCCGGTGGTGGCGGCGGTGAACGGGCCGGCGGTGGGGCTGGGGTGCAGCGTCGCGCTGCTGTGCGACGTCGTGTTGATCTCCGAGACGGCGTCGATGGCCGATCCGCACGTGCCGGTCGGGCTGGTGCCCGGGGACGGCGGCGCCGCGTTCTGGCCGCTGCTCACCCCGCTCATGCGGTCGCGGGAGTACCTGCTGACCGGCGAGCGGATCCCGGCGGCCACCGCGGTCGAGCTCGGCCTGGCCACCCGCACCGTGCCGCCCGGCGAGCTCATGGCCGAGGCCCGCCGGGTGGCGGCGAGGATGGCGGCCGCGCCGGCGCACGCCGTCCAGGGGGCCAAACAGGTGCTCAACATGCACCTGATGGGTGCACTTCCCGTGTTGCACGCCGGGATCGCGGCCGAGCGGGCCACCATGCAGACCGCGGACCACCAGGACCGCGTGCAGGAACTCCGGCGCCGGGCAACGGAGCCGCGGCCGTCCTGACCACTGGGACCCGACCATCGCGAGGAGCAGACGAGTGGACTCGGCTCTGGATCTCGGCCTCTTCATCGTCCGGCTGGCGCTGGGGCCGATGCTGATCCTGCACGGCTACAACAAGGTGTTCGGCTCCGGTGGGCTCGAGGGGACGACGCGGTGGTTCGCCGGGCTCGGCCTCAAGCCCGCCTGGCTGCACGCGCGGATCGCGCCGGTCAACGAGATCGGCGCCGGCCTGCTGCTGACCCTCGGCCTGCTCACCCCGCTGGCGTGCGCCGCCTTCGTCGGGCTGATGACCGTGGCGAGCCTGACCGACCACCGGGGCAAGGGCTACTTCGTGTTCAAGGGCGGCTGGGAGTACACGCTGCTCGTCGGCATGGTCGCGGTCGGGCTGGCGGCGATGGGGCCCGGGGACTGGTCGCTCGACCACGCGTTCGGCTGGGAGCCGCAGGGCTGGGGCTGGGCGCTCGGGGCCGCCGTGGTCGGCGTGGTCGCCGCGGCCGGGCTGCTCGCGGTCAGCTACCGGCCGGAGAAGAAGGACGCCGAGCCGGTGCCCGCGTCGGAGCCCTGAGCCGGCGGCCGGGATCGTCGGCGTCCGCGTCGTCCGGGCACGATCAGGACTTCTTCTTCTTGCCGCCCTTCTTGCCGAGCTCGCTCTGGGCGGACGAACTCGTCCGCGGGTTCTTCCTGCCCTCCTTCTTCGCCTTGGCGTTGGCCTTCTTCGCCGTGGCGCTGCCCTTGCCGCTCTTCTCGGCCATGCCGACCTCCGGTTCCGGGCGCCGTCCCGGGCGGACGGCGCGGAGCGCTGGCCCTACCCGGGGCGGACCGGCAGGAACACGGAGCCGCGGCAGGGCGGCAGGGAGGGAGATGCGGTGCCCCCGGCAGTGTCCTGGCTCAAGACATCCCGGACAGATGTCTCGAGACATACCGGACTGATGTCCCAGGTCATCCCGGACAGCCGGTCGAGGCTCGGCCATGTCCAAAGCCCGACTGGTCATCACCGCGATCGAGGTCGAGGGCCGGACGGCGGCTGAGGTCGTCGCCGCCTATGGCGTCTCCCGGTCATGGCTCTACGAGCTGCTCAAGCGCTACCGAGCCGAGGGTGAGGCCGCCTTCGCGCCGCGCTCCCGACGGCCCCACAAGTCACCGCGCGCCACGCCACCGGCGACCATCGAGCTGGTCCTGCAACTACGCAAGCAGCTGCGCGACACCGGACTGGACGCCGGCGCCGACACCATCGG
>NZ_FOEE01000008.1 GCF_900110555.1 Trujillonella endophytica
GGGGGCGGAAGCGCGAAGTTGCCCGGGGGCGGAAGCGCGAAGTTGCCCGGGGGCGGAAGCGCGAAGTTGCCCGGGGGCGGAAGCGCGAAGTTGCCGGGGTAGGGGCGTCTGGGGGTTTCTAGCGGGAGCGGTAGAGAAGCGTAGAAGCGGTCAGAGGGCGGGGGCGGGGAGGGGACCGCGGGCCTGCTCGAACGCGTGCCCGACCTCGAGGACCCGCCGGTCGGCCCGCGGCGGCCCGATGATCTGCAGTCCCACGGGCAGGCCGTCGGGGGTCAGCCCGGCCGGCACCGACAGCGCGGGGCAGCCCGTGGGGCTGATCAGCGTGCAGGAGCGCATCCACTGCAGGTAGTCCGTCTGCTCCACCCCGTCGATCTCGGTCGGGTACTCCTGCTCGACGGGGAAGGGGAGCACCTGCGTGGTGGGCGCCAGGAGGACGTCGTAGCGCTCGAAGAACTCGACGACCCGCTCGAACAGCCGGGTGTGCTCCTGCTCGGCGAACGCGAGGTCCGCCCCGGTGAGCCGCGCACCCAGCTCCGCGTTCCACCGGATCGCCTCCTTGACCAGCTCGGGGGAGCGGCGGCACAGCTCGCCGAAGGTGGCCTCGAAGAGCCAGGCGCGCAGCGTGCCGAAGACGTCGTCGGCGCCGTCGAGGTCGGGGCAGGCCTCCTCGACGGTCGCGCCGAGCCGCTCGACGACGCCGACGGCCGGGGTCAGCGCCGCGCGCACGGCCGGGTCGACGGACACGCGGCCGCCGAGGTCCGGCGCCCAGGCCACCCGGCGTCCGGTGAGGTCCCCGGCGCCCAGCGGTCCGGCGTCCTCGTGCTCCAGGGAGATGGGCACGCGGGGATCGGGGCCGGCGACGGCGCCGAGGACGAGCGCCACGTCGGCGACGGTGCGGCCCATCGGCCCCTGCACGGACAGCTGGGTCCACGCCATCGCCGTGGGCCAGGTGGGCACCCGGCCCGGCGTGGGGCGCAGGCCGACGACGCCGCAGAACGCCGCCGGGTTGCGCAGCGACCCGCCCATGTCGCTGCCCTCGGCGACGGGCACCAGCCCCGCGGCGAGGGCGGCCGCCGCACCGCCGCTGGACCCGCCGGCCGACAGCCCGTGCCGGTACGGGTTGTGGGTGACGCCGAACAGCGTGTTGAACGTGTGCGAGCCGGCGGCGAACTCGGGGGTGTTGGTCTTGCCCACCCGGATCGCCCCGGCCCGCCGGAGCCGCTCCACGACGAGCTCGTCGCGCAGGGGCACGTGGTCGGCGTGCACCGGGGAGCCCCACGTCGTGCGCATCCCGGCGGTGAGGTGGGTGTCCTTGTGTGCCACCGGCAGGCCGTGCAGCGGGCCGACCGGATCGCCCGCGGCGAGTGCCGCGTCGGCGGCGTCGGCCGCGGCGCGGGCGCCGTCGGGGTCGAGCGTCACGATGGCGTTGAGCCGGGGGTCGAGGCGCTCGATGCGCGCCAGGTGGACCTCGAGCAGCTCCCGGGCCGAGACGGCGCGGTCCCGGACGAGCGCGGCGAGCTCGGTGGCCGGGCGCAGGCACAGCTCCTCGTCGGCGGTCATCGGGCGAGGCTGCCACGTCAGCCCGCGGCCGTCGCCTCCGCGGCGCACTGCCCGGCCGGCAGGTTCGTGCGCGCCCAGGCGGCGAGCTGGTCGAGCACGGGCATGAGCGCCCCGCCGGCCTCGGTGAGTTCGTAGGTCACGGCGACCGGCGGCCCGGCCTCGACCGCGCGGTGCACGAGGCCCGCCGCCGCCAGCTCGGTCAACCGGTCCGACAGCACCGAGTCGCTGATCCCGCCGACCGCGCGCCGCAGCCCGCTGAAGGTGGCCGGCCCGCCGGTCAGCACGCCGATGATCAGGCCGTTCCAGCGCTTGCCGAGGAACCCGAACGCGCGGGTCAGCGCGTCGTCGCACGCCTGGGGCGTGTGCAGGAGCTCCTCGGACACGCGGTCATCGTAGGCGCCTGACCCCTCTCCCGGTGCACTTCTCGAATCGAAGTGCTAGCTTTCCCGAAGCACCAGCTTCGAACTAGCAGCTAGGCATACGAGAGTAGGAGTCGCCATGTCCCTGTTCCGTCTGGACGCCAGCATCCGCGTCGAGGGCTCGGCCAGCCGCGAGATCGCCGACATCGTCGAGGCCGGCTGGCGGGCCGAGGACCCGACGGCGCCCGTGGTCCGCCGCCACGTCGGCACCGAGCCCGTGCCGGCCACCGCCTGGGCCGCCGCCGTCACCGGCACCGGCCTGCCCGCCGCCGAGCGCACCCCCGAGCAGGCCGAGGCGGTCGCCCTCGCGACGGCGCTCACCGACGAGCTGCTCGACGCCGAGGCCCTGCTGTTCGCCGTGCCGCTGTACAACTTCGGCGTCTCCCAGCACGTCAAGACCTGGGTGGACCTGGTGCTCACCGACCCGCGGATGGGCCCCGGCGCGGAGCCGCCGCTCGCCGGCCGCTCCGCCGTCCTCGTCACCGTCCGGGGCGGCAACTACTCCGCCGGCACGCCGCGCGAGGGCTGGGACCACTCCACCTCGTGGCTGCGCCGCATCCTCGCCGACGTCTGGCAGCTCGACCTGCGCGTCGTCGAGCGCGAGTTCACCCTCGTCGGCGTCAACCCGGCCCTCGACGCCTTCACCGACGTCGCCGCCGAGCTGAAGGCCGCCGCCGAGCGCGAGGCCGCCGCGCACGCCCCGCACCTGCTCGTCGCCCGGCCCGCCGCCGCCTGAGCCCCCGACGGGTCAGCCGGAGGCCGTGCTCCCGGGAGCGCCCTCGGCCGGGATCGCCTCGGGCACCCGGTTGGGTCCGGCCTCCGGCGGCCGGGGACGGTCCTGGGAGTGCAGCCGGACGGCGACCAGCGCCACGTCGTCCTCGGGGCGGCCGTCGACCAGGCGCTCCAGCACCTCGTCCAGCAGCTGCTGCAGCGGCAGGTGGGCGAGCTCGGTGAGGGTCGCGCGGAGCCGGAGGATGCCGGCGTCCAGGTCCGAGTCGCGCCGCTCCACGAGCCCGTCGGTGTAGAGCAGCACGGTCGTTCCGCGGTCCAGCGTGACCACCGACTCCCGGCGCACCGCCCCGGCGTCCACGCCGAGCATCAGGTCGCCGTGCCACGTGGCGACGTCGGCGACGCTCCCGTCGGGTTGCACGATCAGCGGGGGCGGGTGGCCGGCGTTGGCCCACCGCAGCCGGGTGACGCCGCGGGCCAGCTCGTCGTCGGTCTGCTCGAGCCGGGCCACGGCGGCGGTCGCCAGCACGTCGGTGCCGAGCACCGCCATGGAGGCGTCGAGGCCGCGCAGCACCTCCACGGGCGGGGCGTCGCTGTAGGTCGCGATGCCGCGCAGCAGCCCGCGCAGGTGACCCATGGCGGCGGCGGCCGCGGTGTCGTGGCCGACGACGTCGCCGATCACCAGCATCGTCGCGCCGCAGGGCTGCAGGAAGGCGTCGTACCAGTCCCCGCCCACCCGGGCCGCCTCGGCCGCCGGCAGGTAGCGCACCGCGATCTCGGCGTGGTCGGGCTCGGGCGGCTCGGTGAGCAGGCTGCGCTGGAGGCCCTCGGCGAGCTGCTGCTGCTGGCGGTAGAGGCGGGCGTTGTCCAGGGCCAGGCCGGCCCGGTCGGCGACGTCCTGGGCGGTGGCGAGGTCCTCCTGGCGGGGCGTCCAGCCACGGCGGAAGAACAGCGTGAGGACGCCGAGGGTGCGCCCGCGGGCCCGCAGCGGCAGGGCCACCCCGCCCTCGGGGTCCAGCAGCGCCAGCGCGTCGCGCGCGGCCCCCGGCGGCAGCACGGCCAGCACCTCGCGGCGGCGGGCGTGCACGGCCTCCCCGGACAGCAGGGCCCGCCCGACCGGCGCGGTCGCGGGCATCGCGTCGAGCCGGACCTCGGCGTAGCGGGCGACCAGGGCGCGCTGGGCCTCGTCGGCGTGCCAGTGGCCGACGTCGCGGATGCGGCCCTCGTCGTCGACCAGCGACACGATGCACCAGTCCGCGAGGGCCGGGACGACCAGCCGCGGGAGGTGGGAGGTGGCGACCTGGGCGTCGAGCGTGCCGGCGAGCTCGGCGCTGACCTGGGTCAGCAGCGCCAGCCGCTGCGCCGTGCGCTCGGCGCGGGCCTGCACCGCCCTGCGTTCGGTCACCTCGACGAAGTAGACCGACAGGCCCTCGGGGCTCGGCCAGACGCGCAGCTCGAACCACCCGTCCAGCGGCGGCGGGTAGTAGGCGTCGAAGGCGGCGGGCCGCCCGGTGCGGACGGCGCTCCTGCAGTGCTCCTCGAAGGTGCTGTCGACGGCAGCCGGGAAGGCGTCCCAGAACGTCTCGCCGAGCAGCTCGTCGCGGGAGTGCCACAGCAGCCGCTCGGCCTCGGCGTTGACGTAGGTGAACCGCCAGTCCCGGTCCAGGGAGTAGAAGCCGGCCGGCATGGCCTCCAGGACCCGGCTCACCCGGGCATCCTCGGTGCGGAAGTCCGTCGTGTCGTAGGCCGCGCCGAGGAGGCGGACGGCGGTGCCGTCGGCGTCGGCGAGCGTGCGACCGCGGGCCTGCACCCAGCGGGTCTCCCCGGGCGGGAGGACCACGCGGCACTCGGCCTCGAACTCTCCGAGGCCGTCGATCGCGTGCTTGAGGGCCTCGGACACCCGGGGCAGGTCGGCGGGGTGCACCCGGGCGTTGAACGCCTCGACGGTCCCGTCGAACTCGTCGGGGGAGTAGCCGAAGATGGCGGTCAGCCGGTCGTCCCAGTTCAGCTCGCCGGTGCGCAGGTCCCAGTCGAACGCGCCCACGCCGCCGGCCTCGATCGCCAGCCGCCAGCCCAGCCGCACCTGCTCGTACTCGCGCACCAGCGCGGCGAGCTCGAGCTCGGTGGTGACGGAGGCGGCGAGCTGGGCGAGGACACCGGCGTCCGCCTCGGTCCAGGCATGGGGCGCGCTGTCGAAGACGCACAGCGTGCCGACGGCCGCGCCGTCCGACGTCGTGACCGGCGTCCCGAGGTAGGTGTCGATCTCCCCGCCGGCCACCCGCTGCAGGTCGCGGACCCGCTCGTCGGCCGCGGCGTCCGGCACGACCAGGGGCGAGCGCCCCGCGGCGACCAGCCCGCAGAACGACTCCTCGACCGGGACCTCGGTGCCGACGGCCGGCGCGGCGTCGCCGGCGCCACCGGCGACGAGGAGGACGTCGTCGATCAGCGAGACCTGCGCCGACCGCGCGCCGAGCAGGCGGGCGGCGAGCCCCGCGATGCGGTCCAGGCCGGGGATGCCGGCGTCGGCCGGGCGCAGCCGGGTGGCGGCCCGCATGCGCGGGACGTCCGACCGCAGGGCCGCCGCGGCGCGGGCGGTGGCCCGCACGTCTGCGGCGGGCTCGGGCGTCGCGGTGCCGTGCACACTGCTCCTCCGCCCCAGCGGGCGGGGCACGTGTCCGCATCGGGAAATCGGCTGCTCCGGTTCCGCGAGGACGACACAGTTATGACACGCCGAACCGTTGCGGGCAACGGTCGCAACGGAAAATGTCCACAGATCTACGGAGGGTGAGCACCGAGCGGTTCAGGCCCGCCGCACCACCTCGGCGGCCGGGACGACGAGGGTCAGCCGGTTGCCCCCGTCGTGTTCCACGTGCAACCCGGCGCGGCGCAGCAGGGCGCGCAGCCGGACCACGTCCGCCGGCTCCGCCGTCGTCGTCGCCAGCAGCCGGGCGACCCGGCCCTTGTGTGCCTTGTTGAAGTGGCTGACGACCGACCGGGAGCCGTCGGGACGCTCGCTGAGCACGTCGACGGTGACGGCTCCGGCCGCCGGCGCCAGCGCCTGGTAGGACCCGCTCCGGAGGTCGACGACCAGTTCCCCGGACCGGGCGAGCAGCGGGCCCAGCACGGGCTTCCACAGCGTGCGCAGGGTGGGCAGGTCCGGCAGACCGGTGCCGGCCGACAGCCGGTAGGCCGGGATGGCGTCGGTGCCGCGCACGAGGCCGAACAGCGCCGAGCCGACCGCCAGCCGCCGGTCGGCCCGGGCGCGCTGGGCCCGCGTCATCGACCGGACGTCGAGGGCGTCGTAGAGGACGCCGGTGTAGCGCTCCAGGGCGGGCAGCGTCGGCGCCGTGCGCAGTGCTGCGTTCCGCGCCAACTCACCGGCCTGCGCCGGCGACAGCCCGAGCGCCTCGCGGGCGGCGGCGGGGTCCGCGGCCAGGTCCATCAGCGCGCCGACCAGCCGCGCGCGCACCGGCGTCAGCTCCGGCGCGCTCAGGGAGCACAGGTCCAGGGGCGCCCCGGCCCCGCCGGGGTGCTTGGTCTCCGAGGGGGGCAGGAGGACGAGCACGACGGGACCTACGCGAGCTCGACGATCACGGGGGCGTGGTCGCTGGCGCCCTTGCCCTTGCGCTCCTCGCGGTCGATGCGGGCGCCGGAGACCCGCCGGGCCAGCGCCGGGGAGCCGAGGACGAAGTCGATGCGCATGCCCTCGCGGCGGGGGAAGCGCAGCTGCGTGTAGTCCCAGTAGGTGTAGACGCCGGGGCCGGGGGTGTGCGGGCGGACGACGTCGGCGTAGCCGGCCTCCACGACGGCGCGGAAGGCCTCCCGCTCCGCGGGGGTCACGTGCGTCGAGTCGGCGAAGACCGACATGTCCCACACGTCGTCGTCCTGCGGGGCGATGTTCCAGTCGCCGACGAGGGCGACCTGCGCCTCGGCGTCGTCGATCAGCCAGCCGCCGGCGGCGACGCGCAGCGCCTCGAGCCAGGCCAGCTTGTAGTCGTAGTGCGGATCGCCGAGCTGGCGGCCGTTGGGGACGTACAGGCTCCACACCCGCACCCCGCCGCAGGTGGCGCCGAGGGCGCGGGCCTCCGGCGCCGGGTCGAGGCCCTCCTTGGCCGCCCAGGACGGCATGCCGGGGAAGCCCACCTGCACGTCGGACAGGCCGACCCGGGAGAGCAGGGCGACCCCGTTCCACTGCGAGTGGCCGACGTGCGCCACCTCGTAGCCCAGCTCCCGGAAGCGATCCTCGGGGAACTGCTCGTCGCGGCACTTGGTCTCCTGCAGCGCCACGACGTCGACGTCCGATCGCTGCAGCCAGGCCACCACCCGGTCGGCTCGGGAGCGGATCGAGTTCACGTTCCAGGTGGCCAGTCGCACGGACGCCGAGCTTACGAGTGGCCCGGTCGGCCCCCGGCTCCCGGTCGGCTGCCGGCTCCCGGTCGGGTCAGCGGGCGGCCACGCGGGCGCGGGCCCGCTCCCGGCTCTCCACGAACCGGGAGGCGGCCGCGTCGAGGCCGGTCACGAACTCTGCCAGCTCCTCGCGCGCCTTCTCGCCGGCGGCGCCGAGGTCGGTGCGCTCGAACACCCGCCACGCCCGGAGCACCGGGCTGACCACCTCGTCGTGGTGCAGCCGCAGGTCGTAGATCCCGGCCTTCGCGATGAGCGTGGACATGCGGCGGAACCCGGCCATGCCGGCGCCCGGCATCGCGAAGCCCACGACCTCCGTGGTCACCGCCTGCATGGACAGGTCGGGGTCGATGTCGAACGCCGCCGCCATGAGGTTGCGGTAGAAGACCATGTGCAGGTTCTCGTCGGTGGCGATGCGGGCGAGCAGCTTGTCGGCGATCGGGTCACCGGTGGCGCGGCCGGTGTTGCGGTGCGAGACGCGGGTCGCCAACTCCTGGAACGACACGTAGGCCAGCGCCTCCAGGGGGCTCTTGTCCCCGGAGTCGTACCCGCTGGTCATGTAGTCCATCCGGGCGCGCTCGAGCGCGACGGGATCGACGCCGCGCGTGACCAGCAGGTAGTCGCGCAGCGCTATGCCGTGCCGGTTCTCCTCGGCCGTCCAGCGGCCCACCCACTGCCCCCAGGCGCCGTCGCGGCCGAACCGGGTGGCGATCTCCCGGTGGTAGCTGGGCAGGTTGTCCTCGGTCAGCAGGTTGGTGATCATCGCCGCCCGCGCCGTCTCGTCGAGCCGCGACTGCTCCGGCGACCAGTCCTCGCCGCCGAGGGCGGCGAAGTCGCGCCCCTCCGACCACGGGACGAAGTCGTGCGGATGCCACTCCTTGGCCAGGGAGAGGTGCCGGTCCAGGTTGTCGGCCACCACGGGCTCGAGCTCGGTCAGCAGGGCGGCGTGCGGAGAGGTGGTCACAGCGGACTCCGGTCGTCTCGGCGCGGGCGGCTCTCGAGCCGGGGGCCGCAGGAGCGGCCCTCGTGCATCCCCGTCTCACCGTCGCACGTCCGCTGGTGTTCCCCGTGAGGCGCCCGTCACACCTGGTCGGAGCTGGCCGTACGCCGATCGGATGGCATCCGCTGCGCAGGGTCCACGAATGCCCCCGGGTGGCGACCGGATGGGACCATGGCGGGATGAGCAGCCGGCGCGGAGGCGCGCGTTCGTGACGGACGCCGACGACGCGACCCGGCCGATCGGGTCCCCCCGGGCCGCGCTGCCACCCGTCCCGGGAGCGGGGTCGTCACGGTCGCGGTGGGGTGCCCGCGCCGCCGCGGGATCCGGGGACGGGGCCGCCGCCCGTCCGCGGGGGTTCGGCGCGGCGCTCGCCCTGACCGTCGCCAACGCCGTCGTCCCCGGCAGCGGGCTCCTCGCCGCGGGTCGTCGGCGCACCGGGCTCGCCGTCCTCGCCGCCTTCCTCGTGCTCGTGGGTGCCGCGGTCTGGCTGGTCACCGCGGGCCGCCGGACGGCGGTGGGCATCGCCGTCGACCCCGGGCAGCTGCGCTGGCTGCTGGCGGGGGTGGTCGCGGTGGCGGTGCTGTGGGTGGCCGTGGTGATCGTCGGCTACCGCGTCCTGATGCCGCGGCCGGCCTCGTGGGGGCGGCACGCGGTCGGGGGGCTGCTCGTCGTCGCGCTCGTCGCCGCCGTCGGCTATCCGGCCTACCTGGTCGGCCAGGTGGCGGTCGCGCAGACCGAGCTGATCGAGGAGGTCTTCGCCGACGACCGTGAGTCGGCCACCGTCGTCGACGAGCCCGACCCGTTCGGCGACCAGGAGCGGGTGAACGTGCTGCTCCTCGGCGGGGACGGCGGCGAGGGCCGCGAGGGGGTGCGCACCGACACCGTCGTCGTCGCCAGCATCGACACCGATTCCGGGGACACCGTGCTGTTCAGCCTGCCCCGCAACCTGGAGGACCTGCCCTTCCCGGAGGACAGCCCGCTGGCGGAGGTCTACCCGGACGGGTTCGACGCCGGCAGCGAGAGCGAGAGCCTGCTCAACGCCGTCTACCGCAACGGGCCGGCCATGTACCCCGACATCCTGGGGCCCACCGACGACCCGGGCGCCGACTTCCTCAAGCTCGGCGTCGGCGAGGCGCTCGGGCTGGACATCGACTACTTCGTGCTGGTCAACCTCGACGGGTTCGCCCGGCTGGTCGACGCCCTCGGCGGCATCACGGTGAACGTGAACTACTACGTGCCGATCAACGGCATCGAGGGCGGGGAACTCCCGGACGACTACATCGAGCCCGGTCGCGACCAGCACATGGACGGCCAGCGGGCGCTGGCGTTCGCCCGCGGCCGCTACGGGCTGTCGGACTACCTGCGGATGGAACGCCAGCGCTGCGTCATCGACGCGATCATCGACGAGGCCGACCCCATCACCCTGCTGCGGGACTACCAGGAGCTGGCGGCCGCCACGCGCGACATCCTCAGCACCGACATCCCCCGCTCGGCCCTCCAGGACTTCGTCGACCTCGGCGACAAGGTCAAGGAGGGAGAGGTCACCAGCGTCGTCTTCGACAACACGGTCATCAACCCGGCCTATCCCAACTACGACGCGATGCGCTTCATCGTGCTGGCCGCGCTGTCGCCGGACTCCTCCTCCCCGGGGACGACGACCCCGGAGCCGACCGACCCGACCGACCCGACCGCGACCGACCCCCCGCCCGGCGGCGAGGTGCCCGTGGGGCCGGTGGCCGACATCGGGAACGCCTGCGCCTACGACCCCGTGCAGGCCGCGGCCGCGCTGGAGGCCGGGGAACCGCCGAACCAGGCCGACTGACGCGGGCTCAGAAGGGCGCCTCGGCGAACCAGACCGCGTCGAGCTCCTCCTGGCTGTGCCCGTCCCAGTCCACGCGCAGCACGTAGGACGACAGCTCGCCGTCGTAGAACGTGATGTAGCGCCAGGTGGCCGGCCCCGCAGGGCTGAGGACGAGGTCGCCCTCGGCGGGGCCGTCGCCGTAGGACCACGTCGTCGCCGGGCCGCCGAAGGCACGGGCGGCCCCGACCTCGACGTCGCGCGCGGCGGTGTCCGGGAACTGCAGCACCGTCAGCCGGAGGCCGTTGGGGTAGGCGCAGGCCACGACGGCGGCGCCGTTCGTCGGCGTTCCCTCGTCGCAGGTGGAGTCCTGCCAGGACGTGCCGCCGGGCTCGGCGGGGACGAGCTCGGGGAAGGCCAGCGCGATCTCGTGCGCGTCCATCCACGGCCCGGGGGAGAAGGCGCTGACGTCGATGGAGGTCTGGCTGCCGTCGCCGTCCTCGTCGACCGCGGTGAGCTCGTAGTCGTGGTCGCCCAGCGGCACGTCCTCGTCCCGGTACGGGCTCCCGGTCAGGTCGTCGGCGAGCAGCGTGCCGTCGCGGGTGACCTCGTACCGGTCGGCGCCGGTGACCGCCTCCCACTCCAGGTCGACGTCGTCCTCGGTGGTGCTCGCGCTGATCTCGGTCAGCGCGTCCAGGGGGGTCACGACGGCGTCGCTCTCCACCCGGTCCGAGCGGTCGCCGTCGTCGTCGAGCGCGGTGACGGCGTAGCGGACCTCGGTGCCGCCCGGCGCCTGCGCGTCCACGTACGTGGTCTCCGCCGTCGTCCCCAGCAGGTCGTCGCCGCGGTGCACCTCGTAGCGGTCGGCGTCCTCGGCCGCCTCCCAGGTGACGGTCACGCCGGCGTCGGCGTTGGCGGCCGCCACCCCGGTCGGCGGCTCGACCGGACGGGTCAGCAGGAAGACGGTGACCCCCGCGGCGACCAGCACGGCGAGCAGCGCGATGCCCAGCGACCACCACAGCGCCGTGCGGGAGCGGCGCGGGGGCGGGTTCCACCCGGCGTTCGGGGTGGCCCAGCCCGGGTGTCCGGAATCCTGCGGGGTCCCCCAGCCGGGCTGGGGCGGCGGCTGCGTGGGCTGCTGCTGCGCCGGGGGCTGCGGCTGCGGCCCCCACGCCGGCTGGGGCTGCCAGCCGGGCTGCGGACCCCAGGCGGGCTGGCCGTACGGATCGCTCATGGGACCCCCTCGTCGCCGGCGACCGTCGACACGCTCCGTGTCGACGACGGACAGATCGTGACGCTACGTCACCGTTCGGAGGGTCGAACCCGGGCGACGGGAGGTGTTACCGGTCTGAGACGCTGCGGCGCGTCCGGCCGGTGGGCCGGCGCAGCGCGTTCCGGCCGGGAGCCGGCGGGAGGAGAGTGGTCATGCCGCTGGGCGGGGATCCGCGCAGGGAGCGGCTCGTGGGGCTGCTCCTCCTGGGCGTCGCGGCCGTGCTGGTGGTGTCGTCGCCGACCTGGTTCGCCGGCGACCGGCAGGTGGTGGGCGTGGCCCAGCTCGCGGTCGGGGTGCTGCTGGCGGCCGTCGGCACCCTCCTCCTGCGCCGGGCGAGGCCCCGCTGAGCCGGGGATCGACCCGCGGTGGAGCGGACCGCACCCGGCACGGCGCGCGTCAGCCCGTGTAGGGGCGTTCCCGGGCGAGCTCATCCTTGGCGATCCCGCGGATGTGGACGGCGTCCGGTCCGTCGACGATCCGCAGGGTGCGCGCGCTGGCGTAGAACCGGGCGAGCACCGTGTCGTTGCTGACCCCGGCGCCCCCGTGCACCTGGATGGCACGGTCGATCACGTCGAGGGCGACACGGGGTGCGGCCACCTTGATCGCGGAGATCTCGGTCTTGGCCCCCTTGGCGCCGAACTTGTCGATCAGGTCGGCGGTCTTGAGCACGTAGAGCCGCGTCTGGTCGATCTCGATGCGCGACAGCGCGATCGCTTCGCGCACCGTGCCCTGCTCGGCCAGGGGCCTGCCGAAGGCGACCCGGTTCTTGGTCCGCTCCACCATCAGGGCCAGGGCGCGCTCGGCCATGCCGATGGCGCGCATGCAGTGGTGGATGCGACCGGGGCCGAGGCGGGCCTGGGCGATCATGAAGCCGTCGCCCTCGCCGGCCAGGAGGTTGCCCACCGGCACGCGCACGTCGGTGAAGCGCAGCTCGGAGTGGCCGTGCTGGTCCTGGTAGCCGAAGACCGGCAGGTGCCGCACGATCTCCAGGCCCGGGGCGTCGCGGGGCACCAGGATCATCGACTGCTGCCGGTGCGGGGCGCCCTCGGGGTCGGTCTTGCCCATGACGATGAAGATCTGGCACCGCTCGTCGGCCGCCCCGCTGGTCCACCACTTGCGGCCGTTGATCACGTACTCGTCGCCGTCGCGGACGATCGACGTCTGGATGTTGCGGGCGTCCGAGGAGGCGACGTCGGGCTCGGTCATGGCGAAGCCCGACCGGATCTCGCCCTCCAGCAGCGGCTCGAGCCACCGCGACTTCTGCTCGGGCGTGCCGAACAGCATCAGCGTCTCCATGTTGCCCGTGTCGGGCGCGCCCACGTTCATCGCCTCCGGGGCGATCACCGGCGACCAGCCGGTGATCTCGGCGACGGAGGCGTACTCGAGGTTGCTCAGGCCGCCGAGCTCGTGGTGGAACAGGTTCCACAGCCCGCGCCGGCGGGCCTCGGCCTTGAGCTCCTCGAGCACCGGCGGGTGGGCGTGGTCGTCGTGACCGCGCTCGGCACGCCACGCGTCGTAGACCGGCTCGGCGGGGAACACGTGCTCGCGCATGAAGTCCCACGCGCGGGCGCTGACGTCCTCGGCCTTGGCGGAGAGGGCGAAGTCCATGAGCGGACCGTAGAGGGGGATGTGGCGGTCGGCACAGTGGGGGGCCGGGTCAGCCGGGCAGGGTCGGGCGCCGTCGCCGGACGACGAACGGTCCGATGGCCAGCAGGTCGACCGGCGCGGAGCCGAAGCACTCCAGCGCGTCGCGCGGGTCGTCGACCATCGGGCGGCCGGCGGTGTTGAGGCTCGTGTTCACCACGACGGGCAGGCCGGTGCGCCGCTCGAAGCACTCCAGCATGCGGGCCACCAGGGGCTCCTCGGTCCGGTCCACGGTCTGGATGCGCGCCGTCCCGTCCACGTGCGTGACGGTCGGGATGCGCTCCGCCCACTCCTCGGCGACGTCGTGGACGAAGAGCATGTAGCGCGAGGGGAGGGGGCCGCGGCTGAAGATCTCCGCGGCGCGCTCGGCCAGCACCATCGGGGCCACGGGCCGGAACTGCTCGCGCCCCTTCACGTCGTTCATCCGCTCGAGGTTGGCCTCGTGGCCGGGGTGGGCGAGCAGCGAGCGGTGCCCGAGCGCCCGCGGGCCGAACTCGCTGCGGCCCTGGAACCAGGCGACGATCCCGTTCTCCGCCAGCACCTGGGCGACGGCGTCGGCCACGTCGCGCGGGCGCTCGTACTCGATCGCCGCGGTGTCGAGCCGGGCCCGGATCTCCTCGTCGGACCAGCCGCGGCCGAGGTCGGCGCCGGGCATCGGCTCGGTGGTCTCGCCCAGGCCCCGGGCCACGTGCAGGGCGCTGCCCAGCGCGGTCCCGGCGTCGCCCGCGGCCGGTTGCACCCAGACGTGCTCGAACGGGGTCTCGCTGAAGATCCGGGTGTTGGCCACGCAGTTGAGGGCGACGCCGCCGGCGAGGGCGAGCGTGCGGTCGCCGGTGCGCTCGTGCAGCCAGCGGGCGAGGTCCAGGAGCACCTCCTCGACGCGCCGCTGCACGCTCGCGGCGAGGTCGGCGTGCCCTGCGGTCCAGTCCTCGCCCCGGGTGAGCCGCGGCGCGTAGTCGGAGAAGTCGATCCTCGGTGTGCGGAACCCGCCGTCGTCGGTCGCCACGATCAGCTCCGACAGCTCGCCGAGGAAGCGCGGCGTGCCGTAGGAGGCCATGGCCATGACCTTGAACTCGTCGCTGCTGCGCAGGAACCCGAGGTGGTCGGTGAGCTCCTCGTAGAGGAGGCCGATCGAGTGCGGCAGGGCCTGGCCGGCAAGGATCTCCAGCTGCCCGTCGGTGTACCGGCCGGCCAGGTGGCTGTGCGCCTCCCCGCGGCCGTCGAGGACGAGCACGGAGTTGTCGGCGGTCGGGGCGGCCAGGCCCGCGGAGGCGGCGTGCGCCACGTGGTGCTTGACGAACCGCACCCTGGCGGGGTCGAGGCCGGGCAGGGCGTGGGCGAGGAACTCCGGCGCCCTCTCCGCGTACATCTTCCGCATGGCGTCACCCGGGTCGTCCAGCCCGGACTCCTCGGGGGTGCCCATGAGGGCGGGGTCGAAGGAGTAGGCGACGGCGTCCAGGTCCTCGGGGCGCAGTCCCGCCTCGGCCAGGCACCAGGCGGCGGAGAGCTCGGGCAGCTCCCACGCGCTCCACGGCAGCGGACGCTTGCCGTGCTTGCGCCGGCTGAACCGCTCCTCCTCCGCGGCGGCCACGATGCGGCCGTCGACGACCAGTGCCGCCGCCGGGTCGTGGTAGATCGCGTTGATCCCCAGCACCTTCACGCCCGCACTCCTCCCGCCCGGCTGCCCCCGGCTCCCGCCTGGATGATCGGGTCGTCGGCTCCGCCGCGCAGGCCGAGCGGCCGCCGGGGCGGGGTCAGGCGGGGCTGCGCGGCCGTAGCAGGTCGTTGCCCAGGACGGCGGCCAGCCCGAGCGTCTTGTAGCCGACCTCCTCGAAGAGGACGACGAGGCGGTCGTCCTCCACGCGCATCACGATGCCGGGACCCCACTCGGCGTGCTCCACGGGCGACTGCGGGGGAAAGGGGTCGTTCCCCTCGCCGGCGGTGGACCGCTCGGAGGCGAGGCCGGCGGTGCAGTTGTCGCAGTTGCCGCAGGGCTTCTCCAGCTGCTCGCCGAAGTAGCCGAGCAGGAACTGGCGCCGGCACTCGGTGGTCTCGGCGTAGCCGCGCATCATCTCGACCCGGCTCTGGTCGACCCGCTCGTGGTGTTCGGCCAGCTCGCGGGCGGCCGCGGCGGCGGCGGCGGGACTCGGGGCGCCGTCGGCGGGGTGGGCGGCGCCCTCCTCGTCGAGCACGACGGCCGACACCTGCTCCAGCAGGTTGAGGTCCCGCGCCAGCGGGGTGGCTCCCCGGCCGGTCTCCTCGCGCAGGTCCCTGATCTCCACGCCGTCCTCGAGTCCGGCGGCCGGTGCGGCGGCGACCAGGCCGGCGACCTGCTGCAGCTCCTCCTCCACGGGGGCGCCGGCGGCGAAGAACCGGCGGAGGCCCAGGTCCTCCTGGCGGTAGACCAGGACGGCGAGCGCCGGCTCGCCGTCCCGGCCCGCCCGGCCGATCTCCTGGTAGTAGCTGTCGACCGAGTCGGCCGGTTCGGCGTGCACGACGAAGCGGGTGTCGGGCTTGTCGATGCCCATGCCGAACGCCGTGGTGGCGACGACGACGTCCAGCTCGTCGGTCATGAAGGCACGCTGGGTGTCCTCGCGCTCCGCCTTGTTCAGGCCCGCGTGATAGGCGCGGGCCCGCAGGCCGCGCTCGGCCAGGTCGGCCGCGACCTCCTCGGTCCCCCTCCGGGTGGCGCTGTAGACGATGCCCGGCACGTGCCCGTCGCCGACCTCGGCGAGCACCCGGTCCAGCACCGCCTGGTGCTTGCCGGACGCGTCGGCGTGCTGCTCGACCTCCAGCCGGATCTCCGGCCGGTCGAACCCGGCGACGACGACGGCGGGATCGCGCATGCCCAGCCGTTCCACGATCTCCGCGCGCACGGGCGGGGCCGCGGTCGCGGTCAGGGCGAGCACGGGCGGGTGGCCCAGCTGCTCGACGACCGAGCCGAGGCGGAGGTAGTCGGGGCGGAAGTCGTGCCCCCAGGCCGAGACGCAGTGCGCCTCGTCGACGACGAACAGGGCGGGGGCGGCTGCGGCGACGGCCTCGACCACCTCCGGCTTGGCCAGCTGCTCCGGCGCGAGGAAGAGGTAGCGGACCGTTCCGTCCACCAGTCCCTCGAGCGCCGCGCGCTGATCGCCGGCGGACATCGCCGAGTTCAGCTGGGCGGGTCGACCGGTCAGCCCCTCGATCACGGTGAGGCGCTGGACCTGGTCCCGCTGCAGCGCGATGAGCGGGGAGACGACGACCACCGGTCCGTCCAGGAGGTGGCCGGCGATCTGGTAGACCGCGGTCTTGCCGGCGCCGCTGGGCAGGACGCCGAGGGTGTCCCGGCCGGAGAGCACCGACCGCATGGCCTCCTCCTGGCCGGGGCGGAACTCCGTGAAGCCGAGGAGATCGCGGGCGACCTCCCGGAGGCGGCGGGCGGTGACGGTCTTCCCCGCAGGGCTGCTCGGTGGCACCGAGTGCCGCTTCCCGGAGGGCGAGATCGGCAAACGACGCGCCGGTCGACCCGCGCCGGCGCTCAGGACGGCAGTGGTCGCCGGCGGGCGAGGTCGGCGGCGTCGGCCGCGGCGCGCCCGGACAGCCATCCGGTCCGGTCGACCGAGGTGGTCCGGCGCCGGCGCAGCCGGGGGAAGAGGTCGTCGAACGTCCGGGCGACGGCGGCCTCCCGGTCGCGGAGCACCGGTGCCAGGTCGGTGCCCCGCGCCGACGCCGCCGCGGTGGCGTCGGCGGTCCCGGTCCGGTGCGCCGCCTCCAGCCGCTCCCCGACCCGCACGGCGTAGGCCAGCAGGAACGCCCGGCGGAAGCCGCGGGACCGGGAGTGCGCGCCCCCGTGCCGGCCGGCCGCCTGCACGGCCCGCCCGGCCTGCACGAGCAGCGAGGTGACGAGCAGCTCGACCGCGTCCAGGTCGGCGGGCATCCCGATCAGCACGGCGATGCCCAGCGAGGCGAACCACGCGGTCCGGACGCCGTTGGCCTCCGCCACCGCGCTGACCAGGTGCATCTTCGCGTCCAGGTACGGCGCCTCGAGGTGCATCCGCCGCTCCGCCACCTCGGGAGCCGCCGCACCGGGGCCGCCGGGGCGGCTGGTCGCGGCCGCCGCGACGAGCACGGCGTCGATCGCGTGCTGGGCCATGAGCTCCTGGGCCTTCGCGGTGAGCGCCTCGGCCTCCTCCGGAAAGTCGGTCGACTCGGCCTTCGCCAGCAGCGCCCGGATGCGCCGCAGGGCCCGCGCGGCGGCGCCCGCGCCCGCGACGTGCCCGGGAGCGGCCGCCTCGCGGGCGCCGCCGACAGACCGCGGGGGCCACCGGGACGGGACCTCGGCGAGCCGGGGGAGGGGTGGCAGCAGCCGCACCTGGAGCCACAGCTGGTGCACGTCGTCCCCCGGCGCCGTCGCCCCCCGGGCCTGCCGCCGGACCTCGTGCACCTGCGCGTCCCACTCGGCGGGCACCGCCCGCTCCGCCCCGAGCAGCTCGACGCTGGCCACGGCGACCGCGGCCGCGAGGCCGGCCAGCGAGGGCGCCGAGCGGCCGACCGCGTGCACGAGATCGGCCGGCCGCCACCCCCGCTCCCAGGCATCGGCGACGGCGTCCAGGAGGCGGGGGTCCAGGAACTGCTCGCGACTCATGACGAGCAGGCTGCGGCACGGGGCCGACACGGAGCGGGCGGGCCTGTGGAGAACGGCGCGCCGTCCACAGATCGGCGGCAGTGCTTCCCGGGCGCCGGCCTCCCGGCGCCGCTCGTGGCCGGCGAGCGGCGGCTACCGTCCCGCCGTGGCCACCTACCGCATCGCCGAGGCGGCGGAGCTGCTCGGCGTCAGCGACGACACGGTCCGCCGCTGGATCGACAGCGGGCGGCTCGCCGCGCGGCGCGAGGCCGGCGGTCCCGCGGTGATCGACGGCGAGGCGCTGGCGGGCGTCGCGGCCGGCCTGCACGAGGCCCCGGAGCCCGGCGCCACGCGCTCCTCGTCCGCGCGCAACCGGCTGGCCGGCATCGTCACTCGCGTCGTCCGGGACACGGTGATGGCGCAGGTGGAGATCCAGGCCGGCCCGTTCCGGCTGGTCTCGCTGATGTCCCGCGAGGCCGCCGACGACCTGGGCCTCGAGGTGGGCGTGCGGGCGGTGGCGACCGTCAAGGCCACCCAGGTGAGCGTCGACGTCCCGTAGCCGGTTCCGCACCTGCGGAACCTCCACCCGCTAGTCTCCCGCGCATGCGGATCCGGGACATCGGCGCGACCGCGCTGGCGGTCGCGCTGCTCGCCGGCTGCGGAACGGACGGCGGCGGCAGAGGCGGCGGGTCGGACGGCGGCGGGCTCGGGGGCACCCTGACCGTGCTCGCGGCCGCCTCGCTGACCGACGTCTTCACCGACCTCGGCGCGCGGCTCGAGGGCGACCATCCCGGCCTCGAGGTGCGCTTCACCTTCGCCGGCAGCTCGGCGCTGGCCACCCAGATCACGCAGGGCGCCCCCGCCGACGTCTTCGCCTCGGCCAATCCCGACCAGATGGCGGTCGTCACCGACGCCGGGCTGACCGACGGCGAGCCCGAGGTGTTCGCCGCCAACGTGCTCGAGATCGCCGTGCCGGCGGACAACCCCGGCGGCGTCACCGGACTGGCCGACTTCGCGCGCGAGGAGCTGACGCTCGCCCTCTGCGCGCCGGAGGTGCCCTGCGGTGCGGCGGCCGAGGAGGTCCTCGACGCCGCCGGGGTCCCGGCGGCCCCCGACACGCTGGAGGAGGACGTGCGCGCCGCGCTCACCAAGGTCGAGCTCGGCGAGGTCGACGCCGCGCTGGTGTACGCCACCGACGTCGCCGCGGCCGGGGACGACGTCGAGGGCATCGCCGTCCCCGAGGCCGAGGACGCCGTCAGCGACTACCCCGTCTGCGTGCTGGCCGACGCGCCCAACCCCGCCGCCGCGCGGGCCTTCGTCGAGCTCCTCCGCTCCGGCGACGGGCAGGCGGCCCTGTCCGCGGCCGGCTTCCGCCTGCCGTGAGCCGCGCCGAGCGGAGCGTCCCGGCTCCGCTGCTGATCCCGGCGGTGGTCGCCGTGGCCTTCCTGGTGCTGCCGCTGGTCGGGCTGCTGGTCCGCACCCCCTGGAGCGGCCTCTGGCCCCAGCTCACCGCCCCGGGCGTGGGGGAGGCGCTGCGGTTGTCGCTGGTCTCGGCCACCCTCGCCACCGCCGTCTCCCTGGTGCTCGGCGTGCCGCTGGCCTGGGTGCTGGCCCGCTCGCGGATCCGCGGCCGGGGCCTGCTGCGGGCGCTGGTCACCGTGCCCCTCGTGCTGCCCCCGGTGGTGGGCGGCGTCGCGCTGTTCCTCGTCCTCGGCCGGCAGGGCATCGTCGGTCGCTGGCTGGACGAGGCGTTCGGGATCACCATCCCGTTCACCACCACCGCCGTCGTGATCGCCGAGACGTTCGTCGCGATGCCGTTCCTGGTGATCAGCGTCGAGGGCGCGCTGCGGGCCGCGGACGCCCGCTTCGAGGACGCCGCCGCCACGCTCGGCGCCGACCGGTGGACGACGTTCCGCCGGGTCACCCTCCCGCTGGTGGCGCCCGGCATCGCGGCCGGCGCGGTGCTGTGCTGGGCGCGGGCGCTGGGCGAGTTCGGCGCCACCATCACCTTCGCCGGCAACTTCCCGGGAACGACGCAGACGATGCCGCTGGCCGTCTACCTGGCCCTGCAGCGGGACCCGGAGGCGGCGATCGTCCTCTCCCTGGTGCTGCTCGCCGTCTCGCTGGCCACGCTGCTGCTCCTGCGGGGCCGCTGGCTGGGTCGCTCGGGCGCGGGGGCCGTGCCGTGAGCCTCGCCGCCGACGTCCGGGTCCGGCGGGGCGCGGTGCACGTGGAACTCGCCGTCGACGTCCCCGCCGGGAGCGTGCTCGCCGTCCTCGGCCCGAACGGCGCCGGCAAGTCCACGCTGCTGCGGGTCCTGGCCGGCCTGCTGCCGCCCGACGGCGGCCGGGTCGAGGTGGACGGCGAGCCCTGGGACGACGTCTCCGCCGGCGTGCACCTGCCCGCACACCGTCGCCGGCTGGGCATGGTGTTCCAGGACTATCTCCTCTTTCCGCACCTGACCGTGCTCGACAACGTGGCGTTCGGGCTACGCACCCGGGGGGCCGGCCGCCGCGAGGCCCGGGCCGGCGCCGCGGAGTGGCTGGCCCGCGTGGAGCTGGGCGACCTCGCCGCCCGCCGCCCGGGGCAGCTGTCGGGCGGGCAGGCGCAGCGCGTCGCCCTGGCCCGCGCGCTCGCGGGGGACCCGGCGCTGCTGCTGCTCGACGAGCCGCTGTCGGCGCTGGATGCGCGCACCCGGCTCACGGTGCGCGCCGAGCTGCGCCGCCACCTCGGCGCGTTCGGGGGCGCCACCGTGCTCGTCACCCACGACCCGGTCGACGCGATGGCGCTGGCCGACCGGGTCCTGGTGGTCGAGGACGGCCGGGTCGTGCAGGCCGGCCCGCCCGCGGAGGTGGCCCGCCGCCCGCGCACCGACTACGTGGCCCGGCTGGTCGGCTTGGCGCTGCTGCCCGGGACGGGCGAGGGCACCTCCGTGCGGCTGGACGGCGGAGGGCGCGTGGCGGTCGCCGAGCAGGCCGCCGGCCCGGTCCTCGTCGCCGTCCGTCCCGAGTCCGTGGCCCTGTGGCCGGAGCGCCCCGCGGGGAGCCCGCGCAACACCTGGCCGGTCCGGCTGACCGGCGCGACCCCGCACGGCGCGACCGTGCGCTGCGAACTGGACGGCGAGGTGCCGCTGCTGGCCGACGTCACCGCCGCCGCCTTCGCCGAGCTCGGCCTCGCGCCCGGCATGCAGCTGTGGGCCACGGTCAAGGCCTCCGAGGTCACGGTCTACGCGCGCTGAGAGGGTGGTGGCATGAGCATCGCCGCCCTCGTCCTGGCCGCCGGTGGCGGCCGCCGCTACGGCATGCCGAAGGCGCTGGTCTCCTACGAGGGCAGCCTGCTGGTCGAGCGCGCGGTGCGGACGGCGCGGGCGGTCTGCGACCCGGTGCTCGTCGTCCTCGGTGCCCGGGCCGTCGACGTCTGGCGGACGGCGGACCTCGCCGGCGCCACCGCCCTGGCCAACCCGGACTGGGAGACGGGCATGGCCTCCTCCCTGCGCACGGGGCTGGAGGGGCTGCGCTCGTGGCCGGCGCAGGTCGACGCCGTGCTCGTGACCCTCGTCGACATGCCGGGCATGACCCCGGCGGCGCTGGAGCGGGTGGCGGCGCACGGGGCCCGCGGCGCCCTGGCGACCGCCGTCTACGACGGCGTCCGGGGCCATCCGGTGCTGCTCGGCCGCGACCACTGGGCCGGGGTGGCCGCCACCGCGACCGGCGACGAGGGGGCCCGCCGCTACCTGGCCGACCACGAGGTCGTCGAGGTCGACTGCACCGGCCTGGCCGATCCGGTCGACCTCGACGTGCCACCCGGCGGGGTACCGTCGGCGCCGTGATCGCGCGCGTGGTCGACGAGCCCCTCTCGGTGGCCGAGCACGAGGACGCGGTGGCCGACAAGGCCGCCGGCGCGGTGGTCTCCTTCGCCGGCGTCGTCCGCGACCACGACGGCGGGCGCTCGGTGACCGAGCTGGAGTACGTCGGGCACCCCAGCGCCGGCGACGTGATCGTCGAGCTGGCGCGGGAGTTCGCCGCCCGCCCCGGCGTCCAGGCGGTCGCGGTCTCCCACCGCATCGGCCTGCTCGGCATCGGCGACGTCGCCCTGGCCTGCGCGGTCAGCGCGGCCCACCGCGGCGCGGCGTTCGCCGCCTGCGCCGAGCTCGTCGACGAGGTGAAGAAGCGGCTGCCCATCTGGAAGCGGCAGGTCTTCACCGACGGCGAGGAGGAGTGGGTGGCCTGCCCCTAGCGGGGCGCCGCCAGGTGGTCGGGCAGCGGCTCCGGCGCGGGACCCGGGTCCATCCCGGCCGCGAGCAGGGAGCTCAGCAGCCGGGCCACCAGCTCGACGAGCGGGAGGTCCCGGGTCGCGCTCAGCGGGCGCGCCCGCGCGCCGACCCCGCAGACCGTGCCGAAGAGCTCCATGTCCGGGCCGACCACGGGCACGCCGATGTAGGCCGCCACGGCCATCCCGTTGGGCAGGGTCCGGGTGGCGTACTCGGGGACGGCGGCCGTGACGGTCGCGATCCGGGGCGCCTGGCCGCTGACCATCTGCCGGCAGAAGCTCTCCGCCCACGGCAGGCTGGCCCCGGGGCGCACCGCCCCCATCGGCCGGGCACAGAGGACCACCTGCCGGTCCCCGACCACGCGGGTGACCAGCCAGGCGTCCCAGGACGAATGGGTGTGCAGGTACTCCAGAGCGCCGCTGGCGGCGGCCGACCAGTCGCGCCAGGGCGCCATGTCCGCGATCCCTGGATGAGCCATACCGGAGGTCGTTACCCAGACCGCGCCGGGGCATTCACCACCGGAGCCGTGTCGGAGCCTGGCCGGGGTTTCAGCGGGCGCCGGCGAGGCCGTCGTCGTCGGGGCGGTGGTGGGCCTCGCGCTCGGCGGTCTCCTCGTCGACCTCGCCCTCGATGCGGCGGGCCTCGCCGTCGAGGGTGGCCGCCGCGTCGCCGTGCGACTCCCCGTAGAGCTGCTCGGCGCGGCCGAAGAGCTGCTCGACCTTGGCCTTGGCCTTGTCGAAGACACTCATGGGGCTCTCTTCCCTCCTGCGGACCGCGGCCCCCCGCGGGGGTCCGCCACGAGCGTGCGAGTGGTGGGGCAGGGGGTCCTGCGTCATCCTCCCGCGAAGGGGGGCAGCACGTCGACCACGGCACCGGGCGCGAGTGCGGCGTGCCGGTCGCGCGCTGCCGCGCCGTCGACGAGGAACGAGCAGGCTGTGAGCACCCGCTCCAGCCGGTCGCCGTGGGCGTCGACCAGCTGGCCGACGAGCTCCTCGAGCGTCGCGGCCGTCCGCGCCTCGCTGTCGACGCCGGCCGCGGCGCGGGCGCCGGCGAAGTAGCGCACGGTGACGGGGGCGCTGCTCACGTCAGCCCCCGATCGCCGACATCGGCCGGGTCGGCTGCAGGAAGCTGGGGTCGTCGATGCCGTGGCCGGGCAGCTTGCCCAGCGTCGCGACCCGCCACCGGTCGGCCAGCTCGTCGTCGGTCGCCCCGGATCGCAGCGCCGTCCGCAGGTCGGACTCCTCGCGGGCGAACAGGCAGTTGCGGATCTGCCCGTCGGCGGTGAGCCGCGTCCGGTCGCAGGTGCCGCAGAACGAGCGGGTCACCGAGGCGATGACGCCCACGGTGGCCGGGCCGCCGTCGACCAGCCAGCGCTCCGCCGGGGCCGAGCCGCGCTCCTCGGTGTCGGGGGTGAGCGTGTGCGCGGTCGACAGCCGCTCGAGGATGTCCTCGGCGGTCACCATCCGGCCGCGGGTCCAGGCGTGGTGGGCGTCCAGCGGCATCTGCTCGATGAACCGCAACTGGTAGCCGTGCTCCAGGCAGAAGTCCAGCAGCGGCACCGCGTCGACGTCGTTGATGCCGTGCAGCAGGACGGCGTTGACCTTCACCGGGGTCAGCCCGGCGGCCTGCGCGGCGGCCAGGCCGGCCAGCACGTCGTCCAGCCGGTCGCGGTGGGTGAGCTGCTTGAAGCGGGCCGGGTCGACCGTGTCCAGGCTGACGTTGATCCGGTCCAGGCCCGCCTCGGCCAGCGCGGGGGCGATCCGTGCCAGGCCGATGGCGTTGGTGGTCAGGCTGACCTCGGGGCGGGGGGTGAGCGCCGTCGCCGCCGCCACGATCCCGGGCAGGCCGGGCCGCAGCAGCGGCTCCCCGCCGGTGAAGCGCACCTCGCGGATGCCGAGCCGCTCCACCCCGATCCGGACCAGCCGGACGATCTCCTCGTCGGTGAGCACCTCGACCTTGGGCAGCCAGTCCAGGCCCTCCGGAGGCATGCAGTACGTGCAGCGCAGGTTGCACCGGTCGGTCAGCGAGACCCGCAGATCGGTCGCCGTGCGGCCGTAGCGGTCGACCAGCCCGCCACTGCCCGGGGTGGGGCGCACCACCGGGGTGGGGAGCGGGGTCGGCGAGGTCACGACCCGAATGTAGTGCGGGAACGGCCACGTGCCGCCGGAAGCGTGATGCCGTCGCAAACTCGGCCGCGGAACTAAGGGTGGCCTTGCTACCGTCGCCCGGTCACCCGAGAGCCCGGCGGGCCCCTTCCCGCACTCGCTTGTGGCCAGGAAGCGCGAGAACTCCGTGTCGCCCCGCACCGTCCTCTCCCCCTATGCCCGCCTCTTCGCCGTCCCGGGCAGCCGGGCCTTCGCCCTCGCCGGCTGGATCGGGCGCCTGCCCGCCTCCACGCTGGGCCTGGGCACCGTGCTGCTCGTCGAGGCCGAGACCGACAGCTACGCCCTCGCCGGCGCCGTCTCCGGCACCCTCGCGGCGGCCTTCGCACTCGCCTCGCCGCTGTGGGCGCGCCTCGTCGACCGGCGCGGGCAGGGCGGGGTACTGCGCGTGGCGATGGTCGCCCTCGCGGTCACCGGCCTGGCGTTCCTCGCCGTGGTCGTCGCCGGGGCGCCGCAGTGGACCTGGTTCGTGCTCGCGGCGGCGACCGGCGGGGCGTCGCCCAACGTCGGCTCCCTCGTGCGGGCGCGGTGGGCGCACGCCCTGCCCGAGGCGGGCCAGCGGCAGACGGCGTTCGCGTTCGAGTCCGTCGTCGACGAGGTCGTCTTCGTCGTCGGCCCGCCGCTGGTCACGGTGCTGGCCTCGCTGGTGACGCCCCCGGCCGGCTTCCTCACCGGCCTGCTGGCCGGCGTGGTCGGTGGCTGGGCGCTGAGCGGGCAGCGGGAGAGCCAGCCGCCGCCGCAGCCGGTGCGGACCGGCGGACCCCGGCAGAAGTCGGGCATCCTCACCGCGCCCGTGATCGTGGTCGCCGTCTCCTCGCTGGGCGTCGGCATCACGTTCGGGGCGATCGACGTCGTCGTGGTCGCCTTCGCGGAGGAGGAGGGCTCGCCGACGTCGGCCGGGCTGGTGCTGGCGATGTTCGCCGTGGGCAGCCTCCTGGCGGGGCTGGTCTACGGCCTGCTGCGGCTGCCCGGCACGCTGGCGGCCCGCTTCGTGGCCTGCTCGGTCCTGTTCGGGGTCGCGGGACAGCTGCTGTTCGTCGTGGGCTCGCTGTCGTGGCTGATGCCGGCGGCGCTGCTGGGCGGGATGGCCATCGCGCCGACCCTGGTCTCGGGTGCCTCGCTGGTCGAGTCGCGGGTGCCCCGGGCGAGCCTGACCGAGGCGCTGACCTGGACGATGGCGGGGCTCATCGGCGGCGTCACGCTCGGGGCGGCGCTGGCCGGCGCGGCCGTCGACGCCTGGGGTGCCCAGGACGCCTTCGCCGTCCCGGCGCTCGCCGCGGCGCTGGGCGGCGTCCTCGCCCTGGTCGGGTCGCCGCTGCTGCGGACCCCGGCGGCCGGCGGCCCCGGGGCGGACGGCGAGGTGCCGCAGGCCTCACCCGAGGCGCCGGTTGAGCGCCAGGCCGCGGGGTAGCGGCGCGGACGGAAGGAGGCACGCGGCCGCGGTCGCGTGCCCCACCGCGAGACCGAGAGGACCCCTGTGGCAACCGTGCCCACCATCCGCCTGAACAACGGCGTCGAGATCCCCCAGCTGGGCTTCGGCGTCTACCAGATCCCGCCGGAGGAGACCGCCGACGCGGTCGGGACCGCGCTGGAGATCGGCTACCGGCACATCGACACCGCCGAGATGTACCGCAACGAGAAGGGGGTCGGCGAGGCCGTCCGCCGCTCCGGCATCCCGCGCGACGAGATCTTCGTGACCAGCAAGCTCAACAACGGCTTCCACCGGCGGGACGACGCCCTGCGCGCCTTCGACCGCACGCTGGCCGACCTGGGTCTCGACTCCCTCGACCTGTTCCTCGTGCACTGGCCGCTGCCGACCATCGACGTCGACTACGTGGAGACCTGGAAGGCGATGGAGGAGATCTCCCGCAGCGGCCGCTGCCGGGCGGTCGGCGTCTCCAACTTCCACGCCCCGCACCTGAGCCGGCTGTTCGCCGAGACCGAGATCCGGCCCGCGGTCAACCAGATCGAGGTCCACCCCTACCTCGCGCAGGACGAGCTGCGGGCCTTCGGCGCCGAGCACGGGATCGTCACCGAGGCCTGGTCCCCGATCGCGCAGGGCAAGGTGCTCGACGACCCGGCGATCGTGGAGGTGGCCGAGCGCGTCGGGCGGACGCCGGCGCAGGTCGTGCTGCGGTGGCACGTGCAGCGCGGCGACGTCGTCTTCCCCAAGTCGGTGACCCGCAGCCGCATGGAGGAGAACTTCGCGCTCTTCGACTTCGAGCTCGACTCCGACGCGATGACCGCCATCACCGCCCTCGACCGGCACGAGCGCACCGGCCCGGACCCGGACACGTTCGACTACGTGCCCCGCTGAGCCGAGCGGAGTGCCGCAGCGCAGCTTTCCTGCGCTGCGGCACTCCGCTACCCGGGCACGCTGCGCAGGACGGCGCCGGCCGCGTCGTAGGCGGTCACGGTGAGCGGCGGGCCGCCGGGTGGGAGCGGGGGCCGTGCGTCGAACGCTCCCCACACCCGCTCGCCGGGGCGCGGGCCGACGTCGGCGAGCTGCGCCTCCAGCGTCCGCCCGTCGGCGGTGGTGACCGTGACCCGGGCGGTCCCCGGCGGGGCGACGCCGCCCAGGATCGTGTAGCCGGTACCGGTCCCGAGGTCGGTCGAGCCGTTCACCTCGACGACCAGCTCGCCCACCGGTGGCGGCGGGTAGATGGTCCCGCCGCCGCCGGAGCCGTTCGTGAACTCCATGTAGCAGGTCGTCCACTCGTCCAGGCCGGCCAGGGAGTTGGGGGCCAGGGCGAAGGCCCAGCGGCGGTCGCCTCCTGCTCCGCTCACGAACCCGCCGTCCAGACCGCAGCCCAGCTCGTCGGGGGTCGGCGGCCGGTCGAGGACCAGCCGGCGCATGGCCTCGAACTCCTCGGCGGTGCCCACGCGGAGGTTCTCCACCACCTGGTCGAGCAGCGCCTCCCCCTCGCCGGCCCCGTCCAGGGTCACGACGGCCGCGACGACCATGCCGTCCTCCGCCCACACCCGTCCCGGGGCCGCCGGGCCACCCAGGTAGGTCCCCCGCAGGACGCCGACGGAGCCCGGCTCAGCGCGCACCACGGTGCCGGTGGCGTCGTCGACCCAGAACCCCCACAGCGCCGCGAGGCGCGGATCGGCGCGGACCGCGACGACGGCGATCCACGCGGAGTCCCCCCGGAGGGACAGGTACTCGCCCGGTCCTGCCCCGGGCCCGTCGGGCGGGCCGCCGGCGACCAGTGGCTCCAGCCCGGCCGGGACGGCGTCCGGCGCGAGCGTCGCCGTGGCGGAGGCGAAGTCGGCTCCGCGCGCCGCCGCGACGAGATCGTCCTCGTCGATCCCGCGCCCGACGACGAACTCCACGAAGTCGTTCCCCTCGAGCACGACCCAGGTGCGGTCCGCGTCGCGGACCACCTTCCCGGTCCGCCCGCCGAGGTCGACCTCCTCACCGGGCACGTCGCGTCCCGGTCCGCCGATCTGCGCCGAGCCCGAGCTCGTCCCGACCAGCAGGACCGGCCCATCGAGGGTGTCGGCCAGCGCCGGATCGCCGTACAGGGTGGCGCGGGACGGCTCGAAGTCCTGGGGGACGGTGTTCGGAGGCGCGATGCCCACCTGCTCGAGCCGGAGGCCGTCCGGGACCGGGTCCAGCACGACCGGGGCGTCGAGCGGGAGAGCGTCGACGACGAGCTCGTCATCGCCTGCGCCGGGGCGCTCGGGCCCGGCACCCGCCGGTCCGGGACCGTCGGGTGCGTCCGCCCCGGAGCCGCACCCGGCCAGGCACGAGGTCACCACGACCGTGGCCAGCAGCGCCGTCCGCACCCTGGCCCGTGAGGTCACGCGCGCATGGTGCCCGAACGGAGTCGCCCGGTGTCGGAAAGCGTCACCGGGCGACTCCGATCACTCCGTCGTCACGAAGTCGATGAGCTCCTCGACCCGGCCGATCAGCTCGGGCTCGAGGTCGGTCCAGACCTTCACGCGGGCGAGGATGCGCTGCGCCCAGACGTAGCCGGTGTCGTCCTCCCAGCCCAGCCGCCGGCAGACGCCGGTCTTCCAGTCCTCGCCCTTCGGCACGGTCGGCCAGGCCTTGATCCCGACGACGGACGGCTTCACCGCCTGCCAGATGTCGATGAAGGGGTGGCCGACGACCAGCGCGTGCTCCCCGGTGATCTGGGCGGCGATCCGGGACTCCTTGGAGCCCGTCACCAGGTGGTCGACCAGGACGCCGAGCCGGCGCCCCGAGGACGGCCGGAACTCGCGCACGATCCCGGGCAGGTCGTCGACGCCGTGCAGCGGCTCCACGACGACGCCCTCGATGCGCAGGTCGTGGCCCCACACCTTCTCCACGAGCTCGGCGTCGTGCTTGCCCTCGACGTACACCCGCCCCTCGCGAGCCACCCGCGCCCGGGCGCCCACGACGTAGGTCGACCCCGAGGCGCTGCGCTGCGGCCCGGACGGCGCGTTCTGCTTCGGGCGCACCAGGACGACGGGGCGCCCGTCCACCCAGAACCCCGGACCGAGCGGATAGGCGCGCACCTTCCCGAACCGGTCCTCGAGGTGGACGACGTCCTTCTCGCAGCGGACGACGGCGCCGACGAACCCCGAACTGGGGTCCTCGACGACGAGATCGCGTTCCGCCTCCACCGTCGGGGACGGCTTCTTCACCGTCCGCGGGTGCACGAGGTTGTCGTAGGGAGAGCGAGCTGGCACCCCCCGAGTCTGTGCAGGGGTCGGCCCGAGGCCGGGACGGCGCGCCGGGGCGTGACCTGCGACACGCCCGGGACGCGAGCATCTCACCGTGGGTGACGGAAGGCGCGGGACCGGCACGGAGCCGTCCGGGCTCGTGACCGGGGGCGGCAGACCCCTCGGTGACCAGCGGACTCGGCCGTACCGGGTGGGGGTCGGCCCGCTGCCCCGCGGGCCGGACACGGTGGTCCCCGGGCGTGTCGATCAGACCGATTCCGTTTCGTGATCTCCGCTGAGGCAACCCATTGCATCGACCGCTTCGACAGTCCCGTGAACACAGCGACGGCTCGACAAGTCCCGTGAACACCACAGCGATGGGAGCGACACCACGATGATCGGCACCGAGAGCATCAGCCGAGTGATCGGCCAGGACGTCTACGACGAGTCCGGCAGCAAGATCGGCTCGGCGTCGGAGGTCTACCTCGACGACGAGACCGGCCAGCCCGAGTGGGTCACCGTCCGCACCGGCCTGTTCGGCACCAAGGAGTCGTTCGTCCCGATCCGCGACGCGGACCTGACCAACGACGGCGTCCGCGTACCCGTGAGCAAGGACCGGGTGAAGGACGCGCCGAAGATCGACACCGACGGGCACCTCTCCCCCCAGGAGGAGCAGGAGCTCTACCGGTACTACGGCATGGGCGCCGGTGGGACGACCGACACCACCCGCACCACCGACACGACCCGGACCACAGGGCAGACCACGCAGTCGACCGCCGGCATGGCCGCGGCGGGCACGGACACCCGGCGCACGGACACCCGTGACACCGGCACCCGTGACACCGGCACCCGCGGCGCCGTGGGTCACGACACGTCCGGGCCCACCACGGACGACGCGATGACCCGCTCGGAGGAGCGGCTCACGGTCGGCACCCGCTCCGAGGAGGTCGGCCGCGCCCGGCTGCGCAAGTACGTCGTCTCGGAGAACGTGACCGAGACCGTGCCGGTCTCCCACGAGGAGGTCCGGGTCCAGCGCGAGCCGATCACCGAGGGCAATGCCGGCCGCGCGATGGACGGTCCGGCGATCTCCGAGGAGGAGCACGAGGTCGTGCTGCACGCCGAGCGCCCCGTCGTCGCCAAGGAGGCCGTGCCGGTCGAGCGCGTCCGCCTGGACACGGAGACGGTCACCGGGCAGGAGACGGTGAGCGAGACCGTGCGCAAGGAGCAGATCGAGATGGAGGGCGCCGAGGGCACCGGCCGGACCGGCCGGAAGGCGAAGGACGCCCTCGACCGGGACCGGGACGGCCACGTCGGCTGACCTCTTCCACTGGTACCCGGCAGCGGCCGGGCTCCGACACGGCGGTGGCCGGCCGAGGACTCGTCCCGGCCGGCCACCTGCGTGGGGGGCCCGGCCGCTGTCGCGTGCCGGGACCGCGCAGGTGGGATGCTCGGATCGTGACTGAGACCACGGTGCCGCTGCAGGCGTCGGTCGGGTTTGCCGGACCCGAGGCGCTCGCCGACGCGCTGCGTGCCACCGGCTACCTGCCCGACGAGGGGCTGGCCACCGCCGCCTACCTGGCGCTGGTCATGCGTCGGCCGCTGTTCCTGGAGGGCGAGGCAGGCGTCGGCAAGACGGCCCTGGCCCGGGCGCTGGCCGAGGTGACCGGCCGCCCGCTCTACCGGCTGCAGTGCTACGAGGGCCTGGAGGCCAGCCAGGCGCTCTACGACTGGGACTTCGGCCGGCAGTTGCTGCACCTGCGCGCCGCCGAGGCCGCGCACGCCGCGGTGGACACGGAGGCCCTCGAGTCCTCCCTCTACGACCGCCGCTTCCTGCTGGCCCGCCCGCTGCTGCAGGCGCTGGAGGACTCGCCGAGCGTGCTCCTGGTCGACGAGGTCGATCGCGCCGACGACGAGTTCGAGGCGTTCCTGCTCGAGGTCCTGTCGGACTTCACGATCTCGATCCCGGAACTGGGCACCGTGCGGGCCGAGATCCCGCCGCTGGTGATCCTGACCTCCAACCGCACCCGCGAGGTGCACGACGCCCTCAAGCGCCGCTGCCTCTACCACTGGCTGGAGCACCCGGACTTCGACCGCGAGGTGGCGATCCTGCGCTCGCGCCTGCCCGAGGTGACCGAGCGGCTGGCCCGGGAGGTCGCGGCGGCGACGGCGAGGCTGCGCGACCTGGACCTGGTCAAGCCGCCGGGCGTGGCCGAGGCGATGGACTGGGCGAGCGCGCTGCACGCGCTCGGCGCCCGCGAGCTCGACCCCGACCTCGCCGCGCGGACCCTGGGCGCGGTGCTCAAGTACCGCGAGGACACCGACCGGGTGCACTCCCTGGCCCGCGGGGCGCTCTTCGGTGGCGGCTGAACCAGGCATAGGAGGCTTTCCCCCTGCCGACGACGGTCAGGACGCGGGGAAAGCTTCCTCTGCCTCGGGGGAGCGGGATGTCGTCAGCACCGTGCTCGGCTTCGCCCGCACCCTGCGCGCGGCCGGCGTCGCCGCCTCCCCGGACCGGGTCGAGGCGATGCTGGCCGCGATCGGCGCCCTCGACGTCCTGGACGCCTCCGCCGTCTACTGGGCCGGCCGGCTGACGCTGTGCAGCGGCCCCGACGACCTCGAGCGCTACGACGCCGCCTTCGCCGCCTGGTTCTCCGGCGAGGCGCCCCGGCTGCGGCCGGCGCCGGCCGACCGGACCCAGGTGGTCGTCTCGTCCTCGGCGCCGCTGGAGGCCGGCAGCGCCGACGGCGGGGACGACGACCCCTCCGACGTCGCCGGGCAGGCCAGCGCCGACGAGGTGCTGCGTCACCGCGACGTCGCCGAGCTGACCGTGGCCGAGCGGGAGGAGATGCGGCGGCTGTTCGCCCTGCTGCGGCCGGCGTCGCCCATGCGGCCCTCGCGGCGCCGGCGGCCCAGCGCACACGGGTCGGTGCACGCCTCCCGCACGGTCCGCCGCGCGCTGCGCGACGGCGGCGAGGTGGCGCGGCTGCTCCACCGGCGGGCCCGCCCCCGCCCGCGCCGCGTCGTGCTGCTGATCGACGTCTCCGGCTCGATGAGCCCCTACGCCGACGCGCTGCTGCGCTACGCGCACGCCGCCGTCCGCGCGCACCCCGCCGCCACCGAGGTCTTCACGATCGGCACGCGGCTGACCCGGGTGACCCGCGAGCTGCGGCTGCGCGACCCCGACAAGGCGCTGGCGGCCGGCGGCGCGGCGATCCCCGACTGGTCCGGTGGCACCCGGCTGGGCGAGGTGCTCAAGGCCTTCCTCGACCGGTGGGGGCAGCGCGGCACCGCGCGGGGGGCGATCGTCGTGGTCTGCAGCGACGGGTGGGAGCGGGGCGACACCGGCCTGCTGGCCGAGCAGATGGCGCGGCTGCGCCGGCTCGCGTACGCCGTGGTGTGGGTGAATCCGCACAAGGGCCGGATCGGGTACGAGCCGCTGACCGGGGGCATGCGGGCGGCCCTGCCGTCGTTGGACGCCTTCGTGGCGGGGCACAGCCTCGCCGCGTTCGAGGAGCTCACAGGAGTGATCGCCCGTGCGTGAGAGATCTACGACCATCGGTACACGACGCGCGCCCTGGTGGCCCCCTGCAGGGGCCCGCCGCGAGCTCGCCAGTGGTGGGGGGCAGGGGGTCCTCCGACATGCGTGATGTCCTGGACGACCTGGTGGGCTGGTGGCAGGCCGGGGAGACCGTCGGCATGGGAACGGTCGTGGCCACCTGGCGCTCGGCCCCCCGACCGGCGGGCGCCTCGATGCTGGTCGGCCCCGACGGGACCGCGGTCGGCAGCGTCTCCGGCGGGTGCGTGGAGGGCGCGGTCTACGAGGAGGCGCGGGACGTCGTCGAGACCGGCGTCCCCACGCTGGAGCGCTACGGGGTCAGCGACGACGACGCCTTCGCCGTCGGCCTGACCTGCGGCGGGATCCTCGACGTCTTCGTCGAGCAGGTGTCGCGCGAGTCCTTCCCCGAGCTGGGCGACATCGCGGTGTCGGTGGGCCGGCACGAGCCGGTCGCCGTCGTCACCTGCGTGAAGGGGGCGGAGGACCGGCTCGGCAAGCGGCTCGTCCTGTGGCCCGACCGCGCCTCGGGCACGCTCGGCGGGCAGCGGATCGACGACGCCGTGGCGGCCGACGCCCGCGGGATGCTCGCCGCCGGCCGCACCGGGCTGCTGCACGTCGGGCACGACGGCGAGCGGCGCGGCGACGACCTCACCCTCTTCGTCAACTCCTTCGCCCCCGCCGCGCGGATGGTGGTGTTCGGCGCCATCGACTTCGCCGCCGCCGTCGCACGGGTGGGCGCGTTCCTCGGCTACCGCGTCACCGTGTGCGACGCGCGGCCGGTGTTCGCCACGCCCAAGCGCTTCCCCGACGCCCACGAGGTGATCGTCGAGTGGCCGCACCGCTACCTGCAGACCGAGGTCGACGCCGGTCGGATCGACGAGCGCACGGTGCTGTGCGTGCTGACCCACGACCCGAAGTTCGACGTGCCGCTGCTGGAGGTCGCGCTGCGGCTGCCGGTCGCCTACGTCGGGGCGATGGGCTCGCGGCGCACGCACGACGAGCGGATGGAGCGGCTGCGCGAGGCCGGGATGACCGCGGAGGAACTGGGCCGGCTCTCCTCGCCGATCGGCCTCGACCTCGGCGCGCGCACGCCGGAGGAGACCGCGGTGTCGATCGCGGCCGAGATCATCGCCGGCCGGTGGGGCGGCTCGGGGGAGCGGCTGACCGGCGTCGACGGCCCGATCCACCGGACGGCGGACCGCTGATGCAGGCCCCCGCTCCCTGTTGATCATCGGCGAGCGGTCGAGCCCACCGGCGTGGCGGCCGGCCACCCGCCGATGATCGACGTCGGTCTCCCGCACCGGTACGACGTCGAGGTGGTGGCGCTCGTCGTCTCGGCCGTGCACCGCTACGACGGGCGGCCGTCCGGTGCGGTACCGGACCCGGCCGCCGACCGCGTCGACCGCGCCGAGGTCCGGGCGGGGCACGGCGTCGTCGGCGACCGCTACGCCGGGAAGGCCGCCCATCGCGATGCCGCGCTCACCGTGCTGGCCGTCGAGTCGCTGGACGCGCTCGCCGCCGAGCTCGGCGTGCCGGCGTTCGACGCCGCGGCGACCCGGCGCACCGTCGTCCTGCGGGGGGCGGAGGTCGAGGCGCTGCGGGGAGTCGAGTTCGCGCTCGACTGCGGCGAGGGGCCGGTGCGGCTGCGCGGCGGCCGCCCGGCCAACCCGTGCGCCTGGATGGACGTCGTCCTGGCGCCCGGCGCGCACCGCGGGCTGCGGGGCCGGGGCGGCGTCCGCTGCGCCGCGCTGTCCGACGGCGTCCTCCGCGTCGGCCCGGCCGTGCTGCACTCCGCCGTGGAGCTCGACCCCGCCCGCGCCGGTGAGGTGGTGCGGCCCGCCGTCCGAGCCCGACCGGCGCCGGGCAACGGAACTCTCGGGTAAGGCCTCCCCACGCCCCTACTCGGCGGCTGACGGCTACCCGGACGGGGGACAAGCCCCCCGGGACCCCGCCGCGCTGAGGGACCATGGCGCGGCCGGCGCGCCGCCGGCCCAGACGACGAACGGATGGTCCATGCGCGTCCGCGCCCTCGCCCTCGCCCTCGCGGGTGCCGCAGCCCTCACCCTCACCGCCTGTGGGGACGACTCCGCCGACGACGGGAGCTTCACCCCGCTGTCCAGCAGCCCGACCGCGGGCGTGCAGAGCGGGCCGGAGCTCATCACGGCCGCCGCCGACGCGCTGGCGCAGGCAGGGTCGGTGCGGCTGCAGGGCACGGTTCCCGTCGGCGAGGGCACGACCGACGTCGACCTCCAGCTGATCGGCGAGGACGCCGCGGGCAGCCTCACCGTCGCGGGGGCGACCGTGCAGGTCGTCGTCGTCGGCGGGGACGCCTACGTCCAGGCCGACGCCGCGTTCTGGGCCGCCCAGGAGCTGCCGCCCGCGGCCGTCGCCCAGCTGGAGGGCGTCTGGGTGCTGGCGCCGGCAGAGGGCGGCGCGGCCCTGGGCGTCCTGACGCTGGCCCGGGTGGTCACGGAGTTCCGCCGGCCCGCCGAGGGGGCCGACGGCGCCGAGGTCACCACCGGGAACCTCGAGGGGCAGCCGGTCTGGGAGGTCCGCAGCGCCGACGGCGCGGTCATGCGCATCGCCTCGGAGGGGACGCCGTACCCGCTGGAGCTGGAGCGGACCGGGCTGCAGGCCGGCATCATGCGGCTGAGCGAGTTCGGCGTCGTCCCGCCGATCCAGGCGCCGGCGGAGTTCCTCGACCTGAGCAGCCTCGCCGGCTGACCGGCCCCGCCCGCACCCCCGTCCGGGGGTGGCCGCGCTCCCGCCCCCGCGCCCACGATGGCGGCCCGGCACGGACGCGATCGGTGTCCCCGCCGGATCGCGTCCGTAGCTCGTCCGGTGCCCGTGCCGGGGCCGGGGACTGGAGGGTCGATGAAGACCAGGGCAGCCGTACTCCGCGCCGTCGGTGAGCCGTTCGAGATCGTCGAGCTGGAGCTCGACGAACCCAAGGCCGGCGAGGTGCTCATCCGCTATGTCGCCGCCGGGCTGTGCCACTCCGACGAGCACCTGCGGCACGGCGACATCGTGCCGCGCTTCCCGATCGTCGGCGGCCACGAGGGCGCCGGGATCATCGAGCGGGTGGGCCCCGGGGTGACCCGGCTGCAGCCCGGCGACCACGTCATCTGCTCGTTCCTGCCGGTCTGCGGCCACTGCCGCTGGTGCTCGACCGGAAAGTCGAACCTCTGCGACATGGGGGCGACCATCCTCGACGGGATGCTGGCCGACGGCACCTACCGGTTCCACGACGACAAGGGCGCCGACTACGGCGGCATGTGCATGCTCGGCACCTTCAGCGAGCGCGCCGTGATCAGCGAGAACTCGGCGGTGAAGGTCGACCCGGACCTGCCGCTGGACAAGGTCGTGCTCATCGGCTGCGGCGTGCCGACCGGCTGGGGCTCGGCGGTGCACGCCGCGGCCACCGAGCCCGGCGACACGATCGTCATCTACGGCATCGGCGGGATCGGCATCAACAGCGTGCAGGGCGCGGCCCTCGCCGGGGCGCGCAACGTCGTCGCCGTCGATCCGCTGCCCAACAAGCGGGAGGCCGCCGAGCAGCTGGGCGCCACCCACAGCTGCGAGACCGCCGAGGAGGCCCACGAGCTGGTGCAGCAGCTGACCCGGGGCGTCGGCGCGGACAAGGCGATCATCACCGTGGGCGTCGTCGACGCGAAGGTGGTCGGCGACGCGGTGAACACGATCCGCAAGGGCGGCGTCGCCGTCATCACCGGCCTGGCCGACCCGACCAAGACCAACATCGAGCTCAACAGCGCGATGCTGACGCTGTTCGAGAAGACGGTGAAGGGCAGCCTGTTCGGCTCCGGCGACCCCTTCCACGACATCCCGAAGATGGTCGAGCTCTACCAGTCCGGTGACCTCAAGCTCGACGAGCTGATCACCCAGACCTACACGCTCGACCAGGTCAACCAGGGGTACGAGGACCTGGTCAACGGCAAGAACATCCGCGGCGTCGTCCGCTACGACACCGCGCCGCTGGAGGGTGCACCGGCCTGACCACCCGCGGGATCTGCGCGCTCGGGGCCTCCGGCGCACCATGGGCTCCGAGCGTGCAGATCCCGTTCCGGACGAGAGGGGCCGCGTGACCCAGGCCAGCCCGGCGCCGGTGGACGGCGCCCCCCACCCGGTCATCGGGCTGCGCCGCGAGCGCGAGGTGCTCACCGTCGCCCTGCGCACCAACCGCCACGTCGTCCTGGAGGGGCCACCGGGCACGGGCAAGTCCACCCTGCTGCGGGCGATCGCGGCCGACGTCGGCCAGTCGGTGGTCTTCGTCGAGGGGAACGCCGAGCTCACCCCGGCCCGGTTGATCGGCCAGTACGACCCGGCCGCGGTGCTCGCCGCGGGCTACGTGCCGGAGAGCTTCACCGACGGCCCGCTGCTGACGGCGATGCGCGGGTCGGGGCTGCTCTACCTCGAGGAGCTCAACCGCATCCCCGAGGAGACGCTCAACGTCCTCATCACGGTGCTCACCGAGGGCGAGATCACCGTGCCGCGGCTGGGCCACGTGCGCGCGGCCGCCGGGTTCCGGCTGATCGCGGCCATGAACCCCTTCGACGCCATCGGCACCGCCCGCGTGGGGCAGGCCATCGCCGACCGGATGTGCCGGGTGGTGCTCGGGTACCAGGACGCCGCGGCCGAGCGGTCGATCACCGGCGCGGTCACCGCCGCCCCGGCCGACCTCACCGCGCTCGCCGTGCGGCTGGTGCGGGCCACCCGCGAGCACCGGGACGTGCGGATGGGCTCCTCGGTGCGCGGAGCCATCGACCTGGTGCTGCTGCTGGGCGGCCTGCTGGAGATGCGCGGCCTGGCGGGGCTGCACGCCGCCGGGGCGCGCGAGACCGCGCGGGACGCCGCGCACGCCGCGCTGTCGGGCCGCATCCGGGTGACCGACGGGGTCGAGCGCACGGCCGAGGCGGTCATCGACGACCTGCTGGACGAGATCTGGCCGGAGGACGGGCCGCCCCCGGAGGCGGACCCGGCCGAGCCGGCGGAGCCCGGCGAGCCCGAGCCCGGGGGTGGCCAGGGAAAAGGTGAGGGCCCGCCTGCGGCGCAGGCGGGCCCGGAGTCCGCGTCCTCCCTGCGCCGCGACCGCCGCGCCGGCGGTGCCCGGCGGCAGACCGGACGGCGCGAGATGGCCGCCCGGCACGAGGCCTTCGCCGAGGTCAGCCCGGAGGTCGGGGAGTTCGACGAGGAGGCGTTCTCGGCGCTGATGGCCACCGACGCCGACGCCGCCGCGGCCCTGCTCAGCGATCTGGCCGCGGCCACCGACCGGGAGCTGCGCGCGGCGGCGCAGCGGGTGGCGGCGCGGGTGTTCGTGCAGGTCGGCCGGGTGGGCCGGACCCGGACCCGGGGCACCCGGCGGCTGGTCCCGGACCGGCGGGGGGACGGCGACCTGGACCTGGACCGCACCCTGGACCGCTGGGACCCGGGCCGCGCCCTCGCCCCCGACGACCTCGTCACCCGCACCTGGACCGGGGCCCGCCGCGCCGTCTGCCTCGCCGTCGACACCTCGGGCTCGATGACCGGCCTCGGCGTCGCCATCGCCGCGGTGGCCGCCGCCGGGGTGGTGCTCACCGCCGACGAGCGGCTGCAGACCAGCGTGCTCACCTTCGGCCGGGAGGTCGACGTGGTGCAGCGGCACGGCCAGCGGCGGGCGCCCGAGGACCTGGTGCGGCACCTCGTGGCCCTGCGCGGGCACGGGATGACCGACCTCGCGGGCGCGCTGCGGGCGGTCCGCGCCCAGCTGCTGCCCGCGGTCGCCGACGAGCGGGTCGCCGTCCTGCTGTCGGACTGCCTGCACACCACCGGCGACCCCCCGGAGACGGCACTGGCCGGCATCGACCGGCTGCACGTCCTCTGCCCGCTGCCGACGCCGGAGGCCGAGGAGGCCGCCCGCGCGCTCGCCGCCCGCGGCGGGGGGACGGCGGAGATGGTGCGCTCCGTCCGCGACCTCGGCCCCGCCCTCACCCGCCTGCTGGGCTGATCGGCCGCGCTGCGGGTGTTCCACGTGGATCACCGGTGCGGCGGCACCCGCGATGCGCGCCGGCCCCGCCCACCCTCAGGGCAGCAGCCCCCATCGCCGGGCGGTGACGACCGCCTCCAGGCGGGTGTGCGCGTCGAGCTTGGTCATCGCGGCACCCAGGTAGCTCTTCACGGTCTCCGGGCGCAGCGACAGCCGCCCGGCGACCTCGCGGTTGCTGCAGCCGAGTGCCACCTGCGCCAGCACGTCGAGCTCGCGCGCCGACAGGTGCGGCCGGTCCGGCGTCGGCGCGGCGGTGCCCAGCGCGGCCAGCCGGGTGCAGGCCTCGAGCAGCCGGTGCCGGAGGGGCTCGTCGGCGATGTCCTGCGCGGCCAGCCGCAGGTCGGCGTGCACGGCGCGGACCTCCTCCCAGCGGGCCGGGTCGCCGTCCGCCCGGGGGCCGGGAGCGGCGGCCGCGAGCAGCGCCACCCGGCGGTCGACCTCGTCCCGGATCGCGAGCTCGGCGGCCATGCGCCGGGCGGACCGGGCGAGGGCGTCGCGCACGCGGTCGCCGACCGAGCCGCGCTCGCGGGAGGCCGCGTAGAGGACGGCCCGGGGCCGACCGGCCACCAGCACGGGGACGGCGGCCACGGTGCACAGCCCCTCGGCGAGCACCGGCCCGTCGTACTCGTGCGTGATGTCCGGTGAGCCCGAGTAGTCCTCCACGCCCGCCGGCCGGGCCTCGGCGAGCACGCGGCCGCCGAGCCCCGCGCCGGCGCGCACCTCCAGGCCCCGCAGGTGCGTCGTCCGTGCGCCGACCAGCTCGCCGATCCGGATCACCGCACCGCCGCGGGCGGTGCGGACCGGCCCCGCGAAGACGACGCCCATCCCCGACGAGGCGTAGACCTCGCGGACCGCCGTGCGCAGCGCGTCGCGGTCGTCGGGCCGGGCGGTCGCCGGGAGGGACACGGGCTGCTCCTCCCGGACGCCGGTCTGTGACCCCGGTCACGCTAGCGCAGGTCCGCCGCCGCAGGGGCCGGGCAGGCGCGACCGGGGGTGGTGGCCGGCGCCGGCCTCGGCACAGGATGCCGACGACGACGAGAGGGGACCTCCACCCATGTCCGACAGCTCCGCCACCGCCCGCTACCGCGCCGCCCGCGACCAGCTGCTGGCGCTCCGCGGAGACCACGCCCGGGCCGTCGCCGAGTTCCGCTGGCCGGAGGTCGACGGGCCGTTCAGCTGGGCCGTCGACTGGTTCGACGTCGTCGCGCGCGGCGTCGACCGGCCGGGGCTGGTGATCAGCGAGGAGGACGGCACCGAGGGCAGCTGGTCCTTCGACACCCTGGCCCGCCGCTCCGACCAGGTCGCCGCCTGGCTGCGCGACCGCGGGGTGCGCCGGGGGGACCGCGTCGTCCTCATGCTCGGCAACCAGGTCGAGCTGTGGGAGTCGATGCTCGCCGTGATGAAGCTCGGCGCGGTGATCATGCCGACCACCACCGCGCTGGGCCCGGCGGACCTCGCCGACCGGATCGGCCGCGGCGGGGCGCGGCACGTCGTCGCCAATGCCGCGGACGCCGCCAAGTTCGCCGAGGTCCCCGGCGACTACGGGCGGATCGTCGTCGGGGACGCCGTCGCCGGCTGGGCGCCCTACGCCGAGGCGGCCACCGCGCCGGACGAGCCGCTCGGGCACCCGGGGACGACGGCCACCGACCCGCTGCTCCTGTACTTCACCAGCGGCACCACCAGCCGGCCCAAGCTGGTCGAGCACACCCAGGTCAGCTATCCCGTGGGCCACCTGTCGACGATGTACTGGCTCGGCGTGCGCCCCGGCGACGTGCACCTGAACATCAGCTCGCCCGGCTGGGCCAAGCACGCCTGGAGCTGCTTCTTCGCGCCGTGGGCGGCCGAGGCCACCGTGTACCTCGCCAACTACCGCCGCTTCGACGCCGCGGCGATGCTCGACCGCATCCGCGGTGCGGACGTCACCACGTTCTGCGCCCCGCCGACGGTCTGGCGGATGCTCATCCAGGCCGACCTCTCCGGCGGGCCCGGCGCCCTGCGGGAGGTGCTCGCGGCCGGGGAGCCGCTGAACCCCGAGGTCATCGACCAGGTGCAGCGGCACTGGGGGCTGACGCTGCGCGACGGCTTCGGCCAGACCGAGACGACGGCCGCGGTGGGCAACACCCCGGGATCGGTCGTCAAGCCCGGCTCGATGGGCCGGGCGCTGCCGGGGGTGCCGGTCGTGCTGGTCGACCCGGTCACCGGACAGCCCGGCGACGACGGCGAGATCTGCCTCGACCTCTCCCGGCGGCCGCTGAACCTCATGACCGGCTACCAGGGCGATCCCGAGCGCGCCGCGGAGGCGATGGCCGGCGGCTGGTACCACACCGGCGACGTCGCGACCCGCGACGCGGAGGGCTACATCACCTACGTGGGGCGCACCGACGACGTCTTCAAGGCCAGCGACTACAAGATCAGCCCGTTCGAGCTCGAGAGCGTGCTCATCGAGCACCCGGCCGTCGTGGAGGCCGCCGTCGTCCCGGTGCCCGACCCGGTGCGGGCCGCCGTTCCCAAGGCGTACGTGACGCTGGCGCCGGGCTGGGAGCCCACCGCCGACACGGCCCTGGCGCTGTTCCGGCACACCCGGGACCGGCTCGCGCCCTACCTACGGGTCCGCCGGCTGGAGTTCGCGGAGCTGCCCAAGACCGTGTCCGGGAAGATCCGCCGGGTCGAGCTGCGGCAGCGCGAGGAGCAGCTGGCGCCGGCCGGCAGCGACACCGAGTTCGCGGACGGCGACTTCCCCGAGCTGCGGGCCTGACGCGCGGTGGGGCCCGGGGTGGGGCCCGGGGTGGGGCCCGGGTGGGGCCCCACCCCGGCCGGTCAGCGGTCGGCGTCGGTGTAGATGATCATCCCGCGGATGTTCTTGCCGTCGCGCATGTCCTGGTAGCCGGAGTTGACGTCCTCCAGCGAGTACTTCGTCGTCACCAGGCTGTCCAGGTTGAGCTGCCCCTCCTGGTAGAGCGAGAGCAGCTCGGGGATCGCCGACCGCGGGGACAGGCCGCCGAAGATGGCGCCCTGCAGGTCCTTCTGCAGCAGGGCCAGCTCGAACAGGTTGAGCTTGACGTCCATGTTGGCCGCGTTGCCCATGCCGGTGACGACGGCGCGGCCGCCCTTGCCCGTCACGCTGAGCGCGGCCGCGACGTCCTCGCCCTGGATGTCGCCGACGGTGATGATCACCTTCTCGGCCATCCGGCCCCACGTGAGCTCGTTGATCTCGGCCGTGGCGTCCTCGATGCTGGCGAAGGCGTGCGTGGCGCCCATCTCCATGGCCCACTCGCGCTTCTGGGCCACCGGGTCGATCGCGAACACCCGCTTGGCGCCGGCGGCGGCCGCCCCCTGGACGGCGTTCATGCCGACCCCGCCGACGCCCATGACGACGACGTTCTCGCCGGGACGGACGTTCGCCACCTTGGTCGCCGAGCCCCAGCCCGTGGTGACCCCGCAGCCGACCAGCGCGGCGACCTCCAGCGGGATGTCGGGCTCGATCCGCACCACCGACGCCTCGTGCACGGTGATGTAGGGCGAGAACGTGCCGAGCAGGCACATCGGGATGACGTCCTTGCCCTTGGCCTGCACCCGGTAGCTGCCGTCGGAGATCGACGTCCCGGCGAGCAGGCTGGCGCCCAGGTCGCACAGGTTCTGCATCCCCTTGGAGCAGGGCGGGCACTGACCGCAGGCGGGGATGAAGGCGGTGACCACGTGGTCGCCCTCCTTCAGCCCGGTCACCCCCGGACCCACCTTGGTGACGACGCCGGCGCCCTCGTGCCCGCCGAGGACCGGGTAGAACGCGACCGGGGTCCCACCCGTGACGAGGTGCTCGTCGCTGTGGCACAACCCGGAGGCGGCGAGCTGGACCGTGACCTCGCCCTCGCGCGGGTCACCCAGCTCGATCTCCTCGATCGACCACTCCTCGCCGACACCCCACAGCAGCGCGCCCTTGGTCTTCACGTCGTCGTCCTCTCGCCGGCCCGTCGTCGTCGACGGGCGCTCCGGCAGCTCCGCCGTCGGCGGAGTGCTCCGCGTCACAGCCTCAGCAGGGAGGGCGGGGGCGTCAAACCGAGGCGCCGGCAGTGCAACGTCGTGCAGCGTTGCGCAGACTGACCCGGTGTCCGGTGCCCCGGTGGTCGTGGTCGGCGCCGGGCCGGTGGGGCTGACGGCGGCGCTGCTCCTGGCCCGCCGCGGGCTGCCGGTGCTGGTGCTGGAGCGGCACCCCGCCCCGTACCGCTCGCCCCGGGCGGTGCACCTGGACGACGAGGCGCTGCGCGCGCTGGCCGACGCCGGTGTGGTCGAGGAGTTCCTGCGGATCAGCCGCCCGGCGCGGGGGCTGCGCCTGCTCGACGGGCGGGCCCGGGTGCTGGCCGAGTTCGGCCGTGCCGCCGGCGCGGGCCGGCACGGGTGGCCGCAGGCGTCGATGTTCCACCAGCCCGACCTGGAGGACCTGCTGCGGGCCGCGGTCGACGCCGAGCCGCTGGTCCGGGTGGAGGTCGGGGCCGAGGTGACCGGCCTGGCGGTGGACGGCGACGGGGTCACGGTGCGCGGAGCGGACCGGTCCGTCCCGGCGTCCGCGGTGCTCGGCTGCGACGGCGCGAACAGCACGGTGCGCCGGCTCATCGGCGCCCGGATGCGCGACCTGGGCCGCGCCGACCGCTGGCTGGTCGTCGACCTCCGCGCCGACGGCCCGCTGCCCGTCTGGCCCGGCGTGCACCAGGTCTGCGACCCCGCCCGCGCGGCCACGTTCATGCCGGTGGCGGGGGACCGGTACCGCCTCGAGGCCCGCCTGGCGCCGGGCGAGCGCGCGGCGGACCTCCCGCTGGCCTCCCTGCTCGCTCCCTTCGGTGCCGACCGGGCGCAGGTGCTGCGCAGCTCCGAGTACGTCTACCGGGCGCAGGTGGCCGACCGCTGGCGCGCCGGGCGGGTGCTGCTGGCCGGCGACGCGGCCCACCTCACCCCGCCGTTCATCGGGCAGGGCCTCGGGCTGGGGCTGCGCGACGCGCACCAGGTCGCCTGGAAGCTCGCCGCCGTCCTGGCCGGGGCGGCCGGTGACACGCTGCTGGACACCCACCAGGCCGAGCGCGCCCCCCATGCCCGCTCGCTGATCCGGCTGGCCGGGGTACTGGGCGCGCTGATGACCGGGGGTGGGCGGGCCGCCGGTGTCGTGCGCCGGGGGGTGCTCGCCGGCGTCACCCGGATCCCCGCGGCGGCGGCCCTCGCGACCGACAGTCGCACGCCGCCGCTGCGCCCGGGGCCGCTCGTGGAGCGCTCCGGACCGGCCGGTCGGCGGCTGGCGGGCACGCTGCTCCCGCGCGCGCAGGTCGCCGTCGACGGGCGGCGCTGCCCGGTCGACGACGTCCTGGGCACCGGCACGGCGGTGCTGGGGCGGGCGGGGAACGGGCTGGTGGTGCACGCGGCCGGGCGGCGGATCGAGGTGACCGACGTCGACGGCGGCCTGGCCGGGTGGCTCGGGAGCGCCCGCAGCGTCGTCGTCCGGCCGGACCGGATCATCCGATCCGCGGAGTGAGGGTGGAGCGGGCCGGCACGGGTAAGGGTTCCGGTATGCAGACCGACAAGTCCCAGATCCTGGACCTCCTCCGCACCCGCGGCGACGACGCGGCCGCCGAGCGCGCCGATCGTGAGCTGCCCGACCAGGTCGACATCCACGAGCACAGGGGCGTCCTCGACGAGCTCGGCGTCGACCCGATGGCCCTCGCGAGCGAGTTCGCCGGCGGCGGCGGACTGGGCAACGTCGCCGGGACCTGAGCCTCCCCGCGCGGAAGCGCGGAACTGCCCCGTGCAGAAGCGCGAAATTGCCCCGTGCAGAAGAGCGATTCTGCACGGGGCAGAACGGCGATATCGCCGTCAGTCCCGCGCCCGGTCGGCACCGCGCATGCTGGACGGCGTGAGCTACGACGTCGACGCCGTCCGGTCCTCGTTCCCCGCCCTCCGCGACGGGGCCGCCCACTTCGACGGCCCCGGCGGCTCGCAGGTGCCGGAACAGGTGGCGGCCGCGGTCGCCGCCACGCTGACCAGCCCCATCGCCAATCGGGGCCGGCTCACCCGCGCGGAGCGCAACGCCGACGCGGTGGTGGTGGCCGCCCGGGCGGCGGTGGCGGACCTCGTCGGCGGGGACCCGGGAGGCGTCGTCCTCGGGCGCAGCATGACCCAGCTGACCTACGACCTCTCCCGCACGCTCGCCGCCGGCTGGGGCCCCGGCGACGAGGTGGTGGTCAGCCGGCTCGACCACGACGCCAACGTGCGGCCGTGGGTGCAGGCCGCGACCGCCCGCGGGGCCACGGTCCGCTGGGCGGACCTCGACCCGGAGACCGGGGAGCTGGAGCCCGCCGCCGTCGCCGCGGTGCTGTCGGGGCGCACGCGGCTGGTCGCCGTCACGGGCGCCTCCAACCTCATCGGCACCCGGCCCGACGTCCCGGCGATCACCGCCCTCGCGCGCGACGCCGGGGCGCTGACCTACGTGGACGGCGTGCACCTGACCGCGCACGCGCCGGTCGACGTCGCCGCCCTCGGGGCCGACCTCTACGCCTGCTCGCCGTACAAGTTCCTCGGTCCACACCTCGGCTGCGTGATCGCCGCGCCGGCCCTGCTCGAGACCCTGCACCCGGACAAGCTCCTGCCCTCCACCGACGCCGTCCCCGAGCGGTTCGAGCTGGGGACCCTGCCCTACGAGCTGCTCGCCGGGACGACGGCGGCCGTCGACTTCCTGGCCGGGCTGGGCGGATCCGGCTCCGGCGGGCCGGACGGCGACCGGCGGGCGAGTCTCGAGCGGGGGCTGGCCGCCGTCGAGGCGCACGAGGACCGGCTCCGGGTGCGCGTGGAGGACGCCCTGGCGCAGCTGCCCGGCGTCACCCTCTGGTCGCGGGCCCGGCACCGGACGCCGACGCTGCTGCTCACCGCCGAGGGGCACCCGGCCGCCGACCTGTCCCGCGGGCTGGCCGAGCGGGACGTCAACGCCCCGGCCGGCTCCTTCTACGCGATCGAGCCGGCCCGGCGGCTCGGCCTCGGCGACGCCGGCGGGCTGCGGATCGGCATGGCGCCCTACACCAGCGACGACGACGTCGGCCGCCTGCTCGCCGGGCTCACCGAGCTGCTGGCCGCCTGACCGCCCCCGCCGCCGGTGCAGAAGCGCGGAATTGCCCCGGGGCGGAAGCGCGGAATTGCCCCGGGGGCGGAAGCGCGGAATTGCCCCGGGGCGGAAGCGCGGAATTGCCCCGGGGCGGAAGCGCGGAATTGCCCGGGGGCGGAAGCGCGGAATTGCCCGGGGTCAGGGGCCGGGGCGGTGCGTCGTCAGCAGGGCGGGGAAGCCGGCGGCCAGCTCGTCGAACGCCCGCCGCAGCCCGGCGTCCAGCGGGGTGCCGCCGGCGAGCCACACCTCGAACGCCGTGGTCGCGGCGGCGCGGGTGCTCGTGGCGACCAGCCGCGGCACCAGGGCGGTCGGGACGACACCGGTCCGACGGGCGACGTGCGCGGCGACCACCCGGTCGACCTCGGCGTAGCGCAGCTGGGAGTGCGCCAGCAGCGCCGGCTCGCCGAGGATCAGCCGCATCCGCTGGCGCAGCACCGGCAGCTGCTCCGGCGGGTAGTCGTTGACCTCGAGGTAGGCGGCGCAGATCGAGGCGAGCACGGGCTGCTCGGGCGCGGTTGCGGCCAGCCGGGCCTCGAGTCGCGCCACGTGCCCGGCGAAGTCGCCCCAGACGACGTCGGCCTTGGTCGGGAACCAGCGGAAGAAGGTGCGCCGGCTGATCCCTGCCGCCTCGGCGATCTCGTCGGCGGTCACCCGCTCGAAGCCCTCCGCGGCGAAGAGGTCGAGGGCGACGCGCTCGAGGCGCGCGCGGGTGTCGGCACGCAGATCGGTGGGGACGGCGGTCACGCGTCCATCCTGGACCGGTCGGTCCGTCGCGGGAACCGGCGCTCGTCGTCTTCACCCGGTTGCCTGTGGCACCCGGTGTCACCTAGCGTTCGCAGGCGACCCAGGTTCCCCATCCCGAGGAGGCGTCATGCCCGAGCAGGTCACCGTCAGCACCGAGAACGAGACCGCTGCCGTTGCCGAGGAGGCGCTGGTCGAGGAGACCCTCGTCGAAGAGGTCTCCATCGACGGCATGTGCGGCGTCTACTGAGCCCGACCTCGTGACCTCCGCCGAGCCCGCTGCCGTGATCCGGGACGAGTCCGCAGGGGCGTTCGACCCCGATCTGGCCTGGCAGCGGGCCCGGTCGGTGGCGATGCGCCCGGAGCCGTTCGGGGCGCTCGTGTACCACTTCGGGAACCGCAAGCTGTCGTTCCTGAAGTCGAAGCTGCTGGTCAGCGTCGTCGAGGCGCTGGAGCAGCACCCGAGCGTGCACGCGACGCTCGCCGCCTGCGAGGTCCCCGAGGCGCAGCGTCCCGCCTACGTGAAGGCGCTGGCCGACCTCGCCCGCTCGCAGATGATCGAACGCAGGGAGCTGCCCGCATGACCGCCGTCCTCCCCTCCCGTCCCGCCGCACCGGCCGTCCGCCCCGACCGCCCCGTCGGCGGCCGGCTGATCGACCAGTTCGAGTACGGCCTCGACGCGCCGATCTGCCTGACGTGGGAGCTCACCTACGCCTGCAACCTGGCGTGCGTGCACTGCCTGTCGTCGTCCGGGCGGCGCGACCCGCGCGAGCTGTCCACCGCCGAGGCCGAGGGCGTCATCGACGAGCTGCAGCGCATGCAGGTCTTCTACGTCAACGTCGGCGGCGGCGAGCCGACCGTGCGGCCGGACTTCTGGCACCTGCTGGACTACGCGATCGACCACCAGGTCGGCGTGAAGTTCTCCACCAACGGCATCAAGCTCGACAAGGCCCGCGCCGCGCAGCTCGCGGCCACGGACTACGTGGACGTGCAGATCTCCCTCGACGGCGCCACCGCCGAGGTGAACGACCGCGTCCGCGGCGCCGGCTCGTTCGCCACCGCCACCCGGGCCCTGGAGAACCTGGCCGAGGCCGGGATGAAGGACTTCAAGGTCTCGGTCGTCGTCACCCGGGAGAACGCCGGGCAGCTCGACGCGTTCAAGGCGCTCACCGACTCCTTCGGCGCCCAGCTGCGGATCACCCGGCTGCGCCCGTCGGGCCGCGGGGCCGATGTGTGGGACCAGCTGCACCCCACCCAGGCGCAGCAGCGGGACCTCTACAACTGGCTGCTGGCCAACGGCGACAACGTGCTCACCGGCGACTCGTTCTTCCACCTGTCGGCGTTCGGCGAGGCCCTGCCGGGGCTCAACCTCTGCGGCGCCGGCCGCGTGGTGTGCCTGATCGACCCGGTCGGCGACGTGTACGCGTGCCCCTTCGCCATCCACGAGAACTTCCTGGCCGGCAACGTCCGGGACGAGGGCGGCTTCCAGCGGGTCTGGCAGCAGTCGGAGCTCTTCGCCGACCTCCGCAGCCCGCAGACCGGCGGCGCGTGCACCAAGTGCGCCCACTTCGACGCCTGCCGGGGCGGGTGCATGGCCGCGAAGTTCTTCACCGGCCTGCCCCTGGACGGCCCCGACCCCGAGTGCGTGCAGGGGTACGGGGAGAGCGCCCTGGCGGCCCGCGACAGCGAGCGCGTCGCGCCGAAGAGCCACATCGACCACTCGCACAGCGGTCCGGTGCGCGGCCAGCCCACCCTTCTGGGCTTCCCGTCGATCCCGGCCAAGCTCTGCGACGAGTCGCCGCTGGCCGGGATGGCCTGACCGGCCCTCCCCGCACGTCCTCACCCCCGTCCGGCACCGCCGGGCGGGGGTGGACGTCGTTCGGGCCCGCGCCTAGCGTGTGATCCAGGTCACGGGTTGCTGAGCAGGAGGCGCCGCATGGGCAAGCTCGAGGGCAAGGTCGCGTTCATCACCGGCGCCGCACGAGGTCAGGGGCGCAGCCACGCGGTCCGGCTCGCTCAGGAGGGGGCCGACATCGTCGCCGTCGACATCTGCGCGCAGATCGACTCGGTGCCCTACCCGATGGCCACCCCGGAGGACCTGGAGCAGACGGTCCGGGAGGTCGAGGCGCTGGACCGGCGGATCGTGGCCAGCCGGGCCGACGTCCGCGACCTGGGCGCCCTGGAGCGGGCCGTCGCCGACGGCGTGGCCCAGCTGGGCCGGCTGGACATCGTCCTGGCCAACGCCGGCATCGCGCCGATGGGTGCCGACGACGACCCGGCCCGGGCGTTCGCCGACGTCGTGGACGTCAACCTGACCGGGGTCTGGAACACGCTGCGGGCGACGGCCCCGGTGCTCGTCGAGCAGGGCGACGGCGGGGCGATCGTGATCACCAGCTCCACCGCGGGCCTGAAGGGGATCGGCGGGGACTCCCCGGGCGGGCAGGGCTACACGGCCGCCAAGCACGGCGTCGTCGGTCTCATGCGCTCCTACGCCATGACACTGGGGCCGCAGGGAATCCGGGTGAACACCGTCCACCCGACCGGGGTGAACACCCCGATGGTCGTCAACGACTTCATGCAGAAGTGGCTGGCGGAGGACCCGACCGTCGCCGGGGCGATGACCAACCTGATGCCGGTGGAGATGCTCGAGGCGGTCGACATCAGCAACGCGATCGTCTGGCTCGTCAGCGACGACGCCCGGTACGTCACCGGCGTGACACTGCCGGTCGACGCCGGCTTCACCGCCAAGTAGGGGAGGGGCCGTGGCCGGGCGGGTGCAGGGCAAGGTCGCGTTCATCACCGGGGCGGCCCGCGGCCAGGGGCGCAGCCACGCGCTCCGGCTGGCGGAGGAGGGCGCCGACGTCATCGCCGTCGACCTCTGCGGGCCGATCCCCACGATCGAGATGTACCCGCCCGCCACGGAGGAGGACCTGGCCGAGACCGTCCGGCAGGTGGAGGCGCTGGACCGGCGGATCGTCGCGACCAAGGCCGACGTCCGCGATCGGGGCGCGCTGGAGGCGGCCGTCGCCGAGGGCGTCGCGCAGCTGGGGCGGCTGGACATCGTGCTGGCCAACGCCGGTGTCTTCGAGATCCAGCCCGCGCTCGAGGTCGGCGACGACGCGTGGCGGGAGATGATCGACATCAACCTCACCGGCGTCTGGAACACCTGCCGGGCGGGGCTGCCGCACCTGATCGAGGCCGGGGGCGGGTCGATCGTGCTGACCAGTTCCACCGCGGGGCTGAAGGGGACGCCGAACACGGTCCACTACACGGCGGCCAAGCACGGCGTCGTCGGGATCATGCGGACGCTGGCCAACGAGTTCGCCGCGCAGTCCATCCGCGTCAACTCCGTGCACCCCACCGGCGTCGACACCCAGATGATCATGAATCCCAAGACCTGGGGGCTGTTCGACCCGGAGAACCCGAACCCGACGCGGGAGGGCGCCGAGCCGATCTTCCGGTCGACCAACGCGCTGCCGGTGCCGTGGGTGGAGCCGCGCGACATCAGCAACGCGGTGCTCTTCCTCGTCTCCGACGAGGCCCGCTACATCACCGGCGTCACGCTGCCGGTCGACGCGGGGTACACCGTCAAGTAGGCCGCGGGGGCGGCGCGGGTACGCCGCCCCCGGAGCGATCAGAGGTCGACGACCGCGTTCTCGCCCGAGTCGATCCGCTCGCCGGTGGCCTTGGCCTTCACGAAGCTGAAGGCGGTGGCGAGGCGGCCGCCGGGGCTGTCCCAGTACTCCGCGGTGTCGCCGTCGACCCGCACGAGGACGACGGAGGGGTCCTCCGGGCCCTGGGGCAGCCACGCCTCCACCCCGCCGTTCCACAGGTCCTTCTTCTTCGCCACGTCGTCCACCACCGTGGCCTGCCCGGTCAGCGACACCCACGTGCCGCCGGAGCCGACGCCGACGTTGACCTGCGGTGAGACGCGGACGTGGTCGAGCCACTCCGCCCCGCGCTCGGCGAAGAACCACAGGTCGCCGTCGAAGTCGACCTCCTGCAGCGTCATCGGGCGGCTGGTCAGCGTGCCCGTCGGTGTCGTCGTGGTGAGGAAGCCGAAACGTTCGCCCCTGATCAGTTCGGCGACCCTGCGGGTGTCCTCGGTGCTCATGCGCGTCCTTCCGTCGATGGTCCGTGCCGGCGGTGCCCCGCCGGGGGGTGCGTGACACGCGGGCTCGGAGCGGGTACCAAGAGGGGGCAACCGAAAGGCATACGAGAAACTGCGCAGCGACGCGCGGCAGTCGGGAATGCCGGGGCCGTTCGTCCCCTTGGCCCCCAACGAGCCGGGAGCGCAGCGCCCCCGGGGAACGAACCGGACCCAGGAGCGCTCGCGTGACCACGACGCACGACCGGCCGACCACGGCCACGGCCACGGCGGACCCCGCCGGCCCGGCCCCCGCCGTCGGCCCGGCCCCCGCGCCGCCCGGCATGGCCCGCACCGCGCTCACGCTCGGCGCGTTCGTCGCGCTGGGCCCGCTCACCATCGACATGTACCTGCCGGCCCTGCCGACGGTCGCCGACGACCTGATGACGACGTCGTCGGCGGTGCAGCTCACGCTCACCGGCACCCTCGTCGGGATGGGCCTGGGCCAGATCGTCATCGGCCCGCTCTCGGACGCGGTCGGCCGGCGCAACCCGCTGCTGCTCGGCACGGCGCTGCACGTCGTCGCCTCGCTGCTGGTGCTCGTCGCCCCCAACGTCGCCGTGCTCGGGGCCCTGCGGGTGCTGCAGGGCGTCGGCGTGGCGGCGGGGATGGTCATCGCGATGGCGGTGATCCGCGACCTCTACGACGGCCGGGCCGCGGCCACGATGATCTCGCGGATCATGCTGGTCATCGGCGCGTTCCCGGTGCTGGCGCCGACGCTGGGCGGCGAGGTGCTGCGGTTCACCACCTGGCGCGGGGTCTTCGTCATCCTCGCGGCGTTCGGGCTGCTGCTCGTCGTCGTCGGCTGGTTCGTCCTGCGCGAGACCCTGCCCGTGGAACGCCGCGTGCCGGTGGGCGTGCGCAGCACGCTGCGCAGCTACCGGGGGCTGTTCGGCGACCGGGTGTTCGTCGGGCTCGTGCTGGTCGGCGGCCTCGTCATCGCCGGGCTGTTCAGCTACGTCTCGGGCGCGGCCTTCGTCTACCAGGACGAGTTCGGCCTCGACGAGCAGGAGTTCGGGCTCCTGTTCGGCGCCGGCGCGATCTGGCTGATCGTGGCCACGCAGCTCAACCCGGTGTTCCTGAAGCGCTGGGCGACCGGGCAGATCCTGCTGGCCTCGACGGTCGGCGGGGCGGTCGCGGGCGTCGCACTGGTCGTCCTGGCGGTGCTCGACACGGGCAGCATCTGGGCCGTGGCCCTGCCGATGTGGGTCGTGCTGTTCTTCGCCGGGCTCGGGCTCCCCAACGCCCCGGCGCTGGCGCTCTCCCGGCACGGCGAGGCGGCCGGCACCGCCGCCGCCCTGCTCGGCGCGGTGCAGTTCGTCGTCGGCGCCGCGGTGGCCCCGATGGTGGGCGTCCTGGGCAACGACGCGCTCGCGATGGGCGTGATCGTGGTCGTGGCGATGGTGCTCTCGCTCGTCGTCCTCGTCACGATGGTGCGGCCGTGGCAGCTGCCCGACCCCTCCGACGACGAGGACGCCGCGTTCGTCGTCGCCCACTGAAAACGGGCCCCGGTGCCCCCCGCCACTCGCGAGCTCGCGGCGGGTCCCTGCACCGGGGCCGCCGTCGGGCGGCGTCACTAGGCTTCCGCGGTGCGTTCTCTCGCGGCCGCGACCTGGCCGGACCTGCCCGAGTCGGCGCTGCTGCTGGTGCCGCTGGGTGCGGTGGAGCAGCACGGGCCGCACCTGCCGCTGCTCACCGACACGGCCGTCGCCGGGGCGGTCGCCGACGCGGCCGTGGACCGGATCGACTCGGCGCTGCTGGCCCCTGCACTGGCCTACGGCGCCAGCGGCGAGCACGAGGGCTTCCCGGGCACGATCTCGCTGGGCACCGAGGCGCTCACGGGGCTGCTGGTCGAGTACGGCCGGTCGGCCTGCCGCTGGGCGGGGCGGGTGCTGCTGGTGAACGGCAACGGCGGCAACCTGGACGCGCTGCGCTCCGCCGGGGCGCTGCTGCGGTCGGAGGGGCGCGACGTCGCCTGGTGGCCCTGCGGGGTGCCCGGCGGGGACGCCCACGCCGGCCGGACCGAGACGTCGCTGATGTTGCACGTGGAACCCGAGTGGGTGCTGGGGTCACGGGCGGAGGCGGGGGACACGACGCCCCTCGCGGAGCTCCTGCCCCGGTTGCGCGCCGAGGGGGTAGCGCCGGTGAGCCCGAACGGCGTCCTGGGCGACCCGGCGGGGGCCAGCGCCGCGGAGGGTGCGGAGTTGCTGGCCGGCCTCGCCGACCGGCTGGTCGCGGCGGCCGGAGCGTGGCGGGTCGACGTCTCGGGCCGGCTCCGGGACTGAGCTGAGGCCACGATCAGCTCACCTGATCCGAGAGTGTCCTCCCTCACCGCAGGAGGTGAGGGAGGACGCTCGGCGATCAGGTCACCTGATCATCGTCGTGCCGAGAGCGGGCTCAGCCGGCGGCGAGCGCCGTCGCGAACAGCGGCACGGCGCTGTCCAGGGCGTAGGTGATGCCGGCGACCGAGGCGGCGGAGAAGGCGTTGGCCAGGTTCGGGTCCTCGAGGACGATGGCGCGGTTCTCCCGGACCGACGCCAGCGTGCCCCACAGCGGGTTGCCGGTGATGTCGCCGACCTCGACGGAGATCGGGAAGACGACGGTGAGGCCGGAGTCCAGCAGGGACACCTGCTCGTCGCTGACCGGGATGAAGAAGTTCGACCCGGCCTCGGCCTGGACCGCCGGCGCGTTCACGAAGCCCAGCGCCTCCATGAAGTCGACCCGACCGTCGCCGCGGACGTAGGCGCCGAAGCCCTCGGACGTGTAGGCGGCGACGGCGACCTCGACCCCGGCGAACTCCGGGTGCCCGGCCTCGGCGTCGGCGATCCGCTGCTCGAGGTCGGCCTGCAGCTGCCCGGCCTCCTCGGCGCGGCCCAGCGCCCGGCCCACGAGTTCCAGCTGCTGCTGCCAGGTGGTCTGGTACGGCCCCACGCCCTCGGGCTGGCCGATGGTCGGTGCGATCCGGCTCAGCAGGTCGTAGCGCTCCTGCGTCCCGTCGGAGCGGGTGTCGAGGATGAGGTCGGGCTCCAGGGCCGCGATCGCCTCGGCGCTGGGCTCCAGCGTGTCGACGAGCTCCGGGTCCTCGGCGTAGGTCACCTCGACCCAGTCGCCCAGCCCGTCGTCGCCGCCGACGCCGAGCCAGTCGGTGGCACCGACCGGCTCGACCCCCAGCGCGAGCGCCGTCTCGGCGTCGGACCAGCCGAGCGCGACGACGCGGGTCGGCTCCTCGTCGATGGTCACGTCGCCGAACGCCGTCTCGATCGTGACGGGGAAGGAGCCGGACGACGACGCCGAGCCCCCGTCGCCGCCGCCCGACTGCGTGTCGTCGTCGTCGCCGCACGCGGTGAGGACGAGGGCGGCGGCGGCCACGAGGGCGGCCGCGCGGGTGGGGGTGCGGAACGACATGCGTACTCCTCGACGAAGGAAAGGGAAGGCTCACCTAACCATCGGCCGGTCACGGGGGGATCACGGGCGTCGCTAGGCTCGGCGGGTGCGTCCCGAGGGGTGGCTGGTCGTCGGATGCCCGCCGCTGCGGGTGGTCGCGAGCGCCCGCGTGCCCGGCGGCGGCGCCTGAACGTCCCCGCCGCCCCGGCCGGCCGGCTGCCGGACGGATGGACCGTGCGGCTGGACGCGGGGGTGCGCCGCCGCGACGGCGGGACGGCGCTGCTCGGCGGCTCGCCGTCCCGGCTGCTGCGCCTGCGCCCGCGCGCGGTCGAGCTGCTGGCCGGGGACCGGCTGGCGGTGGTGGACGCGGCGTCGGCGGCGCTGGCGGGCCGGCTGCTGGACAGCGGCATCGCCCATCCCGACCCGGCCGTCCTCCCCGACCCCGGGACGGCGGTCACCGTCGTCGTCCCGGTCCGGGACCGGGCCGCCGGTGTCGCCCGCCTGCTGGCCGCCCTCCGCGCCGACCCGGCCACCGCCGCCCTGCCCGTCCTCGTGGTGGACGACGGCTCGGCCGATCCCGCCGCCCTGGCCGCGGTCGCCGCCGCGGGCGGGGCGCAGGTGCTGCGGGAGGAGACCTCCCTCGGCCCGGCCGCCGCCCGCAACCGGGGCCTGCGGGCCGCGCGCACCCCGCTGGTCGCCTTCCTCGACTCCGACTGCGTGCCCCGCGCCGGATGGCTGTCCCCGCTGCGCCGGCACCTGGGCGATCCGCGCCTGGCGCTCGTGGCACCCCGGGTGGTGGCCCTGCACGCCCCGGCCCGGGGGCTGGCCGCCTACGAGGCCGCGGTCAGCGCGCTGGACATGGGACCCCGTCCGGCCGCCGTCCGGCCGCTGGCCGCGGTCTCCTACGTGCCCAGCGCCGCGCTGCTGGCCCGCCGGGAGGCGCTCGGCGACGGCTTCGACGAGTCGATGCGGGTCGCCGAGGACGTCGACCTGGTCTGGCGGCTGCTCGCCGCGGGGTGGCGGGTGCGCTACGAGCCGGCGGCGGAGGTCGCCCACGAGCACCCGGCGTCGGTGGGGTCGTGGCTGCGCCGGCGGGCGTTCTACGGCACGGGTGCGGCCCTGCTGGCCCAGCGGCACGGGGCGGCGGTGGCGCCGGTCGTCGTCACCGGCTGGGCGGGGGCCGCGCTCGCGCTCGCGCTGGCCGGGCGGGCGCCGGGGCGCGTCGCCGCGGCCGGCGTGCTGGCCGGCGCGACCGTGCGGCTGGCCCGGCGGATGACGCCGCCCGGTGGCCGGCCGCCGACCGCGCTCGCCGCCGGGCTGGTGCTGCGCGGAACGGCGACGGCGACGCGCACGCTGGCCCGCGCGGCCACCCGGCACCACTGGCCGGTGGCGGTCGCGGGCGCCCTGCTCTCCCGCCGGGTGCGGGTCCTGGTGGCCGGGATCGCGGTCGCCGACGGGCTCGCCGCCTGGTGGCCGCACCGGCGCGCGGTGGGGCCGGGAACCTTCGTGGCCGCGCGCCGGGCCGAGGACCTCGCGTACGGCGCGGGCCTCTGGGCGGGGGCGCTGCGGGTGCGCAGCGGCCGGGCGTTGCTGCCCGCGCGCCCGCCGCGGATCTGACCTGCGACCGCTGCTCTGGTGCCCGGCCGCCGGACCGGGGACCATGGCCGTGACATGAGCCACTGCCCGGGTGCGAGACGGTGACCGCGTCCCCGTGGCTCGCGCTGCCCGAGGGGCGGCCCGACCCGGCGCTGGCCCGCCGGCTGCGGGCCGCCCACGAGGCGCTGGTGACGTCGTCGGCCGGGCCGCCGCGGCAGGTGCGCAGCGTCGTCTGGGAGTCCTGGCGGCGCAGCCTGGGCAACGGCGTCGACCCCGACGGCGTGGCGCCGCCGGTCGACCTCCTCGACGACGACCTCGAGGCCTACCGGGCGGCGCATCCCCTGGCGCCGGTCCTGCCGGTGATCCGGCGGCTGCTGGTGGAGGACGCCGAGGACGACCGGATGATCGTCGCGGTCACCGACGCCGCCGGCCGGATGCTCTGGGTGGAGGGCGACCCCCGCCTGCGCAGCCGCGCCGCCGGGATGAACTTCGTCGAGGGCGCCCGCTGGGCCGAGGACGTCGCCGGCACGAACGCCCCCGGCACGGCGCTGGCCCTCGACCACGCCGTGCAGTTCTACGGCGGGGAGCACTACCGCCGCCCGGTGCAGTCGTGGAGCTGCTCGGCCGCCCCGGTGCACTCCCCCGTCACGGGCGAGCTGCTCGGCGCGATCGACGTCACCGGCGGCGACCACGTGGCCAGCCCGCAGATGCTGACGCTGGTCCGGGCCACGGCCGCCGCCGTCGAGGCCGAGCTGCGGTGGCTGCACCGCGCCGACCTGGAGACCCGGCCCGCCCCGCCCCCCGCGGCGGCCCGGCCCGCGCCGCGGCTGGAGGTCCTCGGCCGCGACCGCGCCCGCCTGGTGCTGCCGTCGGGGCCGGTGCAGCTGTCGCTGCGCCACTCCGAGCTGCTCCTGCTGCTGGCCGAGGCGGCCGCCGCCGGCGAGGGGCGGACGGCGGAGCAGCTGGCCGCCGAGTGCCACCGCGGCGACACGGCCGGGGTGACCGTCCGGGCCGAGCTCTCCCGGCTGCGCCGGCTGGTCGGCGCCCACCTGATCGGCTCGCGGCCCTACCGGCTGCTGGGCCGGCTGGACACCGACCTCGACCGGGTGCGCCGGCTGCTGGACCTGGGCGCGGTCGCCGACGCCCTGGAGCGCTACCCCGGCGCGGTGCTGCCCCGCTCGACCGCTCCCGGCGTGGCCGCGGCGCGCGAGCGGCTGGCCCACCGGCTGCGGCGGGCGGTGCTCACGGGCCGCCGTCCCGAGCTGCTGCTGCGCTACAGCCGCCTGCCGGAGGCCCGGGCCGACGTGGCGGTCTGGCAGGCCTGCCGGGAGGTGCTGCCGCCCGGCTCCGCGCGACAGGCGGCGGTCGCCGCGCACCTGGGCCGGCTCCGCCGGGGCGACCTCGCCACCTGACCCGCCACTTGACGCTCGCCACAGGGACGCGCCTGGGGGAATGCGCGCCGGGTCCGCCGGCATTGGCCTGTGCACGTGAGTGCAGCCGTCGACGTGTCCGTTCCACCCGCCTCCCGGACGTCGCCCGACCGCCGCCGCCGGGTCGTCGTCGCGATCGTCGCGCTGGCCATGGGCGGGTTCGCCATCGGCACCACCGAGTTCGTCACGATGGGCCTGCTCCCCGACATCGCCGACGGCGTCGGCGTGGACATCCCGACCGCCGGCCACGTGATCTCCGCCTACGCGCTCGGCGTCGTCGTCGGCGCGCCCGTGATCGCCGCCCTGGGCGCGCGGCTGCCCCGGCGCGGGCTGCTCCTCGGCCTCATGGTGGCCTTCCTCGCCGGCAACGTGCTCAGCGCGACCGCCGACGGCAACGGCGCCCTGCTGCTCGCCCGCTTCGTCAGCGGCCTGCCGCACGGCGCCTACTTCGGCGTCGCCTCCCTGGTGGCCGCCTCCCTCGTCGCTCCCGAGCAGCGGGGCCGGGCGGTCAGCTCGGTGATGCTCGGCCTGTCGGTCGCCACCGTCGCGGGGGTGCCGGCGGCCACCTGGCTGGGCCAGCACCTGGGGTGGCGGTCGGCGTACTGGGCCGTCGTCGTCCTCGCGGTGGCGACCCTCGCGGCCGTCGCGACCGCCGTGCCCCGGGTGCCGGCCGCACCCGGCGCGTCGATCGCCACCGAGCTCGGGGCGCTGCGCCGTCCGCAGGTGCTGCTCACCCTCGCCGTCGGCGTCGTCGGGTTCGGCGGCATGTTCGCCCTCTACAGCTACGTCGCGCCGCTGGCCACCGAGGCCACCGGGCTCTCCCGGGGCGCGGTCCCGTGGGTCCTGTTCGCCTACGGGGTGGGCGGCGTCGCGGGCACGGTGATGGGCGGCCGGCTCGCCGACGTCGCGCTGTTCCGCTCGCTGCTCGGCGCCGTCGTCGGCATGGGCGTGCTGCTGGCGCTCGTGCCCGCCGCCACGACGACCGGCGCCACCCTGTTCCTCGTGGTGTTCCTGGTGGCCGTCGCCGCCTCGGTGCTCGTCGTCTGCCTGCAGCTGCGGCTGATGGCGGTCGCCGCCGAGGCCCGGATGCTCGGCGCCGCGCTCAACCACTCGGCGCTCAACGCCGCCAACGCCCTCGGCGCGTGGCTCGGCGGCCTGGTCATCGCCGCCGGGGCCGGCTACACCGCGCCCTCGCTGGTGGGCGCGGGGCTGGCCGTCGTCGGGTTGCTCGCCCTCGGCTGGTCGGCGCTCCTGCAGCGCCGGGAGACGCGGTCCGTCGCCGCGGCCCGGCGTCCCGTCCTCGAGTGCAACCCCGCTGCAACGTCCTGATCCGTCCGCTGACCTGGGCGGACGTCGTCCACGCAGCCCTTCGGCCGCGACCGCGCGAACTTAGTGTGGCCTGAGTCACTCCCCCGTTGACAGACTCCGACCAGCGCCCGGCCGAGCCGGCGTGGCGTCGGGATCTGCAACGAAGCGGAGGATGCGCATGACGTCGATCAACGTGCGGGTGGACGGGGCGTCGTACAGCGACGACGTCGAACCGCGGACCCTGCTGGTGCACTACCTGCGCGAGACGCTGGGCAAGGTCGGCACCGTCGTCGGCTGCGACACCAGCAACTGCGGTGCCTGCACCGTCCACCTGGACGGCGAGGCCGTGAAGTCGTGCACCGTCTTCGCCGTCCAGGCCGACGGCAGCGAGATCACCACCATCGAGGGCATCGCCGGAGGGGACGGCGCCCTGCACCCGGTGCAGAAGGCCTTCCACGAGATGCACGGGCTGCAGTGCGGCTACTGCACCCCCGGGATGATCATGGCCTCGATCGACCTGCTCAAGGAGAACCCGAGCCCGAGCGAGACCGAGATCCGCGAGGGCATCGAGGGCAACCTCTGCCGGTGCACCGGCTACCAGAACATCGTCCGCGCGGTGCAGCAGGCCGCCGGCGAGATGTCGGGCGCGACAGGAGGCCAGGCATGACCGTCACCGAGGACGCCGCCGCGGTCGCACCGGCCAAGGAGGTCGGTCAGCCCCGCCGCCGCAAGGAGGACGCCCGGCTGATCACCGGCCGGACGACCTGGACCGACAACATGGTCCTGCCCGGGATGCTGCACCTGGCCGTGGTGCGCAGCCCCGTCGCGCACGCCCGGATCACGGCCGTCGACGTCAGCGCTGCTCAGCAGGCACCCAACGTCGTCGCCGTGTTCACCGGCCGCGACCTGGCCGAAGAGCAGGGCTCCATCCCCTGCGCCTGGCCGGTCACGCCCGACATGGTGAACCCCGGCCACCCGTCGATCGCCGTCGACCAGGTCAACCACGTCGGCGAGGCCGTCGCGATCGTCGTCGGCCGGTCGAAGGCCGCCGCGACGGACGCCGTCGAGCTCGTCGACGTGGACTACGACCTGCTGCCGCCCGTCCTCGACCTGGAGGAGGCGGTGGCCGACGGTTCGGGCCTGGTCCACGACCAGCTGGCGTCCAACACCAGCTACCACTTCGTCTTCGACGCAGGCGACGCCGGCACGGGCGCCGACACCGAGCAGGCCTTCGCCGACGCCGAGGTCGTGGTCAGCCGGCGGTTCGTGCAGCAGCGGCTGATCCCGGCGTTCATGGAGCCGCGGTCGGTCGTCGTCCAGCCCCAGGGCGAGAACTACACGATGTGGTCGGCCACCCAGGTCCCGCACGTCCTGCGGGTCATGGCCGCGATGGTCACCGGCATCCCCGAGCACAAGCTGCGGGTGATCGCGCCCGACGTCGGCGGCGGCTTCGGCGGCAAGCTCCAGGTCAACCCGGAGGAGATCCTCTGCCTCCTGCTGGCCCGCCGCCTCGGCAAGCCGGTGAAGTGGACCGAGACCCGCAGCGAGTCGCTGATGGCCGCCCACCACGGCCGCGGGCAGGTGCAGTTCATCGACATCGCCAGCGACCGCCAGGGCAACGTGAAGGGCCTGCGGGTGCGCCTGCTGGCCGACATGGGCGCCTACCTGCGGCTCATCACGCCCGGCGTGCCCGCGCTGGGCGCGTTCATGTTCCCCGGCATCTACAAGTTCCCGGCCTACCGCTTCGAATGCGACGGCGTCTTCACCAACAAGGTGCCCACCGACGCCTACCGCGGCGCCGGCCGGCCGGAGGCGACGTTCGCCGTCGAGCGGATCATGGACGAGCTCGCCGTCGAGCTGGGCATGGACCCGCTGGAGCTGCGGCGGAAGAACTGGATCCAGGCCGACGAGTTCCCCTTCACGACGGTCGCCGGCCTCGAGTACGACAGCGGCGACTACGAGCAGGCCACCCGGGAGGCGCTCGAGCTGCTCGGCTACGACGAGCTGCGCGCGGAGCAGAAGCGCCGCCGGGAGTCCGGTGACCCGGTGCAGCTGGGCATCGGCTTCTCCACCTTCACCGAGATGTGCGGGCTGGCCCCCTCCCGGGTGCTCGGCTCGCTCTCCTACGGGGCGGGCGGGTGGGAGTCGGCGTCGATCCGGATGCTGCCCACCGGCAAGGTCGAGGTCGTCACCGGTTCCACGCCGCACGGCCAGGGCCACGAGACGGCGTGGAGCCAGCTGGTCGCCGACCAGCTGGGCGTGCCGTTCGAGGACGTCGAGGTGCTGCACGGCGACACCGCCATCTCGCCGCGGGGCATGGACACCTACGGGTCCCGCTCCCTGGTGGTCGGTGGCACGGCCGTGGTGAAGGCCGCGGAGAAGGTGGTCGCCAAGGCCCGCAAGGTCGCCGCGCACCTGCTGGAGGCCAGCGAGGACGACCTGGAGTTCGCCGACGGGAAGTTCGCCGTCCGCGGAACGCCGGGCGCCACGGTGGGCATCCAGGAGATCGCGCTGGCGGTGTTCGCCGCGCACAACTACCCGGAGGACATCGAGCCCTCGATCGACGCGGAGGCCACCTTCGACCCGGTCAACTTCTCCTTCCCGCACGGCACCCACCTGTGCGCGATGGAGGTCGACACCGACACCGGCATGGTGAAGATCCGCAAGTACGCCTGTGTCGACGACGTCGGCACGATCGTGAACCCGCTGATCGTCGAGGGGCAGATCCACGGCGGCCTGGCCCAGGGCATCGCGCAGGCGCTGTACGAGGAGGCGGTCTACGACGCCGACGGCAACCTGACGACGGGCTCCTTCGTCGACTACCTGGTGCCGACGGCCGCGGACCTGCCGCACTTCGACACCGCCACCACGGTGCACGCGGCCCCGGGCAACCCGATCGGCGCCAAGGGTGTGGGCGAGGCCGGCTGCATCGCCAGCACGCCGGCGGTCGTGAACGCCGCGCTGGACGCCGTCCGGCACCTCGGCGTCTCCGACATCCTGATGCCGCTGACACCCGAACGGGTCTGGCGGGCGATCCGCACCGGCGGGGACGGCGGGGCGCGCGCGACCGCCGGCACCAACGCCTACGGCGGAGCGCAGACCGAGTCCACCGCGGGCGTCGCCACGCCGGCGTCGGAGCTGGGAGGCGACCGATGATCCCCGCACCCTTCGCCTACGAGCGGCCGACGACGGTCGACGAGGCGCTGCAGGCGATCGCCGCCGGCGGCGAGGACGTCAAGATCCTCGCCGGCGGGCAGTCGCTCATCCCCGTCATGCGGCTGCGGCTGGCCGCGCCGGAGACCGTCGTGGACCTGACGCGGGTGACGGAACTGCGCGGGGTGCGCGAGGAGGGGGACGTCCTCGTCATCGGCGCGATGACCACGCACCACGACGTGATCACCGACCCGCTGATCGCGCAGCACGCCCCCCTGATCGCCGAGGCGACGGAGACGGTGGCCGACCGGCAGGTGCGCCACCGGGGCACCTTCGGCGGGGCGCTGGCCCACGCGGACCCGGCCGGCGACCTGCCGGCGGTGGCGCTGGCGCTGGACGCCGAGTTCGTCCTCGCCGGCCCGAACGGACGGCGGACCGTCGGCGCCTCGGACTTCTTCGTCGACTACCTCACCACCGCGCTGGAGGAGGGGGAACTGCTCGTCGAGATCCGCGTCCCGAAGCTGACCGGCTCGTGGGGGGTGCGCTACGAGAAGTTCAACCGGGTGGCGCAGGCCTGGTCGATCGTGGCGGTGGCCGCGGCGGTGCGCCGGGAGAACGGGCACATCGCGGAGGCGCGGATCGGGCTGACCAACATGGGCCCGACCCCGCTGCGGGCGCGGGCCACCGAGGCGGCCCTGGCCGGGGCGGCGGTCACCGCCGAGGCCATCGCCGACGCGGCGCGGTCGGCCGCCGAGGGCACGAGTCCGAGCAGCGACCTCAACGCCCAGGCGGACTACCGTGAGCACCTGGCCCAGGTGCTCACCCGGAGAGCGGTCTCGGCAGCCGCCGGGCTGTAGCGTTCGACACAACCCGGTACCCGCGTTCCACCGGCTCGGCCGGTCCGTCCTCCTCCGGACGGGCCGGCCGAGCCGTCCACCATCAGGAGGTCGCACCCGTGCAGCTGGAGAACTCGTTCACCGTCCCGGTTCCGATCGACGAGGCCTGGCGGGTGCTGCTGGACATCGAGCGGATCGCGCCGTGCATGCCCGGCGCGGCGCTGGACTCCGTCACGGGTGACGACTTCACCGGCCGGGTCAAGGTCAAGCTCGGCCCGATCAACCTGACCTACCAGGGCAAGGCGTCGTTCGTGGAGAAGGACGAGGCCGCCCACCGCGCGGTCATCGACGCCCGGGGCAAGGACCAGCGCGGCAACGGCACGGCCGCCGCCGTCGTCACGGCGACGCTCGCGGCCGAGGGCTCGGTCACCCGGGTCGACGTCCTCACCGACCTCAACATCACCGGCCGACCGGCGCAGTTCGGCCGCGGCGTGATGACCGACGTCGGCAACAAGCTGCTCGGGCAGTTCGCCGACAAGCTCGCCGCCCAGCTCGGCGAGGGCGACGCGCAGGGCGACGCCGACCGCGCCGAGAGCGCCGCGGCGACGGCCGCGGCCACGGTGAGCGGCGCCGCCGAGGAGGTGGCCGCCTCGGTCGAGCAGACGCCGGGGGACACCGCGGCCGCCGAGACCGCCCGCAAGGCCGGCACGGCGGCGAAGAAGACCGCGGCAGCGGCCACCGACGCGACCGGTGCCGGCGGCCGGGCCCCGGCCAAGAAGGCGCCGGCGAAGAAGGCGGCCCCCGCGGCGACCGACACGGCGCCCGCCGCTGTGGCCGGCGCTGCGCCTGCCGCGGCGACGTCAGCCCCGGCGGCAGGCGTGTCCGGCGGCCGGCCGAGCGGCCCGCCGTCGGGCCCCAGCGCCCCGCCCGCGCGGCCGGCCACCGGCGCCCCGGCGAAGAGCTCGCCGTCCACGGTGCGGCCGCCGGTCGCCGAGCCCGAGCCGATCGACCTGCTCGAGGTCGCCGGCGGAGCGGCGCTGACCCGCTACGCCCAGCCGCTGGCCGGGGTGGCCGCGCTGCTGCTCGTCCTCGGCATCGTCCTGCGCCGCCGTCGGCGCCGCCGCCGCTAGTCGTACCGATCGGAGTCGCTCGGTGCCGGGAACCGGCACCGAGCGACTCCGTTCACCGCCTGGGATGGACCTCGTCCAGCCAGGCCAGGGCGGCCGCGGCGACGAGGTCGGGGTTCTTCTTGAGCGAGTGGTCGCCGGGCACCGCGTAGACCGAGGCCGTGGCCCGGCCCTGCAGCGCGGCGGCGACGTCGGCCGGTGCCCCGAACGCGTCGGTCTCGCCCTGGACGACGACCAGCGGCACCTCGACCGCGGTCACCTCGTCGGCGCGGCTCTTCTCGGGCCGGCCCGGCGGGTGCAGCGGGAACGCCAGCGCCAGGACGCCGTCCGCGCCGAGGGCGGCCGCGGTCCGGCAGGCCACCCGCGCGCCGGCGCTGCGGCCCCCGAACACCAGCGGACCCGCCAGCCGGCCGCCGTCGCGGAGGGCGCCGAGCACCGCCGTCCAGCCCTCGTCGAGCCGCGGCGGGGCCGGGGCGACGCGCTTGCCGGCGACCCGCCAGGGCTGCTCCACGCGCAGCACCCGCCAGCCGGCGTCGGCGGCGTCCCGGGAGACGGCGGCCAGGTCGACCGACTCCACGCCACCGCCGGCGCCGTGGCCGAGCACCAGGGTGCCGTGGACGCCCGACGGCGGCTCGTCGGCGTGCACCCGCGCCGGGCCGTGCGGGGTCGGGATCTCGACGGTCACGATGCGGGGAGGGCGAGCAGCGCGTCGACGGCGCCGCCCAGGTCCGCTGCCACCAGCGCGGCGGGGTCGTAGACGGCCGGGTAGCTGCGCTCCTCGCGGGGGAACCACACGCCGGTCAGCCCGGCCCGGACCGCGCCGTGCACGTCCCAGCCGTGGGCGGCGACCAGCGCCATCGCGGCCGGCTCGACGCGGCATTCGCCGGCGGCCCAGAGGTAGACCTCCCGGGCCGGCTTCCAGGCCCGGATGAGCTCGCTGGACAGGGAGCGCTCGACCAGCGGCGCGATCCCGGCGCGCTCCAGGCCGGCCTCGGCGACGCCGGGGGAGCCGTGGGTGAGCGTCACGACCCGGACGCCGGCCTCGACCAGCCGGCGCAGCGCCGCCTCGACGTCGGGGTGCGGGGTGAGGTCCAGGAAGCTGTCGGCGATCCCGCTGCGGACGGAGGGGGAGAGGTCGGTGAGCTGGGCGAGGGCGGCGTCGAAGGCGTCGCGGAAGCGGCACCACGTGCCCGTGGTGGCCGCCGCGAAGCCGGTGAGCAGCGTGCGGGCGAAGACGGTGGCCAGGAGCTCCGGTCGCTCGCCGTGCTCGACGAGGCCCGCGCGGATCGGGGCGAGGTCGAGCAGGGTCTCGTTGACGTCGAGGGCGACCACCTCGGGGCGGCGGGGCGTCATGCCTGGTCGCGCTCGTCCACCGGGAGGTCCGCGCCCGCGGTCGGCGGACGGCGGAGCTTGCCGGTGGCCTTGCGGTAGACGAACCAGACCACGGCGAGGATCACGACGGCGACGACGACGTAGTCCAGGTAGTGCAGGTTCGCCTCGATGAAGTCCCGCGCCAGCCAGCCGAGGGTGACCAGCACCGAGTTCCAGATCAGGCTGCCGCCGGTCGTGTAGAGCAGGAACTGGCCGAAGGGCATGCGCACGACACCGGCCGGCACGGAGATGAAGCTGCGGACGATCGGCACCATCCGGCCGAAGAACACCGCGGCCCGGCCGTGCCGCTCGAACCACTCGAAGGTCTTGTCGACGTCCTCGGTCTCCACCAGCGGCAGCCGGTCGAGGAAGGCGTGCGACCGGCGGGGACCGAGCGCCCGGCCGATGTAGTAGAAGAAGACCGCTCCGAGGACCGAGCCCACGGTCGCGCAGAAGACGACCAGGAAGAAGTCCAGCGGGGTCTCGATCAGCACCCCGGCGGCTCCCAGGACGGCCTCGCTGGGAATCGGCGGGATGACCGTCTCGAGCAGGATCGCGAAGCCGACGCCGATCGGCCCGAGGGTGTCGACGAGGTCGAGCAGCCATGCGGTCAGACCACCCTCGTCGGAGCTGACGGCGGCGAGGAAGGACATGGCTCCACGGTAACGGCGCCGTCACGGGTGTCGGCCGGGCCGGCGGGGCGCGTGGGGCTAGCGTGCCGCCATGTTCCAACGTTTCACCGCCCGGGCCGTCGTCGTGGGGGACCGATCCGGCACCGTCGTCCCGGACGCCGTGGTCGACGTCGCCGACGGTCTGGTGACCTGGGTGGGTCCGGCCGCCGACGCCCCGCCGGCCGGCGACGCCGAGGTCGTCGCGCTGCCCGGCGTGCTCCTGCCGGGCCTGGTCAACGCGCACTCGCACGCCCCGATGGTGCTGTTCCGCGGCCAGGGCGAGGGGCTGCCGCTGGACCGCTGGCTGGGTGAGGTGATGTGGCCCCGCGAGGCGCGGCTGACGGGGGACGACGTCGAGGTGGCTATGACCGCCGCCTCGGCGGAGCTGCTGCGGGCCGGGGTGACCACGAGCGTGGAGATGTACTTCTCCCCGGAGCGGATCGCCGCCGCGGTCGGCCGCACCGGGGCCCGCGCCGTGATCGCGACCCCACTGGTCCCGCTGCCCGGCATGCCGCCGCTGGAGGAGCAGCTGGCCGCCGCCGTCGACCTGGCCGGCACCGCGCCGCACGACGGCACCGTCGAGTACGGCCTGGGCCCGCACGCCGCGTACACGGTGCCGCTGCCGCTGCTGCGGGAGGCGGCGGGACTGGCGCGGGATCGCGGCCTGCTGCTGCACCTGCACGTCGCCGAGACCGCGACCGAGGGCGGCGACCTGCTCGCGGCCCACGGGCTGTCGGTGCCGGCGCTGCTCGCGGCGCACGACGTGCTGGGCGGCCGGGTTCTGGCGGCGCACTGCGTGCACATGGACGACGGCGACCTCGAGCTGTGGCGCGAGTACGACGTCGCCGTCGCCCACTGCCCGGCCAGCAACGCGAAGCTGGCCAGCGGCGTGGCCCGGCTGCGGGACATGCTCGACCGCGACATCCGGGTGGGGCTGGGCACCGACGGGCCGGCGTCCAACGACGGCCTGGACCTCCTGGCCGACGCCCGGCTGGCGGCGCAGCTGGCCCGGCTGCGGGAGGCGTCGGCGACCGCGCTGACCGCCGCCGAGGCGCTGTGGCTGGCCACCGGGGCGGCCGCGGACGCGATCGGCCGCCCCGACCTCGGTCGGCTCGAGGTGGGCCGGCGCGCGGACCTCGTGCACGTCGACACCCGGGACCTGGCCTTCGAGCCGGTGGGCGACCCGGCCGACGTGATCACCCACCTCGTCTGGTCCGGCGCCTCGCGGCTGGTGCGCGACGTGTGGGTGGGCGGCCGGCAGGTCGTGGCCGGCGGCGAGTGCACGACCGTGGACGCCGAGGCCCTGCGGATCGAGGTCACCGAGCGAGCGGCCCGCCTCGCCCGCCCCTGAGCACGAGCAGTGTGCGATCCGTGACCGTTCCGACCGGTTTCCGGTCACCGGGCGCACAGTGCCCGTGTCGTCCACAGGATGAGCGTCTGTCCACGGGTCCGTCGCGGCGCCTCCTCGCCCGCTGCGGGGGCCGCACGCTGCGGCCATGGTGGTCGATCTGCGCAGCATCGTCGGGGCGGACGGCGCGATGCGGATCTCCGATGTCGCCGCCCGCACGGGCTCGACGAGCGTGTCCCGCTGGGTCCGGGAGGGGCGGCTGCTGAAACTTCTCCCGCACGTCGTCGTCCTGCCCGAGGACGCCGGCCGGTGGCGCACGCGCGCGGTGGCGGCCGCCCTCTCGACGCGCGGCGTGCTGAGCCATGCCTCCGCGCTGGCGCTCTGGGACCTCGCCGAGCCGGACGGACGGGTGCACGTCGCGATCGACGCCCGCCGTCGCGCGCCCGAGCCGGTCGACTGGCTCGACGTGCACCGGGTCACCGGCCTGTCGCCGCGGACGCGCAGGGGGCTCCCGGTCACGGCACCGGCTCGCAGCGTCGTGGACGCGTGGGGCGCCGCACACCAGGACGGCGGGTCCGCCGCTGCCGTCCGGGAGGTCCGGGCCGCCGCGATATCCGCCGTCCGCACCGGACGGTCCGACGTGCCGGAGCTGCGACGGGAGCTGACCCGCCGGCCGCAGCTGCCCGGCCGGGGGTTGCTGTTCGAGCTCGTGAGCCTGGTCGCCGCCGGGGCGCAGAGCGAGCTGGAGATCTGGGGCGTGCTGCACGTGCTGGACGTACCGGGACTCCCGCCCTACCGGCAGCAGCACCGGGTCCAGCTGCCCGGGACGCACGCCGACCTCGACGTGGCCTGGCCGGAGGTGCGCCTCGCGGTCGAGCTGGACGGCGCCGCCTTCCACGGCAGCGCCGAGCAACGGGAGCGGGACCTGCGCCGGGACGCCGCGCTCGCTGCTCTGGGATGGCTCGTGCTCCGGTTCAGCTACCGCCGGTTGACCCGGGAGCCGGCCGCCTGCCGAGCGGAGATCGCTGCGGTCTACCGGACCCGGCTCGCGCTCGCCGCCACGCACGGTGTGCGCTGAGTGCCCGTTCCAGGCCGAAACCGGTCACCTGGCGCACAGTGCCCGGCAGATCGCTCCCCGGCAGCCCCGGTCAGCAGCGGGCGGGACGGCCCTCGCGGCGGGGGCGGACCCGGCCGGTCGGCTGGTAGACAGGGCGTCGTGGCCGGACCCCGCGACGTCGACGCGTCCTTCCTCGCCCTCCCGCTCTCCGCGCTCACCGACGCCGCGCTGACCCGTGCGGTCGACCTCGGCTGCGAGCACGCCGACATCCGGGTGGAGCGCATCCGCACCCAGTCGATCAGCCTGCGCGACGCCCGGCTGGAGAGCCTGGCCGACGGCGAGGACCTCGGGCTGGCCGTCCGCGTGGTGCACGAGGGCACCTGGGGCTTCGCCGCGGGCGTCGTCCTCACCGCGGCGGAGGCGGTGCGGCTGGCCGAGGAGGCCGTGGCCGTCGCCCGGGTCTCCGCGGCGCTGAGCAGCGACCGGGTGGAGCTCGCCCCCGAGCCGGTGTACCCGGACGCCGTCTGGGTCTCCGACCACGAGATCGACCCGTTCACCGTGCCCGACGGGGAGAAGACGGCGCTGCTCACCGAGCTGTCCGAGCGGCTGATGGCCGCCGACGGCGTCGAGCACGTGCAGTCGGGCTGCACGGCGGTGAAGGAGCAGAAGTACTACGCCGACACCGCCGGCACCCGCACCCGCCAGGAGCGGGTCCGCATCCACCCGCAGTTCACCGCGCTCACCGTCGACCGGGCCACCGGCGCGTTCGAGAGCATGCGCACCCTCGCCCCGCCGGTCGGCCGCGGCTGGGAGTACCTCACCGGCGGCAGCTGGGACTGGGACCGCGAGCTCGCCGAGATCCCCGAGCTGCTGCGGGAGAAGACCAAGGCGCCGAGCGTCGAGGCCGGCCGCTACGACCTGGTCGTCGACCCCTCGAACCTGTGGCTGACCATCCACGAGTCGGTCGGGCACGCCACCGAGCTGGACCGGGCGCTGGGCTACGAGGCCGCCTATGCCGGCACCTCGTTCGCCACCGTCGACAAGCTGGGGTCGCTGCGCTACGGCTCCGAGCTCATGCACGTGACCGGTGACCGCACCGCCGTCCACGGGTTGGCGTCGGTCGGCTGGGACGACGAGGGCGTCGAGGCCCAGCGGTGGGACATCGTGCGCGACGGCGTCCTCGTGGGTTACCAGGTCGACCGGAACATGGCGCGCCTGCGCGGGATGGAGCGGTCCAACGGCTGCGCCTTCGCCGACTCCCCGCGGCACGTGCCGGTGCAGCGGATGGCCAACGTGTCGCTGCAGCCGGCCGCGGGCGGGCCCTCCACCGAGGAGCTGATCGCGGGCGTGGACCGCGGCGTCTACGTCGTCGGCGACAAGAGCTGGTCGATCGACATGCAGCGCTACAACTTCCAGTTCACCGGGCAGCGCTTCTACCGGATCGAGGGCGGGAAGCTGGCCGGACAGTTGCGCGACGTCGCCTACCAGGCGACGACGACGGACTTCTGGGGGTCGATGCGGGCGCTGGGCGGCGAGCAGACCTACGTGCTCGGCGGGGCGCTGAACTGCGGCAAGGCCCAGCCCGGCCAGGTCGCCCCCGTCAGCCACGGATGCCCCTCGGCGCTGTTCGAGGGCGTCTCCATCCTCAACACGGTGCAGGAGGGCGGCCGGTGAGCGGTCAGCGGCGTGAGCACCGCCCCAGGCTGGGGGCACCTCCCGCTTGCGGGGGACAGCGACCGAGGAGCGGAGCGCCGCGCGTGAGCGAACGGGGAACAGAGTGAGTCGGTACCGCGCGCAGGAGCTCGTCGAGCAGGCGCTGGCTGCGTCGTCCGCCGACGGGCAGGTGGCCTACGTCGTCGACAGCTCCGAGGCCAACCTCCGCTGGGCGGGCAACAGCCTCACCACCAACGGCGCGATGCGGTCGCGGCAGGTCGTGGTGATCTCCTTCGTCGACGGCGGCGCCGGGATGGCCGCGGGCACGGTCGCCCGCTCGGGCACGCCGGACATCGCCGAGCTGGTCGCGGCGAGCGAGCAGGCCGCGCGCGACGCCGGACCCGCCGAGGATGCCGTCCCGCTGGTGTCGGACGCCCCGCCCGGCTCCGGCGACTGGGACGCCGATCCGGCCGAGACCTCCATCGGCGTCTTCGAGGAATTCGCGCCGGCCCTCGGCGAGGCCTTCGGGCGGGCCCGCGACCGCGACGACCTGCTGTTCGGCTACGCCGAGCACTCCCTGTCCACGACCTACCTCGGCTCCTCCACCGGGCTGCGGCTGCGGCACGACCAGCCCACCGGCCGGGTCGAGCTCAACGGCAAGAGCAGCGACTTCAGCCGCTCGGTGTGGGCCGGCGTCGGCACCCGCGACTTCCTCGACGTGTCCGTCGCCGGGCTGGCCGCCGAGGTCGAGCGCAAGCTCGCCTGGTCCCGTCGGCGGATCGACCTGCCCGCGGGCCGCTACGAGACGCTGCTCCCGCCGTCGGCGGTCAGCGACCTGATGATCTACGCCTATTGGACGATGGAGGCGCGCGACGCCGACGAGGGCCGCAACGTCTTCGCCAAGGCCGGCGGCGGCAGCCGGATCGGCGAGCGGCTGGCCGCGCTGCCGCTGAGGCTGCGCAGCGATCCGGACGCCCCCGGGCTGGAGTCGGCGCCGTTCCAGGTCGTCGGCGGTTCCTCCGGGGCGGCCTCGGTCTTCGACAACGGCATGGCGACCCCGGCGGTCGACTGGATCTCCGACGGCGTGCTGACCAACCTCGTGCGCCCGCGGGCATGGGCGCTGCGGACGACCGCACCGGCCACGGCCGCCGTCGACAACCTGATCCTCGAGGACCCGAACGCGACGGCCAGCCTCGAGGAGATGGTCGCGTCCACCGATCGCGGCCTGCTGCTGACGACCCTCTGGTACATCCGCGAGGTCGATCCGCAGACGCTGCTGCTCACCGGCCTGACCCGGGACGGCGTCTTCCTGGTCGAGGGCGGCGAGGTCACCGGCGCGGTCAACAACTTCCGGTTCAACGAGTCGCCCGTGGACCTGCTCGGCCGGATCACGCAGGCCTCGCGCACCGAGCGGACCCTGCCCCGGGAGTGGAACGACTGGTTCACCCGCGCCGCGATGCCCGCGGTCCGGGTGCCGGACTTCCACATGAGCTCGGTCTCGCCCGCCAGCTGAGCCAGGACGGACCGGTCCGCCCGGGTCCGGTGGCACAGGTGTGACGGGTGGTGTCGGTGCGCTGCCTCACGGTGAAAAGGGCTTCAGTTACCGCGCCTGCGTGCCGTTGAAACGGGGCACGGGGATATTTTTTCCCGGCACCAGCACGCGGGCCCCATGACGGGGCCGTCGAGGGGAGCCTTCCCGATGAGCAGGACGCAGAAGCCGTCGGTCTTCCAGATCGGTCAGGTGTGGGACGACGGCCGCACCGTCGTCGTCTCGGGGTGGGGCCTGGGCCTGTGCGCGTCCGCGTGCACCTGCCACCGGCACCCGTCCGCGGGCCACCTCGCGATCGACGAGGACCAGGCCGGGGGCCGGCTGGGGCTGGTCAGCTACCGCGAGGGTGGGTGCGACTGCTGCGAGGCGTGGACCGCCGACGAGCTCTCCGCCGTCATCCGCGACTTCGACCAGGTCTCCGCCCTCGAGGCGCAGGAGCCCCTGGCCGGCTGAGCCCCCCCTTCTCCCCGGGGCAACTTCGCACTATTGCCCGGGGGCAACTTCGCGCTGCTGCCCCGGGGCGATTCCGCGCTTCTGCCCCGGGGCGATTTCGCGCTTCTGCGCGGGGTCGGCCGGGTCCGCAGGCGCGCGACAGATCCGCGCGCTGACCGCACGCCCGCCGAGGCGCCACCACTCGTGGCGATCTCGGCCCGGTCGACCCCGCCCCGCTGACCGGGCGGTACCGCCGAGCACCGACAGATCCCGGCGGCCACTGCGACGCCCGCACCCTCCCGGGACGGATGTGACGGGCGGGGTCGGCTGCCCAGCCCCCGGCCCGCGTGCCCTCATCACGTGTCGACACGTCGTCCTTACTGTCCGTCGTGGACGCGCGACCCACCGCCCCTTCCCCGGGCGGCGCGCGATGCACACGAGGAGCTGACGATGCAGCGCAACCGGACGACGAGCCGCCGCTGGGCCGGTGCCGTGCTCGCGACCGCCGCCGCCATCGCCGTGGTGCTGGGCCCGACGTCCGCCACGGCCGCGCCGACGACCGCCGACGAGGCGGCCGACCTGGTCGCCCAGACCGGCCAGGAGCTGACCCAGCTGGACGAGCAGGTGCACCAGGCCGAGCTGACCGTGACCGAGCTGCAGCGGGTCGCCGCCGATGCGCGCGCCGTCGCCGAGGCCGCCGAGGCCGAGGTCGCCCGCTACGAGCCGCAGCTGATCGCGATCGCGCACACCGGCTACACGTCGGGCCCCACGTCGGGCGTGGCCGCGTTCCTGACCAGCGACTCCGCCGAGGACTTCGTCCAGCAGATGACGACCCTCGACATGATCGCCGCCCACACCGACAGCCTGCTCGTCACCGTGTCCGCCGCCCGGGAGCAGGCGGCCGCCGCCCAGTCCCAGGCGCAGGCCGCCGCGGCGGAGGCCGAGGCCGCGCTGGCCACGCTCGAGCAGCAGCAGGCCGAGGTGCAGGCCCGCGTGGACCAGTACGAGGCCGACTTCACCCGGCTCTCCGCGCAGGAGCGCGCCGCGGTCACCGTCTCGCTGGCCGGCCCCGTGCTGGACGTGCCGACATCGCTGGCCCCGCCGCCCTCGGAGGCCGCCGGAGCGGTCGTCGCGGCGGCGCTGGCCCAGGTCGGCGACCCCTACGTCTGGGGCGCGTCCGGTCCGAACGGCTTCGACTGCTCGGGGCTGACCCAGTTCGCCTACGCCGCTGCCGGCGTCTCGCTGCCGCACTCCAGCCGCGCGCAGGCGGGGATGGGCGTGGCCGTGTCGCGCGGCGAGCTGCAGCCCGGCGACGTCGTCTACTTCTACTCGCCGGTCAGCCACGTGGGCATCTACATCGGCAACGGCCAGATGGTGCACGCCCGCACGTTCGGCCAGCCGGTCGCCGTCACCAGCGTGGACATGCGCGGCTACGCCGGAGCCCGCCGCATCCTCTGATCAGGGCGCCAGCGCCTGCACCGCCGCGGTGATCCGCCGGGCGCGGGTCTCCGGGGTGGCCGCGTTGTGCACCCGCCAGAGGACGGAGTAGCGCTCGGCGCCGTTCAGCGCCGCGAACGCCTCGGCCGCGCCGGGGACGGCGGACAGTGCCGCGGCCAGGTCGTCGGGGACCGTCATGTCCGCGCTGCCGGGATAGGCGCGCTCCCACCGCCCGTCGGCCTGCGCGGCCTCGACCGCGGCGAGCCCGGCCGGGCGCATCCGGCCCGCCTCGAGCAGCCGCCCGACGGCGGACACGTTCTTCTGCGACCAGACGCTGCGGGCCCGCCGGGGGGTGATGCGCTGCAGGTAGGTCGCCTCGTCGAGCCGGTTCGAGCGGCCGTCGATCCAGCCGAAGCACAGGCAGCTCTCGACGAGCTCGGCGTAGGTCACCGACGCGATCCCCGAGCCCTTCTTGGCCAGCCGCACGTAGAGGCCCGGGGCCGTGGCCCCCTCCACCTCCAGCCAGGCCTCGAGCGCCGCCTGGTCGGGGAAGGCGAGCACCGGGAGGTCGGTCGGCAGCGTCACGGCGGGGAGTCTGCCCGAGGGGTGCGACACCGGGCGCCCTGTGCTGGGGTGGGGGTGTGGCGGAGAACTACATCGGGGAACTGGACTTCGGTGCACCGCGGATCGACCCGGAGGCGTTCGTGGCGCCGACCGCGGTCGTCGTGGGCGCGGTCACGCTCGGGCCGGCGGCGAGCGTCTGGTACGGCGCCGTGCTGCGGGCCGACGCCGAGGTGATCGAGATCGGCGCGGGCTCGAACGTGCAGGACGGCTGCACGCTGCATTCGGACCCCGGCTTCCCGCTCGTGGTGGGCACCGGGGTCACCGTCGGGCACCGGGTGGTGCTGCACGGCGCCCGGATCGAGGACGACGTCCTGGTCGGCATGGGCAGCATCGTGATGAACGGCGCGCACATCGGGTCGGGGTCGATCGTGGCGGCCGGCGCGGTCGTGACGCAGGGCAAGCAGTTCCCGCCGGGCTCGGTGATCGCGGGGGTGCCGGCGAAGGTCGTCCGCCAGACGACCGACGACGACCTGCTGCACATCCGCGGCAACGCGCTGTCCTACAGCGAGCGGCTGCCCTCGGCCCGCCGGGTGCGCCCCGTCGTCCGCGGGCGGCTGCCGGCGGCCGGCCCCACCCCCGGCGACGCCCCCGACAACTAGGGGAATTTCGCGCGCGAAATCGCTCCCCCGGCAGGGCGCCCGGGGCACCGCCGTACCGTCGACGGCGTTCGAGCGGACGATGCGAGGAGCGCGTGGTGGGCGACGAGGTACCTGCAAGGGTGCAGGGCATCTACGAGGAGGTCCTGCGGCGCAACCCGGGGGAGACCGAGTTCCACCAGGCGGTCAAGGAGGTGCTCGAGTCGCTGGCCGTGGTGCTGGACCGGCACAGCGAGTACACCGAGATGAAGACCGTCCAGCGGATCTGCGAGCCCGAGCGGCAGATCATCTTCCGCGTGCCGTGGCAGGACGACAGCGGCGAGGTGCAGATCAACCGCGGCTTCCGCGTCGAGTTCAACTCCGCGCTCGGCCCGTACAAGGGGGGTCTGCGCTTCCACCCGTCGGTGAACCTGGGCATCGTCAAGTTCCTGGGCTTCGAGCAGGTCTTCAAGAACGCGCTGACCGGCATGCCCATCGGCGGCGGGAAGGGCGGGTCGGACTTCGACCCCAAGGGCCGCTCCGACGCCGAGGTGATGCGGTTCTGCCAGTCGTTCATGACCGAGCTGTACCGGCACCTGGGCGAGTACACCGACGTGCCGGCCGGGGACATCGGCGTCGGCGCTCGCGAGATCGGCTACCTGTTCGGCCAGTACAAGCGGATCACCAACCGCTACGAGTCCGGGGTGCTCACGGGCAAGGGCCTGGGCTGGGGCGGCGCGCTGGTGCGCACCGAGGCCACCGGCTACGGCGCCGCCTTCTTCGCCGACGCGATGATGAAGGCCCGAGGGGAGTCCTTCGACGGCCGCCGGGTGGTCATCAGCGGCTCGGGCAACGTCGCCGTCTACGGCATCGAGAAGGTGCACCAGCTCGGCGGCACCGTCGTCGCGTGCTCGGACTCCAGCGGCTACGTCGTCGACGAGAAGGGCATCGACCTCGCGGTGCTCAAGCAGGTCAAGGAGGTCGAGCGGGAGCGGGTCGAGGCCTACGCCGACCGGGTGTCCTCGGCGTCGTTCGTGTCCGGCGGCAGCATCTGGGACGTGCCGTGCGACGTCGCCGTGCCCAGCGCGACGCAGAACGAGCTGGACGCCGACGCGGCCGCCACCCTCGCGCGCAACGGCTGCCGGTACGTCGTCGAGGGCGCCAACATGCCGACCACGCCGGACGCCGTCCGCGTGCTCAAGGAGGCCGGGGTCGCCTTCGCCCCCGGCAAGGCCGCCAACGCCGGCGGCGTGGCGACGTCGGCGCTGGAGATGCAGCAGAACGCCTCCCGCGACCGCTGGACCTTCGAGCACAGCGAGGAGCGGCTGGAGGCGATCATGCGGGCGATCCACGCCCGCTGCCACGCCACGGCCGAGGAGTACGGCGCCCCCGGCGACCTCGTGCTGGGCGCGAACGTCGCCGGCTTCCTGGAGGTCGCCGAGGCGGTGCACGCCCACGGCCTGATCTGAGGCGGCGGCCGGCGCGGGTCAGGCGTCCGGGACGTCGCGCCAACTCCGGGTCGGCCGCCAGCCGAACAGCCGCTCCGCCTTCGCGCTGCTGATGGCCGACGCGTCGGGCCGGGGCAGCGGCCGCACCTCCAGGCCGGGGTGGACGGCGAGCGCCGCGGCCCGCAGGTCCCGCCCGGTGCCGTTGTCGGCGGCCGCCGCGTAGGCCACCTCGTGCCCCGGGGTGGTGGACTCGGCGGCCAGCGCGATCAGGCCGGCGAGGTCGGCCACGTCGACGTAGGACCAGAACATCGGGCTGCGCAGCTCCGGGTCCCGCCGGAAGGGCCCCAGCGAGGCCGCGTAGGTCCGCGGCGTCAGCACCCAGGTGGGCCGCAGCGAGACGGCGGTGCAGGAGCTCCGCCGGACCAGCCCGTCGCAGAGCAGCTCGGAGACCTGCTTGGACAGCGCGTACGGGTCCTCGGGGCGGTCGGGGTGCTCCTCGTCGATCGGCAGCCGCACCGGCGGCGCCGGGTCCCGGGCCCAGGTGATCCCGCAGACGCTGTCGGAGGACAGGTTGACCAGCCGGCGCACCCCGTTCAGCGCGCAGGCCTCCACGACGTGCGCGGTCATCGCCACGTTGGTCGTGAACACGGTGGGCCCCGGGTCCAGCCCCGGCCGCGGGACGGCGGCGGTGTGCACCACCGCGTCGACGTCCCGGACGACGGACAGCGCCTGGCCGAGATCGGTGAGGTCGGCCCGCACGTAGGGGACGGACCCCGGCGGAGGGTCGTAGTCGGGGACGGCGAGGTCGGTGCCCACCACCCGGTGCCCGCGCGCAGCCAGGGCCTCGACGGCGGCGGACCCGACCTTTCCCCGCGCCCCGGTGACCAGCACCCGCAGCGACCCGGCCACGTCAGCAGGCCAGCCGGTGCGCGGCGAGGAAGTCCTCGTCGAGGGTGACCCCGAGCCCCGGCCCCGTCGGCACCGGCAGGGCGCCGTCCACCAGGGCGTCGATGCCGAACGCCGGGGCGAGGAGGGGATCGAGGTGGAAGGGGAACTCGAAGACGTCCACCGCGGCCGAGGACGCCGCCACGTGCAGGTTGGCCGCCACCGACACCAGCCCCGCGTGGTGGTGGCAGGCCACCCGGGCGCCGCGCTCGCCGGCGGTGCGCGCGATGGAGCGGGCCGCCTCGATGCCGCCCGCGATGGAGGCGTCGGGCTGGACGACGGTCATCTCGCCCGCGACCAGCGCGTCCAGGGCGGCGGCCGGCGAGGAGAAGTGCTCCCCGTAGGCCAGGGGCACCGCGACCCGGTCGGCCAGCCGGGCGATCGCCTCGTGCTGGTCGTGCGGCAGCGGCTCCTCGAACCAGGTGACCCCCACCTCGTGCAGCCGCTCGGCGATCGCCACCGCCTGCGGCAGCGTGAAGAACTCGCTCCCGTCGACGGCGATCTCGACACCGTCGCCGAGCAGTCCCCGCAGGTCGGCCAGGACGTCCATGGCGCGGGCCCAGTCGAGGCCCACGCGCATCTTCACCATGTCGACGCCCCGGTCCAGGAGCGGCCCCAGCCGCTCCAGGTGCTGCGTGGCCGGGCCCGACTCCAGGAAGGGACTGCTGCCGACGTACACCCGGATGCGGTCCCGGACCCGGCCGGTGAGGTCGCTGACCGACCGGCCGGCGGCCCGGGCACAGAGGTCGGCCAGCGCGATCGCCAGGGCGCTGCGCGCCTGCCCGGCGACGCCCCGGTCGCCGAGCGTGCGCCGGGTCGCCCGGTGGACCGGGTCGAGCACGGCCTCGACGGAGGAGAGCTCCGCCCCCAGCAGCAGCGGGGCGTAGACGTCGTCCACGATCGACGCGAGCACGGTCGGGTGCGAGACGCCGAAGCTGTCGCACGCCTCGCCCAGCCCGACCAGGCCCTCGTCGGTCCTCACGCGGACCACGAAGAACGTCATGGTCTGCTGCGCCGTCGTCAGCCGGAGCGGAAAGGACTCGATGCCGGTGATCCGCATGCCGCGGCCGGGGCTCACCGGCCGCTCGGGCTGACGAACTGTGCCGGGTCGTAGCTGATCGACTCGTCGATGAACTCGTTGGTGTAGAGGTCCTCGGGGGTGAGGCCGTCGGCCAGCTCGACGTCGAGGTCGGCGAAGACGCCGGTCAGCAGGTCGGTCATCTCGCTCATGCGGTCGGGGTCGAACGAGCCGAGCACGCCGTCGGGGCCGTCGGCGACGATGCCGTCGTCGTTCAGCGAGTCGGTGATGGCGTCGGCCCGCTCGGGCGTGATCTGGAAGAACTGGTCGATGTCGGTGAGGTAGTCCGAGATCGCGGTGTTCACCGGCTCCGGGTCGGCCATGTAGTCGACCTGGCCCTGCTGCAGCAGGGGCACCAGCTGGGCGAGGCAGTCGGAGTTCTCCTCGACGGTCTCGGGGATCCCGGCCCAGGCGGAGGGGTAGATCCGGTAGCCGGCGTCGTCGAGGGAGAGGAAGTCGATCTCGCGGGCGAACTCGGGGGTGTCGTTGACCAGGCGCCAGGGCTCCTGGGTCACGTAGCCCTGCATGACGACGTCCTCTCCGAGCACCAGCCGGGTGAGGGCGCCGTCGAAGGAGCCGTCCAGCTGGTCCTGGCGCACCCAGCCCTGCTGCACGAGGTAGTCCATGTAGGTCTGGCCCTCGAAGTACAGGACGGTCGCGTCGCTGTCGGCGATCTCCTCGAACGAGCCGAAGTCGTACTTCTCCGGGTCCCACAGCAGGATCTGGGGCGTGATCTGCAGCGGGGTCACCACGGCCCGCGTCGGCAGCTCGGCCGACAGCCGCACCGACTCGTCGGTGTCGACCATCCCGAGCAGGATGTCCGGGTCGGTGTAGAGCAGCGCGCTGTTGGTCTGGAAGCCGATGAACGGGCCGCCGGCGCGGATCTCGACGGTCACCCGGTCGTCGGCGACCGCGGGCCCGGAGTAGATGCCGTTGTCGGGGTTGGGCTCGGCCCGGTCGTGGTCGATCAGCTGGTAGGCGGCCGCGTGCTCCGGCTCGGGGAACCAGTTGGTCTGCAGCACCACGGTGGCGGGGCAGGCGGACAGGGCGCCGTCGCCGCCCACCGCCTCGCCGGAGCCGTCGTCGTCCGATCCGCCGCAGGCCGCGAGGGTCAGGACGCCGGCGAGGGCGGCGGCCGGCAGGGCGCGGGAACGGGGCAGGCGCATGACGAACTCCTCGGGGAACGCGATATTGACGGCGTCAATATCGCGGCGAGGGATTTCGCCGGGGTTTCCGCCAGGTCAGTTCTCCGGTCCCGTCCGCGCCGGCGGCCCCCCGGGCTGGACCACGAGGACCCGGGCGGGGCCGGCGCCGACGAGCCGGAAGCGGTGCGGCACCGAGCCGCCGTAGTAGAGGCAGTCGGCGGGGCCCAGCTCGTGCCGCCCGTCGCCGCCCAGGTCGACCTCGATCCGGCCGGCGAGGACGTACAGCACCTCGGCGACGGCGTGGGAGTAGTAGTCGTCGAACTCGGGGTTGGTGACCGTGAACTCCAGCGGCAGCAGACCCGCGCGGCCCTCGACCAGCGACCGCGTGGACCCGCCGTCGTGGTGCACGGTGGTCCCGGTCCCGGCGCGCACCAGGCTCACCCGCGTCTCGTCGGCGTCGGTTCCCGCCTCGGCCATCAGGGCCGGCGTCGACGTCCCCAGCGAGCGCGCCAGCCGGTGCAGCGAGGCCATGCTCGGCTGGGCGAGGCCGCGCTCGAGCTGGCTGAGGAACGGCTGGGAGAGGCCGGCCCGCTCCGCCAGGGCCACGAGGGTCAGGCCCTGACTGCGCCGCCGGTCGCGGATGCGCCGGCCGAGCCGGTCGTCGCCCGTCCCGCGCCCCTCGGCCACGGATCCATCGTGCCGCACGTCCGCCGCCGGGCTGCCGTGGCGGCCCCTACGCCACGGAGATGGACGCGAGCCGGGAGCGGAGGAAGCCACCCGCGGTCACGGGCTCGTAGCCGGTGGGCCCCGCGGCGGCGGTGGGCAGCGTCTCGACGACGACGTCGGGCTCGGCCTCGTGGAAGAAGACCAGGGAGAGCAGCTCCTCGGTGGGGACGGCGGCCGGCGGCGGCAGCACGCGGTGCATGGTCGAGCGCCAGCGGTCCCCGGTCCAGCGCGCGAGGAGGTCCCCGGTGTTCACGGTGAGCGCACCCGGGACGAAGGGGGCGTCCACCCACTCGCCGTCGGGGGTGCAGACCTGCAGGCCGCCGGCCCCGGGCTCCCGGTCGAGGAGGGTGAGCGTGCCGAAGTCCGAGTGCGGGCCGATCCGGAACTGGTCGTCGGCCACCCCGGCGAGGGCGGCGCGCGGCGGGTACCAGTTGAGGTTGACCGTCCAGGGCGCCTGCGTGCAGCGGCTGGTGAAGAAGTCCGGAGGCAGCGCGAGGGCCTCGGCGAAGACCGCGAGAAGGGTGTCGGCCAGGGCATCGGCCGCGGCGCCGAACGCGCGGCCGGCGGCCTGCAGGCCCGGCACCTCGGCCGGCCACACGCTGGGGGCGTACCAGCCCTCCTCGCCCGTGCCGGCCAGCCGGTCCGGGAGGGCGTCCTGCCCGAACGTCCAGGACTCCTTGAGGTCGGGGGCGGTCTCCAGCCCCTCGGAGGCGCCGTTGGACTCGGCCCCCGGGGGGATCCAGCCGCGGCCGCCCACCCGGCACGCGTAGCCCGCCTTGGCCTCGGCCGGGAGGGCGAAGAACCGGCGCGCCTCCGCGCGGACGCCGTCCAGGAGGCCGGGTGACAGCCGGTGCCCCGTGACGAGCAGGAAGCCGATGTCGGCCAGCGCCCGGTCGACCTCCCCGGCGATGCGCCGGCGTGCCCCCCGGTCTCCGGTGTACCAGTCGGTCAGGTCGACGAGCGGAACGGTCTGCTCGGGCACGGTGATCTCCAGGTCGCGGCGGCGTCGGTGCCCCGGCACTGTGCGCCCGTCGTGTTGCGCCGCCGTAGCCGCCGCGAGGCCGTCGCGTTGCCCGCGGCGCGGGCCTCGCGCGAGGCCGTCCCGCCCGCGGCGCGGGTCTCGGGTCAGGCCGTCGCGCCCGCGGCGCGGGTCTCGGGTCAGGTGCCGAGGAGTTCGCGGACCAGCGCGCCCACGGCGTCGATCTCGATGAGGAACCCGTCGTGCCCGTACGGGGACCCGATCACCCGCAGCGGGACGCCGAGGCCGTCGGCGACCTGCTGCTGCAGCTCCAGGGGGTAGAGCCGGTCGCTGTCCACGCCGGCGACCACGGCGCGCGCGGTCACCCGGGCCAGGGCCGTGTCGACGCCCCCGCGGCCGCGACCGACGTCCCAGGTGTTCATCGTCTCGGTGAGCACCACGTAGCTGGCCGGGTCGAAGCGGACGGCCAGCTTGTCGGCGTGGTGGTCGAGGTAGGAGGCGACCTCGAACCGACCGGTAGCGGACGTCCGGTTGCCGAACCGCTCCTGGAGCTCCACGGAGCTGCGGTAGGTGAGGTGCGCGATCCGCCGGGCCACGCCGAGCCCGGCGACGGGGCCGGGGCCGGGGAGGTAGTCGCCGCCGGCCCAGGCCGGGTCGACGCGGACCGCGGTCTGCTGCGTGGTCTGGGTGCCCAGCTGGTCGGCGGTCACCGCCGCGCCGGAGGCCAGGAAGAACAGGCTCGCGACCCGGTCGGGGTGGGCGACGGCCCACTCCAGGGCGCGCATGCCGCCCATCGAGCCGCCCAGCACGGCCGCCCAGCGGCGGATGCCGAGCGCATCGGCCAGGGCCGCCTCCACCGCGACCTGGTCGGCGACCGTCACGGCCGGGAAGCGTGATCCCCAGGGGGCGCCGTCCGGTGCGGTCGACGAGGGTCCCGTGCTGCCCTGGCAGCCGCCGAGCACGTTGGCGCAGACGACGAACAGCCGGTCGGTGTCCAGCGGGGCGCCGGGGCCGACCAGGCCCTCCCACCAGCCGGCCGTGGGGTGCCCCGGGCCGGCCGGGCCGGCCAGGTGGCTGTCGCCGGTGAGGGCGTGCTCGACCAGCACCGCGTTGCCGCCGTCGGGGGCGAGCTCGCCCCACGTCTCGTAGGCGACGCGCACACCGGGCAGCACGCCGCCGCGCTCCAGGGCCAGCGGGCCGTCGAGGACCGTGTCCAGCTGGCAGAACAGCCGGGAGCCGACCGGGTCGCCGTCCCGCCAGCCGCCGGTGCGGGCGGGGGTCCGGGGCGCCGGTCCGGCACCCCGGACCCCCGCCACGTCACGCCTCCTTGGCGGCGCGGAAACCGGCCTCCAGGTCGGCGATGATGTCCTCGATGCCCTCCAGGCCCACCGCGAGGCGGACCAGGCCCGGGGTGACGCCGGTGGTCAGCTGCTCCTCGGGGGTGAGCTGGGAGTGCGTCGTCGACGCCGGGTGGATCACCAGGCTGCGCACGTCGCCGATGTTGGCCACGTGGCTGTGCAGCTCCAGCGCGTCGACGAAGCGCTTGCCGGCCTCGACGCCGCCGTGCAGCTCGAAGGTGAGGACGGCGCCCGCGCCCTTCGGGGCGTACTTCTGCTGGGCGGCGTGCCACGGCGAGGACTCCAGGCCCGGGTAGTTGACCCGGTCGACGGCGTCGTGCCCCTCGAGGAACTGCGCCACCTTCAGCGCGTTCTGCACGTGCCGGTCCATGCGCAGCGACAGCGTCTCGATCCCCTGCACCACGAGGAACGCGTTGAACGGGCTGATCGCGGGGCCGAGGTCGCGCAGCAGCTGCACGCGCGCCTTGAGGGCGAACGCCGGCGCACCGAGGGAGGCATAGACGACCCCGTGGTACGTCGGGTCCGGGGTTGTGAAGCCGGGGAACTTGCCGCTGGTCCAGTCGAAGTTGCCCGAGTCGACGATGACGCCGGCGATCGCGGTGCCGTGGCCGCCCAGGTACTTGGTGGCGGAGTGGACGACGATGTCGGCGCCGAACTCGATCGGCCGGATCAGGTACGGCGTGGCGATCGTGTTGTCCACGATCAGCGGGACGCCGTTGCGGTGCGCGACCTCGGAGACGGCGCTGATGTCGAGGATGTCGCCCTTGGGGTTGCCGATCGTCTCGGCGTAGAAGGCCTTGGTGTTCTCCTGGACCAGGGACTGCCAGTTCTCCGGGTCGTCGGGGTCCTCGACGAAGGACACCGTGACGCCGAGCTTGGGCAGCGAGTGGTGCAGCAGGTTGTACGTGCCGCCGTACAGCGACGCCGAGGCGACGATGTGGCTGCCGGCCTCGGCGAGGTTGAGGATCGCGAGGGTCTCGGCGGCCTGGCCGCTGGCGACGGCCAGCGCGGCCACGCCGCCCTCGAGCGACGCGACGCGCTGCTCGAGCGCGTCCTGCGTCGGGTTCATGATCCGCGTGTAGATGTTGCCCATCTCGGCGAGCGCGAACAGGTCGGCGGCGTGCTGGGCGTCGCGGAACTGGTAGCTCGTCGTCGCGTAGATGGGCAGCGCGCGGGCGCCGGTGGTCGGGTCGGGGCTCGTGCCGGCGTGGATCTGCCGGGTCTCGAAGCTCCAGCTCTGGGGGTCGGTCATGCGCCGGTCTCCTCTCGTCGGGAGACCCGGCGGCGCACCGGAACTCCGTCTTGCCGGGCGGCGGGCGCCGTCCGACCGGCTCTTCCCCTGGAGCACCTCGACGGAGTGGAGGTTGCCGGGCAGCCAGCCAGGTGCTTGTCACTGCCTCTCGGAAGCCTGCCCAGAAGATATCCGCTCACCCGCCCCAGGCGTCACAGGGGTTCGGGTGGGGGCCGGGCGATCATGACGTCGGCGCGCTGCTCCCGCCGGTCGAGGGGCGGGTCGTCGTCGGCGAGCGGCTGGTGGTGGGCGCCTCCGACTCCTCCTCGTCGCCCTGCCCGCCCGTGCCGTCGCCGGTCGTCGTGGGCTCGCCGGAGGGATCGCTCGAGGGCTCGCCGTCCTCCGTCGGTGTCGGCTCCTCGTCGCCGCCCGTGGTGGTCGGCTCCGTCGTCGGCACGGACGTGGGAGTCGGCTCGGTCGCCGGCTCGGGGGCCGGGGTGGTCTCCGTGGCGGGGACGACCGGCGCCTCGCGGGTGTCGCCCGCCGGTGCGGGGTCGGTCTCGGGCCGCACGTACAGGTAGAGGAGGCCGATGGCGAGGAACAGGACGACCAGCACGACGGTCGACGTGCGGGCGCGGCCCAGCCGGCGCGGGATGCCCGACCACCAGCGGCGCGGGCCCTCGGCCGGTGCCGTGGTCACGGTGGGCGCGGGGGCGGTCGGCATGGTGCGGGTGGGCTCCTCGGGCGGCGGCGGCCCGTCGGGGGGCGTCACTCGTCGTCCCCGGTGCCGGTCGGGGCCGGCCCGGCGGCCGGCGTCGGCACGCTGAGGCCCTGGCGGCGGAAGGCCAGCACCACCCGGGACCGCAGGTCCCGGCCGACCTCGAACTGCTTGCCCGGCAGGGTCCGCGCGACCATCCGCACGTTCACCTCGTCCAGCCCCAGGCTCATCACGCCCATGACGGAGGGCTCGTCGAGCAGCAGCGGCTTGAGGCGGGGATCGGCGAAGGCCTCGCGCCCCACGCCCCGCAGGATGTCGTTGACCTGGTTGACGTCGACGCTGGTCGGCACGGGGACGTCGACGACCGCGCGGGCCCAGTCGCGGGACAGGTTGACGACCTTGACGATCTGCCCGTTCGGCAGCGTGACCACCTCGCCGTCGGGCGACCGGAGCCGGGTGATCCGCAGCGTGACGTCCTCGACGGTGCCGGTGGCCGGGTCACCGCCGCCGACCACCTGGATGGAGACGACGTCGCCGAAGCCGTACTGCCGCTCGGTGATGATGAAGAACCCCGCCAGGACGTCGCCGACGATCCGCTGGGCGCCGAAGCCGAGGCCGACGCCGAGCACGGTCGCCGGCGCCACGAGCCCGGTGACGGGCACGCCGAGCCGGTCGAGCACGAAGAACACCGAGACCGCGTAGATCAGGACGATCAGCGTCCAGGTGACCACCTGGGTCAGCGAGTGCCGGTGCTTGGCGGCCTCGGAGCGGACGAGCGCGTCGCCGCCGGTGGAGCGCCGGTCGATGTCGTCGGTGATCTTCCGGCCGGTCCAGGACACGAGCCGGGCGAGCAGTACGGATGCCAGGACGATCAGCACGATCTCCAGGCCGTGGCCCGCCAGCCACTCCAGCAGGTCCTCGAGCGGTTGCACGGGGTCCTCTCGGTCGACGTGGGGGAGTTCGGCGTCCACCCTTCCGTCCCGTCGCCGGACGGGCCAGTCCGGCCCCACGGGCGGCGGTCAGCCGGCCGGGCCGTCCCGGCGGGTGAGCCACAGCGCCGTCGCCAGCCATGCGGCGGCGGCGACCGCGACGAGCACCCACAGCCAGCGCAGCGGCTCGCCGGCGGTGGAGAGCACCAGCAGGCAGCTCACGACCAGCACGGCACCGGAGACGGTGAGCGAGCGCAGCAGGACGTCGACCGTGCCGGGCCCGGGGACGGCGACGAAGACGACGACCGCGACGAGGCCGAGGAACACGGCCAGCCCGGAGAGGTAGACCGCGGCGAGGCCGTACTGCGCGGGCAGGGCGACGCCGGCCAGCCCGAAGAGGACGGCGGCGAGCCCGAGCAGGAGCAGCGTGCGCCGCCGGCGCGGCGACCACGGCGGGCGCGGGGAGGTCACGGACCGAGGGTCCCTGCTGCGCGCGCGGAGCGCATCGGACCGGAGGACGACCCGCCGATGGGTTCGCCCTGCCGCCGGGTAGCGACACCGGGGTGGGTAGGGGGCACGGCCGGGTACGGGGACTACCGTCCGGCGGTGCCCTCCGCCGTCCGTCCCGGCCTCGGCTACGCCGCCACCATCGGCGCCGCCGCCCTGTTCGGGATCAACGGCACCGTGTCGACGCTGGCCCTGCAGGCCGGCGTGGAGCCCACCCGGCTGGTGGCGCTCCGGTGCACGGGGGCGGCGCTCGGGCTGCTGGCGGTCCTCGCGGTGGTCTCCCCGGCGCGCCTGCGGCTGACCCTGCGCGAGGTGCCGTTCCTCGTGGCCTTCGGCATCGTCGGCGTGGCGCTCACGCAGTTCCTGTACTACGTCGCCATCGACCGCCTTCCGGTGGGCATCGCCCTCGTCTTCGAGATGACCGCACCGGTGCTGATCGCGCTGTACGTGTGGCTGGTGCGCGGGGAACGGGTGCGCAGCCGGCTGTGGGCGGCGCTGGGGCTGTCGCTGTCGGGGCTGCTGCTGGTCGCCCAGGTGTGGGAGGGCGGCGGCTCGCTCTCCGCGACCGGGATCGCGGCCGCACTGGGGGCCGCCGTCTGCCTGGCGACCTACTACCTGATGGGCGAGCGCGGGACGACCACCCGCGACCCCGTGGCTCTGACCTGCTGGAGCTTCGTCGCGGCCGCGCTGTTCTGGTCGGCGGCCGCGCCGTGGTGGGACTTCGACGCCGGCGTGCTCGGCGAACCGGTCCCGGTGTCCCTGGGCGCCCACGAGGTGCCCCTGGGCGTGCTGGTCGCCTTCATCGTCGTCGGCGGGGCGATCCTGCCGTTCTGGCTGTCGATCGGCGCCCTGCGGCACCTGCCGCCGACGACGGCGGGCCTGGTCGCGACGATCGAGCCGGTCTTCGCGTCGATCGTCGCCTGGCTGTGGGTGGAGCAGGTGCTCACCGGCTGGCAGGTGCTGGGTGGGCTGGTCGTCCTCACCGGGATCGCCCTGGCGCAGACGGCCCGGCGGTCGCCCGACGCCCCGCACGTGCCCGAGGTGGCGCCGACCTGATCCGGGGATTCCCTCCGGCAGTCGTGCAGGTTAGCCTCGCCTAATCCGCCGTCCGCCCGGGTCGGCGCCGAGGATCGGGGACCGCTCGTGACGACCACTGTCGAGGACGTGCAGGTGGCGGACCCCGTCGAGGCGCCCGGCTGGCGCTTCTACGACACGGTCGTGACCGGCACCCGCCGCCTGGGCCCGAGCATCGTCCGGCTGACGCTGGGCGGCCCCGAGCTGGCCGGCTTCGGCGCCGCCGGTGACGACCAGCGCATCAAGTTCGTGCTGCCCCGGCCCGGCACCGACATCAGCGGGCTGATGGTCGGCGGCGCCGACTGGTACGCCGCCTACTGCGCGATGCCCGACGAGGTGCGGCCGTTCCTGCGCACGTACACGGTGCGCGCGGCCCGGCCCGACCGCGCGGAGCTCGACGTGGACGTCGTCCTGCACGGCGTGGGCGAGGGCCACGCCGGCCCGGCCGCTGCGTGGGCCGCGGCGGCCGTCCCTGGCGACCGGCTCGTGCTGCTGGGCCCCGACCGGCCCGGCGCGGGGCGGATGTGGGGTGTGGAGTGGGCTCCACCGGCCACCGCGCACACGTTGCTGCTGGCCGCGGACGAGACGGCGGTCCCCGCGGTGGGCGCCATCCTCGAGTGCCTGGCTCCCGGGCGCCGCGTCGTCGCGCTGCTGGAAATCCCCGAGGCCGGCGACGCGCAGGAGCTCGACGTCGCCGCGGGCGTGACCGTGCGGTGGCTGCCGCGGGCGGGTCGCGCGCGGGGCGAGCTCCTCGTCCCGGCGGTGCACGCGGCGCTGTGCGAGCTGGGCATCGTCGGCTCCGGCGCGCACCCCGACGTGGAGGACGTCGACGTGGACGCGGAGCCGCTGTGGGAGGTCCCCGACCCCGATGCGACCGCCGGCTGCTACGCCTGGCTGGCCGGCGAGGCCGGCGTGGTGAAGCAGCTGCGCCGCCACCTGGTCACCGACCTGGGCGTGCCGCGCAACGAGGTCGCGTTCATGGGCTACTGGCGGCTCGGCGTCGCGAGTTGAGCTCGTGCGGCACAGGAAGCTCCCCCCGCGTCCTGGTCGCCGCGACGCGGGGTGTGTCTCCTAGGCCGGTGCCGGCAGCTTCGGGCCGTGCAGGCGGCGGACCGGGACGACCATCGGGGTGCCGGCCACCGGGTCGGGCACGACGCGCGCCTCGAGCTCGAAGACGTCGGCCATCAGCTGCTCGGTGAGCACCTCGGACGGCGTGCCGGAGGCCACCAGTACGCCGTCGCGCATCGCGACGAGCCGCTGGGCGTACCGCGCGGCCAGGTTCAGGTCGTGCAGGACGACGACGATCGTCCGGCCGCGCTCGGCGTGCAGCCGCGCCACCAGCTCGAGGACGTCGATCTGGTGGGCCATGTCGAGGTAGGTCGTCGGCTCGTCCAGCAGCAGCAGGTCGGTGCCCTGGGCCAGGGCCATGGAGATCCAGGCGCGCTGCCGCTGGCCGCCCGACAGCGCCTCGACCGGGCGGTCGGCCAGCTCGGTCATGTCGGTCCAGGCAAGGGACTCGGCGACGGCGAGCTCGTCGTCCCGGGACCACTGGCGCAGGAAGCTCTGGTGCGGGTGCCGGCCACGGGCGACGAGGTCGGCCACGGTGAGGCCGTCGGGTGCGGTAGGGGTCTGGGGCAGCAGCCCCAGCACGCGCGCCACCTCCCGGGTCGACGTCTTCGCGATCGCCCGGCCGTCGAGCAGGACCTGGCCCGACGCCGGCCGGAGCAGCCGGCCCAGCGCCTTGAGCAGGGTGGACTTGCCGCAGCCGTTCGGCCCGACGATCGCGGTGAACGACCCCTCGGTGAGGGCCAGGTCGAGGTCGTGGACGACGACACGGTCGTCGTAGGCCAGGCGCACGGCCTCCGCGGCGAGGCGGACCGGTCCGTCCGGGGCTCCCGGTCGGGGGCCGGGGGTCTTCGTCAGGTCGGCGAGGTGGGTGGTCACAGGGTCGATCGCCGCCTTCCGCGGACGAGGAGCCAGATCAGGTAGGGGGCGCCGACGACGGCGGTGATGATGCCGACGGGCAGCGCGGCCGGCAGGACCGTCCGGGTGAGCAGGTCGGCACCGGCCACGAGCAGGGCGCCGAGCAGGGCGGAGGCCAGCAGCGGAGGCCGCGATCCGCCGGTCAGCCGGACGGCGATCTGCGGGACGATCAGCGCGACGAAGGCGACCGGCCCGGCAGCGGCGACGGCGACGGCGGTCAGCACGACGGCGATCAGCACCACGGCGCCCTGTGCCAGAGGGAGGCGGACGCCGAGCCCGCGCGCGGTGTCGTCGCTGAACTGCAGCGCCGCCAGCGAGCGCGAGGCGGCGAGCGCCAGCGGCAGCAGCAGGGCGAGGGCCCAGGCGAGCGGCACGGCGTGGTCCCAGGTGCGGGCGTTGAGCGAGCCGGTGATCCACACGTAGGCGGCCGCGGCGTCGTAGATCTCGGCGCGGGTGAGCAGGTACTCCACGGTCGCGCTGCCCAGGGACCAGAGGGCGATGCCGACGAGGACGAGCCGGACGCCCTCGATCCCGGCCCGCCAGGCCAGCACGAAGAGCAGCAGCCCGGCGACGAGCGCGCCGAGCAGCGCGGCCAGCGGGATGCCGAGGCCGCCGAGCAGCTCGCCGGTCGTCGTCGACCCGCTGAGCACGATCGCGGCGACCGCGCCGACCGACGCGCCCTGGGTGATGCCGAGGACGTCCGGGGAGGCCAGGGGATTGCGGGCGAAGGTCTGGAACAGCGCCCCGGCCAGGCCGAAGGCCGCGCCGACGAGCAGTCCGACCACGACCCGCGGGGCCCGGAGCTCCAGCACGATGAACTCCGAGGTGCCCTCGCCCAGCCCGACCAGGGTGCGCAGCACCTCGCTCACCGCGATCGGGTAGTCCCCGCGGCCCAGGCTGACGGCGCTGACGACGACGAGCGCCGCCGCGGCCACGAGGGGCACGACCAGATGCCGCCAGCGGATCCGGCCCGACACCGGGCCGACCCGGACCACCGTCGTCCCGCGGCCGCGGGGGGCGACCGCCGGGCGCTCCTCCGTCGCGGCCACCGCCCGGTCCGTCGCGGTCGGGTCCGTCGCGGTCGGGTCCGTCGCGGTCGGGTCCGTTGCGGTCGGGTCCGTTGCGGTCACGGGCCGGCCAGCCGGCGACGGCGGATCAGGGCGATGAAGAACGGCGCGCCGATGAAGGCCAGGACGATGCCGACCTGGACCTCGCCGGGCCGGGCGAGGATGCGGCCCAGGACGTCGGCGGTCAGCAGGAGCACCGCGCCCAGTAGCGCCGAGCAGGGGACGAGCCACCGGTGCCGGGGGCCGGTGAGGGCGCGGACGACGTGCGGCACGACCAGTCCCACGAACGAGATGGGCCCGCAGGCGGCGGTGGCGGCACCGCACAGCAGCGTCACCCCGGCCAGGCCGGTGAGCCGGGCCAGCCAGACCCGCTGGCCGAGGCCGCGGGCGACGTCCTCGCCGAGCCCGAGCAGGTCGAGCGCGGGCGCGTTGAGCAGCGCCAGCAGCAGGCCCAGCACGATGAAGGGGGCGACCTGGCCGGCGACGTCGGAGTCGCGGCCGGCCAGCGACCCGACCACCCAGAACCGGAACCCGTCCAGGGTGTCCTGGTCGCTGACGAGGACGGCCTGGACCAGCGCGTACAGCAGGGCGGTGACCGCCGCCCCGGCGAGGGCGAGGGTCACCGGGGTGGCGCCGCCGCGTCCGGCCGAGCCGAGGGCGAACACCACGACGCTGCCGGTGAGCGCGCCGGCGAACGCGAACCAGACGTAGCCGGAGGGTGAGCCGACGTCCAGCAGCCAGATGGACAGGACGACCGCGAACGAGGCGCCGGCGGTGACGCCCAGCAGGCCGGGGTCGCCCAGCGGGTTGCGCGTGTGGCCCTGGGTGAGGGCGCCCGCCGCGCCGAGGGCCAGCCCGGCGAGGATGCCCAGCACCGTGCGCGGCACCCGGAGCTCCCGGATGATCACCGCCTCGTCGGTGCCCAGATGCGGGTCGGTGAGCGCCTCCCAGACCGTGCCCAGGGGGATCGACCGCGACCCGACGGCGACGCTGAGTGCGGCGGCCACGACCACGAGGGCGAGCAGGACGAGCAGCGTGACGGCGCGGCCGCCGGCGCCCCGGAAGAGTCCGCGCCGCCGGGCCGCGCCGGGGGCCGCGACGGTGGTCGCGACGGTGGTCGCGACGGTCACGGGCGCGGGCGCGGGCGCCGGTGCGTCGGTTCCGGCGCTCACGGGGACTCCTGTGCGGGTGGCGGACGAGGGCAGGCGACGCACGCCTGAATCTCAGGCAAGCCTCACCTTACTGCCGGTTCCCCGCTTCTGGACCCTCCGGCCCGCGGCCGATCCCGGCGGGGAGGATGTCCCGTCGAGATCGGTCCGACCGTGGCGGGGGGCAGCAGGATGCAGCGAGGCGCAGTGGTGGCTCGGGGAGCCCGGTGACGGCGACGTCGTCCCGGCCCGGTGAGGCGCCGGTCGGGCTGCGGCCCGATGCGATCGGGTTCCTCGACGCGCTGGTGATCGGGCTCGCCTCCACCTCGCCCGCCTACTCGCTGGCGGCGATCATCGGCCCGGTCGTGGCGCTGGTCGGCGTGCACGCCCCCGGGGTGCTGCTGGCCTCGTTCGTGCCGATGGCGCTGATCGCCTCGGCGTTCCACTACCTGAACAAGGTCGACCAGGACTGCGGCACCACGTTCTCGTGGGTCACCCGCGCTATGGGGCCGTGGCTGGGGTGGATCGGCGGCTGGGCGATCACGATGACCGGCGTCCTGGTCGTCGGGTCGCTGGCCGACACCGCGGTCCGGTTCGGCCTGCTCATGGTGGGGCTGGACTCGGTCGCGGCGTCGACGCCGTGGGTGGTGGCGCTCGTCGTCGTCGTGATCATCGGGATGACGGCGATCTGCGTGCTCGGCACGGAGTTGTCGGCGCGGGTGCAGAACGCGCTGATCCTCGCGCAGGTCGGCGCGCTGCTGGTCTTCGCGGTGGTCGCCCTCTGGCGGTCGCTGGCCGGCGACGGGCTGGACGGCGGGCTCACCCCGTCGCTGTCCTGGCTGGACCCGTTCGGCGAGGGCGGGGCGGCGCTCACCGGTGGTCTGCTGCTCGGGGTCTTCGCCTACTGGGGGTGGGAGTCCGCGGTCAACCTCAACGAGGAGACCCAGGACTCGGCCAGCGCACCCGGCCGGGCTGCGATCTGGTCGACCGTCGTCCTGCTGATCACCTACGTGGCGGTGGCGTACGCGGTGCTGGCGTTCTCCGGCACCGGGTACCTGACGGCCAACGAGGGGGAGGAGGAGTTCCTCTTCGCGATGCTCGGCACCGACGTGCTCGGCGGCTGGGACTGGGTGCTGCTCCTCTCCGTGGCGACGGCGGCGCTGGCCTCCACCCAGACGACGATCATCCCGGCGTCCCGGACCGGCCTGTCCATGGCCCGCCGCGCCGCGCTGCCCCGCGCCTTCGCCCGCGTGCATCCCCGCTTCCGCACGCCCGACGTGTCCACGTGGTGGGTCGCCGGCATCGCCGCCGTCTGGTACGTGCTCATGACGCTGGTCAGCGAGAACGCCCTCTTCGACTCGCTCACCGCGCTCTCGCTGCTGATCGCCTTCTACTACTCGCTGACGGGGCTGGCGTGCGTGGTGTTCTACCGGCGCCTGCTGCTGACCAGCGCCCGGACGTTCCTGCTCGTGGGCCTCGGCCCCCTGATCGGCTCCGCGCTGCTGGCCTGGCTGCTGGTGGAGTCGGTCGTGGACCTCGCGGACCCGGCGAACTCGGAGCTGGCGACGTCGTGGTTCGGCCTGGGACCGCCCCTGGTGATCGGCGTGCTGATCATGCTGGTCGGCGTCGTGGTGATGGTCGTGTGGCGCTTCGTGTGCCCGCGGTTCTGGTCGGAGCGGCCGAGCGTGGCCAAGGGGGTCGCGGATGAGCCGGTCGGGCCGGTCGGGCCGGTCGGGCCGGACGGGCCGGTCGTGCCTGTCGTGCCGGACGGGCCGGACGGGCCGGATGGGCCGGACGGACCGGTCGTGCCGGACCGGCCGTGAGGCTGACCGTGCGGGTGCGGCCGGGCGCCGGCCGGACGGCGGTCGGGGGCTCGCACGACGGCGCACTCGTCGTCCGGGTGTCGGCGCCGGCCGTGGACGGGCGGGCGACGGAGGCCGCGCTGGCCGCGGTCGCCGAGGCGCTCGGGTTGCGCCGGCGGGACGTCGAACTGGTGACCGGGGCGACGAGCCGGACGAAGGTGATCGCGGTGCCGGACGGTCTCGAGGCGGCGGTGGCGGCGCTGCTCGGGTGACGCTGCCGTGGGTGGTGTGCATGGCGCAGATCGTGCAGGGCGGCGAGGGCGATTCCGGGAAATCCGTCCACAGGCTCGCGCACTGTCCACAGGCTCCTTGACCTGCGGTTTCTGTCGGTGCCGGCGGCTATTCTTCGTACATGTGTTCGATAAGAGAGCCGGGCGCCGATCTGTTCGGATTGGGGTTGGACGAGTTGGCCGGGCGGGTGCGGGACGGGCTGGTGGCGGTGAATCGGGCGGCGGCGGAGTTGACGCGGCTGGTGCGGGTGGCCGATGCGCGGCAGCTGCCGGAGCGCGACGGCCTGCGGTCGATGACGTCCTGGCTGGTGGGGCATGCCGGGATGGCTCCGGCGGCGGCGGCGCGGGTGGTGGCGCACGGCCGGGCGCTGGCGCACCTGCCGGCGGTGGAGGCCGCCTACGCCGCGGGGGCGGTGACCGGTGAGCACGTGACCGAGGCGGCGAAGGCGGTCACGCCCCGGCGGCTGGGGCAGGCCGCCGACGCCGGGATCGACGTCGGCCGGATCGATGCCGCCCTGGCCACCGTCGCCACCTGCCAGCCGTTCGCGAAGCTGGGCGAGGCCGTGGAGCGGTACCTGGCGCAGCTGGATCCCGACGGGCCCGAGCCCGATCCCGCCGTCGAGCGGGAGTTCACGATGACCACCCATGCCGACGGGTCGGTGTCGGGCCGCTTCCACCTCGACGCCGTGGGCGGAGCGAAGGTCAAGGCCGCGATCGAGCCGATCGCCGCCACCTCGCGCACCGCCGGCGACGACCGCACCCGCCGCCAGCGCTACGGCGACGCGCTGGTCCAGCTGTCGGATCTGGCCCTGGCCGGCGGCGAGCTGCCGGTGCTGCGGACCCGCAAGCCGCAGATCGGCGCGATCGTCGGCCTGGACGCCCTGGTCGACCCGGACGTGGGCCGTGGTGCCGGGCAGCTGGACTTCGGCGCGCTGCTCTCGGCCGCCCGGGCCCGCTGGCTGGCGTGTGACTCCGACGTGGCCCGCATCGTCCTGGGCCCCGACGGGGTGCTGCGCGATCTGGGCCGCGAACACCGGGTGGTCGACCGGCACCTGCGCCGCGCGGTCGACCTGCGCGACAACGGCTGCGTGTTCACCGGCTGCACCGCCCCGCCGTGGTGGTGCGAGGCCCATCACCTGCTGCACTGGGCCTTCGGCGGCAAGACCGAACTGGAGAACCTCGCCTCCCTCTGCGAACGCCACCACGCCAAGGTCCACCACGGCTACCGCATCGAACGCCGACCGGACGGCACCTGGCGCACCCGTCGCCCCGACGGCACCGAGATCCTCATCCCCCACCGCTTGCCGCCAGAGGACCCCCTCATCGGCCATGACGACACGTCCCGCGAGCCCTTGATCGACACCGGGCCACTTCTGCTCGCCGGGGTCTGACCGCCGCTCCGCACCGCACCGCCGCAGCCGCCCACCATCACGGTGGGCGGCCGCAGGCGCGCGCCCGATTCGGGTGGATGGGTCCGGCCCAGTCGCAGCGGCCTCGCTGCTGCCGCCTAGCTCAGGCCGCTGATGTCGTCGGGGACGTCGACGGCGTGCTGCCGCAGCGCCTCGAGCGGGACGACCTCCAGGGCGCGCTCGTTCGTCGCCGCCAGCACGACGCCTGCCGCGGCGCCCGCCTGGTAGGCCTGCAACCACCGCACCGCGACCACGCACCACCGGTCCCCGGGCTGCAGTCCCGGGAAGTCGTGCTCCGGCCGCGGGGTGCTCAGGTCGTTGCCCAACTGCTGCTGCAGGGCCAGGAACTCCGCCGAGACGACGGCGCAGACCGTGTGCCGGCCGAGGTCGTCCGGGCCACTGCTGCAGCACCCGTCCCGGTAGAACCCGGTCAGCGGCTGGGTGCCGCAGGGCTCCAGCGGACCGCCCAGCACGTTGCGCTCCCCGTCGGGACCGCTCATGGCCCGCTCACCGCCCGCTCGTGTCCGTCGCCGGCGGCTACCGCCGAACGGTGCAGAACCTAGTGCGGGGCGGCCGGGTCCGCCGGACCGGCGGCCGGACCCCCGCAGGGCCCGGCCGCCGGCCCGTGTGCGGTCAGGCGGTGCCGGCCGCCTCCCGGCGACGGGAGCCCGCCACCGTGCCGAGCCCGGCCACCAGGCAGAGCGCGGCGATCAGCAGCATCCCGTCGAGATCGGCCCCCGTGTAGGCCAGCTCGGCGGCGCCGGTCAGCGCCGGGCCACCCGAAGCCGCCCCGGCCCAGACGGCGCTCGCAGGGCCGCCGAGGACCGCCGGCTGCGCGGCGCCCACCGCGGTGCCGGGCGTCCCGGGAGTCCCCGGGGTGCTCGGCGTGCTCGGGGTGCCGGGACCGGTTGCGCTGCAGCTTCCCCCGCCGCTGCCGAGCAGCCCGACGCCGGTGCCGCAGACGGTCACCGGGACGTCGACGTCGACCCCCGGGCCGTTGGTGCCCGGGCCTCCCGTGCCGGGAGCACCGGGGGCGACGGCGCAGGCGCCCGAGGCGTCACCCAGTGCGCCGACGCCGTTGCCGCAAACGGTCACCGGCACCTGCACGTCCGCGAGCGAGCCACCCGTGCCGGAACCGCCGGCCACCGGGCCTCCCGTGCCGGCAGCACCGGGAGTGACGGCGCAGGCGCCCGAGGCGTCGCCCAGCGCGCCGATCCCGTTGCCGCACACGGTCACCGGCACCTCCACCTCTGCGAGCGAGCCACCCGTGCCGGACCCGCCGGCCGCCGGACCTCCCGTGGGGGCACCGGGAACGACGACACAGGCGCCCGAGGCGTCGCCCAGCGCGCCGATCCCGTTGCCGCACACGGTGACGGGCAGCGAGATGCCGAGCAGGCCGCCGTCGCTGCCGGCAGGCGCCGGAGCGGTGCCGGACGCCGCGGCCTCGCCGAGCACACCCACGGCGTTTCCGGCGACGGTGACCGGCACGCTGACGTCGGCGGGCTCCGCGACCGGTGGCGATGCGGGCGCCTGCGTCGCGGTCGCCCCCAGCAGGCCGACACCGTTGCCGCCGACGGTCACCGGCACGGACGCGGACAGACCGCCGAGGTCGACGCGGACGTCGGCGGTGAGCGCCGGCAGGTCGATGCCCGGCGCGGGGACGTCGCCGAGAACGGCGAGCGCGTTGCCGGTCACGGTGACCGGCACGGTGACGTCGAGGCCGTCGTCCGCGGACGCGACCCCCGTTCCGACGGCCCACAGGCCCCCGGTGAGCAGCGCGGCCTCCAGGCCGCGACGGATCCAGGTGTTCATGGCAGTACCTCTCCTGACGAGTGGGTCCCCGGTCCGGCAGGACGGCGGGGAGTGGCGCTGCGCCGGCACACGGGCCGGCGGCGCCGCACTCAGTCGGGAGAGGTCGCGGGGTCCTCGGGAGTGTCGAGGGACGGCGGGACGTCGGCTCCGGCGACGCCACAGAGCAGCGCCGCCCCACCGGTCGTGCCGTGGGACGGGAGGGCCGTGGGCGGCAGGTCCGTGCCCGCCCCCGCCCCGGCCGACGACGGCGCCGGACCGACCGGCGGCAGTGTCGAGGGACCGGTCGGCAGCGGCCGCTGCGCGGGCGGCGGGGGCGGCGCGAGGGCCTCACCCGTCAGCGCGACGGCGGCGGAGGAGACGCCGATGAGGGGGGCGCCTGCGCCGGCGGCGGAGGCCGCCGACGCGAGCGGCGGCAGAGCGCCCGCCGCCGGCGCGGATGCAGTCGCCGATGCAGGAGCCGGGGCGGCAGCCGCCGGAGGGGCGGGAACGCCAGGCGGCGTCGCGACGACCCCGGGCAACTCGAGGACCGCACCCAGGACCGGCCGGACCACCGCGCCGACCACCGGCGCGGCGGGCGTGCGGTCCAGGACGGCGAGCACGGGCTCGGCCACCGCCTCGAGGACCGGGGCCGCGGCGGTGAGCACCCCGTCGACCACGCCGTCGGCCACAGGCCGGACAGCGGGCGGCAGCACCCCGACCACAGACCGGACGGCGGGCGGCAGCAGGTCGGCCACCGGCAGTGCCTCGGCGACCACGCCCGTCAGGTCCTCCGCGCCGGTCAGGTGCACGACGGCAGCGACCGTCCCGGTCAGCGGGTCGGAGGCCGGGAGTTCCTCGGCCGACGCGCTCCCGCCGACCTGCCCGGCCAGCCACAGCCCGGCCCCGAACCCGGCGACGGCGAGGCCCCGGACGAGGGCGCGACGGAGCCCGGGGGCCCAGCCTCCGCGTCCGCGCATCCCGACTCCTCGCCGCTGCGTGATTGATCCACTTCGAAGAGTGACCCCGACAGGCGGCCTGCGCGCGCCGGTACCTATCGCCCGATGCGGTGGATCGAGAAAAGTCCGATCACCCCCTGTCATCGGAGTGCGCGGTGGTCGGGGCAGATGCGGGCGCTGTGCCACGTGAAACGTGTGGGGTGGGATGGCAAGGTGCCGTCGTGATCGGAAGCGAGCCCGATGTCCTCTGGCGGCCTACCCCCGAGTCGATCGCTGCCACGCGGCTGGCCGACTTCGCGGCCCGGGTCCGGCAGCGGCGCGGCCTCGACCTCGGCCATCCCCTCGACTACGACCGCATGTGGCGCTGGTCGGTCGAGCACCTCGACCAGTTCTGGGCCGAGGTCGCGGACTGGAGCGGCGTCCTCTCCGGCGTGCCCGACGACCGCGTGCTCCCCCGTCGCGAGATGCCCGGCGCGGAGTGGTTCCCCGGGACGACGGTCAACTACGCCGAGCAGGCGCTGCGGCACGCGACCGACGCTGAGCCCGCGCTGATCGCCGTCACCGAGGAGACGCTGGCGGGCGACGGCGCGCCGGTCGAGATCTCCTGGTCGTCGCTCCGCGGGCAGGTGGGCGCCTTCGCCGCGACGCTGCGCCGCCTCGGCGTGCGGCGGGGCGACCGGGTCGCCGGCTACCTGCCCAACGTCCCCGAGGCGGTCGTCGCCTTCCTCGGCGCGGCGTCGATCGGCGCGGTGTGGTCCTCGTGCGCGCCGGACTTCGGCACCCGCAGCGTGCTCGACCGCTTCTCGCAGATCGAGCCGACCGTGCTGGTCGCCGTCGACGGCTACCGCTTCAACGGCCGCCCGCACGACCGGCGCCAGGTCGTGGCCGAACTGCGCGCGGCGCTGCCCAGCCTGCGCGCGACGATCACCGTTCCCCGGCTCTTCCCGGACGAGCCGCCCGGCGGGCGCCCGGACGTCGGCCCCGGCCGGGTGCTCGCCTGGGCCGACGCCGTCGCCGACGAGCAGGAGCCGCGGTTCGAGCCGCTGCCCTTCGACGCGCCGCTGTGGATCGTCTACAGCTCCGGCACCACGGGGCTGCCCAAGGGGATCGTGCACGGGCACGGCGGCGTCGTCCTCGAGCAGGTCAAGCAGCTGGCGCTGCACGGGGACGTCCGCCCGGGCGACCGCTTCTACTGGTACGCCTCGACCGCCTGGATCATGTGGAACATCGCCACCTCGGCGCTGCTGGTCGGCGCGACGGTGGTCGTGCACGACGGCGCCCCGGCGTACCCCTCGGTGGACGCCCAGTTCGCCCTCGCCGCCCGCACCGGGATCACCTACCTCGGCACGAGCGCCGGCTACCTGACGGCCTGCGAGAAGGCCGGCATCCGCCCCGGCGAGGCGCACGACCTGTCCCGCGTCCGCGCGATCGGCTCCACCGGCTCGCCGCTGCCGACGGCGGCCTTCCACTGGGTCTACGACGCGGTGGCGCCCGACGTCTTCCTCGGTTCGCTGTCCGGCGGCACCGACGTCGCCACCGGCTTCATCGGCAGCTCGCTGCTGCTGCCGGTGACCGCCGGCGAGCTCCAGCGCCCCATGCTCGGCGTCGCGGCTGCCGCGTGGGACGAGGAGGGGCGGCCCGTCGTCGGCGAGCTCGGCGAACTCGTGATCACCGAGCCCATGCCGTCGATGCCGCTCTACTTCTGGGCCGATCCCGACGGCAGCCGCTACCGCGAGGCCTACTTCGAGCCCTGGCCCGGCGTCTGGCGGCACGGCGACTGGCTGGAGGTCACCGAGCGGGGCACCTGCATCATCACCGGGCGCTCGGACTCCACGCTCAACCGCGGCGGCGTGCGGATGGGCACGGCGGACATCTACGCCGCCGTCGAGCCGATCCCCGAGGTCGCCGACTGCGTGGTCCTGGGCGTCGAGGAGCCCGACGGCGGCTACTGGATGCCGCTGTTCGTCCAGCTCGCCCCCGGAGCCGAGCTCACCGAGGCCCTCGTCGGCCGCATCCGCGAGGCGATCCGCAGCCAGGCCAGCCCGCGGCACGTGCCCGACGAGGTGATCGCCGTCCCGGCGGTGCCGCACACCCGCACGGGCAAGCGCCTGGAGGTGCCGCTCAAGCGGCTGTTCCAGGGCGTGGACCCGCACAGGGCCGTCAATCCCGGCGCCGTCGACGACCCGTCCGCGGTGGAGCACTACCTCGCCCTGGCCCGCGAGCGCGCGGCGCGCTGATCCGCGGGGACCCCGCCGGTGACCCGCCGACGCAGGCGATCGTGATCTCCCTCTCGACCACGGGTGACGACGACGCCCGGGGGGCATGCCCGGCGGTCAGGGTGTCGAGCACCGCCGGCCGAGCAGGGAGCGAGCGACGATGACGTCGAGCGACAGCGCCAGTTCCGAGACGACCGGGACGACCGCGCCGCAGGAGGCCCGCCCACCGGAGCTGCTGCCGCCGTGGCACACCCCCGAGCGGGAGCGGCTGCAGCTGCAGGCCCGCCGCTTCGCGCTGGAGGAGGTCCTGCCGGTCGCCAACGAGCTGGATCCGCAGAAGGGCGAGATCCCCGCCTCGCTGCTGCAGCGGCTGGCCGAGCTCGGCTACTTCGGGATCACCGTTCCCGCCGAGCACGGCGGCCTGGGCTTGGGCGTCTTCGAGTACTGCATGGTCTCCGAGGAGCTGGCCCGCGCCTGGATGAGCACCGCGAGCATCCTCGCCCGCGCGCAGGGCCTGGGCACCACGCTCGCCGACGCCGGCCGCCGCGCCGAGCTCCTCCGCCGCAGCGCCCGCGGCGACTGGATCGGGGCCATCGCGCTGTCGGAGCCCGACGCCGGCTCCGACCTGGCCGGCGTCACCACCCGCGCCGTCCGCGAGGGGGACGAGTGGGTGGTCACCGGGCACAAGCGCTGGTGCGGGAACGCCAAGGCGGCCGACTTCATCCAGGTGCTGGTCCGCGAGCGCGACGCCGAGGACGGGGAGCCGCGCTCACGCGGGCTGACGAACCTCCTGCTGGAGAAGCGGCGGGGCGAGTTCCCCGCGGGCCTGTCCGGCCACCCGATCGACAAGGTGGGCTACCACGGCTTCCTCACCTGGGACCTCACGTTCGACGGCGTCCGGATCCCGGCCGGGAACATGCTCGACGACGCCAACGCGGCCGACGGCGACGGGGAGGACGCCGCGCGGGCCGGCATGCGCAAGGCCAAGGAGTTCCTCGACACCGCACGGGTGCACACCGCCGCCCGCGCCGTCGGCCTCGCCCGCGCCGCGCTCGAGGATTCGGTGCTGTACCTCCAGGAGCGCGAGCAGTTCGGCCACCCCATCGCCGACTTCCAGGCGCTGCGCTTCGCGATCGCCGAGATGGCCGCGCAGATCGAGCAGAGCCGCGCGTTCTACCGGCAGGTCGCGCACCTGCTCGACCTCGGCGTCCCCTGCGAGCGGGAGGCCGCCATGGTGAAGCTGGAGGCGACCGAGATGGCAGTCCGGGTCACCAACCAGGCCATGCAGCTGCACGGCGGCAACGGCTACACCACCGAGCGGCAGGTGGAGCGGCACTGGCGCGACGCGAGGCTGACCACGATCTTCGAGGGCACGAGCGAGATCCAGAAGCGGATCATCAGCGACCGCATGCTGCCCCGCTCCCCGCTGACCTGACCGGCCCGCGGGGCACCGGCAGCGCGGGGGCCGGCGCTCCCGGACCCCGGCCTGGACAGTGCACCCAGTGCAAGGTCATGCTCGCTGCGGTCGTCACGACGGAGTGAGGGGTCGGTGCAGGTGGCAGAGGTCGAGGTCAACGGCGGGATCGTGGTCCACGAGTTCGTGGGTCCGGAGGACGGCGAGGTGGTGGTACTGACGCCCGGCGGGCGGTTCAGCAAGGACTACCCGGGCGTCCGGGAGCTCGCCGAGGCGATCGCCGAGGGGGGCAAGCGTGTCCTCCTGTGGGACCGCCCCAACTGCGGCGCCTCCGACATCCAGGTCTACGGACGCTCCGAGTCGCACATGCGCGCGCACACCCTCGGGCTGCTGCTGGAGGAGCTGGGCATCGAGAAGGTCGTCAAGCTCGGTGGCTCGGGCGGCGCCCGCGACTCGGTCATCTTCGCGCTGATGTACCCGGAGAAGGTCAGCCGGCTGGGCCTGTGGAACATCGTGGGCGGCAACTTCAGCACGATGTCGCTGGCCGGGGTCTACATCCTCAACGAGCTGCGCACCGTCCGGAGCAAGGGCATCGAGGGCGTCATCGAGCTGGGCGGCCCCGCCGGCGGCTGGTGCGACCTGGTCGCCGCCAACCCCCGCAACGCCGACCGCCTGCGCGCCATCGGCGCCGAGGAGTTCGAGCGGGTCATGGACCGCTGGCTCGACGCGTTCATCCCCAAGCCGAACGAGGCCATCCCCGGCGTTCCGGACTGGGAGTTCGGCGAGATCTCGGTGCCCACGCTGATCATCCGGCCCGGGCGCGACGACCACGACCACCCGGTGAAGACAGCCTTCCAGGTGCACACCCTGATCAAGGGCTCCCGGATCATCGAGCCGCCGTGGCCCGAGGACGCCTGGGAGCAGGGCGGGCGGGACCGCGAGGCGGGCACCGGCGGCATCTTCCAGGCCTGGAAGCTGGCGGGCCCCACGTTCATCGACTTCATCGACGGCAAGGAGGCCGGGGTGGCCACCACGCTGCCCTGGAACGCCTGAGCAAGGGTCCCGGCTGCCCCCACCGCTCTCGGCGGGGGCAGCGGGGCCGTCAGGGGAGCCGGAGCACCCGTGCCTCCCATGCGCGCAGCTCGGGACCGGCGTCGGGCAGGTTGCCGAGGACGAGCTCCGCGTCGGCCGCCTCGGGCAGCAAGCCGGCCAGCTCGTACGGCGTGCGGCCGAGGTTGCACACGACGAGCAGCGTCTCCCCCTCCAGGGAGCGGGTGAACGCGTACACCTCCTCGTGCTCGGGCAGCAGCATGGTGAAGTCGCCGACCGCGACGACCGCGGAGGAGTGCCGCAGCGCGATCAGCCGCCGGTAGTGCGCGAGCACGGACGCCGGATCCCGCCGCTGCGCCTCGGCGTTCCACTCCGCGGCGTCGGGGTTGACGGCGATCCAGGGCGTGCCGTCGGTGAACCCGGCGTTCGGCGAGGCGTCCCATTGCACGGGGGTGCGTGCGTTGTCCCGGCTCATCGCGCGCAGGGCGGTCAGGACGTGGGCCGGGTCGGCTCCGGCAGAGACCGCGTGCACGTGGTGGTTGAGCGACTCGACGTCCCGGAACTGCTCGAGCGAGGTGAACGGGAAGTTGGCCATCCCCAGCTCCTCGCCCTGGTAGACGTAGGGCGTGCCGCGGTGCAGGTGCAGCAGCGTGGCCAGGCAGGTCGCCGAGTCGCGCCGGTGGCGCGGGGAGTCGTCGCCGAAGCGCGAGACCGCCCTCGGCTGGTCGTGGTTGTCCCAGTAGAGGGAGTTCCAGCCGACGTCGGCCAGCCCCGCCTGCCAGCGCCCGAACGAGGCCTTGAGGTCGCGGATCCGCAGCGGGTGCACGTCCCACTTCGACGTCCCGTGGTCCAGGCCGACGTGCTCGAACTGGAACACCATGTCCACCTCGGCGCGCGCCGGGTCGGTGAACAGCCGCGCCTGCTGCACCGTCACGCCCGGCATCTCCCCGACGGTGAGGAACGCCCCCTCGCGCCCGGCGAGGACCTCGCGGTGCATCTCCTGCAGGAACTCGTGGATCCGCGGCCCGCAGAGGTAGGACGCCGAGCCGTCGCCCAGCGCCGAGCCCGGCAGCGGCGGCCCGTCGGCCAGTGACCCGTCGGGGGCGACGTCCTTGCTGATCATGTTGATGACGTCCATCCGGAAGCCGTCGACCCCGCGGTCGAGCCACCACCGCATCATCTCGTAGATGGCGGCCCTGACCTGCGGGTTCTCCCAGTTCAGGTCCGGCTGGCGGCGGTCGAACAGGTGCAGGGAGTACTCGCCGGTCGCCGCGTCGAGCTCCCACGTCGGGCCGGAGAAGAACGACTGCCAGTTGGTCGGCTCCGCGCCGGGGGCGCCGGCCGCCATCCCCGCCCGCGGCGGCCGCCACCAGTACCAGTCCCGCTTGGGGTTCGTGGTCGACGAGCGGCTCTCGACGAACCAGGGGTGCTGGTCGCTGGTGTGGTTGACCACCAGGTCCATCAGCAGCTTCATCCCGCGGGCGTGCAGGTCGGCCACCAGCCGGTCGAACGTCGCCAGGTCGCCGAAGAGCGGGTCGACGGCGGTGTAGTCGCTGATGTCGTAGCCGTTGTCGGCCTGCGGCGACGGATAGACGGGGGAGAGCCAGAGGACGTCGACCCCGAGGTCGGCCAGGTGGTCCAGCCGCTGCAGGACGCCGCCCAGATCGCCGACGCCGTCCCCGTCGGAGTCCATGAACGACCGCGGATAGACCTGGTAGACGACGGCGCTGGTCCACCACGCCGGCTCCCGGCCCTCCCGCTGCTGCTCGCCGGTCATGCCCCCAGCCCAGCACGCCCGGCAGCCCGTCGCATCCGCGCCCGATCCGCGCGCGAAGGGGGTGACGCCGTCCGCGACCCCCACTACGTTCCCGCCGGTCCGAATGTCGGACCGACGTTCCGCCCCGCGCGCGATCGCCCGCGGGGACCAGCCGTACCGAGGAGATCCATGTCCCGCCCTGCCCTGCGCCGTGCCCTGCCGGCCGGCCTGTTCGCCGCCGCCCTCCTGCTGACCGGTTGCGGATCGGACGACGACGACAGCACCGGCGCCTCCGGCGGGGGCGTCGGCGCGGTCGACGACGGCGGGACCGGCACGGACACCGGCGCGCCCGAGGAGTGCGCCGAGGCCTTCCCGACCGCGTTCGGGGTGGCCGACATCGCCGACGTCGAGCTCCTGCCCGATGACTTCCCCGAGCCGCCCGCGGACTCCACCCTCTGCGAGACCGGCGGCACCGGCAACGGCGGCCAGGAGTACGCGAACTACGCCTCCCCGCTGGGCGAGGAGGAGCTCTTCGCCTACTACGAGGAGAACCTGCCCGCCGGATACGCCGCGGAGCGCACGGAGGACGGGCTGGGCGAGCCCATCCTGGCCGGGCAGAGCGGGGAGCTGTACTGGCAGATCGAGTCCGAGGACGGCGGCTTCAGCCTGGTGCTCGCCACCGACGGCTGACGCAGCGGCCGCGGGCACGGATCTCCCTCGGTGCCCACCTGCCGGCTCGGGCCGGCGCTGCTTGGATGGAGCGCGGTGCCGGGACCTCCCCGGTACAGGAGGGAGAACCGTGGCCGAGCTGACCCGACCGGACGTCGACCCACCCACGGGCCCGGCCCCGGCCGACCTGGTCGTCGAGGACATCGTCGTCGGCGACGGACCCGAGGCCACGCCCGGCAGCCTGGTGAGCGCCCACTACGTCGGCGTGACCCACGACGCCGGCGAGACCTTCGACGCCTCCTGGGACCGCGGCGACCCGCTGGAGTTCCGGCTGGGCGTCGGCATGGTCATCCAGGGCTGGGACGAGGGCATGCAGGGGATGCGGGTGGGCGGCCGGCGCCGGCTGACCATCCCCGCGCACAAGGCCTACGGCGACCGCGGGGCCGGCGGGGTCATCAAGCCCGGCGCCACCCTGGTGTTCGTGGTGGACCTCGTCGGCGTCCGCTGACCGCAGCCGCCGGGGGACGACGAGGGTCGTCCCCCGGCGGTCCGGCCCGGAATGACGGGGCCGCGGTCGTGGTTGGCCGCGGGGTGCGCGTAGAGGTGTGGAGCGACGTCGTCTGTCCGTGGTGCTACATCGGCAAGCGCCGGCTGGAGACCGCCCTGGAGCGGTTCGCCCACCGCGACGAGGTCGAGGTCGTGTGGCGGTCGTTCCAGCTGGACCCGAACGTGCCCGAGGGCGAGACGCACGCGACGCTGCCGGCGCTGGCCGCCAAGTACGGCCGCAGCGTCGAGGAGATGCGCGTCACCATGCGGCACGTCGAGGAGACCGCCGCCGGTGAGGGCCTGCACTACGACCTGGCCGACGGCGTCAGCGGCAACACGCTCCTCGCCCACGAGCTGCTGCACCTGGCCGCGGAGCACGGGCTGCAGGCCGCGATGAAGGAGCGGCTGCTGCACGCCCACTTCGAGCAGGGCCGCTCGGTCTTCGACGTCGACTCGCTGGCGGCCCTGGCCGTCGAGGTCGGCCTGGACGACGCCGAGGTCCGCGCTGCGCTGGCCGACTCCCGCCATCGCGCCGCCGTGCAGGAGGACATCGCCACGGCCCGGGCGCTCGGCGCGACCGGCGTGCCGTTCTTCGTCGTGGACCGCCGCTACGGCGCCGCGGGCGCGCAGCCGGCCGAGCTGCTGCTGCAACTGCTCGACCGGGCCTGGGCCGAGGCGCACCCGCTCGCCACCGTTCCCGCCGCCGAGGGCTGCGCGGACGGCACCTGCGCGGTCTGACCGCCGCTCAGGCCAGCAGGTCCGCCGCCGCGCGCAGCGCCCGCTGCGCCCCGGCGTCGAGCTCCCGGACGACGTCGGACGCCGAGCGCTCCGCGGTGACCAGCCCGACCGCCTCGCCCGCGTAGACCGGCGCCTGGTCGAGGTCGCCGCTGATCCGCGCCTGCACGACCCGCTGCGAGGCGGCGTCGTCGGCCAGCAACTCGTCCTCCCGGCCGTGCCAGGTCCGGCTGAAGACGTTGGTCAGCGCCCGCCCCGGCCAGCGCTGCGGCCAGGCCAGCCGCTGGGCGACGTCGAAGGCGCGGGTCAGCACGGTGTCGTCGCCGGACGCCCCGCAGACCCGCGCCCGGGCCGCGGGGGTGCCCAGCCCCTCCGGGCACGCGAGCAGGGCGGTCCCGATCCACACCCCGGCCGCCCCGGCGACGAGCGCGGCCGCCATGCCGGAACCGGTCGCGATGCCGCCCGCGGCGAGCACCGGCCGGTCGGTGAGGGTGAGCGCCTCCTGCAGCAGCGGCAGGGTGGCGCGGTGTCCGGTGTGGCCGCCGGCCTCGGTGCCCTGGGCGACCAGGAGGTCGGCGCCTGCGGCGACGGCCCGGTGCACGTCGGCGGTGGTGTTGACCTGGACGGCGACGGGGATGCCGGCGGCGTGCAGGCGGTCCGCCCAGGGGGAGGGGTCGCCGAAGGACACCGACACCAGGGCCGGGCGGGCGGCGATCGTCGCGTCGAGCAGGTCCGGGCGATCGGGCAGGACCCAGGCCATGAGGCCCACGCCGAACGGCAGGCCGGCGGCGATCGCGCACTGCTCGGTCACGTACTCGGTCGGGACCGCGCCGCTGACGCCGATCATCCCGAGCCCGCCGGCGGCCGACACCGCGCGGGCGAGCGCGCCCCCGGCCACGCCGGCCATCGGTGCCCCGACGACCGGCGTGGTGAGACCGAACGAGCGGGTGAGCGAGGTCTGGATCACGCCGCCCATCGTGGCGTACGGCCGCACCCGGGAAGCCGTCGGCGGCCGCAGAGGCGGACGGATCGATCCGTCACGCAGCGCGCCGGGGGTCGGCCTACAGGGTGCGGGGGTCGTCGAGCGGGTCGGGCACGTCGGGATCGGTGACGGTCATGGCCGCTCCCTTCCCGGGGCCGTCGCGGGGCGACCGCGCGAGCCGAACGTGTCAGCGATGTGTTACACATCGGGTCGTGCAGACGCTGGGCGCCCTCGCCGACCCCACCCGGCGGGAGATCGTCGCCCTGCTGGCGGGCGGGGAGATCGCGGCCGGCGACCTGGCCCGCCGGTTCCCCGTGAGCCGGCCGGCGGTCAGCCGGCACCTGCGGGTGCTGCGTGAGGCCGGTCTGGTCAGCGCCCGGGTCGAGGGGCGGCGCCACCTCTACGCCCTGGAGACGGCGCCGCTGCGCGAGCTCGACGCCTGGCTGGAGCCCTACCGGGACCTGTGGGCGCGACGGCTGGACGCACTGGACACCGAGATCGCCCGCGGACGGCGGGCGGCGACCCGGGAGGAGACCCGATGACCGCAGTGCCCGACGAGCGTCGAGGCCGGATCAGCACCGACCCCGACGGGCGGCGGCGGCTGGTCTTCCGCCGCTCGTGGCCGGACCCGGCGGCGGACGTGTGGGCCGCGCTGACCGAGCCGGAGCGCACGGCCCGGTGGATCGGTCGCTACGAGGGCGGGACGGGGCCCGGCGCCGAGGGGGCGTTCAGCATGGACGCCGAGGAGGGTGCGCCGAGCCAGCCGGTCCGCATCGAGGAGTGCGACCCGCCGCGCCGGCTGGTCCTGCAGTGGCTCGACGGGATGGGCTGGCGGGTGGAGCTGGACCTCGCCGAGGACGGCGGGACGACGACGCTGACCTTCACCCAGGTCCTGCCGGCCGACACCGACGCCGGCTTCCTCACCGACGTCGCCGCCGGCTGGCACTGGTACCTCGACCGGCTGCACGGCGTCCTCACCGGGGCCGAGGTGCCGGCCGACTGGGACGCGTTCCTCGCCGCGGTCGGCCCGGGGTACGCCGTCCAGGGCAGCTGACCGGCAGCGGGCCGGGCGTCCGGCACGGCGCCGGGCACCTCTGGTTCCGGTTCCGGGGCGTCCGGCACCGCCCGTGTCCGGCGGCCCCGACGGGGCGCGTGGGTTAGCGTGGCGGGGATCCCTTCCCCTTGAACACGACGGGTTCCTGCGCGTGTCTCCCTACCTGCACGTCCTGCGGACACCGCATGCCGTCCCCATGGTTCTGGCCGCCTTCATCGGCAGGCTCCCCCTGTCGATGGTGGGGCTGGGCTGCGTGCTCCTGGTCGCGGCGGAGACCGGTTCCTACGGCTTCGGCGGCGCCGTCGCCGCGGCCGGGGCCGTGACGACGGCGGCCGCAGGGCCATGGCTGGGCCGGCTGGCCGACACCTTCGGGCAGCGCCGCATCCTGCTGCCGGTGACGGCGGTGTTCGCCGCGTCCGGGGTGGCCTTCCTCGCGGCCGTGAAGCAGGACTGGCCGGCCTGGACGGTGTTCGTCTTCGCCGGGCTGGCCGGTGCCTGCATCCCGCCGGTGTCGTCGATGATCCGCGTCCGCTGGACGCACCTGCTGCGCGGCACCGCGCGGCTACCCGCGGCCCTGGCCATGGAGTCGGTGGTCGACGAGTTCGTCTTCATCGTCGGCCCGGTGCTCGTGACCTTCCTGTCCACGACCGGCCACGCCACCTCCGGCGTCGTCACCGCGTTCGTCCTCGCCGTCGTCGGCAGCCTGCTGTTCAGCGCGCAGCGGCGCACCGAGCCGCCGCCGCACGGGCACGTCAGCAGCAACGGCCCCGCGGCCATCCGGACGCCCGGTCTGCGGGTGCTGTTCGTCGTCGGCGCGGCGGTCGGCGCCATCCTCGGCACCCTGGAGATCGCGCTCGTCGCGTTCGCCGACGAGCAGGAGGCCATGTCGCTGTCCGGCGTGCTCATCGCCGGGCTGGCGGTCGGCTCGATGGTCAGCGGCATCGGCTGGGGCACCGTGCACTGGCGGACGCCGCTGAACCGCCGGCTCGCCGTGGTGCTCGTCGTGCTGACGCTGCTGATCGTCCCGCTGCTGTTCATCCAGAACGTGTGGGTGATGGTGCCGTTCGTCGTCGTCGCCGGGATCTCGCTGTCCCCGTCGCTGATCAGTTCCTTCACGCTGGCCGAGCTGCTCGTGCCGCCGTCGGCGGTGACCGAGGCGTTCACCTGGATCGGCACGTCGCTGGGGCTCGGGGTGGCGGTGGGTGCCTCGCTGGCCGGCCTCGTCGTCGACGAGTTCGGGGCCAACGCCTCCTTCCTGGTGGCGATCGTCCCGGCGGCCGTGGCGGCCGGCGTCGTCGCGGCGTTCCAGCGGCTGCTGGTGGTGCCCGCGGAGGCCGCCGAGGCGCCGTCCGTGTTGGCCGGATGAGCAGGGCGGCGGAGCCGGTCCCCGGGGTCCGCGGCCGCGGATGACGCGCGCCCGTCCCGCCGCGGGTGGGGGTCGCCGGCTGGGGGTTCCGCCCGAGCGGCTCGGGCGGTGGCTGGACGGCGTGGCGACCCGGCACGGGGCGTTCACCGACGTCCACGCCGACGGGGACGCGCTCGCGGTGGCCTGCGCGGACGGCACCGCGGTCACGCTGCGCGCCCCGTTCGGCTGGGTGCCCGAGGCGCCGCTGCTGGCGTCGTTCACCGCGGCGGCCGGGCGTCCGCGGCGGGTGGCGGTCCTGCTGGTGCGGCGCGGGCGCTGGGCGGTGGGCGTGTTCGCCGGCCCGGAGCTCGTCGTCTCCAAGGTCGACAGCCGGCTCGTGCAGGGCCGGACGGCGGCCGGTGGCTGGTCGCAGCAGCGCTTCGCCCGGCGGCGGGACAACCAGACGGCCGCCGTGGTGTCCTCCGCCGCGGACACCGCCGCGCGGGTGCTGCTCCCGCACGCGGCCGGACTCGACGCGGTGGCCCCCGGCGGCGACCGCGGCCTCGTCGACGACGTGCTCGCCGACCCCCGCCTGCGCGCCCTGGCCGCGCTGCCCCGCCTCGCCCCGCTGGAGGTCGGGGAGCCGACGAAGGCGGTGCTGCTCGAGACCCCGCAGCAGTTCCGCGCGGTCGCCGTCCACATCCGCGAGCCCGGCGACACCTGATCCCCGCTCCCGTCCCCCCGGGCAATTCCGCGCTTCTGCACCGCGCGGAAGCGCGGAATTGCACCGCGCGGAAGTGCGACATTGCACCGGGGCGGAAGCGCGGAATTGCACCGCGCGGAAGCGCGAAATTGCACCGGGCAGAAGCGCGGAATTGCACCGGGATGGGGGGCGGGGGGACGCGCCGGGGCGGTGCGTCCGGTAGGACGAGGGCGTGACCGTGACGCCCGACTCCGTCCTCGCCGCCGAGCGCGCTCACCTCCACCGCGCCGCCGCCTGCCTGACCGGGATGCGCGCCGCCGCCGCGGCCGTGGTCGACGCCGGCGGGGACGCGTGGGCCTCGGAGCGGCTGGGCGCGGCGCGCGCCGAGCGGTTGCGCGCCCTGGCGGAGGACCCGGGCGTCCCGGCGTTCTTCGGCCGCACGGACGGCTCCCGCACGGACGGCTCCCGCACCGGCGGCTCCCGCACCGACGGCTCCCGCAGCGACAGCCAGGTTTCCGCCGGCGGCGTCGAGACCTTCCACATCGGCCGACGGCACGTCCGCGACGCGGCCGGCGAGCCGGTGGTCATCGACTGGCGCGCGCCGATGAGCCGGCCGTTCTACCGGGCCACGGTCGCCGATCCGCAGGGCCTGGTGCGCCGCCGTCGCTTCGGCTTCGACGGCGGGGAGCTGACCGGCTTCGAGGACGAGCTGCTCGGGGCCGGCGAGGAGGGCGGCGGTCGGCTGCTGCGGGAGGAGATCGAGCGCCCGCGCAGCGGCCCGATGCGCGACATCGTGGCCACCATCCAGCCCGAGCAGGACGAGATCGTGCGCGCGCCGCTGACCGAGTCGGTCTGCGTCCAGGGCGCCCCGGGCACCGGCAAGACGGCGGTCGGCCTGCACCGGGCCGCGTACCTGCTCTACACGCACGCCGGGCAGCTGGCCCGCACGGGCGTGCTCGTCGTCGGCCCCAACCGGGCGTTCCTCCGCTACATCGAGCAGGTGCTGCCGACCCTCGGCGAGGTGGACGTCGAGCAGACGACGGTCGCCGACCTGACCGCCCGGGTGCCGGTGCGCGCGGCGGATCCGGACCCGGTGGCCGCGCTCAAGGGCGACGAGCGGATGGCCGCCGTGCTGCACCGGGCGCTGTGGGGAGCGATCGCCAAGCCGGCCGACGACGTCCAGGTGCCGCTCGCCGGGCGCCGCTACCGGGTACCGGTGGAGCGGCTCAAGCGCTACGTCGACGACCTGCGCCGGCGCGGCCGTGGGGACGACGACCAGCTGGTCCTGCACTACGCGGCCGGCCGGGAGCGGCTGGCGCTGACCCTGGCCGAGGACGCCCGCCGGCAGAAGGAGGAGGCGGGCGGCAGCCCGACCGACGCCGAGACGGCCCGGGCGGCCCGCAGCCCCGAGGTGCGGGCGTTCTGCGACGCGGTCTGGCCGGCCCGCGACGCCGCGGCGCTCGTCTGCGAGCTCCTGGCCGATCCCGCGCTGCTCGCCCGGGCCGCGCGCGGCGTGCTCGACGAGGCCGAGCAGGCGGCGCTGCGGTGGCCGGTGGCGCCGCGCTCGGTGCGGACGGCGCCCTGGTCGCCCGCCGACGCGGTGCTGGTCGACGAGGTGGCGGGCCTGCTGGAGCGGACCGGGGGCTACGGGCACGTCGTCGTCGACGAGGCGCAGGACCTGTCGGCGATGCAGTGCCGCGCGATCGCCCGCCGCCTGGCCGCGGGATCGCTGACCGTGCTGGGCGACCTCGCGCAGGCGACCGGCCCGGGGGCGACGGGGGACTGGGCGCCGACCCTGCGGGGTCTCGGCCGGCCGGGCACCGCGGTCCGGCCGCTGACGCGTGGCTACCGGGTCCCCGGGGAGGTGCTCGACTTCGCCAACCGGCTGCTGCCGGTGATCGCGCCGGGGCTGCCGGCGGCGACCGCGGTGCGCCGGGACCCGGGCGCGCTCGCGCTGCGGCCGGTGGCGGACCTGGCCGGCCCGCTCGCCGACGTCGTCCGCGAGCTGGTGGCCGCGCCGGGCTCGGTCGGCGTCGTCTGCGGCGACGCGGCCGTGGCGGAGGTGACCGCCGGGCTGTGCGCCGCCGGGCTGCCCGCGGAGCCCCTGGCCGACGACGGCGCCGCGGCCGGCCGGCTCGCCGTCGTCCCGGCCGGCCTGGCCAAGGGGCTGGAGTTCGACGCCGTGGTGGTGGTCGATCCGGCGGCGATCGTGGCCGCCGAGCCACGGGGGCTGCAGCGGCTCTACGTCGTCCTCACGCGGGCGGTCAGCCGCCTGGTGGTGCTGCACCGGGGAGACCTGCCGGAGCCGCTGGCGAGCTGAGCCGTCCGGCGGTGATCCGCTCGTCGAGGGCCTGGGTGACCAGCCAGCCGCCGAGCAGCACCAGGTGCAGCAGGAACAGCCAGAGCGCGATGGCGACCGCCGCGCCCACCGGGGTAAGGCCGCCGAACGGCGCGCCCAGGTCCAGCGGCAGCGACAGGAAGAGCACCAGCCCCTGGAGGAATCCGGACAGGCAGGCGGCCGTGAACAGCGCCCCGCAGGCCAGCGCCGTCCACCCCAGCCGGCCCGCCGCCACGACCCGGTAGCCCCAGGCGAGCGGCACGGTGAGCGCGAACAGAACCGAGTAGTAGCCCAGGGCGAACCGCCCGATCGCCGCGCCGGCTCCGGGCTGCTCGGCCAGCGACGCCATCCCGTCGGCCGCCAGCAGCACCGGATACAGCAGCAGGGGGGTGACGAGGACCAGCGGCAGCCCCAGCAGCCGGCCGCGCCAGCCGGTCAGGGTGTCGCGGCGGGACGAGAAGCGCAGCAGGGCCCGCCGCAGCCCCTCGCCGTACAGCGACAGGGGGAGGACGGCGAGCAGGAGGCCGAGGACGTCCATGCCGAGGCCGGCGTCGACCAGGTCGCGCACCACCCCGGGGGCGCCCAGCTGCGACGGCAGGATCGCGGTGAGGCCGTCGGTCCGCCGGGAGACCTCGTCGGCCCCGGCGACCCAGCCGGTCAGCCGCACGGCGACCAGCAGCAGGGGGACGACGGCGATGCCGGCGTAGAAGGTCAGTCCCGCGGCGATCAGCGCGAGGTCGCGGCCACGCAGCCGGCGCTGCACGGACGCCGCGAGGTACCCGGTCTCCGCGGCGACCCGGGCGCGGGACCAGGGGGTCCGCGCGGGCGGCGGAGCCGGGGCGGCGGGAAGCGGGCCGCTCAGCCGTCGCACCCGGGGGTCGGGAAGGGCGGCCCGCCCGTTCCGGAGCGCGCCGGGACGAGGGCGCGGGCCGGCGTCCTCCGCGGGATGCGCATGACCGCTGGGTGCGCGCCGGACCGGCCCGGCAAACGCGCGTGCCGGTTTCCGCGACCGGTGGCGAGCGTCACCCGAGAGGATCGCGCGGCCGGACCGGGGTCGTGCGCGGCGAGTGCGCCGTCCGTGCTGGTCAGCGCCGTGCCGTCTGACCAGCCCCCATGGCCACCCGGGGTCGGTCGCTCACGGTGAGCGAACGAATTACACGCTGGTGATTGTCACGTCGCCATAACGGCCCTTACGGTCTGTGTGTCCGAGGGGGCGCTGCGTCACTGACATGGGTGACACCCTCCGGACGCCGTCGAGCCGGCCGACCCTTCGGGGAACGCCGGGCCGGGGACCCAGGTAGTCCCGGGGTGTAGCGCACGCGGTCCGCCGCGGGCGCCGGGCGAACTCCCGCCCGAACCCGTCAGCTAACCCGGTAGGCGGCCGTCGGAGAAAGAGAGTGCCGCCCGCACCATGGCGACCCCTGTTCGCGCCTTCCCCGCGCGCGCCCACCGCCCCGGCCCCGCCGCCGTCCTCCGCCGGGCGGTGCTGCTCGCCACGTCGGTGGGGGTCGCCCTCGGCGTGGCACTCGTCCCCGGCTCCGCTGCCGCCGAGGAGCCGGCCACGGCCTCCGAGGCCGCCGAGCTCATGGCGGCCCGCGGGCACGACCTCGAGGTCGTCACCGAGCAGTTCAACGAGGCGCGCGAGCAGCTGGCGGCCCTGCAGGCGCAGGCGGCCGAGGCGGCGGCCGCCGCCGACCAGGCACAGGCGCAGGTGGCCGGCGCCCAGCAGCAGGTGCGGGGCGTCGCCCGCAGCGCGTGGACCGGCCAGAGCGGCGGGTCCCTGCAGGCGCTGCTGACCAGCGACTCCGCCGACGAGTTCGTCGACCGGGTCAGCGTCCTCGACATGGTGGCCGACCACCAGAACGGCATCCTCGCCGGTGCGGTCGCGACCAGCGAGGCCGCGGCCGCCGCCCGGGCCACCGCCGACCAGGCCGCGGCCCTGGCGCAGCAGACCTACGACGCGGTCGCGGGCCAGCAGGCCGCGCTCGAGGCCGAGATCGCCGAGTACCGCGCGGACTTCGACCGGCTCAGCGCCGCCGAGCGGCAGACCGCCCTCGCGGCCGCCGCCGCCGCGCACGCCGAGACCGCGGCCAGCCGAGACGAGCGCGAGGAGCCCGCGCCGGCGGCCGCGGCACCGTCCGGCCCGGTGGTCGGGGGCAGCGGAGCCGTCCAGACGGTCCTGGACACCGCGATGGCGCAGCGGGGCAAGCCGTACGTGTGGGCCGCCGGCGGGCCGCGCGCCTTCGACTGCTCCGGCCTGACCCAGTACGCCTTCCGGGCCGCCGGGATCAGCCTTCCGCACTCCAGCCGCCTGCAGGCGCAGATGGGCCAGGCGGTCTCCCGGGCGAACCTGCAGCCCGGTGACCTGGTCTTCTTCTACAGCCCGGTCAGCCATGTGGGCATCTACATCGGCAACGGCCAGATGGTGCACGCGCCGACGTCCGGGGACGTCGTCAAGGTCGCCCCCGTCGACGCGATGGGCGGCTACGCCGGCGCCCGCCGCATCGCCGGGTAGGCACCGACCCGGGCCACGGGCTCAGGCCACCCGCTGCAGCAGGCCCCACACGAAGCGGGCGCGGCGGCCGTCGGGCAGCGCGACCTCCCAGTGCGCGGGGGTGTCGGCCCCGACGTGCCGCGCGCCCGGCACGGCCGCGACGTCGTCCACCACGTGCTGCCAGACCAGCAGGCGGTCCGGGCCGGCGGCCGGGATCCCCGAGTCCGGCCCGCGGACCAGCTGCTCGTCCAGCACCTCGCCGCCCGGACCGCTGACCACCCGCCAGCGAAGCTGCGGCCACAGCGGCAGCGGCCACTGGCGGAGCTCCAGCATCAGGTCGCCCTGCGGGCGCGGAACGCAGGTGTCGGGCGGGCCGAGCACCGCCGTCCGCAGGGCGAGCCCGCGCGGTGCCCGGCGGCTGTGGTGCAGCGCCTCCCACCGGCTGTACGCGGCGTTCGCCTGGCCGCGGGTCGCGCCGAGCTTGGGCAGGGCCTGCTGGACGAGGTCGGGACGGACGTCGGCCATGCGGCGCAGGAGGACCAGGCAGAACTCCCGCCGCGCCAGTCCCCGCACGCGGGCAGACCCTGCCACGCACGTCACACCCGCCGGCGGGGACCCCGCGGCGCGGCCGGCCGTTGGGGAGATGGCCCTGATCCCCGGGGGCCGCCGTCGAGAGGGAGCCGATGACCCCGCGCACCGCCGTCCAGCTGTTCCGCACCGTCGCCGTCGCCGAGGCGCTGACCTGGGTGGGCCTGCTGGCCGGCATGTACGTCAAGTACGTGCCGGAGACCTCCGAGCTCGGCGTGAAGATCTTCGGCCCGCTGCACGGGGCGGTGTTCGTCCTCTACGTGGCGGTCACCCTGCTGACGGCGCGCCGGCTGCGCTGGTCGCCGGGGACGGCGCTGCTCGCGCTGGCCGCGTCGATCCCCCCGTTCGCCACCGTGGTCTTCGAGGAGTGGGCCCGCCGCACCGGCCGGCTCCGCGCCGCCGAGACGGCCTGACCTCGGGGGCGCCCCGGCGCTGCCCTACGGTCGCCGTCATGCCCGCGCCCGAGCCCGTGCTGCCGTCGACCGCCCGCGCCCTGCTGGCGCGGACCGCCCGCGCCCAGCGCGACGGCCGCGTCCCGGGCCTGGTCGCCGGCGTGGTGCGGGGCGGCGGGCTGGCCTGGTCGGCCGGTCGCGGCGAGGTGCCCGGGCCGGTGACCGACGTCCAGTACCGGCTCGGCTCGATCAGCAAGACCGTCACCGCCGTGGCCGTGATGCGGCTGCGCGACGAGGGCCGGCTCGGCCTGGACGACCCGCTGGAGCGGCACGTGCCGGGCACCCCGCTGGGCGACCGCACGGTCGGGCAGCTGCTCTCCCACCTCGCCGGCGCCTCCGCGGAGAGCCCGGGCGGCTGGTGGGAGCGGGTGCCCGGCGGCTCCCTGGCGGAGCTGCGGCTGCGCGAGGAGCAGGTCGTGCTCGGCGCGGCCCGGCGGTTCCACTACTCCAACCTCGGGTTCGGGCTGCTCGGTGAGCTCGTGGCCCGGCACCGCGGCCGGCCGTGGGCCGACGTCGTCCGCGACGAGGTGCTCGCCCCCCTCGGGATGGGCCGCACCACCCCACGCCCCCGGCAGCCGGCCGCCCAGGGCACCGCGGTGCACCCGTGGGCCGACGTCGTCCTCGCCGAGCCCGAGCACGACGCCGGCGTGATGGCCGCCGCGGGGCAGCTGTGGGCGTCCCTGGCCGACCTGGCCCGGTTCGCCGCCTTCCTGCTCGGCGACACCGGCGACGTGCTGCGCCCGGCGACCCTGGAGGAGATGGCGGTCCCGGCCGGGGTCGACGCCTCCGCGCCGGGCTGGTCGGCCTACGGCCTCGGGCTGCAGGTCCTCCGGCTGGACGGCCGCACCTACACCGGCCACGGCGGCTCGATGCCCGGCTTCCTGGCCGGGGTGTTCGTCGACCGCGAGGAGGGCGCGGGCGCCGTCACGCTGGCCAACACCACCAGCGGCATGCCCCCGCTGTGGCCCGACCTCCTCGCCGACCTGCGGGCCGCCGAGCCCGCGGTGGTGGCGGAGTGGCGGCCGTCGCCGGCCCCGGTGGACCTGGAGGTGCTCGGCGTCTGGTTCTGGGGGCCGGCGCCCTACGTGCTCCGCGCCGTCGCCGGTGGGCTGCTGGACCTGGCGCCGATGGCCGGCCGGACGGGGCGGGCCAGCCGCTTCGCCCCGCGCGCGGACGGCACCTGGCTCGGCCTGGACGGCTACCACGCCGGCGAGATCCTGCGGATCGCCCCGGACCACCTCGACCTGGGCACGTTCGTGTTCACCCGCACGCCCTACGACCCCGAGGCCCCGGTGCCCGGCGGCGTCGACGAGCGAGGCTGGTGCTGATGACGGACCCCGCTGCCCCCCACCACTCGCAGGCTCGCGGCGGGCCCCTGCAGGGGGGCCGTGATCGGCTCGACGCCGAACTCGAGCGGCGGATCGTCGCGCTGCTCGACGCGCGGGCGGCGGGCGCCTCCATCTGCCCCTCGGAGGCGGCGCGGGCGGTGGACCCGACCGGCTGGCGCGACCTCATGCCCGCCGCGCGGGCGGCCGCCGGCCGGCTGGCGGCGGCCGGGGAGGTCGAGGTGACCCAGGGCGGTGCGGTGGTCGACGTCGGCACCGCCCGCGGCCCGGTGCGCGTCCGCCGTCCCCGCTGAGCGGCCCCGGCGGCCCGGCGGGTGGGGCCGCGTCAGTCGTCGCCGGGACCGTCCGGGAGCGTGCCGTCCGGCCCGCCGGCCGCGCGCTCCAGCAGCGGCGTCACCCGGTGCTCGACCAGCCGGCGCAGGGCCAGCGCCGTGTCGGTGCGCTCCACGCCCGGCAGCGCCAGCACCCGCTCGGTGATCCGCCACAGGTCGTCGGCGTCGACCGCCGCGACCCGGACCAGCAGGTCGGCCGCCCCGGAGAGCGCGGTCACCTCCAGGACCTCGGGGACGTCGGCGAGCGCGGCCCCGACGTCGCTCAGGCTGCGCTGCACCACCTGCACGGTCAGATAGGCCTCCAGGGGGAGGCCCAGCGCCGCCGGCCGGACCCGTGCGGTGAACGGGGCGAGGGCTTCGCCGGCCTCGAGGCGGGCCAGCCGCGCCTGCACGGTGTTGCGCGCCAGCCCGAGCCGCTGGGACAGGGCCATCATCGAGGCGCGGGGGTCCACGTCGAGCGCCTGCAGCAGCCGGGCGTCGGTGGGGTCCAGGGAGGTCACGCTGCGCAGTCTGACATGGCTGGACGTCCAAGTACTGCGCGATCTGCGTAGGACGTCCAAGCATCCTTGCGCACGTGTCGGCGCGAGTGATCTGCTCCGCAGCGGGACGCGTCGTGTCACCATGGTGTGAGTGGCGCCACACCCCGGCGCCACGCACGTCCACCGATCGCGCCGTCCGGCGACCCCGGGCCCGCGGGAGACGACGAGGAGATGCCCCATGCCCACGCTGCCCCGCGAGGTGGCCGGCCCCGTACCCGGAGCCGGCGCGCCGCATCCGCCCCGGCAACCCGACCTCGTGCAGTTGCTGACGCCCGAGGGCCGGCGCGTCGAGCACCCCGGCTACGCGATCGACGTCTCGCCGGACGAGCTGCGCGGCCTGTACCGCGACCTCGTGCTGGTCCGCCGCTGGGACACCGAGGCGACCGCGCTGCAGCGGCAGGGTGAGCTGGGCCTGTGGGCCTCGCTGCTGGGCCAGGAGGCGGCCCAGGTCGGCGCCGGGCACGCGCTCGCGGCCGGCGACATGGCCTTCCCCACCTACCGGGAGCACGGCGTCGCCTGGGTGCGCGGGGTCGACCCGCTGCACGTGATGAGCCTGTTCCGCGGCGTGGACAACGGCGGCTGGGACCCGGTGGCGACCGGCTTCCACCTGTACACGATCGTCATCCCCGCGCAGACGCTGCACGCGACGGGCTACGCGATGGGCGTGCAGCGCGACGGCGCCGAGTCCGCCGTCCTGGCGTTCTTCGGCGACGGGGCGAGCAGCCAGGGCGAGGTCAACGAGGCGATGATCTGGGCCGCCTCCTTCGCGGCGCCGGTCGTCTTCTTCTGCCAGAACAACCAGTACGCGATCAGCGCGCCGACCGAGCGGCAGTCGCGGGTGCCGCTGTACCAGCGGGCGGCCGGCTTCGGCTTTCCCGGCGTGCGGGTCGACGGCAACGACGTGCTCGCCGTCCTGGCCGTGACCCGGGCGGCCCTGGCCGCGGCCCGCGAAGGCCAGGGCCCGACGCTCGTCGAGGCGTTCACCTACCGCATGGGCGCGCACACCACCTCCGACGACCCCACCCGCTACCGGCTGGCCGACGAGCTCGAGGAGTGGGCGCTGCGCGATCCGATCGTCCGCCTGCGGCTCCACCTCGCGGAGGAGGGGCTGGCCGACGAGGCGTTCCTCGCCGGGGTGGACGCCGAGGCCGACGACCTCGCTGCCCGGATCCGCAGCGGGACGATCTCGATGGAGCCGCCCCCGGCGGTGAGCATGTTCGACGCCGTCTACGCCGAGCAGACCGCGCCCCTGGCGGCCCAGCGGGCGGAGTTCGAGGCCTACCGGTCCACGTTCGAGGGGGCGGGGCAGGAATGAGCACCGAGACGCTCACGATGGGCAAGGCGCTGAACCTCGGGCTGCGCCGGGCGATGGAGGACGACGCCAAGGTCGTGCTCATGGGCGAGGACATCGGCCGCCTCGGCGGCGTCTTCCGGATCACCGACGGCCTGCAGAAGGACTTCGGCGAGGCCCGTGTCGTCGACACCCCGCTGTCCGAGGCCGGGATCATCGGCACCGCGGTGGGGCTGGCGATGCGCGGCTACCGGCCGGTGTGCGAGATCCAGTTCGACGGCTTCGTCTTCCCCGCCTTCAACCAGCTGGTCACCCAGGTGGCCAAGATGCACGCCCGCACCCGCGGCCGGCTGTCGATGCCGGTCGTCGTCCGCATCCCCTTCGGCGGCGGCATCGGCGCGGTGGAGCACCACAGCGAGAGCCCGGAGGCCTACTTCGCGCACACCCCGGGGCTGAAGGTCGTCGCCGTCAGCAATCCGGTCGACGCGTACTGGGGCATCCAGCAGGCGATCGCGGCGCCCGACCCGGTGATCTTCCTGGAGCCCAAGCGCCGCTACTGGGAGAAGGCCGAGGTCGACCTCGACGCCACCCCGGAGCCGCTGTTCGGCTCGCGGGTGGTCCGCCGCGGGGACGACGTCACCGTGCTCGCCTACGGCCCCATGGTGAAGACGGCGCTGCAGGCCGCGGAGGCCGCGGCGGAGGAGGGCCGATCCCTCGAGGTCGTGGACCTGCGCACGCTCTCCCCGCTCGACCTGGACCCGGTGGTGGCGTCGGTCCGGCGCACCGGTCGCTGCGTCGTCGTCCACGAGGCGCAGGTGACCCTGGGCATGGGCGCGGAGATCGCGGCCCGGGTCACCGAGGCGTGCTTCCACTCCCTGGAGGCGCCGGTGCTGCGGGTCGGCGGCTGGGACGTGCCCTACCCGCCGGCCCGGATGGAGGAGGAGTACCTGCCCGACCTGGACCGGGTGCTCGACGCCGTCGACCGCGCGATGGCCTTCTGATGGGCGCGCTCCGGCAGTTCGCGCTCCCCGACGTCGGCGAGGGCCTCACCGAGGGCGAGATCCTGCAGTGGCTGGTCGCCGTCGGCGACGAGGTGACGGTCAACCAGCCGCTGTGCGAGGTGGAGACCGCCAAGGCCGCCGTCGAGCTCCCCTCGCCGTACGCCGGCACGGTCACCGAGCTGCTGCACGAGGCGGGCGCCACGGTGGACGTCGGCTCGCCGATCGTCACCATCGACGTCGGCGGCGAGGCCGCGGACGGCGGGGGCGCCGCGGACGCGCCCGAGCGGACCGCCAACCTGGTCGGCTACGGGCCGCGGACCACCGAGGCGCGCCGCCGGCCGCGGCGCGGCGCGGGAGCCGTCGCCGCGCTCGCGAGCGCGCCCACCGCCGCGCCCGCCGCCCCGGTGCACGCCGCCGTCCCGGCGGCCGCCCCGGTGCACGCCGCCGTCCCCGCCCGGCCGGCGCCGCACCGCACCGGCCGGCCGCGGCCCCTGGCCAAGCCGCCGGTGCGCAAGCTCGCCCGCGACCTCGGCGTCGACCTGACGCTGCTGGCCGGCAGCGGTCCGGGCGGGGTCATCACGCGGGCGGACGTCGAGACCGCGGCGGCGGACACCGCCCCGGCGCTGTCGGCCGCCCCGGCGGCCGGCGCGGCCGAGCAGCGGATCCCCGTGACGGGCGTCCGCAAGCACACCGCCGCGGCGATGGTGGCCAGCGCGTTCACCGCTCCGCACGTGACCGAGTTCCTCACCGTCGACGTCACCCGCACGATGAAGCTGCGCGGCCGGCTGGCCGCCCGGCCGGAGTTCGCCGGCATCAAGGTCAGCCCGCTGCTGTTCGTCGCGAAGGCGCTGCTGCTCGCGGTCCGCCGGCATCCGATGGTGAACGCCCGCTGGGAGGAGGAGACCCGGGAGATCGTCGTCCCCGGGCACGTGCACCTCGGCATCGCGGCGGCCACGCCGCGCGGGTTGCTGGTGCCGAACGTGAAGGAGGCCGACCGGCTGTCCCTGCCCGACCTGGCGCGCGCCCTCGCCGAGCTCACCGAGACCGCCCGCGCCGGGCGGACCTCGCCGGCCGACATGGCCGGCGGCACCATCACGATCACCAACGTCGGCGTCTTCGGGGTCGACACCGGCACACCCATCCTCAATCCCGGCGAGTCGGCGATCCTCGCCTTCGGCGCGGTGCGGCCGATGCCCTGGGTGCACAAGGGCAAGGTGCGACCGCGCCAGGTCACCACGCTGGCCCTGTCGTTCGACCACCGGGTGGTCGACGGCGAGCTCGGCAGCCGGTTCCTCGCCGACGTGGGCGCGGTGCTGCACGACCCGGCGGCGGCCCTCGCGTACTGACGGGCCGTGACCGAGCTCGCGAGGTTGCTGGCGTTCGCCGCCCGCTCCCGGGTACCCGACGGCGGCTTCGGCCTCCTCGGTGCCGACGGTGCCCTGCTCGACCGGCCGCAGCAGACCTACGTCGTCGCGCGGATGACGCATGTGTTCGGCCTCGCGCACCTGCTCGGCCGCCCGGGCGCGGCGGACCTGGCCCGGCACGGGGTGACCGCGCTGCTCGACGGGCCGCTGCACGACGCCGAGCACGGCGGCTGGCGGTCGGCGGGGGACGACGACCGCAAGACCGCCTACATGCACGCCTTCGTCGTCCTGGCCGGCGCGACGGCGACCACCGCCGGCATCGACGGCGGCCGACGGCTGCTCGGGCAGGCGCTCGCGGTGTGGGACGGCCACTTCCGGGACGACGCCGCGGGCCTGGCCGTCGAGGAGTGGACCCGCGACTGGGCCGCTTGCAGCGACTACCGCGGGATCAACGCCAACATGCACGGCGTCGAGGCCACGCTGGCCGCGGCCGATGCGCTGGCGGGGGAGCAGCCGGAGGCCGCCGCCGGGCTGCGCGTGCGGGCGCTGCGTGCCACCGAGCGGGTGGTGCACGGCTGGGCGCGCGAGCGACGCTGGCGGCTGCCGGAGCACTTCACCGCCGACTGGGCACCGCTGCCGGAGTACGGCCGCGACCGCCCGGCCGATCCGTTCCGGCCCTTCGGCGTCACGGTCGGGCACCAGTTCGAGTGGGCCCGGTTGTGCCTGCACCTGCGGGCCGCCCTCGCCGAGGAGGCCGGGAGCAGGTCGCGCGCGAGAGTCCCGGGGTGGCTGCTGGAGGACGCCGTCGCGCTGTTCGAGGCGGCCGCCGGGCGGGGCTGGGCGGCCGACGGGCATCCGGGCTTTCCGTACACGCTCGACTGGGACGACCGGCCCGTCGTCGGCGCGCGCATGCACTGGGTGCTCTGCGAGGCGATCGCCGCCGCCACGGTGCTCTCCGCCGTGACCGGCGAGGCGCGGTACGGCGATCTCGCCCGGGTCTGGCGTGCGCACGGGGAGGAGCGCTTCGCCGATCCGGCCACGGGGAACTGGCGCCACGAGCTGACCCCGGGCGGAGCGCCCGCGGAGTCCGTGTGGTCCGGCCAGCCCGACGCCTACCACCTGGCGCAGATGCTGCTGCTCGCCGGCCGCCCGGTTCGGGGCAGCCTCGCGGAGGCGCTCCGCTGACCTGCAGATCCGTGTGTCCGGGCCGCTCGGGGCGGGTAGGTGCCACACGACCGATATCCCGAGAACCGAGGAGGCCGTCCGTGGCCAGCGTGCAGGAGTCCGTCGACGTCGACGTCCCTATCCGGGTCGCCTACGACCAGTGGACGCAGTTCGAGTCCTTCCCCCAGTTCATGGGAGGTGTCGAGCGCATCACCCAGACCGACGACACCCACACCCACTGGGTCACCAAGATCGACGGGGTGAAGCGGGAGTTCGACGCCGAGATCACCGAGCAGCACCCCGAGGAGCGCGTGGCCTGGACCAGCACCGGCGGTGAGGCCAAGCACGCCGGCGTGGTCACGTTCCACCGCCTCGACGACACGAAGACGCGCGTCATGATCCAGATCGACTGGGAGCCCGAGGGCCTGGTGGAGAAGGCCGGCGCCGCACTCGGCTTCGACGACCGGCAGATCAAGGCCGACGCCAAGCGGTTCAAGGAGTTCATCGAGAGCCGCGGCACTGAGACCGGTGCCTGGCGCGGCGACGTCTCCCGGCCCGACCAGGCCTGAGTCCGAGCCCGATCGGCCCCGCGAGGGGCCGGACCGACGACGGCGCCCGCTCCCCGCACCGGGGGCGGGCGCCGTCGTCGTCCCCCGGTCGCGGTTTACGCCCATAGGGGTCGAGACCGCCCGAGAGATGAACATCCGTAGGCCTGCAATGGAACACACCTGCGATCCATAGGAATGAACCAGTGCTGAGCTGCTTTACTATGGGTGTATCAGCCGCACGACCCCGGAGAGCAGCATGAGCACCGTGTCCACCTGGCGACAGCGCCGGCAGGCCTCGCGCACCCGCCGAGCCCTCGAGCGCGCCCTCTTCCGGGCCCCCGGCCCCGGCCTGCGGGACGAGTTGCTGACCATCGCGAACGGGCGCTGACGCCCCGCCCCCTCGCGGGGGCGTCGGTGCATCGCGTGGACGACAGGGCGGCCGCGGCTTCGGGTCCGCGCCGTCTCACCCCCCAGGGGTGGACAAGGCGCGCGCCGGCCGGCCGGTGGCGTCACCCCGTCGGCCTCCCCCGCAGGGGTCGGTCGGGCTCAACCGCGGGGGCGGGCGTGCCGATGGGGAACGGGTGAGGACACCCGACCGCGGCGGACGGCTCCGGCCGGGGCGTCGGCGCAGCACTCCCCCGTCGGCCCCCGCGCCCGCGGGCACGACGGCGCAGCGCCTGACCGCACTCGAGGCGGCGGCCGCGGGGCTCTCCTCCGGCGCGGAGCCGGCCGTCGCCCTGACCGACCTCCTGGCGCACGCCGCCCGGGCGCTCCCCGGCGCCGCCCTGCTGCTCGCGGTCACCCCGGCCGGGGGCGAGGCCGTGCTGTCACGGGCGGTCGGCCTGCCGGAGGAGCAGGTGGCCGGCCTGGCCGCCGTCCTCGTGTCCGGCAGCGCTCCCGCGGCGGGGGCCGTCGTCGTCGACGTCGTCTCCGGCCGTCGCTGGCACGGCCGCGTGGCAGCCCTGCCCGGTCCGGCCGCGACGGCGGCCGCCTCGGCGGAGGCCGGTCCGGACGCCGACCCCGACCCGCTCGCCGGCGCCGGCGGCGTGCTGGCCGCCTATGCCGGGCTGGTCGCCGCCGTGCTCGAGCGCTGGACCGCCGGCGAGGAGGCGCGCCGCGAGGCCGCCCGCGCCGAGACCCTGCTGACCCTGGCGGCCGCCCTGGCCGCCGCGCCCAATGCCACCGCGGTCTGCGCCGCGGCGGCCGAGGCGCTCCCCGCCGTCGTCGGCTGCGACCGGATCGGGCTCCTGCTGTGGGAGACCGGCGCCGGCCGGCTGCGCGCCGTGGCGGGCCAGACCTCGCCCGAGGGGCTGCCGCTGGAGCTCTACGCGGAGGAGACGCCGGAGCTGGTGGGCATGCTCACCGACCGCCGTCCCCGGGTGCTGCGCTGGGAGACGTGCAGCCCCGCGATGCGGGACCTGCTCGGCGCCGGCGGGGTCACCGACGCGCTCGCCGTCCCCCTCATGGCCGGCGGGGCCTTCCTCGGCGTCGTCACGGCCGCCTGGCCGGCCGGCAGCGCGCCCGCCGCGCCGGAGGGCGAGCAGCTCGACCGGCTCCGGGGTGCGGCCGACCAGGTCGCCGTCGCGCTGGACCGGCTCCGGCTGGCCGACAGCCTCCACCACCAGGCCACCCACGACCCCCTGACGGGCCTGCCCAACCGGGAGTTGCTGCGCCAGCGGCTGGAGTCGGCGCTGACGACGGTCCGCGCCGATCAGCACGTCGGCGTCCTCTGCTGCGACCTCGACGGCTTCGCCGCGGTCAACGACGAGCACGGTGGGCAGGCCGGCGACGAGCTCCTGCGGCAGGTGGCCGCGCGGCTGCGCGCCGCCGTCCGTCCCGGGGACACCATCGCCCGGCTGGGCGCCGACGAGTTCGCCGTCGTCCTGCCGGGGCTGGGCGCCGCCGCGGACGTCGAGGCCGTGCTGGCCCGGGTCCGGGCGTGCTTCACCGAGCCCTTCCGCCTGGCCCGCCGCCCCGTTCCGGTCGGCTGCGCCGTCGGGGTGGCCGTGCACTCGGGGGAGTGGGGTGTGGCCGACGACCTGCTCCGCGCCGCCCGCGCCGACCGCCGCTGAGGCAGGACCCCGGCCCCGCAACCCCGCGCAGCCCCCGGGCGGGCCTCCGGCCCCGGGCCCGGGGCCGTCCGACGCTCCCCTCAGTCCCGTAGGCGGGCCCGCAGCGCCGCCTGCTCCCCGGGCCCGAAGCCGTTCGCCGTCAGCCAGCCGACCGGGCCGCCGTACCGCTCGTCGAGCAGGGCGAGCACCCGCTCCATCGTCTCGGCGCGGGGGGTGTGCGAGGCGACGTCCCGCCGCTCCATGTCCTCGGCGTAGGTGGACGAGGCGGCGAGCTTGGCCACGAGGGCGTCGATGACCTCGGCCGTCATCGCGTAGTCGGCCACGATCTCCTCGTGCGGCACGCCGGCCACCGCCAGGGAGAAGGCCACGATGACGCCGGTGCGGTCCTTGCCGGCCGCGCAGTGCACGACCGAGGCGCCGTCCGCGGCCGCGAGGGCCCGCAGCGCCCCGACGACGTTCTCCGGCCGGTGCTCGAGGTAGCCGAGGTAGGAGCGGACGGCCGGCGGCTCCCCCTGGTCGGCGCCCCCCACCTGGCGCGGCAGCAGCGACTCCAGCCAGCCGCCCGGCACCTCGGGCAGCTCGGCCTCCTCGGCGGCGAAGACGTCGGTGTGGTGGCCGCGCTCGGGCAGCAGGCTGAAGTGCCGGTGGGTGACCTCGGACAGGTCGCGCAGGGGGCCACGCCCCTCCATCAGCACCTCGGCGATGCTGCGCAGGTCGATGACCTCGCGCAGCCCGACCTGCTGCACCAGCCGGTGGACGTCGGTCGCGCTGAGAGTCTGCAGGTTGTCGCTGCGCAGGACGCGCCCTGGCCGCGTCGTCCCGCCGTCGGTGGTGGGCAGCCCGCCCAGGTCGCGGGTGTTGGTGGTCCCCTCGAGGGTCAGCCAGCGGTCGGTTTGCACGGAGCGGGAGGTCACGCCCCGACGGTACGGCGGGGAGATGACATCCCGGCAGGCGCGCGGCACCGTGCGGGCGAAGCCGTCGCTCAGGTGCCGGCCGGCTCCCCCGGGATGGTGAACAGCGGGGCCCAGGCCTCGTCGGGCCCGACCGGGAACAGCGTTCCGGGGGCCTGGCCCCGGCTGGCCCACCGCGCCTCGTACGGCAGACCGTCGAGGAGCACGCGGTCGCCGCGCTGGTAGAGGACGTCCGGGCTCCACGGGGTGGTGACGTCGGAAACGGTCGGCACCGGCGCCGGCGCCGCCTCGGAGGTGGTCACGGCGCCGAGCAGCGTCCAGGGAGACGGGGTGCCGGTGACGCCGGGCGTGGACGGGTCCACCCCGGTGGCGTACCAGCGGGCCTCGTAGACGTGGCCGCGCCAGACCACCTTGTAGCCCGTCGGGTACCGGCCCTCGGGCCGCCAGACCGGGTAGGGGCTCGTGGCCGGGTCGTCGACGACGGTGCCCCGGACGGGCTCGGGGTCCACGTCGCTGATCCGGACGTCGGTCCCGTCGTCGCCCAGGCCGGCGAACGCGGCCACGAAGGCCAGCGGCTCCTGGTCGACGCCGCTGCAGGTGTTGGAGAGGACCGCGACGGAGGCGAAGCTCGCGCTGCACGCGGTGTCCCGGTTCAGGGACCACAGCGAGATCCGGCCGAGGCCGTGGGCGCGGGCGAAGGAGGCCAGCCCCTCGGCGTCGGCGAGGCCGAAGACCTCACCGGGGACGTCGTTCTGGCCGATCATGGGCGTCGCGCCGACGCGGGCCCAGGCCTCGCCGGCCCCGAGGGTGGTGCCCCGCTCGGCGTACAGCTCCGTCACCTGCCCCACCGTGGCCGTGACGGCCTGCTCCGTGGCGTCGAGCATCGTCTGCGTCGCGGGCTTGGCCGCGCCGTAGTCCATCGTCATCACGTTGACGCCGGTCAGCTCCAGGTCCCCGGCCAGGGTGGTCCGCACGAGGTCGACGGCGTCGGCGGTCAGGCCGCCGGGGGCGACGGGCAGGGTGAGCCAGACGTCGAGCGGCGACCCGGCGTCCGCCCGCTCGCGCTGCACGGCGGCCAGGGCGGTGGCGCGGCGCGCCGCGGCGGCCTGGTCGGCCAGGGCGGTCCCCTCGATGTCCAGGTCGACCGCGGAGAGGTCGTAGCGCTCGACGACCTCGCGGTAGGCGGCGGTGAGGTCGTCGACGTCGGCGCAGGCCACCGCGAGCTCCTCGTTCGCCTGGCCCCCGAGACTGACCATGACGTCGCCGCCGGCGGACCGCAGCTGCGCGATCCGGCGGTCGAGCTCGAGATCGGTGCCGGCCTCCTCCAGGGAGTAGTAGCCGCCCCAGCTCGGCGCGCAGCCGTCCGCGGGGTCGGCGACGACGAACGCCAGCGCCACCGTGCGCGCCGGGTTGGCCGCGGGGTCCTGGAACGGGAACGTCGGGGTCAGGGTCACGTCGACGTAGGGGACGCTCCAGGACGTCGACGCGGTGTCCCCGGCGGCCGGGGTGCGGTCGAGGGAGACCACCGCGCCGGTCGTGGCCAGGCCGACGACCCCCACGAGCAGTCCCAGCCGGCGCCACGAGAGCCGGCGGACCACCGACGGCTCGTCGGCACCCGGATCGCCGGGCGGGGTGGGGGGCGGTGCGCCCATGCGAGGGACTCGCTTCCGTCGGTGCAGCGGGGTCCGGGCCGCGGATGACCGAGGCAGCCCTCCCCGGAGAGTGCCCGGGATCGGGCCGGTGTGGCCCCCGGCCGGGGCCCGGTCTCCCTCCAAGGGGTGATCGCCGGTCCCGCGCGCTCGGGAACGGCGCCGCGATGACGGAAGGTCGTCCGGGGCCGGGTCTGCTTCCTTCCGCCCTCCCATGCGGCGAACACGAAGGCGGATCCCGATGCGACGCGACACCCCCGACCTGCGCGGGCCGGCCACGAGGCGGCAGTGGGGCAGCGATCGTCGCCGTGAGCCGCTCCCGCTGGTGCCGCCGCGGGTCTCCGACGGCCGGATGGCGATCGGCCGGATGGCGATCGTGCTCACCGTCACCACGTGGGCCGTCTACGTCGCCTTCACGATCGAGCAGCAGTTCATCGAGGGCAAGGCCGACAGCGCGCGCCTGGTGATCGAGGCGATCGTCTACCTGCTGCTGGTGACCGGGCTGGCCACCTCGGCGATGGCCTACCTGATCACCCGGATCGGCTTCTTCTACCGCAGCCGCGCCCACACCCGGGCCCCCCGCGTCGTCCTCGACGCCTTCTTCGACTCCCCGGCCGCCCCGATGACCGTGCTGGTCCCCTCGTACCAGGAGGACGAGCGGGTCATCCGGACGACGCTGCTGTCCGCCGCGCTCCAGGAGTACCCCGAGCTGGACGTCGTCCTGCTCATCGACGACCCGCAGGACCCGACGACGGCGAGGGCCCGCTCGCTGCTGGCCGACGCGCGGGCCCTCCCCGGCATCATCGAGCGCGAGCTGGCGGTTCCGGCGAGCCGCTTCCGCGCCGCCCGGGACGCCTTCCGGCGCGCGGTCGACGACGGGTCGGGGCGCGCCGCCACGACCGAGGACATCCGCGAGCTGGCCGGCCACTACCGGTTCGCGGTGGAGTGGCTGCACGACCTGGCCGCCCGCCACGTCGTGATCGACCACACCGACGTCTTCTTCACCGAGCACGTGCTCGGCGCCCTGGCCGCGGACCTCGCCACCGTCGGCGAGGCCCTGGCCGCCGGCGCCGAGGAGGGCATCGTGCTGCCGGCCGAGCGCCTGCAGCAGCTCCACCGCCGGCTGGTGTCCACCTTCTCGGCCCGGGTCACGAGCTTCGAGCGCAAGCGCTACCGGTCGCTGTCGCACGAGCCGAACAAGGCGATGAACCTCAACAGCTACATGGGGCTCATGGGCGGCAGCTTCCAGGAGGTGGAGACGCCGATGGGGCGGGCGCTGGTCCCGTCCTCGGTGCGCGCCGCCGACCTGGTGGTCGCCGATCCGGCGTTCGTGCTCACCCTGGACGCCGACAGCATGCTGCTGCCCGAGTACGCGGCGCGGATGGTGCACCTGCTCGAGCAGAGCGCGCACGCGCGGGTCGCCGTCGCGCAGACCCCGTACAGCTCGTTCCCGGGAGCGGCGACGCGCCTCGAGCGCATCTCGGGGGCCTCGACCGACCTGCAGCACATCGTCCACCAGGGGATGACCCAGTACGACGCCACCTTCTGGGTCGGTGCCAACGCCGTCCTGCGCAAGAAGGCGCTCGACGACATCGTCGAGATCGACTATGACGGGGACTTCGAGATCCGGCGCTACATCCAGGACCGCACGGTCATCGAGGACACCGAGTCGACGATCGACCTGGGCGTGCACGGCTGGGAGCTGGTCAACTACCCGGAGCGGCTGGCCTACTCGGCGACCCCGCCGGACTTCGGCTCCCTGTGCATCCAGCGCCAGCGCTGGGCCAACGGCGGCCTGCTGATCCTGCCGAAGCTGCGCGAGCAGGTGCGGGCCCGCCGGGCGCGCGGCGAGCGCAACCGCTTCGGCGAGCTCTTCCTGCGCGTCAACTACATGGCGTCCATCGCGTGGAGCTCGGTCTGCCTGCTGACGATGCTCGTCTACCCGTTCAACTCCGCGCTGCTCAACCCGCTGCTGCTGCTCGTCTCGATCCCGTACTTCCTGGTGATGGCGGGTGACCTGCGCGCCACCGGCTACCGGCGGACCGACGTGCTGCGGATCTACGGGTTCAACCTGGTCCTGCTCCCGGTCAACCTGTCCGGCTCCTTCGCCTCGGTGCTCCAGCTGATCACCGGGGAGAAGAGCGCCTTCAAGCGCACCCCGAAGATCCGCGACCGGACGACGGCGGGGGCGGTGTTCATCCTCGCCCCGCTCGCGCTGATCGGGCTGTGCGTCTACGCCGTCGTCGTCGACATCCAGGGCCAGCGCTGGTCGCACCTGGTCTTCGCGCTGCTCAACGGCGTGCTGACCAGCTACGCCATGATCGCGTTCGTGGGGCTGGGCAACAGCGCCGTCGACCTGTGGGTGCACCTGCGCGACTGGCTGTTCCCCCCGGTGGACGCGCAGCGTGCCCGGCGCACCCGCCGGGCCCGGCGGTCCTCGGGCCGGCGCGCGGCCGTGGTGAGCGGGGCGGCGGCACCCGCCCCGGCGCCGGACTGGGCCTCGGTGCTGCAGTACGGCCTCCCCGGCACCGGCACCGGCACCGGCACCGGCACCGGTGACGGGGACGGCGCGGCCGCGACCCCGGCCGTCGGGCAGCACCGCGCCGCGGCGGCGCTGCCGGCCCGCGACGACAGCGCCGTCGTGGCCACCTTCCGCGATTTCATCTTCTTCACCGTCTTCCAGCCCATCGTCGACCTGGCGGACGGCGAGCCGGTGGGCTACGAGGCGCTGTGCCGGTTCGCCGACGGCCGGTCGCCGCAGGACCGGCTCGACGCCGCCACCTACCGCGGGGTCGGCGTGGACCTCGACGGCGCGATGATGCGCGCCTCGCTCGCCGCGGCCGCCTCCCTGCCCGAGGGGGCCTGGGTGTCGGTGAACGTGTCGGGCGCCCTGTGGGACGCCCGGCGGATGCTGTTCTCGATCCTCGGCCAGGCGACCGCGCCGGTGGTGCTCGAGTCCGGCCCGTGGGCCGAGGGGCGCGGGCTCGCGCCCGCCGACGTGCCGGTCGGCGTGCGGGCGGCGCTCGAGGACCCGCTGGTCGGGTACGGGAGCTTCAGCGCGATCGAGGAGCACCGGCCCGCCTTCCTCAAGCTCGGCCGGGAGACGACCGCCGGCATCGAGGACGACGCGGCACGACGGGCCCTCCTCAGCGCCCTCGTGTCGTTCGCCGAGGAGCGCGGATGCCAGGTGATCGCCTCCGGCGTGGAGACCGAGTCCGAGCGGGACGCCCTCCGGTCCTGTGGCGTCCCCCTGGGGCAGGGGTACTTCCTCGGCCTCCCGGCCCCCGCGCCGAGCGGGAACCGCCCGGTCGTGGAGGCCACCCCGGCGGGCGGCTGATCCGCCGCGCGAGCCCCGCGCACCCGCCGGTGCCCCCGCCGGTCACGACGGCGTCGGCAGGCTCTCCAGCAGACCGGCGCAGACGTCGAGCAGGCGCCCGCGCAGGCCCGCGGCCCGGTCGGCGAGCGCCCGCTGCCTGCGCACGTACTCGGCCTTGCCCTCCGGCGTCTCGACCGCCACCGCCGGCCGGCCGTAGGCACTCAGGTCGTACGGGGACGCCTGCATGTCCAGCAGCCGGACGTCGAGGGCGAGGGCGAAGCAGTCCAGCGCCAGCTCGCCGGGCACCGCGGGGCCCAGCTTCAGCGACCACTTGTGCAGGTCCATGCCGGCGTGCAGGCAGCCTGGCTGCTCCAGCTCGACCTGGGTGGCCCGGGTGGGCTGCAGCGCGTTGCGCCCCGCCGCCGCGGGGGTGAAGAACCGGAAGGCGTCGTAGTGGCTGCACCGGACGGGGTGGGACTCGACGACGGCGTCCGTGCCCGCCTGCCCGAGCCGCAGCGGCAGGGCGTGGCGCCGGTCGTCGGCCCGGTAGACCATCGCCCACTCGTGCAGGCCGAAGCAGCCGGTGAACGCGGGCCGCCCCGCGGTGGCGGCGAGCAGGTCGGCGACGAAGCGGACGGTGTCGCCGCGGTCGGCGAGGAAGGCGGAGGCGTCCAGCGCCACGGTGCCGTCCGGCGCGCCGGCGTACCAGCGGCCGCCGCCGTGCGGGGCGGGCGTCCCGGCGTCGGGCAGCAGCGCCACCCCCACGCCCGGGTGCCAGCGGCGCAGCAGCGCCGGGCGGGTGTCGTAGTAGGTGTAGAGGAAGTCCTCGACGGCGTGCTTCTCGCCGCCGGCCCGGCGGTCCCGGTGGCCCGCGGTGAGGGCGTCGGCGCGGTCGGCGTGGCGCGCGGCGCGGTGCCGCCACTCGGCCGGCGGGAGGGATTCGGGCACGGGTCGAGCGTAGGCAGCGCGGCGCCGGGGCGATGTGCGCGGGCGGCGGGATCCTCGGGATCGGACGCGCCTTCCGCGCACATCACCGGGGCGGATCAGGACGCGTCGTTGCCCCCGCGGACCACCGACTCGTCGCGCTGCGCCTCGTCGTCGGTGGTCAGGGTGGTGTCCCGCTCCCCGCGGTCGCTCGGGTTGTCGCCGGTCTTCCCGTCGATCAGGTTCTCGCTGCTGTCGGCGGTGTCCGGGGACTCGCCGTAGCCGGTGCTCGGGGACTCGCTCACGTCGTCTCCTCCTGTGGGGTGCTGGACCGTCCATGCCCGCCCCGGGAGTCCGCACACACGGCGGCGGCCGCCTCCCCGCGAGGGGAGACGGCCGCCGGCGACGTGCTGGAGACGCCTCAGAAGGCGGCCTCGTCGACCTCCATGAGGGAGTTGTCGGTCGCCTCGACGATGGCCCGCTCGCCGGACAGGTGCGGCAGCACCTGGGTGGCGAAGAAGCGCGTGGCGGCCAGCTTGCCCTCGTAGAAGTGCCGGTCGCGCTCGGCGACCTCGCCGGCCAGGGCGGCCAGGGCCACCTCGGACTGCCGGATCAGCAGCCAGGCGGTCACCAGGTCGCCGACGGCCAGCAGCAGCCGGGAGGAGTTCTGACCGATCTTGTAGACGTTGGTCATGTCCTCCTGGGAGGCGGTCAGGTGACCGAACATCGCCGTGAGCATGGCCTGGACCTCGCCGAGCGCGGTCTTGAGGTGGGCCCGCTCCTCCTTGAGCCGGCCGTTGCCCGTCTCCGCGTCGATGGTGGCCTGGATCTGGCCGGCCAGCCAGGTCAGGGCGACCCCGCCGTCCTTGACGATCTTGCGGAAGAAGAAGTCCTGGCCCTGGATCGCCGTCGTCCCCTCGTAGAGGGTGTCGATCTTGGAATCCCGGATGTACTGCTCGATCGGGTAGTCCTGCAGGAAGCCCGAGCCCCCGAGGGTCTGCAGCGACTCGGCGGTGAGCAGCTGGGTTGCCCGCTCGGAGCCGAAGCCCTTCACGATCGGCAGCAGCAGGTCGTTGACGCGCTCGGCGAGCTGCGCCTCCTCGCCGTCGCCCTGGCCGGCGGCCTGGGCCTCCATGACCTGGTCGCGGAAGCTCGCCGCGTACAGGTACAACGCCCGCATGCCCTCGGCGTAGGACTTCTGCAGCATCAGCGAGCGGCGGACGTCGGGGTGGTGGGTGATGGTCACCCGGGGGGCGTCCTTGGCGGTGGCCGCCAGGTCGGCGCCCTGCACGCGGTTCTTGGCGTAGTCGAGGGCGACCTGGTAGCCGGCCGACAGGGTGGCGATCGCCTTGGTGCCGACGAACATGCGGGCGTACTCGATGATCTTGAACATCTGGGCGATGCCGTCGTGCACGTCGCCGACCAGCCAGCCCTTGGCGGGCACCGGCCCGTCGCCGAACGTGACCTCGCAGGTCGTGGAGACCTTCAGGCCCATCTTCTTCTCGACGTTGGTCACGTAGACGCCGTTGCGCTCGCCCAGCTCGCCGGTCTCGACGTCGACGTGGAACTTGGGGACGACGAACAGGGACAGGCCCTTGGTGCCCGGCTTCGCGCCCTCGGGGCGGGCCAGCACCAGGTGGATGATGTTGTCCGAGAGGTCGTGCTCGGCCGAGGTGATGAACCGCTTCACGCCCTCGATGTGCCACGAGCCGTCGGGCTGCTCCACGGCCTTGGTCCGGCCGGCGCCGACGTCGGAGCCGGCGTCGGGCTCGGTGAGCACCATCGTGGCGCCCCACTGGCGGTCGATCATCAGCTGCGCGAGCTTCTTCTGCTCCGCGTTGCCCACCTCGTCGAGGACCGTGGCGAAGCTCGGGCCCGAGCCGTACATGAAGACGGCCGGGTTGGCGCCGAGGATCATCTCGTAGGCCGCCCAGCGCAGCGGCACGGGAGCGCCGAAGCCGCCGAGCTCCTCGGGCAGGTCGAGGCGGTACCACTCGCCGTCGTTCAGCGCCCGCACGGACTTCTTGAACGACTCGGGCAGGACGACGGAGTTCGTCGCGGGGTCGAAGACCGGGGGATTGCGGTCGGCGTCGGTGAACGACTCCGCGATCGGACCCTCGGCGAGCCGGCGGATCTCGGCGAGCACGCCGCGCGCGGTCTCCGCGTCCATCTGGGCGAACGGCCCGGTGCCGAACCGGTCCTTGGTGTCGAGGAACTCGAAGAGGTTGAACTCGAGGTCCCGCAGGTTCGCGGTGTAGTGGCTCATGCTCGTGGGCTCCCGTACTCCGTGCCGTGTCGGCGGGTCCGTACCCGCCGGTAACAAACGCTATTACTCGTGGGTAACAACGGCAAGGGCGGAGCATTCCGACACGCTCGGAGGGGTCGCCCTCCCCACGAGGGAGGAGGCGGGCGCGGGCGCGGGCTGACCGGCCCGGCAGCGGTCGTCGGCGCGCGGGGGCGGCCTCGGCGCGGACGCCGAGGCCGGGCCGGCGGGTCGGTCGGTCGGTCGGTCGGTGGGTCCGCGGTTCAGCGGGACCGCGGGTCGCGGGTCAGCGGTGGCGGCGCCGGGCGCGCAGCACCGCGCCGGCCAGCGCGGAGACGAGGGCCCCGAGGACGGCGGCGATGAGCAGGCCGAGCACCAGTGGCGCGTTGACGTCGGCGAACACCAGGCTGAAGTCGACGCTGTCGGTGTTGAAGACGACGAACAGCACCAGCACGACCGTCACGAAGACCAGCAGCGCCAGCGCGAGGGTCCGGCCGATCGTCCTGCCGGTGGAGTGGGTGGGTGCGGGCGGGCCGCCGGTCGGCGTCGCCGGCGTCCGGGCCGGGCCGCCGCTCGTCGGCATGCCCGGGGCCCGGGGCGCCCCGGGGCTCGCGCCCGGGTAGGGGCCGGAGGTCGGGGGAGGAGTCGTCACGCCGTCGAGTCTGCCCGCCGGACGCCAGGTCAAACGGCCGCGGACGCGCGGTGCCCGGGAGGCGCCGGCTCGGTCTCCACCCCCGGGCGCTGGCCCTCCACCGGCCACACCGCCGGCCGATGTGGCCGGCTTCGGGCCAACGCGTGCCCGCGGAGGACCGGCCGGTCAGTCGCTCAGCGCGGGTCCGGCCTCGTGGCGCGGGTGGCCCGCGGTGCGCTCGCGCTGCTTCATCCGCGCCTCGTAGACGTGCCGGTCGCCGTCGGACAACTCGCCGCGGGCGCGCTCGTCGAAGGCGCGGAAGGTGGACCAGTAGTCCGCGTCGTAGTCCTCGACGATCTGGAACGTCCAGCGGTCGGCGATGACGTTGCGTCCCACCAGGTCGCGGTCGAGGTCGTCGGCGAGCTCGGTGTGACCGGCCTTGCGGAACAGCTCCACGGCCTCCTGCAGGAGGAGGTCGGCCTTGCCGGAGTGCTGGTGGAAGGCGTACAGCTGGCCGCGCGCCTGCTCGATGGTCTCCAGGGCCTCGGAGAGCTTGCCGAGGCCCTCCACCGTCGTGTCGTCGAGGTCGGGGCGGGTGCGATCGCTGGCCACCCCTGCATCCTGCGGCGGATCGGGCGCGATCGCTCGTCCGGACGGCGGCGCGGGGGATCAGGCGGGGACGGGGGCCCCCACCAGGGCGGCGTCGATGAGTCGCTCGGCGAGCTGGCGGCCGTGCGACGCCGGACCGTCGGGCCCGAGGAGGCCGCCGGAGAGATACATGCCGTCGATCACCAGGTGGATCTGCGCGGCCAGGTCCTCGCCGGTGCCCGGCAGGAGCCGGTCCGCCAGGCGCTCGAGCCGGGCGTGCAGCTCGAACTTGTAGTCGGCGGCCGCGCTGCGGGCCGGGTGCGTCGGGTCGTCGTACTCACTGCTGACGTTCGTGAACGGGCAGCCGCGGAAACCGGCGCGGGTGACGTCGCGCTCGACGATGTCGACGACGGCCAGCAGTGCCGCGCGGGGGTCACCCTCGAGGCGCATGAGGTCGGCGTCGACCGAGGCCAGGACCGTGGCCGCCTTGCGCGCGAGGTAGGCGCCGACGAGCTCGTCCTTGCTCTTGAAGAGCCGGTAGACGGTCATCTTGCCCAGGCCGGTCTCCCGGACCAGTTCGTCCATGCCGACGCTGCGCGAGCTGCGGGCGGCGAAGAGCCGCTCGGCGGTGTCGAGGACGATGGCCTGCCGCTCCGCACGGCTGCGGCGGACGGGGGACCCGTCGGTGCCGGAGGCGTCGGAGGCGAGGGAGAGAGCGGCTGCGGTCACATGCGGGATCGTGCCCGGCGACGTGACGGAGCAGTTCGCGGCACGCCGCGCCGACCCCCAGGTTGGTTGCACTGGGTGACGAGAGGCGCCCGGGTGGGCCGGGGCTCCGGGTGCCGGTGGGGCGAGTGTGACGCGGCGTAGCCGCATCGTCCCTCTGCGGGGACGCTGCGGCGCCCTGGCGTGCGCGGGGTGGGGCGCGCCCGTCAGGCGCGGCGGACCCGGCGGGGGTTGGCCAGCATCCGCGAGACGGGGCCGGCGGAGGACTGCTGCTCCTGGGCCTCGTCGACCAGCTGCTCCACGACGTTCTCGGCTGCTACTCGGGCATCGCTCTGCGTGTCCTGCATGCCCCACAGCGTCCCCGCCCGGTGTGGCCGGGAAACAGCCCCACGCGGGTGGAATGCAGTCGAGATCCTGAGATCTCGCTCACAAGGTGAGTGCGGAGCCTGCCGTGGGCGTCCTCGCGCGGCCGGATCCGTCGTGCCCGCCGGGGTGCGCGGGAGCCAGGTGTGCCCGCCGCGGACGACGGGTCCCGGCGAGCACGCCGACCCAGATCAGCACCGAGGTGGTGACGATGACGAAGCTGGGCGGGAGGTCGAACATCGCCGCGAGGACCAGCCCGGTCCACACCGACAGCAGGGCGATGCCCACGGCGATCGCGGCGACGCGCCCCGGCCGGGCGGTCAGCCGCAGACCGGTGGCCGCCGGGGTGACGACGAGCGCGAACAGCAGCAGCGTGCCCACCACCTGCACGGCCATCGTGATCGTGAGGGCCAGCAGGACGACGAAGGCGACGCCCAGCGCCCGCACCGGCACGCCGCGCGCCTCGGCGACGGCGGGGTCGATGGAGGCGAACACCAGCGGCCGGGCGATCACCGCGAGCACGAGCGCGACCGCGGCGGTGAACAGCGCGAACACGACGAGCTCGTCGTCGGACACCGCGAGCAGGTTGCCGAACAGCACCGAGGTGGTCGTGCTGGCGTTCGCGCTGGCCAGGGAGCCGAACAGCACGCCGAGGCCGGTCGCGAAGGCCAGCACCGTGCCGGTGGCGATCTCCCGCTCGGCGACGCGTCTGCCGAGCAGCCCGATCAGCAGCCCGCCGCCGACGCAGAACACCGCCAGGCCGAGGGTGATCGGGGCGCCGACCAGGATGGCGCCGGTGGCGCCGGGGAAGCCGATGTGGGCCAGGGCGTGCGCGGCGAAGGCGTTGCTGCGGGTGACCACGAAGTAGCCGAGCAGCCCGGCGGCCACGGCGACCAGCGAGCCGCCGATCAGCGCGTTGCGCATGAAGTCGGTCTGCAGGACCGACCACCAGTCGGGCTGGAACTGGACGGCGGCGGCGAGGGCGCTCACAGCGGCTCCGGCCCGATGGCGCGGGTGAACAGGTCGCCCTGTGCGGTCCGCACCACCCGCACGGTGGTGCCGTACAGGTGGGTGAGCAGATCCTCCTGCACGACGTCGCCGATGGGGTCGTGGTGCGGGTGCCCGTCGAGCAGGTACACGGCGTCGGTGAGCACCGGCAGCAGGGGGTTGAGGTCGTGCGCCACCACCATGATGGTCACGGCGCGCTCGCGGCGGAGCTCCCCCAGCAGGGTCACGATCTCCTGCTGGTTGCGCAGGTCGAGGTTGGCCAGCGGCTCGTCGAGCAGGAGCAGCTCGGCGTCGTCCACGATCGCCTGCGCGATGGCCACCCGCTGCTGCTGGCCGCCGGAGAGCTCCGACATCCGCCGGTCGGCGTAGTCCAGGGCGCCGACGCGGCGCAGCGCCTCGTCGACCCGCGCGCGGTCGGCGGCGGAGATGCGGCGCAGCCCGAATCGGTGGCCGGTGACCCCGAGGGTGACCAGGTCGCGGCAGCGGATGGCGTCGCCGAGGGCGGCGGTGTAGTTCTGCGGCACGTAGCCGATCCGGCGGTCGCCGCGGCGGGGCTCGGCGCCCAGCACCCGGACCCGCCCGGCGGAGACCGGCAGCAGGCCCAGGGCCACCTGGAACAGCGTCGTCTTGCCCGCGCCGTTGGGCCCGATCACGCCGACGACAGCGCCGGCGGGCACGGCCAGGGTGCCCTGTGACCAGACGGTCCGTCCGCCGCGCTCGACGCTGACGTCCTCGAGCACGAGCACCGGTGGAGGGAGCCCGGGGTCGGTCACTCGCTCTCCGCGAGCGCGTCGGAGAGTCGGTCCAGCTGGTCCACCTGCCACTCGACGAAGGAACCCTCGTCGTCCGGCGCCGATTCCGTGACCTCCACGACGGGGACACCGGCCGCCTCGGCCGCGTCCCGCAGCTGCTCGGGGAGGCTGCCCGCGGTCTGGGTGTTGTAGACGAGGACGTCGATCCGGCCCTCGGTCAGGGCGGTCTCGAACGCGGCCAGGTCGCCGGGGGCGGGCTCGCCCTCGTTGCCGACGGCGTCGCGGTAGCCGGCGGGGGTCGCGTCGCCGAGGCCGACCGCGGCGGCGGTCCGGTCGAACACCGGTTCCGTCGCCCCGTAGGTGCGCCCGGCGGACAGGTCGCGCAGCCGGGCCAGCGCTTCCACGTAGGGCTGCAGCTCGGTGGTGAACAGCTGGCGCTGTTGCTGCAGGTAGGGGGCGGCGTCGGGCGAGAGCTCCGCGAGCTCGGCGGTCACCGCGTCCGCGAACCGGGGCACGAGCTCGGGCTCGTACCAGAGGTGGGGGTCCTCGCCGGTCCCGACGCCGGCGAGCTCGGCGACGTCGAGGACGACCGGGCGGGGCGACACCCCGGCGGCGGCGTCGGCGGCCCACCCGTCGTAGCCGGCGCCGTTGTAGACCACCAGGTCGGCCTCCTCGAAGGCCGCGATGTCCCCGGTGCTGGCCTCGTGGTCGTGCGGGTCGCCCGCGCCGGAGCCGAGCACGGTCGTGACGGTGGTGCAGTCGCCGCCGAGCTGGTCGACGATCGAGCCCCACTGGGCGACCGAGACCACGACGTCGAGCACCTCGCCGGGGCAGTTCGCCGGGTCGCCGGTCTCGGTGACCGGCCCGGCGTCCCCGCCCGAGCAGCCGGCCAGTCCGGCCAGGACGGCGAGGGCGATGACGGTGGTGCGGGCGGGGGGCACGGGACTCCTGGCTCGGGAATGGTTCTCAGTCGCGCATCAGTATGGCCCATGGGCGGGGCTCCGACAGTGCCGCACGAGCGTCCCGCATCGCGACTACGCCGTCCCGCGATGCAATACGACATGTCACCCGCGGGAAACGGTGCGGTAACGCCCGCGCGGTGCGATCGCCCCATGACCACTGCCACCTCCCTCCTGGCGCTCTCGCCGCAGGCCGAGCGCACCTTCTCCGCCCCGGCCGCCTCGCGGCACGCGCTCCCGGCGACGCCCGCGACGGTGCGCTGGGGGGCCATCGACCCGACCGCCGAGCCCGTGCTGGAGGTCGCCTCGGGTGACGCCGTCGCGCTGGAGGCGGTGAGCCACCACGCCGGCGACGCGCCGGAGCTGATGATGGACGCCGGGCTCGACGCGATCTGGGCGGCGATCCCCGAGGGGGAGCGCGGGCCGGGGGTGCACGTGCTGACCGGACCAGTGGCGGTCGCCGGGGCGCGGCCGGGCGGCGCGGTCGCCGTCCGCATCGGATCGATGGCGCCGCGGGTGCCCTACGGCTCGAACTGCGCCGCGAACTGGGGCCTGCTCTACGACACGTACGGCAAGGAGCGGGTCACCGTCTACGAGCTCGACCACTCCGACGGCACCCCGGCCACGGAGTTCCCCACGGTCGCCCGCCCGCTGTTCGGCTACGACTTCACCTCGCGTGCCCTCTACGACGTCCCGGGATGGCGGACGCCGGCGTCGGCCCGGATCGAGGAGCCGTTCAGCCGGCCGGTGCGGGTGCCGGTCCGGCCGCACTTCGGCCTGATGGGCGTGCAGCCCGGCGGCGGCGAGGTCCTGTCCAGCATCCCGCCGGGAGTCTTCGGCGGGAACGTCGACAACTGGCGCTTCGGCCCGGGCGCCACCGTCTTCTACCCGGTGTTCCAGGAGGGTGCCGGCGTCTACTGGGGCGACCCGCACTTCGCCCAGGGCGACGGCGAGGTCTGCGGCACCGCCATCGAGGCCTCGGCGAACGCCACCGTCCGGCTGGCCGCGGTGGAGGACCTCCAGCTCCGCGCCCCCATGCTGGAGACCGACACCCACTGGTACACCCACGGCTTCGGCGCCGACCTCGACGCCGCCGCCCGGATGGCCGTGGAGGAGATGATCGCGCTGCTGCGGTGGCGGGTCGGGCTGTCGGCCGACGACGCCTACTCGCTGTGCTCGGTGGCGATGGACATGGGCGTGACCCAGGTCGTCGACGGCACGCTCGGCGCGCACTGCGGGATCCGGCGCGACATCTTCCTCTGAGGTCCCGCGAGCTCCCGCTCCGCACCCTCGAGGCATAGGAAGCGATACCCACGTCCTGGCGCTCAGGACGTGGGTATCGCTTCCTATGCCTGTACGGCGGCCGAGCCGGCTAGAGGTCGAGCGTGAGCGACGGCGTCCGCGCGCGGCCCACGCAGACCATCATCGACCGGCCCGCGGCGCGCTCCTCCTCGGTCAGCACCGAGTCCCGGTGCTCCGGCTCCCCGGCCAGCACCCTGGTCTCGCAGGCCCCGCAGTAGCCCTGCTCGCAGTCCGAGGACAGCGTGGGGACGACGTCGCGCAGCACCTCGACGATCCGCCGGTCGGCCGGCACGGTCACCGTCGTCCCGGTGCGGGCGAGGTGCACGTCGAACGCGACGTCGCGCGAGGTGTCGACGACGAGCTCCTCCGCCGGCGCGGTGAACCGCTCGACGTGCAGCCGGTCGCCGATCCCGGCCGCGGCGCAGGCGGCCTCCGCCGCGGCGATCATGGGCGCCGGGCCGCAGCAGTAGACCGCGGTGCCGGGGCCGACGGCCGCCACGGCGGCGGCCAGGTCCGGAACGCCGTGCACGTCCTGCGGCAGCAGCTGGACCGCGTCGCCGGCCAGCGCGACGAGGTCCTCGGCGAACGCCATCGACGCCGCCGTCCGCCCGCCGTAGAGCACGCGCACGGAGGCGCCGCGGGCCACGAGCTCGCGGGCCATCGCGAGGATCGGCGTGATGCCGATGCCGCCGGCTATCAGCAGGTGATCCGGCGCCTCGACCAGGGGGAAGTGGTTGCGCGGGCCGCGGACGGTCAGCCGGGCACCGCTGCGGGCCAGCTCGTGCAGCTCCACGGACCCGCCACGGCCGGCCGGCTCGCGGAGGACGGCGACGGTCCAGGTGTCGGCGCCGGGCTCGCCGCACAGCGAGTACTGCCGCAGCCGGCCCGAGGGCAGCCGCACCTCGAGGTGGGCCCCGGGCGTCCATGCCGGCAGGCCGGCGCCCGAGGGGTCGGCGAGGGTCACCGCGACGACGTCGGTGGCGACGGTCGCCACCTCGGTCACCTCGAGCTCGCGCGACACCACCGGGGTGGGGGCCGGTGCCGAGCCCAGTCGCGGCCCCGGGGGGAACAGCGCGGGGATGGCGTCCCAGCCGGTCTGGTTGCCCCGCGTCGGATAGGGGACGAGCGACTCGGGGAGGACGCGGTAGTCCGGCAGCCGGGTGAGGACCTGGCGCATCATCTCGCCGAACATGGCGCGGGCCAGGTGCGCGCCCGCGCAGCGGTGGGAGCCGATGCCGAAGGCCAGGTGCCGCTGCGGGTTGCGGTCGAGCACCACGGTCTCCGGGTCGGGGAAGACCTCGGGGTCGTGGTTGGCCGCCACCCACGGGATGAGCACCCGCTGGCCGGCCTTCATCGGGCAGCCGCCGATCTCGGCGTCGGCCAGCAGCGTGCGGGCCATCGACTGCGACGGCGCGAACACCCGCAGGAACTCCTCGACGGCGACGTCCAGCAGGTCCGGGTCGTCGATGAGCCGCTGCCGCTGGTCCGGGTGCTCCGACAGCCACACGAGGGTGGACCCGGTCAGCGACGTCGTGGTGTCCACGCCGCCCGCGACCAGCAGGTACATCACCGAGACGAGTTCCTGCTCGGTGAACGGCCGGCCCTCGGGGTGCTCGGCGTGCACGAGCACGGAGACGGCGTCCTCGCGCGGCTGCGCCCGCCGGGCCGCGATGAGCTCGCGGATGCGGCTCTCCAGGTACATCAGCCCCTCGACCCCGCGCAGGGCCCGCTCGGTGCCGGGGACGCTGGCGAAGATGTCGTGCACCGGGCCGGCGAGCTTCTTCCAGTCGTCGGTCGGGAAGCCCAGCCAGTCCAGCGTCACCGCGGCCGGCACCGGGTTGGTGAGGTCGCGGACGAAGTCCGCCGAGCCGGACTCGATGAACGCGTCGATCGCCGCGGTGGTGTGCCGGGCGATCATCGGCTTCAGCGCCTCCACCGCCTCGGCGGACAGCAGCGGGTTGACCAGCTCCCGGTAGGGCGTCGACCGCGGCGGGTCGAGCTCGATCGGGTACTGCTCCAGGCCGGGGCCGAAGGGGATGACGAACGAGATGCCGCGGTCACCGGCCGGCGCGCGCTCGGAGGAGAAGGTCGCGTCGTCCCGGGCGATCCGGACGACGTCGGCGTGGCGGGTGGTGAACCAGAAGCCGTCGTGCGCCTCGGTCCAGCCGACCGGGCGCTGCTCGCGGAAGCGGCGGTAGTAGGCCACCGGGTCGGCGTTGGCCTCGGGGGAGTGGTGGTCGAACGGCGCGGCGTCGAGGTCGGGACGGGGAGGGGTGAGGGTCAACTCGTGCTCCGGAGGGGCTCGAGGCGGAGCGCGCGGTGTTGCCCGGCCGCGCCACCGGGAAGAGGGAGCCTAGACGGCGCGCGGAGGCAGGAGGCGGATGGCGACGGCCTTCTCCTGCGTGTACTCGCGCATCGCGGCGTAGCCGCCGCCGCGGCTGAAGCCGCTGTCCTTCTGCATGTTGAACGGGAAGCCGATGACGCCGGCGTCGTGGAACTGGTTCACGGCGACCTGGCCGCTGCGCACGCCGGCGGCCAGGCGCAGGGCCCGCGAGACGTCGGAGGTCCAGATGCACGACAGCAGCCCGAAGTCGGTGCGGTTGGCCAGCTCCAGGGCCGCGGCCTCGCCGCGGAAGGTCTGCAGCGCCAGCACCGGCCCGAACACCTCCTCGCGGACGATGCGGTCCCCGGGCGAGACGCCGTCGACCACGGTCGGCTCGACGTACCAGCCGGCGTCGCGGTCGGCGGGGACGCCGCCGCCGGTGAGCACGCGGGCGCCCGAGGCCGGCAGCTCGGCGAGGAAGCCGAGGACGCGGTCGCGCTGGGTGGCGTTGACCAGCGGGCCCATGTCCAGGTCCTCGTCCCAGGCGCCGATCCGGACCGCGCGCATCGCCGCGACGACCCGCTCGCGGACCTCGTCGGCGATGGACTCCTCGACGACCAGCCGGGAGCCGGCGTAGCAGTTCTGCCCGGCGTTCTCGGTGATCGAGCCGACGATCGCCGGGATCGCGGCGTCCAGGTCGGCGTCGGCGAACAGCAGGTTCGGCGACTTCCCGCCCAGCTCCAGCTTCACCGGGACCAGGTTCTCGGCCGCCGCCCGCATGATGGCGCGGCCCGTCGCGGTCGAGCCCACGAAGCTGAGGTGGTCGACGTCGGCGTGCCCCGACAGCGCCGCGCCCGCCTCGGGGCCGCCGGTCACGACGTTGAGGACGCCGGCCGGGATCCCGGCCTCGGCGGCCAGCTCCGCGAGGGCCAGCACGACCAGGGGGGCGACCTCGGACGGCTTCAGGACGACGGCGTTGCCCGCGGCCAGCGCGGGAGCGGCGTTGGCCGCGGTGAGGACGGCGGGCACGTTCCAGGGGGTGATGACGGCGCAGACGCCCAGCGGCTCCATCAGCGTGTAGCCGTGGAAGTCCGGCGTCCGGCTCGGCAGCGTGACGCCGGTCAGCTTGTCGGCGGCGCCGCCGAAGTAGCCGATGATGCCGCCGGCGATGAAGGCGTTGGTCCGCCCGCCCGACAGCGGCTTGCCGACGTCCTGGGCCTCCAGGCCCGCCAGCCGCTCGGCGTTGGCGAAGACCAGCTGCGACCACCGGGACAGCAGGGCGCCGCGGTCGGTCGGGTTGGTGGCCGCCCAGGCCGGCGCCGCGCGGCGGGCCGCGGCGACCGCGGCGTCCACGTCGGCGGCGCTGCCCCGGGCGACCGCGGCGAACGGCCGCCCGGTGGCGGGGTCGACGAGGTCGAGCCGGCCTCCGTCGGCGGCGGGCGTCCAGGCCCCGTCGATGAACTGGAGGCCCTCGAACACGGACGTCGTCATGCCGAGATCGTGGGCGCGACCATCTCGTCAGTCAAGACGCTCTCTCGTAACGTGACACGCATGACCGGTCGACCCACTGCCGTGACCGCCGCCGTCCTGCGCGACCCCGCAGGGCCCCTGGAGCTCGTCCAGCTCGAACTCGCCCCACCCCGGGCCGGCGAGGTGGTGGTGCGCCTGGTGAGCACCGGCATCTGCGGCACCGATCTGGAATTCCGCTCCATGATGACCCCGCCCGTCGTGCTCGGGCACGAGGGCGCCGGCATCGTCGAGCAGGTGGGCGAGGGCGTGACCGACCTCGCGGTCGGGGACCCGGTGGCCCTGACCTTCGCCTTCTGCGGCGAGTGCGGTCCCTGCTCGCAGCAGGCGATGGCGTACTGCGAGAACTTCTGGCAGTACAACTTCATCGGCACCCGGCCCGACGGCAGCACGGCCCTGTCGCAGGACGGGCAGCCGGTGCATGGCCACTTCCTCGGCCAGTCCTCGTTCGCCACCCATGTCCTCGCCCGCCGCGGCAGCGTCGTCAAGGTCCCGGAGGGCACCGACCTGCGGGTGGTCGGGCCGTTCGGCTGCGGGTTCCAGACCGGAGCGGGCGGGGTGCTCAACGTGCTGCGCCCCGCGCCGGGCAGCTCGATCGCCGTCTTCGGTGCCGGCGCCGTGGGCGCGGCTGCCATCCTCGGGGCCGTCGAGGCGGGCTGCACGACGATCGTCGCGGTCGACGTGAACCCCGCGAAGCTCGAGCAGGCCCGGGCGCTGGGGGCCACGCACGCCGTGTCGGCGGCCGAGCCGGACCTGGCGGAGCGGGTGCGCGCCGAGGTCCCGGGCGGGCTGCAGTACAGCCTCGACACGACCGGCCGGGCCGACGTGCTGCGCGCCGCGGTCGAGTCGCTGGCCCCGCTGGGCGTCTGCGGCGTGATCGGCGTGGGTGCCAGCGCCGAGATGTCGTTCGAGTGGCGCTCGATCCTGTCGACCGGCCGGTCGGTCGTCGGCATCACCGCCGGTGCCAGCGTGCCGGAGGAGTTCCTGCCCCGACTGGTGGAGCTGCACCGGGCCGGGCGGTTCCCCGTGGACGGGCTGCTCACCCACTACCCGTTCGCGGAGGTCAACCGCGCCCTGGACGACGTCCGTGCCGGTCGGGTGGGCAAGGCGGTCCTGACCTTCGACGCCTGAGCTCGTCCGGAGTGGCGCGCCGCATGCCGCGTGACGGCCGTCACGCTGCGTGCGTGACGGGCGCCACTCCGGAGCTCTGCCGTGTTACGACCACGTTGATTCCGTAACGGGCTCCACCGGACCGTTGACAGCGCCGCACCGGCCCGACAACAGTGACCGCACCGGTCCACATCGCGATCCACCGAATCACGATGCGAGACGGCAACGAGGTCCTCGAGGAGGTGTGGCGCAGGTGCGAGCGATGGTCCAGACCGGCTTCGGCGGCCCCGACGTGCTGCGCCTCACCGACGTCCCGGTTCCCGTCCCCGGCCCGGCCGACGTGCTGGTCCGGGTCGTGGCCTGCGGCCTCAACCAGCTCGACGTCCTGCAGCGCCGCGGGGTCGTGCGCCTGCCCGGTCTCGAGCTGCCGCACGTCGCCGGGATGGACGTCGCGGGCGTCGTCGAGGCCGCCGGCGCGGACTCCCCGGTGCCGGTCGGCGCCCGCGTCCTCCTCGACCCCAGTGTCCCCTGCGGCGCCTGCCCGCTCTGCCACGAGGGTCGCGGCGGCCACTGCCCGAACCTGCGGATCCTCGGCGCGACGATCGACGGCGGCCTCGCGGAGTACGTCGTGGCGCCCGCCTCGGCCGCGCACGTCGTCCCCGACGCCGTCGACCTGACCGACGCCGCCTGCCTGCCCACCCCGTGGGCCACCGCCTTCCACGCGGTGGTCACCGTGGGCCGGCTCCGCGCGGGGGAGACGCTGCTGGTGCACGGCGCCGCCGGCTCGGTGGGCCTGGCCGCGGTGCAGATCGCCCAGCGGGTCGGCGCCCACGTCGTCGCCACCGTCGGCAGCCCGGAGAAGGCCGCCGCGCTGGCGAAGGTGGGCGTGGAGCACGTCGCCGCCCCCGACGCCGTGGCCGCCCTCGTCGCCGACGTCACCGCCGGTCGCGGGGTCGACGTCGTCCTCGAGTACCTCGGCCCGGCCACCTGGGCGACCTCCATGGCGGCCCTGCGCATCGGCGGCCGCCTGGTCTTCCTGGGCAACACCACCGGTGACGAGGTCTCCTTCTCCCTCTCCGACGCCTTCCACCGGGGCCTGGAGCTGCTCGGCGCCGGCGGCTACCTGGCCAGCGACATGGCCGCGGCGCTGCAACTGTTCGCCGACGGCGGCACGGCCCTGGTCGCCGGCACGTTCCCGCTCGCCGACGCCGGCGCCGCCCAGGACCTGCTCTGCGAGCGGAGCACCGTCGGCCGGGTGCTGGTGATCCCGTGACCGCGACGCTGCTGGTCGTCGACGGCGACCTCGTGACCATGGGCCCCGACCGGGCGGTCCTGGAGCGCACCACCGTCGCCGTCCGGGACGGCGCGATCGTCGCCCTGGGGCCCGCGGCGGAACTGCGCGCCGCCCACCCCGGCGCCGCGGAGATCGACGCGGCGGGCTGCGTGGTCACCCCCGGCCTCGTCGACGCCCACCAGCACACCACCGGCGACCCGCTGATCCGCAGCACGATCCCCGACGACATCGACTCCCAGCAGGCGATCTTCGACTGGGCCGTGCCGGTCCACGCCGGGCACGAGCCGGGCGACGACGAGGTGTCGGCGACGCTCACCGCCGTCGAGGCGCTGGTCAACGGCGTCACCACGATCGCCGAGCCCGGCACCGTGGCCCACCCGCTGTCCGTCGCGCGCGGCCTGGCCGCGGCCGGGATCCGCGGCCGGGTCGGCACGTGGGGCTGGGACGCCCCCGGCCTGCCCTGGTCCGCCCCCGCGGCCGAGGTCCTGGCGCGGCAGGAGCAGCTGCTCGCCGACCTCCCCCCCGGCGGCGTGGTCGGCGCCTGGGTCACCCTCGTCGGCCACGACCTCGCCAGCGACGAGCTCTTCGCCGGCGCCGCGGAGCTCGCCGAGCGGGCCGGTACCCAGGTCACCTGGCACCTGTCGCCCAGCGCGGACGACGGGGTGGCCTACGCCGCCCGCAGCGGGAAGCGCCCGGTCACCCACCTGGCCGACCTCGGCGTCCTCGGGCCGCGCCTGGTGCTCGGGCACGCCGTCCACCTCGACGACGACGAGCTGGCCGCGCTGCTGGAGACGCGGACGGCCGTCGCGGTCTGCCCCGCCGCCTACATGCGGCTCGGCCAGGGCTACGCCGCCGCCTCGCGGCACGCAGAGTTCCTCCGCGCGGGCGGCCGGCTGGCGCTCGGCTGCGACGCGCACAACGCCGGGGACACCCCGGACGTGCTGCGCGCCGCCTGGCTGCTGGCCGGCATCTCCCGCGACACCGGCCGCGGCTCGCCGCCGCTCACCGCCGCGGACGCGTTCGCCGCCGCCACGTGCGCCGGCGCGGAGGCACTGGGCCTCGGGAACGTCGTCGGCTCGATCGAGGTGGGGAAGCGGGCGGACCTGGTCGTCTACGACGGCACGGCCCCCGCCTGGACGCCGCGCGGCGACCTGGCCCTGCACCTGGTGTGGGGCGCCCCCAGCGGCACGGTCCGCGACGTCGTCGTCGACGGCCGTGTCGTCGTCCGCGCCGGCCGCGTCACCACGGTCGACCTGCCCGCGCTGCGCGAGGAGGCCGCCGGACGGCGGACCGCGCTGCTGCGCCGGGCCGGCATCGACCCCACCCCCAGCTGGCCGGTCCGGCCGGCCCCCGTTCCGGGAGGCGCGCCCGCGTGAAGACCATCGACCTCGGCGGCCGGTCACCGGCGCAGCTGCAGGGCCTGCTCTCCCAGCTGGTCGTGCCGCGGCCGATCGCCATGATCACCACCATCGGGCCGGCCGGCCTCAACGTCGCGCCGTTCAGCTACTTCATGCCGGTCTGCGGCCAGCCGCCCACGATCGCGGTCACCGTCGGCACCGTCCGCGAGGCCACCCCGGAGCCCAAGGACACCTGGGTGAACCTCGAGGCCACCGGCGAGTTCGTGGTCAACCTGACCACGACGGCCATGGCCGACCACATCGAGACCGTCGGCCGCGAGTACCCGGCGGGCGTGGACGAGGCCGCGCTCGTCGGCTGGACCACCCGCCCGTCGGAGGTCATCGCCGCGCCGTCGCTGGCCGAGAGCCCCGCGCACCTCGAGTGCCGGGTACTGGAGACGATCGACCGGGGCGACCCGGCGTCCTGCTTCTCGGGCGTGCACATCGTGTTGGCCGAGGTCGTGAACATCCGCGTCTCGGAGGACCTCCTCGCCTCCGGCGGCACGGGTGGCGGCGAGGCCCGCATCGACCCCACGCGGGTGGAGGCCATCGGCCGCATGGGCTTCCCCTATTTCGTCGCCGCCACCGGCGACGCCGTCTTCGAACAGGTTCGCGTCCCGTACGCCGACCTGGTCGAGAGCACCGGCTGAGCCGGTCGCGCAGCATCCGCACCACCGGCTCCACAGCACCGACAACCGTCCGCTCCACCCCAGAACCCCCCGGGAGGCAGCACATGTCATCCATCAGGCCACTGCGGCGCACGGCAGCACTGGCGGCCGTCGCGGTCGTCGCGCTGAGCGCGTGCGGCGACAACGCCGACGACTCGGACGGAGGCTCCGACGGCGGTTCCTCCGGCGGCGGAAGCTCCTCCGGCGAGCAGCCGGACGTCAACGGCGACGGCGACGTCACGATCGGCGTCCTCAGCCCCGGCGACCTGAACGACAACGGCTACTACGAGTCCTTCGTCGTCAAGGCGCAGGAGTTCGTCGACCAGCAGGACGGCTGGGAGCTGATCCAGGTCGGCTCCATCAACCCGGCCGACGCCCTCGAGCAGGCGCGCAACATGTGCCGGCAGGGCGTCGACATGGTCGCGCTGGCCGCCTCCGAGCTCGCCGACGCCCTGCCGGCGGCCGAGGAGGACGTCTGCGCGGACACCATCTGGTACCTGCCGTCGCAGACCGAGGGCTACGAGCTGGCCGACAACGTCGTCCTCTCGCAGGACTCGGCGTCGGAGTCGCTGCTGGCCGCCGGTTACGCGCTGGGCCTGCTCATGCAGGACAGCGGTGCGACGACGGCGGGCTTCGTCACCGGCCCTGAGCTGGACTTCAGCATCATCGCCGCGCAGTCGTTCCAGGCCGGCGTCCGGCAGCTCATCCCCGAGGCCGAGGTCGTCACCACCTACACCGGTGACTTCGACGACTCGGGCCTGGCCGTGGAGGCCACGCAGGCCCAGATCGGTCAGGGCATCGGCGGTCTCTACCCGTACCTGGGTGGCGCGACGGACGCTGCGGCCGAGCTCGGCTTCGAGGCCGGCATCCCCGTCCTGACGCCGGGCACCGACCGTTGCGGCGACGGGTACGCGATCTCGGTGATCTTCGACCCGGGCGAGTACTTCGCCGCGGCTCTGGAGGACTTCGCCGCGGGCGAGCTGGTCGGCGGCGAGACGCGCATCTGGCGGATGGGCGTCGACCCGCTGCCGACCGTCCAGTTCTGCGAGGACAGCGGCGCCACCGCCGAGCACGAGCAGCAGCTGGCGGACTTCATCGCCTCGGTCGGGGACGGCACGATCGACCCCACCGCCGAGGTCGAGCGCCTGGGGAGCTGACGCATGAGCCACGACCGTGCCCGTACCGACGGGCCCGCCCCCGCACTCGAGCTGCGGGGCATCAGCAAGCGGTACGGGCCGGTCGTGGCCTGCGACGCCGTGGACCTCACCGTCCAGCGCGGTGAGGTGCACGGCCTGCTCGGGGAGAACGGCGCCGGCAAGTCGACGCTGATGAAGGTCCTCCTGGGGCTCGTCCACGCCGACGCCGGCGAGATCCTCCGGGACGGCGCCCGGGTGGAGGTGCACACCCCGCTGCAGGCCGCCGAGCTCGGGCTGGGCATGGTGCACCAGCACTTCAGCCTCATCGAGCCGCTCACCGTGTGGGAGAACGTGGCCCTCGGGGAGCCCGGCCGCGTCGACCGGAACACCATCTGCGCCGACGTCGAGGCCGTCGGCGCGCGCTACGGGCTGGCGGTCGACCCCACCGCCACGGTGGAGCGGCTGTCGGCCGGGGAGCGGCAGCGGGTCGAGCTCATCAAGGCGCTGCGGCGGGACCCGAAGGTGCTCGTCCTCGACGAGCCGACCTCGGTGCTGACCATCGCCGAGTCCGCGGCCCTGTTCGAGGTGCTGCGCACCGCGGTCGCCGCGGAGGGCCGCGGCGTCATCCTCATCAGCCACAAGCTCGCCGAGATCACCGCCGCCACCGACGTGGTGTCGGTGCTGCGGCGCGGCCGGCTCGCCTTCCACTGCCGTACCGCCGACACCTCCGCGCCCGAACTGGCCCGCCAGATGGTCGGCCGCGACGTGAGCCTGCGGGCCGAGGGCGCCGCGCTCGGGCTCGTGGTCACCGACGACCCGGCCAAGCACCTCACCCCGGTGCTCGCCGGAGGCCTGGGCGCCGTCCCGGCCGAGCCGCCCGCCCCCGAGGCGTCCGCCGACGTGCCGGGCACAGCGGCCCTCGCCCTGCACGGGCTGTGCGTCGCCGGCCCCGACGGCCGGACCCTGCTCGACCACCTCGACCTCGAGGTGGCGACCGGCGAGATCGTCGCGCTGTACGGCGTGGAGGGGAACGGCCAGGCCACGCTCGGGGACCTGCTCTCCGGCCTGATGGCCCCCGACGCCGGGGAGGTCCGCGTCGACGGCCGCCCGGTGTCCCTGGACCGCCCCGGCGCCCTGCACCACGCGGGGGTCGGGGTGATCCCCGAGGACCGGCACCGCTCCGGCGTCGTCCTCGACATGAGCGTGGCCGACAACCTCGTCATGACCGACCTCCGCCGCTTCAGCGGGCGGCTGCTCATGCGCCGCGCGCAGATCCGCGCCCAGGCCGAGGAGCTGGTGGAACGGTTCGCCATCCGGACGCCGTCGGTCGACGCGCCGCTGCGCACCCTCTCGGGCGGCAACCAGCAGCGGGTCGTCCTGGCCCGCGAGCTCTCCGCCAACCCCGTCGTCCTGGTCGCTGCCCAGCCCACCCACGGCCTGGACGTCGGCGCCATCGAGGACATGTACGCCCGGCTGCGCGAGGCCGCGGCCTCGGGCGTCGCCGTCCTGCTCATCTCGACCGAACTGGAGGAGGTCATGGCCTTGGCCAGCCGCATCGCCGTCATCTCGTCGGGCCGGATCACCGGCGTCCTCGACGTCGCGGACGCCTCCCCGCAGCGCCTGGGCATGCTGGTCGGAGGCGAGGCGGCATGACCACCGTCTCCGGACCGGCCGGCACCCCGCGCCGGCCGCTCGCCGGCTACATCGTCGGCAGCGTCGGGCTGCGCCGCCCGAGCGCCGACGCCTGGCGGACGGCCGGCATCACCGTCCTGTGCGTGGCGGTCGCCGTCGGCCTGGCCGCCCTCCTCGTGACCTTCGCCGACGGGTCGCCGGTCGAGGTCGTCGACGCCCTGTTCACCGGCAGCGTCGCCGACACCGCCGGATGGTCGCAGACGCTGGTCAACGCGGCACCGCTGTTGCTCGTCGCGCTCGGCGCGTGCATCGCCAACCGGGCCGGGGTGTTCAACATCGGCCAGGAGGGCCAGCTGCTCATCGGCGCGATGGTCGGCTGCTTCGTGGCGCTGCGTCTGCAGGGCCCGGGCTGGATCGTCATCACCGTCGCCCTCGTCGCCGCGGCGTTCGGCGGAGGCGCCTGGTCGGGGATCAGCGCGGCGATGTACTACACCCGCGGCACGAACGTCGTCGTGACCACGCTGCTGCTGACCTTCATCGCCGCCCAGGTCGTGCAGTTCGCGGTCAACAGCCCCTCCCTGCTCCAGGAGGAGGGGATGGGCAGCGGCCCGGCGCGGCCGCAGTCCGACGCCGTGCCCGACTACCTGCGGCTGGCGAGCTTCGGTCAGTACCCGGACCTCACGATCGGCGTCGGGGTCATCGTGGCCGTCGTCGCCACCGTCGTCCTCGCCGTGCTCCTGGCCCGCAGCCGATGGGGCTTCCGGCTGACCATGCTCGGCCTCAACCCCATGGCCGCCCGGCACGCCGGTGTGCGCGCCTCCCGTCTGGGCGGGTCCGCCCTGGTCCTGTCGGGCGCCTTCGCCGGGCTGGCCGGCGGCGTGATCCTGCTCGGCACGGTCTTCCGCCTCCAACCTGCGATCTCCAACAACTTCGGCTGGGACGGCCTGCTGGTCGCCCTGGTGGCCCGCAGCCGCCCCGGGCTGGCGCTGCCGGTGGCCGTGCTGTTCGGCGCCCTGCGCTCGGGCTCCAGCTACCTGGCCGCCACGGGCGTGCCGGACTACCTGGTGGACGTCGTCCAGGCGCTGCTGGTCCTCGCCTTCGTCGTCCCGCCCGTCCTGTCCACGCTCTGGGCGCGACGGCTGCGCAACCGCGCCCCCGTCGCGGACACCCCCGCCCGGCCGACCGCCGCCGCGCCCGCCAAGGAAGAGGTGCAGGTCTGATGTGGCTCGACGACGGCGGGACGGTGCTCGCCAGCGCCCTGCGCCTCACCGCCCCGCTGGCCTTCGCGGCCTGTGGCGAGTACCTGGCCGAGCGGGCGGGCACGCTCAACATCTCGGTCGAGGGGATGATGCTGTCCGGCGCGTTCGGCGCCGTGGCCGTCGGCAGCGCGACCGGCAGCCCGACGGTCGGCCTGTTCGCCGGCGCGCTGGTCGGCCTGCTCGTGGCCCTGGTGCACGCCAACCTGTCGCACCGGATCCAGATCAACACCTTCGTGGTGGGGCTGGTCATCAACACCCTCGTCCTCGGCCTGACCAGCTTCCTGCTGCAGACCGCCGAGTTCTCCCGCAGCCAGGTGAGCCAGGTGCGAATACCCGTCCTGGCGGACATCCCGATGATCGGGGTGGTGTTCGAGCAGCGGTGGCCGTTCTACCTGCTCCTGCTCGTCGTCCCGCTGACCTGGTTCCTGGTCAACCGCACCCGGTGGGGGCTGGAGCTACGGGCCGTGGGCGAGAACCCGCAGGCCGCCGACGTCAGCGGCATCAAGGTCAACCTGCGCCGCCGGCAGGCGGTCCTGTGGTGCGGCCTCATGTCGGGCCTGGGCGGGGCCTACCTGTCCGTCGGCCTCGTCGGATCGTTCAACACCAACATGACCGCCGGCCGCGGCTTCATCGTCATCGCGGCGGTGATCTTCGGGGCCTGGCGGCTCAAGGGCACCCTGCTCGGCTGCTTCCTCTTCGGGGCCGCCGACGCCCTCCGGCTCGCGCTGCCCTCCCTGGGGGTGGAGCTCAACCCGCAGCTGCTCGTGGCCGCCCCCTACCTGCTCGCCCTGGCGGTGATGGTGCTCATGGCGAAGTCGCAACGCGAGCCCCGGGCGCTGAGCAAGCCCTTCGAGCGGGGGCTCGTGTGACCGCCCCCGCGGAGCCACCCGCCCGGTCCACCGTGGTGCCGGGTGCGAACGAGGAGAGGAACCCGTGACCGAGACCCGACTGACCGAGGCCCGCTGGACGCACGTGGCGCTGCCCTGCGGAAACCTGGACGCGTCGATCGAGTTCTACACGTCGCTGACCCCGCTGGTGGTCGTCGAGCGGTTCGCCGACGAGGCCGGCGAGAGCGCCTGGCTGTCCAACGACAAGCAGGCCGACTCGCCCTTCGTGCTGGTCCTCGTGTCGTTCAACTCCACGAAGGGCGAGCAGCTGGGGCTGCTCAAGCCCTTCGCGCACCTGGGCATCGAGGTCCCGAACCGCGAGGACGTCGACGCGATCGCGGCCAAGGCCCGCGAGGCCGGGAACCTGCAGTGGGAGCCGAAGGACATGCCCGGCGTCGTCGGCTACATCTGCGCGCTCAACGACCCCGACGGCAACGTCATCGAGATCTCGCACAACCAGAAGGTGTACGAGCTCGTGCGCGGAAAGTGGGGCGGCGCTGAGTGACACCCGCGCGGCCGTGGAGGCGTTCCTCGCCGCGCTGAACACGGGGGAGCCGGACGCGATCGCGGCCTGCGTGACCGAGGACTTCGTCAACGAGCACACCAGTGCCCGAGGGCGGAGCCTGACGGGCCGCGCCGCCTACCGGGAGCGGCTGCCCGGCTTCCTGGCGGCGTTCGCCGGCCTGCGCTACGAGGTCGAGGACCTGCTGGTCGACGGGGACCGGGCCGCGGTGGCGTACCGCATGACCGCGCGGATGCAGCGCGACGGTGCGCCTGCGGTCCCCGTCGACGTCCGCGGCGTCTTCCGCTTCCGCGTGCGCGACGGCCTGGTCGCCGCGCGCGCCGACTACTGGGACGGCGAGGTCGTGGCCGCCCAGACCGCTGCCGTGGACGCGCCGGGGGATTGACGCCCTCGGGGCCGACCTGGTTCCTTCCCTACGACCCGCCCGGGCTGGCAACAGGCCCGGACGGGGGAGCGCGGCGACGACGCCCGCTGGATCCCGCCGTTGCATGCCGATCGGGCGTGCCACGGAACCAGGGAGCGCCCGGTCGGACCACACATCGGTCCACACCCCCGGGAGCATCCAGTGCTGAGCATCCTGTACCGCGTCCACGGCGACGCCGGCGTCCTCGAGGCCGCCCGCTCCGACGTCCCCGAGCCCGGGCCCGGCGAGGTCCTCGTCGCCGTCGCCGCCTGCGGGCTCAACCACCTCGACGTCCTCCAGCGCCGCGGGCCGGCCCTGATCCCCGGGTTCGAGCTGCCGCACGTGGCCGGCATGGACGTCGCCGGCACGGTCGAGGCGGTCGGACCGGACGTCGATCCGGCCCGGCACCCCGCGGCCCGGACGGGGGCGCGGGTGGTGGTCAACCCCGCCGTCCCCTGCGACGACTGCCCGGCCTGCCGCAGCGGCGCCGACGGGCTCTGCGCCACGGCGCGCGTGGTCGGCGGCAACGTGGCCGGCGGCTACGCCGAGTACGTCGTCGTCCCGGCCGCGAACGTGCACCTCGTCCCCGACGGCGTCGACCTGGTCGAGGCGGCGATCGTGCCGACGGTGTGGATGACGGCCTGGCACGCCCTCGTGGAGGTCGCGGCCGTGGCGGCCGGGGAGACCGTGCTGGTGCACGCCGGCGCCAGCGGGGTGAGCACGGCGGCGATCCAGCTGGCCAAGGCGGCCGGGGCGCGGGTCGTCGCGAGCGTCAGCACCGCGGAGAAGGTCGCCTACGCCGAGGGCCTCGGCGCCGACCTGGTGGTCGACACCTCGCGCACCGACCTCGTCGGCGCCGCCCGCGGCTTCACCGACGGCCGCGGGGTCGACCTCGTCGTCGACCACGTCGGGCCCGCGGTCTGGGACGCGTCGGTCTACAGCATGGCGCCGCGCGGGCGGATGGTCTTCCTCGGCAACACCACCGGCGACCGGACGTCGTTCGACCTGGTCTACGCCTACCACTTCGGGCTGCGCTTCCTCGGCTCGGACCCCTACGACCGGCGCGAGTTCGGGCCGATGCTCGACCGCTACTGGAGCTCGGGGTTCAGCACGCCGGTGGACAGCGAGTTCGCCCTGGCCGAGGCCGCCGACGCGCAGCGGCACATGGAGTCGCGGCGGGCCACCGGCAAGATCGTGCTGCGGCCGTGAGCGGCCCGCCCACGGGTGCGCCCCCGGCCGGGCCCGGCCCGGTCTGGGACGTCGTCAACGGTCTGGCCGCCTTCGGCGCCCTTTCCGCCGCACTGGAGCTCGGGCTGTTCGACGCGCTCGCGGCGGCCGGGCAGCCCGGGCTGGCGCCCGAGGAGCTCGCCGCCGCGGTCTCGGCGTCCGACGCCGGCGCGGTCGAGCTGCTCGCCGAGGTGCTCGTGTCGCTGGGGCTGCTCACCGGGGACGGGCGGGCGGTCGCGCTGACGCCGGTGGCCGAGCACTTCCTGGTGTCGGACTCGCCGGCGTCGATGGCGGCACTCGGCCGGCTCTCGCCCGGTCCGTGGTCGGGCTGGCAGCAGCTCGCGGCGACCGTCCGCACCGGAGCCGTTCCGGCCGGCACCCGCGCCGAGCTGGCCGCCGGATACCCGGACCTGGTCCGGGCCACCGCGCCGACCCAGCGGGCCGTCGCCGCCGGAGTGGCGGCCGCCCTGGCCGGGCGGGAACTGTGGCCGGCCGCCCCCCGCGTCGTCGACCTGGGCTGCGGTTCGGGGGCCTGGCTGGCCGCGCTGCTGGCGGACCGGCCCGGGGCCACTGCGGTCGGCGTGGACCTGCCGGGCGTCCTGCCGGTCGCCCGCGACACGGTCGCGGAGGCCGGCCTGGACCCCCGGGTGTCCCTCCTCGCGGGCGACTACCTCGAGGTGGACCTGCCCGCCGGGGCGGCCGACGTCGTCGTCCTGGCGCACGTGCTCCGCGCCGAGCCGGCCGAGCGGGCCCGCCGGCTGCTGCTGCGCGCGCTCGACCTGCTCGCCCCGGGCGGCGTCGTCGTCGTGGCCGACTACCCGCGCCCGGACCCCGCCGCGGCGCCCGATCCCGACCGGAGCGCCGTCCTCGCGGGGGCCCGGCACGAGCTGCTGCTCTCGCTGACGATGGCCGCCGCCACGGACGGCTCCGGCGTCACCGTCGCCGACCTGCGGGCGTGGGCCGGGGACGGCGGCGCCCGGCTGACCGACGTCCTGCAGCCGGTCCCCCGCCAGTCCGTCTTCCTGATCCGCCCCGTCCCGCCCACCGCGACCGAGACCCAGAGGTGACCATGACCGAGGACCGCACCCCGGCGAGCCGCGAGCGCTGCGACACGCTCCTGCTCGGCGCCCACGTCGTGACGATGGACGACGAGCGGCGGGTGTTCCGCGACGGCGGGATCGCCGTCCGCGACGGCGTGATCGTGGACGTCGGGCAGTCCGCCGACCTCGCCGCCCGCTGGACCAGCGACGACGTCGTGGCCGGCGAGCGCTTCGTCGTGACCCCCGGCCTGATCAACACCCACGTGCACATCACCGGGGAGCCGCTGACCCGTGGCTTCGTGCCCGACGACACGCCGTTCCTGGAGAACGTGTTCGAGTGGCTGACGCCGATCCACACCTTCTACTCCGAGGAGGACGAGCACATCTCCGCGCAGCTGGCCGCGCTGGAGATGCTCAAGTCCGGGACGACGGCCTTCCTCGAGGCGGGCACCGTCCGGTTCATCGACCCCGTCGTCGACGCGCTCGGCGAGATCGGCATCCGCGCGCGCGTCGGCCCCTGGGCCTGGGACCTCGTGCCCGAGCCCGAGGCCCTGCGGATGACGACCGCCGAGGCCGTCGGGCGGATGACCTACGCGATGGACCACTACGGATCGGCCGCCGACGGGCGGGTGCAGGCGTGGCCCATCGTCATCGGGCACACCACGTGCAGCGACGAGCTGTGGCGGACGGCCAAGCGGATGTCGGCCGAGCGCGGCACGGGGATGAGCGCGCACATGTCGCCGGCCCCCATGGACCCCGAGGGCTTCCTCGCCACCTTCGGTCAGCGGCCGATGGTCCACCTCGACGAGATCGGCGTCCTGGGGCCGAACCTGTGCCTCACCCACGCCGTGCACGTGGACGACGCCGAGATCGCCGCCCTGGCCCGGACGGGCACCTCGATCTCGCACTGCCCGACGACGGCGCTGAAGGTCTCCTACGGCGTCACCCAGATCGGCAAGTTCCCCGAGATGGTGGCCGCCGGCGTCAACGTGGCGATCGGCACCGACGGCAACAACGCGTCGAACTACCACGACCTCATGCGGGCCACCTACCTCGTGGCCGGCCTGTTCAAGGACGCCCGCCGGGACGCGACGATCTTCCCGGCCGAGGACGCGTTCGCCATGGCCACCCGCAGTGGCGCCAAGGCGCTCCAGGCCGAGGACCAGCTCGGCTCCCTGGAGGTCGGCAAGCAGGCCGACCTGGTGCTGCACGACACCCACCGGCCGGAGTGGCGGCCGCTGCACAACGTCGCCAACCAGCTGGTCTGGTCCGCCGACGGCCGCGGCGTGCACACGGTCTTCGTCGGTGGCCGGCGGGTGGTCGAGGACTACCGCTGCACCACGATCGACGAGGACGACCTGCTGCGCCGCGCCCAGGCCGCCGGCGAGGGCGTCGTCGCCCGGTCCGGCCTGCCCGACCGGGCCAAGTGGCCCACCTACTGACCGCCCCCACCCACCCCGAGGAGGAACCCTTGTCCACCCTGACCGAGGCCCGCTGGACCCACGTCGCCATCCCCGTGCGCGACATCGACCGGTCCATCGAGTTCTACACGTCCGTCACCCCGCTGGTGCTGGTCCAGCAGAACGCCGACGAGAGCGGCCGCAGCGCCTGGCTGTCCAACCCCGGGCAGGTGCAGACGCCGTTCGTGCTGGTGCTCGGCGAGTTCGTCCCGGAGGTCGGCGCCCGCTTCGGCATCGTCGACGGCAAGCCCGACCCGACGTTCTCGCCCTGGGCGCACATCGGGATCGAGCTGCCCAACCGCTCGGACGTCGACGACGTGGCCGCGAAGGCCCGGGAGCTCGGCCGGCTGCAGTGGGAGCCGACGCAGATGGCCGAGCACATCGGCTACATCTGCGCCGTCCTGGACCCCGACGGCAACGTCCTGGAGTTCTCCCACAACCAGAAGGTCTTCGCGACCATCCAGCAGCTCTGGGGCTGATCCGGCCCGACCGGCGACCCCGCCTGCCCGGCGACCCCGCCCGCCCGTGCGGCGAGCGGGGCCGCCGGCGTGCCCGGGCACCGGTTGCGGGTCGAGCTGGGCCGCCGGCCCTCCCACGCCTCGTCGCGGGTCGAACTCGTGGGTCGCGGGTGCTGCAGGACCGGCAACGCGCGAGGACCACCGGCAACGCACGCGCCCGGACGCCGCGGCCCGGATGTGCCGGCCGGAGCGCCGGGGCGCCTCGCCAGCGGTTCACAGAACGGGATGACATCTCGTAAGTTGAGACGCATGAACACTCGTCGGATCGGATCCCAGCAGGTCGGTGCGGTCGGCCTGGGCGCCATGCACCTCTCGAGCTCGCCGGACCGGCCCGATCCGGAGCGGGCGACCGCGACCGTGCACGCCGCGCTCGACGCCGGGGTGACGCTGATCGACACCGCGGACGTCTACTGCCTCGACGACACCGAGATCGGCCACAACGAGCGGCTCGTGGCCGCGGCGGTGCGGGCCTGGTCCGGGAGCGCGGACGACGTCGTGGTCGCGACCAAGGGCGGCCTCGTGCGCCCGGGCGGCGGCTGGGACTTCCGGGGCACGCCCGAGCACCTGCACGCCGCCGCCCGGGCCAGTGCGCGGGCGCTCGGGGTGGAGGCGATCGGGCTCTACCAGCTGCACTGGCCCGACCCCTCGGTGCCGTACGCGGAGTCGGTGGGCGCCCTCGGCGAGCTCGTCGACGCCGGGATCGTGCGCGCGGTCGGCGTGAGCAACGTGGACGTGGCGAAGCTGGACACGGCCGCGGAGGTGCTGGGCGACCGGCTGGTCAGCGTGCAGAACCCGTACTCCGTCGAGGACCGCTGGGGCGAGGCGATGCTCCGGCGGGCCGACGAGCTCGGGCTCGCGTTCCTGCCGTACACGCCGCTGGCCGGGGTCGGGGGCGACGGGCCGCGGGCGGTGGCCAACCGGTCGGTGGCCGCCGAGCTCGGCGTCTCGCCCCAGCGGGTGGCCCTGGCCTGGCTGCTGGCGCGATCGCCGGCCGTCGTGGTGATCCCCGGGTCCAGCCGGCCGGAGTCCATCCGCGACAGCGCCGCCGCGGCCGGCCTGGAGCTCGCCCCCGAGCATCTCGCGCGGATCACCGGGGCCCCGGCGGCCCCCTCCCGGCCGGTCACCTTCGCCCACTGAGGGCGCCGCCCGTCTCGCTGGATGAAACGTCGTCTCGTATTGCTTGACAAGACGGCGTCTCGCATCGAAGGATCGCTGCCATGGACCTGCTCGCGACGCCGTGGGGCCTGGGGCGCCGCGAGGGCGACGAGGTCGCCGTCCTCGACCTGCCCCACCGCGACGTCGGGGCGCTCGTCGCCGACACCGGGTCGCTGGCCGCGGCGTCCACCGCGACGGTCCTCCGCCGGGTCCCCGTGGCCGAGGCCCTGGCCACCGCCCTGCCGCCGCTGCCGGCGCCCGGGACGGTCTGGGGCGTCGGGCTGAACTACCGCTCCAAGGCGCGCGCGACCGGCCGCGAGATCCCCGCTGAGCCGATCCTGTACGTCTCCGCGGCCTCCTCGGTGGCCGGTCCGAACGGGCTGCTGCCACACCCGTCGGGGGTGACCGACCAGCTCGACGCCGAGGCCGAGATCGCCGTCGTCCTCGGCCGTCGGCTGTACCGCGCGAGCGAGCGCGAGGCGTGGGCCGCCGTCGCCGGCGTCACCGCCGGCAACGACCTGACCGCGCGCGACGTCATGAAGGCCACGGGCACCCCGGCGCTGGCCAAGAGCTTCCCGGGCTGCACCCCGCTCGGCGCGTCCGTGCTGGACGCGCGCACGCTCGCCGACGCCGGCTCGATCGGGGTCCGCGGCTCGGTCAACGGCGTCGTCCACCAGGACGACAGCAGCGCCGACATGATCTGGTCGATCCCCGAACTGCTCGCCCGCATCTCCTGGTACGCCGCCCTCGAGCCCGGGGACGTGTTCCTCAGCGGCACGCCCGCTGGCACCGGCCAGGACCGCGGCCGCTACCTCGTGCCCGGCGACGTCGTCACCGTCGAGGTCGACGGTGTCGCGCCGCTGACCACCACCGTCTCGTCCGCCGCCACGCCGGTCGCCCCGGTCGCGCGGGCGGACGCCCTCCCGGCGCACTGACGCGCCACCCGATCCCGCCGTCCCCGAGCCCCCCGGAGCCCATCGCATGTCCGCACCCGCCGACACCCGCTCGGACGCCGCGAGCGCCGTCCACGACCTGGTCCTGACCGGTGGGCGGGTCCTCGACCCCGCCAACGGCATCGACGGCCGCTACGACGTCGCCGTCACCGACGGCCGGATCAGCGCGGTCGCCCCCTCGATCGAGGGCCCGGCGACCGAGCGCATCGACTGCACCGGCCGGCTCGTGCTGCCCGGCCTGGTCGAGGGCCACACCCACATCTTCGAGCACGTCTCGAAGGTCGGCGCCAACCCGGTCGAGGCGCACCTGCGCCGCGGCGTGGTCGCCGCCGCGGACGCGGGCACGGCCGGGGCCTCGACCTTCGCCGCGTTCAAGAAGTTCGTCGTCGAGCCCAGCGGGATGCGGATCCTCAGCTTCCTCAACGTCTCGGTGCTCGGCCTCATCGACTTCCGCTTCGGCGAGCTCCTCAACCCCGACACCCTGGTGGCAGAGGACGCGCTGCAGGTCGCCGAGGAGAACCCGGAGATCGTCAAGGGCTTCAAGATCCGGCTGTCGGAGGACGTCGTCCCGTCCGACCAGTGGCGCACGCTGCTGGAGAAGTCCCTGGCGATCGGCGAGCAGGCCGGCCTGCCGCTGATGGTGCACATCGGCGAGACCCCCGAGCCGCTGACCGAGGTCCTGCCCTACCTGCGGCCGGGCGACATCATCGCCCACTGCTACACGGGCAAGCCCTACAACATCCTGGTCGACGGCAAGGTCCAGCCGGCCGTCGCCGAGGCCCGCGCCCGCGGTGTGCTGTTCGACTCCGCGCACGGCAAGAGCAACCTCAGCTTCGACGTCGCCCGGCCGGCGATCGCGGAGGGCTTCCTCCCCGACATCGCCTCCTCCGACACGAGCGGCCGCAACTGGCGCGGGCCCGTCTTCGACCTGCTCACCAGCCTCTCGAAGCTGGTCGCCCTCGGGGCGCCGCTGCCGGAGATCATCAAGCGCGCCACCATCGACCCGGCCCGCCTGCTCGGCATCGCCGACGAGGGCTACGGTGCCCTGACGGTCGGCAACCCCGCCCACGTCACGGTGGTCGAGGAGGTCGGCGAGCAGCTGCTGCCCGACGCCGCGGGCAACTCGATCGTCGCCCCGCGCTACGAGCCGGTGACCGTGCTGCACGCGGGCGCGCCGGTGGACATCGTGCCGTGGCGGGGGCTCGGCGCCTGACCGACCCCCTCCCGCGGGAGGGGCCCAGAAGCAGCGACCGACGGAGGCCCACGTGAGCGACGTCCATGCGGTGAGATCGCGGCTGCGTGCCGCGCTCGCCTCCGGCGAGCGGCTCACGGGGGTCTTCGTCAAGCTGCCGTCCCCCGACGTGCTGGCGCTGGCCGCCGCGGCCGGCTTCGACTTCGTCGTGGTCGACCTGGAGCACTCCGCGCTCACCGACGGCGACGCGATCGACCTGCTGCGGTACGCCGACGCGCTCGGCCTGCCCGCGCTCGTCCGGCTCGCGCAGGTGGACGCGCCGCTGGTCAACCGGGTCCTCGAGGCCGGCGCCGTCGGGATCCAGCTGTCGATGCTGTCGTCGGTCGCGCAGCGCGAGCAGTTGCAGGCCGCCGTCGCCTACGGGCCGGTCGGGCGGCGCTCGGTGAGCCTGGCCCACGCCGGTGCCGGGTACGGCGCCGCCGGCCTGACCGGCTACCTGGACGCCGAGCGGGCCGCGCCGCCGCTCCTGGTCGGCCAGATCGAGTGCCGGACCGCCGACCCGCTGGAGCGCGTCGTCAGCGGGCTGGACGTCGCCTTCGTGGGCACCACCGACCTCACCGTGGCGCTCGGGCTGGACCCGGCCGACGCCGCCGCGATCCGGGCGGAGGTCGACGCGGTGGCAGCGGCGGCCCGCGGGGCCGGTGTCGCCTTCGGTGGCTGGGCGCCCCGCCCGGACGCCGCCGACGGGCTGGGCCTGGGGTCGTCCCGCTACCTCGTGGTCGGCTCCGACCTCCAGTTCCTCGGCGCCGCGCTGCGCGCCGCCGCCCCGTCGCCGTCCCCCTCGCCGTCCCCGGAGTCGTGATGAGCAGCGAGCCCACCCCGTCGCGCAACCCCGCTCTCTACGGGCGGGTGGTGAACTGGGACGACATCCCGGCCGAGACCGTCCGGCCGGGCGTGCGGCGCAAGGTCTACAGCACCGACGAGATCATGGTCGCCTGGCACAGCCTGGACGTCGGCATGACGCTGAACCCGCACTCCCACGCCGCCTTCGACCAGCTCGTGCACATCTCCGCGGGGGTGTGCGACTACCACGTGGGCGGCACGCCGCACCGCATGCGGGCGGGCTCGTTCCTGCTGGTGCCGGCGGGCGTCGAGCACTTCGTGGAGCCGCTCGAGGGCCCCTGCGTGAACATCGACTTCTTCGTGCCACCGCGGGCGGACTTCGCCTCCGCGCTCGCCTGGATGACCGCCGGACCCGCCGGAGCCTGAGTTTCCGGCCCGCAGCAGGTGCCCGCCGCAGGCCTGCGGGGAGCGGGGGCCGGTCAGCCGGCGGGCGTCGGGGCCTCGGTGCCGAGGTGGGCGGAGATCTCCTTGGCCGTCTGCACGAGCGCGGCCGCCATGGGGCTGTGCACGTCGGGGTCGATCGAGGCCGTCGTCCCGACGATGCCCACCGCCCCGACCAGGGCCGGCCCCTGGAACACGGGGGCGGCCAGCGTGCGCACGCCGTTCACCGCCGGCACGTTCACCGAGACCCCTGCCGCGCGCACGGCCTCGATCTCGGCGCGCAGCCCGGGGTCGCGCTTGAGCGCCCGGGGCAGACCGGCGACCTCCTCGGGCCGCAGCCAGGCGCAGAAGACCCGGCCCTGCGCCGACTGCACCGGGTCCAGGCGCGAGCCCACCCGGACGCTGATCCGGATCACCCGGTCGGTGTTGTCGACCGAGCGCACCACGATCGGGGACTCGCCGTCCCACACCGAGAGCACGACGGTCTCGTCGACCTGGTGCACCAGCCGCTCCATGAACGGCTCGGCGGCGCTGACGATGGGCAGGCCGGCACGTGCGGCGGCCCCGAGCGTGAGCACCTGCGGGCCGAGGGAGAACAGCGCCGACCGCTCGTCGTAGCGCAGCAGCTTCGCCGCGCGCAGGGCCTTGGTGTAGCGGTGCGCGGTGGCCTTGCTGGCGCCGAGGCGCTGGGTGATCTCGTTGAGGCTGAGGTAGGGCTTGGCCGGGGTGAAGGCGTCGAGGATGAGCGCGGCCCGCTGCACCGTCTGGATCGTGGGGGCAGCGGCGTCGCCGTCGCGTGCCGGGCGGCTGGCAGGCTCGGACACGGGCGTGCTCCTCGGAGGCGTGGGAACAGAGGTGGGGACGGCGTGCCCGTCTCCCGACGTGAGACAGCATCCTGACCTCCGAGACAGGAACGGTCAACGGTGGGCGACGTGGGCGACGCCGCACTACCGCGGGCGGTCGGGCGGTTGACACGCGCGGCGCGGGAGCACATGCTCGATACCGCGATGCGAGACACCGTCTCGCATGTGTTTCACCCGAGTTACCGCGTAGTCGTCGTGCAGCCTCCGCTCCGGCGGGGCAGACGGGAGTCACCGTGACGTCGCCCAGCCTCTCCCCCGACCCGGACGCCGCGCCGCTGGTGGTCCAGGACTGGGAGCGCCTCGCCTTCCGCGTGCATCGCCGCGCGTACCGCGACGACGCCCTGTTCGCCGCGGAGCGCTCGCGGATCTGGGACCGGACCTGGCTCTACCTCGGGCACGAGACCGAGCTGCCGAACCCGAACGACTACAAGGTCCGCGCGCTGGGCGGCCGCCCGCTGATCTTCACCCGCGACTCCACCGGCGAGCTGCACGCGTTCCTCAACAGCTGCCCGCACCGCGGAACGGTCCTCTGCCGCGAGACGCAGGGCTCCAGCAAGCACTTCAACTGCTTCTACCACGCGTGGGCGTTCCACAACACGGGCGAGGTGGCCGCCATCCCGGACCCCTCCGCCTACGCCGACGAGGAGTACAAGGCCAGCATGCGGCTGCGCGAGGTCGCGCGGCTGGAGGTGTTCGAGGGCTTCGTCTTCGTCTCCTTCACCGACGACGTCCCCCCGCTGCTGGACCACCTCGGGGCCGCCGCCGACTACATCCGCATGATCGGCGAGCAGCACGTCGCCGGCATGGAGGTCCTGCCCGGCACGCAGCTCTACAGCGTGCGCGGCAACTGGAAGCTCGCCGTCGAGAACGCGATGGACGGCTACCACTTCTCCCCGACGCACAACACGTTCGTGGGCTACCTGCGCGAGAGCGGCTTCGCCGTCACCGACGACGACCAGTACGCCTACAACCTCGGCAACGGCCACTCGCTGCTCATCCTCACCGGCCACGGCGGGCGGATCAGCATGCTGTGGGAGCCGCGCTTCGGCGAGGACGAGCGGGTCCGCACCGCCGAGCACCGCCGCGAGATGGAGCTGCGACTGGGCTCCGAGCGCGCGCACCTGGTGGCCGACGAGAGCCACATCCTGTTCGTGTTCCCCAACCTGCTGCTGTTCGACCTCGAGGGCCTGTCGCTCCGTCAGCTGGAGCCGGTCGCTCCGGGCAACACCGACGTCCGGGCCTGGCAGCTGGCCCCCCGCGGCGAGGACCCCGCCGTCCGCGACCTGCGGATGCGCACGATGGTCAGCTTCGTCGGCCCCGGCGGCCTGGCCACGCCGGACGACATCGAGGCCTACGAGGCCGTGCAGCGCGGCATCGAGGCCACCGCCGGGAACGGCCGCGCCGAGCTGGACTACAGCGACATGTCCCGCGGGATGGCCGCCGACGCCGCCGGCGAGCGCGGCCGCTCCACCGACGAGGGCGCCATGCGCGGCTTCTGGCGGCACTGGGTGCGCTCGGTCGGCGCCGGCGGGCCGGTGGACATCGGCACGCCCCCGCCGCCGCGGCCCGAGCCCACCCCGCTGCCGAGCAGCCGCCCGCACGGGCTCGACGAGATCCTGGCCGGCACCGAGACCCCCGCGGGTCAGGAGGAGGTGGCGGCGCGATGACCGCCCTGGACGCCGAGCTCGGCGCCGCGGTGCGCGGCTCCGACCGCGCGGTGACCCGCGCCGAGGTCGAGGACTTCCTCTTCGCCGAGGCCGCGCTGCTGGACCGCCAGCGCTACGACGAGTGGCTGGCGCTGTTCGTCGAGGGCGGCCGCTACGAGGTGCCGACCACCGACGCCGGCGCCACCCCGGCCAGCCAGGGCGGCTACTTCGTCTGCGACGACTGGGACCTGCTCCGCGCCCGGGTGAAGCGGCTGCGCAGCCGCAAGGCGCACGCGGAGAACCCGCCGTCCCTGGTGCACCGGATGATCGCCAACGTGCGCCTGCTGGAGCGCGAGGGCGACGAGCTCGCCGTCACGGCGAACTTCATCGTGCACCGGGCCCGCGACGGCCGGACCAACGCCTTTCCCGGCCGCTACGTCCACCGCCTCCAGGTGACCGACGACGGGCTGCGCTTCCGGCTGCGCCGCGCGGAGCTCGCGCTGGAGCAGCTCGAGGCCGGCGCCCGGCTCTCCTTCATCCTGTGAGAGGTCCCCGATGATCCGGCACACCGTGGCGTTCCGGTTCCGGCCCGAGGTCGACCGCACGACGGTCGACGCCCTGCTCGCGGAGCTCGACACGTTCCCCGCCCACTACCCGGCGATGCAGCGCTGGTCGTCGGGGGAGAACCGCAGCACCCGCGACGACCGGTTCACGCACGCGTTCTCCGTCGAATTCGACACCGAGGCGGAGCTCGCCGCCTACCTGTCCAGCGAACGGCACGAGCGCTTCGTCGCCGAGGTCTGGCGCCCCGTCGTCGCCGAACGGGCCATCGTCAGCTACGAGTACACGCCCAGCGCAGGAGACCCCATGCCGCAGCCCGCCCGCCAGCACGGCCCCTTCGGCCTGGAGTACGCGCGCATCGAGGTGCCCGACCTCGAGGAGACGATCGAGTTCCTCGTCTACCACGTGGGCCTGCAGCTCGAGCAGCACACCGCCGACCGCGCCTACCTGCGGTCGGACATCGAGCACCACTGCGTCGAGCTCATCGCCGCGCCGCACCGCGAGGTCGGGCACACCGTGGCGGTCGGCTACAGCGTGGAGGACGCCGAGGTGCTGGGCCGGCTGCAGAAGCGGGTCGTCGACGCCGGCCTCGAGGTGCTGGAGCTCGAGGAGCGCCAGCGGAGCCTGTGCGACGAGGGCTTCGCCGTGCGCGACCCCGACGGGCTGGTCGTGGAGCTGTTCACCGAGTTCCACGAGTACGCCGAGCCGCCGCACGTCGAGCTCCGCCCGGTCGACCTCGTGCACCCGTTCCTCATCACCGAGCGGTACGAGGAGATGGTCGCCTTCTACCAGGGCGTGCTGGGCTTCATCCCGAGCGACCACGTGGTCGGGTCGACGACGTTCTTCCGCTGCGAGGACCGCTACCACCACAGCCTGGCCATCTCGCGCAGCCGCGGGGAGGGCTCCTTCGTCGGCCACCTCTGCTTCGCGATGAAGAGCCTCGACCACGTCATGCGGATGCGGGCGCGGGCGCTGTACAAGGACCGGCCGATCGTGTCGGACATGGTCAACCACTCGGCCTCGACGTCGATCGCGTTCTACATGCACGACCCGAGGTTCGGGCCGCGCTACGAGCTGTGCGACCGGCACCGGGTGTTCACGCCCGAGGAGCACGAGACCCACCGCGCCCGGAAGATGACCGCCGACCCGCGCAACATCGACGTGTGGCGGCCGGCGAGCGACGACTGGGGCCGTTTCTGACCCCCGGCGTGCCGACGTCCGCGGGTGGCGGCGGGGACCTGGTCCTCGCCGCCCTCGGCGTGCTCGCGGCGACTCCGGCCCCGCACGGCGCCGAGCGGCCGGCCGCCGAGGCGCTCGCGGCCTGGGGTCGCGCGGCGCTCCCGGGCCTGGACTGGTCCGTCACGCCCGTGGGGGAGGCCGGGGCCAACGTGGTCGTCACCGTGCCGGGGGACGGCGCCCCGGCGCTGCTGCTGGCCACTCACCTGGACACATCGCTGTCCGGGCTGCCCGCGGACGACGCGCCGATCACGGGCCGGTCCGACGATCCGGGGCCGCTGCACATCGACGGGGACGAGGTGAGCGGGCCCGGGCTCGGCGTGGCCCGCGGACCGGCCGCGGCGGCGCTGGCGGGGATCGCGCTGGCCGCCGAGCGGCTGGCCGGCGTCCCGCACCGGCCGCTGCAGCTGCTGCTCGCCGGCTCCGGCACGCACCGCAGCGCCCTCCCCTCCGCCGTACCCGCCGGCCCGGTGCGCCCCTCCTCCGGCGCCGGCGCGCTGGCCCACCTGGCCACCCAGCCGCGCCCGGACGCCGTCCTCGTGGCCAAGGGAGGTCCGGCCGCGGTGCTGCGCGCCGAGCCGGGTGCGGGCTACCTGGAGCTCACGGTCACCGGCCGGATGGGGGCCGCGCTGGCCCCGGCGTCGGCCGATCCGATCGGCGGGGTGCTCGTGCACGCGGGAACGGTGCTCGAGGCGGTCGGCCGGTGGCGGGTGGCGTTCCGCACGGCCCGCGGTGGCCGGCCCGACGGTCTCGGCGGCGAGCTGGGCCTCGGGGCGCTGTCCGGGGGGCGGCCGGACAAGCCGGACCTGCTGCCCGCGACCCTCGTCCTGCGGCTGTACGCGGTCACGGTGCCCGGTGACGACCTGGCCGCCCTCGCCGGTGAGCTCGCCGCGGCGGTGCGCGCGGACCTGGCGCGAACGCCCCTGGCCGGCTGCGCCGTCGAGGTGGTGGCCGAGCCGCTGCACCCGGCCGGGGTCACGCCGGCCGACGCGCCCGTCGTGCGCGCCGCGGAGGCCGCGTGGCGGCGGCACCGGCCCGAGCCGCCGGTCGCCGTCGAGAGCTGGACGGGCTCGACCGACGGCGTCGTCTTCCGGGCGGCGGGCCTGGACACCGCCCGCTGCGGCCCGGCGGCCTCGCCGGACCCCGCCGATCCGCGCCGCGACCGGCTGTCGCTGGCCGACCTGCGCTCGTTCGCCGCCCTCTACGCCGACGTCGCGGTCACCCTCGCCACCCCGCAGGCATAGGAGGCTTTTCCCTGGGTCCGGGGCGCCGGAACAGGGGGAGAGCTTCCTATGCCTCGGCCGTGAGGGGCCGGGCCGCCGGCGTCGTGCCCAGCGCCGCCTGCACGTCGCGGTTGGCCGGCAGCGCGCCACGGGCGCCGGCGCCGGTCGTCGACAGGGCGGCGGCGGTCACCGCGTAGCGGACCGCGTCCGGCAGCGACTGCCCGCGGGAGAGCGCCTGGCACAGCGCCCCGCAGAAGCAGTCACCGGCGCCGGTGGTGTCCACGGGGGTCGTGGGCGGCGGGGGCTGGAGCAGCGCCGGCCCGCCGTCGGAGGGGACGACGACGGCGCCGCGCGCGCCGAGGGTCACCACGACAGCGGTCCGCCTGCCGGCGAGGCCGCGGGCCAGATCGGCGGTCTCGGCCGGCGACCGCTCGGTGTCCGGGACGCCGGCAAGCGCGGCGAGCTCGTGCTCGTTGGGCACGAGGACGTCGATCCGCTCCAGCAGCTCCGCGGGCAGCGGCGCCGGCGGGGCGGGGTTGAGCACCACGATGCCGCCGGCGACCCCCGCGGCAGCGGTCACGGTCGCCATCGGCACCTCGAGCTGGAGCAGCAGGACGTCGGCGCGGTGCACGGGCGCGACGTCGACGTCCTCGGGGGTGAGCGCCGCGTTGGCGCCCGGGACGACGACGATCAGGTTCTCCCCGCTGCCGCTCTCCACCGGGATGGTCGCGGAGCCGGTGGGCACCCCCGCCGTGCGGTGCACGCGGCTCACGTTGACCCGGCACTCGGCGAGCGCCGCCTGCATGCGCGCGCCGGCGGGGTCGTCGCCCACCCGGCCGATCATGTGCACGCCCGGGCCGAGCCGGCCGGCGGCGGCGGCCTGGTTGGCGCCCTTGCCGCCGGGCGCGGTGGCCGACGTGGAGCCGATGACGGTCTCCCCGCGGCCGGGGAGGCGGTCGACGGTGATGAGCACGTCCTCGTTGAGGCTGCCGACGACGGTGACGGACACGGAGCTGGCCTCCTGGGCTCGGACGGACTGGGGACCTCGGTCAGGGCCATCCTCCAGGGGCCCGCGCCGAGCGGGCGAGGCGCGGGGGGAAGGACGGTCCCTTCTCACAGCCCCCAGGTCAGGTCCGGGGCGGCGGCGTTCGCGATGTGGGAGATGCGCTCCACGTCCTCGCTGCCGCTGCGGTTGCCGTCACGGCCCTGGACGACGGAGTTCTTGCCGAAGCCCTCGACCAGCGGCCGGCCCACGTCGCGCCGGAGCCACAGCCGCAGCAGGTGACGGCGGCGCTCCACCTCGGGGAAGTCCTCGTAGGAGGTCCGCGAGTGCAGCGCGGCGTAGTTCAGCAGCCACTGGACGTCGCCGGGCTGGAAGTCCATGTCGATGGGCAGCCCCTCCGACTGCGACACCTCGTCGTAGAGGGCGAGCACCTCCCGCTGCGCCTCGGTCAGCCGCGGCACGTCGGGGAAGCGCTGCGCGGACTCGATCATCGAGCTGCCGGCGTAGCTGGAGAAGACGCCGTCCACCCAGCTGCAGATGGGGGAGGTGTACCAGTCGGCCGGGGCGTCCTTGTCCTGCGCCTTCCAGTCCCAGTGCCAGGTGTCGAACAGCAGCGGCGCGAGGTCGGGGCGGCGCCGCAGGACCTCGTTGTAGATCGTCGCGCCGCTGACCAGGCTGCTCGAGCCCCCGGACCGCGCGGCGCGCAGGCACATGAGGGCGACGACGTCGGAGCTGTCGGAGTGGAACGGCAGCCGGTCGCGCACGCGGGAGGGCAGCGCGCCGTCGGCCATCGTGAGGTTCGAGGTGGCGATGACGTGGTCGAGCAGGTCGCCGACCTCGTTCTGCTTCATCGGCACGCCCAGGTGCAGGCCCAGGACGAAGAAGATCGCGCTGGCCAGGACGTCGCCGTACTCCTCGGTGCGCAGGCCCCGGACCAGGATGAAGCCGCGGCCGCTGTCCAGCTGCCGGCCGACCTCCTCCAGGTGGGCGGCGTTGGCCGGGACGGGGTACTGCTCGGCGGTCACCGCGCGCAGGTCGGGGTCGTCGGCGACGAACCGACGCCCCACCTCCTCGAGCTCGGTGCGCTCGGCGTCGGAGAGCTCGTAGATCCACTCGGTGCCCTGGGAGAGGACGTCGCCGCGCCAGGCGGCGGGTCCCTCGACCGGGGAGAGCGAGACAGTGCTGGTCATGGGGGGTTCCTCCACGGGACGGACGTGCGGGCGGCGGGCGCGGGATGCGGCACGGGCCCGCGGACGTGGGGACGTCGGCGGGCTCGGAGGCGGGAGGTCAGAAGGGGACCTGGACGGCCCCGGCGGCGGTGCCGGGGCGCATGCTCGGACGCAGGGACGGGGCGGGCGGGCCGGCTGCGGTCACGGTCTGCCTCCCTGGATCTGCTGCGCGAGCGGTGCCGACGACGCTAGGGCACGCCCGCACGGAGCGTCAAGAGAGACGACGTCCCGCAATGCGAGATCACAAGACGAGCTCGTCGCCGTCGTCGACCAGGGCCGCGGGCGCGCCTGGAGGGTGGGGACGGCGGGCCCACAGCGGCAGCGCGTACCAGGTGACCGCCCCGGTCAGCAGCACCAGCCCGCCACCGGCGAAGGCAGCACCTCGGCCGAGGACGACGTCGAGGACGAGCAGCGTGCCGCAGCTGATCGCGACCACCAGCATCGCCAGGCCCGCCCGGAGCATCACGTCGGCGACGTGGATCAGCGCTCCCTTCTGCCGCCGCCGGAACACCAGCCGGTGGAAGGAGACCGGGGCGATGAGCAGCACGGTCGCCAGCGCCGTGGCCATCAGCGTCACCGTGTAGACGGTCACGCCGAAACCGTCGATCTCCGCGAAGCGCTGGGTGAACGCCAGCCCGAGGAGGAAGGCGAACAGCACCTGGACGCCGGTGATCGCCACCCGCAGCTCCTGCAGGAGCTCGGCCAGGTTGCGGTCCAGGAGCTGGTCGAGCGTCTCACCGCGGGCGTCGGCGCTGCGGCGCGCCGCCGACCCGTCGAAACGGCCGGGCGGCGGGTCCTCCATCCCGTCCACCCTGCCGGATCCGGGCCGACCCCGCCGTTCCCGGCCCCGGCGCCCCGGGTAGGGGGCGCTGCGACGACGACCCGGGAGGACGCATGACCGAGGACAGGGACACCATCCGCCGCGAGTTCGGCGAGGCGGTGAACATGACCGCCGGGGAACTGGAGCGGTGGCTGCGGAGCGACGAGTCGCGGTCGGTCGGGCAGAAGGGGGGCGGCTCGGGGGAGTCCACCGGGCACGAGTCGGGCCGCCGGATCGTGGAACTGCTGCGCACGTCGAAGGCCGACCTGACCGACGACGACCTCGCGCACATGCGGAAGGTGCACGGCTACGTGCAGCGACATCTCGCGCAGGAACCCACGAAGGAGGACGTGGAGTCCTCGAGGTGGCGGTACTCGCTGATGAACTGGGGTCACGACCCGCTGAAGAAGAGGTAGGCCCCGATGCGGCGAGACGATCCCCGGCGCAACGACCTGGCGCAGTACGACGAGCTCGCCGACCAGTGGTGGGAGCCGGCCGGCGGGTTCGCCATGCTGCACTGGCTGGCCGCCGCCCGTGCCGAGCGCATCCCACCGGCGGTCGAGCCGGGCGCGGTGCTCGTCGACCTGGCCTGCGGGGGTGGGCTCATGGCCCCGCACGCGGCGCGGCTCGGATACCGGCACGTGGGGGTCGACCTCAACCTCGCCGGCCTGCGGACCGCGCGGGAGCACGGGGTGCTCCCGGTGCGCGCCTCGGTGCTGGCGGTGCCGCTCGCCGACGCGTGCACGGACGTGGTGGTCGCCGGGGAGGTGCTCGAGCACGTCGAGGACGACGTCGCGGTCCTCGCCGAGTGCGCCCGCCTGCTGCGCCCCGGAGGCACGCTGGTGATCGACGCGATCGCCGACACCCGGCTGGCCGGCTGGGTCGCCGTCGACCTGTTCGAGCGGATCCCCGGGGGGCCGCCACCCGGCATCCACGATCCGGCGCTGTTCGTCGACCGGCGCCGGCTGCTGGCGGCCGCGGACCGGCTCGGCCTGGACCTGCGGCTGGTCGGGCTGCGCCCGTCGGTGCGCGACCTGGTGGCGTGGCGGAGGGGGCGGCGGGACGGCGTGCGGATGCGGCGGATCCCGCTGACGTCGGTGCTCTTCGCCGGCTACGGGGTGAAGCGCCCACCCGGGCCGGATGCGCACGACCCGGTGAGGCGGCACGGATCGTCGTCCGCGCTTACCGTCGAGAGATGAGCGACCCGCTGAGCAGCACGGACGTCCCGGGAACGCGGCGGTGACCGCGGTCGTCACCGGCTCGGGGTCCGCGCTCCCCGCGTCGCTGGATCAGCAGGCCGCCTGGGACGGGTTCTTCGCCCGGCACTACGAGGGCGTCCGGGCCGCCGGGCGCATCTTCGCCGGCGCCGGGGTGCGCACCCGGCACGCGGTCGCGAACCCCCTGGACGAGGACCTCAGCGGCTGGAGCACCGGGGCGCGGATGGAGCGGTACGTGCAGGAGGCCCCGCCGCTGGGCAAGCAGGCGGTCGCCGGCGCGCTGGACAGCGCCGGGCTGGCTCCCGGGGACGTCGGCCTGTTCGCCGTCGCCACGTGCACCGGGTACGCCACGCCGGGGCTGGACATCCGGCTGGCCGCCGACCTCGGGATGCCGCCGGGGCTGCAGCGGCTGCTGATCGGGCACATGGGCTGCTACGCGGCACTGCCGGGGCTCGCCGCGGTCGGCGACTTCGTGACCGCGCGGGGGCGGCCGGCCGTGCTGCTGTGCTGCGAGCTGACCAGCCTGCACGTGCAGCCGGCGCAGCGGGACCTCCAGCAGGTGGTCGCCCACGCGCTGTTCTCCGACGCCGCCGCGGCGGTCGTCGTGCAGCCCGGCGCCGGCACGGGCCGCCGGCTGGCGGGCGTGGTCGCCCGGACGGACAGCTCGACCGCCGACCTCATGACCTGGGACGTCACCGACCTCGGCTTCCGGATGGGCCTCTCCCCGCGGGTGCCGGACGTGCTCTCCCGGCACGTGGGCGAGGTGGTCGACGAGCTGCTCGCCGCGGCCGGCCTGCGGATCGGGGACGTCGCCGGCTGGGCGGTGCACCCCGGGGGCCCGCGCATCCTCGACGTGGTCCGCGACGAGCTCGGCCTGGCCGAGGAGCAGCTGGCTGCGTCCCGCCGGGTGCTGGCCGAGCACGGCAACTGCTCCTCGGCGACCGTGCTGCTGGTCCTCGACGAGCTGGCCGACGTGGACGGTCCCGTCGTCGTGATGGCCTTCGGCCCCGGGCTGACGCTGTACGCGGCGCTGCTGCTGCCCGCTGGATGAGGAGGGCGCGCCGACGTGTGCGCCCGACCTGCCGGTACTACTCTGCGTGACACGCATCTGTGATGCGCCTCACATGGAGAGGCGGTGGGCGTGCCCGGCAGAGTGCCGACCGTGCGGGTCTTCCTCGTCGACGACCACGAGGTGGTCCGGCGCGGCGTCGCGGAGGTGCTGGAGGACGACCCCGGCATCACCGTCGTCGGCGAGGCGGGCTCGGTGGCCGAAGCGCTGGCCCGGGTGCCCGCCGTCCGGCCGGACGTCACGGTCGTCGACATGCGCCTGCCCGACGGCGACGGCGCCGAGGTCTGCCGGCGGCTGCGCGAGCGCGTTCCCGGGCTGCGCTGCCTGGTGCTGACCAGCTACGCGGACGCCGAGGCGGTGGCCGCGGCGACCGCCGCCGGCGCCTCGGGCTACGTGCTCAAGCAGGTGCGCGGGGCGGCGCTCGTCCACGCCGTCCGGACCGTCGCCGCCGGCGGGACGCACTACGGCGTCGCGCCGCCGCCCATGGCGCCGCCGCGGCCGCGCGACTCCGACCGCGCCCGCCGGCTGGCCACGCTCACCGAGCAGGAGCGCAGCGTGCTGCGGCTGATCGGGGAGGGGCTGACGAACCGCCAGATCGGCGAGCGCATGGGCCTGGCCGAGAAGACGGTCAAGAACTACACCAGCCACCTGCTCGCCAAGCTCAACCTCGAGCGGCGGACGCAGGCGGCGATCCTCGCCACGGAGCTGCGCGAGCACTGACGCCGGCTACGGGCGGGGGACCGACCAGTGCACGGAGGTGCCCGGGGGGCCGGCGGTGACCTGCATCCGCCCGCCACGCCGCTCGGCCCGGTCGGCCAGGTTGCCCAGCCCGTTCCGCGCGATGACCGGGGGCATGCCCCGCCCGTCGTCGGTCACCACCACGGCGACCTCGCCGTCGGACAGCACCTCGACGGTGACCCGGCTGGCCGCGGCGTGCCGCACGACGTTGGTCACCAGCTCCCGCACGGTGGCCACGACGTCGTGCACCAGGTCGGCCGGGAGCTCCGTCGAGCTGTCCCGCACCCGGAGGTCCACCCGCAGCCCGTGGCCCTCCGTCACCGATCGCACGACCTCCGAGAGTCGGGCCCGGACCGCGGTCGGCGATCCCGCGCCGGCCTCGTGCAGCTCGAAGATCGCCGTCCGGATCCGGACGATGGTCTCGTCGAGCTCGTCCACCCGCTCGGCGATGCGGGCGGCCGCCCCGGGGGCGTCGGGCTCCAGCGACCGGCTGATCCGGTCCAGCGCCAGGCCCGTGGCGTAGATGCGCTGCACCACGTGGTCGTGCAGGTCGCGGGCGATGCGGTCCCGCTCGGCGGACAACCGGAGCTCCCGCTCCCGGCGTTGGCTGCGGGCGAGCTCGGAGGCGATCCCGAGCTGCGTGGCGAACGCTGCCGCCAGCTCCAGGATCTCGGGGGAGAACGGCGGCCGGCCCACCTTCCGCAGGGCCACGATCGTCGCCGGCGCGGGCCGGCCGGGCAGCGGCACGACGAGGCCCGGGCCGAAGCCGTCGGCGACCAGTTCGCGCACGACCGGCGCGTAGGGCTGGCTCTCGGCGATCGCCGTGATGTCGTCGAGGATCACGGGCCTGCCGAGCCGGTGCGCGAGGTTCAGCCGGGTGCCGGCCAGCGGCAGCCGCACCCCCTCGGCGTCGGCGCCGTCCCCGGCGGCCGCCACCACGGTGAACGCGTCCGGGTCGTCGCCCCGCGCGACGAGCACCCCGCAGAGGTCCGCCGAGGTGAGCGCCGCGACCCGCTCCACGACCTCGTGCACGATCCGCTCGGGGACGGTGCCCGACAGCAGCGAGGTGATCAGCTCCGTGCCGGCCTGGGCCCACGCGCGCTGCCGCTCCGCCGACTCGGCCAGCCGGGCGTTCTCCACGGCGAGCCCCGCCGCGGCCGCGAGGGCGAGGACTGCCTCCTCGTCGGCCTCGGTGAACGGACCCCCGTCCCGCTTCTCCGTCAGGTAGAGGTGGCCGAACACCGCATCCCCGACGCGCACCGGGACGCCGAGGAACGAGCGCATCGTCGGGTGCCCCTGCGGAAGACCGACGGACGCCGCGTGCGCGCCGAGGTCGTCCAGGCGCAGCGGGACGGGGTCGTCGACGAGCAGGCGCAGGATCCCGCGGCCGGTGGGCAGCCGGCCGATCCGCGCGGCCTCCTCCTCGGTCGTGCCCACGACGACGAACCGGTCCAGATGCTCGCCGTCGGGCGCGAGGACCCCCAGGGCTCCGTACCGCGCGCCCGCGTGCTCGGTGGCCGCCCGGACCAGCGCGTACAGCGTGGCCTCCAGCCGGTTCCCCGCCGCGGCGGCGCGCACCCCGGCGGTCAGCGAGGTGATGACGCCGTGCTCCCCCGGATCGGGCGGGGACACGGCCCGATCGGCAGAGGGCGACGGCACGGGAGGGGGGCCGCCGTCAGGCGCCGCGGGCCAGGCGCCGCGCCGGCGGGCGCGGCACCGCGGGGCGCAGCAGGCGCTTGCCCGTGCCGGTGACCAGGACGAGGTCGCCACCGCGCGCGGCGCCGGACAGGGCGTCGAACACCGGGCGCTCGAGCGCCGCGGTCCGGACCCGCCCGTGCACGCCGGTCTCGCCGATCGCCCGCAGCACCTGGGCGTCGACGCGGGCGCGGGCCGCCGCCGTGGCCGCTGCCGACGGAAGGCCGTCACGGTCGTCCAGCACGCACGCGGCGACGACGGTCGCCTCGCGCCGCGCGGCTTCGTGCAGGGCCCAGACGAGGGAGCGGTAGGCGGAGGGGGAACCGTCGACGTCCACGAGGAGCGCCGGCGGCTGGCGTCGTGGCCGAAGGTGTGCGAGCCGGATCGGTTCGACGTCCGTCATGGTCACATCGTCACCGCGCCGCGACCGTGGGTACAGGGACCTAGGGCCCCGCTGACCTGCGGGTTCCTCAAGGCGACGATGTTCCGGAACTCGATAGGGCGTGTCGTGACGCCTCGTTACGCCGCCGTCGCGGAGCCGACGACGGCGGTCGCGTCGAGGTCCTCGGACCGGTGCACGGTGGCGACCAGGCCGGCCGAGCGCAGCGCCGCGACGGTCCCCGCGGCCTGTGCGTCGCTGGTCTCCAGCACCAGCACCCCGCCCGGCGCCAGCCAGTCCGGCGCGCCCGCGGCGACCAGGCGGTGCAGGTCCAACCCGTCGGCCCCGCCGTCCAGCGCCGTCCGGGGCTCGTGCACGCGCGCCTCCGGCGGCATGAGCGCGATGGCCGCCGTCGGCACGTAGGGCGCGTTGACCAGGAGCAGGTCCACCCTTCCGCGCAGCCGCCGGGGGAGTGCGGCGTACAGATCGCCGCGGTGGACCTGCCCGCCGAACGGCGCGAGCGTGCGGCCGGCGCACCGGACGGCGGCCGGATCCAGGTCGGCGGCGTGCAGGTCCAGGGGGCCGGGCAGGGCGGTCGCGACGGCGGCCCCCAGCGCCCCGCTGCCGCAGCACAGGTCCACGACGGTGCGCGCGGTGGGGACGGCGGCGACGGCGAGGTCGACCAGCAACCGGGTGCGCTGCCGCGGGACGAACACCCCCGGCTCGACCGGAACGCGCACGGCGCCGAACTGCGCCCAGCCCACCACCTGCTCCAGCGGCTCGCCGGCGACGCGACGGGCGACGAGCGCGGCCAGCGCCACAGTGGAGCCCGCGGACTCGAGCAGGACGGCCGCCTCGTCCTCGGCGAACACGCACCCGGCGGCGCGGAGGGCGGCGGTGATCGCGGCAGGATCCGGCGCGGTCATTCGGGGAACTTGCCCGCCGTTCGTGCTGGTCAGGAGCGGAGAGCGGGTGACGAGAATCGAACTCGCACTGTCAGCTTGGGAAGCTGATGTTCTACCATTGAACTACACCCGCGTGCGGCACGAGCCACGGCAGACAGACTAGCAAGCCGCGGCGCCGATCAGGCCCGCGGGGCCCGGATCACCACCGTCGTCCCCTCCGCGCTGGGCGTCGCCGTCACGGCGGCGAAGGCGCTCATGAGCATCGACCCGCGGCCGCGGTCCATGCTCGGCACGCGCTCGCGCCAGTGCCCGTGATCGCGCACGGCCACGACGACCTCGTCCGGGCCGACCTCGACGGTCACGTCGACGAACGGCTCGCTGGGCTCCTGAGCGTGCTCGACGGCGTTCGTCGCGGCCTCGCACGCGGCCAGCAGCAGGTCGTAGGCCAGGTCCTCGTCCAGACCGGCGTCGGCGAACAGCGCCCGCAGCCGGCGCCGCAGCGCCGGGATCGACGCGCCGGTCGACGGCAGGCGCCACCGCTGGGAGTGGGCGGCCGCGGCCGGCGACGTCGCCCGCGGGGTCAGCGGGTCCCGGGGCCGCGGTGCGGTCGTGGGGACGGGCACCGTGTCGACGGGCGGCGGCGGGCTGCCGGCCGGCTCGTGCCGGGTGCCTGCTCCGCCGCCGGCCGTCCGGTCGAGCACCGCGCGCACCCGGGCGAGGAGCTCCGCGGACTCGAACGGCTTGGGCAGGTAGTCGTCGGCACCGGCCTCCAGCCCCTCCACCGCGGCCTCCTGCCCCGCACGGGCGGTCAGCATCACCACCGGGATGCCGCGGGTGGCCTCGTCGCCGCGCAGCGCGCGGAGCAGGTCGAACCCGTCGACGACGGGCATCATCACGTCGGTCAGCACCAGGTCGGGGTGGCCGCGCCCGATCTCCTCCAGCGCCTCCTGCCCGTCGCGGGCCGTGCGGACGGCGTGGTGCGGGGCGAGCAGGCGGGTGAGGTAGGCCCGCATGTCGGCGTTGTCGTCGACGACGAGCACGCTGGTGCGGGTGTCGCCGGCGGGGTGCGGCTCCGGGGCGGCGGACGCGACCGGGACCTCCACCCAGGGGGTGAGCGCGGCGGGCGTCGCGGCGTCCGAGGGCGTCGTCGTCCCGGGCGACCCGGCGTCGGGCTCGCCGTAGGGCAGGTCCACCGTGAAGGTGCTGCCCGCGCCCGGCTCGCTGGTCACGGTCACCGAGCCGCCGTGCAGGTCCACCAGTTCCGCGACCAGCGCCAGGCCCAGGCCGGTGCCCTCCCGGCTGCGGGCGCGGCGGTCGGCGCCGCGGTGGAAGCGCTCGAACACCTGCGGCAGCTCGTCGGCCGGGATGCCGACGCCGGTGTCGCTCACGCGGAGGGTCCAGCGGTCGTCCTCGCCCCGCAGCGCGACCGCGATGCCGCCGACGAAGGTGTACTTGACCGCGTTGCCGACCAGGTTGAGGACGATCTTCTCCCACATCCGCGGATCGACGTGGGCGGTGCGCGGCAGCGGCGGACAGTCCACCGTCAGCCGCAGCCCCGCCCGCTCGGCAGCGGCCCGCAGCACCCCGGCCAGCTCGGCGGTGAGCGCGGCGACGTCGGTGGCGACCCGGACGGCGGTGCTCCGCCCGGCCTCGATGCTGGCGAACTCCAGCAGGTCGTCGACGAGCCGGCGCAGCCGCTGCCCGTTGCGCTGGGCGAGCGAGAGCCGCTCGCGCACGTCCTCGGGCAGCCGGTCACCGCTGTCGGCGAGGACGTCGGCGATCGGGCCGAGCAGCAGCGTCACCGGGGTGCGGAGCTCGTGGCTGACGTCGGAGAAGAAGGCCGTCTTGGCCCGGTCCAGCTCGGCCAGTGCCTCGGCGCGCGAGCGCTCGGCGGCGTAGGCGCGGGCGTCGACCACCGCGGCGGCGACCTGGCCGGCGAGCAGCTCGTGGAAGGACCGGTACTCGGCGTCCAGCGCCCGGTTGGGGTTGACGCCGACGAGCAGCGCGCCGACGAGGTCGCCGCCGGCGCCCCCGGTCAGCGGCAGCAGGACGGCCTCGGTGACGGGATCGCCCAGGGGGCCGCCGCGCACGGCCAGCGGCGGCACCGGGAGGCCGGCCAGCTCCGCGACCGAGCCGGCGCGGGCGGGGAGCCCCGGCTCGTCGCACCCGCAGGAGGCCACCAGGCCGAGGCCGCCGTCGGCCCCGGCCAGCCACGCGGCGGCGAAGGGCACGTCGGCCGGGTCCGCCGCGATCGCCGCGCACATGGCCCGGACCGCCGCCGCGTCGTCGTCCAGCGGGCCGCGGGCGCCGGCCACCCGGCGCAGCAGGTCCTGCCGCCGCTCGGCGAGCACCTGGCGGGTGACCTCGGTGCAGACGGCGTGCATGCCGGCCACCTCGCCGTCGTCGCCGAACGCGGGGGCGTGCGAGACGGTGAAGTACGCCTCCTCCCGGTAGCCGGCCCGCTCGAGGGGGAGCAGCAGTTGCGGGATCCAGCTCGGCTCGCGAGTGGCGATGGCGTGCTCGACCGGCCCCTGCAGGGCCGACCAGCCCTCGGCGAGGGTGACCCGCAGGTCGTCGCCGATGGCCCCGGGGTGCTTGGCCCCGATGAGCTCGGCGTAGGCGTCGTTGTAGATCTGGGTGTACTCCGCACCCCAGGTCAGGATCATCGGGAAGCGCGAGGCCAGCACCGTGCGGACGGCGAAGCGCAGGCTGGCCGGCCAGCCGGCCACCGGCCCGATGGGGGTGTGGGACCAGTCCAGGGCGGCCATCAGCCGGCCGGTCGAGCTGTTCCCGGAGAAGAGGTCGGTCCCCGCGGAGACCGACGGCCCCTCAACGCCCACGCATTCCTCCCACGCTCCCGACGGACCATCGATGACGGGCGCGGAACGGGACACGCGCCGATCGGTGATGGGCCCAGGGGTGGGCCGCCCCGTGATCCCAGCACGGTACATGCGGTTCCTGGGGGTCCGGGGAGGCCCGGAGCCCCGCCCGGCTCCCGCCCTCGGGGGCCCGGGGATGCCGGGCCCTACCGCCGCATCTCCTCGAGGAAGGAGATGGCCTCCGCGCGCAGCTGCTCGGCCATCCGCGAGAGGCCCGCACCCTCCGCGCCGGCCAGGCCGGCGGACAGGGTCCCGTCGACGGCCTCGGCGATCCCGCCGCCGAGCCCGTTCATCTCGCCCACCGTGGTGCCGACGCCGCTCATGACCGAGGCGACGTCCTCGCACGCCCGGCTGATCTGCTCCACCTGCGCGGCGACCCGCTCGGTCGCCCGGCCGGTCTGGTCGGCCAGCTCCTTGACCTCGGAGGCGACGACGGCGAAGCCCTTCCCGGCCTCGCCGGCCCGGGCGGCCTCGATCGTGGCGTTGAGCGCCAGCAACCGGGTCTGCGCGGCGATCGCGTCGATCAGCGCGATGATCTCGACGATCTCGGCCGAGGAGCGGGTGAGTGAGGAGATGGTGTCCCGCGCGTGCTCGACCTCCGTGGTCGCCGCGGTCCCTGCCGAGGTGAGCCCCGACGCGGTCGCGCTCAGCTCGGTGGCCGCCGCGGCCACCTGCTCCGACATCGCGAGGACGACCGACTCGAAGCCGTCGGCCAGGCGCAGCCGTGCCGCCTGGGCCTCCGCGACCCGGCCGCCGGTGTTCCGCATGGCGTCGCGGGCGGCGTTGATGTCCGTGGCCGACTGCCGGTACGCCCCGGCCAGCCCCGTGAGCAGCACCTTGCGGTGGTAGCGGCCCTCGGCGGCGGCCGTGAGCGCCGCCCGCGACTCCCGCACGAAGGCGTCGCTGACGTCGAGCGCGCGATTGAGCTCGTCCTGCAGCGCCACGAGCTCGGGCACCTCGTCCGAGCCCGGCACCGAGCTCGCCCGGGCCTCGAGGTCCCCGTGCGCCGCCGCGGAGCAGACCGCCGTCATCCGGGTCACGAAGGCCCGGTAGACGGCCAGCTCCTCGGCGTCGCTGCGCCGTCCGTCCCTGCGGATGCCCACGTCAGCGCTCCTCGGCGTCGATGACCGACCAGATGAACTCGTCGTAGGAGCCCGCCTGCGCCGCGACCAGCTCGGTGAGCAGGGCCGACGAGGCGTCCACGGCGGCGCGGGCGTTCGGATGGCGCCGCTCCTCGGCCAGCAGCTGCCGGTACAGCGGCCGCAGGCGCTCCACCGCGCGCGGGGCGGGCCGGCGCCGGCTGGAGTGGTAGCCGACGACGGCGCCGTCCGGGCCGTAGGAGGGCGTGACGTGCGCGAGCACCCAGTAGGAGGCGCCGTCCGCGGCCAGGTTGTCGATGTAGGCGAAGAGCTCGCGGCCCGCGGCCAGGGTCTCCCACAGCAGCGCGAAGACCGCCCGCGGCATCTCCGGGTGGCGGATGAGGTTGTGCGGCTGCCCGACGACCTCGTCGCGTGCGTAGGCCGAGACGCGGAGGAACACGTCGTTGGCGTAGGTGATCACGCCGCGGCGATCGGTCTTGGAGACGATGAGCTCGTCGGCGGCGAACGTGCGCTCCTCGCCGGTGGGCCGGACGACGGGGTGCGCGGTCCGGGCCGCGCGCGGGGGTGCTGGGGAAACGGGCACGGGTACGGGCACTCCAGGGCGCGGCGGATCGGTCTGTTCCGCTATCGGCAGCCCGGAGGCCCGCCGCGACCCCCGGGAGCCGGACGACCCGGGACGCCGCAGCGCCCTCCCGGTGCGACGGGAGGGCGCTGCGGGTGCCTGCCGGGGACGTCCCGGCGGGTCAGAGCACCGTGCCGGGGCAGGACGACGAGCAGTCCATCGTCCAGAACGACACGCCCAGGCGGGCGAACCGGGCCGAGCGGACCAGCCGCTCGCCGGAGGGGCCGGTGGCCTCCGCGGCGCCGGAGCCGGCCGAGCCGCCCGGAGGCGTGCCGCCGGGCGCCGGGGCACCGGGCGCGGGCGTGCCGGGCGCCGGGGCACCGGGCGCGGGCGTGACGCCGGGCGCGGGCGCCCCACCGGTGCCCTCGCTCCCGGCGGCCACGTACTGCAGCGCACCGGACAGCACCTGGGTGGTGCCGCCCGCGGGTGCGAACAGGTGGACGTCGTAGCTGCCGGCGACCCGGGCGGGGGTCCGGAACACCAGGCGGGTGGCCGAGGAACTCACGACGGTCGCCGCCGCGGTGTCGCCGACGCGCACCCGCGCACCCACGGGCAGCGCGAGCCCGGTGACCGTCACGGTGGTCCCTCCGGCCTCGCCCACCCGCGTGGGGCTGATCGAGGTGACCCGGAAGACGCCCTCCTCCGGATAGGTGATCACGCCGCCGCCGGGGGTGGTCCCGCCGCCCGGGGTCGTCCCGCCGGGGGAGGTCCCGCCGCCCGTGCCGGGGGTGCTGCCGCCGTCGGGAGTGCTGCCGTCTCCAGGGGTGGTGCCGCCGCCGGTGCCGGGCGTGCCGTCGCCGGGCGTGGTGTCCCCGCCGGGCGTGGTCCCGCCGCCGGTGTCGGGGGAGCCGCCGCCGGTGTCGGGGGAGCCGCCGCCGTCGGGAGTGCTGCCGTCTCCAGGGGTGGTGCCGCCGCCGGTGTCGGGGGAGCCGTCGCCGGGCGTGGTGCCGCCGCCGGGGGAGGTGTCGTCACCGGGCGTGGTCCCGCCGCCGGTGTCGGGAGTTGTCCCGCCGCCCGGGGTGGTCCCGCCGCCCGGGGTGGTCCCGCCGCCGGGGGTGGCGCCGCCACCGGGTGAGGTACCGCCGCCGGGGGTGGTCCCGCCGCCCGTGCCGGGGGTGCTGCCGCCGTCGGGAGCGGTGCCGCCGCTGCCCGGCCCGGCCGGCGGCTGGGTGGCCGCCTGGCCGACGAGGACCGGCGCCGCGGTGGTGCGGCCCAGGGTGTCGCCGTCCCGGCGCAGCTGCACGGTGAGGACGTACCGGCCCTCCCCGAGGTCCAGGCCGGGGGCGAGGACCAGCCCGTCGATGCCCGCACGGCTGCCGAGCGTGAACGTGACCTCGCCGGCGTCGTCGGTGGTCAGCGTCGCGCCGTTCAGCGTGACGGGTTCGTCGGCAACGGCCCAGATCTGGCCGTCGTGGGCCATGCCCAGGCCGAGGGTGACGGTGAAGCTGCCCGGCGCGGTCGTCCCCGTGACCGAGACGGTGGGCGACACCGCCCCGGCGGACGGCGCGCTGAGCGACGCGAAGGCGTAGCGCACCACGCCCGTGCCGGCTGCGGCCAGCCCCTCGAGGGTGAGCCGACCGCCGGTGACCGCGCGGCCGGCGAGCGCCGGCACGCGCTGGGCGTCGTCCAGCAGGGCCTGGCGGACCTGCTGCGGGGTGGCCCCCGGCATCGCCGCGCGGTACAGGGCGAGGGCGCCGGCGACCTGCGGCGCGGCGATCGACGTGCCGCTGGTCAGCCGGTAGCCGCCGTCGTTCCAGGTGCTGAACACCAGCGTGCCGGGCGCGAAGACGTCCACCGAGGTGGCGCCGAACGCGGAGAAGTCGCTGAGCGTGTCCGCGGCCGTGGTGGCGCCGACGGTCACCACCGTGTCCTCGGTGAGGCTCGCGGGGTACATCGGCACGGCGTCGCGGTTCGTGGCGTCGTTCCCGGCCGCGGCCACGACCAGCGTGCCCTTGGTGGCCGCGTACGCCACCGCCGAGCGCAGCGCCGTCAGCGGGTAGCCGCTGATCGGGCCGCCCCAGGAGGCGTTGACGACGTCGGCGCCGTGGTCCGCGGCGTACCGGATGGCCTCGGCGCCGAGCATCACGTCGACGCCGCTGCCGCTGCCGATCACCAGCGGCATGATCGTCACGCCGGGCGCGATGCCCGCCGTCCCGAGGCCGTTGCCGGCGCGGGCGCCCACGGCTCCGGCCACGCTGGCGCCGTGCGTGCCGTTGGCGCCGTTGTCGACGTCCGGCGAGTTGGTCGTGAAGTTCCAGCCGTGGCAGTCGCCGGCCCGGCCGTCGCCGTCGGTGTCGACGGAACCGCAGGGCTGGGCCGGGTTGGTCCACAGCGCCCCGGCGAGGTCCGGGTGGTCGGAGTCGTACCCGGTGTCGACGACGGCGACGACGACCCCGCCGCCCGTGGAGGTGTCCCAGCCCGCGGAGGCGTCGGCGTCGGCGTCGGCCACGGCGCGCTGCTGGTAGGCGTTGCGGCCGGAGTTCTCCAGGTTCCAGCCGTAGGCCGACCAGTACGGGTCGGTCACGGTGCCCAGCACGGGGACCGCCGGCGAGGGCGCGACGTCGGCGACCCCGGCGACCGCGCGCAGCGCGTCGGGGAGGACGTCGGTGGTGGCGACCACGGCGCTGCCATCGGTGAGCCGCTGGGCGTTCGCGACGCCCGGGACCCCCTGCAGGGCGCCCAGCAGGGGAGCGGTGTCCCCGGCCGTGGCGGTGACGACGTACCGGGTCAGCCCGTCGCCGGGACCGAAGTCGGTGGCGACCGCGACCTCCGGCAGCCCCGGGGCGGCGAGGGCGGTGTACGCGGCAGCACCCGCGTAGCCGACGACCGCCGCCGTCACGAGGACGAGGGCCTGGGCCCGCCTGGTCAGCTGTGGCACGAGTGGATCTCCCCCCGGGGCCGGGTGCTCCCCGGCGACGGCCGGCCCGGAGACGGACCAGCCAGAGCGGATCGGCGCCGGGCGGGCGGCTCTTGAGGGCCCGGGGCGGACGTCGGCCCGAAGGGGTGAGGGGCGACGTCCCTAGACTCCGCCCATGCTGCTGTCCGACCGCGACATCACGGCCGCGATCGCCGAGGGACGCCTGGGCATCGAGCCCTACGACGCCGGCCTGGTGCAACCGTCGAGCATCGACGTCCGGCTGGACCGGTTCTTCCGCGTCTTCAACAACGCCCGGTACACCCACATCGACCCGGCGCAGCAGCAGGACGACCTGACCACGCTGGTCGAGCCCGAGGGCGAGGAGCCCTTCGTGCTGCACCCCGGGGAGTTCGTGCTCGGCTCCACGCTCGAGGTCGTCTCGATCCCCGACGACCTGGCCGCGCGGCTCGAGGGCAAGAGCTCGCTGGGCCGGCTGGGGCTGCTCACCCACTCGACGGCCGGGTTCGTCGACCCCGGGTTCTCCGGGCACATCACCCTCGAGCTGTCGAACGTGGCCAACCTGCCCATCACGCTGTGGCCGGGCATGAAGATCGGCCAGCTGTGCCTGTTCCGGCTGACCAGCGCGTCCGAGCACCCGTACGGCTCGGCGGTCTACGGCTCCCGCTACCAGGACCAGCGCGGCCCGACGCCGTCCCGGTCCTACCGCAACTTCAGCCGCGCGGAGACCCGCCGCCCGGCTCCCTGACGTGCACGGCGACGGGAGGCTCGGTGCCGGCCACCTCCACGACGTCGTCCCGGGGCCCGGCCGGTGACCAGCCGGGCACGTCGTCGTCCACGTAGCGCTGGCGGGTGACGAGCCACCCGGTGGCGGTCAGGCCGGACACTCCCACCAGGGCGACCACGAACATGCCCGTGTAGCCGCCGCTGCTGCCGCGGAGCACCCCCACGAGCAGCGGGCCGACGCCGGCGAGCAGGTATCCCCATCCCTGGGCGACCGTGGACAGCGCGGCGGTCGTCTCCGGCGTCCGGGCGCGCAACCCCATGAGCGTGAGGGCCATGGCGAAGGTCCCCAGGCCGACGGCCAGCAGCGACATCCACAGCCAGGGCGCGGTCCCGGGTGCCTGCCACAACCCCAGCCAGCCGACGACGTAGCAGCCCATGAACGTGAGGAGCAGCGGCCGCTGCAGGTGCGGCCGCACGGTCAGCGCGGGGGCGATGGCGTTGATGGGGATCACCACCGCGGTGTTCAGTCCCAGCAGGAGCCCCGCCGAGGCGGCCGAGAGACCCGAGTCGCGCAGGTACTGGGCGCTCCAGCCGACGACGATGTAGGCCTGCATGGCCTGGAGGCCGAAGAACAGCGCCATCGCGATCGCCATGGGGCTGCGGGCCAGCGAGCGCATGCGGACGGCCGCGTGGCTCTCGCGCGAGGAGCCGGGCCGGGCGGGGACGGCCAGCCACGGCAGCACGGCCACCATCGCCAGGGCGGCCCAGATGCCCAGGGCCCAGCGCCACCCGTCGGCACCCGTCGCCTCGGCGAGGGGCGCCGCGCTCACCGACGCGATCGCGCCGCCGACCGCCATCGCGGCGCTGTAGGCGCCCACGAGGAGGCCGGTGCGGCTCGGGAAGTAGCGCTTGACCAGGCTGGGCAGCAGCACGTTGCCCAGCGCCCCGCCGACCATGGCCAGCACGGTCCCGACGAGGAAGAGCGCGAACGAGCCGGCGACCGCGCGCACCACCAGGCCGGCCGCCATCGCCAGCAGCGCCCCGGCGAGGACGTGGCCGTCCCGGTAGCGCGCGGCCAGCGGCGGCCCGGCGAAGCCGATGACGGCGAAGCAGAGCACCGGCATCGTGGTGATCAGGCCCGCGGCGCCGCTGGAGATGCCGAGGCCGTTCTCCAGCTCCTCGAGCACCGGGCCCACGCTGTTGACCGCCGTGCGCAGGTTGAGCGCCGTGAGCACGATCGCCGTCGCCACCAGCCACAGGACCCGGCGCCCGGGCTGGGTGCGGTGCGCCGGCGGTGCGTCGGGGGTGCTGCTCACCGGAGCATGGTGCTCCGCCCGGTCGCGGGGGTGCCGACCGGGTCCTTCGCGCCGCTAACGAGTGGCGGCCGCACACGCACGACGGCGCGTGCCCCCGAGGGGACACGCGCCGTCGTCGTTCCCGGCCCCGTCCAGAGGCTCGTCCCGAGCGTGCGAGGGATGAGGAGGACGGGGTCCTTACTCGTGCTCCGTCGCGGCCGAGCCGGTGCCGGCGACGTCGTCCCGCGCGGTGCCGACCTCGGCCCCCGCCTCGGTCCCGGGGGCGCCGACCGGCGCCATCGAGCGGAGCAGGATCTGGCTGACGTCGAGCACCTCGACGTGCTCGGCGGCCTCGCCGCTCTGCTTCTTGGACGTGAGGGCGTCCGAGAGCATCGTGATGCAGAACGGGCAGGCGGTGGAGATGACGTCGGGGTCGAGGCCGAGGGCCTCCTCCGTGCGCTCCACGTTGATCCGCTTGCCGATCTTCTCCTCCATCCACATGCGCGCCCCGCCGGCGCCGCAGCAGAAGCCGCGGTCCTTGCAGCGGTGCATCTCCTGGGTGGACAGGCCCGGCACGGAGTCCAGGATCTCCCGGGGCGGCGTGTAGACCTTGTTGTGTCGACCGAGGAAGCACGGGTCGTGGTAGGTGATCTTGCGGTCGATCGGCGTGACCGGGGTGAGCCGGCCCTCCTCGAGGAGCTGGCTGAGCAGCTGGGTGTGGTGCACGACCTCGTAGTGGCCCTCGACCTGCGGGTACTCCCGGCCGAGCGAGTTGAAGCAGTGCGGGCAGGTCACGACGATCTTGCGCATGCCCGGCACGCGGCCCTCGAAGACGCCGTCGAGGGTGGCGACGTTCTCCTGGGCCAGCATCTGGAACAGGAACTCGTTGCCCATGCGCCGGGCCGGGTCGCCCGAGCAGGTCTCGCCCTCGCCGAGGACGGCGAACCGGACGCCGGCGGTGTGCAGCAGCTCCGCCACGGCCTTGGTGACCTTCTTGGCGCGGTCGTCGATGGCGCCGGCGCAGCCGACCCAGAACAGGTACTCGACGTCGTAGTCCAGGGGGCCGTCGGCGACCTCGACCTCGAAGTCCATCTCGCGGATCCACTCGCCGCGGGTGCTCGGGCTGACGCCCCACGGGTTGCCGCGGTTCTCCAGGTTGCGCATCATCACGCCGGCCTCGGAGGGGAAGCTGGACTCGATGAGCACCTGGTAGCGGCGCATGTCCATGATGTGGTCGACGTGCTCGATGTCGACCGGGCACTGCTCGACGCAGGCGCCGCAGTTGGTGCAGCTCCACAGGACGTCGGGGTCGATGACCCCGCCCTCCTCGAGGGTGCCGACCAGAGGGCGGTGCGCCTGGGCGTCGTTGGTGCCCTCGATGCGCGCGTAGCCCGAGGCCCACACCTGCTCGTCGCTGGGCTTGAGGACGTCGTAGTCCGGCGCGGTCTCGGCGGCGGTCTTCTCCCCCAGCAGGTACGGGGCCTTCGCGTAGAGGTGGTCCCGCAGGTCCATCACGACCATCTTCGGCGACAGCGGCTTGCCGGTGTTCCACGCCGGGCACTGGCTCTGGCACCGGCCGCACTCCGTGCAGGTGGTGAAGTCGAGCATGCCCTTCCAGGTGAAGTCCTCGATCTTGCCGCGACCGAAGACGTCGTCCTCACCGGGATCCTCGAAGTCGATCGGCTTGCCGTTCGAGGTCATCGGCTGCAGCGGGCCGAGGGCGACGGTGCCGTCGTCGTTCCGCTTGAAGTAGATGTTGAAGAAGGCGCTGAACCGGTGCCAGGCGACGCCCATGTTGAGGATCCGGCTGATCACCACGAGCCAGGTCAGCGAGACCAGGATCTTGATGAACGCGACCACGGACAGCAGGTCGGGGCTGTCGGGCAGCACGCTCCCCAGGGCGCCGGAGATCGGGTGCGACCAGCCGGGGGCGTCGGTCAGGTCGGAGGAGACCTTGAGCGCGCGGATCAGCAGGATGCAGACGCCGACGGTGAGGACGACGGCCTCGACGAAGTAGCCGCGCCCCTCGTTCGACCCGGCGAAGCGGCTCGTGCGGCCCTGGCGGCGGGGGTGGTCCTTCTGTCGCCGGTAGATCAGGTACAGGATCCCGAGGATCGTGCCGGTGCCGATGATGTCGGCGAAGAGGTTCCAGAGGCTCCACTCACCGATGAGCGGCAGGTGCCACTCGGGGTTCCAGACCTCCCCGAACGCCTCGACCAGGGTGAGGAACAGGCCGTAGAACCCGAGGAAGACGAACCAGTGCGCGGCACCGATGGCCGACCACTTGAGCATCCGGGTGTGCCCGAGCGACTCGACCACGAGGGTCTTGAGGCGTGGACCGACCGGGCCGTTGCGACTGCCGTCCGGCTGGCCGGTCGTGATGATCCTGATCATCGCGCGGACCGCCCGGTAGGCGAGCACGGACGCGACGATCAGGAACAGGACGCTGATCGTCCCCATGACGATCTGCAGCGGGCCTGTCATCAGAGTGCTTCCCTCCCGGACGCCCGGCGGCGTCGGACGATCTCCGGCCCACCCGGCGACGGGAGGTGCGCCCTCGTCGCCGCGCACCGGCCGGAGGGCCGGCGGCGGACCGCTACGGGCACCGCTGCCCGCGCCTGCGCACGATAACCGGCGCGGGCTCAGGCTACTCGTGGGTAACCGCAACCGCCGCCGGTCCGAGATGTCCCGGGTGACCCGGCTCACCGCCCGCCGGCCGCCGTCCGCCGTCCGCCGCCCGAGCCGATGATCGCGAACTCCGCGCTGCGACCGCCGGCCTCGCGATCGGACGTGCGGACGGCGACGATCCCGTGAGGACGGCGATCTTCCCTGCGGTCCGTCCGCGGAGTCAGCCGCCGCGATAGGTGCCGTGGGCGCGGCGAACGGTGGTGAACCGGCGCACCGCGGGGCCGGGGGTCGACAGCCAGTCCCGTAGTCGCTCGGCGGTGCGGGGCCAGCGGGGACCGAGGTCGGGGTCGGCCACCCGGAGGACGCGGACGTCCAGCGCACGGACGTCGTCCTCCCGGCGCTTCTCCTCCCACAGCACGCGGCCCGGGTCGCGCCAGGGTTTCGTGTACTTGACCCGACCGTCGAACTCGATCGCGACGGCGGCCTCGTCGAACCAGGCGTCCGCCACGGCGAGCATGCGGCCGCCGGAGTGGATCTCCACCTGCAGCTCGGGGGTGGGCAGCCCGGAGCCGAGGATCCGCAGCCGCCCGCGGGTCTCCAGTGGCGACTCGGCTCGGCCGTCCGCAAGGGAGATGGCCCGCTGCGCCCTCGGGGCGCCCGGCCAGTGGTGCTGGTACTCGGCGACGCGGGCCAGCTGTGCGGGCGTCGTCCGCTTCCTGAGCAGCGCCGCGTCCATGGCGACGACGGCGTCCTCCAGGGACCACTCGCGTGCCGCGTCGACGAGGCTGCGCGCGGCCGAGGTGAGGCGGAACGGGCCGGAGGTCTCGACGTCCGGTGGTTCGAGCGGGGCGGCGGTCATCGCCCAGTCCCTGCCCCGTCGCCATTGGTGAGGGTCGGTGAGGCGCACGACCGGTGGCGCGTCGCGCGGCACCGGGAAGCCGCGGAGCCGCACGGCCGTGCCGTGGCTGAGGGTGGCTGTCGGGCGGCCCAGGCCGAGGAGTACGGCCAGGCAGTCGACCTGGTGGCGGCGACCGGAGGCCTCGTGCGCGGTCAGGATTTCCTGGGGCACGTAGACGCCGCGGCGGAGGCGAACCCAACGGCCGGACCGGCACAGGTGCCTGATCTCGGAGGTGTCGTAGCCGGCTCGCCCGGCGTCGGCGGCGGTGACGAGGCCGAGTTGCCGCTCGCTCGCGGCGCGGAGGAGTGGGTGCACGCGCCCGACGGTGGTGGGGGCGGCGACGGTCGTCACTGCTCGCGGCTGTCCTGTGGACAGGGGCATCTTCTGTTGATCGCCGTCCTCGCCGCAGGGGCGCGGTCCCCACGGCGCACGCCGAGGGTGGCGACCGGACGGCGCCGATCGCGATCCGCGCGTCCGCGGGCGGGGGAGAACGCGGGCGAGGGTGCGAGTTCACGCCCCCGGGAACACCGCGCGGCGGGGTGCCGTTACGCTGGGCAGGAAAGTTGAGCGGACCCGACGCAAGATGGTCGGGGGCGTCCGCCGGCTCCCTCCTGAGACCAGCACACGACAGACCAGCACGCGACAGACAAGCACGCAGCACCACACGGACCAGCACCACACCCGCACTCCGGAAGAGAGGCCTCCCCATGGCACGAGCTGTCGGCATCGACCTCGGCACCACCAACTCCGTCGTGACCGTCCTCGAGGGTGGCGAGCCGACGGTCATCGCCAACTCCGAGGGATCACGCACCACCCCCTCGGTCGTGGCCTTCGCCAAGAACGGCGAGGTCCTCGTCGGCCAGTCGGCGAAGAACCAGGCCGTCACCAACGTCGACCGCACCATCCGGTCGGTCAAGCGCCACATGGGCACGACATGGACCACCGACGAGATCGACGGCAAGAAGTACACCGCGCAGGAGATCAGTGCCCGCACGCTCCAGAAGCTCAAGCGGGACGCCGAGACCTACCTGGGCGAGCCGGTGACCGACGCCGTCATCACCGTTCCTGCCTACTTCGAGGACGCGCAGCGCCAGGCCACCAAGGAGGCCGGTGAGATCGCCGGCCTCAACGTCCTGCGGATCGTCAACGAGCCGACGGCGGCCGCGCTGGCCTACGGCCTGGACAAGGGCGAGACCGAGCAGACGATCCTCGTCTTCGACCTCGGCGGCGGCACGTTCGACGTGTCCCTGCTGGAGATCGGCGAGGGCGTCATCGAGGTGAAGGCGACCGCGGGTGACAACCACCTCGGTGGCGACGACTGGGACGAGAAGGTCATGGACCACCTGGTCCGCACCTTCAACGCCCAGAACGGCATCGACCTGTCGAAGGACAAGCTGGCCATGCAGCGGCTCCGCGAGGCCGCGGAGAAGGCCAAGATCGAGCTGTCGGGCGCCCAGTCGGCCAACGTCAACCTGCCCTACATCACCGCCGGTGCCGACGGCCCGCTGCACCTGGACGTGACCATCACCCGCGCGGAGTTCCAGCGGCTGACGCAGGACCTGCTCGACCGGGCCCGCGCGCCGTTCAACCAGGCGATCCGGGACGCCGGCATCTCCGTCGGCCAGATCGACCACGTCGTCCTGGTCGGTGGCTCGACCCGCATGCCCGCCGTCACCGAGCTCGTCAAGGAGCTGACCGGCGGCAAGGAGCCCAACAAGGGCGTCAACCCCGACGAGGTCGTCGCCATCGGCGCCGCGCTGCAGGCCGGCGTCCTCAAGGGCGAGGTCAAGGACGTCCTGCTCCTCGACGTCACCCCGCTGTCCCTCGGCATCGAGACCAAGGGCGGGATCATGACGAAGCTCATCGAGCGGAACACCACGATCCCGACCAAGCGCTCGGAGATCTTCACGACGGCCGACGACAACCAGCCGTCCGTGCAGATCCAGGTCTTCCAGGGCGAGCGCGAGATGGCGATGTACAACAAGAAGCTCGGCATGTTCGAGCTGACCGGTCTGCCGCCGGCGCCCCGCGGCGTCCCCCAGATCGAGGTCGCCTTCGACATCGACGCCAACGGCATCGTCCACGTCCACGCCAAGGACCTCGGCACGGGCAAGGAGCAGTCGATGACCATCACCGGCGGCTCGGCCCTCCCGAAGGAGGACATCGAGCGGATGATGAAGGACGCCGAGGCGCACGCCGAGGAGGACAAGAAGCGCCGGGACGAGGCCGAGACCCGCAACCTGGCCGAGTCGCTGCAGTACCAGACCGAGAAGTTCCTGGCCGAGAACGGCGAGCGGATCCCGGCCGACAAGAAGGAGGAGCTCGGCGAGGCGCTCTCCGAGCTGCGGTCCTCCCTCGGCGGCTCCGACATCGCCGCCATCAAGGCCGCGCAGGAGAAGGTCGCCCGCGTCTCGCAGGAGGTCGGCGGCGCGCTCTACGCCCAGCAGGCCGAGGGCGGTGCCGCGGGTGCCGAGGCCGGCCCCGAGGCCGGGGCCCCGGGCGGTGCCACGGCGGCGGACGACGACGTCGTCGACGCGGAGATCGTCGACGAGGACGACACCCGCCGATGAGTACGGGGGACGAGCAGCCGCGGGTCGTGATCCGTGACAAGCGGCGGATCGACCCCACCAGCGGCGCGGTGCGGGAGCCGGCCGGCGAGCAGCCGGCCGGCTCCCCGCCGGGCGCCTCCACGAGTCGTCGAGCAGGGGAGCAGATGAGCGAGAACGAGACGGCGGACGCGGCGCGGCCGGCGCCGGAGCAGGCCGGGGACGTCCGGTCCGGGGACGGCGACCTGGACAGTCGGCTGGCCGAGCGCACCGAGGACCTCCAGCGGGTCACCGCCGAGTACGCCAACTACCGCCGTCGGGTCGACCGCGACCGCACGCTGGTCGTCGACCAGGCCGCGGAGCGGTTCGCCACCGGCCTCTTCCCGATCGTCGACGACATCGAGCGGGCACGGGACCACGGCGACCTGACCGGGGCGTTCAAGGTCGTCGCCGACCGGGTCCTCGGCGTGCTCGACGGCCTGGGCGTGGAGGCGTTCGGGGCGCCCGGCGACCCCTTCGACCCGGCGCTGCACGAGGCGGTCATGCACGACACCTCTCCCGAGGTGAGCGAGCCGACCGCGACCACGGTGCTGCGGCAGGGCTTCCGCCGCGGCGACCGGGTGCTGCGCACGGCGATGGTCGCCGTCACCGATCCCGAGAACCCCCCGCCGGCCGGGAGCGAGCAGGCCGCGGCGACGGCGGAGGAGCCGGCTCCCGGCTTCCCGGCGTCCGACTGAGCGGGAGAGGGGGCGTCCGATGAGCACCAGGGACTTCATCGAGAAGGACTACTACGCCGCGCTGGGCGTCGCCCAGGACGCCGACGCGGCGGCGATCAAGAAGGCCTACCGCCAGCTCGCCCGCGACCTGCACCCGGACAAGAACCCGGGCAACGCGGAGGCGGAGGCCCGGTTCAAGGACGTCTCCGAGGCCTACGACGTCCTGTCCGACCCCAAGCGCCGGGCCGAGTACGACGAGGCCCGGCGCCTGTTCGGCGCCGGCGGTGCGGGCGCGCGGGCCGGCTTCCCCGGCGGCTTCCCGAACAACGCCGGCACCGGCCAGCCCTTCGACCTCGGCGACCTCTTCGGCGCGGCGGGCGCGCCCGGGGGTGGCCGGGCGTCCGGCGCCGGCGGCCTCGGTGACCTGCTCGGCGGCCTCTTCGGCGGCGGGGCGGCCCCGGGGAGCGCCCGCGCGCGCAGCCAGGCGGCCTCCGGGCCGGCCCGCGGCCAGGACGTCGAGACCGAGGCGACCCTCTCCTTCGAGGAGGCCGTCCTCGGCGTGACCGTGCCGCTGCGCATGCAGAGCCCGGGCACCTGCCCGACCTGCGCCGGCAGCGGGGCGCGGCCCGGGACCTCCCCGCACACCTGCCCCGTGTGCTCCGGCGCCGGGGTGACCAGTCGCAGCCAGGGGGCGTTCGCCTTCTCCGAGCCCTGCCGCAACTGCCGGGGCAGCGGATCGGTGGTCGACGACCCCTGCCCGACCTGCACGGGCAGCGGCGTGACCACGCAGACCCGGACGATCACCGTGCGCATCCCCGCCGGTGTCAAGGACGGTCAGCGCATCCGGCTCGCCGGCAAGGGCGCGCCGGGACGGCGGGGCGGACCGGCCGGCGATCTGTTCGTCGTCGTCCACGTCTCGCCGCACGAGCTGTTCGGGCGTACGGGGAGCGACCTCACCCTGACGGTGCCGATCACCTTCGGCGAGGCGACGCTCGGCACGACGCTGACCGTGCCGACGCTCGACGGCAACGTGTCGCTGCGGGTGCCCGCCGGGACCGCCAGCGGTCAGACGCTGCGGGTGCGCGGGCGCGGCGTCCCGGGCAAGAGCCGGGCCGGTGACCTGCTGGTCACCGTCGAGGTCGCCGTGCCCAAGCGGGTGTCGCCGGCCGCGGAGCAGGCCATCAAGGCGCTCGAGGCCGAGCTCGGCGACCCGCGGCCGTCGATCACCGCGGCCGTCTCCGCCGGGGGCGGGCGATGAGTGCCCCGATCCACGGCGACCGCGGCCGGGCGGACGCCGGCCGCGCCGTTGCCGAGGACGCGCCCGTCTTCGTGATCTCCGTGGCCGCCGAGCTCGCGGGCATGCACGCCCAGACCCTGCGCCAGTACGACCGGCTCGGCCTGGTGCGGCCCGGCCGGACGGCGGGCGGGGGGCGCCGCTACAGCCCGCGCGACGTCGCCCTGCTGCGGGAGGTCCAGCGGCTGTCCCAGGAGGACGGCGTCAACCTCGCCGGGATCAAGCGGATCATCGAGCTCGAGTCGCAGGTCGAGGCGCTGCAGCACCGGGTGCGCGAGCTCCTCGACGAGCTCGAGGTCGCCGAGCGGGGCCGGATCGCCGCGGAGTCGGCCGCGCGCGCGGGCTACGGCGGCCATCCCCGCTACGGCAGCGCACTGGTGCCGCTGCGGCCCTCCACCTCGGCGCTGGTCGTCTGGCGCCCGCGGGACAGCCGATGAGCGTGGACCGGCCGATCGACACGCACGAGGCCTACGTCGTCGTCGAGCGCGAGATCGGGCTGCTGCTGCGCCGATCGCGGGCGATGTCCACCCGGCTGGCCCGCGAGCTCCACCCGGACCTGGACGGCGCCGCCTACGGCCTGCTGGCACTGCTCGCCGACGCCGGCCCGCTGCGCGCCACCGACCTGGTCGTGCGGCTGGGGCTGGACAAGAGCACGGTCAGCCGCCAGGTGTCCTCCCTGGTCGACCTCGGGCTGGTCAGCCGCGAGGCCGACCCCACCGACGGGCGCGCCCAGGTGCTCACCCCCTCGGCCGAGGGGGCCCGGCAGCTGACCGCCATCCGCGAGGCCCGGCGGGCGCGCTGGGAGGAGGACCTGTCGCACTGGCCGGTGGCCGACGTCGCCCGGCTCGGTGAGCTGCTCGGCCGGTTCAACCGGCTCGGCGAGGCCCAGATCCGCGGGACGGCCGCCCCCACCGGCTGAGGCACCCGGCCGCCCCGTCCCCTGTTGATCATCGGCGGGTGGCTGCTCCCACCGGCGTGGCGGGCAGCCACCCGCCGATGATCGACGGCGTCCGGGCGAGTGGCGGACACCACGGCAGATGTCGTTGCAGACTCCAACCAACCGGATATATGGTTGGCGTCTGCAAGCACATGATCTGCCGAGGACGCCATGCCCACCACCCGCGACACCCGTGACCGGCTCACCGCCGGCCTCTCCCGGCTGCTGCGCACCGGTCGCCACCTGGGGGCCCGCGCCGCGGACGTGCTCTACGGCGACCTGCCCTCCTACGCCTGGGCCCTGCTCGTCCCCCTCCAGCGAGGCGGCGAGCAGCGGTGCAGCGAGCTGGCCGCGACGGCGGGCATCGACGTCTCCGTCGCCAGCCGGCAGGTCGGCGCGCTCGAGCGGGCGGGCTACCTCGAGCGCCGTGCCGATCCCCGCGACGGGCGCGCCAGCCTGCTGCGGCTGACCGAGGCCGGCGCGGGCGCGCTGGCCACGACCCGCGCGCTCCGCAACGACTGGGCCGCCTCTGCACTCGCCGGATGGGACGAGGACGACGCCGTCCGCCTGTCCGAGCTCGTCGAACGCCTCCTCGACGACCTGGAGGCCGCCGTCCGCGACCCCGGTCGTCTCGCCTCCACCCGGGCCGCCTCGTGACCGCCGCGTCCGAGCGCCCCTCGCCCTCCGCACCGACCAGGAGAACCGTGACCACCACAGTCGACGCACCCGCGCCCGTGGAGCAGCAGGGCGGGATGAGTCACCGCCAGATCCTCGAGGCGCTCTCCGGCATGTTGCTGGCGATGTTCGTGGCGATGCTGTCCTCGACCGTCGTCTCCAACGCCCTGCCGACGATCATCACCGACCTGCGCGGCTCCCAGAGCCAGTACACGTGGGTGATCACCGCGACGCTGCTCGCCTCGACCGCCTCCACGCCCGTCTGGGGCAAGCTCGCCGACCTGTTCAGCAAGAAGCTGCTCATCCAGCTGTCGATCGTCATCTTCATCGCCGGCTCGATGCTCGCCGGGCTCTCCCAGTCGGTCGAGACACTGATCGCCTGGCGCGTGCTCCAGGGCCTGGGCCTCGGTGGCCTGCAGGCGCTCGTGCAGATCGCCATGGCCGCGATGATCAGCCCCCGCGAGCGTGGCCGGTACTCCGGCCTGCTCGGCGGCGTCATGGCCGTCGCCACGGTCGGCGGGCCGCTGCTCGGTGGCCTCCTGGTCGACACGAGCTGGCTGGGCTGGCGCTGGTGCTTCTACGTCGGCGTCCCCTTCGCCGCGGTCGCGCTCGTGCTGCTCCAGCGCACCCTCCACCTGCCGGTGACCAAGCGGGACGTGCACATCGACTACCTCGGCGTCGCGTTCCTGGCCGCCGCCGTCTCGTCGCTGCTGATCTGGGTGACCCTGGCCGGGAACACCTTCGCCTGGTCGTCGACGGAGTCGGCGCTGTTCCTCGCCGGGGGCGGCCTGTCGGTGATCGCCTTCCTGGTCACCGAGACCCGCGCGAAGGAGCCGATCGTGCCGCTGCGGCTGTTCCGCGACCGGACGACGACCCTGGCGATCATCGCCAGCATCGCGATCGGTGTGGCGATGTTCGGGGCCTCGGTCTTCCTCGGTCAGTACCTGCAGATCTCCCGCGGCTACTCGCCGACGGCGGCCGGCCTGCTCACCGTCCCCATGGTGGCCGGGCTGCTCGTCTCCTCCACCGCCTCCGGCATCCTGATCAGCCGGTACGGCCGGTGGAAGGCCTTCCTGGTGGGCGGCTCGCTGGCCGTCGTCGTCGGGTTCGGGCTGCTCTCCACCATCGACCACGAGACGCCGATGCCCCTCCTGGGCGTCTTCCTCTTCGTGCTCGGCACCGGCATCGGCATGACCATGCAGAACCTGGTCCTGGCCGTGCAGAACACGGTCGCGGCTCAGGACCTGGGTGCGGCGAGCTCCGCGGTGGCCTTCTTCCGCAGCCTCGGCGGCACGGTCGGCGTCTCGGTCCTGGGCGCCGTCCTCAGCGCCCGGGTCGGCACGCTGATCACCGCCGGTCTCCCCGCGGGGGCGGCGTCCTCCGGCTCCGGCAGCGTCGGCCTGGCCGACCTCGCCGACGCCCCGCCGGCGATCCGGGAGCTGATCACCGTCTCCTACGGGGACGGGACCGGGCGCGTCTTCCTGATCTCCGGCCTCGTGGCGGTGGCCGCGGTCGTCGCCATCGCCTTCATCCGGGAGGTCGCCCTGAGCGGCGAGAGCGGCGAGGAGCGGCTGCGCTCCGAGGCGGCCGCGAAGGCCGGGGAGCCGGTGCTCGCCCGCCGCTGATCGGCCGACCGCCGGACGCGAGTGGCCCAGGACCCGTCGGGTCCTGGGCCACCGTCGCGTGCGGCCTCAGCTCTCGAGCGCGGCGTCCAGCGTGATCTCACCGACGCCGGCGAGGGCCTTGCTGACCGGGCAGCCGGCCTTCGCCGCCTGGGCGGCCTGCTCGAAGCCGGCCGCGTCGAGCCCCTCGACCTCGCCGCGCACGGTGAGGTGGATCGCGGTGATGGTCGGGGCGCCGTCGACCTGGCCGAGCGTCACGTCGGCGCTGATCTCCAGCGACTGGGGCGTGCCGCCGGCCTTGCCGATCTGGCTGGACAGCGCCATCGCGAAGCACGACGAGTGCGCCGCCGCGATGAGCTCCTCCGGGCTGGTGGTGCCGGCGGCCTCGTCGGCGGTCCGCTTGGGGAAGCTGACCTCGAAGGTGCCGACCTTCGAGCTGGACAGCTCGACCTGTCCGGACCCTTCCTGCAGGGTGCCGTTCCAGGCCGTACGTGCGGTGCGGGAGGGCATGGGGTGCTCCTGTTCGACGGGGGGACGGGCGGACGACGATCCGTGGCGGGCCCTTCAGCCGCGCGGCTGCTCGACCGCGCCCACCCGCTGGATGAGCGTCTCGAGCTGGGACTTGAGGCTGTCGAAGTCGGCGACGTCGAGCTGCAGCGCGCAGATCATGTCCTCGGAGATGGCCAGCCCGCGCCCGCGGAGCGCGCGGCCCTCCTCGGTGAGCGCGATGGCGACCGACCGCTCGTCCTCCACCCGGCGGTGCCGGCTCACCAGGCCCGCCGCGGTGAGCCGCTTGAGCAGCGGGGAGAGGGTGCCGCTGTCGAGGTTGAGCCGCGCGCCGAGCTGGCCGACCGTCTGGTTGTCCTGCTCCCAGAGCAGCATCATGACCAGGTACTGCGGATAGGTCAGCCCGATCTCGTCGAGCTGCGGCCGGTAGCGCGCGGTGAGGGCGCGGGACGCGGCGTACAGCGCGAAGCAGAGCTGGTCCTCCAGGAGGACGCTCGGGGCCGGCAGGCGCGTCATGCCCGGAGTCTACGGGCGCAAAAGAGCACTTCGTCCCGGAGGTCGGGACCGGATGCGGTAGCCGGGTGAGGGGTCGCTCGCGTCCGATCGACGGGACGGGTGCGGCAGGTGGACGCACCAGGGTTGAGTGGAACAGACTCAACCTCAGGCACGTTGGATCGATCGACCGGCCGGGACCCACCGGCCCCACACCGAAGAGGGAGCCCCGCCACCGATGGCGCAGAGCAAGCTCACCACCCGTTCGCAGGAGGCCGTGACCGCCGCGCAGCGGCTGGCCGTCGACCGCGGCCAGGCCGCGCTCGAGCCCCTGCACCTCCTGGTCGCGCTCCTCGAGCAGTCCGACGGCATCGCGGTGCCGCTGCTGAAGGCCACCGGCGCCGACCCCGCCGACGTCCGGGCCAAGGCCGAGGCCGCCGTGAAGCGGCTGCCCAGCGTCAGCGGCGCCACCGTGTCCGCCCCCTCGCCGTCGCGGGAGTTCCTCCGCGCCCTCAACGCCGCCGGCGAGCAGGCGGGGGCGCTCGGGGACGAGTTCGTCTCCACCGAGCACCTGCTCGTGGGCCTCGCCGCGTCCGACGGCGAGGCGGCCACCGTGCTGACCAGCGCCGGCGCCACCCGCGACGCCCTGCTCGCCGCCTTCCGCACCGTCCGCGGCAACCGGAAGGTCACGACGGCCGACCCCGAGAGCACCTTCCAGGCGCTGGAGAAGTTCGCGGTCGACCTCACCGAGCGCGCCCGCGACGGGAAGATGGACCCGGTCATCGGCCGTGACACCGAGATCCGCCGCGTCGTCCAGGTGCTCTCCCGCCGGACCAAGAACAACCCCGTGCTCATCGGCGAGCCCGGCGTCGGCAAGACGGCGATCGTCGAGGGCCTGGCCCAGCGGATCGTCGCCGGCGACGTCCCCGAGAGCCTCAAGGGCAAGCGGCTGATGGCGCTGGACCTGGCCGCGATGGTCGCGGGCGCCAAGTACCGCGGCGAGTTCGAGGAGCGGCTCAAGGCCGTGCTGCAGGAGATCACCGAGGCCGAGGGCCAGGTCATCACCTTCATCGACGAGCTGCACACCATCGTGGGTGCGGGCGCGACCGGCGAGTCCGCGATGGACGCCGGCAACATGATCAAGCCGATGCTCGCCCGCGGTGAGCTGCGCATGGTCGGCGCGACGACGCTGGACGAGTACCGCGAGCACATCGAGAAGGACCCGGCGCTGGAGCGGCGCTTCCAGCAGGTGCTGGTCGGCGAGCCCTCGGTCGAGGACACCATCGGCATCCTCCGCGGGCTCAAGGAGCGCTACGAGGTGCACCACGGCGTCCGCATCACCGACACCGCGATCGTCGCCGCCGCCACGCTGTCGGACCGGTACGTCACGGCCCGCTTCCTCCCGGACAAGGCGATCGACCTGATCGACGAGGCGGCCAGCCGGCTGCGCATGGAGATCGACAGCCGGCCGGTCGAGGTCGACGAGGTCGAGCGCGCCGTCCGCCGGCTGGAGATCGAGGAGATGGCCCTCGCCAAGGAGGACGACCCCTCCTCGATGGAGCGACTGGCGGCCCTCCGAGCCGACCTCGCCGACCGGCGCCAGGAGCTCGACGAGCTGACCGCTCGCTGGCAGCAGGACAAGGGCGCCATCGTCCGCATCCAGCAGATCAAGGAGGAGCTCGAGCGGCTGCGGACCGACGCCGAGCGCGCCGAGCGCGACGGCGACCTCGCCCACGTCGCGGAGCTGCGCTACGGCCGCATCCCGCAGCTGGAGAAGGCGCTGACCGAGGCGGAGACGTCGGTGGAGACCGGCGACTCGATGCTCAAGGAGGAGGTGGGCCCGGACGACATCGCCGAGGTCGTGCAGGCCTGGACCGGGATCCCCGCCGGCCGGCTGCTCGAGGGCGAGACCCAGAAGCTGCTGCGGATGGAGGACGGGCTCGCGGGCCGCGTCGTCGGGCAGCCGGATGCGGTCAGGGCGGTGTCCGACGCCGTCCGCCGGGCCCGCTCGGGCGTCGCGGACCCCGACCGGCCCACCGGTTCCTTCCTCTTCCTCGGCCCCACCGGCGTCGGCAAGACCGAGCTGGCCAAGGCGCTCGCGGAGTTCCTGTTCGACGACGAGCGGGCGATGGTCCGCGTCGACATGAGCGAGTACTCCGAGAAGCACTCGGTCGCCCGCCTCGTCGGCGCCCCGCCCGGCTACGTCGGCTACGAGGCCGGCGGCCAGCTCACCGAGGCGGTCCGGCGGCGCCCCTACACGGTCGTCCTGCTCGACGAGGTGGAGAAGGCGCACCCCGACGTCTTCGACGTGCTGCTGCAGGTGCTCGACGACGGCCGCCTCACCGACGGGCAGGGCCGCACGGTCGACTTCCGGAACACCATCCTGATCCTGACGTCGAACCTCGGCTCCCAGTTGATCGCCGACCAGTCGGTGCCCGAGGACCGCCGGCGGGAGGCGGTGATGCAGGTCGTGCGCGGGCACTTCAAGCCCGAGTTCCTCAACCGCCTGGACGACGTCGTCGTGTTCCGCGCCCTGGGCAGCGAGGAGCTGACCGGCATCGTCGACATCCAGGTCGACGTCCTGGCGCGGCGCCTGGCCGCCCGGCGGCTGACGCTCACCGTCACCGACGCCGCCCGGGACTGGCTGGCGCTCAACGGGTTCGACCCGGTCTACGGGGCCCGCCCGCTGCGCCGGCTGGTGCAGTCTGCGATCGGCGACCAGCTGGCCCGCGCGCTGCTGTCCGGCGACATCCGCGACGGTGACCAGGTGCTGGTCGATGCGCCGGAGGACCTCTCCGTCGAGGGGCTGGTCGTCCGCCGCGCGTGACGAGGGACGCCGGCCGCGGGGCCGGGACGACGGTGATCCGTCGTCCCGGCCGTCCGTCATGATCGTGGCCTCACGGCGCGACAGGGAGTGGACATGACGGCAGCACAGGGTGGCCCCGACCAGCAGGGCCCGCCCCAGCCGTACGGCTACGCACCCGCGCCCCCACCGCCGGGGCAGGGCGCCCCGCCGGAGCCGACGGAGCGGCCGCTGAGCGTGCGGATCGGGCTCGGCGCCTTCGTGGCGACGCTGGTCCTCGGGCTGATCGCCCTCGGCGTCCAGTTCGCCGACCCCGACGCCGTCGTCGACGAACTGCGGGCGATGGACGACAACCTCTCCGAGGACACCGCCCGCACGCTGTTCACCGTCGTGCTGGCCCTCACCCTGGCGCTGTACGCGGTGCAGGCGCTGGTGATCTGGTTCGCCTGGACGGGGCGGGGCTGGGCCCGCACGGTGCTGCTGATCCTGGGGGTCCTGGCCGCGGTGAGCGGACTGGCGGGGGTGTCGGGGGCGGGCGCCCCCACCACCGGCTCCGGCTTCCTCACCTCGATGTCGGCGTTCACCCTGGCCGCGACCCTGGCCGGGGTCGTCGCGCTGGCCCTGCGGCCCTCGGCCGAGTGGTACCAGAACGAGGGACGACGGCGCGCCGCCGTGCGCTGAGGCCTGGCCCGGACGACGCCGCCCCGGCATCGTGACCCAACCGTGACGATCCAACAGGGCCCTCCGGCACGAAGACCTTCCGTGACCACCACCGAGCAGGCCCCCGCGCCCGCCGCCGACGCCGCTCCCGGGCGGCGCGGTGGGCGGCTGGTCCGGCGCCTGCTCGCGGCGCTCGGTGGCCTGCTCGCCGCCGCCGTCGCCCTCGGGGTCGCCCAGCTCGTGTCGGCGCTGACCGGGCCCTCCTCCGCGCCGGTGGTCGCCGTCGGCGACACCGTGATCACGCTGGTCCCCGAGGGCGTCAAGCAGTTCGCGATCCGGAACTTCGGCGAGAACGACAAGATCGCCCTGGTCGCCGGCACGCTGGTGCTCGTCGGGGTCTTCGCCCTCGTCATCGGGGTGCTGGCGCTGCGGTGGCGTGCGGTCGGGGTCGTCGGCATCGCGCTGTTCGGCGTCCTCGGCGCGCTGGCCGCGACCTCCCGCCCGGCCGCCGAGCAGCTCGCCTGGCTGCCGTCCGTGGTGGGCGCGGCCGCGGGTGTCGTGGCGCTGCTGTTCCTCCTGCGCCCGTTGACGGGGACCCCGGTGCTGCCGCGCTCCCGGCCACCGGCCGACGCGACCGCGGCGGTGGGCCGGCACGCGGTCCCGCCCGCCGACGAGGGCGCCGTCGACCGCCTGCGCGCCGCGCTGGGCGCCACCGGGGACCGCAAGGGGCTGGATCGGCGCGGCTTCTTCGTCGCCGGCGGGGTCGCGGTGGGCGTCGCCGCGGTCACCGGCGGAGGCGGGTACCTGCTCCAGCGCCGCTTCGACGTCAGCGACGAGCGCGCCGCCCTGACGCTGCCCACCCCCGCGTCGCGCGCCCCGGCACTGCCGGCCGGCGCGGACCTCGCCGAGCGCGTCGACGGGCTCACCCCCCTGTTCACCCGCAACCGGGACTTCTACCGGGTGGACACGGCGATCACCGTTCCGCAGATCCAGCCCGGGTCCTACCGGCTGGAGCTCACCGGCTCGTTCGACTCCCCGTCGTCGCACTCCCTCGACGACCTCTACGGCCGGTCCGACCTCATCGAGCGGGACATCACGCTCACCTGCGTCTCCAACGAGGTCGGCGGGAAGCTCGCCGGCACCGCCCGGTGGATCGGCGTCCCGCTCGGGACCTTCCTCCGGGAGAACGGCGTCGCCTCCGGCTCCACCCAGCTGGTCTGCCGCTCCGGTGACGGGATGACGATCGGAGCGCCCACCCGCTCGGCCCTGCAGGTCGAGGACGCCATGCTCGCGGTCGCCATGAACGGCGAGCCCCTGCCGATCGAGCACGGCTTCCCGGTCCGGATGATCATCCCCGGGCTGTACGGCTACGTGTCCGCGTGCAAGTGGCTCGTCGGCATCGAGGCCACGACGTTCGACGCCTACGACGCCTTCTGGGCCCAGCGCGGCTGGGCGCAGGAGGGGCCGATCAAGGTCGCCTCGCGCATCGACACCCCGGCTCCGCTGCGGGAGTTCCCCGCCGGCCGCCGGGCGATCGCCGGCGTGGCCTGGGCGCAGACCCGGGGCATCGGCCGGGTCGAGGTGCAGATCGACGAGGGCGAGTGGCTGGACGCCGACCTCGGCCCCGAGGTGGACGCCGACATCTGGCGGCAGTGGGTGCTGCCCCACGACTTCGCGGCAGGCAGCCACCAGGTGACCGTGCGCGCGACCACCGCCGACGGCGAGGTCCAGACCGCCGAGCGGGCCAGACCGATACCCGACGGAGCGTCCGGCCTGCACTCGATCCGGGTGATCGCCACCTAGCGGATCCCGCCCGCACCGGGCGGACCCCCAGACCCGTCTCGGCCACCCGGCCGCAGGCGCGTGTCCCGACGCCTGCACCGGTCGGGACAGCACCACCCCACACCCGCGGCGCCCGTGACCCCGGCGCCGCACGTAAGAGAGATGGAGCACTTCGTGAAGAGCACCCTGACCCGTGGCGTGATGCTGGCGGCGGCCTCCGTGCTGGCCGTGACCCTGAGCGCCTGCGGCTCGGACGACTCCGACGACACCGCGTCGGACAGCGGGTCGTCGAGCAGCAGCACCTCGGACTCCGGCATGGAGAGCAGCGCCCCCGCCTCGGGCGACTCGATGACCGAGGAGCCGTTCGGAGCCGGCTGCGCCGCCGTCCCGGCCGACGGCGAGGGCAGCTTCACCGGCATGACCGACGACCCGGTGGCGACCGCGGCCAGCAACAACCCGGCGCTGTCCACCCTGGTGCAGGCCGTGACCGCCGCGAACCTGGTCGACACGCTGAACGGCCAGGAGGAGATCACCGTCCTCGCCCCGGCGAACCCCGCGTTCGAGGCCGTGCCGGCCGACGCCCTGAACGCCGTGCTCGCCGACGTGCCCCAGCTGACCACGATCCTGACCCACCACGTCATCGACGGGCGGCTCGCGCCCGACGAGCTGGCCGGCACGCACACCACGCTCAACGGCGACCAGGTCACGATCGAGGGCTCGGGCGAGGCGTTCACCGTCGACGGCACCCTCACCGAGGTCCAGGCGTCGGTCATCTGCGGCAACGTCCAGACCGCCAACGCCACCGTCTACATCATCGACCAGGTGCTGGCCCCGGCCGCGGGCTGAGGAGGCCCGTCCCGAGGCGCACGCCCCGCGCGGCGCGAGCCTCGGGACGGGGGCCGTGCGGCCCGGCTCCCCGCGGAGTCGGGCCGCCGTGCTGCGTAGGGTCGCCCTCATGGAGTCGCCCGCCGCCGGCCTGCCCGACCGTGAACGCCTGCTGGAGCTGATCGTCGAGCTCGCCGTCGTCCACGGGAAGGTGACGCTCTCCTCCGGCCGCGAGGCCGACTGGTACATCGACATGCGGCGGCTGACCCTGCACCACGAGGGCGCCCCGCTGGTCGGCCGCGTGATGCGGCAGCTCACCGGCGACCTGCGCTACGACGTCGTCGGCGGGCTGACCCTCGGCGCGGACCCCGTCGCCACGGCGATGCTGCACGCCGCCGCGCAGGGGCAGGGGTTCCTCGACGCCTGCGTCGTCCGCAAGGCGGGCAAGGCGCACGGGCTGCAGCGGCGGATCGAGGGACCGGACGTCGAGGGCCGCGCGGTCCTCGTCGTCGAGGACGTCTCCACGACCGGTGGCAGCCCGCTCACCGCGGTCGAGGCATTGCGCGAGGCCGGAGCGGAGCCGGTCGCGGTCGCGGTGATCGTCGACCGCGGCGGCCGGGCCGCGGTGGAGGCCGCGGGCCTGGAGTACCGCGCCGCGTACACGCTGGCGGACCTCGACCTGGCCTGATCGGGGCAACTTCGCGCTTCTGCGCGGTGCAATTCCGCGCTTCTGCCCGGGGGCAACTTCGCGCTTCTGCGCGGTGCAGTCGCGCGGAACTGCCCACGGGCGGCCGTACGGTGGAGCGGTGACCACGGTGACGACCGCGTGGGTGGCCGAGCTCGTCGACGCGTTGGGGACAGGCGGCGTCCTGGTCGACCCGGACGTCACCGCCTCCTACGCGCGCGACGAGGCGATGCTCGCCGGGGCCGGCACGCCGGCCGCCGTGGTGCTCCCGCGGAGCACCACCGACGTCGTGGCGGTGATGAAGGTCGCGCACCGGCACGGCGTCCCGGTGGTCCCGCGCGGCGCCGGGTCCGGGCTGGCGGGGGGCAGCAACGCCTTGGACGGCGCCATCACCCTGGTGACGACCCGCATGGACGCCGTCCTGGAGGTGTCACCGGCCGACCGGCTCGCCGTCGTCCAGCCCGGCGTGGTGAACAAGCAGCTGCGCGACGCCGTCGCCGCGCACGGGCTGTTCTATCCGCCGGACCCCTCCAGCTACGACTGGTGCACGATCGGCGGCAACCTGTCCACCAACTCCGGCGGGCTGTGCTGCGTCAAGTACGGCGTCACCACCGACTACGTGCTCGGCCTCGAGGTGGTGCTCGCCGACGGGCGGGTGCTGCGGACCGGCCGGCGGACCGTGAAGGGCGTCGCGGGCTACGACCTGGCCCGGCTGTTCGTCGGCTCGGAGGGGACGCTCGGCGTCATCACCGAGGCGACCCTCGCGCTGCGGCCGGCGCCGCAGCGGCCGGTGACGCTGGTCGCGACCTTCGGTACCACCGCGCAGACCGGGCAGGTGGCCGAGCGGGTGGTCACCACCGGGCTGGTGCCCAGCCTGCTCGAGGTCATCGACAACACCTGCATCTGCGCCGTCGACGACCTGCTGCACGCCGACCTGGACCGCAGCGCCTCCGCCCTGCTCGTCGCGCAGTCCGACGCCGGGGGCGCCGCGGCGCTCGCCGAGATCGAGGCGCTGGCCGCGCTCTGCCGGGAGGCCGGCGCGGACCTGGTGCACACCACCGACGACCCGGCCGAGGGCGACCTGCTGCTGGCCGCGCGGCGGATGGCGATCCCCGCGCTCGCGCAGCTGGGCGCGACGCTGCTCGACGACGTCGCCGTCCCCCGCTCGGCGATCGCCAGGTTCCTGGACGGCTGCGACGCCATCGCCGCCCGCCGGGAGCTGACCATCGGCGTCCTCGGGCACGTCGGTGACGGCAACATGCACCCGACGATCTGCTTCGACCCGGCCGACCCCGGCCAGCGGGAACGCGCCTTCGCCGCGTTCGACGACATCCTCGAGCTGGGCCTGTCCCTCGGCGGCACCATCACCGGGGAGCACGGCGTCGGCTCGCTGAAGGTCGACTGGCTGGAGCGCGAGATCGGTCCCGTGTCGCTGGACGTGCACCGCTCGATCAAGGACGCCTTGGATCCCGCGGGCCTGCTCAACCCCGGAAAGGTGTTCCGCCGGCGCGGCTGACACGCTGACCTGCATGGGACGCGACCGGCTGCTCGTCATCGGCGGCGACGCCGCCGGAATGTCCGCCGCGGCGCAGGCCCGCCGCCTCCGCCCGGAGATGCGGATCACCGTGCTGGAGCAGGGCCCCGACGTCTCCTTCTCCGCCTGTGGCATCCCCTACTGGGTCGGCGGCGTCGTCGCCGACCGCGACCTGCTCATCGCCCGCACGCCCGCGCAGTTCGCCGCCCAGGACATCGACGTGCGGACGGGCACCCGCGCCGAGGGCATCGACCTCGGCGCGGGCACGGTGCGCACGGGAACCGGCGAGACGCTGGGCTACGACCGGCTCGTCGTCGCCACGGGGGGCCGTCCCGCCCGCCCGCCGGTGCCGGGGCTGGACGCCGAGGGCGTGCACGGGGTCCATCGGCTGGCCGACGGCGCCGACATGCGCGCCGCCATCGCCGCGGGGGCGAAGCGCGCGGTCGTGCTCGGCGGCGGCTACATCGGGCTGGAGATGGCCGAGGTCCTGCGCGCCCGTGGTCTGGAGGTGACCGTCGTCCTCGCCGACCCGCTGCCCATGGCGCAGCTGGATCCGGACATGGGGGAGCGGGTCTGCGCGGCGATGGGCGCCATGGGCATCGACGTCCGGCCCGGCGAGCCCGTGCGCGAGGTCGAGACCGACGCCGACGGCGTCGCCCGGGCCGTCCGCACCGACGCGGGGGCCTACGAGGCCGACCTCGTGGTGCTGGGCCTGGGCATGGGGCCGGAGGCGGCGCTGGCCGCAGACGCGGGCCTGCAGCTGGGCAGCACCGGGGCGGTCGAGGTGGACCGCACCCAGCGCAGCGTCTCCCATCCCGAGGTCTCCGCCGCCGGGGACTGCTCGCAGACCTGGTCGCGGATCACCGGCGCGGCGATGCACGTCGCGCTCGGCACGCACGCCAACAAGCAGGGCCGCGTGGCCGGCTCGGTCATCGCCGGCACGCCGGCCCGCTTCGCCGGCGTCCTGGGGACGGCGCTCACCAAGGTCGGCGACACCGAGGTCGCGCTCACCGGGCTGAGCTCGGCGGCCGCGGAGGAGGCGGGGTACGCGTGCCGGGCGGAGACCATCTCCGCCACCACGCGCGCCGGCTACTACCCGGGCGCGGAGGAGATCACGGTCAAGCTGATCAGCGAGCGCGGGTCCGGTGCGCTGCTGGGCGCGCAGATCGTCGGCGGCCCGGGCAGCGGCAAGCGGATCGACGTGTTCGCCACCGCGATCTGGGCGGGGCTCACCGCCGAGGAGCTCGCCGGCTCCGACCTCTCCTACGCGCCCCCGTTCTCGCCCACCTACGACCCGGTGCTGGTGGCAGCCCGGGTGTCCAGCCGGATCGAGCAGGGATAGGGACCCGCCGCCCTCCCCATGGCGCTCGGCACGGCGGAGGCCCCCGCGCCGGGGTCGAGAACGTCACCCGACGGGGGAGCGGGGTGCGTCACCGCGGCATCGAGGCGGGATACTGGGGCCCGACCAGCGCGCAGTCGCCGACGACAGGAGTGCCCCGCATGCCCATCGCGACCCCCGAGGTCTACGCCGACATGATCAGCCGGGCGAAGGAGGGCGGCTTCGCCTACCCGGCGATCAACTGCACCTCCTCGGAGACGATCAACGCGGCGCTGCGCGGGTTCGCCGATGCGGGCAGCGACGGCATCATCCAGTTCTCCACCGGCGGCGCGGAGTTCGGCTCCGGCACCAAGGTCAAGGACATGGTCACCGGGGCGGTCGCGCTGGCGGAGTTCGCCCACGTCGTCGCCGAGAAGTACCCGGTCAACGTGGCGCTGCACACCGACCACTGCCCCAAGGACAAGCTGGACTCCTACGTCCGGCCGCTGATCGCCGTCTCCCAGGACCGCGTGGACGCCGGCCAGGCGCCGCTGTTCCAGTCGCACATGTGGGACGGCTCGGCCGTCGACCTCGACGAGAACCTGCAGATCGCCGAGGAGCTCATCGCCCGGTGTTCCGCCGCGAAGATCGTGCTGGAGATCGAGATCGGCGTCGTCGGCGGCGAGGAGGACGGCGTCAGCCACGACATCAACGACAAGCTCTACACCGCCCCCGGTGACTACATCGCCACCGCCAAGGCGCTCGGCCTGGGCGAGAAGGGCGTCTACCTGCTCGCCGCGACGTTCGGCAACGTGCACGGCGTCTACAAGCCCGGCAACGTCCAGCTGCGGCCGGAGATCCTCAAGCAGGGCCAGGAGGTCGTCACCGCCGAGCTGGGCCTGCCCGAGGGCAGCAAGCCGTTCAACTTCGTCTTCCACGGCGGCTCGGGCTCGCTGCAGTCGGAGATCCGCGAGGCGCTGTCCTACGGCGTGGTGAAGATGAACGTCGACACCGACACCCAGTACGCCTTCACCCGGCCGATCGCCGGGCACATGTTCGGCAACTACGACGGCGTGCTGAAGATCGACGGCGAGGTGGGCAACAAGAAGGCCTACGACCCGCGCAGCTACCTCAAGGCCGCCGAGACGAGCATGGCGGCGCGCGTCGTGCAGGCCTGCGAGGACCTGCTGTCGGCCGGCCAGTCCACGAGCGCATGACGCACTCGCACGGGAACCTGCTGGGCGAGCCGCCGGCCACCCTCCTCCCGCCGTCCCCGGAGGCCGAGCGAGAGCTCGCCGAGGGCGTCGCCGCCGCGGAGGTGGCGGCACACCACCCCACGTACAGCGCGGCCTGGGCGGCGCTGGCAGAGGAGGCCGTCGAGGGTGGCCGGGTGATCGAGGCCTACGCCTACGCCCGCACCGGCTACCACCGCGGGCTGGACGCGCTGCGCCGCAACGGCTGGAAGGGCTTCGGTCCGGTGCCGTGGTCGCACGAGCCCAACCGCGGCTTCCTGCGCTGCGTCACGGTGCTGGCGCGGGCCGCCGAGGCGATCGGCGAGACCGCCGAGCAGGAACGCTGCACCCAGCTGCTGCGCGACTGCGACCCCAGCCTCGGGGCCTGACGCTCACCCTCGGTCATCTCGGCAGGCGGAACGGCCGGTCCTCGCTCACACTGCGTGTTCCACGGTGCCGTTCGGGCACCGCGACACGAAGTGGGGTGCGGTCATGGCAACACTGCTCTGGATCATCGCCGTCGTCCTGGTGATCGCCGGCATCGTCGCGATCGTCCGCCGTCAGCTGCTGTGGGGCATCGTGCTCATCGTGGTCGGGCTGCTCGTGGGCCCGGGCGGAGTGAGCATCTTCAACGTCTGACCGGCCCTCCCGGCGGGTGGACCACACCCCGCCGGGAGGGCTCCGGCGTTCCCGTCAGCGCGCGTTCCAGTCCGGGTGCGTCCGCTCGATCTCGTCGGTGAGCGCCGTGAGCTCGTCGTCGCCCGCCATCAGCCGGGTCAGGCTGTCGGCGTCGACGTCCTCCCGGGTGAGCCGGCCCGCGACCTGGCCGCCGGCCAGGAGCAGGAACCGGTCGCCGATCAGGTGGGCGTAGCGCGGGTTGGCGGTCACGACGACGACGGCGAGCCCGCGCGCCCGGGCCGCGAGCAGCGCCTGCCCCGCCTGGGTGGCCCCGGCGACGCTGCGCGGCGCGATCGGCTCGTCGACGAGCAGGGCCCGCGACCCGAAGTGCAGCGCGCGGGCGATCGCCAGGCTCTGCCGCTCCCCGGGGCGCAGCCCGCTGGCCGGCTGGTCGGGGTCCACGCCGGCCATGCCGACCTTCGCCAGTTCGCGCGCCGTGAGCTCGCGCGCCGCGGCCAGGTCCACCCGGCGCAGCGGCCACATCCCGGCCGTGGGCTCGGCGCCGAGGCAGAAGTTCCGCCACACCGACATCAGCGGGGCCACGGAGAGGTCGTTCCAGACGGTGGCGATGCCGGCCGCGCGCGCGTCCCGGGCTGACCGGAACCGTGCCGGGCGGCCGTCGAGGAGCAGGCTCCCCTCGTCCGGCCGGGTCAGCCCCGAGAGCACCGACACCAGCGTCGACTTGCCGGAACCGTTCTCGCCGAGGACGCAGGTGATCGTGCCGGGCGCGAACTCCGCGGACACCCGGGACAGCGCCGCCACGCTGCCGTGGCGCACCGTCACCTGGCCCAGCGCCAGCACCGGGGGCGGACCGGGGACGACGGGGCCGGGCCCGCCGGGGACGTCGTCGGCGCTCACGACCGGGGCACCTCCCGCAGCCGGCTGCGCACCACGCCGCTGGCGAGCAGCGCGACGATCAGCAGCACGCCGAGGAACGCCTGGAACCACAGCGAGTCCCAGCCCGCCAGCGTGATCCCGAACTGGGCGACGGCGTAGATCAGGGCGCCGACCGCCGCGCCCACCGCGGAGCCGTAGCCGCCGGTGAGCAGGCAACCGCCGATGACCGCGGCGACGAGGAAGTCGATCGACGGCATCAGCGTCGAGCCGCCCTCCGCGGTGCCCAGCCGGACCAGCACCAGGGTGCCGATCAGCCACCCGGCAGCAGCGGTGCAGCAGAACAGGGTCAGCGTGGTCCGCCGGACCGGGACGCCGAGCTCGCGGGCGGCGCGCCGGGCCCCGCCGACGGCGAGGACGCCGTTGCCGAACGGGGTGCGCCACAGCAGCCACGCCGCCCAGGCCGTCAACCCGAGCCACCACACGATCGAGATGCTGAAGACGCCCTCGCCCCACTCCGCGGTGGACTGGAAGACCGTGCGCGCCGAGGACCATCCGGGCGCCTCGTCGAGGTTCTGCAACACCGTCGTCCCGGCGATCGCGCGGGTCAGCGCGAGGGAGGTGCCCTGCAGCACGAGGTGCGCGGCGAGGGTCACCAGGAAGCTGGGCAGCCCGGTGCGGACGACGAGCCAGCCGTTGAGCAGGCCGACGACGAGGGAGGCGGCCAGCGAGACGGCCAGCGCCGGCCAGATGCCCCAGCCCGCCTCGGCGACCAGGAGCCCGGTGAGCAGGGAACTGGACGCCGCCACCATGCCGATCGAGAGGTCGATGTGGCCGGCGATCAGGAGCAGGCCCACCGCCAGCGCGCCGATGCCCAGCAGCGAGGCGCTGTCCAGCACGCCCGCCAGGCCGCCCGCGCTCACCAGGGCGGGCGCCGCGACCGCGAAGAACACCGTGACGACCACGAGCCCGATCCAGGCGGCCGTGCTCGGACGGACCAGCGTCCGGCCGAGGAGGCGACCTCCGGGGACCGGGCCGGCGAGGGCCGACCGGGACCCGGGCAGCTGGCCGGCGGTCACGTGGGCCGGCTCGGGGACGACGGCAGGGGGGCCTCCTCGACGGCTGGGGAGAGGGGGTCAGTGTCCATGACCCGCGTCCGGCCTCCCGACGGGGTCCCGCGCCGGGCGCGGGGGCGGTCGGGAGCCTCCGTCAGGGCTGCAGGCGCCAGCGCACCCGGTCGTCGGCGTACCAGGTCCAGCGGCTCACGAGGCGGGGGAGGACGACGCCGTCGCGGGTCACCCGGGCCGGGTCGCAGGCGATCTGCAGCGCCCGGCCGGTGGACAGCCGCGGCGGCCGCATGGGCAGGACCGACACGACGACGCGGAGGGTGTCCACGGCGCGCCACTCCGGCCGGGCGGTGATGCGGCTGATCAGCCCGTCGGCGACCTTGACGTCGTCGTGGTGGGCCTGGGCGCCGAACCGCCGGGCGAGCCGGGGGCGGATGCCGTCGGCGGCGGGCTCGACGCGGCCGGTGTGCAGCAGGACCCCGCCGTGGTCGTCGCGCACCAGCGTCATCTCGCGCTCGGCGCCGCCGCCGATGCCGAGGTCGCGGGCCAGCCCGCGGGAGAGCTTGTCGTCGGCCGGCTCCCAGGAGACGGCGACGTCGGCGGTGCGGGACGCGCGGTTGAGGGCGGCGAGCACGCCGGCGAGCGCGGGAACCGGGCCCCGGACCAGCACCGAGGACCCCTCACCGGCGCCGGCCACGGCGTCGGGGGTCGGTGCCTGATCCGGGGCGAGGCCGCGTAGGTCCACCTCGAGCAGGGGCATGCGATTACCCTGCCACCTGGCAGGCCGGTCATCACCGGTGTCGATGCGCGAGGGGATCTGACGAGCGATGCCGGCTGTGGTGCTGATCGGTGCCCAGTGGGGCGACGAGGGCAAGGGCAAGGCGACCGACCTGCTCGGTGGCCGCGTGCCCTACGTGGTCCGTTACCAGGGCGGGAACAACGCCGGGCACACGGTGATCACGCCCGACGGCGAGCGGTACGCGCTGCACCTGATCCCGTCGGGCATCCTCACGCCCGGCTGCACCCCGGTCATCGGCAACGGTGTGGTGGTGGACCCCGAGGTCCTCATCCGCGAGCTGACGGGGCTGGAGGAGCGCGGCGTCGACACCTCGCGGCTGGTCATCTCCGCCGACGCGCACCTGATCATGCCGCACCACCGGGCCCTGGATAAGGTCACCGAGCGGTTCCTGGGCACGCGGAAGATCGGCACGACCGGTCGCGGCATCGGCCCCGCCTACGGCGACAAGGTGGCCCGCACCGGCATCCGCGTGGCCGACCTGCTCGACCTGTCGATCCTGCGCCAGAAGCTCGAGGGCACGCTGCAGGAGAAGAACCAGGTCCTCGTCAAGGTCTACAACCGCAAGGCGATCGACGTCGACGAGGTCGTGGAGGAGTACGCGGGGTACGCGGAGGTCCTCAAGGCCCGGATCGCCGACACCCGGCTGCTGCTGGGCAACGCCCTCGACGCCGGCGAGTACGTGCTGCTGGAGGGGTCGCAGGGCACGCTGCTCGACGTCGACCACGGCACGTATCCGTTCGTGACGTCGTCCAACCCGACCGCGGGCGGCGCCGCGGTGGGCAGCGGTATCGGCCCGACCCGCATCACGCGGGTGATCGGCATCCTGAAGGCCTACACGACCCGGGTGGGCTCGGGGCCCTTCCCGACCGAGCTGCACGACGCCAACGGCGAGTACCTGCGCAAGCACGGCGGCGAGGTGGGCGTGACCACGGGTCGCGACCGCCGCTGCGGCTGGTTCGACGCGGTCATCGCGCGCTACGCCAGCCGGGTCAACGGCATCACCGACTACTTCCTCACCAAGCTCGACGTCCTCTCGGGGCTCGCGACGGTGCCGATCTGCGTGGCCTACGAGATCGACGGCGTCCGGCACGACGAGATGCCGATGACGCAGACCGACTTCCACCACGCGACGCCGATCTACGAGGAGATGCCGGGCTGGTTCGAAGACATCCGGCACTGCCGGTCCTTCGACGAGCTGCCGGCCAACGCCCAGGCCTACGTGCGGCGGCTGGAGCAGCTGGCCGGCGCGCGGGTCAGCGTGATCGGGGTGGGCCCGGGCCGCGACGAGAACGTGGTCCTGCACGACCTGCTGGGCTAGACGCTCGGCGGTTCCGGGTGCGGTCCGGCGGACCGCAGACCTGTCATGCCGCGGCGCAGACCGGGGCGAACTCCTCGCGCACGGAGACGGCGATCTCGGGGTGATCGGTGATCAGGCCGTCCACCCCGAGGCCGAGCAGCAGGCGGGCCTCCCCGGCGGCGTCGCCGAGGGCGCTCGGGTCGTCGCCGATCTGCAGGTGCCGGGGAAGGAAGGCGTTCTCGGCGCGCAGCGTCCACGGGACGACGCTCAGTCCGGCGTGGTGGGCGCGGGTGACCAGGTCGGTCGGGCCGGTCAGCTGGCCGCCGGCGTTGCGCGGCAGGATCCGGTGCCGGCTGGGCGCGATGCCCTGCGCGTAGGTGGAGATGCCGCGCAGGCCCGCGTTGGTGAGCAGCGGGTCGTCCTCGGGGGCGTCGTCGACGAGCTGGAACATCGTCGGGCCGCCGTCGCCGACCAGGCCACGCAGCTCCTGCAGGCCCGCGGCGTCGAAGGACTGCACGACGACGGTTCCGTCCGGGGAGACGGCGTCCAGCCGATGCAGCTCCGCGGCCACGAGCTCGGCCATGGGCAGGCCGTGCTCGGCCGACCAGCTCGGCTTCTTCAACTCGGCGAGCACGCGGATCGGGCGCTCGGGGGTCGACCGCCGGCGGGCCAGCTCGACGACCTCGGCGAGGGTGAGGATCTCGAACGTGCCGTCGTAGGCGGTGTTGAGCGGGCGCAGCTCGGGCATGCGCTCGATCGCCCGCAGCGTCCGGATCTCGGCCAGGGTGAGGTCCTCGGCGAACCAGCCGGTGCGCTCCTTGCCGCCCACGACCCGGGTGGTGCGCCGGCCGGCGAACTCGGGCCGCGCGGCGACGTCCGTGGTCCGGGAGAGCTCGTTCTCGTGCCGGACGACGAGGGCGCCGTCGCGGGTGACCACCACGTCGGGCTCGACGAGGTCGGCGCCGAGGTCGATGGCGAGGTCGTAGCTCGCGGCGGTGTGCTCGGGCCGGTAGGCCGGGGCGCCGCGGTGACCGACGATCACGGGACGGGGGAGGCGGCTCGCCCGGGGCACCGCCGGCGACAGGATGGCCTGCATGTCCCCTACAACACCGTGACCGGGTGTCCATGACGCGAACGCCGAACGGCGCGTTGCGCACAATTCGGCAGACGTGCAGGTCATCGGGCCACAGCTGTGTCCGCTGTGGCGGAAATCGCCTTCGGAGGTGGACCGGGGCGGCGTGGCCCGGCGGCGCGGCATATCCCTGGATCGGCCGGGCGGGTGTCGATCTTGAGTCCGCGGGCGCGAAAACTCGGGCGACAGTCCTGCCGTGCGGCGCCACCATCGTCGGCGTGGACGACCTCGCACTGCTCGGCTGGGACGACGAGCGGGCGCCCGAGCTCCCGGCCGGCACCGCGCCCGCGCGGATCGGACGGGTCGACCGGGGCCTGCTGACCGTCCTCGCCTCCGACGGGGAACGCCGGGTGCACCCCGCGCCGGCGCTGCACGGGGGCACCGGCCCGGCGGTGGGCGACTGGGTGGCGCTGCGCGGGGACCTGGCGGTGTCGCTGCTGCCCCGGCGGACGGCGTTCGTGCGGACGGCGGCCGGCCGGGGCTCGGCGGAGCAGGTGGTCGCGGCGAATCTCGACACGGTGCTGGTGGTCGACGCGCTCGGCGGGCCGGTGCGGTTGCGCCGGGTGGAGCGATACCTGGCCGTGGCCTGGAGCAGCGGGGCCACGCCGGTCGTCGTGCTCACCAAGGCCGACCTCTGCGACGACGCCCCGGCGACCGCCGCCGAGGTGGCCGAGGCGCTGCTCGGGGTGGACGTCGTCGCGGTGAGCGCGGTGACGGAGGAGGGCCTGGACGAGCTGTCGGCCCGGCTGGGACCCGGCCGGACGGCCGCGCTGGTCGGCCCCTCCGGCGTCGGCAAGTCCAGCCTGGTCAACGCCCTGCTCGGGGAGCCGCTGGTGGCGACCGGGCCGGTGCGCGAGGTCGACGGCCGGGGCCGGCACACCACGACCGCCCGCGAGCTGCACCGGCTGCCCGGCGGGGGACTGCTGGTCGACACCCCGGGCATGCGGGAGCTCGCCCTGGCCGACGACGAGGGCATCGACGTCGCCTACGCCGACGTCGCGGACCTGGCCGCCGCCTGCCGCTTCCGCGACTGCGGGCACCGCACGGAGCCGGGCTGCGCGGTCACCGCCGCGATCGCCGCGGGCACGCTCGACCTGGGCCGGCTCGCCGGGTGGCGCAAGCTGCAGGCCGAGGCGCACCGGCAGGCGCTGCGCTCGGACGCCCGCGCCCGCGCCGCGGAGCACGCCCGGGTGCGCGCGCTGCACAAGGCGATGCGCTCGCAGCCGAACCGGATGCGCTAGCCGCCACCCGGGCCGCCGCCCCGGGCCCCATCGGTAGGGTCGCCGTCCGTGCGCGTGCTCGTGATCGGCTCCGGTGCCCGGGAGCACGCCCTGTGCGTCGCTCTGCAGTCCGACCCCGCGGTGACCGCCCTGGCCTGCGCGCCGGGCAACGCGGGCACCCGGCGGATCGCCGAGCCGGCGGCGGTCGACCCCGCCGATCCGGTCGCGGTCGCCGCGCTGGCCACCGGCTGGGGCGCCGACCTGGTGGTGATCGGGCCCGAGGTGCCGCTGGTCGCCGGGGTCGCCGACGCCGTCCGCGACGCCGGCATCGCCTGCTTCGGCCCGTCGGCGCAGGCCGCGCAGCTCGAGGGCAGCAAGTCCTTCGCCAAGCACGTCATGGCCGCCGCCGGGGTGCCCACGGCCCGCGCCTGGGCGGTCGGGGGGCCGGCGGAGCTGCGGACCGCCCTCGACGAGGTGGCCGCGCTCGCCCCCGGCGTCCCGTACGTGGTCAAGGACGACGGGCTGGCCGCGGGCAAGGGCGTCGTCGTCACCCCGGACCGGGCGGCCGCGCTCGCCCACGGCACCGGGGTGCTCGAGGCCGGTGGCGCCGTCCTCGTCGAGGAGTACCTCGACGGCCCGGAGGTGTCGCTGTTCGCCGTCACCGACGGGACGACGGTGCTGCCGCTGGTGCCGGCCCAGGACCACAAGCGCCGCGACGACGGCGACGCCGGCCCCAACACCGGTGGCATGGGTGCCTACGCGCCGCTGCCGTGGGCGCCGGCCGGCCTCGTCGACGAGGTGCTGGCCTCGGTGCTGCAGCCGACGGTCGACGAGATGGCCCGCCGCGGGGAGCCGTTCTCCGGGTTGCTCTACGCCGGGCTGGCGCTGACCTCGCGCGGCGTGCGCGTCGTCGAGTTCAACGCCCGCTTCGGCGATCCGGAGACGCAGGTCGTGCTGCCGCTGCTCGCCACGCCGCTGGGTGGGCTGCTGCACGCCGCCGCCACCGGCATGCTCGCCGACCACCCGCCGCTGCAGTGGCGGGAGGGCGCCGCGGTGACCGTCGTCGTCGCCGCCGAGGGCTACCCCGAACGGCCGCGCACCGGGGACCCGGTCGCCGGGGCCGACGGTGAGGGCGTGCTGCACGCCGGCACGGCCGTGTCCGCCGACGGCACGGTGCGGTCGGCGGGCGGCCGGGTTCTGGCGGTCACCGCGACCGGCGCGGACCTCGCCGCGGCCCGGCGGACGGCGTACGAGCGGGTCGCCGCCGTGCGGCTGGCCGGCGCGCACTGGCGCACCGACATCGGCCTGGCCGCCGTCGAGGGCCGCATCGCCGTCCCCTAGTCATGGTCCGGGGCTGAGGGGCCTGCGGGGCCGCCGTCCTCCCTCACCGCAGCGCGTCCTCCCTCACCGCACACCGCGGGGGAGGACGCCGCGGGATCAGGTTCCCTGATCCCCGACGGGCTCAGCCGCGGACGCCGACCGCCGGCTTGCCGCGTTCGGGCCGTGGCTCGGGCGGCCGGGGACCGTCGTGCCGGCGGGCGAGGTAGGTGCCGGCGACGTTCGCGCAGGCGACCACCGGGACGGCGATGAGCGCGCCGAAGATGCCGGCGATGAGCAGGCCCGCAGCGATGGCGAGGACGACGGCCAGCGGGTGCACGTGCACGGCGCGGCCCAGCAGGAGCGGCTGCAGGATGTGCCCCTCCACCTGCATGACCAGCACGACGATCGCGAGCGCGATGAGCGCCTTGACCGGCCCCACCGCGACCAGCGCGACCAGCACCGCCACCGAGCCGGCCAGGAACGAGCCGATGATCGGGATGAACGCGCCGAGGAACACCAGCGCGGCCAGCGGGATGACCAGGGGCACCTGGAGGATCGCCAGCCCGATGCCGATGCCGACCGCGTCGACCAGCGCGACGATCACCGTGGCGCGCGTGTAGGAGATGAGCGTGCGCCACGCGCGGCGGGCGGCCTCGTCGGTGAAGGCCCGGGCATCGGTGGGCAGCAGGCCGACCAGCCACAGCCAGATGGAGCGGCCGTCCTTGAGGAAGAAGAACAGCGTGAACAGCGCGAGGACGAACCCGGTGAACACCTCGCCGACCGTGGCGGCCGTGTCGATCGCGCCCGAGGCGATCTGCTCGGAGTTGCCGGCGAAGAAGTCCTGGGCCTGCTCGAGGGCCTGGTCGAGCTGGCTCTCGGTCACCGGGAACGTGTCGACGATGTAGTCGCGGACCTGCTCCAGGCCCGCGCTGACCTGTTCGGACAGGTCCTCGAAGCCGGCGATGAACCGCTCGACGACCAGCGTGATGATCCCGGCGACGACGCCCAGGCCCACCAGGAGCATCGCGATGGCGCCCAGCGACCGCGGCCAGCCGCGCCGCACCAGGGCCGCGGCGCCGGGTTGCAGGAGCGCGGCCAGCATCAGCGCGATGATGACGGGGACGATGACGACCGCGACAGAGGCCGCGGCCGTGATCAGCACGTACCCGCCGACCAGCACCACGATCAGCCGCCAGGACCACGCCGCGGCGGTCTGCAGGCCGGTGGGCACGCTCGCGTCGCCGACCGGCCGGCGCGGGGAGCGCCGGTGCGGAGCGCCACCCGGCGCCGGCGGACCGCTCACCCCGGCCGGGCCCGTCGCGCCGTCCAGGTCCGGCGCACCGGGCTCGGGGCTGCCCAGCGGCGGAGCGGTCGAGCCGGCGGCTGTGGCGTCCGGGGCCACCGCGGGCGCCGGGGTGGGCTCGTCGTCCCGGACCAGGATGGAGCGGTCCTCGTCCCGGGCGTGCCAGCCGTGCGGATCGGCCTCCGCGGCGGCGCGGATCCGCTCGCGGGCGCGGCCCACCAGCACGCCGGCGCGTCGGAGCATCGAGTTCTCCCGTCGGGCGTTGGGGGGCGGCGTCCATGATCACGCTAGCGCTGCGGGAGACTGGTGCCGTGCTGCGACGAGCTGACCGGATCGCCCGGGTACCCGCATGATCGACCGTTACACGCTGCCGGAGATGGGGCGGGTCTGGAGCGACGAGCACAAGTACGAGCTCTGGTGCCGCGTGGAGACCCTCGTGCTCGAGGCGCACGCCGCGGCCGGGCGCGTGCCGGCCGACGTCGTGGCGCCGGTCCGCGACGCTCCGCCGCCCACGGCGCAGCGGGTCGCCGAGATCGAGGAGACGACCCAGCACGACGTCATCGCGTTCCTCTCCGCCTGGGCCGACAACACCGAGCCGCGCTCGGCAGCGGCCTACGTGCACCACGGCATGACGTCCTCGGACCTGCTCGACACCTCGCTCGCGGTGCAGCTGACCGAGGCCACCGACCTGCTGCTGGCCCGCATGGACCGGTTCGTCGCCGTCCTGCGCGACCACGCGCTGGCCCACCGGGCCACGATCAAGGTCGGGCGCACCCACGGCGTGCACGCCGAACCCGACGTGTGGGGCCACCGGGTCGCCGACCTCGCCTTCGCCGCCGCGCGCTCGCGCGACCGGCTGCGCGCCGCCCGCGAGCGGGTCGGGGTGGTGGCGATCTCGGGCGCCGTCGGCACCTACTCCCTCATCGACCCGGCCGTGGAGCGGACGGTCGCCGAGGCGCTGGGGCTGACGGCGGCCGACGCGTCCACCCAGGTGGTGCTGCGCGACTCGATCAGCGAGTGGATCGCGGCGCTGGCGATCATCGCGACGGTCTGCGAGACGGTGGCCCTCGAGGTGCGGCACGGGCAGCGCACCGAGGTGCGGGAGCTGTCGGAGGCGTTCGGCTCGGGCCAGAAGGGCTCCAGCGCGATGCCGCACAAGAAGAACCCCATCCGCTCGGAGCGGATCGCGGGGCTCGCGCGGGTGGTGCGCGCCGCCGTCGTCCCGGTCATGGAGGGCATCCCGCTGTGGCACGAGCGGGACATCTCGCACTCCTCGACCGAGCGGGTGTTCCTGCCCGACGCGGCGATCACGACCGACTACCTGCTGCACCTGACCACCGGGCTGGTGGAGAACCTCGTCGTCGACGTCGAGCGGATGCGGGCGAACCTGGACCTGACCGGCGGGCTGATCTACACCTCGTCGGTGCTGCTGGAGGTCGTGGAGAGCGGGCTCTCCCGTGAGGACGCCTACGCGCTGGTGCAGGGCGCGGCGATGGAGACCTGGAACACCGGGACGCCGTTCCGGCAGACCCTGCGGTCCCGCGCCGCGGCCGCCGGGGTGACCCTCGACGAGGCCCGGCTGGACGAGATCTGCCGGCCGGAGCGGTACGTCGAGCAGCTCGGCCCGCTGTTCGACCGCGTCGCGGCGCTGACCTGATGTTGGATCTCCCACTCGTCGCCCGGGGCAAGGTGCGCGAGGTCTACGACGCCGGCGCCGACCGGCTGCTGCTCGTGGCGTCCGACCGGATCTCGGCCTACGACCACGTGCTCCCCACGCCCATCCCGGACAAGGGGCGGGTGCTCACCGCGCTGAGCGTGTGGTGGTTCGAGCAGCTCACCCCGGTGCTGGACGAGTTCGGCGCGGGGCACCACCTGCTCTCGGTCACGGACGTGCCCGCGGAGGTGGCCGGCCGGGCGATGCTGGTCCGGCGGCTGACGATGCTGCCCGTCGAGTGCGTGGCCCGTGGCTACCTGTCCGGCTCGGGCACGGTGGAGTACTCGCGGACCGGCTCGATCCGCGACGTCCCGCTGCCCGCCGGGCTGGTCGAGGGCTCGCGGCTGCCCGAGCCGGTGTTCACGCCGTCCACCAAGGCCGAGGTCGGCGAGCACGACGAGGCGATCGACTTCGCCGCCGTCGTCGGGCTGGTCGGGCAGGCCCGGGCCGAGGAGCTGCGGGAGCTCACCCTCGCGCTGTACCGGCGCGGGGCGGAGATCGCGCTCGACGCGGGCATCGTGCTCGCCGACACCAAGGTCGAGTTCGGCCTCTCGACCGAGGGTCGGCTGACCCTCGGCGACGAGGTGCTCACCCCGGACTCCTCGCGCTTCTGGCCGGCCGTGACCTGGTCGCCGGGCGCGGCCCAGCCGTCGTACGACAAGCAGTACGTGCGGGACTGGCTGACGTCGTCCGGCTGGGACCGCGTCTCCCCGCCGCCGGAGCTGCCCGACGACGTGGTCGCCGCCACCCGCGAGCGCTACGTGACGGCCTACGAGCAGCTGACCGGCCGCCGCTTCGCCTGAGCCCGGCTGCCCGTCGTCCCGCCGTCCCCAGGCGCGGCTGCGCCCTTCCTCGCCGAGTCCTGCGAACGCGTGGCCATCGCGGCCCGATGGCCACGACGTCGCAGGACTCGGGGCGGCTGTGGACGGCGGCAGCGAGCTCCGCGGATCTGGTCCAGCCTCTGCCGGTGCCCACGCCGCCCGTCCCGGCCCGGATCCGCCGTCCCAGTACCCGGCGCAGCGCTCGTGACGCCGGCGTCAGCGACTGGCAACTGCGCCACCGGGACGTGGTCCGGACGTCACGGGACACCTACCTGCCGCGGGACGCGACGGGCGACGTACGCGGCCGGGCCGCCGCCGTGCTGCTCGGGGCCCCGTCGGGTGCCGTGCTGAGCCACTGGACGGCCGCGGACCTGTGGGAGCTGGAGATCCCCCTGCAGCGGCCGGACCCGCGGATCCACCTCACCGCTCCGCCGCCCACGCGGGTGCGGCACCGTGCCGACCGGCGGATCCACGTCTCGGCGGTCCCGCCGGCGCAGGTGTTCGGCATCTCCGGCCTCCCGGTCACCTCGCCCGGGCGGACGTGGCTCGACCTGGCGGCATGCCTCGAGCCCGCCGCTCTGCTCGCGGTGACCGACCAGATGCTGCGCCGGAGGTATCCCCGCAGCTGGCTGCTCCGGCTGCTCGGAGAGGCCGACGGGCGACGGGGCGTGCGGACGGCGCGCGCGGTGCTCCCGCTGGCCGATCCGCTCGCGGGTTCACCCATGGAATCGGTGCTCCGCTGGTTGCTGCACGAGGCAGACCTGCCGAGTCCCGTCCTGCAGCAGGTCGTCCGGGACGGTTCCGGCTTCCTCGGCAGGGTGGACATGGCCTGGCCCGACCAGCGGGTCCTCGTCGAGTTCGACGGCGAGGTCCACCGAGAACGGGAGGTGTTCGTGCGGGACCTGCGTCGGCAGAACGGCCTGGTCCTGGCCGGCTGGACGATCCTGCGGTTCAGCTCGGCCGATGTCGTGGGGCGCCCCGGGGAGGTCGTCGCGGCGATCCGCACCGCGCTCGGCCTGTGACGCGCCCGCGCGAGTCGTACGAACTCGTGGCGATCAGGCGGTGATGGCCACGAGTTCGCATGAGTCGAGGCGCAGGGTGGGGGCCCGGCCGCGAGTGGGTGTCAGCTCACGCCGCTGGCCGCCTGGGCCCGGAGCTCGGCGAACACCCGGCGCCGGACCGCGTCCTCCTGGCGCTCGGTCAGCGCGGTGAAGCGCACCGACGCCTCCCATCGGCCGTCCTCGCGCGGATAGCGGCGGACGAGCCGGACCTCGTCGGTCATGGTCTCGCCGTCGAGGTCCAGGGCCAGCCGCATGGCGTCGCCGGACGCTCGGACGGGCCGGCCGTCCCGATCCGCCGGCTCCTCCTCCAGCAGCAGGCGTGCGCCGCCCTCGCTGAGGTCCAGGGTCGTCCCGGTCCGCTCGATGCCGCCCGTGGTCACGATGACGGGCAGGCGGAGGTCGGCGCGGACGGCGTTGCGGCGCTGGGTCTGCTCGACCGGGCCGAGGACGCGCACCTCCCACCGGGGTTCCTCGCCGAGCTCGACGGCGACCAGCTCGCCCGGGGCGGCGACCATCGTGCGGCCGTCGCGCCAGGTGAAGCGCAGCCGCGCGCCCGGCTCGAGCCGGATGGGCCGGCCGGACATGGTCCGGGCGACCGTGACGTGCACGGTCCCCCCGGCCACGTCGAGGACCGTTGCCGTCGCGCCCTCGTCCACCCCCTCGGCCTGCACGTCGACGATCTCCCGGACCGTCGGGAACTCGAGGACCTGGCCAGCACCCATGGGGATCCACCTCTCGCGCGGAACGCTGACGGCCGAACTCGTTTCGATAACGAGTCCGATCGGTTTCGCAGGCAAGATAGTGGGAGGAGTCACCTCGGGACCGCGCCGACACGCCCAGATCCGGGGTCGGTAGGCTGGGCGGGTGCCGCAGGTGGTCGTCGACGTCGTCCTCAAGCCGGAGATCTCCGACCCCCAGGGGCAGGCGGTGCTCGGGGCGCTCGGCCGCCTGGGTCACATCGGGGTGACCAGCGTCCGCCAGGGCAAGCACTTCGTCCTCGAGGTGGACGGGACGCCGAACGAGGCGGAGCTGCAGCAGATCGCCGAGACGCTGCTGGCCAACCCCGTCATCGAGGACGTCGAGCTGCACCTCCCGACCGACTGAGGAAGTCCCCCTTGCGCATCGGTGTCATCACCTTCCCGGGCTCCCTGGACGACGTCGACGCCGCCCGCGCGGTCCGCCTGGCCGGCGGCGAGGCCGTCGCCCTCTGGCACGGCGACCACGACCTCCGGGGCGTCGACGCGGTCGTCCTGCCCGGCGGCTTCTCCTACGGCGACTACCTGCGCGCCGGCGCGATCGCGGCCCGCTCGCCCCTGATGCAGGACGTCGTCGCGGCCGCGGGAACCGGGCTGCCCGTGCTCGGCATCTGCAACGGCTTCCAGGTGCTGTGCGAGGCCGGCCTCCTCCCGGGTGCCCTGCACCGCAACGCGCACCTGCACTTCCGCAACCGCGACCAGCAGTTGCGGGTCGAGCGCGCCGACACCACCTGGACGTCGTCCTACGAGGGCGGTCAGGTGATCACCGTCCCGGTCAAGAACGGCGAGGGCCGGTACGTGGCAGCGCCGGCGGACCTCGAGCGGATCGAGGGCGAGGGGCGGGTCGCGGTCCGCTACGTCGGCGGCAATCCCAACGGCAGCCTCAACGACATCGCCGGCGTGACCAGCGAGAACGGTCGGATCGTGGGCCTGATGCCGCACCCCGAGCACGCCGTGGAGGCCCTCACGGGCCCGAGCACCGACGGGCTGGGCTTCTTCACCAGCGTCCTGACGGCGGTCGTGGCCGCGTGACGACGAGGGTCGACACCGTCGAGCTCGCCGGCCGGACGCCGGACGACGCTCAGCCGTACGCCGAGCTCGGCCTCAAGGCCGACGAGTACGCCCGGATCCGCGAGATCCTCGGCCGGCGGCCCACCACCGCCGAGCTGGCCATGTACTCGGTGATGTGGAGCGAGCACTGCTCCTACAAGAGCTCGAAGGTGCACCTGCGCCGGTTCGGCGACCTGCCGCCCAGCGAGGCCGTGCTGGTGGGCATCGGCGAGAACGCCGGCGTGGTCGACGTCGGCGACGGCTACGCGGTCACCTTCAAGGTCGAGTCGCACAACCACCCCAGCTACGTCGAGCCCTACCAGGGCGCGGCCACCGGCGTGGGCGGGATCGTCCGCGACATCCTCACGATGGGCGCCCGCCCGGTCGCGGTCATGGACTCGCTGCGCTTCGGCCGCGCCGATGCCCCCGACACCGCGCGGCTGCTGCCGGGCGTCGTCGCCGGGGTCGGCGGCTACGGCAACTGCCTCGGCCTGCCCAACATCGGCGGCGAGCTGCTCTTCGACGACTGCTACGCCGGGAACCCCCTGGTCAACGCGTTGTGCGTGGGCGTGATGCGGCACGAGGACGTGCACCTGGCCAAGGCCGAGGGCGTCGGCAACAAGGTCGTCCTGTTCGGCGCCCGCACCGGCGGGGACGGCATCGGCGGCGTCAGCGTGCTCGCCAGCGAGACCTTCGACGAGACCGGCCCGGCCAAGCGCCCCGCGGTGCAGGTCGGCGACCCGTTCATGGAGAAGCTGCTCATCGAGGCCTGCCTGGAACTGTTCGCGGCCGACCTGGTCACCGGCATCCAGGACCTCGGCGGAGCGGGCCTGTCCTGCGCCACCAGCGAGCTGGCGAGCGCCGGCGCCGGCGGCATGCACGTCGACCTCGAGCGGGTGCCGCTGCGCGACAGCACGCTCACCCCGGCCGAGATCCTGATGAGCGAGTCGCAGGAGCGCATGTGCGCGATCGTCGAGCCGGCCAAGGTCGACGCCTTCCTCGCCGTCTGCCGCAAGTGGGACGTGCTCGCCGCCGTCATCGGTGAGGTCACCGACGGCGAGCGGCTGACGGTGGACTGGCACGGCGAGCGGATCGTCGACGTCCCGCCGCGCACGGTCGCCCACGAGGGGCCGGTCTACGAGCGGCCGATGGCCCGCCCGGCCGACCTGGACGGGCTGCAGGCCGACGACGCTGCCCGGCTGCCCCGGCCCTCGACGCCCGCGGAGCTGCAGGCGCACTGGCTGGCCGTGGTCGCTAGTCCCGACGGCGCCGACAAGAGCTGGGTCACCGAGCAGTACGACCGCTACGTGCGCGGCAACACCGTGCTGGCCCAGCCCGAGGACGCCGGCGTCATCCGCATCGACGAGGAGTCCCACCGCGGGATCGCCCTCGCGCTCGACGGCAACGCCCGCTTCGCGCGGCTCGACCCCTACGCCGGGGCGCAGCTGAACCTGGCCGAGGCCTACCGCAACGTCGCCGTCTCCGGCGCGACGCCACTGGCGGTCACCAACTGCCTGAACTTCGGCTCCCCGGAGAACCCCGAGGTCATGTGGCAGTTCGCGGAGGCCGTGCGCGGTCTGGCCGACGGCTGCCGGGAGCTCGGGCTGCCGGTCACCGGGGGCAACGTCAGCCTCTACAACCAGACCGGGGACGTCGCGATCAACCCGACGCCGGTCATCGGCGTGCTCGGCGTGCACGACGACGTCCGCCGCCGGGTGCCCGCGGGCTGGCGTGCCGCGAGGGAGACGGTGCTGCTGTTCGGCACCACCCGCGAGGAGCTCGGCGGGTCGGCGTGGGCGAGCGTCGTCCACGGCCACCTGGGCGGGCGGCCGCCGGTGGTCGACCTGGCGGCCGAGCGGGCGCTGGGCGAGCTCCTGGCCGCGCTGTCGCGGGAGGGACGGGTCACCAGCGCCCACGACCTGGCCGACGGCGGCCTCGCGCAGGCCGTGACCGAGTCGGCGCTGCGGTACGGCGTCGGCGCGCGGCTGACGGTGGACGGCGACGCGTTCGTAGCCCTGTTCAGCGAGTCGGCGGCCCGCGCGGTGGTGACGACGACCGACCCCGACGCGGTGCGTGCCGCGGCGGAGCGGGCCGGCGTGCCGGTGACCGCGCTGGGCACGACGGGCGGGGAGTCCCTCGCCGTCGACGGTCTGCCGGAGCTGCCGCTGGCCGAGGTCCGCGCGGTGTGGGAGGCGACCCTGCCGGCGCTGTTCGGGCACCCGGAGGACCTCACCGGCCGGGCGGCCGGCGTCGTTCCCGCGGGGACCGTCCCCACCAGCTGATGGCCGGCACGGCGCCGATCCCCGCCGAGGAGCTGCGCGCCGCCGTCGACGCGGTGCGCCCCTGGCTGGACGGCGCCGCCGAGCAGCCCCCGCGGGCGGTGCTGGGCGCGGCGGTGAAGACCAGCACGCGCTGGCTGGCCCAGCAGGTGCCCGGCCGGTCCGTGGAGCTGCGGGTGCCCCCGCACGTCGCCGTCCAGCTGGTGCCGGGGCCGCGGCACACCCGCGGCACCCCGCCCAACGTCGTCGAGACTGACGCGGCCACCTGGTTGCGGCTGGCGACCGGTGCCGTGAGCTGGGCCGACGCCGTTGCCGAGGGGCGGGTCTCGGCAAGCGGCAACCGCGCCGACCTCGGCGAGTTCCTCCCCCTGCGCCCCCTGACCCGCCCCTGACGGCCAGGAGCGCGAACCTGCCCCGCGCGACAGTGCGGAACCGCGCCGCGCAATAGTGCGGAGTTGCCCGGGGCAGAAGTGCGGAATTGCGCCGCGCAATAGTGCGGAGTTGCCCGGGGCAGAAGTGCGGAATTGCCCGGGTCGTCCCCCTCGGAGGTGTCATGGAACCGTCGTTCACGGCGGACGGCGACGCGCTGGTGCCCTCGGCCTCGGCGCGGAGCCCCTGGTCGGACGAGATGCTCAACGGCCACCACGTCGGCGGGCTCGTCGCGTGGGGTGTCGAGCGCGACAGCCCCGACGCCGATCTGCAGGTCACCCGGCTGACCGTGGACATGGTCCGCCCGGTGCCGATGCGGCCGCTGCGGGTGCTCACCCGACGGGTCCGCGACGGGCGGCGGCTGCGTTCGGTCGACGTCAGCGTCGTCGACGGGGACGTCGAGGTCGCCCGCGGGTCGGCGCTGCTGCTCCGCCGCTCCGAGCAGCCCGACGACGAGCCGTGGGCGCCCCGGCCGTGGGAGGTGCCGCCGCCCGAGGCGATCGAGGGCTCGACCGGCGGGGCGATGTCGTTCGAGATCCGGCCGATCGGCGACTGGAACGGGGCGCAGGGCCGGGTGTGGCTGCGCGAGCGCGTCCCGTTCGTCGCCGGCGAGCCGCTGACCCCGCTGGTGCGGGCCGCGCTGATGGCCGACTTCGCCAATCCCCTGGCCAACTCGGGCGGGCGGGGCCTGGAGTTCATCAACGCCGACGTGACGCTGTACCTGGCCCGCGATCCGCGCGGTGAGTGGATCGGCATGGAGTCCACCGGGCACCTGGGGGCCGACGGCGTCGGGGTGGGCACCGCCTGGCTGTACGACCGGGACGGCCGGATCGGCTCCTGTATCGCGGCGGCCCTCCCCGACCCGCGGATCCGGCACCGCTACCGCCCCCCGGCGTAGAGGCGCGGCGACGCAGGCCACCTCCTAGGCTCGGGCCATGGCCTACGAGGTGAAGGGCGTCGTCGCCCGCAGCAAGGGTGCCCCCGTCAGCATCGAGACGATCCTGGTGCCCGACCCGGGGCCCGGCGAGGCGGTCGTGGACGTCGCGGCCTGCGGGGTCTGCCACACCGACCTGCACTACCGCGAGGGCGGGATCAACGACGACTTCCCGTTCCTGCTCGGCCACGAGGCGGCGGGGACCGTCGCCGCGGTCGGCGAGGGCGTCACGAACGTCGCGGTCGGCGACTTCGTCGTCCTCAACTGGCGGGCGGTCTGCGGGCAGTGCCGCGCGTGCCTGAAGGGCGAGCCGCAGTACTGCTTCGCCACCCACAACGCCGCGCAGAAGATGACGCTCGCCGACGGCACCGAGCTGTCGGCGGCGCTGGGCATCGGCGCGTTCGTGGAGAAGACGCTGGTCCACTCCGGGCAGTGCACCAAGGTCGACCCGCAGGCGCCGGCGACGGCGGCCGGGCTGCTGGGCTGCGGCGTCATGGCGGGCGTCGGTGCGGCGATCAACACCGGCGCGGTCCGCCGGGGCGAGTCGGTCGCCGTCTTCGGCTGCGGCGGGGTCGGCGACGCCGCGATCGCGGGCGCCCGGCTCGCGGGCGCGACGACGATCGTCGCCGTCGACCTCGACGACCGGAAGCTGGAGTGGGCCCGGAGGTTCGGCGCCACCCACACCGTGAACAGCTCGCAGACCGACGCCGTCGAGGCGATCAAGGCCGTCACGAACGGCTTCGGGGTGGACGTCGCCATCGATGCCGTCGGCCACCCGAAGGTCTTCGAGCAGGCCTTCTACGCCCGGGACCTGGCCGGCCGCGTCGTCCTGGTCGGGGTGCCGACGCCGGACATGCAGCTCACCCTGCCGATGATCGAGCTGTTCGGCCGCGGCGGGGCCCTGAAATCCTCCTGGTACGGCGACTGCCTGCCCAGCCGCGACTTCCCGCTGCTGGTCGACCTCTACCTGCAGGGCCGTTTCCCGCTCGACGACTTCGTCAGCGAGACCATCGGCCTGGACGCCGTCGAGACCGCCTTCGAGAAGATGCACGCGGGCGATGTCCTGCGCTCGGTGGTGGTCTTCTGATGGCGGCGCGCATCGACAAGACCGTGATCAGCGGTGTCTTCAGCCTCGACGGGCAGGACTTCGACGTCGACAACAACGTCTGGCTCGTCGGCGACGACGACCAGGTGCTGGTCATCGACGCCCCGCACCGGCCGGAGCCGATCGTCGAGGCCGTCGGCGGGCGGAAGGTCACCGGCATCGTCCTGACCCACGGGCACAACGACCACATCACCGCGGCGGTGGCGCTGCGGGAGGCCGTGGACGCCCCGATCTGGTTCCCGGCGGCCGACCGGATGCTGTGGGACATGGTCTACGGGCAGTCCCGGCCGGCCGCGGATCCCGACCGCGACCTCACCGAGGGGACGACGTTCGCGATCGCCGGCAGCTCGCTCGTCGCGCTGCACACCCCCGGGCACTCGCCGGGCAGCACGTGCCTGCACTCGGCCGATCTGAACACGGTGTTCACCGGGGACACGCTGTTCTGCGGCGGCCCCGGTGCCACGGGCCGGTCGTTCAGCGACAAGCCGACGATCCTGACCTCGATCCGGTCGAAGCTGCTGACCCTGGACGGCGACACCGTCGTCCGCACCGGGCACGGCGACGACACGACCATCGCCGCGGAGCTGCGCACCGTGCACTGAGCGACGGCGGTCGCGACGCGCCCGGGATGTGGCGCGGATCCCCCCGCCGGGCGCCCGCCGGGAGCAGGGCACCGGTACTCTCGCACGAGTGCCACGCGGTGATGGACGGCTGACGCACGACCTCGACCCCCAGTCCCCCGGACCCCAGGACGCCTGCGGCGTCTTCGGTGTCTGGGCGCCCGGTGAAGAGGTCGCCAAGCTCGCCTACTTCGGCCTGTACGCCCTGCAGCACCGCGGGCAGGAGGCGGCCGGCATCGCGGTGTCCGACGGCGCCTCGGTCGTGGTCTACAAGGACCTCGGCCTCGTCAGCCAGGTCTTCGACGAGGCGACGCTGGGCAGCCTGCGCGGCCACCTCGCGGTCGGCCACACCCGCTACTCGACGACGGGCTCCTCCACCTGGGAGAACGCCCAGCCGACGTTCCGCACCACCGACGCCGGCACCGGCTTGGCCCTGTGCCACAACGGCAACCTGGTCAACACCGCCGAGCTCGCCGGCAAGGCCGCCGACGCCGGTGTGAAGGGCGCGTTCACCGCCAGCACCGACTCCGACCTGGTCACCTCGCTCATCGCCGCCCGCCCGGATCTCTCGGTCGAGGCCGCCGCGATGGAGGTGCTGCCGCAGCTGCGCGGCGCGTTCAGCCTCACCTTCATGGACGAGGACACGCTGTACGCCGCCCGCGACCCGCAGGGTGTGCGCCCGCTGGTGCTCGGCCGGCTGGAGCGGGGCTGGGTCGTCGCCAGCGAGACGGCGGCCCTGGACATCGTCGGCGCCTCCGTGGTGCGCGAGGTCGAGCCCGGCGAGCTGATCGCGATCGACGGGAACGGCCTGCGCAGCCAGCACTTCGCCGCCGCCGACCCGAAGGGCTGCGTCTTCGAGTACGTATACCTGGCCCGGCCCGACACCACGATCAGTGGCCGCGGCGTGCACGCGGCGCGGGTGGAGATCGGCCGCCGCCTGGCCAAGGAGCACCCGGTCGAGGCCGACCTGGTCATCCCGGTGCCCGAGTCGGGGACCCCCGCGGCGGTCGGCTACGCCGAGGCCAGCGGCATCCCCTACGGCCTGGGGCTGGTCAAGAACTCCTACGTCGGCCGCACGTTCATCCAGCCGTCGCAGACGATCCGCCAGCTGGGAATCCGCCTCAAGCTCAATCCGCTGCGCGACGTCATCCGCGGCAAGCGCCTGGTCGTCGTCGACGACTCGATCGTGCGCGGCAACACCCAGCGGGCGCTCATCCGCATGCTGCGCGAGGCCGGTGCCGTCGAGGTGCACGTGCGGATCTCCTCGCCGCCGGTCAAGTGGCCGTGCTTCTACGGCATCGACTTCGCCAGCCGCGCCGAGCTGGTCGCGAACGGCCTGGACGTCGACGGCGTCCGCGCCTCGATCAACGCCGACTCGCTGGCCTACGTGTCCGAGCAGGGGCTGATCGCCGCGACCGAGCAGCCGGCGAACCGGCTGTGCACCGCCTGCTTCACGGGCCGGTACCCGATCGAGCTGGGCGAGTCCGAGGTCCTCGGCAAGCACCTGCTCGAGGGGATCGGCCGCACGCCGATGCCGCGCCCCCTCCCGCTCGCGCACGAGGCGCAGCGGGCGGTGACCGGCTGGACCGGTCAGCAGGCCGGCAGCGCGACCGTGCCCGGGGGCGCGGACGACGCGCTCCGTCGTCCGTGAGCGCGCCGTCCGGGAGCGCGGGCCGGTTCACCTACGCCGCCAGCGGCGTCGACATCGACGCCGGTGAGCGCGCCGTCACGCTCATGCGCAGCGCCGTCGAGCGCACCAACCGGCCCGAGGTCGTCGGCGGGCTCGGCGGGTTCGCCGGCCTGTTCGCCCTCGACGTCACGAAGTACCGGCGGCCGCTGCTCGCGTCGTCCACGGACGGCGTCGGCACCAAGATCGCCCTCGCCCGCCAGTTGGACCGGCACGACACGGTCGGCATCGACCTCGTCGCGATGGTCGTCGACGACCTGGTCGCCTGCGGTGCCGAGCCGCTGTTCCTGCAGGACTACGTGGCGTGCGGGCGGGTGGTGCCCGAGCGGATCGCCGCGATCGTCACCGGCATCGCCGAGGGCTGCACGCGCTCCGGCGCCGCCCTCGTCGGCGGCGAGACCGCCGAGCACGGCGACCTGATGGCGCCCGAGGACTACGACCTGGCCGCGACGGCGGTCGGGGTGGTGGAGGCCGACGCCGTGCTCGGCCCCGCGCGGGTCCGCCCCGGCGACGCGGTCGTCGCCATGGCCTCCTCCGGGTTCCACTCCAACGGCTACTCGCTGGTGCGCCGGGTCGTCGCCGACGCCGGGCTCGACCTGGCGGCCACGCCGACCGGCCTGGACCGGCCGTTGGGTGACGTGCTGCTCGAGCCCACGCGCATCTACGCGCTGGACTGCCTGGCCCTGGTCGCCGAGCTCGGCACGGACGGCGTCCACGCGTTCGCGCACATCACCGGCGGCGGGCTGGCCGGCAACACCGTGCGCGTCGTGCCCGAGGGCCTCGAGGCGGTGCTCGACCGCGGTACCTGGGCACTGCCGCCCGCGGTGCGCCTGCTCGAGGAGCAGGGGGTGCCGCGCGAGGAGTCCGAGCGGGCGTTCAACTGCGGCGTCGGCATGGTCGCGGCGCTGGCCCCCGCCGACGCCGACCGGGCGGTGTCGCTGCTGACCGCCCGCGGCGTCCCGGCCTGGATCGCCGGCACGGTGCAGGAGTCCCCGGGGCGGGCCGCGTCCGCCCGCCTGGTGGGCACCTACCGCTGAGGCGCCCCCTGCTCCGGGATCAGGTGCCCTGATCCCGGAGCGTCCTCCCCCGCGGTGCGCGGTGAGGGAGGACGCACTGCGGTGAGGGAGGACGCGGTGCGCGGTGCGGGAGGACGCGGTCCGCGGTGAGGGACGGCGCCGACCGGTGCCCGAACCCCCGGACGTGCGACAGCACCGCCGCCCCCCGGAGGAGGTGGCGGTGCGTCGTCGGTCAGGTACCGCTGGTGCTCAGCAGCCGGTCAACGGCTGCTGGCCCAGTCGTCGTCCGCATCGCCGTCCGCCCAGCGGTCGGCGTACTCGTCGTCCTCGTCGTCGTCGGTCGCCCGGGCAGGGGCGGTGTACGACGGCGGTCCACCGGTGAGTTCCTTCTGCAGGGCAGAAAGATCGGTGTTGGGTGAGCTGTACTTGAGCTCACGGGCCACGCGTGTCTGCTTGGCCTTCGCTCGGCCGCGCCCCATCGGCTCGACCCCCTCGCTACGGAGTGCGGGAGCCCAGCTCCGGGCTGAGCGGCCCGCGTGGCGACCCCGACTGAGTGACTGTGTCTCCACCGAGCTTACGACACGCATCGCCGGGGAGCACACGGCCTCCCTCGCCGGTCGCCCGTCCGGGGGCCTCCCGGGACCTGGGTGTGACCAGCGCCTCCACCGGGGAGGGGCTCAGCGCGGCAGGCGGATGGTCGCCAGCCGGCCGACCGAGCGCATGCGCTCCTCCGCGAGGCGGTCGGCGGCCGCGGCGGGGGAGACCCCGTCGGCGTCCGCGGCCTGCAGGACCCGCAGGGTGACGTCGAAGATGCCCGCCGCCCGGGCCTGCGCCCGCGCGAAGTCGAAGCCGTGCCGCTCGTCCTCGACCTGGATGACGCCGCCGGCGTTCACCAGGTAGTCGGGGGCGTACAGGATCCCGCGCCGCCGGAGGGCCTCGGCGGTCCCCGCAGAAGCCAGCTGGTTGTTCGCCCCGCCGCAGACGATCTGGGCGGCCAGGACCGCGACCGTCTCGTCGTCGAGCGCGCCGCCCAGCGCGCACGGCGCGTAGACGTCGGCCGGGGTGCGGACCAGGGCGCGGGTGTCGGCGACGGCGTCCACCCCGGGGTGCCGGGCCCGGACGCGGTCGACTGCGGCGGCGTCGACATCGGTGACGACGACGTCGGCGCCGTCCTCCACCAGGCGGTCCACGAGCCACCCGCCCACCTTGCCGACCCCGGCGACGGCGACCGTGCGCCCGGCGAGCGTGGGCGCGCCCCAGCGGTGCTGGGCAGCCGCCCGCATGCCCTGGAAGACGCCGAAGGCGGTCAGCACCGAGGAGTCGCCGCAGCCGCCCAGGGCCACGGACCGCCCGTGCGCGAAGCGGGTCTCGCGGGCGACGACGTCGAGGTCGGCGTTGTAGGTGCCGACGTCGCAGGCGGTCAGGTAGCGCCCGCCGAGGGACTCCACGAACCGCCCGTACGCGCGCAGCAGCGCCTCCGACTTGTCGGTGCGGGGATCGCCGATGATCACGGCCTTGCCGCCGCCGAGGTCCAGGCCGGCCAGGCTGTTCTTGTAGGACATCGCGCGCGACAGGGCCAGGGCGTCGGCGACCGCGGCCTCCTCGTCGGCGTAGGGGTGGAAGCGGGTGCCGCCGAGGGCCGGCCCCAGCGCCGTCGAGTGGATCGCGATCACCGCCCGCAGCCCGGAACCCGGGTCGGAGCAGAAGACGACCTGTTCGTGACCCGAGCCGAAGACGTCCACGGACCGAGCCTAGGGCGGTGAGACGCCGACCACGTTGCCGGAGAAATCGGGCGGCGAGCGCTCAAGGTCACTACTAGGGGTGACGACAACCAGTGGGACAGGAGGAAGCGCGTGGGGCACCCGGGACGGGACTCCGCAGCGCTCAGCTCACGCAGACCCTCTTCCCCAGGGAGCGACTCATGCTGCAGGGCCCCACCGCCCGGCGCCGGACGCACGCCGACCGGCTTCGCACCGGTCGCCGTCCACGCAGCCTGCGGATGGTCCTGGCCGGGCTGCTCGCGGGGGCCGCGCTCATCGGCTCGGCCACCCCCGCGCTCGCCGTGCCGGCCCCGCCGGCGAACCCCAGCGACGGGCAGATCGACGCCGCCCGCGCCGCCCAGGACGCCGCCGCCGCCGAGGTGGGCCGCATCGCCGCCCTGGTGGCCGGGGCGGAGGCGGAGCTCGAGCGGCTGAGCCTGCAGGCCGAGGCCGCCGGCGCCGCCTACCTCGCCGCCGAGGAGGCACGGCAGATCGCGCAGGCCGCCGCCGACGAGGCCGCCGCGCAGCTGCAGGCCGCCGCCGACGCCGTCGCGGTCGCCCGCGCCCGGATCGGCGAGTTCGCCCGTGAGAGCTACATGAACGGCAGCCAGCTCTCCACGACCCAGGCCCTCCTCGACGCCGACGGCCCCGCCGAGCTGGTGCAGCGCGCGGCGCTGCTGGAGTACGTGGGCGACACGCAGGTCGACGTCCTGGACTCCCTCGAGGTCGCCCGCGTGCAGCAGGCGAACGCCGAGTCCGTCGCCCGTGCCACCCGCGACCAGGCGGCGGCCGCCGAGGCGCAGGCCGAGGCGGCCAAGGTGACCGCCGACGGCCAGGTCGCGGCGCAGCAGGCCGCCTACGGGGAGATCTCCGCCCAGAAGGCGCAGTACGACCAGCAGCTCGAGGCCGCGAACATCCAGCTGCTCGAGCTGCAGGGGGCGCGTGACGCCTACGCCCAGTGGCAGGCGCAGAAGGCGGCCGAGGAGGCCGCCGCCGCGGCGGCCGCCGAGCGGGCCGCCCGAGAGGCCGCGGCAGCCGCCGCGGCCGCCCGGGCCCAGGCCGGCAGCGGGGGCGGCGGTGGTGGGGGCGGGAGCGCCGCGAGCGGCGGCAGTGGCCCCTACGTCATGCCCACCTCCGGCCGCACGTCCAGCTGCTTCGGCACCCGCTGGGGCACCCTGCACGGTGGCGTCGACGTCGCAGCCCCGATCGGGACCCCCGTCTACGCCGTGCACAGCGGGACCGTGCTGCGGGCGGGCACGGCCACCGGCTTCGGCTACGCGGTGTACATCCGCGGCGACGACGGCTTCGTCACCGTCTACGGCCACGTGCACGAGTACTTCGTCCGGGCCGGCGAGCGCGTCTCCGCCGGCGAGCAGATCGCGACCGTGGGCAACCGCGGCCAGTCGACCGGCCCGCACCTGCACTTCGAGGTGCACCCGGCCGGCAGCCCGTACACCGACCACATGAACCCGGCGCCGTGGCTGCGGGCCCGGGGGGTCGCCTTCAGCGGCTGCTGAGCGCCCCTACCCGACACACGCGAGCGGCCCGCCACCCCCCAGGGGGGATGGCGGGCCGCCGCGCGTTCAGGTCCGACCGGTGATCAGGTGCAGTTCGCCGAGCCGTACTCGTCCACGGCCGTCCCGGCCGGGCCGGTGAAGACGGCCTGGAACTCCTGGGTCGACGCCGCCAGCTGCTGGGCGCCGTCCGGCGTCGTGATGTCGACGGAGTTGGCGGTCTCGGCCCAGCTGCGCAGGGCGTCGCCGAGGGTCGCCCAGTCGTCGGCGATCTCCTGCGGCGGCTCGGCGGCGTCGAACGCGGCGCTGGCGTCGGCGAGGGCGGTCGGGATCGTCTCGGGGGCCGACGGGTCCACCTGCTGGAGGATGCCGGCGAACTCCTGGGCCTGGTCGCAGAAGGCGGCGAGCTCGGCGTCGCCGCCGGACTCCTCGCTGGTCCCGGCGGAGCTGCTGGACGACGAGGACGAGGAGGAGGACGAGGAGGAGGACGAGGCGTTGTCGTCGCCGCCGTCGTCGCCGCAACCGGCGAGGAGGAGGACGGCGGCGGTCGCGGCGACCGCGGGCCGGGCAAGGCGGCGTAGTGCGAACATGCCTGGGACGGTAGCCGCCGGGCGACGCGGCGGGCCGACCACCCCGATAGCGTGCCGGTTCGTGGACGCACCCCTGGACCCGCGCCTCACGTGGGATCTTCCCGCGTTCGGCGCCATGGCGCGCACCGCCGACCTGGAGCCTCTGGTCACCCGGGTGCTGGCGCCCAACCCCTCGGGGATGACGCTGGACGGCACCAACACCTACGTCGTCGGCGACCCCGGCAGCGGCCAGGCGGTGCTCGTCGATCCGGGCCCGGACGACGCCGCGCACCTGGCCGCCGTGGAGGCCGCGCTCGCCGGCCGCGACGCCCGGTGCGTCGCCGTCCTGGTGACCCACCACCACGGGGACCATGCCGACGCGGCCCTTCCGTGGGGTGCCCGGTTCGGCGCCCGGGTGGCCGCGGCCGACCCGGCGGTGGCCGGGCCCGGCGGGCGCGTCCTGGAGCCCGGGGAGGTGGTGCGGCTGGCCGGCACGACCCTCGGCGTGGTCGCCACCCCCGGTCATTGCGCGGACCACCTGGCCTTCCGGGTCGAGTCGGGCGCGGTGCTCGTCGGCGACCACGTGCTGGGCCGCGGCACGTCGGTCGTCAGCCACCCGCAGGGCGACGTCGTGGCGTACCTGGAGTCGCTGCGCCGCGTCCACGACCTGGGGCCCAGCGCGCTCTACTGCGGCCACGGGCCGGAGCTGACCGAGGACCCGGGCGCCGTCCTGGACTTCTACCTCGCCCACCGCGCCTTCCGCGAGGAGCAGGTGCTGGCCGCCGTCGCGGCCGGGGCGCGCAGCGTCGGCGAGCTGGTGGCCACGATCTACGCCGCCGTGCCGCGGGAGGTCTGGCCGGCCGCGACCAGCTCGACCCGCTCGATGCTCGACAAGATGGCGCGGGAGGGGCGGCTCGCGGTCTCCGGCGACGAGGTCCGCCCGGCATGACGGCGGTGCCGGTCGTCCGGGCCGCCGACAGCGAGCGCGACCAGCGGCGGGCGGCGGGGGCGCTGCGCGCGGCCGGCGTGCGCCGCGGCGACCGGCTGCTCGTCTCGGCCGCGTCCTCGCCCGCGCTGGTGGCCGTGGTGCTCGGCGCGCTGCGCACCGGCGTCGTCCCCGTGGTGCTGGACCCGGCGCTGCCCGCCGCCGAGCGGGCCGGGCTGGCCGCGGACGCCGACGCGGCCCTCGACCTCGGCGACGACCCGGCGGCCCTGCTCGACGGCGGTCCCGAGGCGGACCTGGCCGACGTGCCGCTGGCGCGGCCGATGCACTACACGTCCGGCACGACCGGGCGGCGCAAGGGCGTGTGGTCCGGCGTCCTGACCGAGGACGACGCCCGCGCGCTGGCGGCCGAGGAGATCGGCCTGTGGGGCTTCGGCCCCGCCGACCGGCACCTGGTGCTGTCGCCGCTGCACCACTCCGCGCCGCTGCGCTTCGCCGTGCACACCCTGCTGGCCGGCGGGGAGGTGCTGCTGCCCGGCCCGTTCGACGTCGCCCGGGCGGCGGAGGCGATCACCGCGCTGCGCCCCACCACGACCTTCTGCGTACCGACCCACCTGCAGCGGCTGCTCGCGCACGACGGCGTCGACTGGTCGTCGTTCCGCCGCCTCGTGCACGCCGGGGCGCCCTGCCCCGAGCCGCTGAAGCGCGCGGTCATCGCGGCGGCGCCCCCGGGCAGCGTGTGGGAGTTCTACGGCTCCACCGAGGCCCAGTTCACCGTGTGCTCGCCGGAGGACTGGCTGGCGCACCCGGGCAGCGTGGGGCGCGCCCGCCCGGGCCGGCGCCTGGAGACCGACGAGCGCGGCCAGCTGTGGTGCACCGTGCCCCGCTGGGCCCGCTTCGAGTACTGGCGGGCGCCGGAGAAGACCGCTGGGGCGTGGCGGGGCGACCGGGTCACCGTCGGCGACCTGGGCCGGGTGGACGACGACGGCGTGGTGTGGCTCGACGGCCGCCGCGAGGACCTCGTCATCTCCGGCGGGGTGAACGTGTACCCGGCCGAGGTCGAGGCGGTGCTCGACGCGCACCCCGGCGTGGTGGAGAGCGCCGTCGTCGGCGTCCCGGACACCGAGTGGGGGCAGCGGGTGGTCGCCGCGTACGTGGGGGACGCCGACCCGGCCGACCTCGCGTCGTGGGCCCGGGACCGGCTCTCCCCGGCGAAGCGGCCCAAGAGCCTGCACCCGGTCGCCGAGTTGCCGCGCACCACCACCGGGAAGGTCCGGCGGCTGGACCTGCCGGACGTGCTCGACCTGCCGAGCGGCCCCGCCCGTGGCTGAACCCCTCCCCGCCGAGACCGACGTCGTCGTGGTCGGGGCGGGCACCGCGGGCTGCGCGCTGGCGGCGCGGCTGGCCGAGGCGGGCCGGACGGTGCTGCTGCTGGAGGCGGGCCCGGCCGACCAGCCCGCCGAGACGCGCGACGCCAGGACGATGCGCGCCGCGGTGCCGGGCTCGCCCGCCGCGGTGGAGGTGCCCACCGAACTCACCCCGACGCTGTCGCGCTCGGTCGTGCGCGGCCGCGGCGCCGGGGGCTCCAGCGCGGTGAACGGCTGCTACTTCGTCCGCGCCACCCCGGCCGACTGCGACGGCTGGGGAATGCCGGAGTGGTCCTGGGCGGCGGTGCTGCCGGCCTTCCGGCGCCTGGAGGCCGATCGCGACTTCCCGGACTCCCCCCTGCACGGCCGCGCGGGACCGGTGCCGGTGACCCGCCCGGCGCCGGGCTACGAGCCGGCCGCCGCGTTCGCGGCCGCGGCGGCGGCCCTGGGGGTGCCGGGCGAGCCGGACAAGAACGGGGCCGGGCCCGCCGGCTGCGGGCCGCTGCCGAGCAACGCCGTGGACGGCGTGCGGATCAGCGCGGCGGTTGCCTACCTGCGCGGCCGGCCGGGCCTCACCGTGCGCGGCGGGGTCCGCGTCTCGCGGGTGCTGGTGGAGCGCGGCCGGGCCGTCGGGGTGCTGACGGCGGCGGGCACGGTGCGCGCCGCCGAGGTCGTGCTCTCCGCCGGTGCGGTCGGGTCGCCGGAGCTGCTGCTGCGCTCGGGCATCGGTCCGGCGGACGCGCTCCGGGACCTCGGCCTGCCCGTCGTGGCCGACGTCCGCGGGGTGGGGGAGGGGCTCAGCGACCACCCGATGCTGCAGGTGCCCTGGCGCCCGGCGCCGGGGTTCCCGGCGCCGCCGGGGCTCGCGCTGGAGCAGGTGCTGCACGCCGCGCCGGACGGCGCGCCGATCGAGGTCCTCCCGTGGTTCCGCTCGTTCGCCTCGCTGCTGCCCCCGTGGGGCTCCCCGTCCCGGGACGACGGCGTGCTGACCCTCGGCGTCTCGCTGCTGCGGGCCGACAGCCGCGGGCGGCTGACGCTCCGGTCGGCCGATCCGGCGTCCCCGCCGCGGATCGCCTACGACCACCTGGCCTCGGCCGCCGACCGGGCGGGCCTGCGGGCCGGCGTCCGGTTCGCCGCGGAGCTGCTGCACACCCCGCCCATGGCCGCCCTGGGCGCCACGGGGACCGAGCCGGCCGACGATCCGCTGTCGGCGGCGGTGCTGGCCGCCGACGGCGCGCTCGACGGCTGGATCGGCCGGCACCTGGGCACCGCGGTGCACCTGTGCGGCAGCGCGCGGATGGGTCCCGACGACGACCCCGGTGCGGTGGTCGACGGGCGGCTGCGCGTGCGCGGCGTGGCGGGCCTGCGCGTCGTCGACACGTCGGTCCTGCCCCGGGTGCCCTCGCGGGGCACCGCGGCGACCGCGGTGATGGTGGGGGAGCGGGCGGCCGAGCTGTAGGCGGGCTCAGGGGCCCGGCGGAGGCGGGGGCGGGGGCGGTGGGGGCGGCGGCGCCAGCGGCAGGCCGGCGGGCGGGAAGGGGACCGCCGGCTCGGCCGACAGCACCGGGAGCATCGCGTCGTGCCAGATCGAGGCGCCGCGGCCGCCGCCGTAGGTGCCGACGTCCTGGTTCTGCTTGGGGTTGAGCACCATGACGCTGGCCGCGTAGCGGGGGGTGTAGCCGACGAACGCGATCGAGAACCGGCCCTGGCTCGTGCCGGTCTTGCCCGCGACCTGGTGACCGGGGATCCGCGCCTCCAGCCCGGTGCCGAACGGGGCCTCGGTGTCGCCGATCAGGATCTGGTTGAGCGTGGAGGCCACCTGCGGCGGGACCGCACCCGGCGTGCAGTCGTCGCCCACCGCCACCGGGGGTCCGCCCGCCTCCAGGGCGAGGGGAGCGCCGTCGCGGTCGGTGACGGCGGTGACGGGGAGGGGGGCGCAGCGGGTGCCGTCGGCGCCGAGCGTGGAGTAGGCGCTGGCCAGGGCCAGCGGGCTCGTGGCCTCCGCGCCCAGGGTGAACGACCCGCGGTTCTCGGCCACCACCTGGTCGGCGACCGGGTCGAGGGAGAACAGGCCCATCCGCTGGGCGATCCGCACCGGGCGCTCGACGCTGCCCAGCTGGTCCTCCAGCGCGACGAAGTACGTGTTCGAGGAGCGGACCAGTGCCTCGGCCATCGTCAGGGTCGGGGGATAGGTGCCGACGTTCTGCACCACGTAGGGCTCGGTCCCGTTGCGGTAGACCGAGGACACGTAGGGGTCGGGCGTCGTGATGACGTGGAACGGCGGGAAGCCGGCCTCGAGCGCGGCGGCGGCGACGAACGTCTTGTAGGTCGAGCCCGCGCCCTGGCTGGCCGCGGCGTTGAGGTTCACCGACTCCTGGGCGGGGTCGGTGGCGTCGTAGCCGAACACGCGGTTCACGCTCATCGCCAGCACGTGCCCGGTGCCCGGCTCGACGGCGGTGAACATGGCCGCCAGGGGGTCGCCCATCGGCAGGTTGGCGAGGACCGCGGCGTCGCCGGACCGCTGCAGGTCCGGGCGCAGCGTCGTCTGCACCACCACCCCGCCGGCGTCCAGCCGGTCCTGCGGGACGCCGAGGGTCTGGGTGAGGTACTGCTGGGCGTAGTCGCAGAAGAAGCCGCCGACGGTGGCGTCGACGCACCCGTTGGGCGGGGGCGGGGACGGCGCCACCTCGACCGGCCGGCCGGCGAGCTCCTCGACCTGCGCCGCGGTGACGTAGCCGACGTCGAGCATGCGCCGCAGCACCTGGTCCCGGCGCTGCCCGGCGGCCTCGGGGTCCGCGAGCGGGTTGTCCACCGTCGGCGTCCGGACGAGGCCGGCGAGCATGGCCGCCTGGGCGAGGTTCAGGTCGGCGGCGTCCACCGAGAAGTAGCGGCGGGCGGCGGCCTGCACCCCGTAGGCGCCCTCCCCGAAGTACACGGTGTTGAGGTAGCGGGTGAGGATCTCGTCCTTGGAGTAGGTCTCCTCCAGGCTCAGGGCCAGCCGCGCCTCCCGCAGCTTGCGGGCGACGCTCTCCTCGGTGGCCGCCTCCCGGCCCGAGGCCTCGTCGGCGGACTGCAGCAGCGTCTGCTTCACCAGTTGCTGGGTGATCGTCGAGCCGCCCTCCTCCACCGAGCCGGCGACGACGTTGCGCGCCAGCGCCCGCAGGGTGCCCTCCACGTCGAGGCCGCGGTGCTCGTAGAAGCGCCGGTCCTCGATCGCCACGAGCGCCTGCTTCATGACCTCGGCGATCCGGTCGGAGGCCACCGGCTGGCGGTTGCGGGCGTAGAAGTAGGTGATCACCGAGCCGTCGGCAGCCAGGACGACGGTGGGACCGGGGAAGGTCCGGTCGGCGAGCTCCACCGGCAGCGGCGCCAGCAGGTCGGCGGAGTTGCTGGCGGCCAGTCCGGTGCCCACGACCCACGGCGCGAGGACGGCGGCCACCAGGACGCCGGTCAGCGGGATCGCGAGGAGCAGCGACGCGGCTGCCCGGAGGCGGGGGTGGCGGCGCCCGGCCATCGATCGACCCTGCCCGTCCGCGGGGCGCCGTCCGGTCCACCCGGACGTCCCCGTCGACCAGATCATCTGCTCGCTGTCGACGGCCGACAAGTGGAGCGGACGCGGCCGCTCCCGGAGCGTCCCGGCGGCGCGCCGTCGCAGCCGCCGGGACGCCGGTCTGGGGGAGATCAGCGGATCGCGGTGATCTCCGAGGTGCTGGTCTCGCTGAGCGGCGACCAGGCGTCGGGGTGCCGGCGGCCGGTCTGCGCGACCCACTGCGGCACCGCCGTCGCGCCCTTGCCGGGAGCGGGGCGGGCGCTCAGGGCGACGATGAGGGAGAGGAGCACGAGCAGCCCCACGAGGACACCGCCGATGACCAGGAGGGTGGTGAACATGTAACGAAGGTAGGCGTGGGACCGGTCCGTGTCACCGGGCGCATGCGGGCAGATCCGCACGGACATCCCCGCCTCGTTGTGCAGGAACTGCCAGGCGGCTCGTCGCTCACCGGATCGCGCGCTGTCGAACCTGATCGCGCGGGCGCCGCAGAGCGGAGGTCACCCGGCCGGGGGCGGTTCCTGAACCGGTCGACCCCACAACGGGTGACGCAGCCCACCCCGGCGCCTGCGAGCGGTTGCCGGAGGGGATGCTGGGTAGCCGGAACAGGGACCAACGTCCCATCGAGGAGCACCGCCCTGGCGTCGCGTGCTCGACGCCAGGAGGAGTGCCGTCCGAGTGGACCCCGACGATCCCCCGCGGGAAGCCCCGCCCCTCATCCGGGTCGCCTCCGTCCCGCACCGGGGCCCCTACGTGGACGCCGTGCTGCCCCCCGGCGTCGTCAGGGTGGGGCCGGAGCGCGACCCGAGCCCCTGGCTGGACCCGGCCTACCTGACCACGCACGCCGGCGAGGTGGACGTCGTCCACGTGCACGGCGGCTACGGCCACCTGCCGGAGGACGAGGTCGTCGGCTTCACCGAGGCGATCCGCCGCACCGGCGTCCCGCTGATCGTGACCGTGCACCAGCTCCGCGACCCGGCCCAGCCGCACCCGGCCCGGCACGAGGCGCACCTGCGGGCGCTGCTGGACACCGCCGAGGTCGTCGTCACGCTGACGCCCGGCGCGGCCGACGAGATCACCGAGCGCTACGGGCGGACGGCGATCGCCGTCGCGCACCCGACCATCGCCGCGCCGGACCCCGAGGTCGGCGGCGAGCGCGGGCTGGTGGGGCTCCCCCTGCGGACGCGGGTCTGCGTGCCCGACCCGGAGGCGGTCGTCCGGGCCGCCCTGTACGGGGCGGTGAACGGCGGTGGGCGGCTGCGGGTGTTCGTGGAGCCCGGATACGTGCTGCCCCGCCTGGGGGACCTGGCCGAGAGCGAGGCGCTTGAGCTCGCGGTGCTCGACGAGCGGAGGTGGGCCGCCCAGCTGCAGGAGCTGCACGTGGCGGTGCTGCCGGAGTCCTGGGGCACGCACTCGGCGGAGCTGGAGGTCTGCCGCGACGTCGGCACCCGCGTGGTGGCGCCGAGCTGCGGCTGGTTCGCCGACCAGTGGTCCGACGTCGTGACCTACGGCAACGACGAGGAGCACGGGTTCGACCCGGTGTCGCTCAACGGCGCGGTCGCCGCCGCGCTGACCCGGCCGGCCCCGCGCCCGGCCGACCGCGCGTGGCGGGCCCAGCAGCTCGCGGCCGTGCGCGACGTCCATGCGCAGGTCTACGAGCAGGTCGTCGGGGACCGCGTCGCCCCGTGACCGTCAGGGGTCGGCGGGCAGCGCCCGGGCCGGCCAGTCCAGCAGCCGCGCGCCCAGCGCCGCCGCGTGGAGGGCGAAGCGCTGATCGGGGACGGCGACGCTGTGCCCGGTCAGCTCGGCCACGCGGGCCAGGCGGTAGGTGACCGTGCGGACGGAGACGTGCAGCCTCCGGGCGGCCTCGGTGGCGACGTCACCGGCGGAGAAGTAGGCGAGCAGGGTCTCCAGCAGCAGCGCGGCGCCCCCGCGGGAGCGCTCCAGCGGGCCCAGGACGTCGTGCACCAGGTCGACGATCGCCGCCTGGTCACGACCGAGCACCCGGTGCACGAGCAGGTCGCGGGGGTTGACGACCTCGGTGTCCAGGGCGAGGCGGCCGGCGAGGCCCAGCGCCTCGCGTGCCTCCTCGTAGGAGCGGGCGATGCCGTACGCGCCGGGGAACGCGCGGCCGGCCGCCACCCGCCAGCGGCGGGAGGAGCGGTCCAGCTCCCGGTGCAGCGCGGTGCCGAGCGCGAGCCCGGCCTCGGACGACGGTCCGCCCGCCGTGCCGGGGACGACGACCACCACCCTGCCGTCCTTGGTCGCGACCAGCACGTCGCGGTCGCCGAAGCGGTCGACGACCCGGCGCTCCAGCGCGACGGCGGCGCGGTCGACCGTGGCGTCGCCGTCGACCGGCTCGGCCAGGGCGACGTGGTGCGGGGCGCCGAGGTCGATGCCGAAGGGCTCGGCGCGCTGCACCATGCGCGAGACGTCGGCGTCCCCGCGCAGCAGGTCGTCGACGAACTCGCGGCGCAGCGCCTCCTCGTGCCGGATCAGCTCGCGGCGCTCGGACTGGTGGCCGTCGACCAGCACGCCGACCGCGTCGTCGAGCACCCGCAGCACCGCCTCGGCGGCCCCGCGGACCTTCTCCGGGTCGCGGGAGCGGGCGACGGCGGGCAGCTCGCGCCACAGCCGCCAGGCGGCGGAGAGGTAGAGGTCCACGGCCGCGCTCGCGGCGATGCCCCGTGCGGCTGCCTGCCGGCCCAGCTCGCGGACGGCGTCGAGGTCCCGGGGCGCCGGGCGACGGCCGTCGATGGCGGCATCGGCCAGCATCGGCAGATACCCGCCCAGCAGGTCGGCCGGGACCCGGCAGGACGCGGCCGCGGAGGCGGCGACCGCGGCCAGCCAGTCCTCCGGCATGCCCGTCGCGCGGCTGCCCGTCATGTCGCCTCCGTCCGTGCCCTGCGGCCGGCCGGGAGCCCCCGGTCCGGTCAGCGCAACGGGTCGAAGGGGGCCAGCTCCGGCGGAGCCTCGCCCTTGAGCACCGTCTGCGCCACCAGCATGCCGGTGATCGGTCCCAGCGCGATCCCCCACATGCCGTGCCCACCCGCCACGACCACCCGGTCGGACGCGGTGGGGCCGAGCAGGGGCAGCCCGTCGGGGGTGCACGGCCGCGAGCCGACCCACTCGTCGCGCCGGTCGTCCAGGTCGACCCCCTGGAGGAAGGGCCGGACGGCGTCGGCGACCGCGGCGATGCGCCGGGGGTCCAGCGGCTCGTCGGGACGGCGGAACTCCATCATCCCGGCGACCCGGAGGCGGTCCCCCAGGGGTGTGAGGGCCACCCGCTGGCGCGGGAAGTACAGCGGACCCCGGGGCATCCGCTCCACCGGCACGCTGAAGCTGTAACCGCGGCCGGCCTGGACCGGCCGGCGCACGCCGTGGCGGCGGGCCAGCGCACCGAGCCAGGCCCCGGTGGCGACGACGACGGCGTCGTGCCGCTGCCGCTCCCCCGTTCCGGTGACGACGGTGACGCCGCCGGGCCGGGGGTCGAGGTCGTCGACCGCGACCCCCTCCACGATCTCGCCGCCGCGCAGCCGCACCGCCGCGGCGAGGGCGCGCAGGTAGGCGGGCGGGTCGAGGTAGCGCTGCCCGCGGACCTCCACGGCGGCGCCGACCTCGGGGGTGAGGACCGGCTCGCCCGCCCGTGCCCGCCACCCGGTCACCGGCCAGAACGGCGTGTCCAGGCCGGTGTCGCGCACGTGCTCGAGCTCCGCGAGCAGGCCGCGGGTCTCCCGCTCGGTGCGGAAGCAGGCGAGGAACGGCGCGGCCTCGCGGGTCGGGGCGGTCACCCCACCGGCGGCGAGGGCGTCGAACGCGTCCAGCGCCCGCCGGGTGAGCGGCGCGTAGGCGGCGAGGCCGCGTCGCCAGGTGCGGGCGGTGCTGTGCCGGACGAAGGATCCGAGGAAGCGCAGCAGCGCCGGGTCGGCGCGCAGCGGCACGTACACCGGGGAGCGCGGGCTCAGCACGGCCCGCAGCCCGTAGCGGAGCACTGCGGGCTCGGGCAGGGGAGCGGTCAGGCCGGGGGTCAGCCAGCCGGCGTTGCCCTCCGAGGCGCCGGCGGCCACCCGGTCGCGCTCGTAGACGGTGACCTGGACGCCGCTCTCCTGCAGGAACCACGCGGTGGCGAGGCCGACCATCCCGGCCCCGACGACGGCGACCTGGCGGGGCGGGCCGCCGCGCGCTGCCGGGGTGGACATGACCGCTCCTCTCGCTCGGGGGTGGGGTCAGCGCTGCGAGCAGGCCACGCAGGTGGCGGCGTACGGGCGGAACTCCAGCCGCTCCTCGGGGATGTCGGTCCCGCAGGACACGCAGCGGCCGTACGTGCCGTCGTCCATGCGGGCGAGCGCGGCGTCGACCTCCTCGACGGTCCGGAGCAGGGTGGCGGTGCGGGCGACGGCGACCGGGTCGGGCAGCGAGGCGACGGTCTCGGCGAGCGCCGACTCCCGCTGGCGGAGGCAGTCCGCGCGCTGCTCCTCGAGCACCGAGCGGAGCGCCGTCCAGCGCGTGGTGGGGGCGGCCGGGGTGGTGGCAGTGGTCATGGGTTCCTCCTGGGAATGCGCCGGGACGCGCCTCGCGACGGGCGGGGCGCGGGAGTGCGGGAACGACGAGGGTGCGGGGTGCCGGCGCGCGCGGGATGCGCGGCGCCGGCGGGCGAGCAGGGAGCGGGGCGTCGGCCCGGCGCTCAGCTGCCCGGCGGCCTGAGGCGGCCGGTGGCGCCGCGCCCGCGTACCGGGGCGGGGCGGCGCCGGGAACGGCGGGCGGGACGGCGGGGCGGGGACGACTCGGACGACGTTCCGCTGGTCATGTCCCCTCCTCCGCAGCGCCGACGACTGGCGCGCCCCCCGGGACCGGAGGGCGCGTTCCCAGCATGCATCGGCCGACGCGGCCTCGACACGGCAACGACCGGCGAGTTCCGGGGGCGTTCTCTGCCGGTGACCGGCAAGTCGGGCTGCGGAACGGGTGGGTCCCGACCTCCGCGGCGTCGCGCGGCGGACGGGGTGGGGTGGGGGCGTGGCCGAGCCCAGCGATCGGGCCGGGCGGCGCTGCTGCCGCGGGACGCTCGGAGGCCGCCGCGGGGACGAGATGTGTGGGCAGGGGCGGGGTCGAACCGCCGACCTCTCGCTTTTCAGGCGAGCGCTCGTACCGACTGAGCTACCTGCCCCGATCCGGCGGCTAGCCGCCGAAAGCGACCCTGACGGGACTCGAACCCGCGACCTCCGCCGTGACAGGGCGGCGCGCTAACCAACTGCGCTACAGGGCCTTGCTGTGGTGCGTCGTTCTGTGGTGCTGCGTGCCCCCAACGGGGTTCGAACCCGTGCTACCGCCTTGAAAGGGCGGCGTCCTGGACCGCTAGACGATGGGGGCTCGGTGTTCGCCGGGGGCGTGGAGAACTGTACATGCCCCTGCGGGGGCATCCGACGGGGGGCCGTTCCCGCGGGTGTCGCAGCCGGGTGTGGCTCAGTTCAGAGACGCGGTCAGCTTCACCTCGTCGCCCGAGATCGAGGTGCACTCCAGCGACAGCCCGCCGGCCGAGACGCGCTCGCCCTCGGCGCAGGAGACGCTCGCGCCGCCGACGCTGATCGAGGCCCGGCCGTTCTCGACGCCGCCGAGTTCGATCGTGGGGCCGATCGGCAGGTTGACCTCCGCGCCGGAGCCGTCGAGCGTCACCGAGCAGGAGTTCGTGTCGCAGGAGAAGTTCTCCGACGTGAACGAGCAGCCGGTCAGCGCGAGCAGCCCCAGACCGCCGGCGAGCACCGCACCGGCGAGGGGGGCGATCCGGGTCGTCGTCATGCCGCGAGGGTAGGGCGGGCCGAGTGCGCGGGAGCGCCGGACGGCGCGGACGCGCCGCCTCAGGGCAGGGCGTCGGCCCGCGGGCGGAACAGCCAGCGGAGGGCGATGAACCGCAGCGTGCCGATCGTGGCGGTGACGAGCGCGACCAGGCCGAACTGGATGTATGGGTCGTCGGTCGAAGTCGCGGCGGTCAGCCACGCCAGCGCGAGGCTGGTGGAGACCAGGCCCGCGATCGACAGCGCGCCCCCCTCGACCTGCGCGGTGAGGAAGCTCACCCGCTCGCCGGCGCGGAAGGTGAGCCGCCGGTGCATCTCGTTGGCCAGGACCGAGGTGATGACCGAGCCGATCCAGTTCGCGGGCTGCTCGCCCATGCCGTGCAGCGCGACGAACAGCAGGGCGTAGAGCGCGCTGGTCGACCCGCCGACCAGCACGAACCGGGTGAACTGGCCGATGCCGTCGTCCGCGCGGGCCCGGGCGAGGACGCCCTCGACCCACTCGCCCCGCGGGCGGGAGAGGGTCGAGCAGCTCATCATCAGCTCCTGGGTCGGCACACGGACAGTTCAGCTTCCTCCTGGCAGCTTCGTGGACGCCAGTCCTATTCCGGCTGTGAGCAGCGTCTTCACCCCTCCGGGTCGCGCGGAGCTCCCGGCGCGGCCCCGCTCCCTCCGTCAGGGGGCGGGCGACGTCCACCGCATGACACCACGGGGCACCGACAGGACGGCAGTACCCGAGGTCTCCGGCGTGGCCGGGAACGGGCCGCGGGGTGCCCGGCTTGGGTCCCGGCCGCCGGGGGTAGGGGGCGGCCATGGGTCTGATGGGCTTCCTCGATCGCCTCGCCGACGTCGACTCCTTCGACGCGGCGATGGAACCCGCGCGCAAGGCCGTGGCGGCTGTGCCCGTCGTAGTGAAGGACCTGCTGCACGGCACGTGGCTGGGGCACCCGCTGCATCCCGTGCTGGTCCAGGTCCCGGTCGGCAGCTGGGTGTCGGCCGGGATCCTCGACGCGATCCCGTCGATGCGCCCGGCGGCGACGCTGCTGATCGGTACCGGTGTCGCTGCCGCCGTGCCGGCCGCGGCGTCCGGAGCCGCCGACTGGTCGGAGCAGGGGGTCGGCGTCCGGCGGCTCGGGGTCGTGCACGCCGCCGCGAACACCACCGCGCTCGCGCTGTACGCGGGCTCGCTCGTCGCGCGGGCGAAGGGCCGCGGCACGCTGGGCCGCGTCCTGGCATACGCCGGGCTGGGCGTGGCCGGCGGGTCGGCGGCGATCGGCGGGCACATGTCCTACGCGCAGTCCTCGGGTGCCTCGCACGCGGCGACGGCGGCGCGCGCCCTCACCTCCGACTGGATCGACCTGGGGCCCCTCGACGACCTGCCGGAGGGCCGGCCGGCGCTGCGGACCGGTGCGGGCAGCGGGGCGGCGGTGCCGCTGGCCGTCGTCCGCCGCGGTGGGCGGGTCGACGTGTTCGTGGGCGCGTGCTCGCACCTGTCGGGCCCGCTCCACGAGGGACGGGTCGAGGAGGTCCGCGGGCAGGAGTGCCTGGTCTGCCCGTGGCACGACTCGGCGTTCGACCTGGCGAGCGGCGAGCCGCGGCGCGGGCCGGCGGCCAACGCGCAGGAGAAGCTCGAGGTGCGGATGGAGTCCGGCCGCGTGATGGCGCGGCTGCCGAGCCGCAACCGGTAGCCGCCCGCGGCTCCTAGGCTGCCGCGGGTGAGGCGGACGGCGGCCGCGGCGGCCCTGGTGGTCGTGCTGGCCTGCGCCGGGTGCGAGGGGGGTGCGGCGTCGCCCGGGGAGTCCCCGCCGGCGATGGCGGACACCGCCGCCTCGTCGTCGGCGCTCCGGACCGGACCTCCGGTGCCGCCGGTCCCGGGCATCGCCGCGGAGGTGGTCGAGTACCGCAGCGATCGGGCCGTCGGCGGGAGGGTGTCCGTCGCGGTCACCGACACCGGCGAGGAGCCGTTCTCGGTGACCGCTGTGGCGCTGGACTCGCCGGGCTTCACGCCGCTGCCCGCCGTCCCGGCGACGGCGTCGTTCGTGCCCGGCCGGCGGTTCGACCTGCGCACGCCCTACGGAGCGCCGGTGTGCGACACCGCGGCCGAGCCGGCGGCGGCGCGGCTGACCGTGGAGCGCCCCGGCGGGGTGGTGGCGGAGGTCCGGGTGCCGCTGGCCGCCGAGGTGCTCCGAGGCATCCACGCCCGGCTGTGCGCCGCCGTCGCGGTGGAGCGGGTGGTCGACGTCGCCGTCGTCGACCTGGCGGCCGACGGCGACGCGGTGACCGGCCGCCTCGTGCTCGCCCGCTCGGACGACGACGCCGAGGCCGTGACGGTCACCCGCGTCCAGGGGAACGTGCTGTACGACGCCGACGCGCAACTGCCGCTGGACCTGGCGGTCGGGGACCCCGAGGCGTCGACGGGGATCGTGTTCACCACCGCGCGGTGCGATCCGCACGCGCTGGCCGAGACCCAGCAGCCCTACCTGATGCTGCTGGGCGTGCGGGTGGCCGACGGCGCGGAGACCGTGCTGGACCTGCCGCTGGACGACGCGCAGCGGGAGCTGCTGCACGAGCTGACCGACCGGGTCTGCACGCCGGCGTGAGTCGGGCGGTGATCGGCGGCCGGAGCGCGAGCGGGCCCGGAAGCGCGAACGGCGCCGGAATGGAGACCGGCCCGGCCACCCCGGGGGGAACGGGGCGGCCGGGCCGGAGCCTGGGATCCGCCGGCCGGCTCGTGGAGCGCGGCTCATCGGCGGAACGGACATGACGCTAGGTAACCGCCGGAGGGCCCGCGATCCCCTGACCGGGTGACGCCCCACGACCGGGTGCGCTCTGCGTCACTACGGACCGTGCAGGGCCGTTTCCCGGGACCGGTTCGCGCCGGGCGGGAGCGGGCAGGACCGGCCGATGTTCTTCCTCTTCTCGTCCCGCCTCGGCTGCCTCGGGTCGCTGCTGGTCTCCGCCGTCCTCACCCTGCTCGTGCTGCTGCTCCTCGACGTGCTCTGAGCGGCCGGGGCGTGACCCGAGGACTCACCCGTTGGGGGCCGGGGTTCTCCAGCGGCCGCCGATCGGTGCCGATGCGGGATCGGACGCCGACGTCGCCGTCGGCCCGCATCTCCCGCCTCCCGCCCGCGAAGGACCCCGATGAGCAGCAGCGACTCCGCGACCCCGGGCGGTCGTGCGCGTCGGCCGCTGCAGCGCCGGCCGGCGGACCCGGTCGAGCGCACCCGCTGGGTCTTCCTCCTGCTGGCCCTGGGGGCGCTCGTGCTCACCGCACCGGGCGCGGTCATGGACACCGGGACCGTCAGCCGCCTGCTGCTGGCAACGGCCTCCCTGGCGCTGGCCGTCTCGTGGATCCGCCGCTACCGGTCCGGCCGGGCCACGGGCCTCGCCGACGCCGTCGACGTCGTGGCGGCCACCGCCCTCGCGCTCGCCTGCCCGATGCCGGCCGTGGCGTTCGGCGTCCTGCTGCCCGCCGTCTGGTCGCGGGCCATGTACGGCCGCACGGTGCGCGGGGTCGGCTACGTCGTGGGCCTCGGCGCAGGGGTGCTCGCGGCAGCGATCGTCTGGGGAGTGCTCCCCGACCACACCCCCGGGGGCGCTGAGCTCGAGGCGGTGCTGGGGGCCCTCCCGGTGCTCGGCCTGAGCTTCGCCGGAGCGAGGCACCTGGGCGGCCAGATGCTCGAGCGGGAGCGGACGCGCGGGCGGGACTCGGTGCTGGGGGCCATGGGCACCGGGCTGCTCGGGCTGACCGATCCCCGGGCGATCCGCGACCTGGGCTGGTGGGGCGTCGAGGAGATCTGCCGGCTCACCCCCGGACTGCGCGCCCTCGCCGTGGCCGTCGACGAGGAGACCGGCACCCTGCGCGTGGTGGAACGGGCGGGGGAGTACCCGTGCGCGTTCGAGACGCTGCCGCTGGACGTCCTGCCCGCCGACGACGAGCGACACGAGGTCGCGCGGGCCGCGGAGCCGCTCCTGGCCCGCGCCACCGGGGTGGCGGGCCAGTGGCTGTGCATGCCCCTGCCGGCCTTTCCCGAGCACACGAAGCACTTCCCGGGGAGCTTCATGCTGCTCGCGGCGCCGGACGGCGTCTCCGCCGAGGCCGTCACCGCACTGCAGTCCCTGCACAACCAGGTGGCGCTGGCCCTGCGCAGCAGCCAGGCCCACCGCGACCTCGCCGTCCAGGCGCTGACCGACGCACTCACCGGGCTGCCCAACCGCGCGGCGTTCACGGTGGCGCTCGAGGAGGCGGTGGCCGGGACCGGCGCGGGCCGGTGGCTGCTGTTCCTCGACCTGGACGACTTCAAGGTGGTCAACGACGGGATCGGGCACGCCGGGGGCGACGAACTGCTCCGGCACGCCGCGGCCCGCATGCTCGGTGCCCTCCGCGAGGACGACCTGTGCGCCCGCCTGGGCGGCGACGAGTTCGCCGTCCTGCTGAGCGACGCGACCCAGGAGGAGGCACGCCGGGTCGGGGAGCGGCTGGTCGAGCTGCTGTCGGCGCCGATCACCCTCGACGGCCGGCTCGCCCGGGTCGGCGCGAGCGTCGGCCTCGCCTGGATCGAGCCCGGCGTGGCCGGCGCGGAGGTCGTCCGGCAGGCCGACGTCGCCATGTACGCCGCCAAGGCCGCGGGGAAGAACCGCGTGCAGGAGTTCTCGCCGGTGCTGCTGGACGTCTCGGCGACGGCGGCCCTCGAGGCGGAGCTGTGGGAGGCGGTGGAGCGGTCGCGGTTCGTCGTCCACTACCAGCCGATCGTCGCCGCGACCGACGGCCGGTGCGTCGCGGTGGAGGCGCTGGTGCGCTGGGACCACCCGGTGCGCGGGCTGCTGCCGCCCGCGGAGTTCCTCGAGGTCGCCGAGCACACCGGCGTCGTCGTGGCCCTGGGTGAGCAGGTGCTGCGCCGCGCCTGCACCGACGTCGCGGGGTGGTCCGAGGACGGGCGGCCCGTGGCGGTGCACGTCAACGCGTCGCCGTCGCAACTGGCGCATCCCGGGTTCCTCGCCGTCGTCCGGTCCTGCCTGGCCGACTCCGGCCTGGCGCCGGACCGGCTCGTCGTCGAGATCACCGAGTCGACCGTGCTGGACGCCCCTGCCGTGCACGCGACCCTCGACGCCCTGGCCGGGCTCGGCGTCGCCATCGCGGTGGACGACTTCGGCACCGGCTACTCGGCGCTGACGACGCTGCGCACGCTGCCCGTGGACATCGTGAAGATCGACAAGTCCTTCGTCGCCGGCGCGGCCACCGTGGTCGCCGACCAGGCGGTGCTGCAGGCGATCGCGCAGATGGCCCAGCGGCTGGGGCTGCAGACGGTGGCCGAGGGCGTCGAGTACCCGGAGCAGCAGGAGTTCGTCCAGCGGGCCGGCATCACGCAGGTCCAGGGGCACCTGCACCTGCCGCCGGTGCCGGCCGAGGAGCTCGCGGCGTGGCTGGCCGGGCACCGCGTCGCCCGCCCGCTGTCCGGATCCCCGGCGTAGCCGGCGGTAGCCTCGGCGCGGGCCGGACACCGGCCCGCCGGGCCTCTAGCTCAACTGGCAGAGCAGCGGACTTTTAATCCGCGGGTTGTGGGTTCGATCCCCACGGGGCCCACCGTCCTGACCTGCGGGTTTATGGATCGATCCTCGATGGTGCCGACCGCTCGGTGCCTCGGTGGTTGCCAGTTCATCCCCACAGCGCCGTCCCCATTCGCCGGGCGGCGTCCTCGGCCAGCTCCGGTGCCACGTGCGAATAGGTGCCGAGGGTCAGGCTGATCTGCGAGTGGCCGAGCATCTCCATCGCCACCCGTGCGGGCACGCCCTGCTGCAGTAGGAGGGTCGCCGCGGTGTGTCGGGCATCGTGCAGTCGAGCCTGCGGCACGCCAGCGGCGGTCAGCAGCGCGCGCCATGCCCGGTGATCACTGCGAGGGTCGATCGGCTGACCGTTCTCCTGGCAGAAGACGAGGTCGAGGTCTCTCCACTGGGAGCCAGCCGCCATGCGCTCGGCGAGCTGCGCGGTTCGGTGGGCGCGCAGCGCATCGCGGAGCGGTCCGGGCAAGGCGATCGTCCGGCGGCCGGCGCGTGACTTGGGCTGCACGAACACCAACCCTTGACCGGGCTGCCGCTGCAGGGCCTGGCGCACGGTGAGCGCGCCCGCCTCCAGGTCGACGGCGTCCCACGTCAGTCCGAGCGCCTCTCCCTGCCGGAGTCCCAGGGCGAGAGCCACGGACCAGCGCGCCGCGTTCCGGCGATCACGGGCTGTCTCCAGCACACGCCGGGCGTCTAGGGCGGACAGCGGCTGGATCTCCTCCCGCTCGACGCTCGGCGCGTCCACGAGGGTGCAGACGTTCCGGGCCACCTTGTCCCGCTGTGTGGCCACCTTGAGGGCTCGCGAGAGAACCCGGTGCGCCTGCAGGACCGACGCCGACGACAGGCCGCCGGCCAGCAGGTCGCCGTAGAGCTTCTCCACGTGCTCGGGCTGCAGTCTGTCGAGCCGATGGTGCCCGATGCCGGGCGCGAGCTGGTTGCCGACAAGCTGCCGATATCGGGTGAGGGTTGACGGTCGCACCTTGCGGGCCGCGATCGTGTCGAGCCAGTGATTGAGCCACTGACCAACGGTCGGTGCCTTGCCTGCCGAACCGGCCGTGCCGGCGTCTCGCTTCCGCTCCAGCTCGCGGACCTTCGTCACGACGTCGGCTCGCTTGAGGCCGGACACGTGACGGCGATCCCGCTTGCCACCCTCCTTGAGGCCCATCGACACATAGCCGTGGAACCGGCCGTCGGCGCCCTTGTGGATCGACGACTCGCCGCTCGCCGCTCGTTTGGTCATTGCTTGCCTCCGCGCGGAGCAGTGCGGCGGCCGGGGAGCGTGAAGTAGTCGTTCAGCTCGGCGAGGAGTGCTCGGGCAGCATGGCCTCGGCGGGTCTGCAGTTGCCGCTTCGTCTCACCGGCCCGGGGGGTGGCGCGCTGGTCGCGCTCCTCCGCGAAGGTGTGTCCCCACAGTTCAGCCGCGGCTGCTTCAACGTCGGCCGGCGAGACGTTCAGCCGCTTCGCCGCCTTGATCGTGGCCTCGGAGTGCTGACCCCAGGGCGGCAGGGCGTCGGCGATCTGGTTCACGCGCTGGGAGTGCCAGGGGTTCGGGTCGCCCTCCAGTAGGGCTCTGCGCACCCCGTCGATCTCGATCGCGGTCCCGGCAGGAAGTCCGACGTCGCCGGGACCGTCGACGAGGTGCTCGAGGGGACGGCCGAGAGCTGCGCAGACGCCTGCGATCTCCAGCAGGGAGAGTGCGCCGCGGCCGGTGACCACCTGGGCCACCCGGTTGGCGGTCCAGCGGAAGCCCAGGACCGTCATGCGGCCAGCGAACGTCTCATAGCGCTCTCCATCGGCCTCCAGGGCTGCCCGCATTCGTTCGGCGATGAGCCGCTCCAGTTCATCCACGTCCGCCAACGTACAGATGGAACCTTCGTCCGCGCAAGGTTGCACGAACCCGCCCACGTCCTCTACCGTCCGGCTCGTGCCTTGGAAATTCCAAGGCTGCAATTCAGGGAGTCGATATGCAGCCGGTACTGCTTCCGGTCTACCCAGACGCCAGCCAGGCCCTCGGCGGTCTCGGACGGACCAAGGTCTACGAGCTGATCAGCTCTGGAGAGCTGCGCACGGTGAAGATCGGCCGACGTCGGTTCGTGCCCGCGAGCGCGGTCGAGGAGTACGTCGCCCGACTGGAGCGCCGGGGCGCGGCGTGAACGACAACGCCCGCCTGGAGCGGGTCCAGACGGGCGCGGTCACGAACATGCCGGGCGGGCAGGTTCACGGTACCGCGACCTACGGACTGGATGCCGAGTCGGCGTTCGTCGGCGCGGTGCTGCACATGCCGGCGCCGCTCGCCGGGCAGGCCCTCGACCTGGTGCACGACGACGACCTCGGCGACTACATGCACGGGCTGATCGTCACGACGATGCGCCGGCTGGTGGCCGAGAGGATCGCGCCGGACCCGGCCGTCGTGCTGGCCCGAGCTCGAGCGGACGGCATCGTCACCGGGTCGGTCGCCGTCAGCGCCTTCGCCCTGCGGCTGGCCGAGCTGTTCGGCTCGGTGCCGACGCCCGCGTCGTGGCGGTCCTACGCCCTGGGGACGATCGACGACGCGCTGCGGCGGTCATGCATCGCCCTCGGGGACCGCGTCCGGCAGGCCGCCGAGGGATCGGCGCTCGACGTCATGGTCGACATCCTCGATGCCGAGTGCCGCACCGTCCGCCGCCTGCTGAACCGGCGCGACGGTCTCAGTGGTCACGCACCCACCCTGCGGGCGGTGAGCGCGTGACCGAGCCCGATGGTCGCAAGCTGCGGATGCGGTCACTGCACGACGTGAAGATCCTGCCGACTCGCTACCTCTGGACGAACTACCTGCCGGTGGCCGAGCTGGCGATGCTCGTCGGGAAGCCGGGCGTCGGGAAGTCGACGGTGGCCGCCGAGGTCGCAGCGAACCTCACCACCGGCCGCCTGGACGGCGACTTCCTCGGACGCCCGCAGAACGTCCTCTACAGCCTCACGGAGGACTCCGAGGGCGTCTTCAAGGCCCGGTTCGTCGCCGCCAAGGGAGATGCCGACCGGCTTCACATCGTCGACGTGGTGCACGGTCAGTCCGACGGCAGCCCGCTCCTGATCGACGCCGACCTCGACCAGCTCCGCGCCACCATCGCCGAGCTGCGGCCGGCCCTGGTTGTCCTCGACGCCCTCAACTCGTCTCTCGAGGGTCAGCAGAACGACAACAGCAACGTGCGTCCGCAGCTGGAGAAGCTCAAGGCGCTGGCCCACCAGACCCACACCGCCGTCCTCGGCATCGGTCACTTCCGCAAGAGCACCAGCGGCTCCGAGCCTCTGGACTCCATCGGCGGCGCTGGTGCCTACGGGCAGATCATTCGGCAGGCCCTCGGCTGTGCCCGCGACGAGGACGAGGGCACATGCACCTTGTCGGTCATCAAGACGAACGGGCAGACCCTCGACGTCCCGTCGCTCGCCTACCGCATCGAGGAGTCGCAGGTGCTCGCCGACGACGGCGGGACGGCCAGCGTCGGGCGAGTCGCCTGGCTGGGGGAGTCCGAGACGACCGTGCGGGATCTCCTCCAGCGCAGCCCGCAGGGAGACACCGACCGCAGCGAGCGCGAGGAGGTCGCCGACTGGTTGGTCGACTTCCTTGCCGGCAGCAGCGGCGAGGCGGCAGCCAAGGACGTCTTCAAGGCGGGCCAGGCCGAGGGCTACAGCCGCGACGCGCTCAAGCGGGCCAAGGGCAAGCGGGTGCGCTCCGAGAAGGCCGGCTTCGGAGGCGGCTGGGTGTGGCGCCTCATCACCGACGACTCCGAAGGGAGCACGAAGGGAGCGAAGGGAGCAGACACCGAGATCCCGCTCCCTTCGCGCTCTTCGCTGCTCCCTTCGGAGGACGTGCTCGCCGAGGCGGTCGTCGCCCGGCAGCCCGACCTCACCCGCGAGGCCGCCGAGGCACACGGCCGGGCGCTGAGGCTGGCGGTGGGCGCATGACCGCGCAGCCCATCCCGCCCGCCTGGGTCGCGGTCCTCAACGCCGCGTTCGAGCGATGTGCCGCCGCCGGCTACGGGCGGACCGAGCTCCTGCCCGACGGCGGGAAGCGCTTCGAGGCCTATCCCGGCCAGGAGGACGCCGCAGCCGACTTCCTCGAAGCGCTGCTGATCGGCAGGACCGCATGACCACCTGGCACTGCCGCGAGTGCGGTCTGGAGGTCACCAGAACGGCCCGGTTCGGGTGCTGCGACGGATGCCGCCCGGACCGGAGCCACTCAACACAGAAGCGGGCGCAGAGCGTCCGCGACGCCCGACGGCACCGCGAAGCCAACGAACCGCCCCACTACCTGACCTAGGAGAACCGAGAACCGATGGCCACCTGCCAGTGCATGACCCTCGCCGAGTCGATGAAGCTCACGCTCGGCGGCCACGAGATGCCCCGCTGCGAGATCCACGACGGCCCGGCGCCTGGCGCCGGCACCCCGCTCGCCCTCAACGACGACGACGCGCTTACGGCTGCGATCAGCCGAGCTGTCGGCGTCCCCGTCAACCGCACCACGAGCCTCTAGGAGAACCCGATGGACGCCACCATGAACGCCACGCTCCGCGCCCGCGCCTACGCCGACCTCGGCATCGAGCTGCCAGCCGAGGCCGCCCGGGTGCTCGGCATCATCCGAGCCGTCAACGAGGCAGCCCTCGCCGACCCGATGGCCGGCGTCGACCTGGACAAGCTCACCGCGGCCAACGCACCCAAGGTTCTCCGCGAGGCCGCGCTCACCCGCGCAGTGAAGGCCGGAACCCAGGAGATCGCGGGCGGCGTCTCCAACCAGCTCGGCCGCCGCGTCAACGTCGCCTTTGCCGAGGACCACGACCGGCTTGTGGAGGAGCTGCGGCCCCGGTTCCTCGAGGCCGCCGCGGTCGTCACCGACGCCCTCGCCGCGGGCCTCACCGCCGAGGTGTACGGCGACGGCGCACAGGTCCTGAAGACTGGCCCCGCCGCCGCGAGCCTGTACCACCGCACCCGCGACGCGCTGGCCTTCCTGGCCGAGATCCGCAGCTTCCTGCGGTCGGGCCGAGCCAACGGGTTCGACGTCGCCACCATCGTCACGCTGACCGGACAGGCGCACGGCGGGACGCTCGACATCGCGCAGCAGATCGTCAGCGGCACCGGAGGCAACGAGCGGCTGCTCCAGCTCTATGCCGTGCCCGGCATCGCGCCCGCGCTCAACGACGCAGAGCAGGCGCTGGACGTCGTCGCACGCGCTGCCGAGCGACAGCAGGCCACCGCCGACGCCGAGAAGGCCGCCGCCCTCGAGGCCGGGCGTGCCGACCGCGAGGCGTGGGCTCGCATGGTCGGGCTCGCCTCCCGATGAGACCGCGGGAGTCGGTGACGTTCACGTCACCTCGGTCATGCGGTGACCCTGCCGGGGATCGAAGGCGGACGGTCGGTCCTAGGCCGGCCAGTGACCCGACCTGCGGCGCCGACTCCCGCACCCTCGGTCATCGGCTGCGATGACCGCGAAGCATCACGGTCGCCACGGCCGACCGTGGCGTCGCATCCGTGCCGAGGTGCTGGCCCGCGACCCGTACTGCACCATCCGCGGACCCAAGTGCACCGGGTGGTCCACCACGGTCGACCACATCATCCCGCTGAGCGTCCGACCCGATCTCGCGCACGACCTCACCAACCTGCGCGGCACCTGCGCTGCCGACAACTACGCCGGCGGTGCGCGGATCACGAACGCGAAGAAGCGGACTGCCGGTCGAGTAACGCGGCTGACGTGGTGACCCCCGGGGCCGGCCCCTCCCCGCCCCCGCCGGCTGGGTGACCCCGCCCTGAATCGTCCGTCCCCGCGCCCCCCACCCACCTAGGAGACCTACATGGGCACCCTGCATCCGCTCCCGCCGTCCCAGGCTCTCCTGGGGGCTGTGACGGCCGCCATTGAGGCGATGACGTGGCTTGAACCAGCCGACGGCGCGATGGTGGCCCTCGCGCTGGACTACGCCCGCCGGATCGACGCGGCCACCGACGACAAGGCCGCCGGCTACATCGGGCAGAACCTCTCCGGAGTGCTGCGCGCTCTCGGTGGCGCGCCGGCTGAGCGGAAGGCGCTCGGCGTCGAGGAGCAGGTGGCCGGCAAGTTGGCGGCCCTCCGTGGTCGGCGGTCCTCGTGACGATGACGACGCTGATCGGCTCCGAGGTTCCACGGCTGGCGACACCGCCGGCCGGGGAGCTGACGCCCGAGACGAGCCGCGGGTTCGAGGTCATCGAGTTCGCCGAGGACGTGCTTGGCCTGGAGCTGATGCCCTGGCAGAAGTGGGTGCTGATCCACGGGCTCGAACTGGCCGACGACGGGTCGTTCCGCTTCCGCACGCTGCTGGTCGGGACCGCGAGACAGTCCGGGAAGTCGACCCTGCTTCAGGTGCTCGCGCTGTGGCGGATGTACGTCGACGGCGCCCCGCTGGTGCTCGGGACGGCGCAGAACCTGGCCCTGGCCGAGGAGACGTGGACCGGCGCTCTGCTGATGGCCGAGAGTGTCCCCGAGCTGGCCCGCGAGGTCGCGCACGTCTCCCGAACCAACGGCGACAAGTTCATGCGCCTGACCTCCGGCGAGCGCTACAAGGTGGCCGCCGCGACCCGCTCCGGCGGCCGTGGGCTGTCCTCGGATCTGGTCCTGCTCGACGAGCTGCGCGAGCACCGCGACTGGGAGGCGTGGTCGGCGATCACGAAGACGACGCTTGCCCGGCCGGCGCCCCAGGTGCTCGGGTTCTCCAACGCCGGGGACAGGTCCTCCGTCGTCCTCGCCTCCCTCCGCGAGAAGGCTCTCGCCTCGGCCGCAGACCGCAGCACGACGCTGGGCATCTTCGAGTGGTCAGCTCCCGACGGCTGCGCGCTGGACGACCGTGCCGCCTGGGGAGAGGCCAACCCTGCGCTGGGCCACCGGATGACCGAGCAGGCGATCGCGTCGGCGCTGGAGACGGACCCGGAGGACGTGTTCCGCACCGAGGTCCTCAACCAGTGGGTGACCGCCGTGGGCTCAGCCATCGACGCGACGATCTGGACATCGCTCGCCGACCCGGACGCGGTTCGTGGCGACCGCCCGGTGTTCGTCCTCGACGTCGCCGTGGACCACTCCACCGCCTCGGTGGGCGTCGCCTGGCGACGACCCGACGGCGCCGCGCACGTCATGCTCGCCGACCAACGCGCCGGTGTGGATTGGGCTGTGGACCGCTGTGCCGAACTGCTGCGCGCATGGAACGGTCGGCTGCTGATCGAGCAGACCGGCACGGCCGCGTTCCTGCTGCCGGCGTTGCAGTCGGCCGGCGTGACCGTGGAGACCGTCAGCCGGCGCTTCTACGTCGAGGCCTGCGCTGCGCTCGACGCCGCCGTCTCAGCGCGCACGCTGCGGCACGGCAACCAACCGGAGCTGAACGACGCCGTCGCCGTCGCCCGCTGGTCGACCTCCGGCGACGCCGGGCAGCGAGTGCTCTCGCGCAAGGACCCACGGGTCTCCGCGCTGGTCGCCGTGACCATCGCCGCCCACGGGCTCACCACGACGCCCCGAATCACGGGCGGCTGGCTGGTGGGGCTGCCGTAGTCACCACCGAAGCTTTGAAGGCCCGATGCAGTCGCACGGTGGGAACTGTTCCTCGGACATCAACGTCGCGTACTCCGCCACGTCCCTCAAGGTGACTACCTCCCAGCCGGTTGCGTGCGCATAGTGCTGCAACCCGTTGAGCAGTGCCGCTGCTGACAGTCGGTCGGCGTCGCCGTCGGGGTCGCCGGCCACCATCTGCTCGACGGCCTCAAGCGCACGCCGCAACCAGTGAGCCGGATAGAGCGGACAGTCAATGTCGTGCTCCCTGGCCACCACGGGGCGGAAGGCTATCGGCCTCCGCCGCGGCGCCGCCACCAGCCGTTCGTGGTGGCCGCCGTCTCCTGCCGGTCGGAAGGTGCTTCGTCCGCCGCACCCTCTGCTTCCCGTTGCTGTCTCCAGCGGGCTTGAGCCTGCTTGACCTCGGCTACGAGGCGCCGATGGTGCGCCATCCGACGCGGCATGTCTTCGCGCTCGCGCTGATCGAGGGCATCCGCATTGCGGACGAAAGCAGCAAAGCCGCCGTTGTGGCGGTACTTGAAGCTCGCCACCGTCTTGCTGAGCTCCTGCAGGGCGGTGGCCATCTCGTGCTGCCCCTTCGTCACCAAGAAGGTGTGTTGAGTGAAGTACTCCCAATCGAGGACCGAGGGAGTGGGCGGCAACTTCTTTCCTTGGCTGTCCCGATATGCAACAACGACCTCGTGGCGCCCGACTAGGTCTAGTTCTGCGCGACTGGGGCCGAGGTCCCACCACGTTCGCCACTCCTGGCCCGGCACGAGTGCGGGTATATGGGTCGGCAGTCGAACTTCCTCGGGCGGACGACCCGGGCCTCCACTGCGCATGACGTCTGGCGATATCGAAATAGTGACGTCGCGGGCGATGGTGGTGCCGAAATTGCGGATCACGATGTCGACCCCCTGGTCGTGACCGGGGGTCGGTTCAGCGAAGCAAGCGACGTAGGGCTGCGCCTGCTCTCGCCTGAGGCGGCGTGCCTCCCGTAGTTGGCGCCAAGCGACGGCGCCGGCGAATACGGCAATGAGAGCTGTGACGTATGGGCCGAGTGCCGCCCAGTCGGTGGGCGTCCAGGCCGTGAAATCAGGGAGCCAGTCGAGCACCCCCGCAGCGTGGCAGAGCCGATGCGGTGTCGATGCCGCCGGCAGTCGCTAGTTCGAGGGACACGACGGCGCCCCCGGGGCTGTGTGCTCAACCCGGGGGCGCCGCCTACATCAGGGTCAGGCTGCGCCATGGATTCCGCAGGGCGCGTTGGACCGGTGCGGGGCGCCGCAGCCGTCGCAGGCCACGAGGTCCGGGCGCACAACCTGCGATAGAAGTCGCGCCTCCGTCGCCGAGTCGAGGTCGGGCGAGAGCGCCAGCACCTGGGCGTCCTCGACATAGGACCACCCACGGCCGCCGGGGATGTCCCGCATGATGCAGGTGACGAGCACGTCCCTCGTGAGCTGCTCGATCTGCCGGCGCAGCTCGTCGCGCTCGATCATCAGGTCGTCGACCTCGATGCGCAGGGCATCGCAGTCGTCCTGCAGTCGGGTGACAGCGGCGACGATGTCGTCCGCGGTGAGCTCGTGGTCAGTAGCGTCGTGCATGGATCTCCGGCCTTTCTGAGGATGGTTGGGGATCAAGGCTCCGTCTCGGCCTTGTCTCCGAGACGGAGCCGTTCGCTTTCTACGGGGTGCGTCTGACGTGGTGCCACTTTGTGTGCCAGCGGCGACCGTCCGGGGCTGTCCGCGACGGTCCTCGGTTGTGCCGACTCGCGCTCGACCTGCGCTTCCGTACGGCGGTGAACGACCCCGTACGTCCACCCTCGGAACTTTTAATCCGCGGGTTGTGGGTTCGATCCCCACGGGGCCCACCGTGTGATGTGTGTTGTTTCGCCTGATGCTTGACCACGGAGCTTCGGGTGAGCCGTGACAGTGTTGCGGTTGATGGTTGACAGCTGTTTCGGCTGATCCTTGACGCTCCCTCGATGAGGGAGTTGAGCGTGGCGGAGCAGCGCTATCGGGCGGTGTTGGCGGTGATCGCCGAGGGCCATCCGGTGAGCTCGGTGGCTCAGCAGTGGGGTGTGTCCCGGCAGACGGTGCACGCGTGGCTGCGGCGGTATGAGGACGGCGGGCTGGAGGCGTTGGCCGACCGGTCGCACCGGCCGGGGTCGTGTCCGCATCAGATGTCGGCGGTGGTCGAGGCAGCGGTGCTGGAGCTGCGGCGGGAGCACCGGGCGTGGGGGCCGCGGCGGCTGGTGGTGGAACTGGTTCGCGGGAAGGTGATGCCGCTGCCG
>NZ_FOEE01000014.1 GCF_900110555.1 Trujillonella endophytica
CGGACAGGACAGTGATGGGCGCCTCTTGCACAGGCTCCTATGAGGTCACGGACGTCCCGCCCGGTGACGTGCAGGGACGGGGCCACCCCCACACGGCCGACACATCCCACAGCAGGACAGCAAGGCGTCGGTCAGGCGGAGAGTCAGACCACCAGGGGTGACCCCGTCCTCTCCATCCTCACTGTCAGGCGACGTGGTTCCGGCGACATCGGCGTCGTCGTCGGGGAGGCCGGGACGCACTTCAGGGTCGCTTTCGGTGCGGCCGTCGTCATGCTCGACGGCGAGGAGTTGGACTTCGCGCCGAGAACGCCGGCCGAACTGCTCAGCGACGGCACCCTAGGAGATCCGGAGGCGCACGCTATTCGGATCCAGGCGCACTACCTCCAGCACGCCTACCGCCACGATCCTCTGGCGAGCCTCACCAACGCTCGTATCGAGCCGCAGATGCACCAGGTATTCGTGGCGCATCGGGTGACCAACAAGCTGCGGCCCCGCATGATCCTGGCGGATGAGGTAGGTCTCGGTAAGACGATCGAAGCCGGCCTCATCCTCAAGGAGCTGCGGGCGAGGGAGCAGATCTCACGGGTTCTCATCGTGAGCCCGGCGAGTTTGACGCGGCAGTGGCAGACGGAACTAGCGTCGAAGTTCAACGAGAACTTCGAGATCATGGACGGCGCGGCGGCCAAGTACCTGGGAAGAGCGGACGCCAATCCCTTCCTGGCTCGGGACAACGTCATCTGCTCTCTGCCGTTCGCCTACGGAGCGAAGAGGAGCGAGCAGATCCTCGAGGCCGAGTGGGATCTCGTCATCTTCGACGAGGCCCACAGGGTGCGCCGCACCCGTCAGAAGGAGACTAACGCTTACAAGCTCGCCGACGAGCTCAAGGAGACGACGAACGGTCTCCTCCTCCTGACGGCGACCCCTGTGCAACTCGATCCGTTCGAGCTGTACTCGCTCATCCAGCTGGTCGAGCCCGGCATGTTCCGCAACGAGAAGGCGTTCGAGCAGCAGCGGTCGAACATCCCGCGGCTCAACGAGCTGATGAAGCAACTCGAGGCGTGGGACACGCTCAGTGCGGACGAGCGCCGAGCCCTCTTCAGCAAGGAGGGACGACTGCTCGATCACGTGGGTTGCGCTGACTCCGAGACCCTTGCGGACGATCACACTCGGGCCGAAGTCGTCGCGCGTGTCGTCGCCATGCATCCTCTCGCCGACGTCATGGTCCGGAACCGGAAGGCCGAGCTCGGACTGGCCGGGCGACGGCGGGCGAGTACTGAGTTGGTGGAGCTCTCCGTTGAGGAGCTAGAGCTGTACGACGATGTCACGGAGTACATCCGTGAGGGCTACAACCGAGCTCGGCTCGACAAGAACACCGCTGTCGGATTCCTGATGGTGGCGTACCAGAAGATGTTGACCAGCAGTTCGCATGCTCTGAGGACGAGCTTCCGTCGCCGCATCGCCGCGCTCCAGGGGGATCGTGCCGCGGTGATCGCGCGTGCGAGGGCAACGGCAAGGTCGCTCGAGGGTGAGCTGGACGACCCCTTCGAGCTGAGCGACCCGACGGAGGAGGCGGCGGCCGTCTTGCTGCACGCCGACTACATCGATGTGGAGATCAGGCAGCTGAGCGAGCTGGCTGCTCGTCTCGACCTCGTGCGGGACAGCAAGATGATGAAGGCTGCCGTCGTCTGTGAGCGGATCCTGCAGGAGCCCGACGCGAAGATCGTCATCTTCACGCAGTTCGTGGAGACGCAGACGTTTCTTGCCAAGACGCTCCGCTCCAATGGCATCGCCACGGCCCTCTTCAACGGTCGTATGGACGCCGACGAGAAGGAGCAGGCGGTCCGCGAGTTCCGGGAACGAGCTTCGGTGCTCGTCAGCACGGAGGCCGGCGGAGAGGGACGGAACCTGCAGTTCGCCAACCATCTGATCAACTTCGACCTGCCGTGGAACCCCATGAAGGTCGAGCAGCGCATCGGTCGACTCGACCGGATCGGCCAGAAGCGACCGGTCAACATCTACAACCTCGTCGCGCAGGGAACTCTGGAGGAGAGAGTCCTCGAGGTGCTCGCCGTTCGCATCAGGCTGTTCGAGGAGTCGATCGGCGCGCTCGATCCGATCCTCGGAAGCATCGAGAAGGACATCGAGCGCTTCGCGCTCTCGGACGAGATCAACGGGGACGCGAGCTTCTCGCTGTACTCCGAGGAGCTCGAGAAGCAGGTCCTGCAAGCGCAGGCGGTCGAGAAGCGGCTGGGTGACTTCGTGCTCGACCGAGCCAGCTTCCGCCGGGATCAGCTCAACGAGCTTCAGCAGCACGCGTCCATGGCCACGCAAGACGACGTCGCCGAGTACTGCCGCCGCATCCTGGAGTGGAAGGGTGGCTTCCTGAGCGACCACGAGGACGGTGGCGACGCCGTCCACCTGTCCCTCGGCGCCATGAACAGCCTCGGACTGCAGGAGAGAAGCTTTCGAGGGGTGTTCGCCACCTCGGAAGCCCTGCGCCGGGACGATCTGGAGTTCTTCGCCTTCGGCCACGCCCTGGTCGACAAGCTGGTGGCACACGGGGCGGCCCTCGAAGGCGCGACCGTGGGGTGCCGGTACTCAACCGACGTACCGCCAGGGACCTGGGTGGAGGTCGTCTACGAGACTCGGGTCAGAGGGCTGACGAACCGTGGCTCGCTGGTCCGCCATCTGGTCGGCGAGAATCTCGCTGTCAGCAGTCAGCGCTTGACCCGCCGACCGGACGACGCGCCCGCAGAGGTCGCTCCCCCCTCCTGGGTCTCCGACGCCGTCGTCGCCAGCCAGCGCCAGTTCGATGCTCAGTTCCAGGAGCAGCGGCGCACATTCACGCTGGAGTACGAGGACGTTCGCAAAGCTCTGCTGGAGCGTGCGGACAGGCTCTACGCCTACAAGAAGGACCGCCTCGAACTGCAGGTCACCCAGGCGCGCGAGTGGCTCGACGCCCGGTCGGGCGGCGACGTCAGCGCCCGGGACCGCAAGGTGCTGCCCGCGCGCAAGGGAAAGCTGGCCAAGGACCTCGAGCGGGTGGCGGAGCTTGAGGAGCTGCACCAGCTCGAGTGCGACGACGTCCGACGGCGCGAGCTGGAGATGGAGTCGACCGTGGCGTGGGCAGCTGTGGTGGTCGGCCGGTGAGCCAGGCAGTCGCGTATGGCGTCGACTTCGGGACGAGCAACAGCTCGATCGCCGTCGCCTACGCGGATGGGACGACGAAGGTCGTGGCCGCAGAGAAATCCGGTGCGCCGGAACTGCGGTCGCTCGTCTACCTCCACCGCGATGGCAACCGGCTGACTGGGCAGGCTTCGGCGCAGGCGTTCGTCGCGATGGCCACGGCCCAGACATCCTGCGGCACCTGCACCCTCGTGGACCGCGGACGCTCCGGGACCTTCACCCAGTGTCGCCAGCACCGCCGGGGTGGGAGCTGCCGGGACAGCCGGCTGCTGGCTCAGATCAAGAGGGATCTTTCGTCCGAGCATCTGGATCGGACGAACAGCTGGACCCGCGACTACCGCTTCACCGACCTCGTGGCCGTGATTCTCAAGCGGCTCAAGCGGTCTGCGGACCAGCTCACCGGTCAGGACGTTCGTACGGTCGCCATCGGTCGACCTGTGCGGTTCCCCGGTGTCGAGTCCGATCCTGTTCGACTGCAGAGCTTGGCGGAGGACCGGCTGCACCAGGCCGCCGTCAGCGCAGGATTCCGGCACGTCGACCTGGTGCCTGAACCGCAGGCTGCTGTGACGGTCGAGGGCGTGCAAGACGGGATTGTCGTCTGCACCGACTTCGGGGGCGGCACCTTCGACGTCGCGGTCCTCTCCAAGAGGCGGAACCACGGCAAGGTGCTGGCTCTGGGCGGAGTCACGGTTGGTGGGGAGACGTTCGACAGCCGGATCTTCGATTTGGAGCTCTTTGCTGCCCTCGGGCTCGACGCGGTGCCGACCATGTCCGGCCCGGAGCGCGTGCGGCTTCCCGGTTGGTTCCGGTCGAAGTTGCGGTCGCTGGCGGGCTGTCAGGAGCTCCTGATGGACGACCGAGTCGGACCCTTGCTGCGGGACTTGTCTGCAAGCGGCAACTCCCGAGTCGCTGACGCCCTCCGTGAGTTGCTCTACGGGGGACAGGCGTGGGCGTGTTTCCAAGCCATCGAACGCGCGAAGATTCAGCTGTCGAGCCAGTACGAGGCGCGCCTGGTCCTGCGTCGCCCACCGCATCTCGACATCGATGTGGTCGTGGAGCGGTCGGAATTCGAGGATGCCATCGCCGCCGAGCTCGCCCGCGTGGAGGCTTGCATCCTCGAAACCCTCGAGAAGGCGGGCGTGACGCCGACCGAGGTGAGCTACGTGACCCGGACCGGAGGTTCGTCGCGCATCCCGGCGTTCGAGGCGATGCTCGGTTTTCGCTTCGGCGCCGGGAACGTCGTCGATCGAGATGCCTTCACCACCGTCGTTACAGGCTTGGCGCAGTACGCCCACGGGTCTTGGCAGGAGCGGAGAGGCGCGTGAACGAGCCGTACGTCCCTACGGGCGAGGAGTTCGACGAGGGCAAGTTGCCTCAGCGGCCACGCCCTGAGAGGACTGCGAAAGAACCGGACCGAACGCACCTGGCGGACCGTGCCCGACGGGTGCGCGAGTTCGTGCTGGAAGTCAGTCCGGACGTCGACGCGACGGAGCCGCGGCCGGAGCGCTGACGCCGCTGACGTCGACGCTCCTGGCGGCACGTCGGCCCTCGCGTCGAACGCGAACCCCTAGCGACTGAGACGGCGGAAGCGAACGGCCCCGAGACCGTCGACCACAGGCGGCTCCGCTTTCACTCGCGATGGCCAGCAGGTGTCGCTCGTCAGTGTCCTGGTTGACGCGTGTCAGTCTTCATGTGAGTCCCCGTGCAACTGGCGCGGGCAACCCGGTACGAGTGCTCAGTCGTCGACCGGGCGCAGGCCCCGAGTCAGGAGAGAAGTCGGTCTCTTGTTGCAGCCGGCTCGGTACGCGCACAAATACTTCGAGGAGTGGGGCCGTGGAAACGCAGTTCACCCGCAGCGGGCCGGGACAGTCGTGGCGTCTCGCCTACCAGATCCTGGGCAGCGACGGGTCGATTCCGAATCCTCGCGGAATCCGCTACATCGCTCCCGGTTCAGCTGAGGCCGAGGGGCTCGGTCTGCCTTCGCCCGCGCGCCCCCTCCCGCCGCTACCGGCGGACGCTTCCGCAGTCATGGGGGCGGTCCAACTCGCCAATCTCGGCATCGGCGTCGTAAACCTCGCAATCTCGACGGCTGTCCTGGTCGAGGTGAAGAAGCAGACCCGCATGCTCCGGGAACTCCAGGTCGGGCTCACTGAGGTCCGGGCCGGGGTCAGCGACATCCTGGAGAGGACGGAGCGCATCGACCTCAACGTCGCGGAGGTGCAGCTCCGCGAGACGCTCAAGCATGCGCTGAGGTCGGCAGCCAAGGACCATGAGGTCGACCTGGTTCTGTTGACCCAATTGGTTCGTGGGGCTCTCGGTCGGTTCTTCGAGTCGATCGGTGGACCCCTCGGTCCAGGAACCAAGCGAGACCTCACGCTCTCCTCGGACGTGCGCGAGATGGCGGAGGCCGCACTCCACCTCCTCTGGGCGGCCCGCTTGACCGCCATCGAGGCGCACAACCGGTCCTGCGGCGGTGACCCGCTGCAGGTCGTCCGCGACGACGGGGTGCAGAACCGCCTCCGGACGCTCGCGGACACCGCAGCGCTCGTGGCTGCCACCGGAGTCGCCAAGCAGATGGCCAAGAGAGTCAGCAAGGACCTGCGCAGCAACCGGCTGTTCTTCGGGCGCGCCGATGGCGTCCTCCGCGTCATGGACGAGCACGTGGCACGCCTCGACACCTCTCTGAACAGTCTCGGTCCCGTTCCTCAGGCCCGGTCGCTGCTGGCGGAGCTCGAGGACCAGGAAGTCCTGGTCGAGGCCCGTAAGGTCGGCGCGGATGCGGTGAGTGCCGTGCTCGGTGACTACCTCTTGGCCTGGACGGCTCACACCGATGCCGGCCTGTTGTGGAGACTCTGCTACGAACTCGACCTGCAAGACGATGGGACCTACTGGCGTGGGCTCGAGGGCTGGATGACAGCGTTGATGCCTGGGGCGGCGGATTCACCACTCGGCATCTCCCGTGGTGTCCCTGAACCCGTGGGCTGAAGCCACGACGCAGACAAAAAATCGGCCTTTTCGAGATGCTCTAAGGCAACCCATCGGCGATGTCGGCGGCGGCGTGCGCGGACGAGCCCGCCGCGTAGCCGACCTGAGCGATCGCTGCAGGGCCGCGGCTGGGTGGACGCCGACGGCGTGCAGGCGCGCATCGGCCCGGACGACGTGCTCGTCGCGCCGTACAACAACCAGGGCCGTACAACAACCAGGTCGGGCTGATCCGGTCGCTGCTGCCGGACGGCGCCCGGGTCGGCACCGTGGACAAGTTCCAGGGGCAGGAGGCGCCGGTCGTCATCTACTCGATGACCTCGACCAGCGCGGAGGACGCCCCGCGCGGCGTCTCGTTCCTCTACGACCTGCACCGGCTCAACGTCGCGGTCTCCCGGGCGAAGGCGCTGGCGGTCGTGGTGATGAGCGAGGAACTGCTGGGCGCCGCGGTGCGGACACCGGAGCAGCTGCGCCAGGTCAATGCGCTGTGTCGACTCGTCGAGATGGCGACCGTCGTCGATTGAGAGGCACGGCGTGGTTCCGGCGTGCGTGTCGCGGCCGTCGGTGCCGAAAGCGCGCGGGCGATCTCGGCTCTCGCGGGCGATCTCGCTCTTCAGGGGCTTCTGAGGGCCGTGGAGCCCGTGGGGCTGGACGGTTCCGGTACCGGCGCGTCATCCCATGAGAACCGCGTCGGGCGGCCATCCTTGCCCCACTGACAAGACGTCCGCTCCGTCGCGATAGCGGTTGATGTGGACTGTCCGCCGACCACGAGCCCACGCCCAGAACGACGGGGTCGGGCTTCGACAGGCGCACGGGTGATCGCCAGGTGAGTGCTGCCCTCGGCAGCGCGCCTTGACGCCTCTCCGTGCACCACGCCTGTGACCGGTTCGCGGACGACGACGAGAGGAACGACATGACCCACATCCAGACGCAGGCGGAGCCGACGCCCGAGCAGCCGGTCAAGAAGCAGCGGCACATCTTCCGCTGGGTCTTCCTGGCGATCCAGGCGCTGTTCCTGATCTGGATCATCTCCGGCGTCGGGGACGCCGCCGACAACTGCGACGGCGAGGTCGGGCAGGCGCTCGATATGTGCCAGGCGGGTACTGCCGTCGGCGCCGGCATCGGTGTGGCCCTGGTGATCTTCCTGTGGGTTGCCGTCGACGTGATCCTCGGCATCACCTACTTGATCGTCCGCAAGAAGCGGTGACGCAAGAAGCGGTGACGCACTGACGGAGAAGGCCCCGGTCCTGGAGACCGGGGCCTTCTCCGTCAGCGCTCGATCGAGGACCCGGACGCCACCGGCATCCACGGGGCTCACCGGGCTGCGGGCGACTGGTTCTTGGCCTGTGCCAGGAATTGCGCGGCCAGTTGCAGGTCGTCGAAGTGCGGCTCGACGAGCTCCTTCAGCAGGTCGTTGCTCCAGACGATCAGCCGGCCCAGCGTCCGCTGCGTCCGCTCGACGGCGGGCAGCTCGAGCCCGAACACCCGCTCGGCGATCTCCTTCTTGCCGCCGACCGCCGCCGTGTACTTCAGCACCGGCAGGAAGCGGTCGGGGTGGGCCACGACGAGCACCTTGGTCAGCAGCGCCTCCTTGAACCCGGGGAAGGCGGCCTGGTGCGTGCCGACGACGAGCTGGTCGATGCGGTCCTCTTCCCGGCCGGGCCCGCGCAGCAGGTGCTCGATGGTCCTGCGCAACTGCCGGGCGGCGCGCTCGGGCCCGACCCGCTCCCACGTGGTGCTGAAGGTCGCCATCCGCCCGGCATTGGCGACGGTGGCTGTCGTGGTGAAGCTGTACAGCTCTTCCGGCGGGGCGGTCGGCAGGCCCTCCTCGCTGAAGAGGAACCGGTAGCGGGCGCGGTAGGCGGCCGTGTCCTCGTCGACCACCGGACGCTGCTCGAGGAACTGCTCCCGCAGCTGAGCCACGCGCTCCAGGACCTCGGGCCGGACGTCGGAGGCGCGGGGGAACTGGCCCTGCAGCGCGTCGATGCCCGGGGGAGGGGTGTAGCCCCGCCGGGCGGCCGCGGTCCGCTCGCGGGACCACCGGTGCCCGCAGGAGCCGCAGCGCAGGATCCGGGTGCCATCGGGCTGCACCTCACCGTCCAGGTCGTCGGACGAGCAGGTGGGGCAGATGACCGGCATTGCGGGTTCCTCTCGAGAGCGCGCCGCGGGGCGGTGCAACTCGGTGGTGGAGCTGTTCGGTCCGCGGTTCGCGGTGTGGCCGGCGCTCGGCGACATGCGCCGTCGTCCCCTCCACCGACATCCTCTCCTCTCGCGCCGGCGAACCGTGCAGGAGGCGATCACGCCGGCCGTGGGACTTCCGACCTCCGCCCGCCGCGCCGCGGCGCCGGGCTCCGTACGCTGGGGCCAGACCAGCAGGGGAAGGACGCATCATGGCGAGGCACCTGAACGACGAGACGGCCGAGTTCAAGATGCCCCGTCCGGGGCGGCACGCGGCCGACGACGAGAACCACGAGCAGGACGACGCCCAGCAGGAGCCCGAGGCGACCAAGCGCTTCGACCCGGGCTTCCGCGAGCGTCCCCGCCCCGCGCCGCCGGCGCCGCCGAGCTCCGACCAGCGGTAGGACGGCACTGGCCGGCGACGAGCCGGACGAGAGTTGCCCGGCCGGTCGTCAGGCTCCGGGCACGATGACGGCGCGGCCGCGGACCGTGCCGTCGTGCAGCCGGCGGTAGGCCGCCGGCGTCTCGTCGAGCGTGTACCGCTCGACCTCGACGTGGATCGCGCCGCTGCGGGCGAGGTCGAGCACCTCCATCAGCTCAGTCCGCGTACCCCAGTACGGAGCGCGGACCGACGCCCCGAACGGCGTCGAGAAGAAGCCGGTGGGCAGCACGCCGCCGCCGATCCCGACGATCTGGACGACGCCGTTCACCGCGACCACCTGGCGCGCGAGCTCGAGGGTCGGCGGGGCGCCGACGATGTCGAACACCGCCTCCGCGCCCACTCCGCCGGTCAGCGAGCGGATCGCCTCGACGGCGGACGGGTCGGACCGCAGCACGTGGTGCGCCCCGACCTGCGAGGCCAGCTCCAGCTTCTCGTCGCTGATGTCGAGGGCCACGACCGTCGCCCCGGTGATCGCCCGCAGGATCTGGATCGCGACGTGCCCCAGGCCGCCGGCGCCGATCACGACGGCGGTGCTCCCCGCGGTCAGCGCGCCCAGGCTGGAGACGATCGCGTGGTACGGCGTCAGCCCGGCATCGGTGAGCGAGACGCTGGCCACCGGGTCCAGGTCGCCGAGCGGAACCAGGTGCCGGACGTCGTCCACGATCATGTACTCCGCCAGCGCGCCGGGGGCGCCCAGCCCGGGCGGCGCGATCCCCAGCCCGGCGGCATGCGGGCAGTAGTTCTCCGCCCCGCGCGCGCAGGCGTGGCACAGCCCGCAGCCCCACGGCCCGTAGACGACGACGGAGTCGCCCACCGCCACGCCGGTGACCCCGTCACCCAGGGCATCGACCACGCCGGCGCCCTCGTGCCCGAGCGTCAGCGGCAACCCGTACACGTACTGCTCGGCCGGGAGCCCCATGATGAACGAGTCGGAGTGGCACAGCCCCGCCGCGGTGACCCGCAGCCGCACCTGCCCCGGTGCGGGTTCCGGCGTCGGGATCTCCACCACCTCGGGCTCGCCGCCGATGGTCCGGTACTGCACAGCGCGCATGCCGATCCCTCCAGGTGTCGTCCGGTCCAGGCGCCCCAGCCTGCCGGGCGGGGCAAGACCGGAGTCAGTCCCGACGCCCGAGCCGGTGCAGTGCCTCGGTGAAGCTGGCGTTCCACAGGCCCAGGTGCGGCCAGCGTTCGGCGACGTGGGCGGTGGCCTGCTCGACCGTCATGCCTTCCTCGCGGACGAGGTAGCCGCGCAGCGCGAGCCCGGTGCGGGAGGCGCCGCCGTGGCAGTGCACGAGGAGGCGGTGGCCCTCGTCGCGCAGGGCCTTCATGTCGTCGAGGACGTCGGCGAGCATGCCGTCGAGGTCGGCGTTGTAGTCGTTGTCGGCGATGTAGGCCATCCGCTGCACGGCGTGCGGGAAGGGCTCACCCAGCCGGCACAGGGAGATGACGGCGAAATCGGTGTCGCTGTACCGGGCGCCGTCGAGGTTGCCGGCCCAGATGCCGGGCAGGACCTCGGCGGGGCCGATGCGGGGGATGACGCCGGGGTCGTAGCTCTGCTGGACGCCGGAGTCGAGCGCGGCGGCGAGCTGCTGCAGGTCCGCGAGACGCCACACGCGGTCGCCGTGGCCGGGGACGCGGCCGTGCACTGCCGAGGCCCACCGGCTGGGGATGCCGCCCATCCCGTGGACGGCGCCGGCGAGGCCGCCGGCGACGCAGGCGACGGTGTCGGTGTCGCCGCCGAGGTCGATCACCAGCCGGAGTACCTCGGCGACGTCGCGGCCGGTGCGCAGGGCCCACACGGCCTGGCCGAGGGTGGGCCAGACGGCGCCGTTGCGTTCGGTGGCCTGGTCGGGCGTCCAGTTTTCCGCGAGGACGGCGGCCCAGCGGTCGCGGTGCTCGGGCGGCACGAGCTCCAGGGTGGCGGGGATCGCTGTCAGCGGGTCGCCGCCATCCAGCGCGACGCGGATCAGCTCGGAGAAGATCGCGCAGCCCTCGCCGGCGGAGGGGTCGCCGTGGGTGAGCGCGGAGATGCGCCGGGCGGCGTCCATGGTGGTCGCGGTGTCGGTCTTCGCGAACCGGATGGCGGCGGGGGTGGCGCGCATCAGGGAGCCGTTGCCGGCGGCGTGCCCGGAGCGGGTGAAGTGCTCGGCGGCGGCGACGTCCCAGGGCCGGCCGGCGCCGAGGACGGCGCGGGTCTGGTTGCCGATGTCGGGCGGGTTCGCCTGCGCCCAGGCGCTGAAGCGGTCGAAGACGTCGGCCTCGTCCAGCCCGTCGTGCTCGACGAGGGAGTGCGCGAGCAGCAGGGCCATCTGGGTGTCGTCGGTGAACTCGCCGGGCGCCCAGCCCAGCGCTCCGCCGCCGCACATCTCGGTCCGCGAGCCGCGGGCCGGGGTGGGGAAGCGGGCGGTGAACTGCCCGGGCGGGCCGAACTCGAAGGGCGCCCCGAGGGCGTCGCCGACGGCCGAGCCGACCAGCGCGCCAGCGGCGCGGGACGAGCGGTGGATCGAAGCCATGGGAACCAGCTTCCCCGACGGCCTCGCCGCTACGGTGCCTCCATGCCCGTTCCGCTGACGATCCGCGACCTGCCCGAGGCCACGATGAGCGAGCTGTCGGCCCGGGCCGCCCGGTCGGGCCGGGCGGTCGAGGAGTACGTGCGGGCGCAGCTGATCGAGCTCGCGGCGCGGTCCGGTGCCACGGAGCTGTGGGACCGGATCGAGCAGCGGGTACGGGTCACCGGCGGCAACCTCCCGGCCGACGACATCCTCCGGTTCCGCGACGCCGATCGGTGACCGTCGTCGCGGCCTCGCCAGCCGGAACCTGACACCCACGGTCCGTTCTCGTCAGCCGCTCGGGGGAATCGGTCCGCTGAGCCTCAAGCTCTGCCATCAGTTGCTCGATCCCTCAGGACATGGGGCAACGGTTCGCGCTGACGCACGAGGACGAGACTCGCACCGAGATCAGCGACGTTCTGCGGGACGCGTTCGAGGCCCTGATGCGGGCGGCGGACGATCACCCGTGGCTCGCAGGAGTGGTCGCGGTGGCCATCGTGTGGCGGCTGTTCCGTGGGATGCGAGCCGCCCTCTACGGGTGCCTGCCCCGAGACCCGCAGCGGCTCTTCGTCGGAGCCGACCGGTTCGCGATCATGAGCCGCGCCGGTCATCGATGCGAGCACCACTCGTGGCGGACCGGCCGATGCGAGACGACCGGACGTCTGCAGGCGGACCACGTCCATCCGCACAGCCGCGGAGGAACCACCACCATCGGCAACGGGCAGGCGCTGTGCGGCCCGCACAACGAGCGCAAGGGAAACCGGATCCCGTGGGCGTGGGAGCTCGACCGGCTGGCCCGCCGGAGGGCCGCCTACTTCCCCAGCGACGCTTCCGTGACGGTCCAGCGGTCGGGCTGACTCCGCCGCCGACCGCGCCCGGTGGGCTGACGCCAGGCCTCAGGACGGCGGCTGAGCGCCCACCACGCCCGCGACCAGCGCTGCCGCGGCGTGCCCCGCCTCCACCGCCGTCCGCACCGGCGACCCTGCGCGCCACCCGGCGAGCACCCCGGCCGCGAACGCGTCCCCGCAGCCGGTGGTGTCGCGCACGGCGGCCAGCGGCGCGACCGGCACCTCGGCCACCCCGCCCCGCGTCACCATCCGGGTCGGGCGCGGCCCCTCGTGCACGAGCACCAGCTCCGGCGCCCACGCGGGCAACTCCTCCGTCAGGCCCAGCACCACCGCTTCGCCCGCGTTGCAGAACAGCACGTCCGCCGCGAGCGCGGCCAGCAACTCCACGTACGCCTCGACGCCGTGCTTCGCGATCCGGGTCGCGGCGGCGACGTCGGCGCTCACCGGCACGCCGGCCTCGTGCGCCAGCGACGCCGCGGCAGCCAGCGCCCGCGGGGAGCGCAGCAGGTCGTAGCCGTCCAGATGGACGACGGCGGCACCGGCCACCCACTCCGGCTGCACGTCGCCCACCTCGAGCCCACCCTCGCCGCGGTCGGTGAGCATCGTGCGCTCGCCGTCCGGGTGCACCAGGACCGTCGTCAGGGGTGACCGCCCGCGACGCACCACGGCGAGCTCCACCCCGCGCGACGCCAGCCCGTCGAGCAGCCCGTCCGTGAGCGGGTCCGCGCCCGCCCAGCCGGCCAGCCGCGCCGGCACCCCCGCCCGCGCCAGCCCGGCGGTCACGTTGGCCGCCGCACCACCCGCGGATGCCGTCCGCGCCACCCGCTGCTGCCCGCCGACCACCAGCGGCCCGGACAGCTCCAGCACCTGGTCGGCCACCAGCTTGCCGACCACCACGACCGAGCCGGACCTCGCCGGGCGGGGCCAGTCCGGGAACGCGGTGTCGGCAGGCACGGACCCGACCGTAGGACCCGCCCGCTCAGCCCTCGCGGGCCACCTCGTCGTACACCCGCACGGGCACGGGCACCGTCCAGAAGCGCTGCTCCCGGGCCCGCTCCAGCAGCTCCTGCAGCCGGTCCTCCCCGAGCCGGATCAGCCGGAAGTGCGCCGGGTCGCCCTGCGCCACGTTCTCCACCAGGTACAGCCAGAAGCCGTCCGGCTCACCTCTGGCGGCCACGTAGTGGCTGGGCTCCAGCCACAGCTCGTGCCCCCGCGAGGAGGTGCCGCACGCCTTCACCACGATGACCCGGTCGCCGCTCAGCAGGTCGCCGACGCCGGTTCCCCGGGTGTCGCGGGCCGTCCGCCCCTGCTCCCGCTCGCGCCCGATCACGTACTCGATCGCGGCGTCCTCGATCTGTCTCGGTCCCAGCTCGGTCGTCGTCATCGGTTCCCCTCCGGTCGACCTCCCCCGGTCCGACCGGTCTACACCGCCGGGACCGGAACCGGAAGGTAGGACGCAGAACGGCGCCGGTGGTTCCGAGGAACCACCGGCGCCGTCCGTGCCGGAGCGGGGACCGTCAGACGGCGACGGCGCCCTCGGCCGGCAGGTCTTCCTTCTTGGCCTTGATCAGCCAGAACGCGAAGATCAGCGCCAGCACGAACAGCCCGGCGGCGGAGTAGAAGGCCGCCTCGAAGCCGTTCACCGAGGCCTCGGCCTCGGCCGTTGCTGCGAAGGCCGGGTCGGTGGCGACGCGGGCGCCGTTGTCCTCGAACCAGCCGGTGACCGTGGACGAGAAGATCGTCGTCAGGATCGCCAGGCCGAGCGACCCGCCCACCTGCTGCGCGGTGTTCAGCACCGCGGAGGCGATGCCGGCGTCCCGCTCCTCGACCCCGACGAGCGCGGTGCTCGCCGCCGGCACGAAGACCGAGGCCAGGCCGAAGCTCATCAGCAGCATCGCGGGCAGGACCGTGGTGACGTAGTCGCTCTCCACCCCGATGCGGGTCAGCGACAGCATCCCGACCGCGGCGAGGACGAGACCGACGATCATGAGCGGCCGCGGTCCGACGCGGGGCAGGAGCTGCGACACGACGCCGGCACCGACGATGACGCCGCCGCTGAAGGGCAGGAACGCCCAGCCGGCCTCGAGCGGGCTGTAGCCGAGGGTCCGCTGGAAGTACAGCGTCAGGTAAAGGAACATCGCGAACAGCCCGGCGCCGACCAGCAGGAAGATCAGGTATGACCCACCGCGGGTGCGGTCCAGGATCACGCGCATCGGCAGCAGCGGGTGCTCGGTGCGGGTCTCGCGGACCACGAACGCCACCAGGAGCACGGCCGCGATGACGAGCAGCGCGATGGTCAGCGGGTCGCCCCAGCCCACGCCCTCCTCGGCGGCCTTGGTGAAGCCGTAGACGAGGCTGACCAGGCCGAGCGCCGAGAGGAGCACGCCGGGGATGTCGAAGTGGCGGTCGCCCTCGGCGCGGCTCTCCTTGACCAGCGGGACGGCCAGACCGGCGGCGAGGAGCGCGATCGGCACGTTGACGCCGAGGGTCCAGCGCCACGAGGCGTACTCGGTGAGGACGCCGCCGAGGATGAGGCCGATCGCGGCGCCACCGCCGGAGATCGCACCGAAGACGCCGAACGCGCGGGCGCGCTCCTTGGTGTCGACGAACGTGACCGTCAGCAGCGACAGCGCGGCGGGCGCCATCAGGGCGGCGAAGGCACCCTGCAGGGCGCGGGCGGCGAACAGCAGCTCCGCGTTGGGGGCGATGCCGCCCAGCCCGGAGGCGAAGGCGAAGCCGATCAGCGCGATGATGAAGGACCGCTTGCGGCCCATGAAGTCGGCGATCCGGCCGCCGAACAGCAGCAGCCCGCCGAACGCCAGCGTGTAGGCGGTGATCACCCACTGCAGGTTGGGCTCGGTGATGTTCAGGTCGTCCTGCATCGCGGGCAGGGCGACGTTCACGATCGACGCGTCCAGGATGATCATCAGCTGCGCGATCGCGATGACCGCCAGCGCCAGCCAGCGCTTGGGGTCGGGCCCATCGGTGGGTCCGGGGGGCCCGGCCTTGGCGAGGTCGGGACCCGGTGGGGTCATGAGTCCTTCAGCGGACATGGGAAGTGCCGTCCTTCCTGCGCGGGGCGCAGTTCCGTCGTGTGGTGCGGTGCGGGCGCGCGGACGTGCACGGCCCGTGCAGTGGTGCGCCCGGCGTCGGTGCCGGGCGGGTCTCGGGTGTGGGCTTCGGTCAGCTCACGGGGTGGGCGAGTCCTGCGCCGGCCCAGCGCAGGCAGTCGCTCAGCAGCTCCAGGAGCCGGTCGTAGGGCTGGTGCGGGTCCCACGCGTCGATGGCCGTGGTGACCGCGGCCATCGCGGTGTTGAGGACCAGGGCGGTCCTCACGTCGTCGCCGTCCGGACAGCGCCGGCCGAGCCACTCGCGCAGCTCGGGCTCGATGCCGTCACAGACACCCCGCGTCGATCGGCACAACCCCGGCGACTGCTCGAGCAGCCGCTTCTGCAGGGGCAGCCGCTCGCTCAGGAGCCGCGCCAGGCCGAGCGCGAGATCGGTGAGCGCGTCCCAGAGTGGCGTGTCGGTACGACAGTTCTCGAGCAGCTCGCGCCACTGGCGTACCTCGTCGGGGTCGAGGTCGAAGACGACGGCTTCCTTGCTCGCGAAGTAGCTGAAGAACGTCGTCCGGGAGACGCCGGCCTCGGCGGCGATGTCCTCCACGCTCACCGCGTCGAACCCGCGCTCGTCGATGAGGCGCAGTGCGGTCGAGCGGATGGTGCGCCAGGCCGCGAGCTTCTTGCGCTCCCGCAGGCCCATGACCGCGGACACGGGACAGTGCGCCACGGATGCCGCCCTGCCCGTCTTCGCCACGTGCGGGAAGGTAGACCGAAAAGCGGACTCGGTACAAGTTCTTACTGCGTCCGGATTTGTGTGTCGTGCGCGACACCCGTCCGGGGTGCTCGCGGAGGCCGGTGCGGTGGGTTCGGATGGCCGTGACTCCGAGGTGGAGCGCAGGGCTCAGGAGGCGGCCGCGGCCCCGTCGTCGTCCTCGATCCCGGCCGCGTCCTCGTCCTCCTGGAAGGTGGCGGGCACGGGGACGGCGTAATAGCGGCGCTTGATCGCCTGCTCGAGCATCCGCTGCAGCGGCTCGCCGCCCAGGCGCAGCAGCCGGAACCGCGCAACGTCGGAGCCGAGGTCCTCGACGACGTAGAACCAGAAGCGGTCGGGGTGCGCCCGGGCGGTCTCGTACAAGTGCGGTTCCAGCCAGACGTCCTGGCCGCGCACCGGCGTGGCGAAGACCCGCACCTCGACGATCCGCTCGCCGCTGACCACGTCCCCGAGGGCGCGGGTGCCGCGGACGTCGCGGGCGAGCCGGCCCTCGACCGCCTCCTGCTCGAGGACGAACGCGATCGCCGCGTCCTCGACGATCCTGCGGTCGGCGGCGCTGCCGAGCGACGGGGTGTCGGTGAGGTACATCGCAGGCTCCGCTCTGCGCCGGGCGTAGCTGAGGGAGCCGGTGTACACCTCTCGCGGGGGCGGGGGAGCGACGCCGGACGCGCCGACCGTGCCGTCGTGCGGGCGGTGACCGCCGGCTGGCGCACCGTGACGAATCAGTGGCCGATCTCGTCCCGGTTGTCACGTTCTGTGCTCGCGGACTGTGCTGTCTCCCGCGGTTCCGCCGGGTGGTCGCTCAGCGTCACCCCCGCCCGGCGCCGCCACCCGCGCGACGGAGTGCGGTCACTCGTCGTGGTGGCGCACTCGCCGGTTCCTGCGTTCCCGTGCCGATGGACGGGCAACGAGCTCGGGACCGAGCCAGGACAACCCGACGGAGGAACCGTGCCGAACGACGTCGATCCGCGGCCGAGCGCGGGAGCCCGGAGCGGAACCCCCTGCACCCGTCGAACGGCGGGGCACACCCCCCACCGCGCCACGATCCTGCTGTGTCACACGGGCGCGCTCGCCGAGTGGCGGTCGGTGTTCGTCCTCGGCGTGGACGACGGCGGGGTGACCCTCGCCGACGGCGACGAGCTCGTGCGCTTCACCACCCACGACCACGCCGATCTGGCGCGGGCCGTGACCGACGCCGGCCCGCAGGCGCACCTCAACACGCGGTTCGGCTACCTCTTCCTCGCCTCGTGGCCGCGCGACCCCGAGGCCGTGTTCTCGCTGTGCCCCGCGGACCAGCCCTGCCCCCCGTGCGGCTGAGCGCCCCGGAACGGCTGAGCGCCCCGGAGCCCCGGTAGCAGCGCGGCTACCGGGGCTCCGGGGTCACGACCCGGGCGATGGGGCCGCGACTCAGGCGACCCGGGTCGCGCCGACGAAGCCGGGCATCGAACCGGCCCACACCACCGAGACGGGCCTGCCCGGGGTGGACGCGTGGACCATCATCCCGTCGCCGATGTACATCGCGACGTGGCTGACCGGGCTGTAATAGAAGAGCAGGTCGCCGGGCTGCAGGCTCCACAGGCCGACGGGGGTGCCCATCCTCGACTGCATCCGCGAGGAGTGCGGCAGGCTGATCCCCGCCGACGCGTACGCGAACTGGGTCAGCCCCGAGCAGTCGAAGCTGTTCGGGCCACCACCGCCCCAGACATAGGGCTTGCCGACCTGGGCCAGCGCGGTGGCGACGGCCCGCTGGGCCGCCGGGGTGGGGGCCACGACGCTGAGCACCGACGACGGCACCGCCGTCGGCACGGCGGCGGGTACGGCGGCGGGTACGGCCAGGGCCGTGGTGGGGGTGAGGGCGATGCCGGCTCCGGCGACGAGGGCGATGACGGCGCCTCGGGCGGTGCGGGACGTGCGGCGGGACAGGGTGATGCGACTGGTCGTCATGGACGACGGTTCTCCTCAGGTCTCCGTGCTCCGCCTACCGGGTCAGCTGACGGGTTCGGGCGCAGGAAGTCGCCCGGCCTGCCCGGGACGTGGTCCCGGGCACGGCTTCACCCCAGTGGTTCGGTGGGTCCCCGGCCCGGCGCGGCAGGCTGCACGCGCCTGATTCGGCGGTTCCCGTGAGTGGCGCCATTTCTCGGCGTCGTTGTGCGGCCTCACGGACGGCGCGAACGCTAGGTCGGCTCCCGGACGGCGCCAACTCGGCGGACGGTCGGACACGCCTGCCTGCAGCGAGCGGGGGTCGGCGTGTCCCGGACATGGATCGCCGTCCTGGCCAGCGCGGACCACCGACCGAGCCAACGGAGCCGGAAACGGATCGGACGAATTCCGGACACGCCGCGCCGGCACCACGCAGCGTTGCAGTTCGTTGTCGTCACGTCGTCGTAGCGCCCCGGGGATTGACCCGGTCCCCACCCGGGCACACGACAGGTCAACCGACCCACGACAGACCACTGGCACGAGGAGGACCCATGCCCGGCATGTTCCGGAAGCTCATCGCCTCGGGCGTAGCTGCAAAGCTCGTCCAGGAGGCCCGCAAGCCGCAGAACCAGGAGAAGGCCAAGCAGCTGTTCGCCCAGCTCCAGCAGAAGCGCAAGGGCGGCGGAACCCCCCGCGGCCACGCCCGCTGACCCTCCGCACCACGCACGGCGACCCCCGCCCGGCAGCCGCCGGGCGGGGGTCGCTCGCGTCTCTGCACTCAGTTCGGCGAGCGGTCCAGCACGTAGAGCCCCGGGGCCGCGTCGAGAGCCGGGTGCCGCTCGCTGCCGAGCGTCGCCGGCGCGGGCACGCGCGGCCCGGAGCGCACCGCCGTCCACTCGGCCCAGGTCTCCCACCAGCTGCCGGACCGCTCCTCGGCGCCGGCCCGCCACTCCTCGGGGTCGGCGACGGCCTCACCCCCGACCCAGTGCCGCGCCTTCGGGTTGCCGGGCGGGTTCACCAGGCTCTGCACGTGCCCGCCGTTGCTCAGCACGAAGGTGCTCGGGCCCGACAGCAGCCGCGACGTCCGGTAGCAGCCGCGCCACGGGGTGAGGTGGTCGGTGATCGCACCTGTCACGAACGTCGGCACGGTGATCTCGCCCAGGTCGACCGGTGACCCCAGCACGGTCAGCGCCCCGGGCCGCACGAGGGTGTTGTCCCGGAAGAAGTCGAGGAACTGCGCGTGCAGCCGGGCGGGCAGGTTCGGCGCGTCGGCGTTCCACGCGAGGACGTCGAAGGAGGGCACCGGCTCGCCGTGGAGCCACTGCGACACCAGGCCGTCGAAGACCAGGTCGTTCGGCTTCATGAAGCTGAACACCGAGCCGAGCGACTTCCCGCCCAGCACGCCGCGCGTCCCCGAGGCACGCCGCGCCAGGCCGGTCACCCACTTGCCGGCGAACGCGCCGATCGGCGCGCGCTCGCCGAAGTCCAGCAGCGTGACGCCGTACGCGGCGCTGTGCACGCTGGTGTCCTCGTGGGCGGCCAGGTGGTTCAGCAGCAGGGTCTGCAGGATCCCGCCGGCGCAGAAGCCGACCGTGTTGACGTCGGGTGAGCCGGTCACCTGCCGCACCACCGCGACCGCCCGGCGCAGCCGCTCGGTGTAGGTGTCGAGGTTCCAGTGCGCGTCCTTCTTGCCCGGGTTCCGCCAGCTGACGATGAAGGTCTGGAAGCCCTTGCCGACGGCGTGCTCGACGAAGCTGCGGCCGGCGCGCAGGTCCAGCAGGTAGTAGCGGTTGATCACGGGCGGGACGACCAGCAGCGGCCGCGCGTGCACCTCGGCGGTCGTCGGCGCGTACTGGAGGATCTCGACGACGTCGTCCCGGTAGACGACGGCGCCGCGCGTGGTGGCCAGGTTCCGGCCGACGGCGAAGGCGGCGGGATCGCACAGCGCCGGCAGCCCGCCGTTCTCCCGGAGATCGGTGAGCATCGCGCTCAGGCCGCGGACGACGCTCCGCCCTCCGGTGTCCAGCGCCTTCTTCAGCGCCGCCGGGTTGCCCAGCAGCGTGTTCGTCGGGGACGCGGCGGCGGTCAGCGCGCGGACGGCGAAGCGGGCCCGCTCCACCTCGCGCCAGCCGGCCCCGCCGGCCTCGTACCGGTCGACCAGCCGCTCCAGGGAGGCGCTCCACGCGAGGTATCCCTGCCCCAGCCGGCGGTAGCCGGGATGGCCCGTCCACGCGGAGTCGGCGAACCGCTTGTCGGTCACGGCCTCGGCGTTCCCCACGGCGATGTGCGCGAGTTCCCGCGCCAGCCGGGCCGTCTCCGCGCCGACGGCGACGGAGCCCGCGAGAGCGGCGGGGCCGCGGCGGCGGGGCTCGGGCTCCGGAGTGCCCGGCACCGGCTCCGGTCGGGTGGTGGGGGTCGTTCCGGTCGATGGGTGCTGGACTGCCGTCACGCCGTCTCCATTCGTCGGTGCCGCTGACGCTAGGGAGGGACGGCCCACCCCGTACCGGGCCTTAGGGCCCAGTCTGGTAAAGGGATGTGTCACAGGTGTGACGGTGCCCTCACGAACGCGGCACGCGCCGGAGAAATCCCGGTGAGGGCGCCGTCAGGGCCGGCCGGCGTGGGCGACGCCCACCTCGGTCGAGACGAGTACGGCCTCCCGGACCGGCGCCCGGTTGTGCTCGTAGAAGTCCGGCGCGCAGCACATGAGCAGGGTCCGGCCGTCCTCGCCGCCGAGCATGCAGGCGAACACACCCATGCCGTCGGGCGCGGCCACGGACTCCACGATCGACCCGCCCGGCGCGATCCGGGCGACCCGGCCGCCGACCGCGTCGGCCGACCAGATGTGGCCCTCGGCGTCCAGCGCGCAGCCGTCCGGGGCGACGACGACCTGGCCGAGCACCTCCTCGGTGGTCCGCCCGGTGACCTCCGGACCGAGGATCGCCCACTCGTGCCGGTTGGACAGCGAGCCGTCGGGGCCGAGGTCGAACGCCGTGTACCGGTTGCCGAGGGTCTCGCCGACGACGAGCGTGCCGCCGTCCGGGGTGATGACCGCGCCGTTGGGGAACTGCAGCCCGTCCGCCACGACGGTCACCGAGCCGTCGGGGTCCACGCGCTTGAGCGTGGCGGCGTGCGCGTCGCCGCCGCCCATCAGGTCGAAGCCGAAGTCGCCGACGAACACCCGCCCCTGCGCGTCGACCACGAGGTCGTTGAGGTGCCCGCCGCAGTGCTCGCCCAGGTCGGCGTACGTGGACAGCTCGCCGTCGGCGAAGCGGAGCAGCCGGTGGTCCTTCATCGACACGACCACGAGCGAGCCGTCGGCCAGCCAGCCGAGCCCCGAGGGCTGGTTCTCCACCTCGAAGAGGACCGTCTCCCGGCCGTCGGGCGTCACCCGGCTCACCGTGTGCCGGTAGAAATCCGACACCCACCAGGTGCCGTCGCGCCAGCGCGGGCCCTCGAAGAACCCGCCACCCGTCAGGACCGTCCGCAGCTCTCGTTCCGCCATGTCGCGGACCCTAGGACCGGCGCTGCTCCGCGGCCCGGCGGACGCCCGCGAGCATCCGCCGGACCGCGAGGGCGTGCCCGCCGGTGCCGACCACGGCCAGCCGGTACAGCCGCCCGTGCGCGCCGGGGAACGCCCCGCGGCTCTCCAGCCGCACCCGCGTACCGCCGGCACCTGGCTCCCCGTCCACCGGCTCCAGCCGGACGACGATGCCGTACCGGGAGAACCGGTGCCGGCCGGCGACGACGAGCAGTCGGGGCTCTGCGGCCGCCACGATCCGGAAGCCCGGCACGGTGGAGCCGACGGTCGGCCGGTCCCAGCCGGACGTCGTTGCCGGCTCGCAGCCGAGCACCCGCGCGGCCGCGGCGGCCGCCGGCGCGGCGAAGGTGGTGTGCAGCATCGTGAGCACGGCACGCCAGGCGGTTCCGGGCGGCGCCGCGACCGTGACGGCGTGCTCGTCGATCCGCGGCAGCTCCTCCAGCGGCGGCATCGCGCCACCGTAGGGCCGCCGGTTCCTCGGGCGGCGCGCCCGTGCTCTGCGTCCACCGGTACGCAGAGCACGGGCGAGCGGGGAGAAGAGCGACCGGCGGTCAGGCCGAGAACTGCTGCTCGCCGATCACCGACAGCAACTGCAGCTTCTCCGCGGCCTCCGAGCCGGGCGCCGCGGTCAGCACCAGCCTGCGCCGGGCCGAGGCCGAGGGCCGCTACGCCGACGTCCTCGCCGGGCTGTCCGCCCTCCCCGCCTGAGCGCCGGTAGCGTCGCGCGGCGTGAGGCTGCCGCGACGTCCTCGGCGCGTGCTGGTTCTCGGCGGTGCCCGCTCGGGCAAGTCCCGGTACGCCGAGGAGCTGCTGGGCCGGGCCAGGGACGTCGACTACGTCGCCTGCGGGCTCGTGCCCGGCGGGGACGACGCCGAGTGGGCCGACCGCGTGGCGCTGCACCGCGCCCGCCGCCCGGTCACGTGGCGCACCGTCGAGACCGTCGACCTGCCGCCGGTGCTGGCGACCACGGGCCCGCCGGTGCTCCTGGACTGCCTCACCACCTGGCTGGCCCGCGCCATGGACGACTGCGGCGTCTGGGCCGGCACCCCCGGCGCGGATGACCGGCTGGCCGCGGGGGTCGACGCCGCCGTCGACGCCTGGGCCACCGGACGACGGCGGGTGGTCGCGGTCAGCAACGAGGTCGGCAGCGGGGTGGTGCCGGCGACCGCGTCGGGACGCCGGTTCCGCGACGAGCTCGGCGTCCTCAACACCCGGTTCGCCGCCGCGGCCGACCGGGTGGTCCTCGTGACCGCCGGCCTGCCCCGGCGCCTGCGCTGACGCCTCCCGGCTGACAGGCTGGGCGCGTGGGACACGGGGAGCGGGACTGGGTCGAGCACGTGATCTGGTGGCACGTCTACCCGCTGGGCTTCGTCGGCGCCGAGCCGGAGGGCGATCCGGCCGCCCCCGTCGTCCACCGGCTGGGCCGGGTGACCGCGTGGCTGGACCACCTCCTGGAACTCGGCGCCTCCGGCCTGGCGCTCGGGCCCGTCTTCGCGTCCGGGACACACGGGTACGACACCGTCGACCACCTCCGGATCGACCCCCGCCTGGGCGACGACGCCGACCTCGACGCCCTGATCGCCGCCGCGCACGACCGCGGCATCCGCGTGCTGCTCGACGGCGTCTTCCACCACGTCGGCCGTGGCCATCCCGCGTTCCGGGCGGTGCTCGAGCAGGGGCCGGCAGCGCCGACCGCGTCCTGGTTCCGGCTGCGCTGGCCCGGCGGCCCCGAGGCCTGGCGCCCCGGCGTCGAGCCCGGCTACGACGACTTCGAGGGCCACTCGGCCCTCGTCGCGCTGGACCACGCCGAGCCCGCGGTCGTCGAGCACGTCGCCGAGGTCATGACGCACTGGCTCGACCGCGGTGTCGACGGCTGGCGCCTGGACGCCGCCTACGCCGTGCCGACGGCGTTCTGGGCGCAGGTGGCCGGGCGGGTGCGCGCCCGCCACCCCGGCGCCTACCTCATGGGCGAGGTCATCCACGGCGACTACCCACGCTTCGTCGCCGGGAGCGGCCTGGACTCGGTCACGCAGTACGAGCTGTGGAAGGCCGTCTGGAGCTCGCTCAACGACGCCAACCTGCACGAGCTCGCCCACGCGCTGCGCCGGCACGACTCCTTCGTCGAGCACTTCGTGCCGTACACGTTCCTCGGCAACCACGACGTCACCCGTATCGCCAGCCGGCTCACCGACCCCGCGCACCTGGCCCACGCGGTCGTCGTGCTGGCCACGGTCGCCGGCACCCCGGCGGTGTACGCCGGCGACGAGCACGCCTTCCGCGGGGTCAAGGAGGACCGCGCCGGTGGGGACGACGCCGTGCGGCCGGCCTTCCCCGACACCCCGCAGGAGCTCTCGCCGCTGGGCCTGCCCACGTTCGGCCTGCACCAGGAGCTGCTCGGGCTGCGCCGCCGGCACGCGTGGCTGCACGCCGCGCGGACCGAGGTGCTCGACGTCGCCAACGAGACGCTGGTCTACGCGTCGGCCGCACCGCAGGGCCGGCTGCTGGTCGCGCTCTCGACCGCGGCCGCCCCCGTGACCCTGCCGGCCCCCGGCGCGCGCGCCGTCCTGGCCGGCGCCGCCGAGCTCCGCGACGGGCGGGTCGTGCTGCCCGCCGGCGGCTGGGCGGTGCTCGGGGCATGAGCGCGCCGGTGACCGTCGAGGTCGACGTCCGGGCGGTCGCGCCGCCCGGCGGGGCCCGGGCCGTCGTCGACGTGTTCCTGCCGCCGGCGGACGTCGGACCCGCCGGCACGCTGTGGTGGCTGCTGCCCGGTGGCGGCATGTCCCGGCGGTACTGGGACCTCGACCTGCCCGGCGCGGGCCTCGCCCGGTTCCTCGCCGCCCGCGGGCACGTCGCCGTGACCGTCGACCACCTGGGGGTGGGGGAGAGCAGCGTGCCCGACGACCCCTACGCGCTCACCGCGCACGCGGTCGCCGACGTGAACGCCGCCGTCCTCCGGTCCGTCGCCGACGGGCTGCGGGCGGGCACCATCGGGCCGGAGCCGCTGCCCGGCCTGCGCACCGTGGGCGTCGGGCACTCGGCCGGGGCCGGGCTGCTGGTCACCCAGCAGGCGCGGCACGGTGGCTGCGAGGCCCTCGCCCTCCTCGGCTACGGCGGGCGCGGCATGCCCGAGCAGCTCGATCCCGCGCTCGCCCGGTACGCCGACGACCCCGACGGCCTGCGTCGCGCCCTGCCCGGCCTGGTCCGCGACCGGTTCGGCACCGCCCTGCCCGACCTCGACCGGCGGCACGGGCGGGACCGGTCGGCCGAGCCGGGCGTCCCCGGCGCGCTGGCCCGCGCGAGCACCCCGCTGCTGGCGCTGGTCGGGCTGGCGGCGATGGTGCCCGGCAACGCCGCGGCGGAGATCGCCGCGCTCGACGTCCCGGTGCTCCTCGCGCACGGCGACCGGGAGATCGGCGCGCCGCTGGCCGAGGTCGCCCCGGAGTTCTGCGGCACCGGCGACCTCACGCTGTACCGGGTGACCGACTCCGGCCACCACCACGTCGTCGGCCCGCACCGCGGCCGGCTGTTCGACCGCCTGCTCGCCTGGGCCGGCGCCGTCCTGCCCCGAGGAGAGCGATGACCGCACCGGGCCTCGAGCCGTTCACCGTCGACGTCGCCCCGGCCGTCCTCGACGACCTGCGCGAGCGCCTCCGCCGGACCCGCTGGCCCGAGGACGAACCGGTCGCCGACTGGTCGCAGGGCGTGCCTGCGGCGTACCTGCGCGACCTGTGCCGCTACTGGGCGGAGGAGTACGACTGGCCCGCCCGGCAGCAGTTGCTCAACCGCTTTCCGCAGTACCGGACGACGGTCGACGGCCTCGGCATCCACCTGATCCACGTGCCCTCGCCGCACCCGGGGGCGATGCCGCTGGTGCTCACGCACGGCTGGCCCGGGTCGGTCGTGGAGTTCCTCGACGTCATCGGGCCGCTCACCGATCCGGTCGCGCACGGCGGCGACGCCCGGGACGCGTTCTCGGTCGTCTGCCCGTCGCTGCCCGGCTACGGCTGGAGCGACCGCCCGGCCCGCACCGGCTGGGGCGTCGAGGCGATCGCCGCCGCCTGGGCCGAGATCATGTCCCGGCTCGGCTACCAGCGGTTCGGTGCGCAGGGCGGCGACTGGGGCGCGGAGGTCACCCGCGCCCTGGCCGACGCGTTCCCCGACCGGCTGACCGGCATCCACCTGAACATGGTCACCGTCCGGCCCGACCGCGAACCCGAGGGCGGCCTCACCGACGCCGAGCAGCGGGCCCTCGGCCGGCTCGCCGAGCACCGCGAGCAGGGCACGGGCTACTCCACTCAGCAGGCCACCCGCCCGCAGACGCTCGGGTACGGCCTGACCGACTCACCCGCGGGGCAGCTCGCCTGGATCCTGGAGAAGTTCGCCGTCTGGGCCGACTGCGACCTCGACCCGGTGGCGGCGCTCGGCGCGGACCGGCTGCTGGACAACGCGATGCTCTACTGGGTGCCGGCCACGGCGGCGTCGTCGGCGCGGCTGTACCGGGAGAGCTTCCGGCGCCCCGGGTGGCCCCCGACCTCCGTGCCGACCGGCGCGGCGATCTTCCCGCACGAGATCGTCACCCCGTCCCGGCGCTGGGCCGAGCGCGCGTTCCTCGACCTCCGCCGCTGGAGCGAGCTGCCGGCCGGCGGCCACTTCGCGGCCCTCGAGCAGCCCGACGTCCTCGTCGCGGAGGTCCGCGCCTTCTTCCGCACCGTCCGGATCTGAAGCCGGCTCGGCACGCGACCCACCGCGCATTGCACCTACTATGTCGGCGCGCGGACCGGTCGGTTCCGCGGGGGGACGGCGCACGACGGGTCGGCGGCACGGGGGCGCCGACCTGTCGCGCGCCCCCGGCCCCGTCGCATCGAGTCAGGGAGTGCCCGTGGACGTCGTCGGCCTCAACCGCGTGGAGCTGGTCATCGACCAGGCGCGCATCCACGACGCGGTGAAGCAGTTCAACGAGGCGTTCGGGCTCCGGCTGCCCGATCCCATCGACATCGCCGGCCACGGTGCGCTGTCGGCCACGGACTTCGCGGGCGGCCTGGAGTTCATCGCGCCCGCGCCGGGGGACACCAGCAGCAGCGTCGGCCGGCGGCTCGCGGAGTTCGGCGAGGGCCAGCTCGGTCCGCTGGTCTTCCGGATCCGGGACGTCGAGGCCGCACGCGGCTGGCTGGAGTCCCGCGGCTTCCGCATCCGCTACGAGTACGACAGCCGCCAGGGCAGCGCCGACGAGGTCGAGATGTCGGTGCACCAGCTGCACCTGGACCCCGAGCAGTGGTTCGGCTTCAACGTCACCCTGATGCGCCCGTTCGAGGGCGGCGCAGCCGCGACCGCGGTGGCGCAGGCCGCGGACGGCGGCGCGGCGACCCGCGAGCGCAACAAGGCCGCCGTCCTCGCCTTCGCCGCCGCGCTCGGCGCCGGCGACATCGACGCCCTCGCCGAGCTGCTGGCCCCGGACTTCTCGTGGGAGGTCCCGGTGGCCGCGGCGCCCGTCTCCTCCCGGCTGGCCGGCATCGGCGCGCCGTCCGGCGAGCCGCGAGACCGGGCCACCACGCTCGCCGTCCTGGACGCGACGCTCGAGGCCACCGTCGGGCGGAGCCTGCGCCTGGACGTGGGCACGATGACCGCCGAGGACGACCGCGTGGCCGCCACCGCGACCGGGCACGCGGTGATCGCGGCGACCGGCCGCACCTACGCCAACCGCTACCACCAGCTGTTCACCTTCGACGGTGAGGGCCTGATCCGCCGGTTCGTGGAGTACCAGGACACGCTGCACACCGTCGACGTGTGGGTCGCCGGGTGACCGGCCCGCTGGAGGGCCGGGTCGCGATCGTCACGGGCGCCGCGCGGGGGATCGGCGCGGCGACCGCGCGCGTGCTGGTGGCGCAGGGCGCCCGGGTGGTGCTGGCCGACGTCGACGGCGCCGGGGTCGAGCGGGTGGCCGGCGAGCTGGGGCCCGCCGCGGTGGCCCGGTGCGCCGACGTCACCGACGAGGACGCCGTCGCCGGCCTGGTCGCCACCGCGGTCGGCACCTTCGGCCGGCTCGACGTCCTGCACAACAACGCCGTCGCCCAGGACCCGCGGGACACCGACACGGTCGGCGCCCCGGACGAGGCCTGGCGCGGCGCCTTCGACCTGGTCGTGATGGCCGCCGTGTACGGCTGCCGGCACGCGATCCCGGCGATGGTCGGGACCGGCGGCGGGTCGATCGTGAACACGTCGTCCGGCGCGGCGGTCAACCCGACCGGATCGCACGTCGCCTACGGGACGGCGAAGGCGGCGCTGGAGACCCTGTCGGCGTACACGGCGGCGAACTACGGCACCCGGGGCATCCGCAGCAACGTCGTCGCCCCGGGCTTCGTGCTCACCGAGGGCGTGCGCGAGGTCTTCGACGACGCCGCGGTGGCGCGCTTCGCCGAGGGCGCCGCGGCCGGCCGGGTGTGCACCCCCGAGGACGTCGCGGAGGTCGTCGCCTTCCTCGCCTCCGACGCCGCCCGGTACGTCAGCGGCCAGGTCGTGCGCGTGACCGGCGGGGGAGCCCGGCCCCTCGTCTGGTGACGGAGGGGCCGGGCTGCTCGCTCAGGCCGCGCCGGCGCCCACCACGCCCGCCAGTCGGAGGACCTCCGCCGGGGGCAGGTACTGCTCGGTCACCCGGGCCCCGAACGGCGCGAGCGCGTCGGAGATCGCGTTGGTCAGCGTCGCGGGGGCGACGATCATGCCGCCCTCGCCGACGCCCCGGAAGCCGACGCCGTCGTCGTCCGGCGACTCGATGTGCACGATCTCGATCGGCGGGATCTCGGCCGAGGTGGGCAGCAGGTAGTCCATGAACGTCCCGGCGAGGAAGGTGCCCTCGCTGTCGTAGGGGATCCGCTCGTACAGGACGCTGCCGATGCCCTGGGCCACCCCGCCGCGGATCTGCCCGTCGACGATCGCCGGGTTGATGATCCGGCCGCAGTCCTCGACGACGACCCACCGCTTGATCTCGACCCCGCCGGTGCCGAGGTCGACCTCGACGATGCAGGCGTGCACCCCGCCGGACCAGCCGCTGCCGGTGGTCTCCTCGCCGGTGAACCGCTCCTCCGCCATCAGGTTGGGGTCGGTGCCCGGGGGCGCGGTCTGCGGCATCAGCGTCATCTGGCCGGCGAGCCGGGCCAGCGGGATCTCCTTGCCCGGCACGCCCTTGGGGCTGACGACGCCGTCGACGATCTGCAGGTCCGACGGGTCGATCTCCAGCTGGCCGGCGGCGATCGCGAGGACCTTCTCCCGCAGCTTCCGGGTGGACACCATCACCGCGCCGCTGCCCCAGGTCGCGGCCCGGCTGCCCCCGGTGCCGATGATGTTGAACGGGGTGAGGCGGGTGTCGCCGTGCACCACGCGGACGGAGTCGAACGGCACCCCCATCTCGTCGGCGGCGAGCTGGGCCAGCGTGGTCTCGTGCCCCTGCCCGTGCGGCGACTGCGCCGTGATCACGGTCAGCGCGCCGTCCATCTCCAGCCGGACCTTCGCCGACTCACCGCCGGTGAACCCGCCGCCGGGCCGCATCTCCTTCGGGCCGGGCGCGTTCTCGATGAACGCCGCCATGCCGATGCCGAGGTACCGGCCCTCGGCGCGCGCGGCCTCCTGCTCCGTGCGGAAGGCGGGGTAGTCGATCCGCTCCAGCGCACGGTCCAGGCACTCGCGGGTGGTGATGCCGCGGACCGTCGGGCCGGTGATCAGCCGGTCCTCGTCGGCCCCCTCGAGCAGGTTGCGCCGGCGCACCTCGGCGGGGTCCAGCCCCAGCTCGGCGGCGACCATGTCGATCAGCCGCTCGCGGGTGAAGGTCTCCATCGCCCACGGGCCGCGGTAGGCCACGTAGGTCGACTTGTTGGTGGCCACCACGCGGGTGTCGCACCGGTAGCCGCGCACCTTGTAGGGGCCGGGCAGCAGGAGCGCGATGACCCCGGTGAACGACGCCGCGGAGAACGGCATCCCCGGATAGGCGCCCATGTCCAGGTCCAGAGCCGCCGTGAGCCCGAGGATGTCGCCGGCCTCGGTGACCGCGACGCGGGCGGCGATGCGCTCCTCGCGGGCGTGCCCGGACGCCATCAGGTGCTCGTTGCGGTCCTCGATCCACTTCACCGGCCGGCCGAGCTGCCGGCTGGCGATGGGCACGCAGAAGTCCTCGCGGAAGATGTTGCCCTTCAGGCCGAACGCGCCGCCGACGTCCTGGGTCAGCACCCGGAGCCGGTCCATCGGCTGGTCCAGCGTCTGCGCCAGTTGCAGCCGCAGGCCCTGCGGCGACTGGGTGGCCGCGTGCACGGTCAGCTCGCCGGAGCCGGCGTCGTAGTCGGCCACCAGGCCGCGCGTCTCGATCGGCACGTTGGCGATCCGGTGCTGGCTGAGGGTCACCTCGATGATCCGGTCGGCCGCCGCGAACGCCGCGTCGACGTCGCCGGACTCCTTCGTCGCCGTGTGGACGACGTTGCTGTCCAGGTCGGCGAACAGCGGCGGCACGGAGGGGTCCAGCGCCGCCTCGTAGTCCATGACGACGGGGAGGTCGGCGTACTCGACGTCGATCATGCCGACGGCGTCCTCGGCCGTGTACCGCGAGTCGGCGACCACCATCGCGACCAGGTCGCCGACGAAGCGCACGGTGTCGGTGACCAGGGGATAGACCTCCGGGACCGCACCCTGCGACAGCGGGCTGCGGATCGGCTTGCTCAGCTCCCGCATGTCCGCGCCGGTGTAGACCGCGTGCACGCCCGGGGCCGCCCGGGCCGCCTCGACGTCCAGGTGGGTGACCCGGCCGTGCGCGATCGGGCTGCGCAGGAACGCCGCGTGCAGCATGCGGGGCAGCTGCAGGTCGTCGACGTAGTGGCCGCGCCCGGTCAGGATGCGGCGGTCCTCCACGCGCGGGACCTTCGCGCCGACCATCCTCATCGGGAGATCTCCTCGACCCGTCGCGCGTCGCCGGAGGCGCCGCCGCCGTCGCCGTTGACCCGACGCACGGCCTCGGAGACGCCGGCGACGATCGACTGGTAGCCCGTGCAGCGGCAGAGGTTGCCCGACAGCTCCTCGCGCAGCTCCTCCTCGGTCGGCGTCGCGCCCTCCTCCAGCAGCGCCACCGCCGTCATCACGAACCCCGGCGTGCAGAACCCGCACTGGAAGCTGTGGCAGTCGCGCAGCGCCTCCTGCAGCGGGTGCAGCTGCCCGTCGCGCTCCAGCCCCTCGATGGTGCGGATCTCCCGGCCGTCGACCTGAACGGCGAGCAGCAGGCACGCCCGGACGGCGTCGCCGTCGAGCAGGACGGTGCACGCCCCGCACACCCCGTGCTCGCAGCCGACGTGGGTGCCGGTCAGCCGCAGGTCGTCGCGGATGAAGTCGGTCAGCGTCCGCCGCGCCTCGACGGAGCGCTCGTAGGCGACCCCGTTGACCGTCACGCGGACGGTTCGTCCGGTCATGCCCGTACCCCTGCTCTCTCGGAGGCCTGCTGGAGGGCCCGGGCCGTGAGCGTGGCGGCGAGGTGCCGCCGGTACTCGGCCGAGCCGTTGAGGTCGCTCGCCGGCTCCAGGACCACGGCCGCGTCGTGCCCGACCGCCGTCCAGAGCTCGGCCGACGCGGTCTGCCCGACCAGCGCCGTCTCCGCCACCGGGGAGCGCAGCGGAACGGCGTCCACCCCGGCGTACGCGACCCTGGCCGCGGAGATCCGGCCGTCGCCGTCGAGGGCCAGCGTCGCCAGGACCGTGACGATCCCGTAGTCACCGCTGCGCCGGCTGAACTGCTGCACGGCCCACCCGGTGCCCGCCGGCAGCGCCGGCACGTGCACCGCCGTGAGCAGTTCCTCGGGCTCCAGGGTGGTCGTGAAGTAGCCGTCGAACAGGTCGGCGGCGGCGATGGTGCGCCCGCCGCCGGTGCCGCGCACCTCGACCGACCCGTCGAGCAGGGTCAGCACGGCCGGGAGTTCGGCCGCCGGGTCGGCGTGGGCCACGGTGCCGCCGATCGTGCCGCGGTTGCGGATCGCGGCGTGGCCGATCCGGCGCACCGCCGCCGCCAGCAGCGGGTTGGCCGCCGCAACCTCCGGGGAGCGCTCCACCTGGCGGTGCCGCACGGTGGCCCCGATCGCCAGCCCGTCCCCGTCGGCGATCGTGGCCAGCTCGGTCACCCCGTTGACGTCGACCAGGTGCCCCACCGAGGCCAGCCGCAGCGCCAGCAGGGGCACCAGGCTCTGGCCGCCGGCCAGCACCTTGACGTCGTCGTCGGCGAGCTCGGTGAGGAGGCCGACCGCCTCCTCGACCGAGTCGACGGCGTGGTGTTCGAACTCCGCGGGCTTCATCGGCCGGTCACCACAGGTGGCCCTCCGGGGTCCCGTCGCTGATCTGCGCCTCGGCGCGGGAGCGGATGACCCGCTCGTTCCACTCGAAGAAGTCGTCGGACACGGCCCCGTTGTACAGGCTCGCGCTCTGTTCGCGACCGATCCGGATGTAGAAACGTCCGCGGCGCACGCCGTCGAGCAGGAGCTCGGCGACGTCCTCGGGCTGCATGAGGGTCGCGGGCACGCCGTTGCCCCGCAGCCAGGCCTCGACCTGCGGGTTGCCCATGCTGCTGGCGGTCAGCGGCGGGAACAGCACCGCGGCGCGGACGGCGGCCTTCCGGTCCCGCAGCTCGCCGTAGAGGCTCTCCATCACCGAGACGACGGCGTTCTTGGTCGCGGCGTAGGGCCCGGACAGGTACGAGGTGCCCTCGGCCCCGGCGCCGGAGCTCGTGGCCACGATGACGCCCGGCTCGCCGCTCTCGACCATGCGGGCGCCGAAGGCCTTGATGCCGTAGACGACGCCCAGCAGGTTCACGCCGACCACGCGCTGCCACACCTTGGGATCCGGGTCGAGCAGCGGCACCGTGCCGCCGATGCCCGCGTTCAGGTGCAGCAGGTGCACCGCCCCGTGGGCGTCGTAGGCGGCGTCGGCCAGGCGCGCGTTGGCGTCGGGGTCGGAGACGTCGGTCGGCACGCCGGTGACCTCGGCTCCCTCGCCCCGCAGCTCCGCGACGGTGGCATCGAGGGCGTCGGCGTCCCGGTCGGCGAGCACCACCGTCATGCCCTCGCGGGCGAGTCGCCGGCCCACCGCCCGTCCGATGCCCGCCGCGCCGCCCGTGACGACGGCGGTCCTCCCGCTCAGCTCTTCCACCGGGCGCTCCTTCTGCTCAGCCGCTGCTGCGGCACGACGACGCTGTCCTCGTTAACTTAGCGAGGAAAGATAGTGATCACTATGGGTCGGGGTGCTTCGATCCGACCGTGATCGAGCTGAGCCGGCCGCTGCCCGGCGTCGTCCAGGTGACCCTGCGCCGGCCGGAGCGCCGCAACGCCCTCTCGCTGGCCGGGTTCCGGGAGCTGGCCGCCGCCTGGGGGGAGGTGGCCGGCAGCGGGGCGCGGGCCTGTGTGCTGACCGGCGGCGCCGACTTCTCCTCCGGCGCGGACCTGGCCGGGTTCGCCGAGGACCTGGTCGCGGCCGCGGGGCAGGGCCCGGGCGGGGGCCGGGAGGTGTGGGCGACGGTGAACGCCGCCGTCCTCCGCGACACCGACCTGGAGATTCCCGTGATCGCGGCGGTGGAGGGGGTCTGCATGGGCGCGGGGATGGAACTGGTCGGCGCGACCGACGTGCGGATCGCGGGGGAGTCGGCGGTGTTCGCCCTTCCCGAGGTGCGGCACGGCTTCCTCGCCTCCGGCGGCTCGGTGGCCCGGCTGCCCCGCCAGATCGGATACGCCGCGGCGATGCAGGTGCTGCTCACCGGCGCCCGGTTCGGCGCGGCCGACATGCTCGCGCGCGGGTTCGTCAGCGAGGTCGTCCCCGACGGGACGGCGCTGGCGCGGGCGCTCGAGGTGGCCGCGCAGATCGCGGCGAACGACCCGCGCGCGGTGGCCGCCGTCAAGCGGGTGGTGGCGCAGACCCTGCGCGGCACGCTCGCCGACGCCCTCGCCGCGGAGACCCGCGAGTTCCGCGCCCTCGTGGAACGTCCCTAGTCAGAGCTCCGTCAGGGGGCGGGTGGCCGCGTCCATCGTCCCGAGGGAGACCCCGAGGTCGGCGGCCACCTGGCGGGCCACCAACACGTCCTTGCGGATGTAGGGCCCGGCGCCCTGGACCAGCGCCGCCGCCGAGCCGGACGCGGCCACCAGGTCGAGCGCGTAGCTCTGCCCGCTGCAGGTGTGCAGGGTGCGGGCCACCTGGGCGACGTCGAGCCCGAACGACTCCGCGACCCGGGCCGCCTCGACGGCCAGCTGCACGTGCGCGCCGAAGAGCAGGTTGTTCAGCAGCTTGACCCGCTGTCCCGACCCCAGCGGCCCGACGTGCTCCACGTGCGACGCGTAGGCCTCGACGACCGGCCGGAACCGCTCGACGTCCTCGGCGGTTCCGCCCAGGAACACCGTGAGCGTGCCCGCGGCGATCGAGGCCGGCCCGCCGCTGGCGGCCGCGTCGACTACGGCCACGCCGCGGGCGGCGATGTCCTCCACCGTCCGCGGGCTGCCCGTCGTGTGCACCACCACCAGCGCGCCCGGCTCGAGGGACTCGAGCAGCCCGCTGTCCAGGGTCACCTCGCGGGCCTGCTCGTCGCTGTAGACGTAGACGAGGACGACGTCGCGGCCGCGGCCGAGCTCCGCCGGGCTCGCCACGACCTCGACGCCCGCGGCGGTCAGCTCGTCCCGCACCTCCGGACGCCGGACGACGGCGGCCACCTCGTGGCCGGCGGCCAGCAGCCGGTCGACGACCGGGCGCCCCATCGCCCCCGTGCCGATGATGCCCACGCGAGTCATCGCGGTCCTCCTCGTTGATGGACGGGATTGCCGGGAGAAGCTAGCGCCCGCCCGGTCACGACCGCGGCAGCCCGAGGATGCGCTCGCCGATCATGTTCAGCTGCATCTCCACCGTCCCCCCGCCGATGAGCACCCGCGGGGCCGAGAGGAGGGCTGTCGCGGCGCCGCCGTCGAGGGCGCCGGCGTCCCCCGCGCACGCCAGCTCGAACTCGGCCACGCGGGGCGCGAGCTGCGAGTGCAGCAGCTTGAGCACCGCCCCCTCCGGCCCGGGCTCCAGGGCGTCGAGGCTGCGCACCAGGATCCGCTGCCCCATCGCGTCGAGGCTGTCGTAGTCCGCGGTGAGCTCGCCGGCCCGCTGCTCGAGATCCGGGCCGGCCGCGCCGTACGCGGCGGCGATGTCGACCGGCAGGCGTCGCGAGCCGTGCCCCCCGCCGATGCTCAGCCGCTCGTTGCCCAGCGTCGTGCGCGCCAGCCGCCAGCCCTCGCCCGGATCGCCGATCACGCACGCATCGGGGACGAACACGTCGTCGAAGAACGTCTCGTTGAACTCGGCGCGGCCGTTGGCCTCGCGGATCTGCCGCACGGTGAGGCCCGGGCTCCGCATGTCGACCAGGAAGTAGGTGATGCCGTGGTGCTTGGCCGCGGCCGGGTCGGTGCGGGCCAGGCAGATGCCCCAGTCGGCGGTGTGGGCGTTGGAGCTCCAGATCTTCTGGCCGGCGAGCCGCCAGCCGCCGTCCACCCGGTCCGCGCGCATCCGCAGCGAGGCGAGGTCCGAGCCCGCCCCGGGCTCGCTGAACAGCTGGCACCAGGTGATCTCGCCGCGCAGCGAGGGTCGGACGAACCGCTCCCGCTGGGCGTCGTCGCCGTGGACGATGATGGTGGGCAGCGCCCACTCGCCGATGACCATGGAGGGCTGCGGCAGCCCGGCGCGCTGGAACTCCTGGGCGATCACGATCTGCTCGACCGGTCCGGCGTCCAGCCCGTGGGGGGCCGGGTACTGCGGCGCCACCAGACCCGCCTCGGCCAGCAGCGCCTGCCGTTGCCCGGCGGGGGCGGCCACGACGCCCTGCAGGACGGCGGCGACCCGCTCCCGCAGGCCCGCCGGCTCGGCGCCCAGCTCGAGGGAGCGGGAACGGTGCACCGAGCGGGCGCTGCGGGCGACCTCGCCGGCGGTCCGGGCGGTCGGGCCGAAGAGCGCCCGCAGGGTCATCGCCCGCCGCCAGTACAGGTGCGCGTCGTGCTCCCAGGTGTTCCCGATGGCTCCGAGCAGCGTGACGGTGTCCAGGCACAGGTCGACGGCGCGCTGCAGGCACTGGGTCGCGGCGACGGCGGCGGCGTGCCCGAACTGGTCGTCGCCCTGGCCGAACGCGGTCGCCGCATCCCAGGCCGCGGCGGCCATGAGCTCGCCGGCCACGAAGGTGCGCGCGCACTTGTGCTTGACCGCCTGGAAGGCGCCGATCGGGCGGCCGAACTGCTCGCGGATCTTCGCGTAGGCGGTCCCGGTCTCCTCGCACCACCGGGCGATGCCCGCGGCCTCGGCGGCGAACAGCGTCGCGGCCACGGCGCGGACCTGCGCGGTGGACACCGGCACCCGCAGGCCGGCCTGCACCGCGAGACCCGAGCACTCGACGGTCCCCAGCGCGCGGGTCCCGTCGAGCCCCGGCTCGGCGTGCACGGTCACCTCCGCGGCCGGCACGACGAACCAGACGTCCTCCCCGTCACCCGCCGCCGCGAGCAGCAGGTGCTCGGCGCCGGGCGCGCCCAGGACCGGACCGGTGCGGCCGTCGACCGTCCAGCCGTCGGCGGTGCGCCGGGCGACCAGCCCGGTGGGGGAGAGGGCCGCGGCGGCAGGCGCGCTCGTGGGCAGGGCGGCGCGGGCCTCCGCGTCGCCGTCGGCCGCGCGGTGCACGACGAAACCGGCCAGGAGCGTGGGCAGGAGCGGGCCGGGCAGCAGCCGGCGGCCGGCCTGCTCGACGAGGACGGCGACGTCGACCAGGGTGGCGCCGGCCCCGTCCGGCTCGGGGAGGTACAGCTCCAGGAAGCCCTGGTCGACCAGCCGGACCCAGAGTCCGGCGACGACGTCGCCGGGCGTCCCGTTGACCACCGCCCGGATCCTCTCGGCCGGGGCGTGCCGCGCGGCGAACGCGGCCACCGCCTCGGCGAACGCGGTCTCGTCCCCGGTGACGGCGATGCCCATGACGGTTCCCTCCTCGTGGCCACGCGCCGTGGCCGTCGCGACCGCGCGCGGCCCTGCGCTCGATCCCAAAGATGTAAAGATAGAGCCCATGCGATGGAACCAGGAGAAGGGCGCGTGACCGCGGCCGGGCACGCCCTCCGCATCGACGCCTTCGGCGGCGGGCAGACGGTGCGGGCCGTCCAGGCCGCCGCCCGGCAGGTCGAGGACGTCGGCTTCGACGGTCTGTGGATCCCCGAGGGTGCCGCGCCGGCCTTCTCTCTGGCAGCCGTCGCCGCCGCGGCGACCGACCGGCTGATGCTCGGCACCGGGATCGCGGTCGCGTTCGCGCGCAGCCCGATGGTCACCGCGCAGGCCGCGTGGATGCTGGCCGAGGCCACGGAGGGCCGGTTCGTCCTCGGGCTGGGCACGCAGGTCAAGGCGCACGTCGAGCGCCGCTACTCGATGCCCTTCGACCCGCCCGGCCCCCGGCTGAGGGAGTACGTGCAGGCGCTGCGCGCGATCTTCGCCGCCTTCGCGCGGGAGGAGCGGCTGGCGTTCGCCGGGGACCACTACGGCTTCAGCCTGCTCCCCGAGACCTGGGCGCCGGATCCCCTGCCGTACCCGGCCCCGCCGATCCACCTCGCCGGCGTCCGGCCCTACATGTGCCGGATGATCGGCGAGGTCGCCGACGGCATCAAGGTGCACCCGCTGCACACCGTCGCCTACCTGGACGGGCTCGTGCGGCCCAACCTCGTGGCCGGGGCCGAGCGGGCCGGGCGGTCGGCCGACGAGCTCGAGGTGGTCTGTCCCGTGATGACCGCCGTCGCCGACGACGAGCGGTCCCTCGCCGAGCAGCGCGAGCGCCTGCGGGAGCGGCTGGCCTTCTACGGTTCGACGCCCGGCTACGGGGTCGTCTTCGACTCCTCCGGCTGGCCCGGCGTGGGCGAGCGGCTCCACGAGCTGGCGCGCGCCGGACGGCACGAGGAGGCCACGGCGCTGGTCACCGACGAGATGGTCGACGCCATGGCGGTCACCACGACCTGGGCGGAGCTGCCGGCGGCACTGGTGGCGAAGTACCGCGGCCGGGCCACGCGGCTCGTCTGCTACTCGACCCTCAAGCAGTGGGAGACCGACCCGGAATCGGTCGACCGGTGGCGCGACGTCGTGCGCGACGTGCGGCGGCTGGGTGAGGACCCCGCCGGCCCACCCGCCCCGCAGGCCCGGCACGAGCCCCCGCGGCGGGCCCCCGATGGCTCTCGCTGAGGTCACCGTGGCGGTGAGCGGTGGGGTCGCCGTCCTCACCCTGAACCGGCCCGATCGGCTCAACGTGTACTCCCGGGCGATGGGGGAGCAGCTCGGCGCCGCCTATGCCCGGTGCGACATCGACGACGACGTCCGCGTCGTCGTCCTCACCGGCGCGGGGAGGGCCTTCTGCGCCGGGGCCGACATGCAGCCCGAGGCCGACACCTTCCGCGGCGTGGCGCCGGAGTTCTCCGCCCAGCCGCTGTCCCTGCCCGCGTGGGAGGTGCGCAAGCCGGTCATCGCCGCGGTCAACGGCCATGCCATCGGCATCGGTCTCACCCTCGCGATGCAGTGCGACATCCGGTACGTCGCCGAGACCGCGAAGCTCGCGATCCCGCAGGTGCGCCGCGGCATGCTCGGCGACGGCGGATCGCACTGGACGGTGGCGCACGCCGCCTCGCGCGCCGTGGCGGCCGACGTCCTGCTGACCGGCCGGACGTTCCTCGGCGACGAGGCGGTGCGGCTGGGGCTGGCCTCGGCGTCGCTGCCCGCCGACGAGGTGCTGCCGAAGGCGCTGGCGGTGGCGCAGGACATCGCGGACAACTGCGCCCCGCTGTCCCTGGCCATGTCGAAGCGGCTGCTGTGGGCCGATGTCTCCCTGCCCGAGGTGGTCGACCGGGAGACCCGCTACCACCGCGTCGTCATGGGCAGCGCCGACTCCCGGGAGGGCCCGCGGGCCTGGGTGGAGCGCCGCCCGCCGCGGTGGACGTACGGAGTGGACGCCGACTGGCACCGCGTCCTCGCCGAGGAGGACCGCGTCCGGCCGGGCGAGGAGCGGACCTGAGGGCGACGGGCGACGACCGCCGCCGGGACGACGTCGACGCGATCCACGACCTGCTGGTGCGCGACGCCCAGCCCCCGTGGCGCCGGCTCACGCGTCGGGGAGGGGCTCCGCGAACAGCTCGCGGACCCGCCGCCGCTGCAGCTTCCCCGACTCCGTGCGCGGGAGGTCGGCCACGAAGTCGATGCGCCGGGGCCGCTTGAACGCGGCGAGACCGGTGCGGCAGTGGGCGTCCAGTTCCGCGCGCAGCGCGTCGTCCGCGACGATCCCGGGTGCGGGCTGGACGACGGCGAGCACCGACTGCCCCCACTCCGGGTCCGGCAGGCCGACGACGGCGGTGTCGTGCACCGCCGGGTGGGTGAGCAGGTGCTGCTCGACCTCCGCCGGGTAGACGTTGACGCCGCCGGTGATGACGAGGTCGGTCCGGCGGTCGAGCAGGAACACGTAGCCGTCGTCGTCCACGAGTCCGGTGTCGCCGGCCGTCACCAGGTTCCCGCGACGGCTCTCGGCGGTCTTCTGCGGGTCGCCGTGGTAGCTGAAGGACGGTGGCACGCCCTCGACCCCGAAGTAGATGGTGCCGGGCTCGCCGGCCGCGGCCTCCGTGCCGTCGTCCCGGACGATCCGGACCACGGTCCCGGGCAGCGGTCGGCCCACGGTGCCGGGCTTGGCCGGCCACTCCTGCGGGGACACCAGCGTGACGACGCCCTCGGTCGAGCCCAGGTACTCCCAGAGGACCGGCCCCCACTCCTCGAGCATGCGCCGCTTGACGTCGACCGGGCACGGGGCGCCGGCGTGCGCGACGATCTTCAGGGTCGACGTGTCGTAGCGGCGGCGCGTCGCCTCCGGCAGTGCGAGCAGCCGGTGGAAGTGCGTCGGGACCATGTGCGTGCTTCTGACCCCGTGCTCCGCGACGTCGCGGAGGAACGTCTCGGCGTCGAACGAGTCCTGGACGACGAGCGTGTGCCCGAGGTGCAGGAAGCCGACGGCGTGGCTGCCCGGCGCCGCGTGGTACATCGGCGAGCACACCAGGTGCACGCCCCGGCCCGGCCGCGCGCCGTAGCGGAGCAGCAGTCCCTGGGCGCGGGTCAGGGCGGCCTCGGGCGGCACGCCGGGGAGGTTCCGCCGCACGCCCTTGGGCCGGCCGGTGGTGCCCGAGGTGTAGGCCATCACCGCGCCGGCGGTGCGGCCCTCCGGGGCGGACGAGGGGTACCCGGCGCCCAGCTCCGCGTACGGCCGACAGCCGGCCGGTGCGCCACCGATCGTGAACCGGTGCCGGGGGAGGGCGTCGGCGGGGAGTCCCGGCACCGACCCGGCCCCGGCGACCAGGACCTGCGCGCCGCTGTCGGCGACGACGAAGGCGATCTCGGGCGGTGCGAGGTGCCGGTTGACGGGGACCAGGTACATCCCCACCTGGGCCGTGGCCAGCACGAGTTCGACGTACTCCGCGCCGTTGGGCACGACCGCCGCGACGACGTCGCCCGTTCCCAGCCCCAGCGCGCGCAGGTGGTGCGAGATCGCGTTCACCCGCGCGTCGAGGGCGCCGAAGCTCAGCACCGCGCCGGCGGGGGTGACGATCGCGGGCCGCCCGGGGTCCCGGGCGGCCACCGCGGAGCAGCTCGATCCCTCGTCGGTCGTGCCGGCGCTGTCGAACGGATCTGTGGCCATGGGTGCTCCCTGCGCGACGGGTGGTCCCGGCATGGTGGCAGCACGGGCGGCGGCACCCCGCTCGTGGCGAGCAACGCCCGCAAACCATCATCTTTGTATTGATGGGGGTCCCCTGCGGTGTTAGCGTCCGGACGCGACCCAGCGGGGTCCCCGGCCCCGCCCTGCGCGCCTTCCGCCCCGCCCCCGTCGTCGCGCGCGCCGCGGAAGCGGCCCCGTTCCTGGAGGAGTTCCCATGTCCGCACCCACCGAGCAGTCCAGCAGCACCGACGTCCTGGCCCGCCTGGAGGCCCTGGAGTCCCGGGTCCGCGACCTGGAGGACGTCCGCGAGATCAACGACGTCTTCCGCCGCTGGCACCGGGCGTGCACCGGTGGCTTCAACGGCATCCCCACCCACCGCACGCTGGAGGGGATCGACCTGCTGACCGACGACGCCACCATCGAGGTGCAGGGCCTGCACGAGCCCGGCACCGGCCCCACCGGCCGCGAGGCGCTGCTGGCCTACTTCAAGCCCTACCACGGCACCGAGGGGCTGCTGCCCCGTGTCTTCCAGACCGGAGTCGACTACGGCGTCACGGTCGACGGCGACACCGCCGTCCAGGAGTCGAACCTGATCATCCTGACCGGCTACCAGAACGGCGCCGCGGCCTTCAGCATGTCGCGCTACACGAACACCTACCGGCGCACCGCCGAGGGCTGGCGGATCACGCGGATCGGCCTGGAGCAGGGGTACACCATGCCGATCGACAACCTGCAGACCGCGAAGGAGTACTTCGCCTCGATGCCGCAGTGACCGGCCGCGGCGCCGACTCCTGCGAGCCCGCGCCGCGCGAAGGGCATGCCCGTCCCGACGGCGCGGGGCCGGCCACGGTGGGACCGTGACCGGCCTCGCGCCGTTCCCGTGCCGGGCGCGCTGTGCCGCACGGGCTTAAAGAGCTATGATTGTGATGATAGCGAGGACGACGACCCCCTCGGGTCGCAGACCGCCGACGGGGGTACGCCGCATGCGGGCACGGGTACCGGACCGGTTCGGGCAGGGGTGCCGCCCGTGACGGCCGCCGAGCCGGCCGAGGACTCGCTCGCCGCGCTGCTGCTGGACCACCCCGCCGCCGACGACCAGCCGCTGCTGCACACGGCGACCCGGACGCTGACCGCCGGCGAGGCCCGCGCCACCTGCCGGGCCTGGGCGGCCGAACTGCGCGCGCTGGGCGTCGTGCCGGGGGAGGCGGTCGCCGTCCGGCTGGACAACGCGCCCGAGTGCGTCCTCGCGATGGCGGCCGTCTGGACCGCCGGCGCCGTCTTCGTGCCGCTGAACCCCGCCTCGCCCGCCACCGAGATCGCGCACTCCCTCGCCGCGACGCTGCCCGCGGCGATCATCGAGTCCGGCGGCGCGGACGAGGCGGCGGTGCGCATCCGCGCCCTGGACGGCGAGCCGCGCCGCTACGAGGCGGGCGCGGCCTTCATCACCTGGACGTCGGGCACCACCGGTCCGCCCAAGGCGATCCTGCACACCCACGGCGGGTACCTGGAGCTGCTCGACCGGGTCCTCGGCCCGCTGCGGGCCGGCGGCGAGCGGACGACGGCCCGGCCCCCCTCGCCCAACCTGATCCCGGTCTCCCTGGCGCTGAACTCGGGCATCTACAACGCGCTGTTCGGCCTGCGCGCCGGCGCCCCGCTGGTGATCATGGACCGCTTCCGGCCCGAGGTCTTCGCCGAGCTGGTCGCCCGCTTCGACGTCCGGTCCGTCGTGCTCCCGCCGGCCGCGATCGCGATGCTCAACGCCTCCGACGTCGCGAGCCTGGTGCCCCTGAGGTACGTCCGCAGCATCACCGCCCCGCTGTCGCCGACCCAGGCGCGGCTGTTCCGCGAGCGGTTCGGCGTCTTCGTGCTCAACAGCTACGGCCAGGCCGAGCTCGGCGAGGTCGTCGGCTGGACCGCGGCCGACGCGCGCGAGCACCCGGAGAAGGTGGGCGCCGCCGGGCGCCCGCTGCCCGGGGTCGGCGTGCGCATCGTCGGCCCGGACGGCGGCGAGCTGCCGGCCGGCCGGGTCGGCGCGCTGCGGGTCCGGACGGCGCGGATGGCGTCGGGCTACGCCACCGGCGAGCAGTTGTCCGCGCGGATCGACGCCGACGGCTACGTGGAGACCGGGGACCTCGCGCGGATCGACGACGACGGCTTCGTCTGGATCGAGGGCCGCGCCGGGATCCTGATCAACCGCGGCGGCAACAAGGTCTTCCCCGAGCAGGTGGAAGAGGTCCTGGAGCTGTGCGCCGCGGTGGCGGAGGCGGCGGTCGTGGGTGCCCCGGACGCGCGGCTCGGCGAGGTCCCGGTCGCCTTCGTCGTCGACGCGCCGGGCCTGCCCCCGGCCACGGACGCCGAGCTGAGCGCGCTGTGCCGCGAGCACCTCGTCGCCTACAAGGTGCCGGTGGCCTTCCACCACGTGGCCGCGCTGCCGCGCACCGACGTCGGCAAGCTCCGCCGTCCCGACGTCGCCGCGATGCTGCCCAGCTGAAACGTTGTTCCATTCCCGCGTTGACCCGTGCGGAGCGACTGAACTAGGCTCAGTCTGTTTGTGCCCTGGACCACACCCGGGCGGGACCACGACCCCGGAGGTCAGACCATGACTGTCGCCCTGGACCCGGAGCTCTTCCTCCCCGAGCCCGAGCCGGCACAGGTCCGCTACACCGTGATCTCCGTCGACGACCACGTCGTCGAGCCGCCGCACCTGTTCCGCACGTGGCTGCCCGAGCGCCTGCGGCAGCGCGGCCCGCAGATGGTCGAGACCGACACCGGGGCCCTGGTCTGGGAGTTCGAGGGCAAGATCTTCAAGCAGGTGGGCATGAACGCCGTCGCCGGGCGGCGCCCGGAGACCGTGGCGATGGAGCCGTTCCGGCTCGACCAGATGCGGGCCGGCTGCTACGACGTGCACGCCCGGGTGCGGGACATGGACACCGGCGGCATCTGGGCGATGCTCAACTTCCCGTCGCAGATCACCGGCTTCAGCGGCCGGGTCTTCTTCGGCGCGCAGGACGTCGAGGTCGGGCTGGCCTGCGTGCGGGCCTGGAACGACTGGCTGTACCACGAGTGGTACCTGGCCTACCCGGAGCGGATCATCCCCGGCGGCATCACCTACCTGGCCGACCCGGTCGAGGCCGTGCGCGAGATCGAGCGCAACGCCGCCCGCGGGTTCACCTCGGTGACCTTCCCCGAGCGCCCGCACGCGATCGGCCTGCCCTCGCTGTGGGACCGCGACCACTGGGACCCGATCATCCGCGCCTGCGTGGAGACCGACACCGTCATCTCCCTGCACGTGGGCAGCTCCGGCATGCACCCCTTCCCGCCCGGCGCCCCGATCCTGGAGCTCGGCGCCACGCTGTTCGGGCAGATGTCGCTCGGCGCGTGCTGCGAGTGGCTGTGGTCGGGCTTCCCGCGCGACTACCCGGGCCTGAAGATCGCGATGAGCGAGGGCGGCATCGGATGGGTGCCGATGCTGGTCGACCGCCTGGACAACATCGTCGACCGCTCCGGTTACGGCCGCGGCTGGGCCGACCGGCCCTCGGACGTGCTGCGCCGCAACTTCTGGTTCTGCACCATCGACGACCCGTCGACGATCGCGCTGCGCGACGTCATCGGCGTCGACCACATCATGCTGGAGACCGACTACCCGCACGGGGACGGCACCTGGCCGCACACGCAGGACGTCATCGAGAAGGCGTGGGCCGGCATCCCCGCCGCGGAGCTGCGGAAGATGTGCAGCGAGAACGCGGCCGTGCTCTACCGCCACCCGCTGCCCGACGTCGTCCTCCCGCTGGACTCCTGACCCCTTTCCCTGGAGGACCGATGTCGTTCGTCCCGACCGCCGACGAGCTCGTTCCCGAGCTGACCCCGGCGCAGGAGATCGTCGTCCTGGCCCGCACGCTGTGGCGCGAGGGCTACGACGACCACCTCGCCGGGCACATCACCGTCAACCTCGGCGACGGCACCCTGCTGTGCAATCCGTGGCTGCTGAGCTGGGCGGAGTTCCGGCCGCGCGACGTCATCCGGATCGACCTCGACGGCAACCTGGTCGAGGGCGACTGGCCGGTGCCGCTCGGCATCCCGCTGCACCTGGAGCTGCACCGCGCCCGCCCCGGCGTGCAGGTGGCGCTGCACAACCACTCCCAGTACGGCACCGTCTGGGCCGACATGGGCGAGATCCCGCCCGTCTACGACCAGAGCTCCAGCCTCGGCGGCGGCGACCTGGTGCTGGTCGACGAGTACGACGGCGGCGTGGACAACTCCGCCGCGGCCGCCAAGGCCGTCGCCGCGATGGGGGACGCCGAGCTGGCCCTGCTGGCCGGCCACGGCGTCTTCGTCCTCGGCTCCACCATCCGTGCCGTGCACCAGCGGGCCGTCGCGCTCGAGCAGCGGTGTCGCACCGCGTGGCGGATCCGAGCCGCCGGGAGCCGGGCCGGCACCCGCCTGCCCGACTGGTACCTGGAGCGCAGCGCGCGGGCCGACGGCAACCGGTTCCACGGCTTCTGGGAGTCCAGCGTGCGCGCGGAGCTGCGGCGCGAGCCGACCCTGCTCTCGTGACGGCGCTCGATCCCGGCGTCCTCGCCGAGCTGGCGGGGTTCAGCACGCCGTCGGTGCTCAACGGGCTCAAGCGGCTCGGCGTCGACCCCGCCGACCTGCAGACCGTGGACCGGCATGCCGCCCGCTGCACCTCCCCGGAGCTCGGGGTGCGGGTCGGCTTCGCGGTCACCCGCACGGTCAGCACCCGCCGGCACGGCCCCCCGGCCGATCCCGAGCGCACCCGCGCGCTGACCGAGGCGGGGGAGGCGCAGCTGCGCGCGCTGCCCGGGCCGGGCTTCCTGGTCGCGCAGAACGTCGGCGACTGGCAGGGGCCGGTCTGCATCTGGGGCGACGTGGGTGCCGCGATCAACCTGGCCGCCGGCGTGGTCGGCGGCCTCACCAACGGGCCGGTGCGCGACGTCCCGGAGATGGCCGCCGCCGGGTTCGCCACGTGGTCGGCCGGGCCCGACGTCGGTGGCGGTCACGTCGAGCTGGTCGCGGTGGGGGAGCCGGTGGAGATCGGCGGCGTCCGGTTCGCCGACGGCGACCTGGTGCACGCCGACCTGCACGGTGTCGCCAGGATCCCGGTCGAGCTGGCCGCCGACCTGCCAGCCGCCGTCCGCGCGCACGAGGCGGTGGAACGGCGGGTCATGGACGTGGCCCGGAGCGGGGCCGGCGTGGCCGAGATCGCCCGCGCCTGGCGCTCCTGACCGGCTGACGCGGCCGGCCCGCCGGCGTCCCGGGTCGCGGTGCGGCGCGACGTTACGCGGACGAAACGGGCGATGACCCCCTCGGCAACACGTTTCCTATCTACTCCCATGACACGGCGATTCATTGCAGTGATCACAGGGAGTCCGGAATGTCTGAACCGAGTGCGCTGGCAGTGCTGGCCGAGAAGGCCGGGACGAGGTTCATCCTGGCGCTGTTCGTCGATCTGACCGGCAAGCCGTGCGCGAAGCTGGTGCCGGTCGAGGCCGTGGAGCAGCTGGCGACCGAGGGCGTCGGCTTCGCCGGGTACGCGGTCGGCGCGATCGGCCAGCAGCCGCGCGACCCGGACCTGATGGCGATGCCGGACGTCGCCTCGTTCACCCCCATCCCCTTCGTCAAGGAGGGGCTGGCGCTGGTGCACTGCGACCCGCACGTCGAGGGCGAGCCCTGGCCCTACGCGCCGCGGGTGATCCTCAAGGCCGCCGTCGCCCGGGCCGCGGCGGCGGGGTACGCGCCGTACGCGGGCGCCGAGGTGGAGTACTTCCTCCTCCGGCGCGACGAGCACGGCCGCCTGGTCCCCGCCGACGGCGACGACACGGCGGCCCAGCCCTGCTACGACGCGCGGGGCGTGACCCGGATGTACGACCACCTGGTCGGCATCAGCCAGGCCATGAACAGCCTGGGCTGGGGCAACTACGCCAACGACCACGAGGACGGCAACGGCCAGTTCGAGCAGAACTTCGAGTACGCCGACGCCCTCACGACCGCCGACCGGGTGGTCACCCTGCGCTATCTGCTCAACGTGATGGCGGCCGAGCGCGGGATGATCGCGACGTTCATGCCCAAGCCGTTCGCCGACCGCACCGGCTCGGGGCTGCACCTGCACCTGTCGCTGCGCGACACCGCCACCGGCGCGAGCGTCTTCCCGGCCGGCGGGGACGCGGACCCGGTCGGGCTGGGCCTGTCGAAGACGGCGTACTCGTTCGTGGCCGGCATCCTCGAGCACGCCTGCGCTCTGCAGGCGGTGATCGCGCCGACGGTCAACTCCTACAAGCGCACCGGCGCGGTCGCCTCGAGCGCCAGCGGCGCGACCTGGGCGCCGACCCTGCCGACGTACGGCGGGAACGACCGGACGCACTACGTGCGCATCCCCGACGACCAGCGGATCGAACTGCGCGGCGGGGACGGGTCGGCGAACCCTTACCTGGCCATCGCGGCCGCCGTCGGCGCGGGCCTCGACGGCATCGCCCACGGCCGCTCGCTCGGCGAGGTCGGCACCGGCCCGGACACCCCGTTCCCCGCGACGCTGCTGCACGCGGTGGAGGCGTTCGAGGGCGACGACGTGGTGACGGGCGTGCTCGACGCGGTCGGCCCGGGCGTCGCCGAGTACTTCGCGAGGCTCAAGAAGGACGAGTTCTTCGCCTACCACGCGGCGGTCTCCGCGTGGGAGCACGACCGCTACCTGACCGCGATCTGAGAGAGGAACGACGATGTGCGGGATCGTCGGGTTGCACGTGCGCAACCCCGAGCTCCACTCCCGGCTGGGCGAGCTGCTCACCGGGATGCTGTGCGCGATGGAGGACCGGGGCGCCGACTCCGCCGGCATCGCCGTCTACGGCAACGAGGCGTGGTCCCCGGCGGGCCGGGCCACGATCTCCCTGATCGACGTCGGGGCGCCGGCGGCCGAGGTGGCCGCGGCCCTGACCGCCGAGCTGGGCGCCGACGTCGTCGTCACGGAGGTGGGCGACGTCCTGCTCGCGTCCGCCGACGTGGACCCCGAGGTCCTGCCGGCCGCCGCGCGGCGTCGCTACCCGCACGTGCTCGTCGGCGGATTCGGCACCGATCTGGCCGTGCTCAAGGGCGTCGGCCGCCCGCGCGACCTCGCGCAGCGGTGGGGGCTGGCGGCGGCGCAGGGCTGGCAGGGTGTCGGTCACACGCGGATGGCCACGGAGTCGGCGGTCACCCCCGCCGGCGCGCACCCCTACGCCGTCGGCCCCGACCAGTGCCTGGTCCACAACGGGTCCTTCTCCAACCACGCCACGATCCGCCGCGAGCTGCTGGCCGCCGGGGTCGAGTTCGACTCGCTCAACGACACCGAGGTCGGCGCCCGCTTCGTGGCCCACCGGCTGGCCGCCGGCCGGGACGTCGCGACCGCACTGACCGACCTGACGACGACGTTCGACGGCTTCTACACGCTCCTGGTCTCCGACCGGAACTCCTTCGCCGTCGTGCGCGACGCCATCGCCTGCAAGCCCGCCGTGATCGCCGAGACCGGCGACTGGGTGGCGATGGCCAGCGAGTTCCGCGCGCTGGCCCACCTGCCGGGGATCGAGGACGCCCGGATCTGGGAGCCGGAGCCGGAGGTCATCTACGCCTGGACCCGCGCGCAGGAAGTGGTGACCGCATGAGCACCACCTTCGACCTGGCCACGACCCCGCTGCGGGAGGTCAACGCCGCCCTGCACGCCCCCGGCATCTCCGGCGACTTCGTCATCGGCAACCCCCAGGGGGCCCACAACGTCGCCGTCGGCCTCGACGCCCCGGTGAGCGTGACCGTCGAGGGGCACGTCGGCTACTACGCGGCGGGGATGAACCAGCGCGCCGACGTGACGATCCGCGGCAACGCCGGCACCGGACTGGCCGAGAACATGATGAGCGGAACGGTGCACGTCACCGGCAACGCCTCGCAATCCGCCGGCGCCACCGGCCGCGGGGGGCTCCTGGTCGTCGACGGGGACGCGGCGGCCCGGTGCGGCATCTCGCTCAAGGGGCTCGACGTCGTCGTCGGCGGCTCGGTCGGCCACATGAGCGCGTTCATGGCCCAGCGCGGGCGGATGGTCGTGCGCGGTGACGCCGGCGACGCCCTGGGCGACTCGATCTACGAGGCCCGGCTCTACGTGCGCGGCCGCGTGCAGAGCCTGGGCGCCGACTGCGAGCCCAAGGAGATGCGCGCCGAGCACCTCGAGGAGCTGGCGGACCTGCTCAAGACCGCCGGCTTCGAGGAGGACGACCCGGCGTCCTACACCCGCTACGGATCGGCCCGCACGCTCTACCACTTCCACTCGGACAACACGTACTGATGACGACGAGCCCGCGAACGGGGACCCCGATGACGAGCGCTCCCGACGACCTGGCCAGCCGTGGGCTGCGCGAGTCGGCGACCTTCGACCGCACCACCATCGCCGCCATCCAGCGCGCGGCCGAGACCGGGATCTACGACATCCGCGGCTGGGGCGCCAAGCGCGCCCTGCCGCACTTCGACGACCTGCTGTTCCTCGGCGCCAGCATGAGCCGCTACCCGTTGGAGGGCTACCGCGAGAGGTGCGGCACCGACGTGGTGCTCGGCGCCCGGAACGCGCGGTTCCCGCTGCACCTGGACATCCCGGTCACCATCGCCGGCATGTCCTTCGGGGCGCTCTCGGGTCGCGCCAAGGAGGCGCTGGGCCGGGGCGCGTCGGAGACCGGCACCTCGACCACCACCGGCGACGGCGGCATGACCCAGGAGGAGCGCGGCCACTCCCAGCACCTCGTTTACCAGTACCTCCCCAACCGCTACGGCATGAACCCCGACGACCTGCGGCGCGCCGACGCCATCGAGATCGTGCTCGGGCAGGGCGCCAAGCCCGGCGGCGGCGGGATGCTCCTGGGGCAGAAGGTCTCCGAGCGGGTCGCCGGCATGCGCGACCTGCCGGTCGGCATCGACCAGCGGTCGGCCTCCCGGCACCCCGACTGGACCGGGCCCGACGACCTGACGATCAAGATCAACGAGCTGCGGGAGATCACCGACTGGGAGAAGCCGATCTACGTCAAGGTCGGCGCCAGCCGCACCTACTACGACGTCAAGCTGGCCGTCCACGCCGGCGCCGACGTCGTGGTGGTCGACGGGATGCAGGGCGGCACCGCGGCCACCCAGGAGGTCTTCATCGAGCACGTCGGCATCCCCACGATCGCCGCGATCCCGCAGGCCGTGCAGGCCCTGCAGGAGCTGGGCGTGCACAAGAAGCCCGACGGCGTCCAGCTGATCGTGTCCGGCGGGATCCGCAACGGGGCCGACGTCGCCAAGTGCCTCGCCCTCGGCGCCGACGCGGTCGCGATCGGCACGGCCGCGCTCATCGCACTGGGTGACAACCACCCCCGCTATGCCGCCGCGTACCAGGCCCTGGGGTCCGCGGCCGGCTTCTACGACCAGTTCCAGGCGGGGCAGGACCCGGCCGGCATCACCACGCAGGACCCCGACCTCCAGCAGGCGCTCGACCCGGTCGCCGGCGGACGGCGGGTCGCCAACTTCCTCCGGGTGCTGACCATGGAGGCCCAGACGGTCGCCCGCGCGTGCGGCAAGGCCCACGTCACCCACCTCGAGCCCGAGGACATGGTGGCCCTGACCGTCGAGGCCGCCGCGATGACGCGGATCCCGCTCGCCGGCACCAGCTGGATCCCAGGGCAGGGGTCCTGGTGAGGGCGATCGTCATCGGGGGCGGGCTGATCGGCCTGTCCATCGCGCGCGCGCTCGCCGAGCGCGGCGTCGGCGACGTCCTCGTCCTCGAGCGCCGGGAGCTGGTCAGCGGGGGCACCGGCAAGTCCAGCGGGATCGTCCGCGCGCACTACGGCGTCCCCTCCATCGCCGCCATGGCGTGGCGCAGCCTGCCCACGTTCGAGGATCTGGGTGCCGAGGTGGGCTTCCGGCAGGTCGGCTACGCCGTCCTCGTGGGCGAGGAGAACGTCGCCGCGCTCGCGGCCAACACCGCGATGCACCGGTCCCTCGGGATCGAGGTCGACCTGATCGACCTCGACGAGCTCTCGGCCCTGTGGCCGATGCTGAACGTCGAGGACGTCGCCTCGGCCTCGTTCGAGCCCCGCGGCGGCTTCGCCGACGCAACCCAGCTCGGGCTGCACTTCGGCCGGGTGGCCCGCGACCACGGCGCCCGGATCCGGCAGAACGCCCCGGTCGCGCGGCTGCTCACCACCGGCGACCGGGTCACCGGCGTGGAGCTGGCGAACGGCGAGGTGTGCGAGGCCGACGTGGTCGTCCTCGCGTCGGGCTGGTGGTCGGCGAAGCTGCTGGCCGACGTCGGGATCGAGTTCCCGATGGCGGCCTACCGCTCGGAGCTGCTCGTCGTCGACGCCGGCGAGCCGCTGCCGGACCTGCCCGTCCTCTCCGACCTGGTGAGCCTCCAGTACTGCCGGGTCGAGGGCGCCGGCCAGTTCCTCGTCGGCAACAGCGACCACGCCGACGTCGAGGACAAGATCGTCGATCCCGACGACTACTCCAACATCGCGACCGAGGCGAGCATCGAGAGGTACGCGCACAAGGTGCTGCACCGCTTCCCGGGGTTCCCCGACCCCTCGGTCACCCACACCTATGCCGGCGTCTACGACGTGCCCCCGGACTGGAACCCGGTCATCGCCCCCGCGCCCGGCCTCGACGGACTCGTCCTGGCCGCGGGCTTCGCCGGGCACGGGTTCAAGATCAGCCCCGCCGTCGGGGACCTCGTGGCCGACCTCGTCCTGGAGGGCGACAGCACCGACCCCGACGTCCCCGCGGCGGACTTCCGGCTGGAGCGGTTCGCCGAGGGCCGGCCGCTGGCGAGCCTGCACCCCTACGTGGGGGCGGGGGAGATGCGGTGACCCGCGCGCGCACGACCGTGGGCGGCCTGCTGGCCGAGATCGCCGCGATCGGCCGGGCGGCCGACTCCGGCGGCTACCGCCGGTTCGCGTGGACCCGGGCCGACGCCGACCTCCGGGAGTGGTTCGCGGGCTCGGCGACGGCGCTGGGCCTGGACGTGACCGAGGACCGCGTCGGCAACCAGTGGGCGTGGTGGGGCGACCCCGACGCGAGCGCGGCCGCCGGCCGGCCCGGCGTCGTCACGGGGTCGCACCTGGACTCGGTGCCCGACGGCGGCGCCTTCGACGGGCCGCTCGGGGTGGCCTCCTCGCTCGCCGCCGTCGCGGCGCTGAAGGCCGAGGGCTTCGTGCCCGGCCGGGCCCTGGGCGTGGCCAACTTCGTCGACGAGGAGGGCGCGCGGTTCGGGGTCGCCTGCGCGGGGTCGCGGGTGCTGACCGGCGCCATGACCGCCGACCACGCGCTCGGCCTGACCGACGCCGACGGGACGACCATGGCCGACGCGCTGCGGTCGGCCGGTCGCGAGCCCGGGGTCATGGGGCGCGACGACGAGACCCTTGCCCGCATCGGCACGTTCGTGGAGCTGCACATCGAGCAGGGCCGCCACCTCGGCGACACCCCGTGGCCGGTGGCGGTCGGCTCGGCCATCTGGCCGCACGGCCGCTGGCGCTTCGACTTCGCCGGCGAGGCCAATCACGCCGGCACGACCCGGCTGGCCGACCGGCGCGACCCGATGCTCGACCTCGCCGCCCTGATCCAGGCGGCCCGGCGCTCCGCCGAGGAGCTCGGCTGCGTCGCCACCGTCGGCAAGGTCCGGGTGCTGCCCAACGGGGTGAACGCGATCCCGTCGGCGGTCAGCGGATGGCTGGACGCCCGCGGTCCCGACGAGGCGGCGGTCCGGCGGCTCGTGCCGTCGGTGGAGGCGGCCCTGGGACATCCGGCGGTCACGGAGTCGTTCACGGCGGACACGCGGTTCGACGCCGACCTGGCAGCGGGGCTGGCCGACCTCCTCGGCGGCGTGCCGGTCATCGGCACCGGCGCCGGCCACGACGCCGGCATCCTCTCCACCGCGGGCGTCCGCTCGGCGATGCTCTTCGTGCGCAATCCGACCGGGGTCTCGCACTCGCCGGCGGAGCACGCCGGGGACGACGACTGCGAGGCGGGCGTGGGTGCGCTGGCGACAGTCCTGCGCTCCCTCGCCGGCTGACCCGGGCGTTTCCTGCCAGTGGACGATCACTCGTACCCTGCATCGATGACCGATCCCTCGCTGCTCCGCAACGCCTCGGGCACCGCGCGCGACCGGGCGCCGGGCGAGCCGATCGAGGAGCTCGAGCTCGAGGCGGCGATCGGCCGCAACGTCCGCGAGCTCCGCCTCCGGCACGGCTGGTCGATCGCGGACCTCGCCGGCCGGACCGGGATCTCCAAGGCGATGCTCTCCAAGATCGAGAACGCGCTGACCTCGTGCAGCCTGGGCACCCTCGCCGCGCTGTCCAGGGGACTGGACGTGCCCGTCACCTCGCTGTTCCGCGGCGCGGACGTCGAGCGGCCGGCCTCCTTCGTCAAGGCCGGGCAGGGCACGCCCATCGTCCGCAACGGCACCCGGGCCGGGCACGAGTACAACCTGCTCGGCGGGCTGCGGGGCGAGCACAAGCGGCTCGAGTGCCTGCTGGTCACCCTCACCGACGCGAGCGAGGCCTATCCGCTGTTCCAGCACCCGGGCACCGAGTTCATCTACGTGCTCGAGGGCGCCATGGACTACGGCCACAGCCGCTCGGTGTACCGGCTGGAGGCCGGGGACTCGCTGCAGATCGACGGCGAGGGCGCGCACGGGCCCGTCGACCTGGTGCGGCTGCCCATCCGCTTCCTGTCGATCATCGCCTTTCCCGACGACGCCGTCTGACGTGCTCCCGGTCCGCGCCGCCGGCGGACCGACGGGCGAGGGACGCGCCCGTGCCCGACCCCGCCCCCGTGCCGAGGACCCGCCGACCCGCCAGGCGACCGGTCACAGCGGCGCCTGCTCCCGGGCGCCGGTCATGGCGAAGCCGCGGTACCCGTCGGTGGCGATGCCGTCGGCGACCACGCGGTAGTTGTCGAGGCCGCCGGCGTAGGGGAGGAAGAGGCGGGGTTTGCCGGGGATGTTCGTGCCCAGGTACCAGGAGCTCGGCGCATGGCGGTGCAGCGTGAGCTGCGTGGTCGCCCGGACCTGGTCGGTCCACCAGTCGCGGGCGGCGGGCTCGGCCTCGGTCCGGGTCCAGCCGTGCGCGCGCAGGTGCACGAGGTGGCCGCTGATCCAGTCGACGTGGTGCTCGATGGCGATGACCACGGTGACCAGTACCGAGGGGCTGCCCGGCCCGGTGACGGTGAACAGGTTGGGGAAGCCGGGCACGGTGAGGCCGAGGTACGTCTGCGCGCCAGGGGCCCACTCGTCGGCCAGGCTCTGGCCGTCGGTGCCGCGGATGTCGATCCGGGTGAGGGCGCCGGTGAGGGCGTCGAAGCCGGTGGCGAGGACGACGGTGTCGAAGGCGTACTCGGCGGCGGTGGTGCGCAGCCCGGTGGGGGTGAAGGTCTCGATCGTCTCGGCGCGCAGGTCGACCAGCTCCACGTCCGGCCGGTTGAACGTCTCGTAGTAGGCGGTGTCGACACAGATCCGCTTGCTGCCGATCGGGTGGCCGGTCGGGACGAGCTTCTCGGCCGTCGCCGGGTCGTGCACGATCGAGCGGATCTTGTCCCGCACGAAGTCGGCGAGCAGGGCGTTGGCCTCGAGGTCCTTGCTGGTGTCGATGTAGGTGCCGAGGAACTCGTTGCCGCCGAACTGCCAGGCCTTCTCCAGATCGGCCATCCGCTCCTCGGGGGAGACGTCGAGGATGCGCTTGCCGGTGGTGGGGATGACGTGGCCGGCGCGGGTCGTGAAGGTGGCGGCGCGGCGGTCGGCCCAGTGGGCCTTCGCCCGGGCGACCTCGTCGGGGGGCAGCGGCCGGTTCTGCGCGGGGACGCTGAAGTTCGCCGTCCGCTGGAACACGGTGACGTGCTCGGCCTGCTCCGCGATCTCGGGGACGGCCTGGATGCCGGTGGAGCCGGTGCCGATGACCGCGACCCGCTTGCCGGTGAGGTCGACGCCGTCGGCGGGCCACCGGGAGGTGTGGAGCGCCTGCCCGGCGAAGTCCTCGATCCCGGCGAAGGGCGGGGTCTGAGCGGCCGACAGGGCTCCGGCGGCCGAGATCAGGAAGCGGCAGGTGACCGTCGTGCCGGTGTCGGTGACCACCCGCCAGCCGGTGAGCTCCTCGTCCCAGGCCGCGGCGGTGACGCGGGTGTCGAACGTGATGTGCGGGAGGACGTCGAGGCGCTCGGCGACGAACCGGGCGTAGCGCTGGATCTCCGGCTGCGTCGCGAACCGCTCGCTCCAGGTCCAGTCCCGGTCCAGCTCCTCCGAGAAGGAGTACTGGTAGGCCAGGCTCGGGACGTCGCAGCGGGCGCCGGGGTAGCGGTTCCAGAACCACACCCCGCCGACGTCGCTGCCGGCCTCGAACGCCCGCACGCCGAAGCCGGCCTCGCGCAGCTTGTGGACGGCGTAGATGCCGCCGAAGCCGGCACCGATCACGAGGCAGTCGACGTCGGGGGTGGGGGTCATCGTGGGTCTCCGGTCGGGGTGGGGGAGGCGAGGCCGCGGCGCAGGGCGTCGACGAGCTCGGCGCGCATCCGGCGGGACACCCCGGCCTGCGGAAGGGCGCCGGCCGAGCCGTGGAAGGTGCCGGGGAAGGCGTGCAGCTCCACCGGGACCCCGGCGGTCATGAGCCGGGCGGCGTAGGCGATGCCCTCGTCGCGCAGCGGGTCGAACTCGGCGACGGCGAGGTAGGCCGGGGGGAGCCCGGCCAGGTCGCCGGCTCGCGCCGGCGAGGCGTAGGGGGAGGGCGCCGAGTCGCCGAGGTAGTGCGACCAGGCCTGCTGCGCGTTGGCGAGGTTCCACAGCGGGGTGTCGGTGAAGGCCAGCATCGACGCCGTGTCCAGGCGGTCGTCGAGGACCGGGATGTCCAGCAGCTGGAAGGCCACGGCCGGCCCGCCCCGGTCCCGGGCGGCGAGCGCGAGCGCCGCCGCGAGCCCGGCACCGGCGCTGACCCCGCCGACGGCGATCCGCGCCGGGTCGACGCCCAGCTCGGCGGCGTGCTCGGCCAGCCAGCACAGCCCGGTCCAGCAGTCGTCGAACGCGGCCGGGAACCGGTGCTCGGGCGCCAGCCGGTAGTCCACCGACACCACCACCGCGCCGACCTCGGCGCACAGCCCCGCGGGGGAGGCGAGGTCGGTCTCGGCGCTGTGCATGACGTAGCCGCCCCCGTGGGCGTACAGCAGCGCCGGCAGGGGACCGGGCATGTCGGGGCGGAACACCACCACCGGCACCTCGACGCCGCCGACGCCGGGCACCGTCCGGCGCGCCACCGTGACGCCCGGAGGAGGCGTGAAGGGCGGCCGCCCGGCCTGCATCGCGGTCAGCGTCGCCCGGGCGGCAGTCGCGTCGGTGACGTCGAGGTCGGGGAGCAGCGGCACGAACGGCGCCAGCTCGGGGTCGAAGCGTCGGGCCATGCGGCTCCTCCTCGGTGAGGGGTCCGGTCGGATCGGCGGACGCCATCCCGCCACCATCAGTGCAAACATAGTTAGTTTGCGGCCGGCTCCGCCCGCGCGCGCTCCGGTCAGCCGGAGGTCGGCGCCGGTGCGCTGCGCAGGTCCATCCCGCGGACGGTGAGGCAGGCGCCGTCGGCCAGCCGCCACCGCCACCCGTGCACGCCGCAGGTCAGGACGCCGTCCTCGACCGACCCCACCTCGGTCAGGTCGGCCTGCTGGTGCGGGCACAGCCGCTGGACGGTCCAGCCGTCGATCGTCACGTCGTCCCCGCCGGAGTGCCGGTGGGTCAGCCAGGACTCCAGCCGGCCGAGCCGGACCGGGTCGAGGCTGCCGAGGAACAGGAAGACCAGCTCGTTCTCGCGGCCGATGCGGCGGGCGGTGAAGCGCCCGGACAGGAAGAGGCTGTGCACCCAGTCGGTCTCCCGGACGGCGACGAGGTGCTCGAGCAGCGCGCGGTCCACCCTCAGCTCGTAGCGGACCTTCTCGCCGTCGTAGGCGCGCACCGAGCGGCCGCGGAAGTCCAGCAGCACGTCGACGTCGCCGCGGCCGGCGTCGGCGCCGGTCAGCCGCACGGCCGTGCCCACCCCGTCGGCGACGGCGGGGAAGCTCGTCAGCAAGGGCTCCCACCACGCCCGCAGCTCGGCGAGGACGTCGAGGTCGCGGGCGGGCGGGGCATCCCACGGGGCGCGGTCCGTTCCCCGCAGGAGCGCCGCCTTGTCCGCGTACACGGCCTCGCCGGCCGGGAGCGCGTGGGTCACCGGCATGCCGGCCTCGCGCGGGTCCGCCGTCGACCCGGGCAGGAGCAGCCGGACGTTGTCGTAGCCCCGCTCGGCCATCCAGTCGCGGAACTCGGTCGGGTCGAGGTGGGTGCTCCCGCCGTCCTCACCGAGCCGGTTGAGGTGCGCGAGGCCGTCGTCCCGGAAGGCCGGCGGGCCCCCGATGGGGACGACGTAGGCCGCGCCCACCTCGCTGACGTACCGGCGGGCGGTGCGGAACGCGTGGGCGCGCAGGTCGTCCGCGATGGCGCGTCTCGCCTGCTCGGGCAGGTCGTACGCCATCGGCGACCAGCCCGCCGGGGTCGCCTGCAGCAGGTGGACGTCGACCGGCCCGAGGGCGGTGAACAGCCGCAGGTCCCGCGGCTGCGCCTCGCCCTGGACGAGCACGGTGGCCGTGCCGTCGGAGAGCCACACGACCGCCTGGCCCGACGGGCCGTCGGTGGGGCGGGTCTGAGCGTCGATTCCGACGCGGAGGCCGCCGAGGTCGGTGACCACGCCGGCGCGGGTCTCGACGAACCGGGTGAACCCGGCGCCGGCCAGCCGGTCGCGGAGCTCGGTCGTGGGGAGGTCGGGCAGGAGGACGGAGACGTCGCGGCGCACGTGCCGGCGCAGCAGCTCCAGGTCCAGGTGATCGGGGGCGACGGAGGTGACGACGAGGTGGTCGGTGTCGGCCAGCCGCGCCCAGTCCAGGCCGGCATTGTCGGGGAACGGCGTCCAGGCGCCCAGGTACGCCGGCGTCGTCCACGGGTCGACGAGCACGCTGCCCGCGGCGGTGTCGATGCGCAGGCCGGCGTGGCCGAGCCCGGTGATCCGCATGGGTGCTGCTCCTCCTGGCGGGGTCGTCGGGCGGCGCGGTGCTGAGTGTCGTTCAGGAGTCTGACACCGGCACGGGAACCGGCCGGCGACGCGGGGCCGGCCCGCCACCTACCCTGGGCTGCCCCACAGCCGATGCCCAGGACGGTCCGCGTGCCCACAGTCCGCAACGACGGGACGCCCGCCGTCCCGCCCCCGGCGTACGCCGGGGACGCACCCCCGGTCGTCGACGGCACCGCGCGGACCATCCTCTCGGTCGCGCGGGCCGCCTTCGCCGAGCGCGGTTTCCACCGGGCGAGCGTGGCGCGCATCGCGGAGGAGGCCGGCGTCAGCGTCGGCCTCCTCTACTACCACTTCGCCAACAAGGAGGGCCTGTACCGGGCCGTCTGGACCGACTACCAGCAGCGGCAGTGGGCGGACACCCGGCAGGCGATCGAGGCCGCGCGGCAGTCGGGGGAGGACGACGGGGGCGCGCTGTTCCTGGTCGGTACCCGCGCCTACCTCTCGCACTGCTGGCAGGCGCGCGACATCGTGCACATGGCCCTCAACGGCGACCTGCCGCCGGGGTTCTCGGCCGAGGACCGGGCATTGAGCCGGTCGTGGCTGCGCGTGCACGCCGAGCTGCTGGAGCTCCCGGAGGGCACCGCGACACAGGTGCTGGTGGAGATGGCGTCGGCGGCGATGGGCGGGGCCTGCCGGGCGGTGGCCGCCTGCGCGACCGAGGCCGAGGCCGCCGTCGTCGTCGATGCCGCGCTGGCCGTGCTGCGGCGGATGCTGCCGGGGATCGCAGAGAACCCGACCGCCTGAGCCGCGAGTGTGTTGAGCGTCTCTCCTCGCAATGATAGCCTCGACTGAGCGCGGTTCAGTGCGAGTGGGGTCGACCCTCGGTCGACGTGTGAGACGGGAAGTGCGATGGCGAAGCTGCGGCATGTTGCGATCCGGTGCGACGACCTCGACTGGGGCGCGAAGTTCTACTCGGAGCTGTTCGAGATGGACTTCGTCAGCCGCGTCGGCCCTCCCGGCGACGACAGCCAGGGCGCGGTGTACCTCAGCGACGGCATCGTCAACGTGGCCCTGATCAAGGTGCACGCCGACTACCCCAACGCCAAGCCGGAGGGCATCAACCACATCGGCTTCGTCGTCGACGACGTCGACGCCGCGGTCGCCCGGGCGGAGTCCCTGGGCGCGGTGAGCATGACCGGCAACATGTCCCGCGAGGAAGCGGCGGCCGCCGGCGCCACGTGGGAGGTCAAGATGAAGACCCCCGACGGCACGGTCGCCTTCGACATCTCCGACCACCACTGGCCGGGCACCGCCGAGCCCGCGCAGGCCCAGGCCGCGACCGCCTGAGCCGGTCCACGTTCCACCGCCTTCCACCACGGCCCCGTGTTCCGCACGGGGCCGTAGTGCGTTCGCGGACCCCTCACGAACTGGAGAGCCAGTGAAGCCTGCTCCGTTCACCTACGAGGCGCCGACGACGCTCGGTGAGGCCGTCGACGTCCTCGGCCGCTACGGCGACGAGGCCAAGGTCCTCGCCGGGGGCCAGAGCCTCGTCCCCGTCCTCGCGTTGAGGCTGGCCCGCTTCGAGGCGCTGGTGGACCTGAACCGGGTCGACGAGCTCGCCTACGTGCGGGAGGACGACGGCGCCGTCGTCGTCGGCGCGATGACCCGGCAGGCCACGGTCGAGGCCGATCCCCTGGTCCGCCGGGCGGTGCCGGTGCTCGCCGAGGCGACCCGGTTGATCGGGCACTTCCAGATCCGCAACCGCGGCACGCTCGGCGGCTCGATCGCGCACGGCGACCCGGCCGCGGAGTACCCCGCCGTGGTCACCGCCCTGGACGCGACGGTGACGGTCGCCGGGCCCTCGGGCACGCGGCAGTTGGCCGCCGCGGACCTCTACGACGGGCCGATGACGACGACGCTCGCCGACGACGAGATCCTCGCCGCGGTCTCCTTCCCGGTCTGGGGCCCGCGCAGTGGCTTCGCCGTGCGCGAGATGGCCCGCCGCGAGGGCGACTTCGCCACCGCCGGCACCGTCGTCGGCGTGACCGTCGCCGACGGGCGGATCACCCGTGCGGCGATCTCCCTGTTCGGCATGGGACCCGTGCCGCTGCGTGCCCGCGACGCCGAGTCCCACCTCGTCGGGGCCGCTACCGCCGGCCTCGACCTGACCGCCGTCGGCGCGGCGGCCGTCGCCGGCGTCGACCCCCCGTCCGACGTCCACGCGTCCGGCCGCTACCGCACCCGCGTGGCGTCCCGGCTCGTGGCCCGCGCCCTCGAATCAGCTCTGCAGGAGGCGACAGCGTGAGCGATCCGCACCCCATCACGATCACGGTCAACGGCCAGGCCCGGTCGGCGATCGTCGAGCCGCGCAAGACCCTCGCCGACGTCCTCCGCGAAGACCTGCGGCTCACCGGCACCCACCTGGCCTGCGAGCACGGCGTCTGCGGCGCCTGCACCGTCCTGCTCGACGGCAGCGCCGTCCGCTCCTGCCTCGTCTTCGGGGTGCAGGCCGACGGCGCCGAGGTGACGACCGTCGAGGGGCTGGCGCCGGCACCCGGCGAGCTCAGCGACGTGCAGGCCGCCTTCCGCGACTGCCACGGCCTGCAGTGCGGCTTCTGCACCCCCGGCTTCGTCGTCTCCATCCACGCCTTCCTCGACGCGAACCCCGCGCCGACCGATGAGGAGATCCGCTCGGGGCTGTCGGGCAACCTGTGCCGCTGCACCGGGTACGCGGGCATCGTCAACGCCGTCCGCCAGGTGGTCCGGGAACGGGCCGGCGGGCCGCCGACCGAGGGCGTGCCGACGGTCGCCGGGCACGCCGTCACCACGCTGCCGAGCGCCCCGTGACCGCGACGCAGGCCGCCCCCGGGTCGGGTGTCGGCCGCTTCCTCGGGCAGTCGGTCAAGCGCCGCGAGGACGCCCGGCTCGTCACCGGGCACGGCCGCTACCTCGAGGACGTGCTCTGGCCCGACGCCTGGCACGTGGCCTTCCTCCGCAGCCCGGTCGCCCGCGGCCGGATCAGCACGCTGGACGTCAAGGCCGCCCGCGCGCTGCCCGGCGTGCGCGCGGTGCTGACCGGCGCCGACCTCGACCCGCTGGTGAAGTCGTGGTGGCAGACCGCCATGGGCAAGGACTCGCCGCAGCCGCCGCGCCGGCTGCTGGCCGCCGACGACGTCCGCTACGCCGGGGAACCGATCGCCATGGTGCTGGCCGAGTCCCGCTACCTCGCCGAGGACGCCCTGGAGCTCATCGACCTCGACATCGAGACGCAGCCGGCGATCGTGTCCGACCACCGCGGCCGGTGGGGTGCCGCGAAGGACGGCGAGCTCGTGCACCCCGAGTACGGCAGCAACGTCGCCTCGACCCTGCCCTATCCGGGGATGCCCGACTCGAACCCGGCCCTGGAGGAGGTGCTCGCCTCGGCGCCGCACGTCGTCGAGGAGACGTTCCACCAGCACCGCTACATCTGCGTGCCGATGGAGACCCGCGGCATCCAGGCCCGCTGGGACCCCGCCCGCGACCTGCTGGAGATCGTCTCCTCGACGCAGAACGTGCACGAGGTCCGGTCCACCGTCTCGCGCCTGCTGGGACTCAGCGACGTGCAGGTGCACGCGCGCGCCGAGGACGTCGGCGGCGCCTTCGGGCTGAAGTGCTTCGTCGACTCCGAGGAGCTCGCCGTGGCCGCGGCCGCCTACTCGCAGCAGTGCGCCGTCGCCTGGATCGAGGACCGCAACGAGAACCTCGTCGCGGGCGGGCACTCGCGGACCGAGGACCTGACCGTCTCCCTGGCGACCGACGCCGACGGGAAGATCCTCGGCATCAAGGGCCACCACGTCGAGGACGTCGGCGCCTTCCCGACCTACGGGGTGGGCGGCAACGCCGGCCTCGCGATGATGATGCTGCCCGGGCCCTACGACGTCGGGCAGTACTTCTACTCGGCCGAGGCGGTCTTCTCCAACACCTGCGGGATGACCCCCTACCGGGGGCCGTTCCTCATGGAGACCGTCGCCCGCGAGCAGCTGATCGACATCACCGCCGCTCGGCTGGGCATCGACCCGGTCGAGTTCCGCCGGCGGAACATGATCCGGCCCGACCAGCTGCCGTTCACCACGCCCACCGGACTGGTGCTCGAGACGATCACGCCGATCGAGACCCTCGACCAGGCGACGGAGATGATCGGCTACGCGGACTTCCGGAAGGAACAGGCCGCCGCGCGCGCCGAGGGCCGGATCCTCGGCATCGGCATCGCCTCCTACATCGAGGGCTCGCCGGCCTTCGGCGCCGCCGGCGCGGAGCAGGTCACGGTCCGGATGGACATGGCCGGCCAGGCACTGGTGTTCATGGGCAGCGGCAGCCACGGGCAGAGCGTCGAGACGACGATGGCGCAGGTCGTGGCCGAGGAACTCGGCATCGACATCGACGACGTCCGGATCGTCCAGGGCGACACGATCTCCTCGCCCTACGGCACCGGCACCGCGGGCAGTCGCACGGCGACCACCTTCGGTGGGGCCGCCCGGATCGCCGGCCAGAAGCTGAAGGAGAAGATCCTGCAGGTGGCGGCGGTCGCCCTGGAGGCCTCCCCGGACGACCTGGAGATCACCGACGGTGTGGTATCGGTCAAGGGCACCCCGGGCGCCGCCATCGGCATGGAGCAGATCGCGGCCATGGCCTACGCCGGCCACACGATGCTGCCCGCCGACATGGAGCCCGGTCTGGAGGCCAAGCACCGGATCCGCAACCCCCCGCTGATGTTCTCCAACGCCTGCCACGCGGCGATCGTCGAGATCGACCGGGACACCGGCGCGGTGGAGATCAAGCGGTACGTGGTCAGCGAGGACTGCGGCAACATGATCAACCCGATGGTCGTCGAGGGGCAGATCACCGGCGGCGTGGTGCAGGGCATCGGCGGGGTGTTCTACGAGCACTTCGTCTACGACGGCGACGGCAACCCGCTGACGACGACGTTCCTGGACTACCTGCTGCCGACCGCGGCCGACGTCCCCGACATCGAGATCGGTCACGTCATCACGCCGTCCAACACACCGGGCGGGTTCAAGCCGATGGGCGAGGGCGGGGCGATCTGCTCGCCGCCGGCGCTGATCAACGCCGTCCGCGATGCGCTGGCCCCCTTCGGGGGGCTGCCGAACGTGCAGCCGCTGACGCCGGAGGTCGTGCTCGACGTGATCGACGGGGTGCCCGCGGTCTGAGGGCGCCCGCAGGGTCGCACCCTGCGGGCGCTTTCCGGACGTTGCCGGCGCGATCTGCCCGGCAACGTCCGGAACCCACCGGCACGGTGGCCGACCCCCGGCGGTCGCGCGCCGGGTCAGCCGCGAGGGAGGCCGAGCAGGCGCTGGGCGACGATCTGCCGCTGGATCTGCTGGGTGCCGCCGTAGATCGACTGCGCCCGGGACCACAGGTACTCGGAGAACGGTCGCTGGTCGCCCACGACGACCGCGGCGCCGAGCAGGTCGTCGACCACGTGGTAGAGCTCCTGCTCGACCCGCGTGGTCAGCAGCTTGTCGATCGAGCCGCTGGAGCCGGGGTCGGCCGACTCCCGGTCGACCAGGGAGCGGGCGACGTGCCACGACAGCACCTGCGCGTCGACGGCGACCGCGGCCAGCCGGCGGCGCAGCACGTCGTCGGCGGGGAGGCGACCGCTGCGCACGGCCTCCTGGGCGGCGGCCAGCACATTGCCCAGCCGCCCGGTCCAGCCCATGTCGGCGGGACCGCGCTCGTAGGTGAGCATGTGCTGGGCGATCTTCCAGCCCTGCCCGCGCTCGCCGACCAGGTTCGCGGCGGGCACCCGGACGTCGTCGAAGAAGACCTCGGCGAACTCGCGGCTGCCGTTGGCCAGCGTGATCTCCCGCCGGGTGATGCCCGGGGTGTCCATGTCGACGACGAGCATCGACAGCCCGCGGTGGCGCGGCTGGTCGGGCTCGGTGCGGCACAGCAGGAGGCAGCGGTCGGCCCACATCGCCCAGCTGGTCCAGATCTTCTGGCCGTTGACGACGAAGCCGCCGTCGGTCGCGGCCGCCGTGGTGGAGAGCCCGGCCAGGTCGGAGCCGGCGCCGGGCTCGCTGAACCCCTGGCACCAGCTCTCCGTGCAGCCGAGCAGGCCCGGCAGCACCCGGCCCTTCAGGTCGTCGGACGCGAAGTCGGCGACGGCGTGCGCGATGTGGCCGATCGGCGGCGGGGGAGGGGCGGCCGCGGCGGCGAGCTCCTCGTTGATCACCGCCTCGTACAGATCGGACAGGCCGCGCCCGCCGTACCGCGGGTCCAGCGACACCGCGACGTACCCCGCAGCGGCGAGTGCCCGGTGCCAGCGGTGGGTGGCCTCGACGCCCTCGGCGCTGTCGTAGGAGACGCCGTCGGCGTGCTCGGCCAGGTGCTCGGCCAGCCAGGCGCGCAGGTCGGCCCGGAACTCGGCGACCTCGGGGGAGTCGGAGAAGTCCACGGTCAGGCTCCCGGAGCGAGGTCGAGGTCGGCCAGCACGGCCTGGTGGGTGTGCTCGTCGCCGAACGAGGTCCGGTCGGTCTGCGCCCGCCGCAGCCACACGTGGACCGGCGACTCCCAGGTCATGCCGATGCCGCCGAAGAGCTGGACGACGTCCTCGCACACCGCGACCCCGGCCCGGGAGGCGAACGCCTTGGCGACCCGCGCCGCCCGCAGCGCCTCCGCGGCCGGCAGCGCGTCGACCGCCCACGCGGAGTGGTACACGGCGCTGCGGGTCGCCTCGACCGAGACGAGGTCCTCGGCCGCGAGCTGCTGCACCGCCTGGAACGAGCCGATCGGCCTGCCGAACTGGGTGCGCGAGCGCGCGTGCTCGACCGCCGCGTCCAGCGCCGCCGACATCGTGCCGAGCAGGTCCGCGACCAGCAGCGTGAGCACGAAGGCGTGCAGCCGGTCGCGGTCGTCGTCGGTGGGCGGGCGCAGCTCCAGGGCCGCGGCCGGGACCGGCGACGTGGGACGGCGGACCGCACGGGTGACGTCGGCGGCGGGCAGCGGCTCGCCCAGCGCGTGGGCCGAGCCGTCGGGGGCGAAGGCCACCGTGGCGCCGGCCGAGTCCCAGGCGAGGGCGCCGTCGGCCGAGGGGGCGAAGTCGAGCAGGCGGGCGTCCAGCAGCGGCGCCACCCGCAGCTCGCCCGCGGCGATCGCCTCGAGGGTCGCGGCCGGGGCGCCGAGGGTCTGCAGCTGCTCGGCGGCGACGAGGGTGCCGAGCACGGGTGCGGCGACCGCGTGCCGCCCCAGCTGCTCCACCAGGACGGCGACGTCGACCGTGCCGGCGCCCAGGCCGCCGTTCTCCTCGCGCAGCCGCAGCGCGGGCCAGCCGGCGTCGGCGATCCGCGCCCAGTCCTTCTCGGACGGCTCGGGCGACCCGACGTCGTGCGGGCCCCGGCCCCGGTCCCAGCCGGCGGCCAGGTCGGCGGCGAGCGCGCCGGAGGCCCGCGCGAACGCGCGCTGCTCCGGGTCCAGGCCGATCTGCATCGCTTCCTCCACCGTCGTCGACGGGTCTATCCTATATAAGATTGGCTTCCGCGTCGTGGCGCAGGTCCCGACGCCCCGGACAGGACGGACACCGAACGCGTGACGCTCCGGATCGTGCAGTGGACCACCGGCCTCGTGGGCCGCAACGCCGTCAAGGCCGTCCTCGCCCACCCCGACCTGGACCTGGTCGGCGGCTACGCCTGGAGCGCCGACAAGGCCGGCCAGGACCTCGGCGTGCTCGCCGGCATCGACCCGATCGGCGTCGCCGCGAACGACGACGTCGGCGCCCTGATCGCCCTGCGGCCGGACTGCGTCCTCTACATGCCGCTGCAGTGGGAGACCGACCACATGGTCCGGCTGCTGGAGGCCGGCATCAACGTCGTCTCCACGGCCAACTTCATCACCGGCCGGTCCTACGGCGACGAGGAGATGGCGCGCCTGGACGCCGCGGCCCGGCGCGGCGGGGTGTCGCTGTACGGCACCGGCGCCAACCCGGGCATGGCGAACACCCTCGGGCTGGCCGCCGCCGCGTTCTGCCGCCGGGTCGACCGGATCTCGGTGCTCGAGTCCGTCGACGCCACCCACTACGCCTCGAAGGACACCTGGGTCTCCCTCGGCTTCGGCGGGCCGCCCGACGCCCCCGGCCTGGTCGAGAAGGTGCGGCAGCGGATGCTCGTCTTCCTCGACGCCGTGGAGATGATGGCCGGCGCCCTGGCCGTGGAGCTCGAGGACGTGCGCTTCGACGTCGAGTTCGCCACCGCCACCACCGACGTCGACCTCGGCTGGATGCAATTCCCGCGGGGCACCGTGTGCGGGCTGAAGGGCCGCTGGTCCGGGGTGTCCGGCGGCCGGGCGGTCATCGAGCTCGGCCTGCTGTGGCGGCTCGGATACGACATGGAGCCGGACTGGCCGGTCGAGCGCGGCTACGTCATCGACGTGGACGGCGTTCCGGACGTGCACCTGCGGGTCTCGGCGGAGAGCGCCGACCTCGCCGACTACGGGGCCAGCACCGCCGACCCGGCCGTCAACGCGATCCCCGCGGTGGTGGCGGCCGCGCCCGGGCTGGTCACGGCCGATCGGCTGCCGCTGGTGACCGCGCGCGGGCTGGTCGCTCAGAGCCGGGTCAGCACCCGGTCGGCGTAGCGGGCGATCCACTCCTCGGCCCCGGCGAGCGTCGCCGTCGTCGGGGCGTTGACCACCAGCTGGGTCGCGCCGCAGGCCGCCAGCTCCCCGGCCAGCGGCACGTGCGCGTCCATCTCCTCGGCCGAGCCCGCTCCGGGCATCGAGTACATGATCCGGTCCGGTGCGGGTCGGCCCCGCTCGTCCGCGTACGCCCGCAGCTGCCCCACGTAGCCGGCGAAGTCGTCCAGGCCGTCGAGGGCGCGTGACCGCAGCGCCGCCGAGGAGTCGCTCGGGTTCGGCATGGGCAGCCACCCGGCGCCGAGGTCCACCACCCGGCGCAGGCTCAGCCTGCTGTTCCCCCCGATCCACAGCGGCGGCCCGCCCGGCTGGGGGGACGGCGGCACGGTGACCGTGCCCCGCGCGGAGAAGTGCAGCCCCGCGTGGGTGACCGGCTCGCCGGTCCAGGCCTGCCGCAGCACCGTGACCGCCTCGTCGAACAGTGCGTTGCGCTCGTCCCAGTCGACGCCGAGGGCGTGGAACTCCGCCTTGAGGTAGCCCGCCCCCACGCCGAGGTCGAGCCGGCCGCCGGACATCGCGTCCAGCGACGCCGTGGTCTTGGCCAGGTGGAACGGGTTCCGGTAGGGGAGCACCACGAGGTAGGTGAACAGCCGGATCCGGCTGGTCGCGGCGGCCGCGAAGGCCAGGCCGAGGAACGGGTCCACCGTGTCGTGACCGCCGTGCTCCCGCCACGCCTGGGACGGCGCCGGGTGGTCGGTCATCGTGAACCCGGCGAAGCCGGCCGCCTCGGCCACGGCGGCCAGCCGGCCGATCGCGGCGCCGTCGTAGAGCCACGCCGGCACCGGGGCACCGTGGTAGGGGGTGCCGTAGACGACGTCCATGCCGGTTCGCTCCTCCTGGGCACCCGATTGGTCTTCCCAGGCAATGATATACAAGAAAGGTCGTGGGGAGGTCCGGCCGGCGCACCCGGAGGAGGAGCGGGCATGGGGTTGCAGCTGGGGGTGGCCCTGGGTTACTGGGACGCCGGTCCGCCGCCGGGCGTGGCGGACCTCGTCGCCGAGGCCGAGCGGCTGGGGTACGACTCGATCTGGGCCGCGGAGGCCTACGGCTCGGATGCCCTGACCCCGCTGGCCTGGCTCGGCGCCGGGACGACGCGGGTGCGGCTGGGCACCTCGATCGCGCAGATGGCGGCCCGCACCCCCGCCGCGACGGCGATGGCGGCCATGACGCTGGACCACCTCTCCGGTGGCCGCTTCGTCCTCGGTCTGGGCGCCTCCGGTCCGCAGGTCACGGAGGGCTGGTACGGCCAGCCCTATCCCAGGCCCCTGGCGCGCACCCGCGAGTACGTGCAGATCGTGCGCACGCTGGTGGCCCGCGGCCGGTCGGAGTTCACCGGCGAGCACTTCACCCTGCCGGTGCCGGGCGGCACGGGGCTGGGCAAGCCGTTGCGCTCGACGCTGCACCCGCTGCGTGCCGACCTGCCGATCGTGCTGGCCGCCGAGGGGCCGAGGAACGTGGCCCTGGCCGCGGAGATCGCCGACGGCTGGCTCGCGATGTTCTACAGCCCCTACGACGACGCCCTCTACCGGGCGGCGCTGGCCGAGGGCTTCGCCCGGGAGGGTGCGCGGCGGTCCGCCGAGGACTTCGAGGTCTTCTGCCGGGTGAACGTCGTGATCGACGACGACGTCGAGGCCGCGGCCGACCGGGTACGGCCGTACCTGGCCCTCTACATCGGCGGGATGGGTGCCCGCGGCGCCAACTTCCACTACGAGGTCTTCGCCCGGATGGGGTTCGAGGCCGAGTGCGCGGGCATCCAGGAGCACTACCTGGCCGGCCGCAGGGACGAGGCGGCGGCGGCCGTGACGACGACGATGGTCGAGCGCGTGGCCCTGGTCGGCCCGCGCGCCAAGATCGCCGAGGAGCTCACCGTCTGGCGGGAGTCCCTGCTCACCACCATGACGGTCTCGGCGGACGTCTCGCAGCTGGCCGCCATCGCCGAGCTCGTCCACGGCTGAGCCGGGGTGGGGCCCGGGCGGGCCCCGCCCCGGCTCAGCCCTCCGCCAGCTCCAGTGCCGCCACCGGGCACTCCGCGACGGCGTTGCGCACCGCCTCCGGATCCGCCTCCGGATCGCCGATCACCGCGACGACCGCGTCGTCCCCCACGGCGAAGACGCCGGGGGCGGTGTAGACGCAGGCCCCCGTCGCCAGGCACCGGTCGCGGTGGACCTCGACGCGCACCGCCGTCACGCGCCCGTGCGGATGGGCAGGCGGGTGATGCGCCGGGCGTTCCAGTGTCCGGAGTCGTACTCGACCTCGCCGTCGATCCGCGCGGTGTCGCCGAAGCGGCGGCGGAACTCGTCGAGCATGAGCTTGCCCTGCACCTTGACCAGGTTGAGGCCGATGCACAGGTGGGGGCCGGCGCCGAAGACGAGGTTGCCGGCGTGGCTGCGGGTGATGTCGAAGCGGCGGGGCTCGGCCCACTTGCGCCCGTCGATGAACGCGGTGGCGAACAGGGGCATCACGAAGGAGCCCTTCTCCATGACCTGGCCGCCCAGCTCGACGTCCTCCAGCGGGAACCGCGGGATGCCGCCGAACTTGCCGTGGGCGCCCCAGCGCAGCACCTCGAGGATCGCGTCCTCCATGAGCTCGGGGCGCTCGCCGAGCAGGGCCCACTGGTCGGGGTGGGTCAGGAACGCCTGCAGGGCCAGCGTGTGCAGGTCGACGGCGGTGTCGGCGCCGGCGACGACCACGGCGATGACCACGGACACGATCTCCGCGTCCGACAGCCGCTGACCGTCGACCTCGGTGGCGACGAGCGTGCCGATGAAGTCGTCGCTGCCCCTGCCCGCCTCGGCGGCGGCGCGGTGCTCGGCGACGCTCTCGAACAGGTACTCGAGGCCCGGGATGGTGCCCTGGATGTAGGTGTCCCGGTCGGCGGCGTACATGGGGTTGGTGGCACGGACGGCGTTCCAGCCCAGGCCGTGCACGAACAGCGACTCCGCCTCGGCGGGGACGCCGACCATGCGGGCGATGGCCCGGATCGGGATCTTGTCCGCGATGCCGGTCGCCGCGTCGAACGCGGTCTGGTCGGGGAGCTCGTCGAAGACCTCGCCGATGTTGTCCCGGATGCGCGCCTCGATCTGGTCCATCACGCGGCGGGAGAACGCCGGGGCGGTGAGCCGGCGCAGCCGCTGGTGCTCGGCCGGGGAGACGTTGAGCATCGAGTGCTGCTGGACCTTCTCGTAGAGCGTCCACTCGGACTCCGGCGTGGATGCCGGGGCGTTGTTCCAGTCCGTCATCCTCGTGCTGAACCGTGGGCTGCGCAGCACCTCCTGGGCGTGCTCGTGGGAGGTCACGAACCACATGCCCATGTCGCGGTGGTAGGCGACCGGGTACTCGCGCAGGAGCCGGTCGAGGACCGGCCACGGGTCCGTGGAGAACTCCGGTGTGAACGGGTTGTACACGGAGAAGTCGATCTCGACCCGGTCGGTGCCGGCCATCGTCGCGGTCATGCTCGCCCCAGTCGTCCTCGGCGGCCCGGCGGGGCCGCCTCCGGCGGATGGCGCGCGGTGCGCGCCGTTGTGACCCCCATCATGGTGATGATGGTTGATTGAGTCAACGCCGTTGGCAGAAAGGGCATACTCGGGTCCGTGACCGAGACCGACGCCCCGACGACGGTGCGCCGCGGGCCGGGGCGCCCGCCGTCGACGCACGCCCAGGAGGCGATCCGGGTGGCCGCGCGGCGGCTGTTCTCCGCCAAGAGCTACGGCGGCGTCTCGGTGCGCGAGGTCGCCGCGGCGGCCGGGGTGGACCCCTCGCTGGTGATCCGGCACTTCGGCTCCAAGGAGGCCCTCTTCCTGCAGACGATGACCGTCGACGAGTCCTTCCGCGGGCTGGTCGAGGGGCCGCTGGAGGAGCTCGGGCGGCTCATCCTCGAGCGGCTGCTCACCGTCCGCGGAGGCGCGGCGGTCAGCACCTACGCCGCCCTGATCGGGGCGATCGACCGTCCCGAGGTGCGCAGCTACCTGGAGGCATCGGCCGACCGGCACGTGGTGCGTCCGCTGGCCGAGCGGCTGACCGGTCCCGACCGGCACCTGCGGGCCCGCCTCGTCGCGACCCAGGTCAACGGCCTGCTCTTCGACCTGCGCGGCCGCCCGGACGCCGGGCTGGCCGGCCGGCCGACGGCCGAGGTCCTCCAGGTCTACGCCCGCGCGTTGCAGGCGCTGATCGACGACCCGACCGCCTGACCCGTCGGCCGACCGCCCGACTCACCGGCCGACCGCCTGCCGGAATGCCGCCACCAGCGGGCCGAGGACCTCCTCGACCGCGGCCTGACCCCCCGCGGGGAGCGGCACCTTGCCGCGCAGGTCCGTGTAGCCGGCCTCGGCCAGCGGCCCGATCGCGTCGACGGTGGCCGGCACGTCCACCCGCCCGTCCGCCGTCGCCACGGTGGGCAGCGTGCCGACCACCTGCAGGCCCGCCGGGTCGCGGCCGAGCGCGGCCACGCCCTCCCGCATCCGCCCGATCGCGGCGGGGTCGGCGGCGTCCGGGCCCCAGGGGATCCAGCCGGTGCCGTACCGCGCGATCCGGCGCAGCACGGCGCCGTGCAGGGTGCCGCTGACCCAGATGGGCACACCGCCGGGCTGCACGGGCTTGGGCATCTGGTGGATGCCCTCGAACGACAGGTGGGCCGAGGAGTGCGAGGCCCGCTGGTCCCGCCAGAGCGTCGTGACGACGTCGAGGGTGTGGTCGAGCAGCTTTCCGCGACCCTCGAACGGCAGCCCGGCGGCCTCGTACTCCTCGCGCTGCCAGCCGGCGCCGACCCCGAGGTCCAGCCGCCCGCGGGAGAGGACGTCGAGCGTCGACGTCGACTTGGCCAGCACGACCGGCCGGCGGAGCGCGGCCACGATGATGTTCGTGCCCAGCCGGACGGAGCCCGTCATCCCGGCGACCACCGAGAGCGTGGTCAGCGGTTCCAGCCACAGCCCGTCGGGGCCGGTCGGCTGGGTGCCCCCGGCGGCGCCGCCGATCTCCGGGCGGCCGTACTCCTCGAGGTTCTCCCCGAAGACGACGTGGTCGGACAGCACCACCCGGTCGACGCCCGTGACGTCGGCCGCGCGCGCGACGGCGAGCAGGTGCTCCCAGTCGCCGGGTGGCTCGGCGGCGTAGGAGGGGAGCGTGATCGACAGCTGGGTCATGCGGGGTCCCCGCCGAGGATCGCGTCGCGGGGATCGGTCAGGGGGATCAGCCCCTCGTAGTCGACGAACGAGCGCAGGGTGTTGCCACCGTCGACGGCCAGCAGCTGGCCGGTGGTCCACGACGACTCGGGGCCGGCGAAGTAGCGGACCGCGGCGGCGACGTCGTCCGGCTCGCCGTGCCGTGCGATCGGTTGCTGCTCCAGGAAGGACGCCATCAGCGGCTCGTTCGCGAACGACCGCGCGGTCGACGGCGTGCGGGTCATCCCCGGCCGCACCGCGTTGACCCGGATGCCGTAACGGCCCAGCTCGTCGGCGGCCACCCGCACCAGCTGGTCGACGGCGGCCTTGCCGGCGCTGTACCCGGCCAGGTAGCGCGCGGAGAACGCGGCGGCGGTCGAGGAGATGGCCACGAAGGAGCCCGACCCGGCGCGCAGCATGGCCTGCCCGGCGTACTTCAGCAGCAGGAAGACCGGCCGCACGTTGCCGTCGACGTCGGCGCTGAACTCCTGGTCGCCGTAGAGCAGGACCGAGGACATCCGCGCCGTCCCGGGGACGACGACGGCGATGTGCAGCGCGCCCGCGTCGTCGGCCGCCGCGGCGACCGCGTTCCGGACCGAGCCGGCGTCCATCGCGTCGCAGACGACGGTCGCGACCTCGAGCCCCTCGCCGGCGAGCTCCTCGCGGGCGGCCTCGAGCTTCGTGGCGGTCCGTCCCGCCAGGGTGACCGTCGCGCCGTCGCGGGCGAGCAGCCGGGCGCTGGCGAGGCCCAGGCCGCTGCCGCCGCCGACGACGATGGCCCGCCGGCCGTCCAGCGCGCCGCTCATGCGACGCCACCGGGGAGCGCGTCGACCGGCCGGGTCTCGGTCCACTCGATCCGGCCCACCCGCTCGGCGATCCGCCAGGCGCCGTCGTCCCCCCGGCGGTAGCGGTCCCGGTAGCGGAGGAACATCACCAGGTCCGTGCCGGCGGACCGGGACAGGTGGTGGGCCAGGCAGTAGACGAGGCCGGTCGCCTCGTCGCCGTCGGGCTCCGTGCCCACCTGGCCGAGCAGGTGGAACGTGCGGTCGAAGCGCTCCGCGAGCCGGCCGGGCACCGCGGTCAGCGCCCCGGTGCCCCGCAGGTCGGTCGACGGCCGGTCGCCGTCGGCGGGGTAGTGCACGGCCAGCCGGCCGTCGGGCGTGAAGACCGCGGCGAAGGCGGCGGCGTCCCCGTTGTCGGCGGCGGCGGCGTAGCGCCGGCTCAGGGCGCCGAGCTCGGCATCGGGGAAGGGAGGCACACCCCTGCCTATCCTGCCAATGATTGATGGTCAAGGGAGGCGGCGGAGTGATGACGAGGAACGGCCTGGACCTGTCCGGGCGGGTGGCACTGGTGACCGGGGCGGGGCGGACGGTGGGGCTGGGCATCGCGGAGGTCCTCGCCGGCCTCGGCGCGCGGGTGGCGGTCAACGACCTCGACCCGGCCTCCGCCGAGGCGGCGGCGGCGGGCATCCGGGGCCGGGGCGGCGAGGCGGTTGCCGTGCCCGCGGACGTCACCGACGACGCCGGCGTCCGGGCGATGGTCGCCGAGGTCGCGACGCGGCTGGGCCCGGTCGACGTCCTGGTCAACGCGGCGGGCATCCCCGTGGGCGCGGCGAACGGGCAGTTCGTCGACACCGACCGCGCCGAGTGGGACGCCTGGATCGACCTCAACCTGTACGCGCCGATGCAGGCCGCGCACGCCGTCCTGCCGGGCATGCGGGAGCGCGGCTGGGGCCGGGTGCTCTCGATCTCCTCGTACGCGTCGCGGGCGGCCAGCCGCAACGGGCTCGCCGTGTACGGGGCGGCGAAGGCGGGCCTGGAGTCCTTCACCCGGCACGTCGGGCTGGAGTCCGCGCCCAGCGGCATCACCGTGAACGCGATCGCCCTCGGCACGATGTCCCACCTGCGCGGAGAGCCGGCGCCGCCCGAGCACGCCGCCGCCATCCCCGTGGGCCGCTTCGGGACGCCGGAGGACGTCGGCTGGACGGTCGGGTTCCTGGCGTCGGACCGGGCGGCCTGGATCACCGGTCAGACGATCCAGCTCAACGGCGGCGCGTACATGACCTGAGCGCGGCGCTGGTCACCGGCAATCCGTTCATCTTTAATACGTTGCGTGACCTCCTCTCCTGTCGACGGCCTGACGGTCACGCGCTCCGGTCGGGTGCTGCACGTGCAGCTGAGCAACCCGCGGCGGCGCAACGCCCTCACCGACACCTCCATGCGGGGGTTCGTCGACCTGCTCGAGGCGACGCAGAACGACGAGTCGGTGGGCGCGGTGCTGCTCAGCGGCGAGGGCGGCGACTTCTGCAGCGGCTTCGACATCGTCGGCCGCAACTCCGGTGACGGGGGGCGCCCGCGGGTCGGGGCCATCCAGCGCCGGCTGCCGTCGCAGGCCCACCGGCTGATCCCGCAGCTGTGCGCGCTGCAGGTGCCGGTGGTCAGCGCCGTCGCCGGCTACGCGGTGGGCCTGGGCATGCAGCTCGCGCTGGCCAGCGACTTCGTCGTCGCCGATGCGACGGCGACGTTCTGGCAGCCGTTCGTCAGCCGCGGGATGACCCCCGACGCCGGCGCCACCTGGCTGACCACCCGCGCTGTGGGGCCGCTGCGCGCGCGGCAGCTGCTGCTGCTCGGCCGCCGGCTGGACGCCGACACCGCCGCGGAGTGGGGGATCGTGCACGAGGCCGTGCCGGCCGGCGAGGCGGTCGAGCGCGGCACGGCGCTGGCCACCGAGCTCGCCGCCGGGCCGACGGTGGCCCTCGGGCTGACGAAGGCGCTGATCAACTCCGCCGCCGACTCGACGCTGGCCGCGCAGCTGGCCGCGGAGGGCCTCTCGCTGGAGCTGTCCTCGCGCAGCCCCGACTTCAAAGAGGGCCTGGCCGCGTTCGTCGGCAAGCGCCCGCCGGAGTTCACCGGCCGATGACCACCGCTGAGAGGGGCGACATGGACGCGCTGACCGCGACGGAGCGGACCATCCCGCAGATGCTCTTCGCCGGCGCGGAGCGGTACGCCGACTCCCTGGCGGTGGCCGACGGGGACGTCCGGCTGACCTACGCGCAGCTGCGGGACCGGGCGCTGGAGTTCGGCCGCGGCGCCCTGGCGCTCGGCGTCCGGCGGGGCGACCGGGTGGGCCTGTGGGCCCCCAACACCCACCGCTGGGTGGTGGCCTCGCTCGGCCTGCACCTGGCCGGCGCGACCGTGGTGCCGCTCAACACCCGGTACCGGGGGTCCGAGGCGCGGGAGATCCTCGCCCGGGTCCGCGCCCGGTTCGTCGTCGTCCAGTCCGGCTTCCTCGGCTACGACTACGCGACCGCCGCGCTCGAGGCGCTGGACGGGGACGAGTCGGTCCTCGACGACCTGACGGTCGTCGACCTGGGCGCCGAACGGGGCGACGTCGAGCGCGGTGTCCTGGGGTGGGAGGACCTGCGCGAGCGCGCCGCGACGGTTCCCGAGGACGAGATCCGCCGGGCCGCCGCCGAGGTCGAGCCGGACGACCTCAGCGAGATCATCTTCACCTCGGGGACGACCGGCCGGCCCAAGGGCGTGCTCATCCCGCACGGGCCGGCGCTGGACCTCTACGCCACCTACGCGCAGGTGTGGGGCCTGCGCGAGGGCGACCGCTACCTCGTGGTCCTGCCGTTCTTCCACACCGGCGGCAACAAGGCCGGGATGATCGTCAGCCTCCAGCACGGGCTCACCGTCGTCCCCATGGCGGTGTTCGACGCCGACGAGGCGCTGCGGCTGATCGAGACCGAGCGGATCTCGATCATGAACGGCTCGCCGACGATCTACTACGCGCTGCTGGAGAGCCCGCGGCGGGAGTCCACCGACCTGTCGTCGCTGCGCCGGGCGGCGACCGGGGCGGCCGTGGTTCCGGTGGCGCTGATCGAGCGGTCGCGGGTCGACCTGCCGTTCGAGCGGCTGGTCACGGCCTACGGCATGACCGAGTGCATCGGGACGGCGACCATGTGCCGGGACGACGACGGCGACGAGGTCATCGCGAACACCAACGGCCGCGCGGTGCCCGGGGTCGAGCTGCGGGTGGTCGACCGCGAGGGCCGCGACCTGCCGCCGGGGGAGTCCGGCGAGGTGCTGATCCGCGGCGCCAACGTCACGCCCGGCTACTGGGAGGACCCCGACGCCACGGCGGCGGCCATCGACGCCGACGGCTGGCTGCACTCCGGCGACATCGGCCACCTCGACGCCACCGGCAACCTGAAGATCACCGACCGGCTCAAGGACATGTTCATCGTCGGCGGGTTCAACGTGTCCCCGGCCGAGGTCGAGCAGGTGCTGGCCCGGCACCCCCTGGTGTCCGAGGTCGCGGTGGTAGGCGTGCCGGACGATCGGCTGGGCGAGGTGCCGCGCGCGTACGTGGTGCGTCGCCGCGGCGCCGAGGGCACCGCCGAGGAGCTCATCGGCTGGGCGAAGGAACGGCTGGCGAACTTCAAGGTGCCTCGGTCGGTCGAGTTCGCCGATGATCTGCCGCGCAACGCCAGCGGCAAGGTGCTCAAGCGCGAGCTGCGGTCCGCCGTCGGTGGGTGAGCCGGCGGTGGCTGAGGCGGCGGCTGCCTGGCCCCTCGGGCCGCTGCCGGCGGTCGTCGGGGGAGAGGTCGCCGTCCCGATCGGGCCGGAGATCGCCAACTCGCGTGGTGCGCTGTTCGGTGGGTGGTTCCTCGGGCTGGTCACCGAGGTCGCGCAGGAGGTGACCGGGCGGCGGCTGCGCGACCTCGCGGTCAGCTACCTGCGGCCGGCGCCGGCGGGAGCCGACCTCGTCGTCCGGTCATCGGTCGTCGAGCCGGCGGGGTCGTTGGCGTCGGTCCGGATCGAGGCGCGCGCGGAGGGGGAGCTGGTGCTGGTCGCCGTCGCGCTGACGGGTCCGGTGCCGGATTCGCCTTCCGGCGCCTCGCCGCCCGCCGACGTCCCGCCACCGGACGCCTGCCCGCCGCGGACGTACGCGTCGGGGCCCGGGACGGGCGCGTCGGTGCTGCTCGACGTGCGGGTGGCGCGGGAGACGGTGGACGCTCGCGTCGGCAGCTCCGCGCTGCTGTGGGGACGGCTCCGCTGCCCGGTCGACGAGCAGGTGCGGCTCGCTGTGCTGAGCGACCACGTGCCCTACCTGCTGCGCCGGGCGCTGCCGGAGGTCGGCGGGGTGGCGACGGTCGCGGCGTCGGTCCGTGCGACCGGCGCGCCCGTGGGGGAGTGGGTGCTGCTGGACGTCGGCCTGGTGGCGCTCGACGAGCGGCTGGCGGTGGGCCGGGCGTCGATGTGGTCGGACGGCCGGCTGGTCGGGGTGGCCGAGCAGACGGCGCGGCTGTTCCGGCGGCGCTCGTCGCGGGTGCCGGGCTGAGCGGCTCGGCGGCGCTCATAGCGTGCGCCGCGCTCAGCGACTCGGCGGCGGTCGTCGCGGGTGCCGGGCTGAGCGACTCGGCGGCGGCGCCAGGGCGCCGGGCTCAGTAACTCGACGGCCTCGTCGGGGCGCCGCGGTCTGCGATTCCGCGGCGGCGGCTTCCCTGCTCGTGCAATTGTGCGGAATTGCCCCTGGGCAATTCCGCACAATTGCGTTTCGAGGAATCTGCAGGTCGCGTTAGCGAGGACCCTGGAACTGTCGTACCTCGAACGTATGTTCGGGTCATGTCACGGATCGCCGGTTCGGTGTCGCTCGCGGAGGGCGTGCTGGTGGACTGGGCGGTCGGGGAGCCGGCGTTCCTGCCGCGGTTGCCGGTGGAGTTGTTGTCGCGGGAGCAGCTGGCGGTGGAGTTGGGGCGGGTGGTGGCGCAGGAGGCGCAGCTGGCCGCGTACAAGGCGGAGTTGGTGCTGGGGCTGGCGGATCTGTCGCCGGAGGCCGATGACCCGCCGCCGGGGGTGCGGGGTGGCCGCGGGTCGTGGGGGGCGGCGGCGCGGCCGGAGGGGGTGTCGGAGTTTCTGCCGGCGGAGTTGTCGATGGTGCTCAACTGCGGGCGGGGCGCGGCGGCAAGGCTGATCGGCCGGGCGTTCACCTACCGGACCCGGTTGCCGGGCACGTGGGGGGCGCTGGCGGTGGGGGTGCTGGACGAGCCGCGGGCGAAGGTGCTGGCGGAGGTGTGTGAGCAGGCGTCGCCGGAGGTGGCGCGGGCGGTGGAAGCGGAGCTGCTGCAGGAGGCGACCGAGTTGTCGCTGCGCCGGTTGCGGGAGAAGGCGGCCGCCGCACTCGCCCGGCTGGACGCCGACGGGATGGACGCCCGGCGGGAGCAGGCGCAGAAGGCTGCGGATGTGCGGGTCTATTCCTCGCCGCGGGAGGGGATGGCGACGGTGGCCGTGGAGCTACCGGCCGACGAGGCGGCCGCGGTGCACGCGATGGTCGATGAGCTGGCGCGGATGCTGAAGGCCGACGGGGACGACCGGCCGATCGGGCAGCTGCGCACCCGGGTGCTGGCGGATCTGGTGCTGCGTCCGTGGGACACCTCCCGGCCGGCGGTGACCGCGCAGCTGCACGTGTGGGCGGCGCTGTCGGCGCTGGCCGGCACGTCGACGCAGGCGGGGGAGGTGAACGGGTCGGCCATCACCGCCGGCCACGTACGCGACCTGCTCCGCCGGTTGGACGCGCTCGGGGTGCGGCCGCCCGAAGGCGGATCGGTCACCGTCGGGGTCACCGACGAGGAGGGGGCGCTGCTGGCCACCGCCACGCTGGAGGAGCTGCGCCGGCTGGCCCGCCGCGGCTGCCCGCAACACCCCGATCGCCCCGACGCCGGCGGCACCGGCGGCCCTGGCGGCTCTGGCGGCTCTGGCGGCAGCGGTGACAGCAGCGGCAGCACGGGAACCGGAACCGGGGGCGGCGAGCCGGGTGGCTGCGGGTGCCCTGTGCTGGCGCGGCCGGCGGCGGTGGACCGGTACAGCCCGAGTGCGGCGCAGGACCGGTTCGTGCGCACCCGCGACCGCACCTGCCGGTTCCCCAACTGCGGGCAGCGGGTCGGCTGGGCCGACCTGGACCACGTGGTCCCGCACGCCTGCGACGGACCGACCGACTGCACCAATCTGTGCTGCCTGTGCCGCAGCCACCACCGGCTCAAGACCTTCGCCCGCGGCTGGCACTTCCAGATGAGCCCCGACGGTGTGCTGACCGTGACCACCCCGACCGGGATCACCCGCACCACCCGCCCCCCGGCGATGCGGCCACTACCTGAACCACCCGCCGCGGACCCCGAGACCGAACACGGTGAGCAGGGGCAATCGGCCGGCGATGGAAGCCGACCGCCAGGCAGGGCCCGCCCGCTGAGCACCGGGGAACTGATCAAGAGATGGAAGAAGCCCGAGCCCCGCGGACCCGACACCCCGCCCGACGCCGACCCCGCGCCCTTCTGACCCACCGCCGGATCAACCGGGAGCCCGGTCGAGGAGTCGCACGCGCACCGGACGGCTGCGCCCGAGGCGACACATCGCCGTGGCGACAGGTGCCCCTGGCGACACGTCCCCATGTCGACGTGTCGCCCGCGGGTCTGCCGCCGGCTCGACGTGGAAAGGCGCCCGCCGGGCCCTGGCGCACGGGCACACTGCCGCGGTGACCACCCGGGCGGCGCGGGTCGGGGCGGGCGCGACCACCGGAGGCCGCACCCGCCCCCCGTCACGGGTGACGCGTCACTCGTTCAGCCACATCCCGTCGACGAGCACCGTCCCGGCGCCGGAGACGACCACCCCCTGCAGACGGTCCTCGCGGGTGATGACGGTCTCCTCGGTCACGGCGACGAGCAGCACCGGGTAGATCTCCGCCGTCCGCTCCTCGGCCCGCTGGTAGGCATCCCGGCGCTCGGCCTCGTCGGTGGCCGCCCGAGCGGCGTCGAGCGCCTCGTCCAGCTCGGCGTCCTCGATGCCGCTGTAGTTGGAGAAAGACGACGAGTGCAGGTGTGCCCACCACTGCGGCTCGGGGTCGACGAACTGGACGCCGGCGGTGATCGCCTGGTGCGACTTGCCGGTCAGCGCTCCGGTGGCCCCCGCGAAGTCGCGGTTGTCGATCTCCACCGTCACGTCGTCGTAGGCGCTGAGCTGCGTCTGGAAGGCCTGCGCGATCCCGGTGGAGTCGGGGGTCGGGAAGGTGACGATGCTGAAGGACACCGGGGTGCCCTCGGCGGCCAGTTCGGCGAAGAGCTCCTCGGCCCGCTCGGGGTCCGGGCCGGGCAGGTGGTCGCCGGTGTGGAAGGGCGAGTCCTCGCCGAACCAGGAGGTCGGGACCGTCGCCTGCCCCTCCCAGACCGCCTGGCTGACCGCCTCGAGGTCGATGGCCTTGTAGACCGCCTCCCGCGCACGCGCGTCGTCGAAGGGCGCGACGGTCGTGTTGAACAGGAACTCGGTGCCGCCGTTGGGCGTGTTCTCGGCGGCGATGCCGAAGCCGGCCTCCTCGGCACGCGCGGTGATCTGCGTGCTGCCGTTGAGGATCGCGTCGGTGGCGCCGCTCTGCAGGCCGTTGTACCGCTGGTCGGCGTCGTTGGCCACGCTCAGCGTGAGCCCGTCGAGGTAGGGCTTGGGTGCGTCCCAGTACGCGTCGTTCCGAACTAGGCGCAGCTCGCCGCCGCGGGTCCAGTTCTCCAGCACGAAGGGCCCCGCTCCGATCGGGTTCGCGTCGAACGCGGCCTGCCCCTGCGTCAGCGCCGCCGGCGAGCCGATCCAGTTGAGCGCGCTGGTGGTGATGGCCCCGCCGAAGTTCGGCGTCGGCCGGTTGAGCGTGAACTCGAAGGTCAGCGCGTCCACCGCCGTCAGGTCCCCGAGGCTGAGACCGACCGCGAGGACCGGGGCGCGCAGGCCGATGTCCTTGGCCCGGGCCCAGTTGGCCCGCACGGCCTCGGCGTCCAGCGGGCTGCCGTCGGAGAACGTCAGCCCCTCCCGGAGCGTCATCCGGTAGGTGCTGCCGCCGTCGGTGGTCTCCAGGCTCTCCGCCATGGAGGGGCTGAGCTCGCCGGTGACCGGATCCTGGGTGAACAGCGCCCCGAACAGCGCACTGCCCACCAGGGAGTTGGTGGTCAGGTTGTTGCCCAGGAAGGCTGGGTCCAGCGTCCGCGGCTCGGACACCAGCCCGATCATGGCGGTGCCGCCCGCCACCGGGTCGCCGACGGGTGCGCCGGCCGAGCCGCCCTCGTCGTCGTTCCCCCCGCCGCAGGCGCTGAGCGCCAGGGCAGCGGCGGCCAGCAGGGCCAGGGGGCGGTGCCATCTGCGGTGCATCGGGATCCTCGTCTTCTGCGAGAGGGGGCCGCCCGGGGCTGCGCCTCGGCCGGGGTGCTGCCCGGCGTCCCGCCGGGATCGAGCGACGCCGTCGATGCGTGGACGGCGGGGGAACGGATCAGCGCGCGGCGGTCAGCCGTGGACGACGACCCCGCGGATGTTGCGACCCGCGCGCATGTCGGCGAAGCCCTGGTCGAGGGTGTCCAGCGTGTAGCGGGCGGTGATCAGCTCGTCGAGCTTCAGGTGCCCCTGGCGGTACATCTGGAGCAGCGCCGGGATGTCCCGCGAGAAGTTGGACTCCCCGAACAGCGAGCCCTGGATGCGCTTCTGGAAGAGCGTGAGGTGCCGGGTGGACACGGGGAGGCTGTGGTCGTCGGCGGCCCGGGGGAGGCCGGTGAGGACGACGGTGCCGGCCTTGCGGATGGAGTCGACCGCCTGCGCGACCTGCTCGCCGGTGACGATGCCGACGCACACGACGCAGGAGTCGGCGCCCTGCCCGTTCGTGTAGCCGCGGGCGATCGCCGTCGCCTCCTCCATGGTCGCGGCACCGTGGGTCGCGCCGAACGAGCCCGCGACCTCCCGCTTCGCGTCGACGGGGTCGGTGGCGATCACCACGGACGCCCCCGCGTGCGCCGCACCCTGGACGGCGTTCATCCCGATGCCGCCGACGCCCATGACGATCACCACGTCCCCGGGCCGCACGTCCGCCGACCGCACGGCCGAGCCCCAGCCGGTCGGGACGCCGCAGCCCAGCAGGGCGGCGACCTCGAGCGGGACGTCGTCCGGGATCTTCACGGCGGACTGCACCGACACGGTGGAGTGCCGGCTGAACGCGGCGACCCCCGCCGCCTGCCCGACCGGCGCGCCGTCGAGCGACAGCCGCCGCGTCCCGTCCGGCCGGACCCCGGCCAGCACGAGCGCGCCGTTGTCGCACAGGTTCTGCCTGCCCGAGGCGCACCAGCGGCACATCCCGCAGGCGGGCAGGAAGCTCATGACGACGCGGTCGCCGACCGACCACCCCGGCGTGTGCGGGCCGACCTCCTGGACCACGCCGGCCGCCTCGTGCCCGCCGGCCATCGGCAGGGCGCCGGGCGGGAGGACGAGGTCGCCGGTGGCCATGTGGTCGTCGGAGTGGCAGAGGCCCGCTGCGGCCATCTCCACCAGCAGCTTGCCCTGTCGCGGCGGTTCGAGGTCGAGGTCGACCACCTCCCACTTCCCGGGCTGTTCGAAGAGGACGGCTGCCTGGGTCCGCATGGGCGGGCACTCCTCGGTCGCTCATGGTCCGGCGCCGTCCCGGGTGGACGGCGCGGGTGGTGCACGGGCTGGGCCCGGGGCGGGTCGGCTCGCGGGACCGCGGTGGGGGAACGGGTCAGGACGGATCGGAGCCGGGGCGCGCGGGGGGAGCCGACGACGGGGCGACCGGAGCCGCCCGGCCTACGGCGAGGCCCACGGCGGGGGTGCCGGAGGCACTGGGCACGTCGACCGACGTGTTCCGTGGATCACACTGCATTGGATACTGTATACGGAAGCGGGTGGCAAGGGTCACCGGCGCGTGCCGCGTCCGGGCGCGGAGCGGACGGCCGGGGCGACCGTCGTCAGCAGCGCCCGCAGATGGTCGGCGTCGCGGCGGCAGGGGAGCAGCACCAGCTCGTCGGCCCCGGCGGCGACGTACTCGCGCAGCCGGGCCGCAACCTGCGCCGGCGTGCCCACGGCCGCGATCCGGTCGAGCATCGGATCGAGGTCCTGCCGGTAGGTGCCCCCGAGGAAGGCCGCGGCGTCGCGTCGGGCCCGCTGCGCGTCGTCGTCCACGCACACCGGCACGTACGCGAGCCAGCGGAACCCGGTGAGCTCGCGGCCGGCCTCCTCCGCCACCCGCCGGATCGCGGCGACCGACTCGGCGTACCGGCGTGGGGAATACATGTACGGGATCCAGCCGTCGCCGAGTAGTGCGGCGCGGCGCATCGCCGGAGCCTGCCGCCCGGCGACGACGATCGGCGGGCCGCCTGGCGTGACCGGCGGCGGCTGCAGCCTCACCCCGGTCATCGGGAAGGCCGGCCCCGCGTGGTCGACCGGGAACCCCGACCACAGCCGCCGCATCAGCGGGATCGCCTCGTCCGTCCGCCGGCCGCGCTCGGCGAGGGGTACCTGGACCGCGGAGAACTCCGCGGGGTACTCCCCGCCGACGCCGATTCCGAGCACCACCCGACCGCCGGTGATCCGGTCGAGGTCGGCGAGCTGCTTGGCGACGAGCGCGGGCGGATAGAGCGGCAGCAGCAGGACGGCGGACCCGATGGCCACCCGCTCGGTCTGGCCGGCCAGCCGGTGCAGCCAGGCCAGCGGTTCCACCCCGGCGTTGACCGAGGCGAGGTGGCCACCGACCCAGAGGGAGTCGGCGCCGAGCGTCTCCGCCTCGCGCACCAGGGCCGCGTCCCCGGGGGCGACGAGCCCGATGCGCGGCCGCGGCCCGGCGGGGACGGCACGCGCGTCAGGGGCGGTCATCGACGACCGACCCCGGGAGCGGACCGCCTACCGGCCGGGGTCCTTGGTGATCAGGCCCCGTTCGGCGAAGAGCTCGACAGCCGCCTCGGCGGCCCTGCGGTAGGTCTTGGTCAGGATGCGTTCGGCGCCCTCCCCGTCGCCGCGCACGACGGCGTCGTAGAGCTTCTGCACGACCGCCTTCTGGGCCGGCGTCGCCTCGGGGATCTCGACGAAGTAGTTGTTCGGGATCAGCGTGCCGCTCATCAGGCGGCTCACGGCGGACAGCCGCGAGGACCGCGCCGCCGCGACCAGCCCCCGGAAGAAGGCCGTGTTGGCCCGCCAGAAGTCGTCGGGGTCCGTGGCTTCCTGGACCGCCCGGTTGAGCGATTCGAGCGACGTCACGTCGGCCTGCCGCTCGGTCAGCCGGCGCGCGGCGAAGGCGTAGAAGACCCCGATCAGCTCGTAGTGGTCCCGGATCGAGTTCTCGTCCAGGCCGTTCACGTACGCGCCGCGGTGCGCCTCGATGCGCACCCAGCCCTCGCGGTCGAGCGCGATGATCGCCTCGCGGATGGGGACGCGGCTGACCCCCAGCTGCTCGGCCAGCTCCTCCTGCCGGATCCGCTCCCCGGCGGGCAGCGTGCCCTCGAAGATCAGCCGACGGATGGCCAGCGCGACGCGCTGCGACGTGGTCTGCCGGAGGCTGCCGGGGGTGCTGCCGTCGTCCCACCCGCTCCAGGCGGCGTACGGCTCCTCGGTCATCGGTCCTCGCATCCGCTCGGGTCGGCGCCGGGCGACGACCGCCCGTCCCGTCCGCCGACCGCGACAATGTACGGGACCCCGGCCCGGTGGAACCGCGGGTCGCCGACCCCTCGGGCGGGCTCCGGTGGGCCCCCGTCACAGCGACGCGGGCGAGAGCGCGTCATGGTCGTCGGCCGCGGTCCCCAGGCGGGTCAGCAGCTCGGTCGTGATCGGCGGCGCCACCTTGAGGGTGATCGCCCAGAGGTAGAAGCCGTGCACGATGCCCCGCCGGACCAGGCGCCGGGCCTCGTCCTCCGCAGGCGGGTCCACGCCGTGGGAGGCCAGCGCGTCGAGGTAGTGCCGCAGCAGGTCGCGCTCGGCCCCGCGCCGCTGCTCGGCCGGCAGCGACGAGGCGATGTGGTAGCCGACGTCGAGGTACCAGGGCCCGCGCTGGACGATCTGCCAGTCGACGAGGCAGGACCGCCCCTCGGCGTCCAGGAACAGGTTGCCCACGTGCGCGTCGCCGTGGACCACCGCCCACGGCGACGCGGTGGCCGCCTCGCCCGCGACGAGGGCGTAGGCGTCCTGCAGGCGCTGCGCGTCGCGGGTCGGGGCCGGAACCCCGGCCCCGATCGGCCCGTCGAAGTTCCCCCGGATCACCGGGACCCCCCGCCCGTGCAGCACGGTGGGCAGCCAGGTGTCCAGCCAGCGCCGGTGCTCGAGGTCGGGGTCCAGCCAGGTCGCGGCGTGCAGCTGGGCGTACTGCTCCAGGCTCTGCGCGACCTGGTCCGGGGTGTAGTCGGCCAACGGGTCCAGGAAGGACCCGCCCTGGGCCTCGACGTCGACGGTGACGACGATGCTCGCCCGGGTCGCCACGTCGGCGTCGGCGTAGACCGACCGCAGGGTGCGGACCCCCGTGCGGTCGGCGACGGAGCCGTAGAACAGCGCCTCGGACATGCCCACCGGGTCGGCCGAGCCGTCGCCGGCATCGGTGAAGTACCCCTTCACGTACAGGTCGCGGGGCAGGTCCGCCTCGGAGACCCCCGTGCAGCCGATGCGGAACCGGGCGTTGGTCGACACGCGGCTGATCACCGGGCCCGCCTCGACCTCGTGCACCTCGACGTCCGGGAACCGGGTGCGCAGCGCCGCGGTGAGCCAGGCCGGCGACAGCGCCTCGGCCAATGTCCCCGGGATGGGCGGCGACGCGACGGCCGCCTCGGTTCCCGCGCTCATGCCGCCACCTCCGCCGGCTGCTCGGTCCGCGGGTGCTGGCTCATCGCCGATCACGTCCTCGACTCGTGGGGGTGGGTCTCGTGGGTGGGGGCCGGCGGGTCACACGCCGGCCCCCGGCTGCGCGCTGTAGACGAGTGCGCCGCCGAGATGGGGGGAGGAGTGGCAGGAAAGGGCGGTGGTGACGCCCGGTCGCTGACGGTCGCCGGCGCGGCCGGAGACCTGCAGGTAGCACTCGAGCAGTTGCGGGACGCCGTGCATGCGGCCGTTGCCGAGGGAGCCGCCGGAGAGCAGCACGGGGTCGGCGCCGGGCCGGTCGCTGTCGATGCCGCCGTCGCGGACGTACCGGTGCGCCTCGCCGACCGGGCAGCGCCCGAGCGCCTCCAGCCAGAGGTAGACCAGCGGGGAGAAGCCGTCGTAGACCTGCACGAGGTCGATGTCGTCCAGCCCCATGCCGGCACTGGCCCACAGCCGCTCGGCCGTCGTGGCCCCCGCGGCCATGAGGTCGTCGAGCGGCCAGTGGGCCGGCAGCCGCCGCCGCGGGGGCGCGCCGGTCGCGTAGCCGGAGACGTGCACCGGCCGGTGCGGCAGGTCGCGGGCGCGCTCGGCCGTGGTCAGGACGAAGGCCGCCGCGCCGTCGACGGGGATGTCGCAGTCGAGGCGGCCGATCGGATCGGCGAGCATCGGCTCGGCCAGGTACTGCTCGACCGACAGCGGCCGGCCGGACCAGTGGGACCAGGGCAGCCGGGCGCCGTTCTTGCGGGCCTCGACGACGACCTCGGCCAGCGCCTCGCGGGAGGCCCCGTACCGCTGCACGTACTCGGTGTAGGTCATCCCCATCATCGCCAGGGGGCCGAAGAACCCCTGGGGGGCCGTCCACTGCAGGCCGCCGCGGAACTCCGCCGCGCCGGTGTCGTGGTAGCTGCCGGCCGGGTTGTACAGGGCCCGGTGCACCAGCACGTGCTCGGCCGCGCCGCCGGCCACCGCGTTGACCGCCAGCGCCATCGACCCGGGGATCTGGCCGAGCCCGGAGAAGCCGGCCGCGTACCGCGGGTTCGGGTTCAGCCGGGCGGCCAGCCAGTCGGCGGACACCACGCTCACCCCGTCGACGACCGCGTGCGCACCCGAGGTGGGGAACAGGGTGGCGGTCACGAACCCGTCGACCTGCTCGGGGGTGAGCCCGGCGTCGGCGATGGCGGCGCGGGCGGTCTCCACGGTGAGCGCGCCGAGGCTGCGGTCGGCGTGCCGGGTGACCGGGCTCTGCGCGTAGCCGACGATCGCGACCTGGTCCCGGGCGCGGAAACGGCCGCTCACGACGCGGCCAGCTCGAAGGCGGGGACGGCGAGGTCCGGGGATAGCTGCTCGAACGCCACCCGGACCGCGGCACCGGCCGCCAGCGGAGCGTCGACGCCGTCCAGCAGCCGCCCGACGAGGCGCACGTCGGGCTGCCCGGCCAGCGCCGGGTCCACCAGCTGGACGTCGACCAGCACGAACGGCACCAGGTCGGCGAAGCCGGGCAGGAACGACTGCCGGACGACCGTCCACGACCGCACCGCCCCGCGACCGTCGACCGGGGTGGCGGTGAACCGCGGGTCGGTGCTGCCGCAGGCGTCGCAGACGACGTCGGGCGGGTGGGTGAGCGTGCCGCAGTCCGAGCACCGCGACAGGGTCAGCACGTGCCGGGCGGCGGCCTCCCAGAAGGGTGCCGACAGTGGGTCGGGCACGGGCAGCGGGCGCCCGGACGACGTCACGGGACTGGATCTCCTCACGACCGGGGGCTCGTCTCGTCGGGTGGGTCGATCGGGGCCGGTCAGCTGTCGAAGAGGACGGGGATGGCCGTGGCGCCGCGCTCGTAGAAGCCCACGTACCGCGGGGCCTCCGCGTCGGGGTCCAGGCGCAGGCCCGGGAGCCGGTCGAGCAGGGCGCCGATGCCGACCAGCATCTCGGCGCGCGCGACGTGCATGCCCAGGCAGATGTGCGGGCCACCGCCGAAGGACAGCATCGGACGGGGCGGGCGGTGGATGTCGAACTCGTCGGGTCGCTCGAAGCGCGCCGGGTCGCGGTTGGCCGCGCCGAGGTTGATGTGCATGACCGCACCCCGGGGCACCGGCACGCCGTGGAACTCCGTGTCGCGGGTGACGAACCGGGCGAAGCACGGGTCCGTCGGCTGCCAGCGCAGGGCCTCCTCGATCGCCGGACGCAGCAGGGCGCGGTCCGCGCGGACCGCCGCCAGTGCCTCCGGTCGCTGCAGCAGTGCGGTGAGGGTGATGCCCATCTGCTTCCACGTCGTCCCGGAGCCGGCCGCGAGCAGGAGCATGCAGAAGGAGTAGATCTCGGGGTCCGAGAGGCGGTGCACGGTGCCGTCCTCCTCCGTGAGCTCGGCCTGCACCAGCACGGTGAGCAGGTCGTCGCCGGGCTCCTCACGACGTGCCGCCACGAGCGGCGCGATGATCTGGATGGTCTGCATCGGGTCGTTGGCCGCCCGCAGGTCGAGCGCCTGGGCGACCGGGATACCGAAGGCCCCGGTGATGGTCAGGAGGGGGATGGCGGCGCAGAAGTCGACGTTGAGCTCGGCCCGGCCCCGGTCCTGCACATGGTCGACGAGGGCGTGCACGATCTCGTCGATCGACTTCCGGATCCACCACTCCACCTGCTTGGGGGCGAACCTCGGCTGGACGAGCGCCCGGTAGCGGCGGTGCTGCTGGCCGCCCATGTTCAGCAGGGTGTTGTTGGGGCTCGCCTGGGTGAGGTCGATGGCGTCGGCGTTCGAGGCGAACAGCTCGGCGTCCCGGTAGATGTCATTGCAGGCGGCGTAGCCGAACGCGGTGTAGTGCGGCCGGTCGGGCTCGGGCAGGCCCTGGAAGAAGTAGTCGCCGGGGAAGTCCGACAGGTCGTGCAGGGCTCCCTCGTGGACGGGTGCCTGCTCGCGCAGCCGTCCCCAGAGCGGGTACGGGTCGCCCTCGTAGCCGCCCCCCATCCGGGCCATGTAGCTGCCCCGGAGGTCGAAGAGCTCGCGCACCCGGGCGGGGTCGAGCAGCGGCGCGGTGTCGGTCATCGCTGGGCACTCCTGTCGACCGGCTCGGGGCGCCGGTCACCGTCGGGACGGGGCGGGGCGGGACGCAGGTCGACACCGGTCGTCGGGTCGGGTCGGGGCGGCGACGGCGGGTCGCGGATCCGGCCGGACAGGACCGGGGGGCTCGTTCGTCGAACCGACTGTGGCACAGGCCACTACCCGCCCGATAGGCCTGGAGGAGCCTTTTTATCCAATATACGAAGATGGATCCCCGGCGGAGCGCGGGGCACCACGACGCCGAGTCACTCCTCGCCGACCGCGTCGACGCGGCCGGCGTTCGTGCCGAGGGAGTCCTCCGGCCGGACGTCCCACGCCGGGTCGCGTGGCCACGTCAGGTCCGGTGACCGCGGCAGGTCGGGTCGCGTGGCCACGTCAGGTCCGGCGGCTGCGGCAGGTCCGGTGAGCGGGCAGGGAGGAGCCCGGCGCGGGGTCGTGCCCGAGGCCGAGGGCGGACTTCGGGGGCCGGCAGAGGAGCAGCCGCTCCCGGTGCGGGAACTCCCGGCGGGAGCGCTGCTGGTGGAGTCGGGTGGCTCAGGCGTCGCGGGCGTCGGCCGGAGCGCGGTCGGCGCCGAGCCCCAGCTCCGCGCCGTCGAGGACGCTGGTGCTCACGCCGCGCGTGAGGTTCGGGCTGGAGGCGCGGGCGGCCGCGAGGTGACCGGACGCCAGGGCGACGGCGCGGTCGACGTCGCCGGCCTCGATCGCCGCGAGCAGCTTCTCGTGGTCGCGCAGCGCCGCCCGGCGGGACTTGCGGGCCAGCGGGGAGGACTCGTCGAGCTCGCCGTCCGGGGCCGACACCTCGGCCCAGGCGGTGGACTCGTGCGCCGTCCAGACGGTCTCCAGCGACCCGATGATCACGATCATCGTCTCGTTGCCGCACTGGCTGACCAGCGTCTCGTGGAACCGGCGCGCCAGGGCCGGGTACTGCGACGGGTCGTCGAACGCGGCCTGCTGCGCCTCGATCACCTCGCGCAGCTTCGGGACGACGGTCTCGGCGCGGTCGGGACGGGCCGCGCACAGCGCCGCGCAGGCGGGCTCCAGGTGCAGCAGAGCGCCGCTGACGTCGCCGAGGGTGGTGCTGCGGACCTGCAGCACCATGCTGATCATCCGGGCGATGCGCTGGCTGGTCGGCAGGTGCACGACCGCGCCGCCGACGTTGCCGCGCCGCACGGAGATGAGGCCCTCGGTCTCGAGGATCCGCATGGCCTCGCGGACAGCGGGCAGGCTGACGCGGAACTGGGTGAACAGCTGCTCCTGGCGGGGGAGGCTGTCGCCCTCCTTGAGCTTTCCGCTCAGGATGTCGTCGCGCAGGCTCGCGGCGACGATCTCGGCGAGCCTCGGCTGGCGCAGCTGTCTCACGGTCTCTCTCCCAACGATTGCACTGTTAGCCAGTCTAATGGCGGGAGCGCGGGGATCCGTCACGGCGAGCGGGCGCCTCCCTCGCCGGGAGGAGACGCCTCAGCTGCGCGGGAGCTCCCGCCACGGCCGGCCCTTGTAGGGGTCGGCCTCCTTGGGCAGTCCGAGCACCCGCTCGGCGATGACGTTCTTGTTGACCTCGGTGGTGCCGCCCTCGATGGTGTTCGCCCGGCTGCGGAGCATCCCGCGCACCTCGGCCGGCGCGCTCTCCCAGAACTCCTGCGGCGAGCGCACCGCGCCGTCCCAGGCGATCCCGTCCGGGCCGAGCAGCTCGGCGGCCAGCGACTGGATCCGCTGGTTGAGGTCGGTGCCCTGCACCTTGCCGATCGAGGCCTCGGGGCCCAGGGTCCGCCCCTCGGCGATGGTCGACCGGATGCGCTGGTTGGTCCACCGGCGCGCCTGGTCCTCGGCCCACAGCCGGACGATGCGGTCGCGCACCGCTGGGTCGTCCCAGCCGCCCGGCCGCCCCTCGGCGGACCGCCGGCGCGCCAGCCGCACCAGGTGGGTGGGCCCCGTGCCGCCGATGCGCTCGACCCCGCCCACGCCCGCACCGGTCACCATCTGGCGCTCGGCGTTGAGCATCGTCTGGGTGATCGCCCAGCCGTCGCCCACCTCGCCGATCCGGTGGTCGTCGGGGATGCGGGCGCCGTCCATGAACGTCTCGAAGAAGTCCGTCTCCCCGCCGATGTGGGGGAGTGGCCGGACCGTCACGCCCGGCTGGTGCATCGGCAGGAAGAAGAAGGTGAGGCCGGCGTGCTTGGCGACGTCGGGGTCGGTGCGGGCGAGCAGCACGGCGAAGGAGGCCTGGTCGGCCCACGTCGTCCACACCTTCTGGCCGTCGACCACCCACCCGTCGCCGTCCCGCTCGGCGCGGGTGGCCAGGGACGCGAGGTCGCTGCCCGCACCGGGTTCGCTCAGCAGCTGGCACCACAGCTCCTCGGCCCGCACGATCGGCGGCAGGAACCGCCGCCGCTGGTCCTCGGTGCCGTGGGCGAACAGCACCGGCGCGGCCAGGTTCAGACCGAGCGGGTTGAGCCGCGGTAGGTGGTAGGGCCGCAGGACGGCCTCGGCCGCCGCGGCCGCGGACCGGCTCCAGCCGAGCCCGCCGTGCTCCACGGCCCAGGTCGGTGCCACCAGGCCGGAGTGCCCGAACGCCGGATACCACTCGCGGTAGTCCGCCGGTGTCCGGACGGTGCGGACCGCCCGGGGGCCGCCCCGCTCCGCCGCCTCGCGCCAGGCCGCCGGGATGGCGTCGGCCACGAACCGCCGGGCGGCGTCCGCCGCGGCCTCGGGTGCGGTGTCGCGGCCGGCGAGCCCGGCGAGCGTCGGGTCGGTCACGGGGAGGCCTCCGGGGGGACGACGGGGTGGACCGGCCGTGTGGCGTCCAGGGCGGCGGTGAGGCCGAGCTCCTCGCTGCGCCACAGTGCGCGCTTGCGGGCACGGGTGGCGGCCGGGTCGGCCTCGGCGATGCGTTCGGCGAGTTCCTGGGCCGCGGTCTCGAGCTCTTCCGGGGCGACGACCTGACCGACCAGGCCGTACCGCAGGGCGCTCGCGGCGTCCATCCGCTCGTGCGCCCCCAGCAGGGCCAGCCGGGCGGCGATCTGCGCGGGCATGCGGTGCACCATCCCGACCGCCTCCCAGTTGCTCGCCTGCCCGACGCTGACGTGCGGATCGGTGAACGACGCGGCGGTGGAGGCGATCGCGACGTCGGCATCGACGACGAAGTGCAGACCGCCCCCGGCGCAGATGCCGTTGACCGCGACCACGACCGGCGTCTCCACGCCCAGGTGCCAGCCGGTCAGGGCCAGGTCGGCGTCGCGGGTCCGGCGGCTCTGCTCGCGCAGGCCCGCGCGGTCCCGCGCCAGGGCTACGACGTCCAGGCCGGTCTGGAAGGCGCGCCCGCGGCCGGTCACGACGATGCAGCGGACCGCGGGATCGGCGTCGAGCTCCCGCCAGGCCGAGGGGAGCTCCGCCATCATCACCGCGTCCATGGCGTTGCCGACCCGGGGCCGGTCGAACACCAGCCAGCCCACCGGCCCGCGCCGCTCGACCGCGAGGGTCGCGTACCCAGGGGTCACCGTGCCCATCGCCGCCCCTCGACGCCCGGTCCGCTTTCTTGTATAAGATAGCAACGTACGCAGCACAATCGGAAGGGCGTCATGCCGGACAGCGTTGTAGGGGCCCCGGCCGAGAAGACCGAGCCGCAGATCACCGACGAGGGGATCGCGCGGCTCCGGCAGCGGATCGGCATCCCGCAGGCCAACCCGGTACCTCCGCACTACCTGCGTCCCGGCACCGACGCCTTCCGCACGGTGGCCTGGTCCTACGGCGACGACAACCCGCTGTGGGCGGACCCGGAGTACGCGGCGGCCTCCCGCTGGGGTGGCCCGATCGCGCCGCCGCCGCTGATCGGCGGCGACAGCATCATCGGCGAGGACGTGCTGACCGAGGCGGAGCTGGCCCGGCAGGGCGAGCTGAAGGGCGACCCGCTGCGCGGCGTCCACGCCTTCTACTCCGCCTCGCAGCGCGAGTGGTGGGCCCCGCTGCGCGCCGACACGGCGGTGCGCCGGCGCAATGCCCTGGTCGGCGTGCTGGACAAGCCGAGCGAGTTCAGCGGCCGGGCGGTGCACGAGTGGAACGCCAACGTCTTCGCCGACGCCGACGGGACCCCGTTGGCCGGCCAGTACCGGCTGATGATCCGCACCGTGCGGTCGGAGTCGCGCAAGCGGAACAAGGACAAGGTGTTCGAGGCGGCGCAGTGGACCGAGGAGCAGCTCGCCGAGGTCGACGCGACCTACGCCGCTGAGGGGCCGCGGGGTGCCGAGCCGCGCTGGTTCGAGGACGTCGAGGTGGGCGAGCAGCTCCGCCCCATGGTCAAGGGGCCGCTGACGGTCACCGACATGGTCTGCTGGCACGTCGGCATGGGCATGGGGATGTACGGCGTCGCCCCGCTGCGCCTGGCCCACCGGAACCGGCAGCGCGTGCCGCGCTTCTACCACCGCGACCCCCAGGGCGTGCCCGACGCGATGCAGCGGGTGCACTGGGACCCGGAGTACGCCCGCCGGGCCGGTAACCCGACCACCTACGACTACGGGCGCATGCGCGAGGTCTGGGCGATCCACGCCCTCACCGACTGGATGGGCGACGACGCGTGGCTGTGGAAGCTGCGGGTGGAGTTCCGGAAGTTCAACTTCGTCGGTGACGCGCAGTGGATCACCGGCAGCGTCGTCGGCAAGCACCTCGCCGAGGACGCGCACGGCGTGCACCCCGCCGTCGACCTAGAGCTCGCGGTGACCAACCAGCGGGGCGAGGTGACCGCGCCGGTCACCGCCTCCGTGCTGCTGCCCAGCCGCGAGCACGGCCCGGTCGTGCTGCCCGCGCCGATGGGTGGCGCCACGACGCTGGACGGCACCCTCGAGGCGGCCGTCGCGCACTTCGCCCGGACATGACGACCGAGACCTCCCAGACCTCGCTCGCCGAGCTGGCCGAGTTCGGCGCGAGCATCCGCGCGGCGCTGGCCACGCTCAGCGGCTCGGAGCAGGTGCGCGACGCCTTGTTCGCCGACCCCGACCCGCGGGCCTGGGCAGTCCTGGCCGGTCAGCTGGAGCTGCCCGGCATGCTGCTGCCCGAGGAGCACGGCGGCGGCGGGCTGACGACGGTCGAGGCCGTCGTCGCCTTCGAGGAGGCCGGCCGCGCGCTGCTGCCGGGGCCGCTGTTCGGCACCGCCGCCCTCGCCGTCCCGCTGCTCGTTGCGCTGGGCGACGCCGACGCGCTCGCCCGGTACGGGCCGGCGATCGCGTCCGGCGAGCTGACCGCCACCGTCGCGCTGGCCGAGGACGACGGCGCCTGGTCCCCGGCCGCCGTCACCGCCCGGGCGCTTCCCGACGGCAACGGCTGGCGGCTCACCGGCGGCAAGCACCTCGTGGTGGACGGCGCCGACGCGGGGTTGCTGCTGGTCCTCGCCCGGACGCCGGACGGCGGGCTCGGCGCCTTCGCCGTCGAAGGCGGCGCCGGCGGGCTGGGTCGCACCGCGCTGGTGACCCTCGACCTCACCCGGCGGATGGCGCGACTGACCCTCGACGGGGTACCCGCCGTCCGCGTGGGCGGGGACGCCGGGGCGGCCGTCGAGGCCGCGTCCGACGTCGCCCGGCTCCTGCTGGCCGCCGAGCAGGTCGGTGGGGCGCAGCGCTGCCTGGACATGGTGGTCGGCTACGCCGGCCGGCGGATCCAGTTCGCCCGCCCGATCGGCTCCTTCCAGGCGATCAAGCAGCGCCTGGCCGACGCCCTGGTGCAGATCGAGTCCGCACGCTCCGCCGTCCAGGCCGCCGCCCGGTCCACCGGTCGCGACCTGGCCCGTGACAGCCGGGTGGCCGCGCTGCTGGCCACCGAGGCCTACACCTCCATCTCCGCGCAGAACATCCAGCTGCACGGCGGCATCGGCTTCACCTGGGAGCACGACGCCCACCTGTACTTCAAGCGGGCGCGGACCAGCGCACAGCTGCTGGGCGCCCCGGGCGACCACGTGGCCGCGCTGGCCGACGTCCTCGCGACCGAGATCGACTGAGGGGAAGGGCCCATGACCTCGTACGAGCACCTCGAGCTCCGCCGCGAGGGGCGCGTCGGCTGGTTGATCTTCGACCGACCCGACCAGCTCAACGCCATGAACAACGCGATGCGCGACGAGCTCGCCGACGCCTGGCTGGAGCTCGACCGCGACCCCTCGGTGCGGGTGATCGTCAACACCGGCAACGGCCGGGCGTTCCAGACCGGCGCCGACATGACCGAGATCGCCGGCGACGGCGTCGGCATGGAGCGCTACCGCGACGACATGATGGACTTCACCCTCCACTTCACGTCGTGGCACCAGAACGTCGCCAAGCCGGTCATCGCGGCGATCAACGGGACGGCGGCCGGCGGTGGCCTGCACTTCGTGGCCGACGCCGACATCTGCATCGCCGCCTCGAACGCCACCTTCCTCGACCCGCACGTGAGCGTCGGCCAGGTCACCGCGATCGAGGCCATCGGCCTGGCGAAGAAGATCCCCTTCGAGGCGGTCATGCGGATGGCCCTGGTCGGCCGGCACGAGCGGATGAGCGCCCAGCGCGCCTACGAGCTCGGCCTGGTCAGCGAGGTCGTCGACCCGCCGGAGCGGCTGCGGGAGGCCGCGCAGGAGCTCGCCGAGAAGGTGGCCCGCAACTCGCCGGTGGCCATGGCCGCCACGAAGAAGGCGCTGTGGGGGGCCCTGGAGATGGGCCTGACCGACGCCTGCCGGGTGGGCGCCCAGCACCTCGTCGGCGTGTGGGGCCACCCCGACCAGAACGAGGGGCCGCTGGCCTTCGTGGAGAAGCGCGAGCCGAAGTGGGAGCCCCTGACCTGACCTGACCCCGACGAGGAGGACGGACCGTGCGGTTCTCGCTGACCTACCCGACGGTGATGCTCGACCCGCCGGCGGAGCTGCTGACCGCCGAGGGCCTGGCGTCGATCGCGGCGGCCGCGGAGGAGGCCGGCTTCGCCGGGATCGGGTTCCCCGAGCACCCGGCGACCCCGCAGAGCTGGCGGGACGGCGCCGGGCACGACTCGGTCGACCCGTTCCTCGCGCTGACCGTGGCGGCGACGGCCACCGCCGGCCTGCGGTTGCTGACCTTCCTGGCCGTCCTGCCGTACCGGAACCCGTTCCTGCTGGCCAAGACGACGGCGACGCTGGACCGGCTCTCCGGCGGGCGGCTGACCCTCGGCGTGGGTACCGGGTACCTGGAGGGCGAGTTCGCCGCCCTCGGTGTCGACTTCGGCGAGCGCAACGCGCTGTTCGACGAGGCGCTGGAGGTGCTGCGGCTGGCCTGGACCGGCGAGCCGGTCGACTGGCAGGGCCGCTCCTTCACCGCCGACGGCGCCGTCAGCCGCCCGACACCGGTCGCCACCCCTCGGCCGCCGGTCTGGATCGGCGGCAACTCCCGGCTCACCCGGCGGCGGGTCGCGGCCCTGGCCGAGGGCTGGGCGCCGGTGCCGACGAGCCCCGCACAGGTGCTGCGGCGCAGGACCGCCCCGCTGGAGTCGCTCGACCGGCTCGCCGGGTGGATCCGCGAGCTGCAGGAGGAGCGGGAGCAGCTCGGCCGCCTCGCCCCGGCCGACGTGCTCTACATGGTGACCGACGCCGACCCGATCGCCGATCCGGAGCGCTATCTCGACAGCGTGCAGCGGCTGGCCGACATCGGGGTCACCTGGCTCTCCCTCGGTGTGCGCGGGAGGTCGGTCGCCGAGGTCACCGACCGGCTGGCCGAGGTGGGGGAGCGGGTCCTCGCCCGCGTCGGCGCGCCGGCGCCCCCGCCGTGCGCCGACGCCGACGTCCGCGCGGTCGTCGCGCTGCACCGCACCTACGCCGACGCGCTCGACCGGCGCGAGTTCGACCGGCTCGACCGGGTGTTCACCGCCGACGTCGTCGCCGGCTACCCCGGACACGAGCGCATCGTCGGGCTCCCGGCGCTGGTCGCGTTCATGCGCGATTCGCACGCCGACGTCGCCCGCACGGTCCACCGGGTGGTCGACGTGGCGGTGACGGTCGACGGCGACATGGCCACCGGCACCGCGGCCAAGCGCAACGATCTCCTGCGCGCCGGGGACGACGGGCAGACCGTCGTGACCGGGCGCTACACCGACGAGCTCGTCCGCACGCCCGAGGGGTGGCGGATCCGGTCCCGGCGCTCGACCCACGCGTGAGCCGACGCCGGGCACGCGCGGGCTCCTCGGGCGGCGGCGGCGCCGACCCGCGCGAACTCGTGGTGATCGCGGCTCGATGGCCACGAGAACGCAGGACTCGGGCCGGTGCGCTGCGCCGTTGCGAGGTGGGCCACATCCGCGGGAGGCTGCACTGGTAAAGATTGACACTTAGGGGTGGGGGACGCGCTGTGGCGTACGACGAGATCGTGGTCGGTTCCGGGGCCGGGGGAGCGGTGGTCGCCGCCCGGCTGAGCGAGGACGGCACCCGCTCGGTGCTGCTGCTGGAGGCCGGCCCCGACTTCGGGTCCGTCGACGCGCTGCCCGAGCCGCTGCGCGACCCCTTCGTCACCTTCACCGGTGCCGACTGGGGCTGGACGGCGAACATGACCCCCGAGCGCGTGCTGCCCTACCCCCGCGGCAGGACCCTCGGTGGGTCGACCGCGGTCAACGCCGCCGTCGCCATGCGCCCGACCCCCGGCGACCTGGACCGCTGGGTGCGGGCCGGTGCGCCCGACTGGAGCCTCGAGGCGTGCCTGCCGTACTTCCGACGCCTGGAGTCCGATCCCGCCGGTGACCCGGCGGTGCACGGGACCGGGGGGCCGATCCCGATCCGCCGCCAGCCCCGGGACGGCTGGCAGCCGATCACCCGCGCGTTCGCCGAGGAGATGGCCGCGACCGGGCACCCGGTCATCGAGGACCACAACGACCACCGTGTCGTGGGCGCCGGGCCGACCGCGCACAACGTCCGCGACGGCATCCGGTGGTCGACCGCCTCGGCCTACCTGGAGCCCGCCCGGAGCCGGTCCAACCTGACGATCCGCGCCGGAGTGCTCGTCGACCGGTTGCTGCTCGACGGCGACCGGGTCGTGGGCGTGGAGGCCCTGACCGGCGAGGGCCGCACCGAGCGGTTCGAGGGCGCCCGCGTGACCCTCGCGGCCGGCGCGGTGGCCACGCCGCCGATCCTGCTCCGCTCGGGGATCGGCCCGGCCGACGACCTGCGCGGGCTGGGGATCCCCGTCGTCCTCGACGTCCCCGCCGTCGGCCGCAACCTGCAGGACCACACCGGCGCCTTCGTCACCGCCCTCGCCCGGCCGGGCGTCGAGCAGGACCCCGACAACTACTTCGCCTTCTACTCGCGCAGCGAGACCGAGCCGTGGTTCCTGGCCCTGCTCGCGCTGTTCAGCCCGCAGGCGCTCGGCTCGTTCTACGGCGACCCGTCCGCGGACCCGGTCATCGCCATCTCCGCCGGCCTCGCCCGTCCGCACTCGCGCGGAACGGTGACCCTGGCCGGCCGGGACCCGCAGGTGCAGCCGGTCATCGACCTGGACTTCCTCTCCCACCCGCAGGACCAGGCCGACATCCGTGCCGGGGCCCGGGCCGCCTGGGCCGCCCTGCACGGCGAGCACCTGTGCCCCCTGGTCAAGGAGGTCTCGCCGGCCGTTGCAGCGGTGATCGACGACGACGACGCGCTCCTCGCCCACGCGCGGGCGAACTGCGGCAGCGGGTTCCACCCGGTGGGGACGGCGCGGATGGGGGCCGAGCCCGGTCCCGACGTCGTCACCGACCAGGAGGGGCGGGTCTTCGGGGTGCCGGGACTGCGGATCGCCGACGCCTCGCTGATACCGCTGCAGGTCAGCTCTCCGACGAACCTGACCTGCCTCATGATCGGCGAGCGGATCGCCGACTCGCTGCTCCACGACGCTGACTGACGGTCGGGTCCGCCGTGGCCATCCCGACGTGTTCGGTCGGACTATTAGTCCAATCGTCCGCGGCCTTGGTACGGGCTTGTCCCGCCGTCCAGTGCGGCGGCGCTCTTGACCGGGCGGTGAAACATAGTTCTAATAGTCTCGTCCGTTCGAGAGCTGGGTCACTCGTCGCTGGGGGTCGTGCATGCCGGGGACGGACCGCCGGGCAGCGATCGTCGGCGTGGCGAACACCGCCCAGGCCCGCCGCCTGGAGGGGGCGACCTCCCGCGGGCTGGCCGTCTCCGCCGCGCTCGCCGCGCTCGACGACGCCGGCCTGACCCTCGACGACGTCGACGGGATCAGCGGGGACGCGACCGCCGCGGCGCTCCTCTACGACCTCCGCCTCGGCCCGGCCTGGCTGGGCCGCCAGTTCGGCATCCAGGCGGTCACCGAGGCGGTGCACGCCGTCGAGGCGGGTGAGGCCGACGTCGTCCTCGTCGTCGCGGCGGAGGCGGGCGGCTACACCGACCGGTCCGCCACGGCCCCCTGGACCCGGCCGGAGAACGAGTTCGTCGTGCCCTTCGGGCTGTTCACCGCCGCCGAGTTCGCGCTGATCGCCCGCCGGCACATGATCACCTACGGCACCACGCCCGAGCAGCTGGCGCGGGTCGCGGCGACCATCCGCACCCACGGCTCGACCACCCCGGGCGCGGTCTACGCCGGCCGGGGCACCGTCACGGCCGAGGACGTCCTGGCCTCGCGGATGATCGCCGACCCCTTCCACCTGCTGGACTGCTCGATGACCAGCGAGGGCGGGTGCGCGCTGGTGATCGCGGCGGCGGACCGCCTCGCCGACGCCCCCCAGCCGCCGGTGCACGTCCTCGGCTCGGGCTCGGACCACATGGGCCCCTCCTACCGGAACCCCCCGGCCTGGGACCTCGCCGGACGGCGCGGCGGGCCGGTGCTCGGCCGCATCGGCGAGCGGGCGGTCGGGCGCGCCTTCGCGAGCGCCGGTCTGGACCGGGCCGACGTCGACGTGCTCGAGCTCTACGACCCGTTCTCCTTCGAGGTGATCCGCCAGCTGGAGGCCTTCGGGTTCTGCGGCCCCGGCGAGGGCGGCCCCTACGTCGAGGACGGCCACATCGAGCTCACCGGGCGCACCCCCGTGACCACCGACGGCGGCACGATGGCCTTCAGCCATGCCGGCGCGGCGCCGCAGATGTTCCAGCGGGTGGTCCGCGGCGTGCAGCAGCTGCGCGGGCAGGCCGGGCCGAACCAGGTGCCCGGCGCCCGGGTGGCGCTGTGCAGCGGCGGCGGCGCGGGTGCGCTGTTCACCACCGTCGTCCTGCTCGGGACGGACCGGGCATGACCCTGCACCCCCAGCGCCACGCCCTGCCGCACGCGCCGCCGGGCGGGGTGAGCGCCCCCTTCTGGGCCGGCTGCGCCGCGGGCGAGCTGCGGTTCCAGCGCTGCCGCTCGTGCGCCGCGGTGCAGTTCCCGCCCGCCGAGCACTGCAGAGAGTGCCTCGCCGCCGACCTCGTCTGGGCGGTCAGCTCCGGCCGCGGGACCGTCTACAGCTGGACGGTCGTGCACCGGCCCGCGACGCCCGCGTTCGAGGTGCCCTACGCACCCGCGATCGTCGACGTCGCCGAGGGCTTCCAGCTGCTCACCAACCTGGTCGACGTCGCCCCGGAAGAGATCGCCGCCGGCATGCCGGTCGCCGTCCGCTTCGTCGCCGTCCCGGGCGACCTCACGCTCCCGTACTTCGCCCCCGCACCCTCCGAGGAGACCCCGCCGTGAACAAGGACGACCTCATCCTGGTCAGCGTCGACGACCACATCTCCGAGCCCGCGGACATGTTCGACGCGCACGTGCCGGCCGCGTACCGGGACCGGGCGCCGCGGGTGGTCGTGCAGGAGGACGGCACGCAGCAGTGGTTCTACGGCGACCTGAAGGGCCGCAACCTCGGCCTCAACGCGGTCGCCGGCAAGCCGCGGGAGATGTTCAACGTCGACGTCCTGCGCTACGACGAGATGCGGCCGGGCTGCTTCAACGTCGACGAGCGCGTCCGCGACATGAACGCCGGCGGCCAGCTCGCCGGCCTCAACTTCCCCAACTGGACCGGCTTCTCCGGCCAGGTGCTCAACCAGGGCCCCGACCGCGACACCAACCTCGTGATGATCCGGGCCTACAACGACTGGCACGTCGACGAGTGGTGCGGCGCCTACCCGGGCCGGTTCATCCCCTGCGGCATCCTCCCGCTGTTCGACGTCGAGGAGGCGGCGAAGGAGGTGCGGCGGCTGGCGGACAAGGGCTGCCACGCGGTCACCTTCTCGGAGAACCCGCAGGCGCTGAACATGCCGAGCATCCACACCGACTACTGGTACCCGCTGTTCGCCGCGGCGTCGGAGACGAACACGGTGCTGTGCACGCACGTCGGCTCGTCGTCGCGCACGCCGGCGGTGTCGCACGACGCGCCGCCCAGCGTCGGCATGGCGTCGTCGTCGATGATGAGCATGTTCACGCTGGTCGAGATGCTGTGGGCCGGGTTCTACAAGGACTTCCCCGACCTCAAGTTCTCCCTCACCGAGGGGGACGTCGGCTGGATCCCCTACTTCCTGTGGCGCGCCGAGCACGTGCACGACCGGCACTCGGGGTGGACCAAGCACGAGTTCCCGCCCGGCTACTCGGGCCCCGCCGACGTGTTCCGCAGGCACTTCTACACGTGCTTCATCAGCGACAAGGTCGGCGTCCGGCTGCTCGACTGGTTCAACGAGGACGCCCTGTGCTGGGAGTCGGACTACCCGCACTCGGACACGAGCTGGCCGTTCGCGCCGGAGGACGTCATCGAGACCATGGGCTTCCTCGCCGACGAGCAGATCGACAAGATCACGCACCTGAACGCGATGAAGGCCTACTCCTTCGACCCGTTCCGCTACATCCCGAGGGAGCAGGCCACCGCCGGCTACCTGCGCAGCCAGGCCACCGACGTCGACGTCGTCACCCGGGTCGGCCGGGAGGCCGGCGAGCGCGACCTCGAGGCGTGGGGCCGGATGACCCAGGTGGGCCAGGCCGCCAAGGCCGCCGCGGAGGCGGCCGCGAAGGCCGCCGCCGGGAAGTGACCGCGGCCCGGCCGGTGCCGCTGGCCGGCGTCCGCGTCGTCGAGTTCTCCGCCGGGGTCTCCGCGGCCTACGGCGGGCGGCTGTTCGCCGACGCGGGCGCCGACGTGGTCCTGGTCGAGCCGCTCGGCGGCTCGCCGCTGCGGGCGCGCGGCCCGCTGTTCGGGTTCCTGGCCGCCGGCAAGCGGTCGGTGTCGGCCGGCCCGGGGACGGCGGAGCTGCTGGCCGACGTCGACGTGGTCCTCACGGACGGGTCGCACGGCGAGCTGGTCGCGGACGTCGACCTGCGCCGCCACCCGGCGACGACGGTCGTCTCGGTGACGCCGTTCGGGACGACCGGGCCCTACGCGGGCCTGCCCGTCAACGAGTTCGTGCTCCAGGCGATGTGCGGCTCGCTCGGCACCCGCGGCTGGCCGGGGGAGGAGCCGCTGCAGGCGGGCGGGCGGATCGGCGAGTGGGTGGCCGGCGTCTACGCCGCGGTCGCCGGCGCGGCCGCGCTGCGCCGGGCCCGGCGGACCGGGCGGGGCGACGCCGTCGACGTGTCGGCGTTCGAGGCGATGGTCGTCACGATGGGCGGGCTCGGCGCCGTCCAAGGGCAGCTGCTCGGTCCCGACCTGGCGCCGTCCCCGCGGATGCTCGAGCTGCCCAGCATCGTGCCGACCGCCGACGGGCTGGTCGGCTTCTGCACCGTCACCGCGCAGCAGTTCGCCGACTTCCTCGTGCTGATCGGCCGGCCCGAGCTGATCGGGGACCCGGGGCTGGCGTCGTTCGGCTCGCGGGTGGCCCGGCGGCACGAGTTCCTGCCGATGGTCGAGGACTGGGCGGCGACCCGCACCACCGCGGAGATCGTCGAGTTCGCCGGCGCGCTGCGGATCCCGGTGGCGCCCATCGGCACGCCGGCCACCGTGGCCGGCATCGACCACTTCCGCGAGCGGGGCGTGTTCGTGCGCAACCGCGAGGGGCTGCTGCAGCCGCGGGTGCCCTACCGCAGTGACGCCTTCGCGACGGTGCCGCCGGGGGAGGTCCCGGCGGTGGGTGGGGACCTGCCGGACTGGCCGGCGCGGCCCCGGCCGGTGGCCGACGCCGCGCCGGACCGGCCGCTCGCCGGACTCCGGGTCGTCGATCTCACCGCCTTCTGGGCCGGTCCGGCCGGCACGCACACGCTGGCCGCGCTCGGCGCCGACGTCGTCAAGGTCGAGGGCCTGGCGCGCCCCGACGGCATGCGGTTCTCCGGCACCCGGCCGGCCACCGAGGACCTGTGGTGGGAGACCGGGCACCTGTTCCAGGCCTCCAACAGCGGCAAGCGCGGGGTCACCCTGGAGCTCGGTCGGAACGAGGCGCGGGAGCTCGCGCTGCGGCTGATGGCCGGCGCCGACCTGGTGATGGAGAACTTCTCGCCGCGAGTGCTGGGCAATCTCGGGCTGGAGTACGACGACATCCGGGCGGCCAACCCGCGCGCCGTCGTCGTCCGGATGCCGGCCTTCGGGCTGGACGGGCCGTGGCGGGACCGGGTCGGCTTCGCCCAGACCATGGAGCAGGCCAGCGGCATGGCGTGGATGACCGGCCGCGCCGACGGGCTGCCGCTGATCCCGCGCGGGGTGTGCGACCCGCTGGCCGGGCTGCACGCCGCGTTCGCGGCGATCGTCGCGCTCGAGGTCCGCGACGCCACCGGCGCCGGCATGCAGGTGGAGGCGACGATGGTCGAGACGGCTCTCACCGTCGCCGTCGAGGCCTTCCTGGCGGCGCAGCTCGGCGCCGAGCCACGGCGCGACGGCAACCGCGGCCCCGGCGCCGCGCCGCAGGGGGTCTACCGCTGCGCCGGCGACGACGAGTGGGTGGCGGTCGCGGTGCTGGACGACGCGGCGTGGCCGCGACTGGCCGCCGTCCTGGGCCGGGAGGACCTGGCCGCCCGCGCGGACCTGGCCACCGAGGCCGGCCGGCGCGCGGCCGCCGACGAGCTCGACGGGGTGCTCCGGGCGTGGGCCGCGGGTCGGGAGGTCGCCGACGCCGAGTCCTGCCTGCGCTCGGCCGGCATCGCGGCGGCGCGGGTGGCCGCGCCGGCGGACCTGGTCGCCGACCCGCAGCTGGCGGCGCGCGGGTTCTGGGAGGAGGTCGAGCACCCGGTGCTCGGCACCTTCGCGACGACGGCGATGCCCTTCCGGTTCGCCGGCCTGCCGGGCCCGTGGATCACCGCGGCGGCGCCGACGCTCGGCCAGCACAACGACGACGTCCTCGGCGGGGAGCTCGGGCTCGACGCGGGCGAGCTGGCGCGGCTGGCCGAGGCCGGCGTCGTCGGCACCCGGCCGGCGGGGCTGTGACCGGATGAGCGCGCCCCTGCTGCCGACCACCCTCTGCGTGCCGCCGCGGCCCGGGGAGCTGTGCGCCCCGGTGACCGTCGAGCTGGCCGGCCCGCAGACCTTCCTGGAGCTCACCTCCCGGCACCGGATCACCGCGGCGGTGCCCGACGAGGCCGCGGGCACGGTCGCGGTGACGATCGAGTTCACCGACCCGGCGGGATCGCGCTCGGTGCACGTCCGCTTCGACCTGGTGGCCGACGACGAGGAGGTCTCCTCCCGCAGCCGGCTGCTGGCGCGGTACGCGCACGACGGCCGGCCGATGGCCGCCTACGGCACCTACCTGGGCGTCGTCTCCGACGAGAACTGAGGACTCGCCCGGCCTGCCGGGTGTTGACCCGCGCGGCCGACCGTGGAGCCGCGTCGTGGCGCGGCTCCACGGTCGCCGGCGCGGCTCGACCCGCGGCCGGGTGCCGGCGCGGCTCGACCCGCGGCCGGGTGCCGGCGCGGCTCGACCCGCGGCTACTCCTCGCGGGGCGGGCGGCGGCGGAGCTCGCCGCGGGGGCGGGTGACCCGCAGGCCGGGTCGTTCGGGGTCGGCGTCGGCGATGGCGTCCCGCAGCTGGCGGACGTTGCCCTGCTCGAAGTGCGCGGCACGCAGCAGGTAGTCGCCCAGGGCGAGGCGGTGCCGCAGGTCGGGCTCGGCGTCCAGGCCCAGCTCGTGGGTGCGGCGCCGGCTCCACACGAGGTCGGCGATCTGCTCCTCGAGCTGCGCCAGCCGGCGGTCGAGCATGCCGACGAGCTCGTGCGGCTGCGTGAAGTGCCCGAAGTACACCCGCAGCAGCGCCGGGTCCTTGAGCACCGCCGGCTCGTCGACCGCGGGCGCGGCCGCCCAGCGGCGGACCAGCTCCTCGCCCGGCCCGGTGGTGCGGTAGACGACGCTGCGGCGCAGGCGCCCCAGGGGGACCTCCCGCTCGGTGACCAGGCCGAGGTCCCGCAGCCGGAACAGCTCGCGGCGGATGTGGCTGACCGCCGGCGACCAGTAGAACCAGCGCAGCGTGTAGTCGCAGCGCTTCTTGATCTCCGCGGCCGTCAGCTCCTCGTCGAGCGTCGCCAGGATGCCCAGCACCGTGTAGGCGGTGGTGGGCAGTCCCTCCGCGGGCGCGCTCCCGGCGGACGACGGATCGGCCATCCCGCCAGCGTAGGGCCGGGGCGGATCGGCGTCGCCGCCCACTGCCCATCTTCACCATCATTGGCTAGATTGCACCCACAAGGCGACGAGGAGGTCCCCGCGTGGAGAGCAGCACCGCCACCGACTTCAGCACCCTCATCCGCGAACGGCTCGCCGGTTACGGCGCCGACCCGGTGATCGAGTTCGAGGGGGTCTGGTACACCGGCGAGGACCTGGCCGGCATCAGCTCCCGGATCGAGGAGCTCGCCCGCGCCGCGGGGGTGCCGGAGGACGCGCCGGTCGCCCTCGTCGTCCGCAACCGGGTCCCGCACGCCGCGGCGATGATCGGGCTGGTCGGCGCCGCGCGCTCGTTCGCCCTCGTCTACGCCTTCCAGTCGGCCGAGGCGATGGCCCGCGACGTCGACCGGCTGCGGCCGGCGGTGCTCGTCGCCGACCGTGCGGACTGGACGCCGCCCGTGGTCGAGGCGGCCCGCCGCTGCGGGACCGTGGGGATCGCGCTGACGCTGGACGGCGAGCGGGTCACGGTCGTCGACGGGCTGGACGTCCTCGGCCCCGGCCCGTTCGCCGAGCCGCCGCCCGAGCCGTCGGTCCAGGTGCTGACCAGCGGCACGACGGGCCCCCCGAAGCGGATCGCCATCCGGATGCCGGTGCTCGAGCGAGCCGCCCAGAGCGCCCTGATGGCCCGCCCTGCGGGAGAGCCGACGCCGTCGGTGCTGTTCGCGCCGTTCGGCGGGATCAGCGGGGTGTGCAGCCTCATCGCGGTGCCGTTCTCCGGCGGGCGCACGGTGCTGCTGGAGAAGTTCTCCGTCGAGGAGCTGGTGAGCAACGTCAAGCGGTTCGGGCTCAAGGCGCTCGGCGGCCCGCCGGCGGTGATCCGGATGATCCTCGGCGCCGGCGTGCCGCGCGAGGACCTTGCGTCGGTCCAGCTGTACATGGGCGGTGCCGGACCGCTGGAGCCGGAGCTCAAGCAGCGGTTCGAGGAGGAGTACGGCATCCCGGTGCTGTGGTCCTACGGCGCCACCGAGTTCGCCGGCGGGGTGCTCACCTGGACCTGGGACCTGTACCAGCAGTTCGGCGCGGCGAAGCGAGCCAGCTCGGGCAAGCCGTACCCCGGCGTGCAGGTGCGCATCGTCGACCCGGCCACCGGTGCGGAGGTGCCGATCGGGGAGCGGGGGATCCTGGAGGCCGCGGTCGAGATGCTCGGCCCGGACTGGATCCGCACCAACGACTTCGCCTCGCGGGACGAGGACGGCTTCTTCTACCTGCACGGGCGGGCCGACGGGGCGATCAACCGCGGCGGCTTCAAGGTGCTGCCCGAGACGGTGATCTCGACGCTGGTCGAGCACCCCGCGGTGCAGGACGCCGGCGTCGTGGGCACCCCGGACGAACGGTTGGGGGAGGTGCCCTTCGCCGCCGTGGAACTCGTCGACGGAGCGGAGCCGCCGACGGAGGAGGAGCTCAAGCAGTTCGTCCGGGACCGGCTGCCGGCCTACTGCGTCCCGACCCGGGTCCGTGTCGTCGACCGGCTCCCGCGCACCGGCTCGCTCAAGGTCAGCGTGGAGGGCATCCGCGCGCTGGTGTCGACCTGATCCGGGGTCCGGGGGACCGGGCGCGTGCGATCCTGGCCGCATGGCCACGCCTCTCCCGGACGGCGCCTCCGGGGACGTGCCGCGCCCCGACCGGCGTCCGCGGATCGAGGCCAGCCGGGACGAGGTGCTCGACACCGCCGAGGAGTTGTTCGGTGCGCGGGGCTACCGCGGCACCAGCCTCCAGCAGGTCGCCCAGCGGTGCGGGTTCTCGGTCGGGGCGGTGTACCTGTTCTTCACCAACAAGGAGGACCTGTTCGCCGAGGTGCTCCGCCGGCGCGGGGGGCGGCTGGCCGAGCTGACCAGCGCGTGCGCGGAGCGGGCCGGGCCGGCGATCGACGTCCTCGTCGACTGGGTCGACGTCGTCATCGGCTTCCACCGGCAGCATCCCGGCTTCGGCCAGCTGTCGGCCCGCATGGTGGCGCCCGGGGGAGCCGAGGAGTTCCCCCGTCAGCTCGGGGTGTTCGCGGAGCGGCGCGACGAGGCGCTCGCCCCGGTCGTCGAGCTCATCGCCCGCGGGCAGCGGCAGGGCAGCATCCGGGCCGGGGACCCCCTGGTCCTCGTCCGCCTGCTGTCGGCGCTGGTGACGGCCCACCACGGCATGGACCCGACCCTGCTCGGTACGTCGGTGGTCGTGGACGACGACGAGTTCCGCGCCTTCGTGCGGGACTCCTTCGCCGCCCCGCGGTAGCCGGGCGCCCCGGAGTCGAGCTGCCCGCTCGTCGGGGCCGGGCGCCTCCCGCCCGTTTGTCAATCATTACTGCTTTAGCGTTGACAGTCGTGAAGCCGTGTTCAATGCTGTGACCCACGTCGCAGCTCCCCGGCGACCCGGGTCCTCCCCGCACCTCCCGGGGGACCACCGCGCACCGGAGCACTCCCGAACGGCGACACGGAGGAACCCGTCCGATGACCGAGCCGCTGCTCCTGGTCTCCCACCTGCACATGCACATCGGCAGCGCCCGCGGCGCGGTGCGCGCGGTGGACGACGTCTCGCTCGCCATCGGCGCCGGTCAGGCGCTCGGGGTGGTCGGCGAGTCCGGCTCGGGCAAGTCGATGCTCGCCCGGGCCATCATGGGCCTGCTCCCTCCGCGCGCCGTCCGGTCGGGCTCGATCCTCTTCGAGGGTCGCGACCTGATGGCGCTGCCGGTCAAGCAGCAGCGTGACCTGTGGGGCAAGCGGATCGGCATGGTGTTCCAGGACCCGGGCCGCTCCCTGAACCCCGTCGTCCGGGTCGAGCGACAGCTCACCGAGGGCATGCGGCGACACCTCGGCGTCGGTCGCGCGGAGGCGCGCACCCGCGCCGTGACGCTCCTGGACGAGGTCGGTGTCCCCGATCCCGAACGCCGGCTGGGCAACTACCCGCACCAGATGTCCGGGGGCATGCGGCAGCGCGTCATGCTGGCGATCGCCCTGGCCTGCGAGCCGGACCTGCTCATCGCCGACGAGCCGACGACCGCGCTCGACGTGACCATCCAGCGGCAGATCCTCGACCTGCTCCGCCGGGTGCAGCGCAGCCGGGGCATGGCGATGATGCTCATCAGCCACGACCTCTCGGTCGTCGCCGGGCGCACGGACCGCGTCGCCGTCATGTACGCCGGCAGGCTCGCGGAGACCGGGGCCACGCGCGAGGTCTTCGCCGCGCCCCGCCACCGCTACACGCACGCGCTCCTCGACGCGACGCCGACGCTCCACCAGGAGCGGCACGCCCGCCTGCGCGTGATCGAGGGCAGCCTGCCCGATCCCACGGCGCCGCCACCGGGCTGCCGGTTCCACCAGCGGTGCACCGCCGCCGTGGAGGGCTGTGCCGGCGGCCCGATCGAGATGGAGTCGGTCGGCGTGGACCACCGGATCGCCTGCCTGAACCCGGTCGTCACCTCGCACCTGGTGGGCGCGGGTGGTGCGCACGATGGCCGGTAGCGGGGTCGCGCACCTGCGCGGGGACGAGGCGCTGCTGCGCGTCGAGGACCTGGTCGTCGAGTACCGGACGTCGGCCGGCGTCGTCCAGGCGGTGTCGAAGGTCAGCTTCGACGTCCTGCCCGGGGAGACGCTGGGGATCGTCGGCGAGTCCGGCTGCGGCAAGTCGACGACCGGCCGGGCGGTGCTCCGCCTCGACACGGTCACCTCGGGGAGGATCCGCTTCCGCGAGCGCGCCATCGAGGACCTCGACGAGCGCGAGATGCGGGCGCTACGCCGGGAGATGCAGATGATCTTCCAGGACCCGGTCGGGTCGTTGAACCCGCGTCGTCCGGTCCGCGAGCTCGTCGTCGAGGGCCTCGACATCGCCGGCGCCTCCAGGAAGGAGCAGGAGGCGGCGGCCGGCCGGGTCCTGGCGGCGGTCGGGCTGTCCGACGAGCGGTTCCGCGACCTGCTGCCCCGCCGCCTCTCCGGAGGTCAGGCCCAGCGCGTGGCCATCGCCCGCGCACTCGCCGTGGAGCCGCAGCTGCTGATCTGCGACGAGCCGGTGTCGGCGCTCGACGTCTCCGTCCAGGCCCAGATCCTCAACCTGGTCGAGGACCTCAAGCGGGACCTCGGCCTGACGGTGGTCTTCATCGCCCACGACCTGAACGTCGTCCGGACGGTCAGCGACCGGGTGCTGGTCATGTACCTCGGGAAACTCTGCGAGTTCGGTACGCCCGAGGCCGTGTACGCGTACCCCGCCCACCCCTACACGCGAGCCCTGCTGGACTCCGTGCCGCAGCCCGACGCCGTCGACGGCTTCTCCGGACCCGCTCTCGAGGGGGATCTGCCCTCCCCGCTGTCCCCGCCGACGGGCTGCCGGTTCCGCACCCGGTGTCCCCGGGCGGACGAGCTGTGCGCGAGCGAGGAACCCCAGGTGGCCGAGGTGCGCCCGGGGCAGTTCGCCGCCTGCCACCACCCGCTGCCCGTCCCGGAGGTCCCGACGGGCTCCGGCGATGCCGCGCTCCCGATCCCCGTCCCCGTCCCCGTCCCCGCGAGGAGCACCGCGTGACCCTCCTCGGCACGCTCCGCAAGGTGGCGCGCAGCCTGCTCGTCGTCCTGCTCGTGACCTTCATGGTCGTGGCGCTGCTGAGCCTGGCTCCCGGCTCCGTGGCCACGGTCATCCTCGGCCCCGCCGCCACCCCGGAGTCCGTCGCCGCGCTCAACGAGGAGCTCGGCCTGAACGACTCCGTGTTCGTGCAGTACTGGGACTGGCTGACCAACGCGCTGCACGGCGACCTCGGCACGTCCCTGCTCACCGACCTGCCGGTGACGGAGACGATCTGGGAGCGCCTCCCCGTCACCCTCGAGCTGGCCCTCCTGGCGCAGGTCATCGCCCTCGGGATCGCCGTCCCGCTGGCGATCGCGGCGGCGGCGCGTCCGGGCAGCGTGGTCGACCGGTTCACCAGCGCGATCTCCTCGGCCTCGCTCTCGATCCCCGCGTTCGTGGCGGCGCCGATCCTCGTCTACTTCCTGGCCCTGCAGCTGGACCTCTTCCCGGTCTCCGGCTGGAACGACCTCTCCGAGGGGATCGGCCCCAACCTGGAGAGCGCGCTGCTCCCGGCGTTCGCCATCGCCCTGGCGGAGATCGCGGCGTTCCAGCGGCTGCTGCGGACCGACCTCGTCAGCACGCTCCGCGAGGACTACATCGCGGCCGCCCGCGCGAAGGGCATGTCGCCGACCTTCGTGATGCTGCGGCACGCGCTGCGGCCGTCGTCCTTCTCGCTCATCACGCTGCTGGCCATCAGCACCGGCCGGCTGCTGGGCGGCACGGTCATCGTGGAGACGCTGTTCTCCCTGCCGGGGCTGGGCTCGCTCGTCGTCAACTCCATCACCTCGCGGGACGTGGTCGTGGTCCAGGGTGTCGTGGCCTTCATCGCCGTCGTCTACGTGGCGCTCAACACCGCGGTCGACGTGGGCTACGGCCTGCTCGACCCCCGCGTGCGCAAGGAGGCCAGGGCGTGACCCAGATCGACTACCTCGACCAGACCGGCGGGGTGCTGGCGGAATCGGGTCCCCACGAGCCCGTCGTGCCGGTCGTGCGCCGGCGCCGCTCGCTGTCGGTGGGCCTTGCCTACTCCTGGCTCGCCCTCGTCGTGGTGCTGGCCGCCCTGGTGCCGCTGCTGCCGGTGAGCGACTTCGACATCGCGGCCGGCCCGCCGCGGACGACCCCCGGCTTCGGCGACGGGCTGGACCTGCTGCTGGGGACCGACAACTTCGGCCGCTCGGTCCTCTCGCGCATCCTGTACGGCGGTCGGGTGTCCCTGGTCGTGGGCCTGGTCGCCGGGACCGTGGCCTTCGTGATCGGGACGTTCCTCGGGTTGCTCGCCGGGTACTTCGGGCGCTGGGTGGACGCCGTCATCACCTACGTGACCGACGCGCTGCTCGCGTTCCCCCCGCTGATCCTGCTCCTGTCGATCTCGGCGGTCACCAAGCCCAGCCTGTTCACCCTCACGGTGGGGCTGACCATCCTGGTCATCCCGTCGTTCGTCCGGTTGTCCCGCGCGAACACCATCGCCTGGCGGTCCCGGGAGTTCGTCCGGGCGGCGCGCAACATGGGCGCCACCAGCCCCCGGATCATCCGGCGCGAGATCCTGCCCAACGTGCTGCCGACGGTGGCCTCCTACCTGCCGCTGGTGATCGCGTCCCTGATCGTCGCCGAGGGCTCGCTGAGCTTCCTGGGGCTCGGCATCCCGGCTCCCACGCCCAGCTGGGGCGGGATGATCGCCGACGGCAAGGACTCCCTCGACGACGCCGCGTACCTGGTGCTCGTGCCGGCGGTGGTCGTCTTCCTCACGGTGTTCGCCCTCAACCAGATCGGCGACTCGCTGCGCGCCCGGTTCGACCGCACGGCCGGCGACTGAGCCGACCCGCCACGGGACGCGGACGCCTGCCCGGGCGCCGCGCGGGCCCGGCACCGCTGTTACGCAATAGTTACCATCATTACTAGTTTGGCTGTGGCGTGCCTCACCGGTGCCACGTCACACTTCTGTGAACGCCCGCTCAATCGAGCACTCGCCGGGCCGGCCGCGCAGTTCCGCGGATGACGCCCTGCCCGTACCCCCGTCCCCGATCGAAGAGGTCCCGCGATGCACCGCAGACGGAACTCCCTGGTTGCACTGGCCGTCACCGCGGCACTGGCGCTCACCGCCTGCGGCGGCGGGGACGACGACGGAGGCGGCTCCGCCGGCTCGGGCTCCGGTGAACCGGTGGCCGGCGGCACCGCGGCCATCGGCATGGTCAGCGAGCCGCGGACGCTGGACCCCGCCTACCTGAGCAACAACCTGACGACCAACTCGCTCGTCGGCAACGCGCTCTACGGCGCGCTGGTCACCAACGACCCCGTGACCGGCGAGGTCAGCCCGTCGATGGCGGAGAGCGTGGAGACGACCGACGGGGGGACGACGTACCGGTTGGTGCTCCAGGAGGGGCTGACGTTCTCCGACGGCACCCCGCTGGACGCGGCGGCGGTGCAGGCCAACTGGGACCGCGACCGCAGCATCGAGCTCCGGGCGCCGGTCATCGCGGTCGCGATCAACATCAGGACGACGACGGTGGTGGACCCCCGGACGCTGGAGTTCACGCTCAACACGCCGACGCTCGCGTTCGACCAGACGGTCGCCACCAGCGCGCTCAACTGGATCGCCTCGCCTGCGGCGCTCGAGGGCGACCAGGCCTCGTTCGACGCGGCTCCCATCGGCGGGGGTCCGTTCGTCCTCGAGAGCTGGAGTCGTGGCGGCGCGATGGAGCTGGTCAGGAACGACGCCTACTGGGATGCGCCCAAGCCCTACCTCGACGGCCTGACGCTCACCGCGCAGAACGACGCGCAGCAGCGGTTCAACACGCTGCAGAGCGACCAGGTGGACGCCATTCTCAACAACAGCCCGGTGATCACCCAGCGTGCCGAGGAGGCCGGCATCACGGTCGCGGTGCCGAGCCGGCCCAACGGTGGCAGCACCGTCGTCTTCCAGACGCAGGTCGCCCCGTTCGACGACCCCCGCGCGCGGGAGGCGGTCTACAAGGCGATCGACCTCGACGTCGTCCAGAGCGCGGTCTTCAACGGCGAGGGCACCGTGCCGCTGTCGCTGTTCGGCGAGGACTCGCCGTTCTACACCGGGGAGTACCTCTCGGGCGCCGACCCCGAGCGGGCGCAGGAGCTGTTCGACGAGCTCGCCGACGAGGGCAGTCCGGTCGAGTTCACCATGGTCACCTTCCCGACCACGGAGTCCCTGGCCGTCGCCCAGTCCATGCAGTCGCAGCTGGCGGCGTTCGACAACGTCACCATGGAGATCGACAACCGCGACTTCGCCGGCGCCCAGGGTGCGCTGACCGGTGGCCAGTTCCAGGCCAGCATCGCCGGCCTGCAGTTCGTCGACCCCGAGCCGCAGCTGTACTCGGGCCTGTACTCGACGTCGTTCCTCAACTTCTCCAAGATCTCCGACCCGGAGATCGACGAGGCGCTGGACGCGGCCCGGGTGGCGACGGACGACGAGGCCCGCGTCCAGCTCTACCGGTCGGTGGAGGAGCGGGTGGCCGAGCTCTACCCGTTCATCATCTGGAGCGCGACGCGCGAGAACGTCCTCGGCGACCTGCAGGGCGTCGGGCTCTACGGAACCGGTTCGGTGCTCCTCGACGGGGCCTGGCTGGCCCCGTAGGGCTCACCCCGCCCGGGCGGGCGCGGCTCCCTCGCCGGGAGCCGCGCCCGCTCCGCGTCGCGGGGAGGCGGGAGCGGTCAGGCGTCGGCGCAGACGCCGGCGCAGGTCATCCGACCCAGCCAGCGACCGACCGCGGCCGGGTCCCGGACGTCGACCGAGCGCAGGCCGGTGAGCGAACCGACCTGCGCCACCCCGAGGGCGATCCACTCCTCGGCCTCGGTGGCCGACACCCCGGCGCGCAGCTCGCCGGCCGCGTCGGCCCGCCGCACGTACGGCCGGATCAGCTCCGCCACCCGCTCCCGCTCGCGGCCCAGGCGCAGCGCCAGGAAGCGGGCCAGGCTCTCGTCACCGGCGGCCAGGTGCTCGCCCATGCGGTAGCGGGTGCCGGTGGCCGCCAGCACCTCGGCCACCACCGCGACCGCCTCGGCCAGGGTGCGGGTGCGCTCGGCCCGCTCGGTGATCAGGGCCAGGTCGCGCTCCCGCTCGAACTCGCGGATGCCGTTGAACAGCGCGCCGCGGTCGGCGAAGTGGCGGTAGAGGGTCGCCCGGGACAGCCCGGCGGCGGCGGCGACGTCCTGCATCGTGGTCTTCGCCCGCCCGAACCGGGTGACGCACTCCATCCCGGCCCGCAGGATCCGGTCGCGGGTGTCGGCGTCGGTCGGGACGGCGTCGGTCGGGGGGGTGTCCTGTGCGGTGCCGGGTTCCACGCCGGTAATCATGCGGGCCGGGTGTTCTGCCGCAGCTGCCGGAACGGGACGACGCGGTCGTCGCTCGGCTCCCGCGGCAGGCCCAGCAGGCGCTCGGCGATGGCGTTGCGCTGCATCTCCGTCGTCCCGCCGCCGATGCCGTGGCTGGACAGCCGGTGCAGGCCCCAGAGCTCCCCGCCGCCGGCCGGCGCGGCCGCGGCGCGGACGCCGGCGACGGCGAGGTCGATCTCGCCCCTGCGGACGGCGGTCGCGCCGGACATCGCCTTGAGGATCGCCGCGGCCGGCCCGGGCAGGTCGCCGGCGGCGATGGCGGCGCCGACCCGCTTGGTGGTCGCGGCCATCACCGCCTCGAGGACCCAGCGCTCGCCGATCAGGGCGCGCACCGACGGGTCGGTGTCGCGGCCGAGCTCGCGGGCCAGGTCCAGCAACTCGGGGGCCAGGCCGATGCCGGTGTCGGCCTGCTGCCCGCGCTGTCCGCCCAGCGACCAGCCCCGGCCGATCGCGCTGCGCTCGTTCACCATCAGCGTGGTCGCCACGCGCCAGCCGTCGTCGACCTCGCCGACGACGTTCTCCGCCGGCACGAAGACGTCGTCGATGTGCTCCTGGCAGAAGTCGGCGCTGCCGTCGAGCAGCCGCACGGGGGCGATCTCGATGCCGGGGGTGCGCATGTCGACGACGAACATGGTCAGGCCCGCGTGCTTGGGGACGTCGGGGTTGGTGCGGGCCAGGCAGATGGCCCGGTCGGAGTAGTTGCCGCCGGTGGTCCAGATCTTGGCGCCGTCGAGCACGAAGCCGCCCTCGGTGCGCTCGGCGCGGGTGAGCAGCCCGGCGAGGTCGGAGCCGCCGCTGGGCTCGGAGAGGAACTGGCACCAGATGTCGTCGCCGCGCAGGATCCGTGGGATGTGCCGGCGCTTGAGCAGCTCGCTGCCGTGCGTCAGGAGCGTGGGGATCACGACGTTGAACGCGTTGCCGAAGTTCTCCGGCATCCGGTACTCGGCGGCCTCCTCGCGGAACGCCTCCTGGTGGGCCGCCGACAGCCCGAGGCCGCCGTACTCGCGGGGCAGGTGCACCCCGGCGATGCCGCCGTCCCAGAGCGAGCGCTGGATCGCGCGGTCGCGGGCCACGCCCTCGTCATCCCACTGCAGGAACGGCTCACCGGGCGACTCGAGCGGCACGTGCGCGGCCAGCCAGGCCCGCGCCCGCGCGCGGAACTCCGGCACCGTCTCGTGCTCGGGCGCCTCCTGCCGGGGCACCTCCACCTGCTCGGTCACGCCGCGGCCTCCTCTGCGATGTCGACCAGCGCGCGCTGGTGCTGGTCGGGGCTGCCGAGCAGCACCTCGTTGCTGATGACCCGCCGGAAGTACAGGTGCAGGTCGTACTCCCAGGTCATGCCGATGCCGCCGTGCAGCTGGATGCAGTCGTGCAGCGTGGCGGTGCTGCGCCGACCCACGTGCGCCGCGGCCACCCGGGGCGCGATCGCGGCGTCGGGGCGGTCCAGCGCGACGGCGCGGGCGGCGTGCGCGGTGATCGCCGCCGAGCCCTCCAGCCACATCCGGTGGTCGGCCATCCGGTGCTTGAGCGCCTGGTAGGAGCCGATCGGCCGGCCGAAGGCGACCCGGTCCTTCGCGTACTGGACGGTCATCGCCAGGCCGCGGGCCGTCGCCCCGGTGGTCTCGGCGCACTGCAGCACGAGGGCGACCCGCAGCTGGTGCTCGAGGTCGCCCGCCGCCCCGCCGACGGTGCCGACGACGGTCTCCGGGCCGGCCGCCACGCCGGTGAACCGCACGCTCGCCAGGCGCCGGGCCAGGTCGAGGGTCTCCAGCGGCTGGACCTCGATGCCGGGGGCGTCGCGGGGCAGGAGGAACTGCGCCGGGCCGTCGGGGGTGGTCGCGCTGACCAGGAGCAGATCGGCGGCCGCGGCGTCGGGCACGTAGGAGGCCACGCCGTCGAGCCGGTGACCGGCGCCATCCGGGACGGCGGTGACGGGCGGCTCGGCGGGCAGCGCGTCGTCGGGGCCGGCGAACGCCCATGTGGCGACCAGCTCGCCGGCGGCGATGCCCGGCAGCACCCGCTCTGCCAGCTCGGGAGACGCCGCCCGCGCCAGGCCGGCGGCCACCACGTTCGTGACGAGCGCGGGGCCCGGGTGCACCGACCGGCCGAACTCCTCGGCCACGATCGCGGCGTCCACGAGCGCCTCCCCGGAGACGCTGCCGCCGCCGAGCTCCTCGGGGACGAACATCGCGGTCCAGCCCAGCTCCGCGCCGGCGGCCCACGTCGCGCGGTCGAACCCGACCGGGTCGTCGAGCAGCTCGCGCACCCGCTCGACCGGCGCCCGTTCCTGCAGCGCCCTCCGGCAGGTGGACCGGAACAGCTCCTGGTCGTCGCTCAGCCCGAAGGCCATGCCCGCCTCCTCCGTGGATGCCGGGCCCGCCCTCCGCGCCGGACGCGCCGGGGCCCTTGCCGCCGGGACGATACGTGCGATACAAGTTCGGTAGCAAGTGTCTCATCCGTCCCGCCGTCGATGGCGGGCATCGAGAGGTGGAACCCCGTGGCGCGACCCAGGCAGGCGGCGATCGCCGGCGTCTACACGACCAAGCAGGGCAAGCTGCCCGACCGCACCTCGTTCTCCCTCCAGCTGGAGGCGATCAAGGGCGCCTGCGACGACGCCGGCATCCCGGTCGAGGAGGTCGACGGGATCATCCCGTTGAGCATGTCCGACCACCTGCCCGGCACGACCGCGACGCAGTTCTGGGCCGCGCAGCTGGGTGAGCGGCCGCTGGGCCTGATGGAGACCGGGGGGGCCTCCGGTGCGCTGGCGAAGGCGGCGCTGGCCATCGAGAACGGCATGTGCGAGGTCGTCGTCCTCTTCTACGGCAAGGCCGGCTCGCTGGTCGGCCCGCGCGGCACCGCTGCCGCCGACAAGGCGCCGCGAGTGCCGGACTGGAGCTTCTACCAGTCGGGCGCCTACATGACGACGTGGTACGCGCTGTGGGCCCAGCGCTACATGCACGAGTTCGGCGCCACCCACGCCGACCTGGCCGAGGTCGCCGTCTTCACCCGCTACCACGCGACGCTCAACCCGAACTCGATCATGGGCCGCAAGGGCGAGATCACCGTCGAGGACGTGCTGAACAGCCGGCCCATCTGCGAGCCGCTGAACCTGCTCGACTGCTCGCTGGACAACGACGGTGGCTACGCGATCGTGATGACGTCGGCGGAGCGCGCACGGTCGGCGAAGTCCAAGCCCGTCTGGGTGCTCGGCGGCGCGGAGTCCACCTACACGGACTTCTACACCACGATCAACGACCCGTGGTTCCCCGAAGAGGGCAAGGCGGTGCGCCGTGCCGCGAACCGGGCGTTCGACATCTCCGGCATCGGCCGCGACGAGATCGACGTCGCCGGGCTCTACGACTGCTTCACCATCACCACGATCCGCGACCTCGAGGAGATGGGCTTCTGCAAGCTCGGCGAGGGCGCGGAGTACGTGAAGGAGGGCCACTGCCGCCTCGGTGGCTCGATGCCGACCAACACCGACGGCGGGCTGCTCTCCAACAGCCACGCGGGCGACCCGGCGGGCATGCACACGATCGAGGTCGTCCGCCAGCTGCGCGGTGAGTGCGGTGAGCGGCAGGTGCCGAACGCGAAGATCGGCGTCTCGCTCCAGCAGGGCTGGGCGGTGCACGGCATGGCCGGTGTCCTCGTCATGGCCGCCGACTGAGCCCCCCGCACCCGGACCCCCGAGGAGTCGAGATGACCTACCGCAAGCCCCTTCCGCAGATCGAGCCCGCCAACCAGCCCTTCTGGGACGGCCTCGCCGCCGGCGAGTTCCGCGTCCCGAAGTGCGACAACTGTGGCCACTACAACTGGGTGCCGTTCCCGGCCTGCCGCTCCTGCCTGAACGAGGCGCAGACGTGGACGCCGGTCAGCCGGGACGCGACCGTGTGGAGCTTCAGCATCGTCCACCGCGGCCCCGGCGCCTTCAACGAGGAGGTGCCCTACGCCGTCGTCCTCGCCAAGCTGGCCGAGGAGCCGCGCGGCTGCATCGTCATCGGCAACACCGTCGGCATCGACCCGGCCGACCTCTACGTCGGGATGCCGCTGCGGATCGTGTTCGAGACGATCGAGGGCGAGGACGTGACCGTCTTCCGGTTCGCCGCGGCCGACGCCGCCGAGCCCGACGAGGCCGACGCCGCGCTCAGCGTGGAGAACCAGCCGGCCACGGTGGCCTGACGGTGGACCTCTCCCTCACCGACGACCAGGCCGCGCTCCGGGAGTCGGTCGCCGAGCTGTTCGAGAAGCAGGCGACCCCCGAGCGGGTCCGGGCCGCGGAGGCCCGCGGCCACGACGACGCGCTCTGGCGGGTGCTCGTGCAGTCCGGGATCCCGACGATGGGCGCGCCCGAGGAGGTCGGCGGCGGGGGTGCGACCGTGTCCGACCTGGTCGTCGTCGCGATCGAGGCGGGCCGGCGGGTGGCCCCGGTCGAGCTGCCCGGGGCCTGGGCGGCGGTGCACCTCCTGGCCTGCTCGGCCGCCGGCCGGGAGGTGCTCGACGGGGTCGGCGAGGGTGCCGTCGTCCCGGCGTTCGCGCTGCGGCCGCTGCGGGCCGGCTCCGCCGGCCCCGTGCCGGGCGCGGCGGCGGCCGACCTCGTCGTCGCCCTCGACGGCGACGAGCTGGTGGCGCTCACGCGTCCGGAGGGGACGGTGGCGGAGCTGCTGCCCAACCTCGGCTCGGCCGCGCTGGCCGAGGTGAGGACGGGGGTCTGGTCGCAGCGTCGCGTGCTGGCGACCGGCGAGGAGGCGCACCGGGCGCACGCGGACGCCGTGTCGCTGTGGCGGGTGCTCACCGCCGCGGCGCTGGAGGGCGTGCGGCGGGAGGCGCTGCGGCTCGGCGTCGACTACGTCAAGGAGCGGCACGCCTTCGGCGTCCCGATCGCCTGGTTCCAGACGGTGCAGCACCGGCTGGCCGACGAGGCCACGGCCGGAGACGGGGCCGAGCTGCTGGTGCAGGAGGCGGCCTGGGCGCGCGACACCGGGGACGCCCGGGCGGTGGCCCTGGCCCGGATGGCCCTGCTCTTCGCCGGTGAGACCGCGTTCTCCACCGCCGCCGCGAGCCTGCACTTCCACGGTGGCTACGGCTACACGCTCGAGTACGACATCCAGCTGTACTACCGGCGGGCCAAGGCCTGGCCGCTCGCGCTGGGCGCTCCCCGGCACGAGCTGCGGGCGCTCGCCACCGACCTGTTCGCCCCCCGTGGCCTCAGCAAGGACCTCCCTGCCCCCCACCACTCGCAGGCTCGCGGCGGGCCCCTGCAGGGAGGCCGGACGACCCGGCCTGGCCCGGACTTCACCGAGCACGACTCCCTCGCGGAGTTCCGCAGGTCGGCGCGGGAGTGGGCCGACGAGCACGTGGACCCCGCGTGGGCCGACCTGGAGCACGCCACGGGCACCCACCACAACGCGGACCTGCACGCGCTGCTCGGGCGGCAGGGGCTGCTGGGTGCCGGCTGGCCTGCGGAGTACGGCGGCACCGACGTCGACCCCGGCTACGCGCTGGCGGTCTTCCAGGAGATCGGCGCGCGCGGGCTGCGGATGGACGGCTGGGTGACCACCGAGATGGTCGCGCGCACGATCCTGCACGTGGCCACCGAGGAGGCCAAGCAGGAGATCGTCCCGGCCGCGCTGCGCGGTGAGGTCGTCATCGTGCTCGGCTACACCGAGCCCGGCTCCGGCTCCGACGCCGCAGCCGCCAGGATGCGCGCCGTCCGCGACGGCGACGAGTGGGTGGTCAACGGCTCGAAGATGTTCACCAGCACCGCGCACATGGCCACCCACGTGTTCCTGCTGACCCGCACGAACACCGAGGTCCCCAAGCACAAGGGGCTGACCCTCCTGCTGGCCCGGCTCGACGCCCCCGGGGTCGAGGTGCAGCCGGTGCACACCCTCGGCGGCCAGCGCACCAACGCGACCTTCTACTCCGACGTGCGGGTGCCGGACGCGATGCGGATCGGCGACGTCGACGGCGGCTGGGGCGTCATGCGGGTGGCCCTGGTGCACGAGCGGGGCACCGCCACGGCCCCGGGTGGACCGACGCTGGTCGAGCAGGTGGCCGCCTGGGCGCGGGAGACCCCCGGGGGCGACGGCGAGGTGCTCCTCGCCGACCCGACGGTCGCCGAGCACCTGGCCAGGCTCGCCCTCGACGAGGAGATCGGCCGGCTGCTGGGCCTGAAGGTCCGCTGGGTCGCCTCGACCGGCGGGCTGCCCGGCATCGAGGGGTCGATGCAGAAGCTGTACGCCAGCGAGGCCGAGCAGCGCCGGGTCGACGTCCTCACCGACCTGCTGGGGGAGCAGGCGCTGCTCGCCGGCGACGCGGGGCCGCTGCACGGCGCCGTCGAGTGGGCGCTGCGCAAGGCCCCGGTGAGCACCATCTACGGCGGCAGCAGCGAGGTCATGCGGGAGATCGTCGCCGAGCGGCGGCTGGGGCTGCCACGCAGCCGGCCGACCGGGTGAGGGGGGACGCCGCCGACGTCCTGGCGGTCATCGGCGTGCTCAACCGGTACGCGTGGGCGCTGGACACCCGGGACTGGGAGGGGCTGTGCGAGGTCTTCGCCGAGGACCTCCGCGCGGACTACGGCGCGTTCACCGTGACCGGCGTCGGCGACATGGTCGAGCGGATGCGGGAGTCGCACGCGCACGTCGACTCCACCCAGCACCTGATCGGCGGGCACGACGTGCAGGTCGACGGGGACGTCGCGCGCAGCCGCTGCCAGGTGATCGCCACCCTGCGCCGGGCCGGCCGGCCGTCGCGCATCTACCGGATGGGCGGCTGGTACGCCGACGAGCTGGTGCGCACGCCGGCCGGCTGGCGGATCGCCGTCCGCACCGCGCACGGGTTGTGGCAGGAGGGTGACCGCGCCGTGCCCCGCCCGCCGGACGTCGCCAACAGCTAATCTTTGCAATGTTAGCGAGACGACCTTCTGAGGAGCGGATGAGATGACGACGTCGGAGACCGCCGGGCCGTGCCCGGTGTCGACCCGGTCCCTCGAGGACGGCGCGGCGCCGCGGCCGGTCATCGACCTGGACGTGCACGGCGAGCGCTTCTCCGCGCAGAACTACGACATCTACCGCGAGCTCCTGCAGACGGCTCCGGTCGCGTGGGACCGGCGCAACGGCGGCTTCTGGATGCTCACCGGCTACCAGCCGGTCTTCGAGGCCACCAAGGACGACGACCTGTTCCTCTCCTCGCCCGGCACCGGCCTCCCCAGGGACGGCGCGGAGGGTGGCATGCCGGAGGGGACCGGTCCCATCCCGATCGAGATCGATCCGCCGCAGACCCAGCAGTACCGCAAGCCGGTGCTGGGGCTGCTGTCGCCGAAGTCGGTGTCGGCGATGGAGCCGGGGATCCGGGCGGCGGCCGACGAGTTGATCGACGCGTTCGTCGAGTCGGGCGAGGGGGACCTCGTCCAGCAGCTCAGCACGCCGCTGCCGGCGCTGATGGCGCTGCGCATCCTCGGCATGGACGAGAGCCGTTGGCCGCAGTTCGTGCACTGGATCCACACGATCATCCACGGCGACCGGGCCGAGGCCGGCGAGGCGCAGATCGCGCTCTTCGGCGAGGTGTCCCGGGCCCTGGAGGAGCGGGCGGCGCTGGCGGACAAGCCCGACGACGTCCTGACCGCGATCGTCACCTGCCAGGTCGACGGCCAGACGATCGGCTTCATGGAGCAGGTCCGCTACGTCTTCCTGGTGATGCTCGGCGGCATGGACACGACCAGCGGCCTGACGGGCAACAGCCTCGAGCGGATCGCCCGCGACCCGGCGCTGCGGCAGCGGCTGATCGAGCGCCGCGACCTGCTGGACCGCGCCACCGAGGAGTTCCTCCGGGTGGGGACGCCCACGCAGGGCCTGGCCCGCACGCTGTCGCGCGACGCGGAGTTCCACGGCCAGCAGATGAAGGCGGGGGAGCGGGTGATGCTCATGTGGGCCGCGGCCAACTACGACCCCGCCGAGTTCGACGACCCGCACACGGTCGACGTCGAGCGGTGGCCCAACCGGCACATGGCCTTCGGCGTCGGCATCCACCGCTGCCTGGGGTCCAACCTCGCGCGGACGATGTTCCAGGTCATGATCGACCGGGTCCTCGACCGGCTGCCGGACTTCGAGCTGACGGTCGACGAGGTGCCGCGCTTCGAGGACGCCGGCAACGTCTACGCGCCGACCAGCTTCCCCGTCCGCTTCACGCCCGGTCCGCGGGTCGGGCCGTCGGCCGGGCCGGCAGCCCCGGGCGTGCCCTCGACCGTGGAGTGAGGCTGCGGTCCCCACGATGATGGCCGGGTGAGGTCCCGACGGCGACGCGACCTGCCGCCGTTGGGGGCGGCCGCGTTCGTGCTCAGCCTGGTCATGCTCCTGGTGTCGATGACGCTCTCGAGCATGAACGTGGCGCTGCCCAGCGTGCAGGAGGACCTGGGGCTGTCGGAGGACTCCCTCCAGTGGGTGGTGACCAGCTACTCCCTGCCCTTCGGCGGCCTGCTGCTGCTGGGCGGCCGTGCCGGGGACCTGCTGGGCCGGCGCCGGGTCCTGCTGGCCGGCGTCGCCCTCTTCACCGGCGCCTCGCTGGCGACCGCCCTGGCCACGGGGCCGGCGTTCCTCTTCGCCGCCCGCGCGGTCCAGGGGGTCGGCGCCGCGCTGGCCGCGCCCAGCGCCCTGGCGCTGATCACCGAGCAGTACGCCGAGGGCTCGCCGCGCAACCGGGCCCTCGGGGTGTACGCGGGCGCGGCCAGCGCCGGCGCCGCGGTCGGGCTCGTCCTCGGCGGCGCGCTCACCGTGCTCAGCTGGCGGGCGACGGCGCTGTTGAACGTGCCGTTCGGCGTCCTCGTCTGCCTCCTGGCCCCGCGGCTGGTCGCGGAGACCGCGCGGCAGGGCCGCCGGCTCGACCTGACCGGGGCGGTGACCGGGACCCTGGGGCTCTCGGCGCTGGCGTTCGCGCTGTCCCAGGCCTCCCGGTACGGCTGGACGGACCGGCAGACGTGGGTCCCCGCCGTCGCGGCCGTCGTCCCGCTGGCGGGGTTCGGCGTGCGCGAGGTGCTCGCCCGCGAGCCCCTGTTGCCGCTGCGGCTGTTCCGCGACCGGTCGCGGGCCGGGGCCTACGCCACCACCCTGCTCGTGGTGGCCTACCAGGGCGTCAGCTTCCTGTTCCTGGCGCAGTACGTGCAGCGGGTGCTCGGCTACAGCCCGCTGGAGGCGGGACTGATCTACCTTCCGGCCACCCTGGCCAACACGTTCCTGCCGGTGGTCTGGGCGCGCCTGATGACCCGGTTCGGGGGCCGGGCGCTGGTCGTGGCCGGCGTGACCTGCTCGGCGATCGGTCTCGCGGGCCCGGCGCAGCTCGACACCGACACGCAGTACCTCACCGGACTGCTGCCCTTCATGGTCTTCACCGCGGCCGGCGCCGGGCTGACCTTCCTCCCGCTGACCCTCGTGGCGGTGCACGGCGTCGAGTCCCGGGACGTCGGCATCTCCTCGGGCGTGCTCAACGCCCTGCAGTCCGTGGGCGGCGCCCTGGGCATCGCCGCCGTCGTGTCGCTGGCGGCGGCGGTGACCACGGGCGAGCTGGGCGGGGCGCCGGCCGCGGGTGCGGAACTCGCGGCGGCGCTCGTCGCCGGGTACCGGACCGCGTTCTGGATCTGCTGCGGCCTGGCCGTCTGGGCGTTGCTGGTCGCGCTGCCCACGATCGGCCCCGTGGGACGCCGGCCGCGCGAGGCCGACGTCCCCGGCGCCGTCGTCGACCCCGCGCTGGTCCCGCCGCCGTCGGGCCGTCAGCCCTCGTAGGTCCAGGGGGTGCGCGGCTCCTGCGGGGGCAGCGGGTTGAGCGTGCCGCGGAACTCCTCGAGCGGCGCCGAGAAGCCGCCCTCGATCGTGGTCTTGCGGATCCGCCAGCCCTTCTCGGTGCGGACGAAGTCGTTGATGCGCTTGGACAGCGAGATCACCGGCTGGTTGTCGCGGTGCCAGAACATCCCGAGCATGTTGGAGTACTGCACCGCGGTGTCCCCGGAGACGACGACCTTGTCGGCGACGCTCGTCTGGAACACGTAGGGCAGCGGGCCGTCGTCGCCGTAGAAGTAGTGCCAGTACTGCGCGACCGCCTCGCGCCCGCGGGGGCCCTTGCCGGGCTCGTGCAGTTGCTGGACCTCGATCGTCGCGTCGTCGGTCAGGCAGTCGAGGGCCTCCATCCGGCCGGCCTGCAGGCCGTTGAACCCGCCGGTGCAGGCGTGGTGAAACTCGTAGAAGACCTCGGTGATCTCGCGGACGTCCTCGAGCTCCTGGAGCCGGGCGGCCAGGGCGGCGTACTGCGGGTCGGTGGTGGACACGGGGCTCCTCGGTGCGATGACTGAACGGTGTTCAGTACGCTAGGTCGGAACGCCCGGCACGGTCAATGGCAGCGGTGTCTTGTGGTCACTCGGAGCGTCCGGTAGACCGTTCACTACCTATCTTTGATCTGATGGGCGCGCACCCCGGCCCGTCGCACCTGGAGACCTCATGCCCCCCGCAGCCGTCGACCGCTCCGTCCTGCCCGAGCCCGGGTTCCTCATCGGCGCCGAGAAGATCACCACCCACGACGGGGAGGTGTACGAGCACCGCTACGCCGCCACCGGCGAGGTCACGTACGCCGTGCCGCTGGCCGGCCAGCAGGAGGTGGACGCCGCGGTCGCCGCCGCCCGCGCCGCACTCCCGGCCTGGAAGCGGATGCCCGGCAACGAGCGCCGGCGGCTGATGCTGGCGTTCGCCGCGGCCGTCCGGGCCAGCGAGCACCTCGCGCCGATCATCACGGTGGAGAACGCCTACCCGCTCGCGTTCACCCCGTACTTCACCAACTGGGTCGCCGAGCTCTTCGAGTTCAACGCGGGCTACGCGGACAAGATCGGCGGCGAGGTGGTCGCCACCTTCCCGGGGCCGGCGTTCGACTACACCCTCGACGAGCCCTACGGCGTGGTCGCGGTCATCGTGCCGTGGAACGGGCCGTTCGTCTCCTTCGGCCAGTGGCTCGCCCCGGCGCTCGCGGCCGGCAACACCATCGTGATCAAGCCCCCGGAGATGGCGCCCTACACGTGCCTGGCGCTGGCCGAGCTCGCGGTCGAGGTGGGCTTCCCGCCCGGCGTCATCAACGTCGTCCCCGGTGGGGCGGTGGCCGGGACGGCCCTCACCAGCCACCGCGACGTCAACAAGATCTGCTTCACCGGCAGCGGCGGCACGGCCAGCCGGATCGTCTCGGCCTCGGCGCCGAACCTGACCCCCACCGCCTTCGAGCTCGGTGGCAAGTCGGCGCGCATCGTCTTCGCCGACGCCGATCTCGACGAGGCCGCCCGGCGCACGCTGCTCGGCACCGGCCAGGCGTGCATCGCCGGCAGCCGGGTGCTGGTCGAGGCGCCCGTCTACGACCGGCTGGTGGAGATGTCGGCGGCACTGGCCGCCCAGGTCCCCATGGGCGACCCGTTCGACCCGGGCACGTTCGTCGGGCCCGTCATCAGCCAGGGCCACGCCGACCGGATCCTCGGCTTCGTCGACCGGGCGAAGGAGGCGGGCACCGGCCGCCTGGTCACCGGGGGTGAGCGACTCGGCGGCGAGCTGGCCGACGGCTACTTCCTCGCGCCGACGATCTTCGCCGACGTCGACAACTCGGCCGAGATCGCCCAGGAGGAGATCTTCGGGCCGGTCACCGCCTTCATGCGGTTCGAGACCGAGGAGGAGGCGGTGGCGATCGCCAACGACTCCGAGTACGGGCTCGCGGCGCACCTGGAGACCAACGACCTGCGCCGGGCGCACCGAATGGCGCGCGACCTGGACGCCGGCACCGTGTGGGTCAACGGCTTCGTCGACCTGCCGGTGGGCGCCCCGTTCGGAGGCGTGAAGCGCTCGGGCTACGGCCGTCAGGGCGGCATCTGGGGCATCAGGGAGTTCGTGCAGGCGAAGAACGTGTGGATGCCCCTCTGAGTCCGCGCGGGCGCCCGGCCTCTCCGAGTGTCGGGCGCCCGCGTACGGCCGGGCCGGGGCCCATGGGTGATGCGCGGCGGGACGGGCGGTCAGCGCAGGTAGGCGCTGCCGCCGTCGAGCGGGAGGGTGGCGCCGGTCAGGTAGGCAGAGTCCGGCCCGACGAGGAAGACGACGGCGCGGCCGATGTCCCGCTCCGGGTCGCCGATACGGCCGAGCGGGACCTGCGCCTCCACGGCGGAGGCGTGCTCGGGCTCGGCGGCGAACCACGCCTCGACGGCCTCGGTCCGGGCCAGCGGCATGATCGTGTTCACCCTGATCCCGTCGGCCGCCCACTCGGTGGCCGCGGCGCGGCTGAGTGCGTCGAGGGCGGACTTGACCATCGCGTAGGCGAACCGGTTGGGCGCCGAGCCGGCCTTGCTGATCCCGGACGAGACGTTGACGACCACGCCGCCGTCGCGCAGGTGCGGGTGGCAGCGGCGCATCAGCCGCCAGGTCGCCACCGGCCCCGCGGCCCAGGCCGCGTCCACCAGCTCCTCCGATGCCTCCAGGAGGGAGCCGTGCGGGACCAGCGCAGCGTTGTTCACCAGGACGTCGATGCCGCCGAACAGGCCGAGGGTCGCTGCGATGCAGGCGTCGACCTCCTCGCTGACGGTGATGTCGCAGACGGCAACCGCCGCGCGACCACCGCGGTCCTCGATCAACTGCCTGGTTCCCTCGAGCGTCGCTGCCGTCCGGCCGGCGACGACCACCGATGCGCCCTCGCCGGCGAGGGCCAGGGCGATGCCCCGGCCCACCCCGTTCCCCCCGCCGGTGACCAGAGCGGTGCGCCCCTCCAGGATGCCCGTGCCGATCGTCATCGGGTCGGCACGACGATGATGCGCGCCGGGCCGTCGGCGTCCCTGGCGTCGTCGAGCGCCGCCGGGACCTCGTCCAGCCCTACGGAGTGACCGACCATCGGCGTGACGTCGTAGCTGCCGTCGCACACCGCCTCGAAGGCCTGATCCCAGTGCTCGGGCGAGGGGCCGCCGCCGAACTGGATGTTGATGCCCTTCCGCTTGGCGGTCAGCGTGTGCAGGTGCTCCCCCGCGGGAGGGCCGCCCATGGAGAACACGCGGGTGCCGCGCTCGGCGCCCATGATGACGCCGTCGAGCACGCCGGGGAGACCGACGCACTCGAAGACGACGGAGCCGGGGAGGCCGGCGGCCGCCACGAGGTCCCGTGCGCCGTCGGGCGAGCCCGTCGCGACGTCCCGCCATGCCGCGTAGGGCGAGACCTCCGCCGGGTCGACCAGGACGTCGGCACCCATGGCCCGGGCCGTCTCCCGCCGTGCGGCGTTGAAGTCCACGGCGACGACGGGGCCGACGCCGAGCCGCTTCAGCGTGCCGATCGTGGACAGGCCGATCGCGCCGCAGCCGATGACCATCGGCACCTCCCGGGGGGTGACCTGCGCCCGGGTGGCAGCGGACCAGCCGACCGAGATGGCGTCGGCGACCGAGACCAGCTCCGCGGGCAGCTCCGAGCGGACGACGCGCGCCATCGGCTCGCTCAGCAGGAAGTACTCGCCGAAGCCGCCGGGCGTCTCCGGATTCTGACCGATGATCTTCACCCCGGTGGCGGTGAAGAGGATGGGCAGCGAGCTCACCCGCGTGCCCACCGGGATCCGGCGCTCGGTCCGCGGGCCGTGGTCGACGACCTCGGCGACGTACTCGTGACCCATGACGATGTCGACGTCGGTGTCGTAGGTCGACATCCCGCTGTCGTCGTCGGCGCCGGCCTCGGGGTGATCCATGAAGTGCAGGTCCGAGGCGCAGATGCCGCACGCCAGCGACCGGACGAGCAGCTGGCCGGGGCCGGGGGTGGGGTCAGCGATCGTGCGGGTCTCGACGACGCCGTTACGGAGCACCGCAGCGCGCATCGTCGTCAGCCTCCCGTCGAGGCGATGCCGGCGAACAGGGCCCGGGCCTCGTCGGCGCCGTCGAGGTTGCGGTTGACCCGCTTCACGGTGCGCCACCGGCCGTCGACCCGCCGGAGCGTCCATTCGTTGGCGGACAGCCGGGCCACCCAGAACCGGTCGTTCCCCGCGTCCCAACGGAGGTTGAGGGCGTGGTTCCACGCGCGGGCGGTGTCCCCGTCGACCTCGACGTGCGGAGGCGTCAGCACGTGAGCCATCCCTGCCCGGATCATCTCCTGGTGCCCGCCGCCGATCATCCCCGCGATCGGCCCGTGCCCGACCCACCTGCCGAAGGGTTGCGCCTCGTAGACGCCGTCCTCGGCCCAGATCCCGGCGACGGCACCGGCGTCACCGAGATCGGCGGCCGGCCCGTACCGGGCGACGAGTTGGGTGATGGCCAGTACGTCCTCCATGCGCTGCAGGCGGGCCGCCAGCGCCGCCACGTCGAGGTCCGTCGTCGTCTCTTCGTCGCAGGTGTGCATCGGAACCCTTCACCGGGGGAGCTGTCTCCGTTACGGTGCAACCTGAATCGAAAAGGGTCAAGGGGGTCGGATGAGCGAGGCCGCGCGGGGGCGACCGCGGGATGCGCGCATCGACGAGGCGGTCCTGGCCGCCACCCGGGACCTGCTCGCGACCGAGGGCTTCGTCGGGACGACCGTCCAGGCGGTGGCTCGTGCGGCCGGTGTCGGGGCCTCGGCCATCTACCGGCGCTGGCCCTCGCGGCTGGAGCTCATCGCCACGGCGATCGGTCAGGACCTGGACCGCTTGGACGTCCGCCCCACGGGGGACCTCCGCGCCGACGTCCGGGCCTTCGTCGGCGGGTACCTCGAGCTGTTCGACTCGCCGGTCGCGCGGGCCGGCCTGCCGGGGATCCTCGCGGCGTCCCGCGGTGAGGGCGACGAGGTGCGGGGGCTCACCCGGCGCGTCGGCCAGGGCGTGCGGCCGGCGTTCCGCGCGGTCCTCGCCGCCGCGCCGCCCGGGTCGGTCGATCCCGCGGTCGACCCGGACACGGTGTTCGACGTGCTGATCGGCGCCGCCCTCTACCGCTCCTTCATCCATCCCTTCACCGGCCGCCGCGGCGGGGCCGACGACGTCACCGACCTCCTGCTCCGGGCGCTACGGCCCTGACGCGGGACCACCACCGAACGGCACCAGGACGAGGAGAACGCGCATGTCGGGACGCATGGAGGGCAAGGTCGCCCTCGTCACCGGGGCCGCCCGCGGGCAGGGGCGGGCCCACGCGGTCCGGCTCGCGCAGGAGGGCGCCGACGTCATCGCCGTCGACGTCTGCGCCGGCTTCGACAACACCCAGTACCCCGCGGCGACGAAGGCCGACCTCGACGAGACGGTCCGGCAGGTCGAGGCGCTCGACCGGCGCATCGTCGCGCACGTCGCGGACATCCGGGACCTCGCCGGGCTGACCGCCGCGGTGGAGTCCGGCGTGGCCGAGCTCGGCCACCTCGACGTCGTCGTCGCCAACGCCGCGATCGTCGTCGTCGCCCCCTACGACCAGGTCACCCCGGCGATCTGGCAGGAGGTGATCGACGTCAACCTCACCGGGACCTGGAACACGGTGATGGCCGCCGTCCCGCACCTCGTCGCCGCCGGCGGGGGCTCGATCGTGCTGGTCAGCTCGGTCGCCGGCCTCAAGGGCCTGCCCTTCCTGGTGCCCTACGTCGCGGCCAAGCACGGCGTCGTCGGGCTCATGCGCGGATTCGCGACCGAGCTCGCCAAGCACCGCATCCGGGTCAACACCCTGCACCCGACGGCCACCGACACCCCGATGAACCACATGGAGTCCCCGGAGGGCGCGGCGCATCCCATCGAGGCGGACCCGAAGGTCGCCCCGATGCTGTGGAACCACCTGCTCGACCTCGGGCCGGTGGGGATGGTCGACCCGGTCGACCAGTCGAACGGCGTGCTGTTCCTCGCCTCCGACGAGTCCCGGTTCGTCACCGGCGTGACGCTCCCGGTCGACGCAGGCTGCAGCGCCTTCTGATGGCCGCTCCCATCGAGGCCGACCTCGCCCGCCTGCTCGCCGAGCGCGCGATCGAGCGGCAGCTCTCCGCCTACTGCCGGGCGATGGACCGGTGCGACGCCGACCTCGGCCGGTCCGTCTTCGCGCCGGACGCCGAGGCCGACTACGGCGACATGTACCGCGGCACCGGCCCGGGCTTCGTGGACTTCGCGCTCGCCGCGCACGCCGCCATGGACGCCCACGTCCACCGCATCGGCAACGTCTCGGTCGTCGTCGACGGGGACACGGCGGGCAGCGAGTGCTACGTCGACGCCCGGTTCCGGGTCCCGTCTCCCGACGGCCCGCTGGAGATCGTGTCGAGCGGGCGGTACGTCGACCGGTGGGCCGGGCGGGACGGCGTCTGGGTGATCACCTCGCGGCGCTATCTGCACGGCATCGACAGCATGCGGCCGCTGGAGAACGGCATGTTCGCCACGGGCGGCTCGCGGGACGCGTCCGACCCCTCCTACGAGGTGCTGGTGCCGCCCGGCTGAGGCGCTGCCGCCGGAACGGGCCGGCCGGCGGGTTGCACCGAGGCAGGTGTGGGCCAGGTCTCGCCACGGCGCTCCATAGTGGTTACTATGCGAGTGTGCGCTCCGACGTCGGTCGGGCGCCGCCGAGCGCCGGAGGGACCCGTTGCGGCGCACCCCAGACAGGAGACCGCCCATGACCGAGCGACTCATCTCCGCCGACTCGCACGTCCGCGTCTCGCACGACCAGATCAAGTCGTTCATGCCGGCGAGGTACCACGCGGTCTACGACGAGGCGGCCTCCGAGCACGAGAACCGGATGAAGTCCGGGGCCGGCGCGGCCAACCAGGCCGGCGCCAGGCCCAAGGACAAGGCGAGCACCGCGAACTCGGCCTTCTCGCGGCCGAGCTACTTCGACCCCGCCGAGCGGCTGAAGGACATGGACACCGACGGCGTGGACGTCGAGGTCCTCTACAGCGAGGTCAGCGCCTTCCGGTACCTCAGCAAGATCAAGGACGGCGGCGTCGGGCCGGCGCTGCGGGCGTTCAACGACTGCATCCACGCCTTCGCCGACGTCGACCCCAAGCGCCTGGTCATGAGCTACCAGGTGCCGATCCACGACATCGAGCTGGCGATGTCGGAGGTGGAGCGGGTCGTCGGCATGGGGGCGAGGTCGCTGCAGCTGCCGGTCTTCCCGAGCGAGCTCGGGCAGCTCGACTACTACCACGACCGCTACGCGCCGCTGCTGTCCCTGATCCAGGAGACCGGGCTGCCGATCGCCCTGCACATCGGCCTCAAGACGACGCTGAGCGAGCTCGCCGACCGCGACCCCACGCCGCAGAAGGGGATCATGGTCTCGATGACCCCGCTGATGACGGCGGAGTCCTTCGGCATGTGGACCATGACCGGCCTGCTGGAGCGGTACCCGGACCTCAAGCTCGTCTTCGTCGAGCCCGGCATCGCGTGGGTGGCCTGGTACATGGAGATGGTCGACGACATGGTGACCCGCCAGGGCTACTCCTACCCCGGCACGACCATGCTGCCGAGCGAGTACATGCGCCGGAACATGTCCTTCACCTTCATCGACGAGAAGCTCGGCCTGGAGCGGATGCGCGACTACATCGGGGTGGAGAACCTCATGTGGTCCACCGACTTCCCGCACCCGGTGACGAGTTGGCCGAACTCGCGCGCGGTCGTCGAGGAGCAGTTCGCCGGGGTGCCGCAGGCCGAGCGGGAGCTGATGCTCTCCGGCAACGCGATGCGCACCTGGGGTCTCTCGTAGTCCCGCCGGTCCGGCACCCACCCACTCCGACCGGAGGTACGCCGCGATGGCGATCCACGAGGGCCTCATGGTCCTGGACCTGTCCTGGGGCATCAGCGGCCCCATGACCACGATGCTGCTGGCCGATCAGGGGGCGGACGTCACCCGGATCGAGCGGCCCGGCGGCGACCCGTTCGGTGAGCCGTCCGGCTACCGGGTCTGGCACCGCGGCAAGCGCAGCGCCGTGCTCGACCTCACCGAGCCCGCCGACCACGAGCGGTTCCTCGCCCTGGCCCGCCGGGCGGACGTCCTGGTGGAGAGCTTCTCGCCGGGAACGACGGAGCGCCTCGGCATCGACTTCGACACGCTGGCGGCGCTCAACCCGCGACTCGTGTACTGCTCGATCACCGGCTACGGCGCCACCGGCCCCGATGCCGACCGGCCGGGTATCGGCGCGCTGGTCGCGGCCCGCACCGGGCACCAGTACGAGGTGCGCGGAACCCTCGGCGGCACGATCAGCCGGCTGTCGGGCCGGGAGGGCATGCTGCCCGGCGTCGAGCAGCCCGACGGCGTCTGGGTGGGCCCGGACCGGGACGGTCCGCTGTTCAGCGGGACCCCGTGGGTGGACCTCGGGGCCTTCTACGTCGCGAGCATCGGGATCACCGCCGCGCTGCGGGCCCGTCAGGTCACCGGCCGGGGACAGCGGGTGGACGCGTCCCTGCTCGACGGCGTGCTGCTGACCTCCGTCGGCGCCTGGGTGCAGGTCGACGACCCCGACGTCGAGAACTTCCTCACCTGGATCCCGGACCCGCGGACCCCGCGCGGATTCTTCCGCGGCTCGGACGGGCGCTGGCTGCACAACTGGGTGCCGCTCCCGGAGTTCGTGATCAACGCCGACGCGGCGGACATGCAGCCGCTGCCCTCGGTGCCCAGCCCGAAGAAGGCGTCGTACCGGGTCTCGCCCGCGCCGCACGACATGGTCGTGCTCTTCCACTTCCACCAGCAGATGGTCGAGGCGATGGGCCGGCACCCGGTCGAGGACTGGGTGCGCGTGGCGGCACAGGTCGGCACCCCGCTCCAGCCGGTGCGCTCGCCCGAGGAGGCGCTGCTGGACCCGCTGCTGGTCGAGGACGGCTGCGTCGTCGACGTGCCCGACCCCGAGCACGGCGCCGTCCGGCAGGTCGGCCGCGTGATCGACCTGGAACGGCACCCGCAGCGGGCGCCCACCCCGGCGCCGGCCCGCGGTCAGCACACCGCCGAGGTGCGCGCGGAGGCCGACCGGCTCCTGGCCGACGGCACGCCGGCCCCGGCGGTCCCGGCCGGCCGACCGCTGTCCGCGCCGCTCGAGGGCATCACGGTGCTCGACCTGGGCGTCGCCGTCGCCGGCCCCTTCGGCGCCCAGGTGCTGGCGCAGCTGGGCGCCCGGGTGATCAAGGTGAACTCGCTGACCGAGAAGTTCTGGTACTCCAACCACATCGCGCAGATGTGCAACCGGGACAAGGAGTCGATCGCCCTCGACCTCAAGGACCCGGCCGGTCTCGCCGTGCTCAAGCGGCTCGTCGAGCAGGCCGACGTCGTCCAGCACAACATGCGCTACGCCGCCGCCGAGCGGCTCGGCATCGACTACGAGTCGCTGCGCGCGATCAACCCGCGGCTCGTCTACTGCCACACGATCGGCCACGAGCAGGGCCCGCGGGAGCAGAACCCGGGCAACGACCAGACCGGGGCGGCGCTCGGCGGTACCTCGTGGCTCGACGGCGGGCTGGACGACGGCGGCCGGCCCATCTGGTCCAACACGTCCCTGGGCGACACCGGCAACGGCCTGCTGTCGGCGCTCGGGATCATGCAGGCGCTGATGGACCGCGAGCGCACCGGCGAGGGCCAGTTCGTCCGGACGTCGATCCTGTACGCCCACCTCCTGCACACCTCGACGGCGTGGGTCACGCCCGACGGCGCGGCCCGCGGCGACCGGCAGCGGCCCGACGCCGAGCAGTACGGCTGGTCCGCCCTCTACCGGCTCTACCGGACGGCCGACGACTGGATCTGCCTGGCCGCGCTCGACGACGCCTCGTGGCCTGCGCTCTGCGGGGCACTGGAACGGCCCGACCTCGCCACGGACCCGCGGTTCGCCACCCGTGCGGGGCGTGCCGCCGACGACGCCGTCCTGGTCGAGCTGCTCGAGGCCTCCTTCCGGACGCGCACCTCGGCGGAGTGGTTCGCCGCGCTGGACTCCGCCGGGGTGCCCTGCGAGGTGCCGGACCTGCACTTCGCCGACCGGCTGTTCTCCGGGGAGGACCCGCGCGGCCCGGAGCTGCTCTCGCCGGCCTTCCCGCACCGCGCCGTCGGGCACACCCGGGCGGCCGGCTTGCTGTTCCGGCTGTCGGACACCCCGGGGGTGCTGAGGAACGGCCCGGTGTGGCCGGGGGAGCACTCGCGGCTGGTCCTGGGCAGCGCCGGGTACGGCGCCGAGGAGATCGACAAGCTCATCGCCTCCGGCGTCGTCGACGACACCGCACTGCCGGAGGGCGCGCAGTGACCGCGCCGACGGGGACCCCGCCGGTCGAGCGGACGCGAGAGGCCCGCCGGCGGGTCGTCCTGGCCCAGCTGGAGCGCCCGGCACGGAGGCACTCATGACACAGGACCTGCAGCCCGCGACCGGCGCCGGGGGAGGGGAGCGGGCCACATCGGGGCCCGTGCGACCGGCGCCGCTGCGCACCGACGAGAGCGAGGGCTTCTGGGCGGCCGCCGCGGAGGGGCGGCTGGCGATCCAGCGCTGCGACGCGTGCGGCCGCTGGCAGCACCCGCCCCGTGCGATGTGCCCGGCCTGCCACTCGGTCGCGCAGAGCTTCGTCGACGTCGCCGGGACCGGCGAGGTCTACAGCTGGTCGCTGTTGCACCATCCCCGGCACCCGTCGTTCGAGTACCCGGTCGTGGCCGTGCTCGTGACCCTCGACGAGGGGCCGCGGGTGCTGTCGAACCTGGTCGGGGTGGCGCCCTCCGACGTCCGCATCGGGCTGCCGGTGGAGGCCACCTCCGCGCCCACCGCCGAGGGCGACGTCCCCGTGTTCCGGATCCGGGAGGCGTCGTGATCGGGTCCACGTCGATCGTGGGGGTCGGCGCGACCGAGTTCTCCAAGGACGCCGGGCGCAGCGAGACCCGGCTGGCGGCCGAGGCGATCGTGGCCGCCCTCGCGGACGCGGGCCTCACCACCGACGACGTCGACGGGCTGGTCAGCTTCACCGTCGATCCCGTCGAGGAGACCGAGCTGGTGCGTTCGCTCGGGATCCCGGCGGTCCGCTGGTCCAGCCGGATCCCCTACGGCGGGGGCGGGAGCCAGGGGATGTTCCAGCACGCCGCGGCGGCCGTGCTCTCCGGTGCCGCGAGGACGGTGGTGGTCTACCGGGCCTGCCGGTCCCGGTCCGGGAAGCGCTTCGGGCGGGCCCGCGTCGCACCCGAGCCGGTCAGCGGCCACTCGGGCACCACCGCGATGCAGTGGGCCACCCCGTACGGCGTGCTGACACCCGCCTCGTGGATGTCGTTCGAGTCCACCCGCTACATGCACGAGACCGGCACGACCAGCGCCGACTTCGGCCGCGCCGTCGTCCAGTTCCGTGCCTACGCGGCCACCAACCCGGCCGCGTACTTCCACGGCCGCCCGATCACCCTGGACGACCACCAGAACTCGCGGTGGATCGCCGAACCGGCGATCCGGCTGTTCGACTGCTGCCAGGAGACCGACGGCGCGGTCGCGATGGTCGTCACCTCGACGGACCGCGCGGCCGACACCCCCGCCCCCGTGGAGATCGCCGCCGCCGGTTCCCTCGGCCTGTTCGAGGAGGAGGTCGCGAGCAACCACTACCGCCCCGACCTCTCCCGCTTCGACGGGGCCGCCGAGCTGGGGGAGAGCCTGTTCCGTACCGCCGGCATCGAGCGGGCCGACGTCGACGTCGCGATGATCTACGACGCCTTCACCCCGATGTTCTTCCTCCAGCTCGAGGCACTGGGGTTCTGCGGCTACGGGGAGGCGAAGGACTTCGTCGCGGACGGGAACCTGGGGCCCACCGGCGCCCTGCCGTGCAACACCAACGGCGGGCTCATCGGCGAGGCCTACATCCACGGGATGAACCTGACTCTCGAGGCGGTGCGCCAGCTCCGCGGCCGGTCGCCCAACCAGCTCGCCGATCCGCACGTGGCCCTCGTGAGTGCGGGCCGGACCGGCGTCGTGCTCCGGAGGTGATCAGCGGGCCGTACCCTCGGCGACCGTGACCGCGAGCCAGGGACCGAGCCCGTCCCGGTCGCGCGGAGGCGAGACCAACGCCCGCTCGGACCAGCCGGCGCGGGCGGCCGTGGTCGAGGCGGCCATCCAGTGCATCCTCGAGCGCGGCCTCTACCGGGCCAGCTCGAACGCCATCGCCGAGCGGGCCGGGGTGACCTGGGGCGCCATCCAGCACCACTTCGGCTCCCGCGAGGCGCTGATGCTCGCGGTGCTCGAGGAGGGCAACGACCGCCTCCGCCGGCTGCTGGCCGCCGCGGAGATCGGCGGCGGGACGGTCGAGGAGCGGGTGGCGGCCTACCTCGGTGTGCTCGACGCGTACTACGGCTCCCGGGAGTACCTGGCCTTCATGCAGGTGCTGCTCACCCTTGCCCACGACCCCCGCACCAGCGAGCAGACCCTGGCGACGATGCAGCGGATCACCGGTTCCGTCGACGCGGACCTGCACCGGCTGGCCGGCGAGGTGCTGGCCGGCACGGGGGCCGACGAGGCCACCCTGGGCCCGCTGCTGTTCCACGCCCTGCGCGGGATGGCGATGAGCCACGTCATGATCAGCGCCAACCCGCCGGCGTACGGAGCCGGCCGGGCCGCCGAGTTCGCCACCCAGAACGAGTTGCTCGTGCAGGCCATCGGGCTCCTTCTGGCCCCCCGGACTGGACGTTTCGAAAGTTAGTCACCTATCTTGTGATCTGCCGTACACGAGTGGGCGCGGCGGGCATTCGAGGAGGACCGCGTGCAGGCAACGGACGGGACGACGTCGACCGGCGAGGGCACACTGCGCAGCGGTGTGGACCCCGAGCGCCGGCGTCAGGCGTGGCGGCGCATCGTCACCCGCCAGCTGGCCTGCCTCTGCGCCCGCGCCCAGGGGTCGGACCCGGCCGCGCGTGACGCCGCGGCCCGGGCGGCCCGGCTGGCCGCGCTGCTCGAGCGCGACGAGAACGGCGCGCTCTACGCCCGCTGATCGCGCTGGCGCGCCGTCCGGCCGCTAGTCGCGGTCGAGCAGCCGCAGCGACGGGCGGCCGGAGATCAGCTTCTCCAGCGTGACCCGGTGGCGGCCGTCGGGGTCGTGCCGGAAGTCCAGCCGGTCCACGAGGGCCTGCATCAGCAGCAGGCCGGTGCCGCCCTCCGCCCGGTCGAGCCCGGTCGCGGTGTTCGGCGCGGCCCGGGGGTCGAGTCCCTTGCCGTCGTCCCACACGGTGATCCGGCACCGCCGGTCGTCGATGGCCACGCCGACCTCGTAGTGCGCGTGCCCGCCGCTGTGCTGGACGACGTTGGCGCACGCCTCGGTCAGGGCCAGCGCGATCTCGTCGACCACGGGTCCGTCGATCTCGAGGTGATCGAGCGCCTGGCGGGTGAGCCCCCGGACGAACGGGACGCTGTCGGTGTCGACCGGCAGGGTCACCGTGAATGCGATGTCCATGCCGCCCCCTCCGTCGTCCCCCGGTCCGCGACCCCAGCCTGCCAGGTGCGCGGGGCGACCGCGCGCCCGCCCCGCCGCCCGGCGCCCGGTGCCCGGTGTTGGCGCCCGTCATCCGAACGTCACGCGGGATGACCGCTCCGGCAACAGTTCCGCCGTCTACTGCCGCACGACAGCGACCACTCCCAGTAGACGAAGGACCCTGCGTGGACGTCGGCAGCACTGCATTCATCCTCGCGGCCACCATGGCCGTCGCGCTCATGATCCCGGGCCTGGCGCTGTTCTACGGCGGCATGGTCGGCTCGCGGTCGATCCTCAACATGATCATGATGGTCTTCGGGGCCGTCGCGGTCGTCGGAGTCCTCTGGACCCTCTTCGGGTTCTCGATGGTCTTCGGCGACTCCTACGGCGGCGCGGGCCTGCTCGGCAACGCCACCGAGTACCTCGGCCTCGGCGACCTGCTCGCCGGCGACGAGACCGCCGCGCTGCCCCCGGCGCTGGTCGCCGTCTTCCAGGCGCTGTTCGCGGTCATCACGACCGCGCTGATCGCCGGCGCGGTCGCCGACCGGGTGCGCTTCGGGCCGTGGCTGCTGTTCGCCGGCCTGTGGGCCGCGCTCGTCTACTTCCCGGTCGCCCACTGGGTGTTCGCGTTCGACTCCGCCGACGGCAGCACGCTGGGCGGCTGGATCGCCAACGACCTGGCCGCCGTCGACTTCGCCGGTGGCACCGCGGTGCACATCAACGCCGGCATCGGTGCGCTGGCCGTCGTCCTCGTCGTCGGCAAGCGGGTGGGCTGGCCCCGCCAGGCGCGGCCCAACAACCTGCCGATGGTCGCGCTCGGCGCCGGGATCCTCTGGTTCGGCTGGTTCGGCTTCAACGGCGGTTCCGCACTCGCCGCGGGCAACAGCGCCTCGGTGGTCATGCTGACCACGTTCAACGCCACCTGCGCCGCGATCCTCGCCTGGCTGCTGGTGGAGAAGCTGCGGGACGGTCACGCGACCACGCTCGGCGGCATGTCCGGTGCGATCGCCGGTCTCGTCGCGATCACGCCGTCCTGCGGTGCGGTCAGCCCGCTCGGCGCCCTGGCCATCGGCGCCGTCGCCGGCGCGATCTGCCCGCTGGCCATCGCCCTGAAGTACCGCTTCGGCTACGACGACGCGCTCGACGTCGTCGCCGTGCACCTGGTCGGCGGCATCATCGGCACCCTGCTCGTCGGGGTGTTCGGCACCGCGGAGGCCCCCAGCGGCCAGGACGGGCTGCTCTACGGCGGGGGCCTCGGGCTCCTCGGCAAGCAGGCGGTCGCGGCCGGCTCCGTGATGGCCTACTCGTTCGTCGTCACGCTGCTCATCGCCCTGGCGATCCAGAAGACGATCGGCCTGCGGCTGCCGGAGGCCGACGAGGTCCGGGGGGTGGACCTCACCGAGCACGCCGAGGTCGCCTACGACCTCGAGGGCAAGGCGCACACCCCGGGCGCGGGCCCCACGCCCGACGCGGTCATCGCCTCGGCCGAGCGCCTCACCGCCACGGCCGCACCCACCGGAGGCTGACCCCGTACGCGGAGGAGGTCCGCCGGCGGCGCGCCGACGGACCTCCTCCGCCCGGGTCGAACGAGCTCTGCCGGTGCCGCAGCGGCGGCACCGGCACCGAACCGGCGAGGAGAGAGAGCGGGATGACGACGAGCGTGGCACGGATCGGGCACGTCACCGGGGGGTCCGAGGGGCTGCCGAGCATGGAGGTCGACGGCGTCCGGGCGTTCATCGGCGACACCTTCGCGAATCCCGGCGGCGCCGAGATCTGCGGCGGGTTCTTCGAGCTCCTCGCCGGGGAGCCGCTGGACTACGACTACACCTACGACGAGATGAAGGTCGTCGTCGAGGGCGAGTTCCACCTGACCGACCTCGACACCGGGCAGCGGGTCGTGGCACGCCCCAAGGACGTCCTGTTCTTCCCGAAGGGCTCGCGCATCCGCTTCGAGACGCCGGACCGGGCGCTGGGCTTCTACACCGGCCACCGCGCCTTCGCGCCCTGACCCGCGTGGGCGCCGCGCACACCAGCGTTCCGCGGTGGCCGGCCGCCGTTCCGGCGGTCGACCCCGTCGCGCGCCGGCTGGCGCTGCTGGGCCTGGGCGCCCGGGGGGCGGCGCACGTCCAGCGGTGGCGCGCCGCGGTGCGGCCGGGGGTCCCGGTGTGGGCGCACACCGCGGCCCGCGCCGACGACGCCACGCTGCAGCTGCTCGCGGCCGAGGTCGGGGGAGCCCGCGTCGGCTGGCGGCTGCTGCTCGCCGGCCCCGAGGTCGACGTCCTCGCCGCCCGCGCCGTCGCCACCGGGCTGGGCGCGCTGGACTCCGAGATCGGGGTGGCGGTCACCAGCACCCGGCGCCGCCGGGTCTGGTGCGCGCACTGCCGCGACACCACCGAGACGACGCAGCCGGTGTCGGGCGAGGTCCGCTGCCGGGGGTGCGGCCGGCGGCTGCACGTCTACGCGCACGTCTCCCGCCGGCGGGGTGCCCACCTCGGGTTCCAGGTCGACGCCGAGGAGCTCCCGTGACCGCGGTCCTGCCGGCGCCGGCCGCGACGGGAGCGGGGGAGCAGGCGCGGCTGGTGCTCGAGGTCTCCGCCGTCGCCGACGCCGCGCCGGGCATCCGCACGCTGACCCTGCGCCGCCCCGGCGGCGGGCTGCTGCCGGGACACCCGCCCGGCAGCCACCTCGTGCTCGACTGCGGCGGGCGGCGCAACGCCTACTCCCTCACCGGCGACGGGATGCCCGCCGCCGAGTACCGGATCTCGGTGCTGCTGTGTCCCGACGGCGCCGGTGGCTCGGCCGCGGTGCACCGCTGGCGGGCCGGCGACCGGGTGACGGCCACCGGGCCGCGCAGCGCCTTCGCGCCGGTGTCCACGGCCCGGCACGCGGTGCTGGTCGCCGGGGGCATCGGCATCACGCCGCTGCTGTCGCACGCCCGCGCCGCCGTCCGGTGGGGCAGGTCCTTCGAGCTGCTCTACGGGCACCGCCCGGGTGCCGGAGCGCACCTGGCCGAGCTGCACGCGCTGTGCGGCGACCGGCTCGGCGTGCACGAGGACACCGCGGAGCTGCTCGCCCGGATCGGGTCGGTGCTCGCCGACCGCCCGCTGGGCACCCACGTGCACGTGTGCGGCCCGGCACCGCTCATCGCGTTCGTCGAGGACACCGCCGGCGCCCTCGGCTGGCCGGCCGACCGGGTGCACGCCGAGCGGTTCTCGGCCGCCGACCTCGACCCGGGGGAGCCGTTCGTGGCGCGGCTGGCCCGCAGCGGCCTCCGGGTGCCGGTGCCGGCGGGGACCAGCCTGCTCGCCGCACTGGAGGCCGCGGGGGTCGCCGTCCCGAGCATGTGCCGGCAGGGCGTGTGCGGCGAGTGCCGGCTCCCGGTGACCGCGGGCCGGCCGCTGCACCGCGACCTCTACCTCGCAGAGCCCGAGCGCGCCGCCGGGGACGCGGTCATGGCCTGCGTCTCGCGCTGCGCCGACGACGAACTGGAGCTCGACCTGTGACCGCCGTCCTCCTCCCCGAGCGGACCACCCGCTTCCCGTTCCCCTTCGCCGCCGACAGCTACCGGTACTCGACCAACGTCGAGCCGGCCCGCCGGGTGGCGGCGACCGAGGCCGGCACCTGGGGAGCCGGCGTCCTGGACGTCGACGGCGAGTACGCGACCGAGCTGGCCCTGCGCCGCGAGGTGCTGGCCGCCGACCCGACCCGGTGCCAGCAGTTGCCGCACATGCGCGTCGCCGCGTGGGACGCGCTGACCACCCTGCTGCCGGAACTCGCCGCCACCCTGCCCGGCGTCACCGCGCTGCGCGTCCGCGGCGACCGGTGGAGCTGGCGCAACGACCTGACCGCCACCTCGACGTCGTTCACGGTGGGGGACGACGACTCCCTCCCCGGCGGGCCGCTCGCCCTGCTGGGCAGCCAGATCCAGGAGGACGTCGTCCTGCTCGACCAGCGCGAGGGGTCCCTGTGGGCCGATGCCGGGCTGGTCACCTTCGCCGCCGACTGGTCGATGGGCTTCGACGTCGGCATGCGCTTCCTCGAGGTGCACGGACCGGTGCCGCGGGTGCACGAGGCCGGCGTCGTCCAGCGCGCCGAGCAGTTCCTCATGCGCCTGCAGCCGGGGCAGGAGTACCGGCGCACCAACTGGACGATGACCGTCGACCGCCGGCTGGACACCTCCACCGAGACCTATCCGGTGTGGGCGCGCGACCGCCGGCTGGTCGTCGACGACCCGGCCCTGCCCGATCGCCTGCACCTGCGGGTCGAGGTGCAGCACCTGATCCGCCTGGGGGTCTCGAACGCGGTCTGCTTCCTCATCCGGACGTACCTGCTCTCGCTGCGGGAGCTCGCCGCGGTGCCGGCCTGGCGGCGCCGGCTGGGGGTGGTGCTGGCGGAGCTGCCGGAGGACGTGGCCGAGTACAAGGGGCTGTCCCGGTTCCGTGGCGCCGCCGTCGACTGGTTGCGCGCCGCGGACTGAGTGCCCCGGCGGCGGAGCGGGGCGGCCTCCGGGCGACGCCCCGCGGTCGGGCTTTGCGGTTGACGTTTCGATCGATACTCTTTCATCGAAGTGTGGGAGCGGTCACGGGAGGTCCCGGGCCGCGCGGCGTCCGGACTCGGGTGGTCGCCACCGATCGAGGAGGAGCATTCGTGAGCGTCGACGAAGCAAGCGCAGCAGCGCCGAAGGACCGCGCGCCTGCGGTGATCGAGCTCGACCGGCACGGCGACGAGTACCGGACGGACTTCGTCCGCTGGTCCGACGACCTGCACGCGCGCGCCCCGATCGCGTTCAACGACACCCACGGCGGCTACTGGTTCGTCTCGGGCAACCAGGAGCTGTTCGACACCGCCCGGCGCGCCGACGTGCTGTCCAACGACAGCGACCCGCACGGTGACCGGAAGGGCTACCAGGGCATCACCATCCCGGGCCTGGACCCCGAGCAGGCCAAGGCGCAGTCCGGCCCTCCCGGGTCCCTCGGCGGCAACTTCCTGATGCTCGACCCGCCCGTGCAGCGGCACTACCGCAACGCGCTCAACGCGTACCTGTCGCCGGCGGCGGTGGCGCGGTGGCAGCCGGTGCTCGACGAGATCACCCGCGCCGCGCTCGACGAGGTGATCGAGACCGGCCGGATCGACTTCGTCGACGACCTGGCCAACATCGTCCCCGCCGTGCTGACCATGGCGATGCTGGGCTTCCCGATCGACGACTACGAGACCTACGTCGAGCCCATCCACGCGCAGGTCTACACCAAGCCGGGCACGCCGGAGATGGACCGCGTGGTCGAGGGGCTGATCGAGATGGCCGGCCGGACGTTCGGCTACATCGCCGACATCCGCGCCAACCCCCGGCCCGGCCTGGTCGACGCCCTGATCAAGGCCGACATCACCGGGCGCAAGCCCGAGGACTTCGACGTGTTCGGCGCCGTGTCCCTGCTGATCGGCGGCGGCTTCGACACGACGACGGCGCTGACGGCGCACTCGCTGGAGTGGCTGTCCGAGCACCCCGACCAGCGGGAGCGACTGATCCGCGACTGGGAGGAGCTGCGCGACAGCGCGACCGAGGAGTTCCTCCGCTTCTACACCCCGGCGCCCGGCGACGGCCGCACGATCGCGATGGACGCCGAGATCCACGGCGTGCAGTTCAAGGAGGGCGAGCGCCTCTGGCTGTCCTGGGCGATGGCCAACCGCGACGCGACCGTCTTCGAGGACCCGCACGAGATCAAGCTCGACCGCAAGGGCAACCGGCACGCGTCCTTCGGCCTCGGCGTGCACCGGTGCATCGGCTCCAACGTCGCCCGCGCCACCTTCAAGACCATGCTCAAGGCGGTCCTGGACCGGATGCCGGACTTCGTCTGCGACCCCGCGGGCGCGGTGCACTACGACACCGTCGGCGTCATCAACGGCCTCAAGCACCTGCCGGCCACCTTCACCCCGGGCAAGCGCCTCGGCCCGGGCCTGGCGGAGACCATCGCCACGCTGCAGGCGGTCGTCGACGAGCAGCGCCTCGCCGAGCCCGTCACCGCGCGCAAGGACACCGCCGGCACCCCCAGCTGAATCCGTCGGGTCGCCGTCCCGCAGCGACGGCGACCCATCCCGCCCCACCGAACCCCCACGATCGGGAGACCTCCGCATGACCGTCGATGACTCCGTCCGCCCCACGGACGACCGCAGCGCACTCCGGATCGAGCTCGACCGGCACGGCGACCAGTACCGGCTCGAGTTCGAGCGGCTCGCCGACGAGTTCCACGCGACCAAGCCCATCGCCTGGAACGACACCCACGGCGGCTACTGGTTCGTCTCGGGCAACCAGGAGCTGTTCGACACCGCCCGCCGCGCGGACGTCCTGTCCAACGACGACGACCCGTACAACGAGCGCAAGGGCTACCGGGGCATCTCCATCCCGTCGCCGGCGATCGAGGTCCGCCAGCGGATGGCCGGCGGACCCGGCAGCCTCGGCGGCCAGTTCCTCGGCATGGACCCGCCCGCGCAGCGGCACTACCGCAACGCCCTGAACCCCTACCTGTCGCCGGCGGCGGTCGCGCGGTGGCAGCCGGTGATCGACGAGATCACCCGCGCGGCGCTGGACGAGGTGATCGAGACCGGTCGGATCGACTTCGTCGACGACCTGGCCAACGTCGTCCCCGCGGTGCTGACCATGGCGATGCTGGGCTTCCCGATGAACGACTACGAGACCTACGTCGAGCCGATCCACGCGGCCGTCTACACCAAGCCGGGCACGCCGGAGATGGAGCGCATCAACGAGCAGCAGATGGTCATGGGGATGCGGTCGTTCGGCTACATCGCCGACATCCGCGCCAACCCCCGGCCCGGCCTGGTCAACGCCCTGATCAACGCCGACATCACCGGGCGCAAGCCCGAGGACATGGACATCCTCGGCACCGTCGGCCTGCTGCTCGGCGGCGGCTTCGACACCACCACGGCGCTGACGGCGCACTCGCTGGAGTGGCTGTCGGAGCACCCCGACCAGCGCGCCCGGCTGATCGCCGAGTGGGAGGAGCTTCGCGACAGCGCGACCGAGGAGTTCCTCCGCTTCTACACGCCGGCCCCCGGCGACGGGCGGACCGTGGCGATGGACGCCGAGATCCACGGCGTGCAGTTCAAGGAGGGCGACCGGCTCTGGCTGTCGTGGGCGATGGCCAACCGCGACGCGACCGTCTTCGAGGACCCGCACGAGATCAAGCTGGACCGCAAGGGCAACCGGCACGCGTCCTTCGGCCTGGGCGTGCACCGCTGCATCGGCTCCAACGTCGCTCGCGCCACCTTCAAGACCATGCTCAAGGCGGTCCTGGACCGGATGCCGGACTTCGTCTGCGACCCCGACGGCGCCGTGCACTACGACACGGTCGGCGTCATCAACGGTCTCAAGCACCTGCCGGCCACGTTCACCCCGGGCAAGCGCCTCGGCGCCGGCATCGAGGAGACGGTCGACCGCCTGCAGAAGGTCGTCGACGAGCAGCGCCTCGCCGAGCCGGTGACGGTCAAGCGGGAGACCGCCACCATCACCGAGTAGGCACGCAGCACCGACCGGGCCCGCGGGCACTCGCCTGCGGGCCCGGCTCGTTCCCGAGGCTCGACGGGGCACCACCCGCGAGGGGCGCCGCGGGCGACGCATACGGTGTGGTCAGGTGTCGAGCGGCCTGTGAGCAAACAGAGGCGGCCCGCAGAGCGGCGGAAGGCTGGGAGTCGTGCAGTTCGAGGTCCAGCACCTCACCGTCGACGGGCGTCCGACGCTGCGGGTCCGGGGTGAGCTCGACATCGCGACCTCCCCGCAGTTCGGCGACGCGGTGGCCGACGCGCTCGCGTCCGGGGCCCGGTCGCTCGTCGTGGACCTGAGCGAGACCACCTTCCTCGACTCCACCGGCGCCCGGCAGCTCGCCCGCACCGCGCGGCACACCGCGGACGTCGGCGTCGGGCTGCAGGTCGTCTGCCCGGCCGGCAACCGCCCGGTGCGCCTGGTCATCGACCTGCTCGACCTGCACCTGGCCGTGCCGATCGTGGAGCGGGCCGATCGCGCCGACGGGGGCTCGGGCTCGGGCTCGGGCTCGGGCTCCTAGGCTTCCGCGGTGACCCCGGCCGGGCGCACCCTCGCCGACGCCCTCGCGCGCTGCGCGGACGAGCCGATCGCCGTCCCCGGCGCGATCCAGCCGCACGGCGCGCTGCTGGCCGTCACCGAGCCCGACCTCGCCGTCGTCGTCGCCTCGGCGAATGCAGGGGCCCTGTTCGGGGCGGAGCCGGCCGGGCGCACCCTGGCCGACCTGCTGGGCCCGGCCGAGCTGGACCGGCTCCGGACCGGGCTGGCGGGCGACCTCGCCGAGCTGAACCCCCTCCGGCTGGACCTGCCCGGCGGCGCCGTCGACCTGGTGGCGCACCGCGCCGACGGGCTGCTGATCACCGAGTGGGAACCGCTGGCGGGGGCGGCCGAGGCGGGGCCTGCCTGGCACCGCCGGCTGCCCGCGGTGCTGCAGCGGCTCTCGGGTGCCGGTGGCCTGGCGGCGCTCACCGGCGTGCTCGCCCGTGACGTCCGGGACCTCACCGGCTTCGACCGGGTGATGGTGTACCGCTTCGACCGCGACTGGAACGGGGAGGTGGTCGCCGAGGACCGGCGCGCGGACCTCGAGCCGTTCCTGGGCCTGTGGTTCCCGGCCGCCGACATCCCCGCCCAGGCCCGGGCGCTGTACGCCACCCAGTGGCTGCGGCTGATCCCCGACGCCGGCTACGCCCGGGTGCCGCTGGAGCCGGCGATCGTGCCGGGCACCGGGCGGTCGTTGGATCTCTCGGACGCCGGGCTGCGCAGCGTCTCGCCGGTGCACCTGGAGTACCTGGCCAACATGGGCGTGGTCGCCTCGATGTCGGTGTCGCTGATCGACCGCGGCCGGCTCTGGGGGCTCATCGCCTGCCACCACTACGCCGGTCCGCGCCGCCCCTCCGCCGCCGACCGGGTGGCCGCCGAGTTCCTCGGCCGCACCGCCTCGCTGCTCCTGCACACCGCGGTCGACGCGGGCGAGACCCACGACGTCGTCGGCGTCGCCCAGCGCTCCGCGGACCTCGTCGCCGCCGTCGGGCGCGCGGGCCGCACCCCGCTGCCGGCGCTGACCGACGGCGGGGACGCCGGGCGGCCCACCGTGCTGGACCTGCTGCCCGCCGGCGGCGCCGCGGTGCGGCTGGACGGGCGGCTGCGGCTGCTGGGCGCGACGCCGCCGGCGGAGCGGGTCGGTCCGCTGGTGGAGGGGCTGCTGGCCGCGGGGACACCGGTCACCGACGCGCTGCCCCGGGCGCTTCCCGGGGCCGCCGACCTGGCGGGCACCGCCGCCGGGGTGCTCGCGGTCGGCCTCGGGGCCGGGGACTTCCTCGCCTGGTTCCGGCCGGAGACCCCGCGCGAGGTGACGTGGGGCGGCAATCCGCACGAGAAGGAGATCGCCCCGGGCGGCCGGCTGTCGCCGCGGCGGTCGTTCGAGGCGTGGACGGAGGTCGTGCGCGGCACCGCCCGGCCCTGGCGGGCGCACGAGGTCGCCGCCGCGCGGGCGCTGGGGGAGCAGGTCGCCGTCGTCGGGCGGGCGCGCGCCGAGCAGGACAACCGGATGGCCGCCGTCCTGCAGCGGACCCTGCTGCTCGACGCGCTGCCGAAGGTGCCCGGCGTCGACCTCGCGGCCCGCTACCTGCCCAGCGCGGACGATGTCGTCGGCGGCGACTGGTACGACCTGGTGCCGCTGCCCAGCGGCCGGGTGTCGCTGGTGCTCGGTGACGTCGCCGGGCACGGGCTGGGCGCGGCGGCGGTCACCGCGCAGGTGCGGCACGCCCTGCGCGCGATGCTGCTGCGCGACCTCGGGCCCGGGGCCGCGCTGGGGGAGCTGAACCGGCTGCTCACCACCCTGCTGCCGGGGGAGATGGCGACCGCGGTCGTCGCGGAGCTGGACCCGGCGTCGGGCGCGGTGGCGGTGGCCCGCGCCGGCCACCTGCCGGTGCTCTCCACGGCGACCGGGTTCCTGACGGCCGGGCGGGGCCCGGCGCTCGGCCTGGTGGACGCCGCCACCTACGCCGAGACGCGCCTGCAGTTGGCCGGGGAGGAGCGGCTGCTGCTGTTCAGCGACGGGCTGGTCGAGCGCCGCGGCGAGGCGGTGGACGCCGGGCTGGCCGCGCTGCGGTCGGCGGCGGAGCGGGGCGGGCGGGACGTGTCGGCCCTGCTCGACGTCGTCCTCGCCGCCCTCGACCCGCCGGGTACGGACGACGTCACGCTGCTGGGCCTCGGCCGCCTGTGACGGAGTGCCGGAGCGCAGGTTTCCTGCGTGTTGAGTCCGAGGACATCTGTCAGTCCTGAAGTCTCATGACATGTGTCGCTTGATCATCACAACGCCGATGAGGTGGTGTGGGGAAGCGAGCGCCAGTCATGAAGCTGCTGGATGCGACGTTGCAGGTCGGCGTGCCGATCGAGAACGTCGCGGAGTGGTGCCGGGTCAACGGGGTCGAGCCGCGGACGTTCTACCGGCATCGGGCGCGGGTGGCCGCCGAGGGCG
>NZ_FOEE01000031.1 GCF_900110555.1 Trujillonella endophytica
GCGGTCGCGGCGATCGGGGAGATCTCCCAGATCGTCGCCCAAATCTCCGACCGGCAGACCACCATCGCCAGCGCGGTGGAGGAGCAGACCGCCACCACCAACGAGATGAGCCGCTCGGTCCAGGAGGCCGCGCAGGGTTCCGGGCAGATCGCCGACAACATCACCGGCGTCTCCTCGGCCGCGGACTCGACCACCCAGGCGCTGACCCAGACGCGGACCGCGGTCGACGAGCTCTCCCGGATGGCCGCCGGGCTGCGCACGGCGGTGGGCCGCTTCAGCTACTGAGCAACCCGCCCCCAGGGGACCGCACAGGGAGCGCCCGGCCGATTCGGCCGGGCGCTTCTCTGCGTCCGAGGGGTGCGCCGACCTGCTCGCCGACCATTCCCGAGTCGCCGTGTCGACCGAGCGGAGAATGGTCGGCCGGCCATTCGCGATAATGTCGACAAGCCGTCTCGTCAGTGCGGTGACCGGAACGTACGAATCATTTCCGACACGCCGCCGGGATGCATTGTCGGCGGCCCTTCGCACCCCATTCTTCTCGCGAACGCGGCCTCCGCCCGCGGTCCGATCCCGTAATCACCGCACCTCCAGGAGACCGCGATGACCCACTCCATGACCCCCCCGGCTCCCCCCGGCGCCGCGCAGTCCGGCCCGCGCTGGTGGGGCGACCGCAGCGTGAAGACGAAGGTGCTCGGGACCGTGGCGGTCTCCGCCGTCGTGACCGGCGTGGTCGGCTTCATGGGGCTGCAGGCGCTCGGCTCCGCCGCCGACGCGGCGGACGCGCTCTACGACGACAACCTGCAGGGCGTGGCCGCGGCCGCTGACATGGACGGCCTCGTCGCCGACATGCGCGTCAACATCCGCGACACCGTCGTCGGCGCCGACCCGGCAGCGGCGATGGCCCGGATCGACGAGCTCGAGGCCGCCTTCACCGCCGCGTCCCAGGCCTACCGGGCGGAGACCACCACGTCCGACAGGCTGGCCGTGCTCGACTCCGTCGACGCCGGCATGGCCGCCTACGTGGACTTCCAGGAGAACGTCCTGGTCCCCTACGTCCAGGCCGGGGACTTCGACAGCTGGATCAGCAGCAACGCCTCCGAGGGCGCGCCGCTCGTCACCGCCGTCGAGGAGCAGATCGCCGGCCTGCGCTCGGCGGAGGACGCCGAGGCCCAGCAGGCCGCGGCCGACACCCGGTCCCACTACGAGTCCCAGCGCACCCTCGCTCTCGTCCTCATGATCGCGGGCATCGCCCTCGCCGCCGGCCTGGGCCTGTGGATCGCGACCGGCATCGCCCGCCAGGCCGCGCGCGTCGGCCTGGTGACGGCGGCGCTCTCGCGCGGCGACCTGACCGTGCGCAGCGGCCTGGACACCAGCGACGAGCTGGGCCGGATGGGCCAGGCGCTGGACGCGGCCGTCGTGGAGCTGGGCGCGGTGATGTCGTCGGTGGTCGCCTCCGCCGACGCCGTCGCGGCGAGCTCGGAGGAGCTGTCGGCGTCGTCGGCGCAGATCTCGGCCTCGGCCGAGGAGACCAGCGCGCAGTCCGGAGTGGTCTCCTCCGCCGCCGAGGAGGTCACCCGCAACGTGCAGACCGTGGCCGCCGGTGCCGAGGAGATGGGCGCGTCGATCCGGGAGATCGCCACGAACGCCGCGGAGGCCTCCGAGGTCGCCG
>NZ_FOEE01000016.1 GCF_900110555.1 Trujillonella endophytica
CGCTGCAGACCGACGCCACCGTGCACCGACTCACCGTCATCCCGCACGGCACCGTGACCCTCGGCCGGCACCTGATCCGCCTGGGCGCCGCCTACGGCGGCGCCCAGGTCACCGCCCTGGTCAACGGCCCCCAGGTCAGCTTCCACGCCCTCAGCGGCGACCTGATCGGCCAACTGACCCTGAACCCGGCCAAGCGTTACGCCACACTCTGCGCGGCCTAACCGAAGTGCGACACATGTCCTCAGACATCACTGCGACAGAGGTCCGGAGACACGACAGTGCGGGATCCGCACTCGGGCGACTCCGCTCACTGGCCCGGCGGGACCTCGACCGAGGTCGCGGTGTCGCCGGGTGCCGTGTCGGCCGGGGTGCCCGCCCCGGCCTCGGCCCGCAGCTCCGCGTCGTGCGCGGCCATGGCCTCCTGCCGGTCGGCCTCCTCCTCGAGGATCGCCGCCCGCTTCCACTCGTGCGGGATGGCGAAGCCGTCGACCAGCGTGACCAGGTGCGGCCGCAGCTCCTTCAGCAGCTGGTTGACCGTGGCGGTCACCGCCTTCGACCGGGCCGGGGTCAGCTGGCCGTGCTCGAGGAACCAGCCCTTGTCCGCCTCGATCGTCGACAGCGCGTACAGGTCGCAGACGGCGTCCAGCAGCGCCTGCGCGTCGGGGTCGGTGGCCCGGTCGACGCCGGCGACGAACGCCTCCAGCACGATCCGGTCGATGTGCGTCTGCGCGGTGCGCAGCACGTGGTCCTGGACGTCGTTGAACATGTCGAACGGCTCCATGCCCTCGACCTCGGCGTTCCTGCGCAGCCGCCGGATCGCACCCTCGAGCGTGTGCTTCTCGCGGAACTCGAACATCTTGAGCTGCCACCCGCGGTCGCGCAGCGGCACCTCCTCGTCCCGCCCGGGCACCGCGTCTATCAGCCGGGCGATCAGGCCGCGGGCCGCCGTCCGCTCCAGGACGGTCTCGCGCACCATGTCGGCGAAGAAGGAGACCTTGCCCCAGCCGTCCAGCGAGCCGAACGCGTCGCGGTAGCCGGTGAGCAGGCCCTTCGCCACCAGCTGCAGCAGCACCGTGTTGTCGCCCTCGAAGGTGCTGAAGACGTCGGTGTCGGCCTTGAGCTGCGGTAGCCGGTTCTCCTGCAGGTACCCGGCCCCGCCGCAGGCCTCCCGGCACATCTGGATGGCGCGGGTCGCGTGCCAGGTATTGGCCACCTTCAGGCCGGCGGCGCGGGACTCCAGCTCGCGCTGGGCGGCCTCGTCGACCTCCTGCCCGTGCTCGTGCACCGCCGTCTGGACGTCGTGCATCGTGCCGACCAGTTCCTCCTGGGCGAAGTGCAGGGCGTAGGAGGTGGCCAGCGCCGGCAGCAGCTTGCGCTGGTGCACCAGGTAGTCGTTGACGACGATCTCGCGGTCCCGGCCCGGCGCCGTGAACTGGCGGCGCACCTCCCCGTAGCGGACGGCGATGTCGAGGGCCGTCTTCGTGGCCGACCCCGCCGAGCCGCCGACGCTGACCCGGCCGCGCACCAGCGTGCCGAGCATGGTGAAGAAGCGACGCGTCTCGTTCTCGATCGAGCTCGTGTAGGTGCCGTCGGCGGCGACCTGCCCGTACCGGTCCAGCAGCATGTCCCGGGGGACCGCCACGTGGTCGAAGCTCAGCCGGCCGTTGTCGACGCCGAGCAGGCCGGCCTTCGGCCCGTCGTCGCCGATGGTGACCCCGGGCAGGGGGGCGCCCTCGGCGTCGCGGATCGGCACCAGCCAGGCGTGCACGCCGCGGTTCTCGCCGCCGGTGATCAGCTGCGCGAAGACGACGGCCATCCGGCCGTCCTTCGCGGCGTTGCCGATGTAGTCCTTGCGCGCGGCCTGGTGCGGGGTGTGCAGGTCGAAGGTCTGCGTCCGCGGGTCGTACGTGCAGGTCGTGCGCAGCTGCTGGACGTCGGAGCCGTGCCCGGTCTCGGTCATCGCGAAGCTCCCCGGCAGGGCGAAGCTCATGATGTCGCGCAGGTAGGCGTCGTGGTGCCGCCGGGTGCCCAGCAGCTGCACGGCGCCGCCGAACAGCCCCCACTGGACGCCGGCCTTGACCATCAGCGACAGGTCGCCGAACGCCAGCATCTCGATCGACGTCACCGAGCCGCCGGCATCTGCCTCCCCGCCGTATTCCTTGGGGAAGCCCAGGCCCACCCGGCCGGTCGCGGCGAGCTCGACCGCCAGCCGGGTGATCCGCTCCCGCGCCTCCTGCATCGTCTCGCCGTAGACCGGGGCGAACGTCTCGCCGGCCAGTTGCTCGCGGGCGGCGCGCCGCACGTGCGACCAGCGCCCGTCCAGCACCTCCTGCAGGCGCTGCGGGTCGACGCTGCGGGGCAGGGACTGCGTCACTGTTCCTCCTCGGTCGTGCGGTTCTCGGGATCGGTGCCGGGGAGCACGCCGGCGAGGCCGGCCCAGGCGAGTTCGGTGAGGTGGGCGGCGAGATCCGACCGGAGCATGGGCCGGTCGGCGCGCAGCCACCAGTCGGCGGCCGAGCGGACCAGGCCCACCAGGCCGTGGCCCCAGGGCCCCGCGGGGGCGGGGTCGCGGCCGGCGTCGGCCAGCGACGCGGCGACCAGCGCCGCCGCCTGGTCGCCGACGAGGTCGGACAGGGAGCTGATCGGATCCCTGTCGCCGGGGAGGTCCAGCAGCGGGTGCCGGACGACGAAGCGGTACAGCTCGGGGTCGGCCTCCAGGAACGCCAGGTAGGTCTCGACGGCGGCACCGACCCGCTCGCGGGGGTCGGTGCTGCTGGCCATCGCCTCGCGCAAAGCGGCGGTGAGCTGCGCGGCGACCCGCCCGCAGACGGCGACGTACAGCTCGCCGCGGTCGGCGAAGTGCCGGTAGACGACGGTCTTGCTGGTGCCGGCCGCGGCCGCGATCTCCTCCATGCCGACGCCGGCGCCGTGCCGGGCGACCGCGGCCAGGGTCGCGTCGACCAGCTGCTCGCGACGGGCGCGCCGGTGCTCGTCCCAGCGGGAGTCGCGCCGGTCGCGGGCGGTGATCCGGGGCTCCGACTCGCGGCGCTCGCCGACCATCCGGGGCTCCGACTCGCGGCGCTCCCCGCCGACGATCCGGGGCTCCGACTCGCGGCGCCGCGCGGGCTGCGCCACCTTGTCCTGCGACGTGCCGCTCACCGCCTCGGCTTTCATGTAACCGAAGGTACTGGGTACTCTGGGTACCTAGCAAAGCGAGACCACCCCCGACCCGGAGGTCCACCCATGGCCACCACCCCCCGCACGGCTGCGATCGTCGGCGGCAACCGGATCCCGTTCGCCCGGTCCAACTCCCGGTACGCGCAGGCGTCCAACCAGGACATGCTCACCGCGACCCTCGACGGGCTCGTGGCGCGCTTCGGGCTGCAGGGCCAGCAGGTCGGCGAGGTCGTCGCGGGCGCCGTCCTCAAGCACGCACGCGACTTCAACCTCACCCGCGAGGCCGTGCTCGGGTCGCGGCTGTCGGCGTCCACGCCGGCCTACGACGTCCAGCAGGCCTGCGGCACCGGGCTGGAGGCGGCGGTCCTGGTCGCCAACAAGATCGCCCTCGGGCAGATCGAGTCCGGCATCGCCGGCGGCACGGACACGACCTCCGACGCGCCGCTGGCCGTGAACGAGGACCTGCGCCGGGTGCTGATCAGGCTGAACTCGGCCACGACCCTCGGCGACCGGTTGAAGGCCCTGCGCGGGCTGCGGCCCGGCCAGCTGGCGCCGGAGATCCCGCGCAACGCCGAGCCGCGCACCGGCCTGGCGATGGGCGACCACGCCGCGATCACCGCCAAGGAGTGGGAGATCGGCCGCGAGGAGCAGGACGAGCTGACCGTCCGCTCGCACCAGAACCTGGCCGCCGCCTACGACCGCGGGTTCTTCGACGACCTGGTCACCCCGTACCTGGGCCTGTCGCGCGACCAGAACCTGCGGCCGGACTCCTCGATGGAGAAGCTGGCGAAGCTCGCCCCGGTCTTCGGCACGGGCGACCCCGCCGCCACGATGACCGCGGGCAACTCCACGCCGCTCACCGACGGCGCCTCCGCGGTGCTGCTGGCCTCCGACGAGTGGGCCGCCGAGCGGGGTCTGCCGGTGCTCGCGCACCTGGTCGACGCCCAGACGGCGGCGGTCGACTACGTGCACGGCGGCGAGGGGTTGCTGATGGCCCCGGCCTACGCGGTTCCGGTGCTGCTGGCCCGCCAGGGGCTCACCCTCCAGGACTTCGACTTCTACGAGATCCACGAGGCGTTCGCGTCCACCGTGCTCGCCACGATGAAGGCATGGGAGGACCCGGGCTTCTGCAAGGAGCGGCTCGGCCTCGACGCCCCGCTCGGCGCGATCGACCGGTCGAAGCTGAACGTCAACGGCTCCTCGCTGGCCGCCGGGCACCCGTTCGCCGCCACGGGCGGCCGGATCATCGCGACGCTGGCGAAGATGCTGCACGAGGCCGGGCCCGGCAGGCGCGGGCTGATCTCCATCTGCGCCGCCGGCGGCCAGGGCGTCGTCGCGATCCTCGAGTCCTGATCGCCGCACCCCCCCACTTTCCCGACGTTCCACGTGCAACTCCGCGCTTCTGCACGGTGCAGCAGCGCGGAAGTGCACGGACCCGCGACCCGGCGACCGACCTCCGAGAGGAACTCCCCGTGAGCGACTGGTACCGCGACTTCGCCAACTCCGGCTTCGGCACGACGATCACCCGGCAGCTCGGCCTCCCGCGCCCGGCGGTGCTCCGCCGGTACGAGCCCGGGCGGCCTCTGTTGCCCGGCCCGGCCGTGCTCGGCTCGACCGGCGGGGGTCGGCTGGGCGACACCCTGACCCGGGTCCTGACCGACGCCGGCGTGGCCGTGCTCCCCCCGGTCGTCGCCGACGGCCCGACCGACGGCGAGAAGCCCGCCGCCGTCCTGCTCGACGCGACCGGCCTGACCTCGCCCGGTCAGCTGGCCGCCGCGTACCAGTTCCTGGCCCCGGCGATCAAGCGGCTGGGCACCTCGGGCCGCGTGCTGATCCTGGCCGACCCGCCGGCCGCCACCGACTCCCCGGCCACCGCGGCGGCCCGCCAGGCGCTCGACGGGCTGATCCGGTCCGTCGGCAAGGAGCTGCGCGACGGGTCCACGGCGAACCTCGTGTACGTGCCCGAGGGCGCGGAGTCCGCGGTCGCCTCGCCCGTCCGCTTCTTCCTCTCCGGCCGGTCGGCCTACGTCGACGGCCAGGTGCTCACGCTCGCGGCGGCCGACGTCCCGACCGGGGAGGACGGCGAGCGGCCGCTGGCCGGCAAGGTCGCCGTCGTCACCGGGGCGGCCCGCGGCATCGGTGCGGCGATCGCGCGCGTGCTGGCGCGCGACGCCGCGCACGTCGTGGCGGTCGACGTCCCGGCCGCCGGTCAGTCGCTCGCCGAGGTCGCCAACGAGATCGGCGGGACGGCGTTCCAGCTCGACATCACCGCCGCCGACGCCGCGGCCCGGCTGGTGGCGCACCTGCGCGAGCGGCACGGGGGCGTCGACGTCGTCGTCCACAACGCCGGGATCACCCGGGACAAGCTGCTGGTCAACATGGACGCCGCCCGCTGGAACTCGGTCATGGCGGTGAACCTGCAGGCCCAGCTGGACCTCACCGCTGCGCTGCTGGCCGCCGAGGGCGTGCTGCGCCCGGACGCCCGGATCGTCTGCGTGAGCTCGCAGTCGGGCATCGCCGGCAACCGCGGCCAGACCAACTACGCGGCGAGCAAGGCCGGGATCATCGGCATGGTCCGCGCCTGGGCGCCGGAGTTCGCCGCCCGCGGGGCCACGATCAACGCCGTCGCCCCGGGCTTCATCGTCACCGAGATGACCGCGAAGATGCCGCTGGGCACCCGCGAGGTCGGTTCCCGGATCAACTCGCTGCAGCAGGGCGGGCTGCCGGTGGACGTCGCCGAGACGATCGCCTGGCTCTCCCAGCCGGGCAGCGCGGGCGTGAACGGCCAGGTCGTGCGGGTCTGCGGCCAGTCGATGCTGGGGGCGTGATGGCGACGACCGTGCTGGAGGCGGCACCGTCGATGCCGGCGCTGCTCGCCCGGGCGGCGCTGACCGCCCGGGGCCGGGGCGGGGCGCTGCCCGAGGACCGGGTGGCGCGCCGGGGCGTCGTCGTCGACCCGGCCGAGGTGGCCGCGTACGCGCGGGTCTGCCGGTTCCCGCTGGCCGACACGCTGCCGGCGACCTATCCGCACGTGCTCGCCTTTCCGCTGCAGGTCGCGCTGATGACCGACCGCGCGTTCCCGCTGGCCCTCCCGGGCCTGGTGCACGTGCGCAACCGCATCGAGGTGCTCCGGCCGATCGGGGCAGGGGAGGCCCTGGACCTCGAGGTCCGGGCCGAGCGCTTCGCCCGGCACCGCAGCGGGGCGACCGTCGACCTCTGCGCCTCCGTCTCCGCCGGAGGGGCGGAGGTGTGGCGGGCCAGGTCGACCTACCTGGCCCGCGGCGCCACGGCACCCGAGGGTGCGCCGGAGGCCGACGTCGACGTCGAGATCGCCGACCTCGGCCCCGGCACCATCACCTGGCGGGTGCCCGCCGACGCCGGCCGCCGCTACGCCGCCGTCTCCGGCGACGTGAACCCCATCCACCTGTCGGGGCTCAGCGCCAAGGCGTTCGGCTTCAAGCGGGCCATCGCGCACGGCATGTGGGTGAAGGCGCGTGCCCTGGCGGCGCTGACGGGTCGGCTGCCCGAGGCGCTGACGGTGGACGTCGGCTTCCGCAGGCCGCTGTTCCTGCCCTCGACGGTCACGCTGGCCAGCGGGCAGCGCGGCAGCGGCTGGGACGTCGCCGTCCGCAACGCGACGGCCGGGACCGAGCACCTGGTGGGGCGCATCCGTCCGCTCTGACGACCCGGGCCCCGCTCGTCGATCATCGGCGAGTGGTCGGCCGCCGCGCCGATCGCGACGACCGGTCGCCGATGATCACCGCAGGACCGACGAAGGAGACCCCCGCATGGCCGTGTCGTTCGAGCTCACCGAGGACCAGGTGGAGCTGCAGAAGTGGGTGCACGAGTTCGCCGCGGACGTCGTCCGCCCCGCGGCCGCCGAGTACGACGAGCGCGAGGCCTTTCCGTGGCCGGTGCTGCAGGAGGCCGCGAAGATCGGGCTCTACTCGCTCGACTTCTTCGCCACCCAGTGGTTCGACGAGTCGGGGCTCGGCATCCCGATCGCCATGGAAGAGCTCTTCTGGGGCGATGCCGGCATCGGGCTGGCGATCGTCGGCACCACCCTGGCCGCGGCGTCGGTGCGGGCGAACGGCACGGACGAGCAGGTGGGCCGGTGGGTCCCGGGCATGTTCGGCACCGAGGCCGAGCCGAAGGTGGCCGCGTTCTGCTCGTCCGAGCCCGACGCCGGCTCCGACGTCGGGGCGATGCGCACCCGCGCGGTCCTCGACGAGCGGAACGGCGAGTGGGTGCTGACCGGCACCAAGACCTGGGCCACCAACGGCGGGATCGCCGACGTGCACGTGGTCACCGCCGTCGTCGACCCCGAGCTCGGCGCCCGCGGGCACGCCAGCTTCGTCGTTCCCCCCGGTACCCCGGGGATCAGCCAGGGGCAGAAGTTCCTCAAGCACGGCATCCGCGCCTCGCACACGGCCGAGGTCGTCCTCGACGACTGCCGGATCCCCGGCGACTGCCTGCTCGGCGGGCGGGAGAAGCTCGACGAGCGGCTGGCCCGCGCCCGCGAGGGGGTGAAGAGCGGCCGCACCCAGCCGTCGATGGCCACCTTCGAGCGCACCCGTCCCGCCGTCGGGGCGCAGGCGGTGGGCGTCGCCCGGGCCGCGTACGAGTACGCGCTGGAGTACGCCAAGCAGCGGGTGCAGTTCGGCCGGCCGATCATCGAGAACCAGGCGATCGCGTTCGCGCTCGCGGACATGAAGACGTCGATCGACGCCGCCCGGCTGCTGGTGTGGCGCGCCGCGTGGATGGCCAGCACCGGCCGGCAGTTCACCGCCGCGGAGGGGTCGATGTCCAAGCTCGTCGCGGGCGAGACCGCGGTGCGGGTCACCGAGCAGGCCATGCAGATCCTCGGCGGCAACGGCTACACCCGCGATTACCCGGTCGAGCGGATGGCGCGCGACGCCAAGATCTACACGATCTTCGAGGGCACCTCGGAGATCCAGCGACTGGTCATCGCCCGCTCGATCTCCGGCGTCCAGATCCGCTGAGAACGGGCGCCGGAGGCGGGCGCGGTACCGGATCGAGAGCGGCCCGAACAGATCAGCACAACGGCGGAGTGCGCGGTTCGTCGTGTTCCGGCGCGATCCCTCCCGATCATGACGGCCGACCGGGCCGCGAGGGTCACGGCGAGGTCACGCCGGGTCCCAGGCGTCGCGGCCCGTGTGGCGCGGCTCGGCGCGGGGGGACGGCGTGGTCCCTTCTGCCGCGCCCGGCGACCCGGGCCAGCGAGCCCGGCGTGATCCGGGTCCTCCACGGGGAGTCCGCGTGCATCTCGCACCATCGTCCCGGCGTGCGCTCGGCCTCGCGGCCGTCGGCGCCATCGCCCTGTCCACGACCCTCGTGTCCCTGAGCGGGGTCGCCTCGGCGACCCCGCTCCCGGGGGGCCCGTCCGAGCTCCGCTTCTCCACCGACGCCGCGAGCGTCGCGGAGGACGGGTACTCGCTGATCGACGGCGCCTTCACGGTGCCGTCCGGCTACTGCCAGATGTCCTGGACGGTGCGCGGGGCCGCGGGGGGTTCCGGGTACTACGGTGCCGGGCTGCCCGGAGAGGTCGTGCAGGGCGACACCGCGGCGGCGCCGGGCGTCTACGCGGTGACCGTCGGCACGGCCGGCGGCCCCGGCGCCTTCTCGGTCGGCGGGGTGGCGGGAACCGGTTCCGCCCCGGCCGCGGCCGCCGGTGGCGTGCTGATGATGCCCATGCCCGGAGGCATGCCGGGGATGTTCATACCCATGCCGGCGGGTGCCGGCGGTGGTGGTGGCGGCGGGTCCGCGGTCACCGGCCCGGGCGGTTTCGCCGTCCAGGCCCCCGGCGGTGCCGGCGGAGGTCCCCTCCAGGGGATCGGCGGCGGCGCGTTGGCTCTCCCCGACGGCCTGAGCGCCGGAGTCCCCGGCCCCACCGGAGCCGGCCTCGTCGAGGTCGTCGTCTCCCCCTGCGCTCCGGTCCTGGCCGCCCCGAGCGCCCCGCAGGGCCTGGCCGTCGAGGCCGGCCGCAGCGGCGCGCTGGACCTGAGCTTCCTGCCGGGCGCGTTCGACGCGGACGCGCAGTCCCCGGTCACCGGCTACGAGGTGACGACCGACGGCGGCGCCACGCACGATCCGCTGCCCACCAGCGCCGAGCAGGGCGCACGGATCGGCGCGCTCGCCGCGCTGGCGAACGGGACCGCCTATGACGTCCAGGTACGGGCGACCTCGGCCGTGGGGCCGAGCGCCTGGAGCGACGAGGTCACCGCCACGCCGTACCTCGCGATCGGCGCCCCCGTGAACGTCCGCGCCACCGCGGGCCCGTCGTCGATCGTCCTCACCTGGGACGCGCCCACCTCGCCGGGCACCTACGGCCTGGCCGGATACGTCGTCGGAGGTGAGGCCACGTCCGCGGACGGCACCGACGGCGCCTCCGGCATCGCCTGCGAGACCACTCCCGACGTGCGGACGTGCGTCCTGGTCGCCACGCCGGGGTGGAGCCACACGTTCGGCGTCACCCCCGTCGACGCCGAGGGCAATCCGGGTGCCCACTCGGCGGTCGTGACCGTCTCCGACGTCCCGCGCTCGTCGGTGCCGGCCGGCGTGCCCGCGCGGAGCGGGGATCTCGTGCGCCCGGCCGGGCAGACCGGATCGGTCGCTGTGGGCTCGCCGGTGACGTTCTCCGGCTCGGGCTACCTGCCGGGCTCGACGGTCACGCTGCTCGTCTACTCCGAGCCGCAGGTGCTGACGACGGTCGTCGCCGATGCCTCCGGCAGTTTCACCGTGACCGTCACGGTGCCGGCCGGGCTGGTGGCCGGGCAGCACACGCTGGTCGCCTCCGGTGTGGACCTCACCGGCGCGCTCCGGTACCTGACGCTGCCGATCACCGTCGCCGGTGGCACGACCGGCTCGGGCGGCCTCGCCTACACCGGCGCAGCGGTCGCCGTGCCGGCGATGGCCGGCCTGGCCGCCCTCGCGCTCGGTGGCGGTCTGGTGCTCGCCGGCCGGCGTCGCCGCACCGCCGAGTAACCAGCACGATCCCCGCACAGCGGCCGTCGTCCCCCTGCGGGACGGCGGCCGCTGTCGTCGTCCGGGCTTCCCGGGACGGCGCTCGTTGCCGTTGTCCGGGCCTCCCCGGTGAGGCGCTCGGTATCGGATCCGAGACCGTCCGGAACGTATCTCCACAACCGGAACCCGAGCGGTTCGTCGAGTTCCGGCACTATTTCGCCTGTCGCTGACCTGCGGTTTCGCGTCCAAGGTCACGATCAGGTCACGCCACACCCCATGCGTTCTGCCCCGTGTGGCGCGGTGTGTCGTCGGGAATCCGCATGGTCCTGTGCTCCACGAGTCCGGCATCCCGGACCAGCGAGCCCGGCGTGTACCGGGCCCACTTCGGGGAGTCTGCGTGAATCTCGCAGCACCAACTCGGCGGACGCTCGGCCTCGCGGCCGTCAGCGCGATCGCCATGTCCACCACCCTGCTGTCCCTCGGCGGCGTCGCCTCGGCGACCGATGAGCTGGAAGGCTTCAGCTTCACCACTGACGCCGACCGCGCCGACGAGTACGGCGACCAGCTCATCGGCGAGGACGGGTTCACCGTTCCCGAGGGCTACTGCTCGGTCAGCTGGTTCATCCTCGGCGGCGGCGGCGGCTGGGGCTCCATCGAGGCCGAGTACGACGCCGACGGCTCGTCCGGCGGCATCCTGCGGGGGTCGACCCCGGTCGTCGCGGGTCAGCACTTCGACATCGACGCCGGCACCGAGGGTGGCGACGGCTCGGTCGAGGGCGGCGGCTCCGGGGGTCTCGGAGTGGCACCCGGCGAGGCCGGTCAGCCGGTCCTGGCCGAGGCCGACCCCGACCCCGACCCCGAGCTCCCCCCGGCGCTCAGCACGGTCGGCGGCGGCGGCGGTGGCGGTGCCGGCTCGGTCGTCACCGGCACCGACTTCGTCCTCAAGGCGTTCGGCGGCGACGGCGGCGGCGGCGAGTTCGGCGGCGCCGGTGCCGTCGTGGGTGTCGAGCCCGGTGTGAACAAGGTCGCTGCGGCGGGCTGGGTCGACGCCGAGGTCCTGGACGGCGACATGCCCGCCAACGGCGTCTCGGACTACGGCAGCAGCTGGCGCGGCATCGTCGAGGGCTACGTGGAGCCCTGCGCGGCTCCCGAGGTCCTCGAGCCCCCGCTGGCGCCGGTCGACCTGTTCGCCGTCGACGGCAACGGCGAGGCCGAGATCCTGTTCAACGAGGACTACGACGGCACGGAGTCCGACTCCTTCGAGTACAACATCGTCGGCACCAACACCTGGGTCCCGGCCACCGACACCTACAGCGACGCGTACGCGATGACGTCGATCACGGTCGACGGCCTCACCAACGGCCAGAGCTACGACGTCCGGGTCCGCGGGGTCAGCGACGCCGAGGGCGACGGGGCCGCCAGCGCGCCCGTCACGGTCCACCCCTTCGTCGGGGCCAGCGCTCCGCAGGGCGTGTCCGTCACCCCCGGCGTGGCGTCGGTGCGCGTGAACTGGTCCGCCTTCACCACCCCGGGCAGCTTCCCGGTGGAGAAGTACGCCGTCGACCTCATCTCGATCGGTGGCGAGTGGGGAGACCGGGACACCGTCTGCGAGACCGCTCTCGACGCGCCCATGACCTGCCTGGTCGGGCTGGACACCGAGGCCGGCGTGACCTACCGCATCGTGGTCAGCACGGTCGACTCGGTCGGCCACTTCGGCGCCGACTCCGCCGAGCTGCCCGTCGGCCAGGCGGCCTCCCCCTCGGTGCCCTCGTCGGTCCCGAGCTCGGACGGGCCGATCTCCCGCCCCGACGGTGGCACCGGCTCGATCGCGGCGGGCTCGACCGTCGTCCTCTCCGGTGACGGCTTCCTGCCCGGCTCGACCGTGTCGCTCATCGTGTACTCCGAGCCGCAGGTGCTGACCCACACGGTCGCCGACGCCAACGGCCACTTCGAGGTCAGCGTCGTCGTCCCCGCGGGTCTGGCCTCCGGGTCGCACACGCTGGTCGCCTCCGGGGTGGACCTCGCCGGCAACGCGCGGTTCGTGACGCTGCCGATCACCGTCACCGGCGGCACGACCGGCTCGGGTGGGCTCGCCTACACCGGTGCCTCGGTCGCCGTCCCGGCGATCGGTGGCCTGGCCGCCCTCGCCATCGGTGGTGGCCTGGTGCTCGCCGGCAAGCGTCGCCGCACCGCCGAGTAACCAGCACGACCCTTCGCAGCGGCCGTCGTCCCTCCCCTGGGACGGCGGCCGCTGTCGTCGTCCAGGCGCGGACCCTGCGGGTGGATTCGGGACCCTGCGGGCGGGATCGCCGCGGCACCGTCGGGAACGCGCCCGCAGGGTGGCGCTACGAGGGCGGGCGCGGCGGCGGGGGCGGTCCCGGGGGCAGGCGGGGGAGCTGGACCAGGACCGTGGCCGACGTCGAGCCCGACCCGGACCCGGGCGGCGCGGCGGGCGGCGGTTCCTCGGCGGCGGCGGGCTCCGGCTCGGGTTCCGGCTCCACGGGCCCCGGCGCCTGCTCCGGCTCTGGCTCCGGCTCGGGTTCCGGCTCCGCGGGCGGCGGCTCGGGCGCCGGCTCGGGCTCCACGGGCCCGGAGACCACCGGCTTGGTCAGCAGCACGGGCGCGGCAGCGGGCTGCTCGGGAGCAGGCGGCTCGGGAGCGGGCGGCGGCGCGGTCGCGGGAGGCTGCGCGGCCGGGGCGGCGCCGAACCCGAGCGAGCGGAGTACCCCGTCGAGGGTGTCGGCGAGGTACTCGAAGGACGCCGCGGGGGCGGCGGCGGTCGCGGTGAAGCCGGTGCCCGGCGTCGTGGCGCAGACCTGCACCTGGACGACGCGTGCCCCGCCGGGCGGTGCCCACGAGAACAGCCGCGCGTAGGCGGGCCCGGAGCTCAGCGGCACGACGGTGAGCACGTGCTGCTGGTAGTTCGGGAACTCCGCGCCGAGCCGGTCGCCCAGCCCCTGGGCGTACTGCTCGGTGCGCACGGCCGGGGGCAGCGGCTCCCGCGCGACGACGACGTTCGCCTGCGCGTCGGGCGCGACGAGGGTCCAGGACTCCCTGACCGACCAGCCCTCGGGCACCCGGACCCGCAGCCGGCTGTCGGTCCACTGCTGCTCGGTCACGACGCCGTCCCCACCTGGACGAGGCTGGTCAGGGGGCGCTGCGTGCCGGCGGCGGCCGGCTGACCGGCGGCCACCAGCCGCCCGTCCCGCAGGTCGAGCGCGGGCAGGCCCGGGGGCGAGGCCGACAGCACCGCCGCGTCGTCGGCCACGGCCACCACCGCGAACGGCTCGCGGGTCTGCAGCACCGGGCGCAGCGGCCCCTGGCCGGTCACCACGCCGAGGACCGAGGGGTGCTCGGCTCCGGACAGCCCGTACCAGCGGGCGCCGGTGCGGGGGTCGAGCGCCGCGCTGGCCTGGACACCAACGGGAGCGGCCGCGACCTGGGTCCAGCCCCCCGCCCGGAGCTCGAACAGGACGCTGCCCCGCCCGTCGAGTCGGGTGGCGAGCGCGGCCGGCACGGGGGCGGGCAGCAGCCGGGTGTCGACGGGACCGGCCTGAGCGGTCCGGACCCCGTCGACGCCCGGGCCACCGGCGTCCCCGGTGAGCAGGAGGCCGTCGTGCAGCCGGCGGGCGGTGGTCCACGGCGGTCCGCCGGGATCGGTCTGCAGGCTCAGCGCGCCCTCGGCGGTGACGGTGAGGTGGTGCTGGGCGGGCCGGTCCCAGGCATCCCTGCCGGGGACGGCGAACCAGAGCCCCTCGCCGCGCGTGTCGGCGGGCGTCGGTTCGATCCAGCCCGGCACCTCGGACGGCGGCAGCTGCGGGTAGATGCCGCTGACCGGCAGGTCCGTCTTCTGCCACGGGTTGCTCGCGGGATCGCCCAGCCGGGCCGGCTCGAGGCGGTGCAGCCGGTACCGGTGCACGACCGCGCCCTGGGCCGCGGCCCGCCGTCCGGCGTCGTCGGGCGCGTCGTGCGGGCCGGCCGCCTCGGTCACCAGCACGTGCACCGAGGCCGGGGAGGCCACCAGGGCCAGCGCGCCCTCCGGCGGGAACGTCGCCCGGTGCAGCACCTGCAGGGCGGCGTCCAGGACCAGCAGCTCCCGGCCGACGACGACGGCCACGCCACCCCTGTGCACCACGCACTGCTGCGGCGGGCCGGCCAGGTCGAGCACCGTGTCGGGCACGACCGCGCCCGGCGGGAAGCGGCGCAGCTGCCAGCGGCCGTCCCAGTCGACGCAGCAGGCGAGGACGCCGGCGTGGGTGGCGCCGGCGGTGTGCACCAGCGGCGCGAGCACCTGCGGGCTGCCGGCGAGCTCGAGCAGCGGTGTCGTCGCAGGCCAGTCCGGGGAGTCGGCCGGGACGTACAGCGGCACGGGGGAGCGGGGGAGGACCGCCGGCCGCGCGCTGACGACGAGGGCGGGCTCGACGTCGGGTGACAGCTCCGGGGCGAGCTCGCCGAGCGTCCCGGCGAAGACGCCGGTGAGCCGGCCGACGGCGGTGACCGACGCGCCCACCGCCGGGAGGTCGGCCAGGACCTCCGGGGCGGCGCACACGTCGAGGGCGATCCCGCCGGCGGTCTCCACGGTGAGCACGGCGAAGGCCCGGCCGGTGCGCGCCGACGTCCGCCGGTCCGCCGCCCGGACGACGCCGGTCACCTCCGCGGCGGCCTGCCCGGGCGGGCAGGACAGCGCGGGCCCACGTCCGGCCCCGGCGGCCTGCACGCGCTCGGCCGCCAGGGACAGCCGCAGCCGGGTCGTGCGGCCGCGGCGGTAGGCGCCCGGACCGGCATGGGCGAGGTCGACCAGGCCCGCGACCACCGGCACCGGCTCGGCGCCGGCGACGTCGGCCACCAGCCGCGAGCGCCAGAAGTCCTCGGGGTCGGGCAGCAGGGCCCGGCAGACGACGGAGGTGATAGGACCGGCCCAGAAGCCGGGCACCGCGCTGTCGGCGGCGTCCTCGCCCGAGGTCACGCCGAGCAGCGCGCCGCTGGGGTCCACGTCGAGGCAGAAGGTGACACCCTCCGCCGTCGGCACCAGCGGGAGGCGGCTCCTGCGCACGTCGGCGGCGTGCTGCGGCAGGTCGGCGTCGACGCCGCCGACACTGGCGTAGGGGGTGGGCACGGGATCTCCTGCCGGTCGCGCGGGCGGTGGGCGCAGCATGCCCGTCCCCGGGATCCCCACCTCCGACGGGGTGCGCGCTTCGCTCGGCATGATCGACCCGCGCCGGAGGGCGGTCAACGAGGTGGCGGCCCGGAGTGTCCGCCGGACGGGTAGGCGGGGACCGGGCGATAGCCTCGACGCGCCAGGAGGGCTCGCCTAGTGGCCGATGGCGGCGGTCTTGAAAACCGCTAAGAGGTAATCCCTCTTCGTGGGTTCGAATCCCACGCCCTCCGCTCACACCTCGCCGGGGCGTTCCGTGCAGAAGCGCGGTAGTGCCCGGGGCAGGAGCGCGGAATTGCTCGGGGGCAGAAGCGCGGAAGTGCCCGGGGAGCGGTGTAGAACTGGGTGCGTCGGGGAGGTGCGCCGTCGTTCTACTCTGCGCCGCCGCGGCGACGACCCGACGGGAGCGGTGCCCATGACCGAGAACCTGACCCTGTCCGCGCCGGCCAACCTGCGCGACCTCGGGGGGATCCCCGCCGTCGGCGGCACGGTGCGTCGCGGGGTGGCGATCCGCGCCGACGACCTGTCCCTCACCCCGCGCGAGGACGCCGAGACCCTGATCGCCGACGGCCTCGCCGCGGTGATCGACCTGCGCACCCCGGGGGAGGTCCGCAACACCGGCCGCGGGGTGTTCGGTGAACTGCCGGTGGCCTACCACCACCTGCCGCTGATGCCGGGACTGCGGCCGACCGCCGGACCGGGCAGCGGCGTCGACCCGCGGGACCCGGTCGGCATGGGCGGCATGTACGCGGACCTGTTCTCGACCGCCGCCGGCCAGATCGTGACGGCGCTGGCGGTGCTCGCCGTGACGCCGGGCGCGACGGCGTTCCACTGTTCGGCCGGCAAGGACCGCACCGGGGTGCTGGCCGCGGCCTTCCTCCTGGCCCTGGGTGCCGACGACGACGACGTCGTCGCCGACTACGCGGTCACCGGGACCAACATCGCGGCGGTGGGACGGCGGCTGCAGCCCCTGATGGGGGCGATCCTCGCCTCGCACGGGGTCAACCGGAACACGTTCACCCGCTCGGCCATCGGCCAGGACTTCTCGGCGGTCGCGATGGAGACGGCGCTGGCCACGCTCCGGCAGCGCCACGGGGACCCGCTCCGGCCGCTGCGCGAGGCGGGGCTCGGCGACGAGCTGGTCGCGATGCTGCGCCGGCGCGCCGTCGACCCCGCCTGACACCGGCACCGTGCGCCCCGGGCCCGGAACCGGCGTGGAACGGGCACGGGGCGCACGGCGTACGGCTCAGCCGAGCAGCTTCGCCTTCTGCGCGGCGAACTCCTCCTCGGTGAGGATCCCGGCGTCGCGCAGCTCGCCCAGCTTGCGCAGCTGCTCGACGAGGTCGGGCGCGGCCGGGGCGGGAGCGGGCGCCGGGGCGGGCGCGGGCGCCGGGGCGCCGTAGCCCGCGCCGGGGGTCATGTGGTGCACGTACTGCGACTGCCGCTCCATCGTCTTCTTGCTGCGGGCCGCGCTGACCAGCGGCGCCAGCAGGTCGTAGACCTGGTGCGGGCCCTCGATGTTGTCGAGCACCACCTGGCCGCTGGTCGTCGCACCGGCCTCCGGGGCGCCGGTGAAATTGAAGGTGTCCTGCTGGACGCCGTACGCCGGGTCGTCGAGGCCCAGGACGAGGTCCCCGACGTCCTTGCCGCGCTGCCAGACCGCCTGCCGGACGTCCATGTCGCGGACCGCCCACAGCGGCACGCTCTCGGTCTTGGTGCCGAGCAGGCCGCTCTCGATCCAGATGCGGTCCTTGGTGATCCGGTACCGCGCCTTGGCGACACCGGCCGCACCGGTGGCCCCGCCCTTGCTCTCGCCGAACCACAGGGTGTTGGGGTCGTTGGCCCACTGCTCGGTCCGCTTGGCCGACTGCTCGGCGAGCTTCGCCTTGCCGGACTCGGCGACCGCCTTGCCCTGGTCGGCGACCTGCTTGAGCCGGTCCTTCCAGCTCGGCTTGCCGGCCGGCGCCGGCTGCGGCTGGCCGTACCCCGGGGCCTGGCCGTTCCCCGGGGGCTGGCCGTTCCCGACCTGCGCCGGGTCGGGGGCGCCGTACCCGGGGGCGGCGTACCCGGCGGCGCCCTGCGGGGGCGGCGGGGGCGGCGGCGCGGCCGGACCCGGCGGCGGCAGCTCGGCGCTCGGCGCGTCGGTGCCCGTCGTGCCCTGGTCCGAGACGTGCTCGGTCCAGGCGCTGCCGTTCCAGTAGCGCAGCTCGTGCGTCCCACTCGGGTCGGGCAGCCAGCTCGCGTCGACCATCAGTTGTCCCTCCAGCGTTCCCGGGACCTTCCCGGCGACCGCGACACCGTGCCAGAGGCCCGGCCGCACCGGTACACATCCGGGCGCGGGCTCCGGAGTCCCTCGCCGGAGTGAGCGGGGGCTCAGCCGCGACCCGGCCCGTGCCGATCTCGCAGGGGTGAGACTGCCGCCGACGTTCCGGGCCCGTGAGCCGCGCACCGCGGCTCGGTCGGGCGCCGGCATCAGCGTCGTCTGCGCCGTCGTCCTCGCCGTCTCCACCGCGTTCGGGCCGAACTCGGTCACTGACACGACGCGCGCCGCGTCGTGGGCGGGCGCGGCCGTGCTCGCGGTCCTCGGGGCGATCGCCCTGCTGTGCGACCCGCGGACGCTCGACCGGTTCGGCGCCTTCCTCGGCATCGGCGTCGGCGCCGTCCTCATGACCTGCGTGCTCAACGTCATCACCGAGGACCCCTCCGCCGCAGGCCAGGCGTTCTTCGCCTTCCCGGTGCTGTGGGTGGCCTCCCACCTGCGCCGAGGCGCCGTCGTGGTGGTCACCGCGCTGGCCGTGCTCGGCGACCTGGCCGCGCTCGTGCTGCTGCTGCCGGTCGAGGACGCGGTGATCGACGTCGTCTTCTTCGGCGCGGTGCTGGTGCTGGTCGCGACCATGCTCGTCCGGGCCGGCTCCGTGCAGGAGGGCCTGGTCCGCGCGCTGGAGGAGCAGGCCACGGTGGACTCCCTCACCGGCCTGCTCAACCGCCGCGTGTTCGACGAGGCGCTGGAGCACGCGCTGGACAGGGCACCGCGCCGCGAGGGCACCGCGCTGGTGCTGCTCGACGTCGACTCCTTCAAGCAGATCAACGACCGCCACGGGCACCCCGTCGGCGACGACGCCCTGGTGCACCTGGCCGGCCTGATCCGCCGCCACGTCCGCGTCGGCGACGCCGTGCTGAGCCGGCTCGGCGGCGACGAGCTGGCGGTCCTGCTGCCAGGCTGCTCCGCCTCGGTCGCCGCCCGGCGGGCCGACGTGCTGCTGCAGGCCGTCCGCTCGACGCCGCTGCGGCTGCCCGACGGCGGGCTCCTGGCGGTGTCGGTGAGCGTCGGCGTCGCCCATGCACCCGACCACGCGAGCGGGGTGCGCGGGCTGTACACCGCGGCCGACGCCGCGCTCTACCGGGCCAAGCGCGCCGGCCGCGACCGCGTCGAGGTCGCCTAGCCCGACGCGGAGCGGAGCCGACGGACGGCGGCGGCCAGCGTCCGCGCCGTCAGCCGGCCGTCGGCGAGGCCCAGCGCCACCACGTCGTCGAACACCCGCTGGTCGGCCGCCGCGCCCCGGACGGCGGCGTCCATCAGCAGCGGCCACCGGGACAGCTGCGAGGCCGCCGACGTCGCCCGCAGGTGCGACCCCAGCCGGGAGCGCAGCGCGCGCCGGTAGACCGCGCCGGCCCGTGACCCCGCCGGAGCCGCCGATCCGGCCAGGGCGCCCGACAGCACCGCGTAGAAGATGCCCTCCCCGGTCAGCGGGTTGATCAGCGACGCCGCGTCCCCGGCCAGCAGCACCCGGCCGTCGGGCTGACGCGGCCGGCCGGTCGACAGCGGCAGCCGGTGCGCCCGGAGCCCCTCGGGGCGCACCCCCGGCAGCAGCCGCGCGAGCCCCGCGACCAGCTGCTCCCGCGTGGCGCCGCCGGAGACGAGCTCGCCGTAGCCGACGTTGGCCCGGCCGTCGCCGAGCGGGAACGACCAGGCGTAGGCGGGCCAGCGCTGCTCGGTGGTCACCAGCACCTGGGTGCCGGGGCGCAGCGGCGGCTCGGGGGCGTAGCCGCGGATGGCCACGGCGATCCGGTCGTCGGGGGAACGGGGCAGGCCCAGTGCCCGGCGGACGACGGACTCCGCGCCGTCCGCCCCGACGAGCACGCCCGCCCGGACGGCGCCGTCGACGACCACGCCGTCGTCGTCCACCGCGATCGACCGGACCCGGTGCCGCCGGACGCGGGCGCCCGCCGCGCGCGCCGCGGCCAGGATCCGGGCGTCGAGGACCAGCCGGGGGACGACGTAGGAGGGGCGGACGGTGTCCCGCTCGACGACGGCGCCGCGCGGGGCCCGCAGCGTCAGCCGCGGCACCGCGGGATACCCGGCGACCAGCGCGGCCGGATCGGCGCCCAGCACGGCGAGCACGTCGAGCGCCTCGGGGGCGATCCCGTCGCCGCAGACCTTGTCGCGGGGGAACTCGGCCCGGTCGAGCACCAGCACGGACGCGCCGGCCCGCCGCGCGGACAGGGCGGCCGCCGCGCCCGCCGGGCCGCCACCGACGACCACGACGTCCCAGGACTCCACCGCGGGGAGGCTAGGGCTCCTGGGCCAGGAGCGCGCGCCAGCTGTCCCGGTCGTGCGCGGCCGGCTCGGTGTCGCGGAGGAACCGCGACACCACCCGGCAGAAGCGCTGCGGATCGTCGAGGTGCGGCCAGTGGCCGGCGTCCTCGAACACCTCGAGCCTGGCCGTGGGCACCAGGGCGCGGACGGCGTCGGCGTGGCTGATCGGCACGATCGGGTCGCGGCTGCCCCAGATGACCAGCATCGGGATCGCGTTGGCCAGGTACAGCCGGTCCAGAGCGGTCACCGCCTGCCCACGCGCGTCGACCACGCTGCGCAGCGTCCGCAGGAACGCGCGGCGCGCCTCGACGTCGCGCAGCGCCAGCAGCGCCTCGCCGGCCTCGGCCAGGTCGCGCGCCTGCTTCCACCCGGCGAGGCGGCCGAAGCCCTCGAGCCCCCGCAGCCCGGTGCGGAGCACGCCGGAGGCCCCCGCCAGCCCCGTCAGCACGACCTCCGCGCCGGGCAGGGTCGCGGCCCGAAGCGTCGCCGAGAGCTCGGACCCGAGCCCGCCGCTGCCCACGAGCACGATCCGCTGGCAGCGCTCGGGGAACTGGTAGGCGAACTGCAGGGCGACCCCGCCGCCGAGGGAGTGCCCGATCACGGTGACCTGCTCGATGTCGAGCACCGAGAGCAGGTCGCGCATGCCGTTGGCGTAGCCGGCGATCGAGTAGTCGCCGCGGGGCTTGTCGGAGTCGCCGTGGCCGAGCAGGTCCGGCGCGATGACGGTGTGCGTGGCGGCCAGCTTCCCGATGACGCCGGCCCAGGTCCGGGCGTTGTTGCCGATGCCGTGGATGAGCAGCAGGGCCGGGCCCTCGCCGGCGCGCAGGAACGCCCGCCGGTGCCCGTGCACCATCCGGGTCTCGCGCACCACCTCCACCGTCACGACCCCAGTGGACCACCGCCCCTTTGCGGGGGCGTTACGGCCGCCGGCGACCGCCCTCGCCGTGCAGAAGCGCGAAATTGCGCGGCGCAGAAGCGCGAAGTTGCCCCAGGGCAGAAGCGCGGAGTTGCCCCCGGGCAGAAGCGCGGAATTGCGCGGGGGGTGGGTCAGGCCGGCGTCGGGGTCCACTTGCGGGGCGGGTGCTCGTAGCCCTCGACGAACGCCAGCAGACCCGCGGCGTCGGTCACCACGCCCAGCGCGTCGAGCCGGCGCCGGTCGAGGTAGCCGTCGTCGGCCATCCGGCGCAGCTGGGCCAGCAGCGGCTGCCAGAACCCGTCGACGTCGACCAGCACCGTCGGCTTGGCGTGCAGCCCGAGCATTCCCCAGGTCCAGGCCTCGAACAGCTCCTCGAGGGTGCCGGCCGCCCCGGGCAGGGCGACGAAGGCGTCGGAGAGCTCGGCCATCCGGGCCTTGCGTTCGTGCATGGAGGAGACGATCTCCAGGCGGGGCAGCCGGGGGTGCGCGAGCTCGTCGTCCACCAGGTGCTGCGGGATGACGCCGACCACCTCGCCGCCGGCGGCCAGCGCCGCGTCGGCCACGACACCCATCAGGCCCACGTGCCCGCCGCCGTAGACGATGCCGACCCCGGCCCGGGCCAGGTCGCCGGCCAGGGCCGCGGCCGCCGTGCGGTGGGACTCGGGCCCGCTCTGCGACCCGGTGAAGACGGCGATGCGCATGGTCACCGAGGCGTCGCCGTCGGGCCCAGCACGTCCTCGACGAACCCGTTGACCTGCTCGGCGACGCACCGGGGGAAGGTCTCGAACGCGGCCGCCTTCTCCGGGGAGGCGTCGTACCGCTCGACGGCGGCCAGGAACTCCGCCTCGTCGCCGTCGTGCGCGATCGCCCAGGTGAAGGTGTCCAGCGCGTGGTCGGCGTACGCGGAGACGACGCGGAAGCCGAACGCCTCGCGGGCGGGCAGCACCGTCGGGAACCAGGTGAGGAAGTCGGCCATCCGGCCCGGCTCGATGCGGTAGCGGCGCAGCTGGACGGTGGTCACCGGTCGATCCTGCCTCCCGCCGCCGGTGCGGTTCACTGGGGGGCGTGTTCTCCCCGACGGACGGCTGGACGACGTGCGCGCTGGGCCACCGGCACTGGGGCCGGGCGGGCGCGGCCGGGCTGCTCGTGCACCGGGACGGGGAGATCGGGCCCGAGTTCCTGCTCCAGCACCGGGCCGAGTGGTCGCACCACGGCGGCACCTGGGGCACGCCCGGCGGCGCGCTGTACGCGGACGAGGCGCCCGAGCGCGGTGCCCTGCGCGAGGTCCGCGAGGAGCTGGGGCTGACCGGCGACGACGTCGTCCTCGGGACCTGCTCGGTCGACGACCACGGCGGCTGGGCCTACACCACCGTGCTCGCGCGGCCGGCCCGCCTGATCGACCCGGCGCGGCTGCGGCTGGACGGCGAGAGCACCGCGGTCGGCTGGATCCCGCTGGCCGGGCTGGAGCGCGTGCCGCTGCACCCGGGCCTGGCCGCCTCTCTCCCGCGCCTGCTGCCGCTGCTCTAGGAGCAGGGTGCGGCAGTCAGCCGCGCACGGGGGCGGTGAGGGCGCGGTGGTCGCCGACCGCGAGCAGCGACGCGCTGCCCTCCCCGGCCGGTTCGGCGCCGATCGCCACCAGGTGGTCCAGCTGCACGCGGGGCGCGGCGGCGGGGAAGGTCGCCGCCCGCACCAGCGGCACGCCGCCGAGCAGCCGGGCGGGCAGGGCGCCCGGCAGGTTGAGGTCCCCGGCCACGACGACGGGCCCGGGCAGCGTCGCCACCCACCGCCTGAGCCGGCGCAGCTGCCGCAGCGCGGTGGGCGGCGCGAAGGACAGGTGCGTGCCGACGACGGTGAGCCCGTCCACCCGTGCCGCGAGCGCGACCCGGGGCTCGTCGGGGATCCACCACCAGCGCTCCCGGCCGGTGCGCGGGTCCGGCGCCCGCACCGGCAGCCGCGCCCGACCCCCGCCGAGCGCCAGGACCGACCACTCCGCCACCGGTCGCCGGCTCACCAGGGCGAGGCCGTAGAGCGGGCCGGGCGGCGCGTCGCCGGGACCGCGCAGCACAGGCGGGTCGACGGGCTCCCAGCTGCGCACCGGGCCCGGGGTGCCGGTCACCGTGGCGGCCGCCCGCCAGTCCGCCGCGCCCAGGGCCGCGGCCACCAGCGCCGGCTGGTCGGTGCAGCCGGACCGCGGCTGCGCCGTGTCGGTCTCCTGCACCGCGAGGACGTCGACGTCGAGCGCGGCGAGCGCGGCAGCGATGCGCTCGGCGGGGAGGGCCGTGCCGGCGGGGCCCCGGCCGGAGGCCAGGTTGAGCGTGCCGACGCGCAGCACCGTGCGGTCGGCCACCCGCCGGACGCTACGCGCGGGTCGTCGACGGCGTTCGATGTGACAGTGATGTGTGACACGGTCGCGGCTGGGTAGGGGGCGCGCCGTGAGCAGCCGTCACCGCGCGCCCGAAGCAGCCGGGCGCACCCCGTCCCCGCCCGCCGGAACGACGCCCGCCGGCACCTCGCCCGCCGGCACTTCGCCGGCCGGGACCGCGCGGTCGAGCGGGGTCGACGACGCCGCCGAGCGCCGCACCTGGCGCGTGCTCATGACGGCCGCGGTGGCCGGGCTGATCGCGGCGCCCCTGCTGGCCACGGCGGGTCCCGGCGGTGCGGAGGCCGCCGACGACACCGCGATCGGCGCCGAGGACGCGGTCGGCGGGGGAGTCGCCGGCGGCCCCGACGTCGCCGGCCCCACGGAGTTCGGCCGGCTCTCCCCGCTGTTCGGTGCGGCCGGCCTGGACGGGTGGCCGTTCACGACGACGACCAGCGCCGGCGTCTCGGCGTCCCAGGTGCAGGGCATCGGCGTCGCCGGGAGCCGCCTGCAGGGCTTCCTCGACGGGTTCGGCGCCGCCCCGGCCGGCGTCGGGGCGCTGCCCGGCGCGCCCGCGGCCGCCGTACCGGTCGCCGCCGCGCCCGGCACCCCCGGGGCGGCCCTGGCGCCCGCACCCGGCACGGGCACCGTCGGCACGCCGGCGGCCCCCGGCACCCCGTCCCCGGGCGTCCCGGCGCCCGGCACCGCGCCGGCCGTGCCGGCGCCCGCCCCGCCGTCGGTCCCGCAGGTCGTGCAGGGGACCGTCGGCGGCGTTACGCAGGGCGTCGGCGAGGTCGTCGGTGGCGTGACCGACGGCGTGGGCTCCGTCGTCGGCGGTGTGACCGGCGGCGATCCGCTCGGCGGGGTTCCGCAGGGCGTCGGGGAGGTCGTCGGTGGCGTGACCGACGGCGTGGGCTCCGTCGTCGGGGGCGTGACCGGCGGCGTCGGCGGCCTGCTCGGCGGGTGAGCCGCGGCCCCGCGGACCGGCCGCACGGCGTCCGCGCACCCGCACTACCGTGCCGATCATGAGCGCGCGCGACGACGTCTCGGAGATCTTCGACGCGACGGCCTGGCGGCCGGTCGAGGGGTTCGACTTCGCCGACATCACCTACCACCGGGCCGTCGACGCCGGCGTCGTCCGCATCGCCTTCGACCGGCCCGAGGTGCGCAACGCGTTCCGCCCGCAGACCGTCGACGAGCTGATCGCCGCCCTCGAGCACGCCCGGCTGTCCACCGACGTCGGCTGCGTGCTGCTCACCGGCAACGGCCCGAGCCCCCGGGACGGCGGCTGGGCGTTCTGCTCCGGCGGCGACCAGCGGGTCCGCGGCAGGTACGGGTACGAGCACGCGCAGGGGAGCTCCGGCCGGCTGCACATCCTCGAGGCGCAGCGGCTCATCCGGTTCATGCCGAAGGTCGTCGTCTGCGTCGTCCCCGGGTGGGCGGCCGGCGGCGGGCACAGCCTGCACGTCGTCGCCGACCTGACCCTCGCCAGCGCCGAGCACGCCCGGTTCAAGCAGACCGACGCCGACGTCGGCAGCTTCGACGGCGGGTTCGGGTCGGCCTACCTCGCCCGCCAGGTCGGGCAGAAGTTCGCGCGGGAGATCTTCTTCCTCGGCGAGGAGTACACCGCCGCCGACGCGCACGCGATGGGCATGGTCAACCGGGTCGTGCCGCACGCGGAGCTGGAGCGCACGGCCCTGGACTGGGGACGGCGGATCGTCGCCAAGAGCCCGACCGCCCAGCGGATGCTGAAGTACTCCTTCAACCTGATCGACGACGGGCTGGTCGGTCAGCAGCTGTTCGCCGGGGAGACCACCCGGCTGGCCTACATGGCCGAGGAGGCGGTGGAGGGCCGGGACGCCTTCCTGGAGAAGCGCGACCCGGACTTCTCCCCGTTCCCCTGGCACGTCTGAAAGGACTCCTCCGGTGATCGTCGAGCTGGTGGGGGGCGCCGAGGAGCGTCCCGAGGTGCGGGTGGTCCACGTGGACGACCTGACCCGGGTGGTGCTCGCCCTCGGCGAGGTCACCGACGAGGAGGCCGACGGCCTGCTGCGCGAGGCCGGGCTGGGGCGCCTGGTGGACGCCGACACGGCCGTGCTGGACCCCGCGGCGCTGCGGACCGCGGCCGAGCCCGGCGCCACGGCCGGGGACTGGGCCGACCGCTGGGACGCCCTCGCCGCGTCGGCGGCGGACGACGGGATGCTGCACGTCCCGGTGCAGAGCGCCGCCGGGGCGTGACGACGCACACATAGCGGGAACGATCCTGGAGGGCCTCATTCCTTGTGGCCGGTCCATCGAGCGGCCAGGATGCTCCGGTGCGCAGGACCAGGGACGGGAGCACGGTGTGAGCGGGACCCCCGGTAGGCCGTTGAGTGCGGAGCTGTCCGAGCAACTCCTGTCCGTCGCGGTCGAGATCCTGGCCGAGGAGGGGTGGGGGCGGCTCAACAGCGACCGCGTCGCGGCCCGCGCCCGCGCCGGCAAGGCCGGCATCTACCGCCGCTGGCCCACGATGTCCGCGCTGGCCCGGCACGCGGTCAGCCGGTTCCGGCTGGTCGACCAGCCCGAGGACACCGGCTCGATCCGCGGTGACGTCGCCGTCCTGGTCGAGGGATGGCGCCGGCCGTTGTCGCGCGAGGAGTGCGCCGTCGCCAGCCTCGTCGGCGCCGCCCGGCACGACGAGGAGCTCCGCGCCGGCCTCGACGCCGCGCTCGTTCACCCCCTCGCGGCCGCCGTCGCCGTCATCGGGGAGCGCGCGCAGGCCCGCGGGGAGGGCGTGCCCGAGGACCGCCTGGCCCTGCTCCGCTCGGTGCTCGAGGCGTTCCTCTGGCAGCGGTTCACCACTGCCGGCGGCGACGGCGCGATCCCGGCCGAGCGCCTCGACCGGCTCGTGGACGACGTCCTGATGCCGCTGGTCAGCGCGCCCGAGCGCGAGGCCGCCGCGGTCTGATCGCGGGTCGCTACCGCTGCAGGCTCGCGCCGGAGTCCAGCGCCAGCGCCAGGCTGTCGAACACGCGGCCCGCCAGCGAGACCGCCTGACGGGCCCGGTCCACCGCGTCCTCGGGCTCGGGGAGCGGCCGGCGCGCCTCCGAGGCGATGGTGCGCACCGTGGCCATCCACGTCGAGGCGACCAGGGCCGCGGTCAGGTGGACGTTCTCGCGCGAGGGCGCCCCGCCGTCCGACCACGCCTCCAGCAGCGCGTCCTCCAGGCGGGCCCGCGCCTGGTCGTTGAGCTCCCGCTCGTGGCTCTCCAGGGCGGGCGAGGCGGCCATCGTCGTCACCATCCGGCGCTGCGGGGTGTCGGCGAGCGCGGCGACGTGCTCGCCGAGGACGCGCAGCAGCGCCTCCCGCAGGGCGGCCACCGGTGACTCATCGGGCCGCCGACCCCGGACCGCCTCGGCCGGCGCCTCCACCCACGGGGTGCGGCCGGCGAAGAAGAGGTCCTCCTTCGTCGCGAAGTGGTTGAACACGGTCTGGACGGCGACGTCGGCCGTGGCCGCGATGTCGGAGATCGTCACGGCCTCGAAGCCGCGCTGGTCGAACAGCCGCTGGGCGGTCTCCAGCACCAGTTGCCGCGTCGCCGCCTTCTTCCGCGCGCGGCGGTCGCTGCCCTCACTCATCGCTCATACCTTATCGACCCTGCGTGACGATCGCGTCCCGAGTCACGAACGGGCCGCCCGGCTCCAGTCCTCGGCGACGGTGCGGGCCCAGGTCTCCACGAGCGTCTCGAGCCCGACGACGTCCAGGTCGGCCGCGATGTCCGCCGGCGTCATCTGCCACGCGGCGGGTCGCTGGGGTGCGGGGTCGGGGTTCGGGTCGTCACCCAGCCGGCGCACGAGCGTGTCCAGCACGCCGTGGACGGCGCCCGGGTCGGCTGGGTCGGGGTGCTGCGCGGCGTAGGCGGTGTCGGCGAGGTGCACGGTGGCCGCGGCGGTCGCGTCGCTGCCGGCCTCCTCGCGGGCGCCCCGGGTGGTCTCCTCGAACAGCCGCCGGCACGCCGCCGCGGCGCCGTCGGCACCGGTCGAGCCCGGCGCGGGCGCGAGCACCGCCCCGCAACCGGGGCAGGCGGCCGGCTCCGGCCCGCCGGCCGACGCTGCCGGGGACGGGCGGCTGTGGGGTGCGGACACCGGCCCATCGTCCTCCTGTACGCACCGGTCCGCCGGGTGCGGGGCCCCGCCTTCCGGTCCCGGCCGGGAAGGGCATCCGGGATCCGGGGCAGACTGACGCCGACGTTCGGCGAGGGACGAAGGGAGCCGGTGCCCGGTGAGGACCACAGGAGCGGTGCTGTTCGAGCCGGAGACGGACTTCCGGATCGTCGAGCTCGAGGTCGTCGATCCCGGGCCCGGCGAGGTGCTGGTGGAGATGGCCTTCGCCGGGCTCTGCCACTCCGACGAGCACCTGCGGCACAGCAACCCCGGCGGGGCGTTCCCCATCGTCGGTGGTCACGAGGGCTCCGCCGTCGTCCGCGCGGTCGGGCCCGGTGTCACCCGCGTGGCCCCCGGCGACCACGTCGTCACCAGTTTCCTGCCCGCCTGCGGGCACTGCCGGTACTGCGCCACCGGGCGCTCGAGCATCTGCGACGCCGGGGCCACGATCGCCACCGGCCGGCTGCCCACCGGCACGCTGCCCTTCCGGCTGGACGACGGCCGCGAGCTCGGCGGGTTCTGCATGGTCGGCGCCTTCGCCCGGCACACCGTGCTGCACGAGTACTCCTGCGTGCGCATCGACCCGTCCGTGCCGCTGGACACCGCCGCGCTGCTGGCCTGCAGCGTGCCCACCGGGTGGGGCTCGGCCGTGTACGCCGGCGGGGTGCGGCCGGGGGACACGGTCGTCGTCGTCGGGCTGGGCGGGGTGGGGGTCAACGCGGTGCAGGGGGCCGTGCACGGGGGCGCGCTGCACGTGATCGGGGTGGACCCGGTGGAGATGAAGCGGACGTTCGCCGGTTCGGTCGGCGCCACGCACACGGTCGCCGACGCGACGGAGGCCGCCGTCCTGGCCCGCGAGCTCTCCCGGGGCACCGGCGCGGACGTCGTCGTCGTGACCGTCGGGAAGATGTCCGCCGAGGTGCACGCGGCGGCGAGCCGGTGCCTGGGCAAGGGCGGAACGATCGTGCTCACCGCGCTGGCCGACCGGCCGGCCGAGGGCATGGTTCCCCTCAACGGCCAGGTCACGACAGCGTTCCAGCAGCGCGTGCAGGGAACGCTGTTCGGGAACTGCAACCCGTTCACCGACATCCCGCGGCTGCTGCGGATGCACGAGGAGGGCCGGCTGGAGCTCGACCGCCTCATCACCCGGCGGTACGGCCTCGACGAGCTGACGCAGGGTTACCGCGACCAGGCGGCCGGGGAGACGGTGCGGGGCCTGCTCGTCCACGGCTGACCGCCCCGGCCCCGCCCCCGCCCCGCTCCCGCCCCCCGGGGCAATTTCGCGCTTCTGCGCGGTGCAATTTCGCGCTTCTGCCCGGTGCAGAAGCGCGGAATTGCCCAGGTCGGGGGGCCCGCGGTTGCCCCGGGGGGCGGGCGGGCAGAGGTGCGGCCATGCCCGCATCCACGATCGCCGTCCTCGACGTCGACGGCACCCTCGTCGACAGCAACTACCAGCACGCGCTGGCCTGGTACCGGGCGTTCCGTTCGCTGGGCGAGACCTTTCCGATCTGGCGGATCCACCGGCTGATCGGCATGGGCGGCGACCAGCTCGTCGCGGCGATCGGCGGGGACGCGCTGGAGGAGCGGATCGGGGAGCAGGCCCGCGCCCGGTGGGTCGAGGAGGCCGACCCGCTCATGGCGGAGGTGGCGGCGCTGCCCGGCGCGCGCGACCTGCTCGTGGCGCTGAAGGAGCGCGGGCACCGGCTGGTGCTGGCCAGCTCGGGCAAGCCGCACCACGTGGACCTCGCCCTCGACCTGCTCGGCGCCCGCGACGTCGCCGACGCCTGGACCACCGGCGACGACGTCGAGGAGACCAAGCCCGCGCCCGACCTGCTGCAGGTGGCGCTGCACCGGCTGGGTGCCCCGGACGACGCACCGAGCGTGCTGGTCGGCGACTCGGTCTGGGACGTCAAGGCCGCCGACGCCGCGGGCATGCCGGCGCTGGTGGTGCGGTCCGGCGGCTTCGGGGACGACGAGCTGTCCGACGCCGGCGCCCTGGCCATCTTCGACACCCCGGGGGACCTGGCGGCGAACCTGCACGACACGCCCCTGGCCTGACCGCGGCCCGGGTCGGAGTGCTGGCCCGAAGGCGTCGGGACGTGACCGGCGTGCGCGGGCTCGACTGCGGAGTGTGACGAGGAGGTGGCTGTATCGGGGCGTTCGCGGGAGATGCCTTCACTCAGGGTAGCCGGATGAAGGGATCGGTCCTACCGTCGACTGCCGGCCGCCGCCGAGGACTCGCCGAGACGGGAGGGTGCGCCGATGTCAGGACCGAGACCGAGGACGGCAGCCGTGCGCGTGTGGACGCTCGATCTCCATGACCCGCACTGGGACGAGGCCGCGGCGGCGCGGCTGCTGCTGCCGGCGGAGCGCCGGCGTGCCGGGGAAGGGACGCCGGAGGTGGCCCGTCGACGAGTCCTCCTCCGGTCGGCGCTGCGCCGCGTCCTCGGGCGGCTGCTGGGCATGGCACCACAGGATGTGCCGTTGGACGTCCGGGCCGGCCGGCCGGTGCTCTCCGGCGGCGCGGCGCACCTCGCCGTCAGCTCCAGCAGCAGCGGCGCGCTGGGTGTCGTGGCCGTCTCGCGGAGCGGGGGCCTGGGTATCGACGTGGAGCGGCTGGACGAGGGGTTCCGGCTCGCCGCGGAACGGGATTGGCTCACCGAGGCCGAGGCAGGGGCGATCGCCCGGCGAGGGCCGAGCGAGCAGCCGTCGCTGCTGCTGCGCTGCTGGACGCAGAAGGAGGCGGTCCTCAAGGCCGCCGGGGTGGGACTGTGGCGGCCCCCTCGGAGCGTGTCCACGCCGCTGTCGGCGCGCGGGCGGGTGGGGCCGTGGTCCGTGGGGCCGGTCCCGCTGCCGGCGCCGTACGTGGGCAGCGTGGCGGTGGACTCCCGCCGGTCGCCGCGTGTCCGGGTCGCCCGGCTGGCCCCGGCGGGCTGCGCATGACCGCCCTCTCCGCCCCGCCCCCGCGGTCGGCCGGGCGGGTGGGCCGGACGCAGCTGATGGAGTTCCGGGAACTGTGCGAGGAGGCGTCCGGGGAGGACCTCAGCGGGGCGCCGGCGCTGCACCGCTGGTCGGTCACGCGGTCGGAGCAGTTCTGGCGGACGTTCCTCGACTGGTCGCAGCTGCTCTGGGAGGGCTCGGCCGAGCCGGTGCTGACCGGCGCCGACGTGCGCCGGGACCGCTTCTTCCCCGGCGTCCGCCTGAACTACACCGAGAACCTGCTGCGCCGGCTGGACGAGGAGACGGAGCGAGCGCCCGCGCTGACCTCGGTGCACGGGGACGGCACCGCGCGGACCTGGACCCGCGCGGAACTGCGGCGGGAGGTGGAGCGGACGGGCGCGGCGCTGGCCGCCCTCGGCGTCGAACGCGGCCAGCGGGTCGTGGTCATCGCCCCGAACCATGCGGGCGTCGCGATCGTGGCGCTGGCGGGGGCATCGCTCGGCGCCACCCTGTCGACGGCGACCCCGGACATGGGGGTGGAGACGCTGGTGGGGCGGTTCGAGCAGGTGGCGCCCGCTTGCCTGGTCGTCGACCGGCGTGGCATGGACAAGGGAGCACAGACCGCGGACGTCGTCCTCACCGAGCTCCTGCGCAGGCTCCCCTCCGTACGCCTCGTCCTCGTGCTCGATCCGGGGCCGCTGCCGGACCCGGACGGCGTCCCGGTCCGGCGACTGGCCGACCGGGTGGCCGCGGTCCCGGCCGACGGTCCCGCGCCGCACTGGCCCCGGCTTCCCTTCGACCACCCGCTCTGGGTGATGTTCACCTCAGGCACGACAGGTCCGCCCAAGCCCCTGGTCCACGGGGCAGGAGGCTCGCTCATCGAGCACGTCAAGGAGCACCGCCTGCACGGCGACCTCGACAGCCGCGACACGCTCTACTTCCACACGACGACCGCCTGGATGATGTGGAACTGGCAGCTCTCGGCCCTGGCGGTGGGTGCGCACGTCGTCGTGTACGACGGCCCGGTCACCGGCCCCGAGACGCTGTGGGAGCTTGCCGCCCGGCACCACGTCACCGTGTTCGGCACGAGTCCGGCCTACTTGCAGGTGTGCCAGGACGAGGGCTACCGCCCCCGCGACTCCCTGGACCTGACCGCCCTCCGCGCGGTGCTGTGCACCGGAGCAGTGCTGCACGATTGGCAGTACGCGTGGTTCGCCGACGCGGTCGGAGATCCGCCGCTGCAGTCGATCTCCGGGGGGACCGACATCGTCGGGTGCTTCGTCCTCGGGCATCCGGAGCAGCCGGTGCGGGCCGGGCGGTGCTCGTCGCTCTCCCTGGGGCTCGACGTCGCCGCCTTCGACGACGAGGGCCGTCCCGTCCTCGGCGTCGCCGGTGAGCTGGTGTGCCGGCGCCCCTTTCCGTCCCGGCCCGTCGGTCTTCTGGCCGATTCCGACGGATCCCGCTTCACCGCCGCCTACTTCGCCCACTTCCCCGGGGTGTGGACACACGGAGATCGGATCGAGATCGGCGCGGACGGCTCGGCCCGCATGTTCGGCCGGTCCGACGGTGTGCTGATGGTGGACGGGGTCCGGATCGGGCCGACGGAGATCTATGCCATCGTCCGCGCGATCCCCGGCATCGCCGACGCCATGGCCGTCGAGCAGGAGCGCCACGCAGGGGGGAGCCGGCTGGTGCTGCTGGTCGTCCTGCGTCCGGGGGTGCGACTCGACGAGGCGTTCACCCAGCGGATCAGGTCGGTCCTGCGCAACCAGGGCTCGCCGGCGCACGTTCCCTCGCGCATCCTCGCCGTCCCCGAACTCCCGCGGACACACAGCGGCAAACCGTCGGAGCAGGCGGTACGGGACACGCTCGACGGCCGGCCGGTCCGCAATGCCGCCGCCCTTCGGAACCCGGGGTCGCTGCTCGAGATCGGTGCCGCCGCGGCCGGGGGAGACCCTGCCGCGGACGATGCCGTCCCGGCGGCGGAGATGCCGGGCTCCTCGGCGCGGTCCGCGACGGCGGTCGCGATCGCGACCGCGTTCCGAGAGGTCCTGGGTCGGCCGGCTCCCGAGGAGGTCTCCTTCTTCGACCTCGGTGGCACGTCGCGCCAGTCCATGACGCTGCTGCGCCGGCTGAGGGTCGAGCTGGACCGCCCGGTGGAGATGGCCGATCTCCTGGCGGCTCCCTCGGTGCGTGAACTCGCGTCGCTCCTCGCCGACCGCAGGCCGGAGGATCCCGGAGTTCGCACGCTCCGAGGCGGCAACCCCGCTGTGCCGCCTCTGCACGTCGTCCACGGGGCGCACGGTGACCTCGACAGCTATGTCGCTCTGGTCGAACGGCTCGCCACGTCGGCGCCGGTGGTGGGTCTGCTGGGGCGGCTGGCCGCGCCGGACGGGCAGCGGCTCCCACTCGAGGACGTGGCGGCCGCGCACGCGGCCACGATCGATGCCGGACAGCCCGAGGGGCCGGTGCGCCTGCTGGGCTACTCCTTCGGCGGGTTGGTAGCCCTGGAGTCGGCCCGTCGACTGGCCGCGGCCGGCCGCGACATCGGGTTCATCGGCCTGCTGGACGTCCGCCTGCCGTACGCCAGCCTCACGCGGTGGCAGGGGTTCCTGCGGCGCCTCGCCGGGGGGCTGGCGCTGGTCGTTCCCGGCATCACGGAGGAGAGCCTGGCCACGGCGTTCCGCGACCGGTTGCGCAGCGGGGACCTCCCGGCAGACCGGGCCGTCCTCCGCGACTCCGCGCGGGTGTACGAGGCCTTCCGCGTGCCCCCCTATGCCGGGCCGGTCACGTACTTCCGGGTGCGCCGGCGCATCCCGCTGATCGCCCACCTCCTACCCGTGTGGCGGCGGCTCCTGCCCGCGCTGGACGTGGTCGACGTCCGGGGCACGCACAACGGGATGCTCGCCGAGAAGCATGCGGAAGATCTCGCCGCGAGGGTGTCGGCCGCACTGGCACGCACCTAGGCGAAGGCGGCGCGGAGGGCTCGGTACTCCGGGAGCGAGGTCATGGGCGGGCGCTCGTCGACGGCCACCGGGCTGCTGTAGGGCTCGAAGCCGTCCTCGCCGTGCCGGAACTGGGTGAGCAGCCCGTGGACGGCGCGGTCGTGCCCGGCGCGCGCGAGCACGGCCGAGACCACCTGGCCGGCCATCCGGCTCAGCGCGTCCTGCGTCTGCGAGGTGTGCCGCCGCACGCCCAGGTCCACCTGGGCCAGCCCGGACAGACCGATCAGCTCCACGAGGTCCAGCAGCAGGCCGACCTCGACGCCGTACCCGGAGGAGAAGGGCACCTGCTCGAGGAACTCCCGGCGGCCCGCGTACTCCCCGGCCAGCGGCTGGACGACGCCGGCGAGCTCGGGCCACAGCGCGTTGAGCAGCGGTCGCGCGGTCAGCTCGGTCACCCGGCCGCCGCCGGCGGGGCTGGTGACGCCGTCGACGCTCAGCGGGCGGGTGTAGCAGCCCTTCACGTAGCCGACGGTCGGGTCGGTCAGCAGCGGGCCGACCAGCGCGGGCACGTAGTGGGCGACGTCGCCGAGCAGGTCGGCGTCGTGGAAGACGATCAGGTCACCGGTGGTGGCGGCCAGCGACTTCCACAGCGCCTCGCCCTTGCCGGGGCGGGTGCCGTGCGCGGGCAGGACGTCGGCGGTGGCGACGACGTCGGCTCCGGCGGCCCGGGCCGCCGCGGCCGTCGCGTCGGTCGAGTCGGAGTCGACGACGACGAGCTCGTCGACCAGGGGCACGCGGCGCATCCAGCGGTCGACGATGTCGGCGGCCAGGCGCCCGACGGTCGCCTCCTCGTCGCGGGCGGGCAGGACGACGCTGATCCGGTGGCCGCCGCGCCGCTTGGCCCGCAGCAGCGCCGCCGCGTCGACCTCGGTCAGGGACGCGGCGGACGTCGTCCGCGTCTCGAACCAGGCTCGCGCGTCGGGTCTCACCGCTCCACTGTCGGTGCTGTCGCGGCGGCCCGCCAGGGCCGGGTGCCGGGATTCACCTCCCCGTCACCGTGTGCCCGGTCACCCGCGGCGCGGGCGAGCTCGCGCGCGGTGACGCTGTTCGGGCCGGCCATCGCGCCGTCCGCGACGGGTTCCGGGTGGCCGAGATCGGTCAGCCAGCCGCGGAGGACCCGGTGCAACTGCTCGGCGCCGACCACCTCGCCGGGGTCGGCGAACGTGCTCGGATGGACGAGGAAGCCGCGCTGCTGCGGGCCGCCGAGGCCGCCGTGCGAGCCGACGTGCGGCTCGAACGGCGGGGCCTCGCCCGTGGCCGGGTCCCACGCGCTGTTGATCACGACGTCGGCGCAGTGCGGAAAGGCCGACACCCGGGCGACCAGGTCGGCCGCGTGCTCGCCGTAGGCGGCCAGGGGGTCGCTGCCGATGACCTCGCCGGTCTCCAGTCGGTGGATGCCCTCCCGGCCGAGGACGACGGGGCCCCGCTCCTGCGAGTGCACCAGCAGGAACCCGACCCCGGCGTGGTCGACCAGGCCGGGCAGCAGGTCGGGCCAGTGCCGCTCGATCTCCTCCAGCGGCACCCGCCCGGGCAGGTCGGCGAGCGAGACCGACGCGGTGTGCCCGGAGACGGTGACCACGACGCCGGGAGCGACCCGCGGCACGGCGCCCGCGCTGTCCGCGGGCGGCTCGTGGTCGTGCCGGTCGACGCCGGCCTGCACCCGCGCGCGCAGCCGGCGGGCCACCGGGCCGCCCTCGGCCAGCGCGGCGCCGATCTGCCAGCCGCCGTCGGCCGGGTCGCGGCTGGACGCCGGGCCGCTGCACACGGTCCCCGGGTCGGGGTCGGCGCCGCAGAGGCGGCCGACCAGGGCCTCGACGGTCTCGCCGAAGCGGGCCTCGAAGTTCTCCCCCTGGGTCAGGCCGTGGTCGGAGAGGCAGACCAGGTGGTACTGCCGCGGCGCGAGGGCGGCGGCGCGGTGCAGCCGGCCGATCTGCTGGTCGATGGTGCGCAGCACGGCGAGGGTGTCGGCGCGGTCGAGGCCGGCGTGGTGGCCGGCCTCGTCGTAGCCGAGGAAGTCGGCGTAGGCGACGGGGCGGCCGGCCATCATGTCCTCCAGCAGGGCGAAGACGACGACGTCCCGGCTGATCACGGTGGTCCCCGGCCGCATGAGCGGCCACAGCCCGCCGCGGGAGACCCGGGGGCGGACGTCGTCGCGGCGCTCGCGGGCGGCGGCGACCAGCTCGCGGCCGATGTCGACGGCCGACACCGCGACGGTGCGCAGCGCGTTCACCGGGTCGGCGAAGTAGGCGTAGTAGCCCGAGCCCACCCGGTCGCGGCGGCGGTGCTCGCGGCGGGCGCCGGGGAGGAACGCCAGCGAGCTCATCGTGAGGCTGACGTGCGGGGCGTCGCCGGTGAACAGGTTGCCCCGGCTGGCCCCGCCGCCGGCGAGCAGGCCGCGGCCGTCGGACAGCCGGCGCTCGACCAGGGCGGCGTCGTCGGGGTGGGACACCCGGACCAGCCGGTCGCGCTCCTTCTCGTACCAGCGGAACCCGAACACGTCGTGGTTGCTGCCGAGCAGGATGCCGCTGACCTCGGCGCCGGTCTGCGAGCTCCAGTCGGTGTGCCAGGAGGTCATGGTGTGGCTGCCCGAGCGCAGCAGCGCCGCGACGTTGGGCATCGACCCGTCGCGGACGGCGCGGGCGGCGGTCTCGGCGGCGAGCGCGTCGATCTGCAGGAACAGCACGCCCGGCGGCTGCTCCCCGGCCACCCCCGCCCGGCGCGCCCGCCGCCGGGCCCGCCGGAAGAACAGCTCGTCCTCGTCGAGCGCCAGCGCGCTGCTGACCAGGCCGGAGACCGCCGCCATGCCGACGACGACGACCACCCCGGTGCGCACGTTCTCGATCACGACGCCGGGCACGAGGAACGACATGCCGACCGCGGCCGCGCCCAGCAGCAGGAAGCTCCCCAGGCCGAGGGTGAACACGGCGATCGGCAGCGCCACCCGCATGACCAGCGGCCACACCACCCCGGTCAGCAGGCCGAGCAGCAGCGCGACCAGCGGGGGCTGCCACCAGGAGCCGAGGCTGAACCGGTCCAGCCAGGCGTCCAGCACTCCCAGCGCGACGGTGGCAACCAGCCAGGTGAGCAGCACGCGCGCCGGGGTGCGGCCGCGCCGCACCACCCGGCCGCGCTCGGGGGGCCGGGTCATGCCGGCCCCGAGCGGTCGGGGACCGGCCCGCACGGCGCGGGCTCGACTCCGCCGACCCTGTCGTTCCGCCCGGCGTCGGCGGGCGGCCCGGCCGCGGCCTCCCGCCGGTGGGCGGCGCGGCGGCGGGCCGCGCTGCCCAGGTTGAGCGCGGTGCTGACGACCAGCACGAGGCACGTGGCGATGAGGGTGGCCAGCAGCGGGCTGTCGAAGATGCCGCCGCTGACCACGCCGATCAGGGCGTAGGCCGACGCCCACAGCAGGGCCGCGAGCATGCTGGCCGGCAGCAGCCGCCGCCACGGATAGGCCAGCGCGCCGGCGGCGAGCAGCACCGGGATGCGCCCGGCGGGCAGCAGCCGGCCGGCCACGATGATCTGCCAGCCGTGCGCGCGGAACTGCTCGCGGACCTCGGCGATCCGGTCGGCGTGCTGACCGCGGGCGACCCAGCGGACGGCGGCGGGTCCGCCGGACCGGCAGACGGCGAAGGTGAGGGCGTCACCGGTCCAGGCCGCGAGCGTGGCCAGGACCAGCACCAGCCCCAGGTCCAGCCCGTGCGTGGTCGTCGCGACGGCGGCCGCGGCGCCGACCACCGCGCCCGTGGGCACGACCGGCACGACCGAGCCGAGCAACACCCCACCGAACACGACCGGATAGCCGATCGACGAGCTGTCGGTCCAGCTCGTGGCCAGCGCGCTCACGCGGCGTCCCCCGCGGGCATCCGGACGGGCGTGCCGGGCTCGGCGAGCACCACCCGGGTGTCCAGGGAGCGGTCGGCGACGGCCCGGGTGAACGCGAGCGGCGGCTCGGTGAGCAGCCGCCGCATCCGGGCGCGCAGCGGCGGGACGACGGTGCTGCCGCGCATGGCCAGCGTGCCCCAGTGCACGGGGACGGCGATCCGCGGCCGGACGCGGGCGACCGCCTCGGCGGCCTGCAGCGGGTCGAGGTGGCCCGGCCCCAGGGAGGGACCCCAGCCCCACACCGGCACCAGCGCCACGTCGACCGCGAGGTCGCCGAGGGCGTGCATGCCGTCGAACAGGTCGGTGTCGCCGGTGGCGTAGACGCTGCGGCCGCCGCCCTCGAGCAGGTGCCCGACGGCGGGGGCGTGCGGGCCGTGCGTCAGCCGGGGGCCCCAGCGGTGCGGGCTGTGCTCGGCCGGGACGGCGGTGATCCGCAGCTCGCCGTCGGTCAGGGACTCCCCGGGCGCCAGCTCGTCGACGCGGGAGAAGCCGCGGGCCCGCAGCCAGGCCCCGGCGCCGCGCGGCGCGACGATCCGCACGCCGCCGCCGAGCAGCCGCAGGGACGGCAGGTGCAGGTGGTCGCCGTGCAGGTGGCTGAGCAGCACGAGGTCGACCCCCGCCCAGGACGCCGGGTCGGGCAGGGCGACCACCCGCCGCAGCGGGCCGACCCGCGCGGTGAGCACCGGGTCGGTGAGCACGGTCCTGCCGGCCAGCTCGACGCGCACCGTCGAGTGACCCAGGAAGTGCAGCACCGGATCGACCACGGACCCAGTGTCCTCCGCACCACCGACCAGATCATCGGGGTTTCCCCTGGTTCGGGGACGGGGCCGCCCCCGATTCAGTCGGCCTGGGGACCCAGCAGGTCGACGCAGCCGCCCGGGACCTCGTGGTCGACCCGGCCGGCGCAGCTGGCGCCGAACCACTCGTAGAAGTCGTCGACCGGGGTGTTCCAGTAGAGCTCGTCGCAGGAGTTCATGTCGCCCTCGGCGCAGTCGCGCGCCTGGGCGTCGAACTCGGCGTCGTAGAGGTGGCTGGACGCCGGCGGCGCGGGCAGGGCCCGCCCGTCCCGGTAGTAGCGCTCACCCCACGGGCTGTCCCCGGCGTAGGTGCCGCTGCCCCCTGCCCCCGCGGCGTAGGGGTCGAGCAGGAAGGGGACGCCGTCGCCCGTTCCGCGCAAGGGGACGACGACGAGGGCGACGACCGCCAGCGCCGCGGCCGGGACGGCGACCGCGGCCAGCACGCCCGGAGGAGCTCCCGCGCGGCGCGGTGGCACCCACCGGCCCCGCACCGGCGACCACACCGGCGCGGTGGCCGGCGGCGCGGCAGCGTCCAGCCACGCCCGCACCGGGAGGCGGGCGAGCAGCACGAGGCGGACCGCGGGAGCGGCGGCGAGGGCGAGCCCCGCCAGCAGGACGCCGACCGCGCCTCCGCCCGACCGGTCGGCGGCGAGCGCGGCGACCGCCGCGAGCGTCAGCACGGCGAGCAGCCCGAGCTCGGCCCAGGTGGCGGCGGTCAGCCACCGCGGGGCCGCGCCCCGGAGCAGGCCCAGGCCGCCGATCACCAGCAGCGCGGCCACCGCGGTGAGCGCCAGCACGGCGAGGACGGTGCCGGTGCCCGCGTCGACGTCGTCCGCCGTGCCGAGCACGACGACCCAGCCGAGCGCGCCGGACGCGAGCAGGCCGCCCTCGGTCAGCGCGAGGGCGGCGGCCGCGGTACCCGGTGCGGGGCGCCCGTCCGCCGGGGCGGGGGCGGCCGGTGCCGGGGCGGGGGCGAAGCCGGGGTAGCCGTATCCGTAGCCGCCGTCCTCACCCCGGACGAGGGTCGGCAGGGGCGGCGACACGACCTCGTACTCGACGTCGTCCGGGCCGAACGGAGCGGGCCGGTACGGGCCGTACGGGTCGGTCATCGGTGGTACACCCCGCTCTCGCGCGACGGCCGGGGTGCCGTCCCGCCCGCCAGCGTGCGTCGCCGCCGGGGAACGGTCAATCAGCTCCGGCGCGGTAGTACCCGGTCGAGGGTCCAGCTGAGCCCGACGCCCAGCGCGGCGCCGAGTCCGTTGGTCACGAGGTCGCGGAACGTGGCGTCGCGGCCGGGCAGCACGTACTGGTACAGCTCGACCGCGGCGGAGGCGGCGACGCACAGCCCCCACATCAGCCACCGCGGGACGGCCGGGAACGACAGGCAGAGCAGGAACCCGATCGGTACGAAGAGGGCGACGTTGGCCAGGGCCTCGATGGCCTGCGGCGAGAGCGCGCCGTCGAACGCGCGGATACCGGAGGCGAACAGCCGCCCCGGCTTCGGACCCAGGGTGATCGAGGCGCCGGCCAGCAGGTAGACCGCGAGCGCGATCCGGGCCGCCCTCGTCACGCCGCGACGGTATCCGCCCGGCGCCACGGTCCGGGGCACCCGCGCGGGTGATCTGTCGCTCGGAAGGCCGTGCGTTCGGGCAGCCGGATCCCGCGGGCGGTGGCAGCATCGACGGGGTGAAGACCTGGCTCGACGCCTGGCCGGTGTTCCGGCAGCTCACCGGTCCCGATCCGCTCGGCCGGGGCCGGGCCGCGCGCAGCAGGGGGACCGAGGCGGTGGTCAGCCGCACCGCGACCGCCGACCGGGTGGCGGCCAGCGTGTGCCCCTACTGCGCCGTCGGCTGCGCGCAGAAGGTGTACGTCGAGAACGAGCGGATCACCCAGATCGAGGGCGATCCGGACTCGCCGATCAGCCGCGGCCGGCTGTGCCCCAAGGGCAGCGCGAGCAAGCAGCTGGTGACCAGCCCGACCCGGGTCACGAAGGTCCGCTACCGCCGTCCGTACGGCACGGAGTGGGAGGACCTGGACCTCGACACGGCGATGGAGATGATCGCCGACCGCGTGCTGGAGGCGCGGCGCAAGGGGTGGCAGGAGGTCGACGGGCCGCCGGAGAACCGGCACCGCGTCAACCGCACCATGGGCGTAGCGAGCCTCGGAGGGGCGACCCTCGACAACGAGGAGAACTACCTCATGAAGAAGCTCTACAGCGCCCTGGGCGCGATCCAGATCGAGAACCAGGCGCGCATATAGCACTCCTCCACGGTGCCCGGTCTGGGTGCCTCGTTCGGTCGTGGCGGTGCCACGAACTTCCTGGAGGACCTGGCGAACTCCGACTGCATCGTCATCGAGGGTTCGAACATGGCCGAGTGCCACCCGGTGGGCTTCCAGTGGGTGATGGAGGCCAAGGCGCGCGGCGCGAAGGTCGTGCACATCGACCCCCGGTTCACCCGGACCAGCGCGGTCGCCGACCTGCACGTGCCGCTGCGCGTCGGCACCGACATCGCCTTCCTCGGCGGGCTGATCCGCTACGTGCTGGACAACGACCTGTACTTCCGCGAGTACGTCGTCGCCTACACCAACGCCGCGGCGATCGTGGGTGAGGAGTTCGTCGACACCGAGGATCTCGGCGGGCTGTTCTCCGGCTTCGACCCGGAGACCCGCACCTACGACGAGGCGAGCTGGTCCTACGAGCCGAGCGGGCAGGACTCCCGCACCGACGACCCCGGCGAGGCCGCGGAGCAGGAGCGATCCGAGCAGCACCCCGACGTCAAGCACTCCGACCGGGCACAGGCGGCCGGCAGCGGCGGCCCGCCGATCCCCAGCAAGCCGCACCGCGACGAGACCCTCGAGCACCCGCGCACGGTGTTCCAGATCCTCAAGCGGCACTTCGCCCGCTACACCCCGGAGATGGTCGCCGAGGTGTGCGGCATCGAACCCGAGGTGTTCGAGCAGGTCGCCCGCTGGGTCACCGAGAACAGCAACCGCGACCGGACGACGGCGTGGGTCTACTCGGTCGGCTGGACCCAGCACAGCGTCGGCGCGCAGTACATCCGCACCGCGTCGATCCTGCAGACCCTGCTGGGCAACATCGGCCGGCCCGGCGGCGGGATCATGGCGCTGCGCGGGCACGCGAGCATCCAGGGCTCCACCGACGTCCCGACGCTGTTCAACCTGCTGCCGGGCTACCTGCCGATGCCGCACGCCATGCAGCACCAGACGCTCGACGAGTACTGCGCCGACGCGGCCGGCAAGGGCGGGTTCTGGGGCAACAAGCGCGCCTACACGGTCAGCCTCCTCAAGGCCTGGTTCGGCGACGCCGCGCAGCCGGAGAACGACTTCCGGTTCGACTGGATCCCCAAGATCAACGGTGACCACAGCTCCTACCGGACGATCGCCGACATGATCGAGGGGAAGGTGCACGGCTACTTCCTCGTCGGCGAGAACCCGACCGTCGGGCACCCCAACGGGCGGATGAACCGCTTCGGCCTGGCCAACCTGGACTGGCTCGTCGTCCGCGACCTGCAGATGATCGAGTCGGCGACCTTCTGGAACGAGTCGCCGGAGATCGAGACCGGGGAGCTCGCGCCGGAGACGATCGGCACCGAGGTGTTCTTCCTACCCGCCGCCTCGCACGTGGAGAAGGAGGGCACGTTCACCCAGACGCAGCGGCTGCTGCAGTGGCGGCAGAAGGCCGTCGAGCCGCCGGGGGACGCCCGCAGCGACCTGTGGTTCTACTTCCACCTCGGGCGGATCCTGCGCTCCCGGCTGGCGGACTCGACCGACCCCCGCGACCAGGCGCTGCTGCACATGACCTGGGACTACCCGGTGCACGGGGAGACCCGGGACCCCGACGCCGAGGCGGTGCTGCGCGAGATCAACGGCACCGGCCCCGACGGGCGGGCGCTGTCGACCTACGTGGACATGGCCGACGACGGCTCCACCTCCGGCGGCTGCTGGATCTACACCGGGGTCTTCGCCGACGAGGTCAACCAGGCGGCCCGCCGCACGCCGGCCCGCGAGCCGGGGGCCGTCGCCTCCGAGTGGGGCTGGGCGTGGCCGCTCAACCGCCGGATGCTCTACAACCGCGCGTCGGCCGATCCCGAGGGCAGGCCGTGGAGCGAGCGGAAGAAGTACGTGTACTGGGACTCCGCCGCCGGGGAGTGGACCGGCGCGGACGTGCCGGACGTCGAGAGGACCAAGCGGCCGGACTACGTGCCGCCGGAGGGCGCCAGCGCGCAGGACGCGCTGGCCGGCACCGATCCGTTCGTCATGCAGGGCGACGGCAAGGCGTGGTTGTACGCGCCGGCCGGGCTGGTCGACGGGCCGCTGCCGACGCACTACGAGCCGGTGGAGTCCGTCGTCGAGAACGCCCTCTACGCCCAGCAGGCGAGCCCGACGGTGGAGCGCATCGAGGGGCCGTGGAACCGGGAGAACCCGTCGATGAGCGAGGTCTTCCCGTTCCAGGTGACCACCTACCGGCTGACCGAGCACCACACCGCCGGCGGGATGAGCCGCACGCTGCCCTACCTGGCGGAGCTGCAGCCGGAGTTCTTCGTCGAGGTCAGCCCGGAGCTGGCCGCGCTGCGCGGGCTGACCCACGGCGACTACGCGACGCTGGTCAGCACCCGGACGGCGATCGAGGCGAAGGTGCTGGTCACCGAGCGGGTCCGGCCGATCCGGCTGCGCGGCGGGCAGGTCGTGCACCAGATCGGCATGCCCTACCACTGGGCCTACAGCGGGCTGTCCACCGGCGACTCGGCCAACGACCTGCTGGGGATCGCGCTCGACGCGAACACCCACATCCAGGAGGACAAGGTCAGCACCGCCGACATCGTCCCCGGCCGGCGCCCGCGCGGGCCGGAACTGCTGGAGTTCGTGGAGTCCTACCGGCGGCGGGCCGGCGTGGGCTCGGGGCGGGTCGGGGTGAACGGCCGCGCGCCGGTCGCGGAGGGGGACGGCGATGATCAGGTCACCTGATCCCGGCGCTACCTCCCTCACGGTGCGCGGCGAGGGAGGACGCGCTGCGGTGAGGGAGGACGGCGCCCGGTGCGACGGCGCCCCGTGGCGCGGCGCCACGAGCGGGACCACGACCCCGGGAGGGAGGCCGGCATGACCTCGATCAGCTCGGCGAGCCCGGCCTTCACCGGCAAGGACCCGCACAACCGCCTCTTCGGCCCGCTGCCCGACGTCACGGCCGAGGCCGGCTACGACGAGGACCACCCGGCGCGCGTCGGGTTCTTCACCGACACCTCGGTGTGCATCGGCTGCAAGGCCTGCGAGGTCGCCTGCAAGGAGTGGAACACGCTCCCGATGGACGACTCGCACGGCACCCGCGACGTCATCGGCCTGTCGGGGATGTCCTACGACAACACCGGCCAGCTGGGCGCGAACAGCTGGCGGCACGTGGCCTTCATCGAGCAGGTGCGCACGGTCGACCTGCCGATGCCTACCGTCGGGCGGCCCGGCGACGACCCCCGGGGCAGCGTGCTCAACGCCGAGGCGCTCACCGAGTTCGACCCGCAGACCGGGCAGAGCGGCACCGACAAGCAGGTCCGCTGGCTGATGTCGTCGGACGTCTGCAAGCACTGCACGCACGCCGGCTGCCTCGACGTCTGCCCGACCGGAGCGCTCTTCCGCTCCGAGTTCGGCACGGTCGTCGTCCAGGGCGACATCTGCAACGGTTGCGGCTACTGCGTCTCCGCCTGCCCGTACGGCGTGATCAACCGCCGGGAGGACGACGGCCGGGTCTTCAAGTGCACGATGTGCTACGACCGGCTCACCGACGGGCTGATGCCGGCCTGCGCCACCGCCTGCCCCACCCAGTCGATCCAGTTCGGCGACCTCGACGAGCTCCAGGCCCGCGCCGACGCCCGCCTGGCCACGCTCAAGGAGCAGGGCGTGGAGACCGCGCGGCTCTACGGCCGGGACGAGGACGACGGGGTCGGCGGCAACGGCGCCTTCTTCCTGCTGCTCGACGAGCCCGAGGTGTACGGCCTGCCCCCGGATCCGGTCGTGACCACCCGCGACCTGCCGGCGATGTGGAAGGCCGCGGGCAAGGCGGCGCTGATGATCGTGGGTGTCGCCGCGACCGCGGTGTTCGGCTCGAGGCGCCCCCGATGACGGAGCGGGTGTGCACTTCCGCGGACGTGCACGAAGGGGAGGGGGCGCGGTGACCGAGGGGATCGCGACCCCGGGAGGCGGCTGGCGGCGGGCCGACGGCGGTCAGGCCGCGCAGCCCCGGACGAAGCGCCGCAAGGGTGGACGGCGGGGCGGCCGCGGCGAGATCGCCATGGTGGACGACGTCGAGTTCACCTCCTACTACGGGCGGCCGATCCTCAAGGCCCCGGTGTGGAAGTCCCCCGACGTCCCGCTGTACCTGTTCCTCGGCGGCGCGGCGGGGTCGTCGTCCATCCTGGCGGCCCTGGCCGACGTCACCGGGCGCCCGGCGCTCACCCGGGTGGGCCGCTACGTCTCCGGCGGCGGCGCGCTGGCCTCGGTCGTCTTCCTCATCCACGACCTCGGCCGCCCGGCGCGGTTCCTGCACATGCTGCGGGTGTTCAAGCCGACCTCGCCGCTGTCGGTGGGCACCTACATCCTCGCGCCGTTCAGCGCCGCGGCCTCGACGACCGCGGCCGTGGAGCTGCTGGGGTGGTTCCCGGGGCTGAAGCGCTTCGGCGGGGTGGTGGCCGCGCTGTTCGGCGGGCCGCTGGCGACCTACACCGGCGTCCTGCTGGCCAACACCGCCGTCCCGACCTGGCACGCGGCGCACACCCAGCTACCGTTCGTGTTCGGGGCCTCGGGCATGGCGGCCGGCGGCGGCCTCTGCATGGTGTTCACCCCGCTCGCCGAGTCCGAGCCGGCTCGGCGGATGGCGATCGCGGGAGCGGCGATCGAACTGGCCGTCGTCCGCCGGGTGGAGGGCAGCGACTCGATCGTCGCCGAGCCCTACCACCTGGGCCGGCCGGGCGTGCTGATGCGGGCGGCCAGGGCGTGCACCGCCTCGGGGCTGGGGCTGGCCCTGCTGGGCGGCCGCACCCGTGCCGGCGCCGTCGGCTCGGGGCTGCTGCTGGCGGCGGGCTCGCTGCTGACCCGGTTCGGCGTCTTCGAGGCGGGTGTGGCCAGCGCGAAGGACCCGAAGTACGTCGTCGTCCCGCAGCGGGAGCGGTTGGCGGCGCGGGCGCACGAGCACGCCTCGACGATCACCCGCTGACGGGCAATTCCGCGCTTCCGCACCGTGCAGAAGCGCGGAATCGCACGGGGGGCAGCCGGGTCAGGCGACCCCGCCGAGCTCCGCGACGTCGGTGTCCACCATCGCCTCGACCATCTCCCGGAAGCCGACCGTCGGCGCCCAGCCGAGCAACTCCCGCAGCCGGGTGGCGTCGCCGGTGAGCACGGCCGAGTCGGTGGGGCGCAGCAGCGCTGCGTCGGAGCTGACGTAGCGCTCCCAGTCGTCGATGCCGACCCGCGCGAACGCGGCCGCGACGAGGTCGGTGAGGCTGTGCGCCTCGCCGGTGGCGACGACGTAGTCGCGGGGCTCGTCGGCCTCCGCGGCCAGCAGCATCGCCCGGGTGTAGTCCGGCGCCCAGCCCCAGTCGCGGCAGACGTCGAGGTTGCCCAGCGTCAGGTCCCCCGCGCGGCCGGCGGCGATGGCCGCGACGCCGGCGGTGATGCGTCGGGTGACGAATCGGTGCGGACGCCGGGGTGACTCGTGGTTCAGCAGGATCAGCGAGCTGCAGTGCACTCCCTGCGTCCGGTACATGCCCACCATCTGGTGGCCCAGGGCCTTCGCGGCGCCGTACGGGTTGACCGGGCTCACCGGCGTGGTCTCGTCGATCGTGCCCCCGCCACCGGCGAAGCTCTCGCCGCTGGAGGCCTGGATGAACCGGATGGGGCGCTCGCCGCGGTTCTGCCGTCCGCGCAGGTACTCCAGGACGCCGATCACCGGCCGCGCGTTGGTGTCGAACGTCGTCATCGGGTCGGTCCAGGAGGCCGCGACGCTCGACAGCCCGCCCAGGTTGAACAGCCAGTCCGGGGCGACGTCGTCGATCACGCGGACGAGCGCGGTGACGTCGCGCAGGTCGGCGCGGTGCAGCCGCAGCCGCGAGCCGACGGCGGCCAGGTGCGGCAGCTCCCCGGCACGCGAGAGCTCGCCGCGGCAGACGCCGTGCACCTCGTGACCGGCAGCGACGAGCTGCTCGACCAGATAGCCGCCGTCCTGACCGGTCACGCCGGTCACCAGGGCGGTGCCCACGTCAGTCCGCCCCCACGTCAGGAGACCGACGCGCGCTGCTCCGCCACGTCGGCGTCGACCATCATGCGGATCATCTCCTCGAAGCCGACCTTGGGCTTCCAGCCGAGCTGCTCGCGGGCCTTGGTGGAGTCCCCGATCAGCAGGTCCACCTCGGCCGGCCGGAGCAGCTCGGGGTTGAGGGAGACGTAGGACGTCCAGTCGGCGATGCCGGCGTGCGCGAAGGCGACGTCCAGCAACTCGCGGATGGAGTGCGTCTCGCCCGTGCTGATGACGTAGTCGTCGGCGGTCTCCTGCTGCAGCATCAGCCACATCGCCTCGACGTAGTCGCCGGCGAAGCCCCAGTCGCGGCGGGCGTCGAGGTTGCCGAGCTCCAGGGTCTCCTGCAGGCCGAGCACGATGCGGGCGACCGCGCGGGTCACCTTGCGGGTCACGAACTCCGGCCCGCGGCGCGGCGACTCGTGGTTGAACAGGATCCCCGACGACGCGTGCATCCCGTAGGACTCGCGGTAGTTGATGGTCATGTAGTGGCCGTAGACCTTGGAGACGCCGTAGGGCGACCGCGGCCACAGCAGCGTCGACTCGCGCTGCGGCACCTCCTGGACCTTGCCGAACATCTCCGAGCTCGAGGCCTGGTAGAAGCGGACCCGGCCGGGGTCGTCGGCGCAGTACAGCCGGGTCGCCTCGAGCATGTTGAGCACGCCCATGCCGGTGACGTCGGAGGTCAGCCGCGCGTTCTCCCACGAGTAGGCGACGTAGGAGATGGCACCGAGGTTGTAGATCTCGTCCGGCCGGGCGGAGTGCACCGCGCGCAGCAGGCTGGAGAGGTCGGTGAGGTCGCCGTACAGCAGCTTCAGCCCGTCGATCCGGCGGACGACGTCGACCTTCGGGTTGTTCTGCCCGCGGACGAGGCCGTACACCTCATAGCCCTTGGCGAGCAGCAACTCGCTCAGGTACAGGCCGTCCTGGCCGGTGACACCGGTGATCAGGGCAGTGGGCATGCGGCACCTTCCGTCGATCGGCGCACGTCCGGCCGTGCGTCCCGAGGAGACTAGTGGGACAGGACGTGCACTCCCGCCCTCGGGCGGGGCCCGACACCCATCAGAGCGACGTGGCGCACGTCTCGCGTGGGTATCGTGCGAGGTCGCGCGACCGCAGCCGGCGTCCACTGGTACTCGGGGGTTCCCTCGCCGATGGCGACAGACACACGCGCGGCCCTTCCGGCCGCGGTGCCGTCGGGTCCCCCCGCGTCCGCGTTACCGCGCGACGGGGCCTCCCACGTCCGCGGGGACATCGAGGGGCTGCGGGCGGTCGCCGTCCTCCTGGTGATCGGCGACCACCTGCTGGGCTGGCCGCACGGCGGCTTCGTCGGCGTCGACGTCTTCTTCGTGATCTCCGGCTTCCTGATCACCGGGCTGCTGCTGCGGGAGCACCGCACCTCGGGGCGGATCTCGTTCGTCGACTTCTACAAGCGCCGCATCCGGCGGATCCTCCCGGCGTCGCTGCTGGTGCTCGTCGCCACCGTGGTCGCCGCGCACGCCGTCTTCTTCGGCAGCCGGGCGCGCACCACCTCCGACGACGCGCTGTGGTCGCTGCTGTTCGCCGGCAACTGGCGGTTCGCCCTCAACGGGACCGACTACCTGCAGGCCGGTGGCCCGCTCTCGCCGCTGCAGCACTACTGGTCGCTCGCGGTCGAGGAGCAGTTCTACGTCGTCTGGCCCGTCGTCCTGGCGGTGGTCCTGGGCATCGCGGGGTGGCGCCGCAAGCACGGCCCCAAGGGCCTGGTGGGGATCGCCGTCGTCGCGGTCGGAGTCGTCGTCGGCGGGTACGCGTGGGCGCTGCACGAGACGACCACCGACCCGACGTGGGCCTACTTCTCCACGTTCTCCCGCGCGTGGGAGCTCGGGTTGGGCGCGCTGCTGGCCGTGGCGGTGCCCGCGGTCGCCCGCATCCCCGCACGGCTGCGCCCGCTGCTCGGCTGGGTGGGGCTGGCCGGGATCGTCGCCAGCGCGTTCGTCATCGGCCCGGACACGCCGTTCCCCGCGCCCGGCGCCCTGCTGCCCGTGCTCAGCACCGGCCTCGTGATCGCCGCCGGCACGGGCGGTCCGTCGCACGTCCTCGCGCTCGACAACCCGCTCGCCCGCTACCTCGGCGCGCTGTCCTACTCGCTGTACCTCTGGCACTTCCCGGCGATCGTCGTGCTGGCGGTGCTGCTGCCGGTCGACGGCACCTACTACGCGCTGGTGGCCGCCCTCACCGTGGTGGTCTCGATGGCCAGCTACCACCTGGTCGAGCAGCCGATCCGCCGGTCGGACTGGCTGCGGCCCGGGGTGGTGCGCAAGCGGGAGCGCCGCGTCGCGCTGATCGGCGGCTGGGTGGCCACCGCGGCGGCCGCGGCGCTGACCGTCGTCCTCGTCGTCCTCCCGGCGACCGGGTCGGGCTGGCCGTGGGCGTCGGCGAGCGAGCCGGCGGCGGCACCCCCGCCCGTCTCGGTCGACGATCCGCTGCCGGCCGCGCCGTCGGTGGACCACGCCGCCGTCCTGGCGGGCGAGATCTCGGCCGCCGTCACGACGCCGGAGTGGCCCGAGCTCGTGCCGGGGCTGGACTCCACGTCGGAGGAGGTCTACGTCCCGGAGTGGGTGGTGGACGACTGCCTCAACATCCGGTCCGCGGCCGACGCCGCCGGCTGCGTGTACGGCGATCCGGCCGCCGAGCGGACCGCCGTCCTGCTCGGTGACTCCGTCAGCATCAGTTGGATGCCGGGCATCCGGCGCGCGCTGGAGTCCGATGGCTGGCAGATCCGGGTGCTCACGCTCGGCCAGTGCCCGCAGGCGATGGTGCCGACGGAGATGGACCGCGGCGACCCGGCGTTCCCCGAGTACTGCTCGGCGCACCAGGAGTGGGCGCTGGCGCAGGTGCAGGAGCTCCGGCCGGACCTCGTGATCATGTCCTCGGCGGCCAACTCGATCGGGCGGATGGTCTCCGAGGCCGAGGGGGACGCGGCGCTGGCCGAGTGGCGCGACGGGCTCATCGCGACGATGACCGCGCTCGACGGTTTGCAGGCGCGGTTCGTGCTGCTCGGTTCCCCGCCGCCGGGGTTGAACATCCAGACGTGCGCGACGCGCTTCAACACCCCGCAGGACTGCCTGAGCACGATCGCCGACGACGTGACCGACTTCCTCGAGAACGAGGCCGACACCGTCCGGGCGTTCCGGGGCACGACGCTGCAGGCCAGCTACGTGGACACCCGGTCGTGGTTCTGCGACGCGCAGGAGCAGTGCCCGCTGTTCGTCGGGACGACGCCGGTGTTCGCCGACGGCACCCACATGACGGCCGCGTACTCCGCGCGGCTGGCCCCGGTGCTCGCGCCCGTGCTGGCGGGGTAGGCGCGAGTCCTCGCCCCTTGTTGATCATCGGCAGGTGGTCGCCCGCCACGCCGGTGGGGGCAGCCACCTGCCGATGATCGACGCATCCGCCGGGACCGCAGGCCTCAGGCCAGCAGGCCGCCGGTGACCTTCGCGCGGAGAGCGGTGCGGACTGCGGCGTCGACCTGCGCGGCGAAGGCCGGATCGGCGTCGGCGCGGGCCAGCACGGCGTCCATCATCGCGGGCAGCACGGCGGGCGTGACGGTGAGGACCAGCGTGCCGCCGGCGGCGAGGAAGCGGACGGCGCGCTCGCCGGGCGGGATGTCCTGCACGGCCCGCGCGGCGCCGAGGTCGTCGGAGATGACGACGCCGGCGAACCCGAGCTCCCCGCGCAGCAGGTCGGTGACGACGACGGGGGAGAAGGCGGCCGGCGCGTCGGGGTCGATCAGCGCGTAGGTCGCCGAGCTCGTCATGACGAACGGCGCCGCGGGCGAGGCGGCCAGGGTGCCGAACACGGCCACCTGCTCGTCGTCGCGGGTGGTCACGGTGTCGACGACCCCGGCGCTGTCGTCGGTGTTGCCGACCACCCGGCCCAGGCCGGGGAAGTGCTTCACGGTCGCGGTGACCCCGTGCGCGGCGAGCCCGTCGAGGACGGCGCCGGCGGCGGGGACGACGGCGGCCGCGGTCGCGCCGTACTGCCGGCCGAAGGCGCCGATCGGTTCGTTGCGGCGCTCGCTGCCGGCGGGGACGACGTCGGCCACGGGGGCGAGGTCGAGGGTGATGCCGGCCGCGGCGAGGGAGGCGCCGAGACCGTCACCGAGCTGGGCGAGCTGGTCGGGCGGCAGCGCCCCCTGCTCGACGGCCGGCGGGAGGTCCGCGAAGCCGGGCCCCGACAGCGTCTGCACCGCGCCGCCCTCCTGGTCGACGGCGACCCACGCGCGCAGGCCGGGGGTCAGGGCCGCCCACGCGGCGGTGACGGCGGCGAGGTCGGTCGCGGCGGCGGCGCTGCGGCCGCGTAGGAACACCCCGCCGACGCCGGTGTCGCGGATGAACGCCGTCCCGGCGTCCGAGGGGTCGGCCGCGGGCACGCCGACGACGAACAGTTGGGCGACCTGGCGGCGCCGGTCCATGCCGGCCAGGACCGCGTCCAGCTGCGCCTCGAGCAGGGCCGCGGGGTCGGGGGCGGCGCTCGTCGTCGGGGAGGAGCTCGTCGGGCCCGACGACGGCGACGCGGAGCGCGGCTCCGACCCGCCGCAAGCGGCGAGGACCAGCAGCAGGAGGACGGTCAGCGCGGCCGCGAGCCGGCGGGGGAGCAGGACCCGGCGGCCGGGAGCGGTTCCTCCGCGGAAGGGCACGGCGTCCACTCTGCGCGCCGAGGGGGCGGTCGCGGTCACCCCGCCCGGCGTGTCGTGCTCTGCCCACCCGGGGAGGCAGAGCACGAGGGGCGCCGGTCGTCAGCAGGGCCGCGTTGGTGGAGGGTCCATGACGATGGGGCCCACGCGTCACACCGTGCACAACCCGCTGGTCGAGGCGGTGCCGTCTCGCTACCGTCCATCCCCTGCCGTGGAGGGGGGCTGGCGATGGGTGAGCAGCAGGTGCAGCAGCGCGCGACACGGATGCGCACGATCGTCTCGCTGGGGTTGTGGCTGCTCGCGGCCGGCGCGGCCGCCGTCGTCGGCCTGGATCCGGACGGCATCGCCCACTCCTGACGCGGACGGCGAGGCCGCGTCCGGATCACTCCTCGACGTCGGTTACGCGCGTCGGAGGAGGGATCCCGGAAGCGGAACAGCAGCGCGGGCGCCTCGCGGCGGACGCGGACAGACCCGGCCCGCTGGTGGGAGCCGACGGGTGGGGGCGCGGCCGCACGAGGTAACTTCCGCCCATGGCGCGGGGCGACCACTGGTGGAACGAGCCGCCCTGGTGGGCCTGGGCCACGATGGCCGTCGGCCTGGCGGCGATCCTGGTGATGCTGCCGTTCGCGCTGGACCGGGAGTCGCCGGAGGCCGACCCGTCCACCCGGGCCGCGCTCCCGACCACGGCGCCCGCAACGCAATCCGGCAGCGCGGCCACGAGCGCTGAGCCCCGCGACGGCGACGCGCCCCGGGTCCTGGTCGTCGGGGACGTCGACACGGCCGGCTTCGCGGCCGGCAGCGTCGGCTGGCCCGCCGTGCTCGAGCGGCGCCTGCCGGACGCGGAGTTCACCGTCGCGACCACCGGTGACGCCGGCTACGTGACCATCGGGACCGAGGACGACGCCACCATCCCCGACCTCGTGGCGGCGGCGGACCTGAGCGAGGTCGACGTCGTGCTGATCTTCGACAGCCGGTTCGACGCCGCGGGCATCGCCGACCGGGTGGAGTTCGCGATCGGCGTGACCATCGGTGCGATCGCCGAGCAGGCGCCGGGAGCCGAGCTCGTCGTCGTCGGCCCGCCGTGGCCCGACGACGCCCCGCCCGCGGGCGTCCGCAACAACCGCAACGTGCTCCGCCTGGCCGCGGAGACGGCGGGGGTGACGTTCGTCGACCCGATCGCCGAGGGCTGGCTGGCCGACGCGCCGCAGCTGGTCGGCCCCGACGGCGAGCACCTCACCGCCGAGGCGGACGCCTACCTCGCCGACCGCTTCGAGCCGCTGCTCCGCCAGGCCCTCGCCGCCTGACCGTCCGCGAACCTCGAGTCACGTACCGTGACTACCGTGCGCGCCCGGCCGAACCTGTCCCGACCGCTGGTGATCGGTCTCGTGCTGGCGCTCGTGGTCATCGCCGGCGTCGCCGTCTGGTGGACGCAGCGCGGCGAGGACCCGGACGAGGCCCTGTGCCGGACGATCAGCGCCGAGGTGGAGGCCCGGGACGACGAGCGTCCGGTCGCCACGGGCGGCGAGGTCGCGGTGATCCTCGGCGACTCCTACAGCCAGGGCATGCTCCTTCCCGACCAGCGCGAGCAGGCGTGGTCGACGGCGCTGGGCCGCCTGCAGGGGTGGACGACGTACGTCGACGCGATCGGCGGCACCGGCTTCGTCAACGGGGGCTCGTGCGGCGGGCAGACGTTCGGATCCCGCGTCGAGCACGTCCTGGAGTGGTCCCCGGGGACCGTCGTCGTCCAGGGCGGACTGAACGACGCGGACGCCGACCCGGCGGAGGTGCAGGAGGCCGCCGGCGAGGTACTGGCGGACCTGTCGGACGTTCCTCGCGTCGTCGTCGTGGGGCCCCCGACCACGCCCGGACGCGGGGACGTGACGGCGATCGACGCGGCCCTGGCGGTTGCAGCCGCCGAGGCCGACCGCCAGTACGTCTCCACCGCCGGCTGGACCCTGCCGTACGGGGACGACGGCCTGCACCCGACCGCCGAGGGGCACCAGCAGTTCGCGGCGATGGTGGCCCAGGCACTGGCGGCCGCCCGGCCATAGCGTTCCAGGAAGAGACCGATGAGCGGCAGCGCCCTCCGTCGGTACGCCGTACCGGCGGAGGGCACTGGCTCGGGTGCAGCTACTTCCGGGAGAAGTAGCTGACGCAGGCACCCTGGTTGCGGAACACCGGCTCGTCGCTGGTGGCCCAGCCGCCGTTCTTGCAGTCGTTCTTCCCGGTCAGCCGGACCGGGGCCTCGCCCGCCTCGAAGTCGTAGGTGACGTCGACGCCGCTCCTCGTGGCGATGTGGAGCGCGTCGGCCGCGCCCACGACGCCGGCGTTGTACGAACCCTGGTTGAAGCCGATGCTGCCGTGGAAATCTGCCCCGGCCGGTGTCGAGGGCGACCGGAGGCTGGTGGAGTCCTCCTGGATCGTCGCGTCAGGGTAGAGATCGAGGAGCTCGTTGATCGAGCACGGCGCATCCTGCGGGCACGCGCCGATCTGCCCGCTCCACCACTCGGACTCGCCGCCGTGCCACGCGTCCCACGTCTGCCAGACGCCTGGGTGCACAGCGCCGTTGCCGTAGAAGTCGTCCTGATAGGGCTCGTAGACGAGGTAGGCGTCGACGACGCCGTCGGAATCGCGGTCCAACCGGATGTTGAGCGCGGGGGTGCCGGGGTTCCCCGCCGGTGCCTCGACCACGTACGTGGCGTAGCCGAGCGCGGTGATGTCGGCGAGCCGTGTGTCGTCATGGGCGTCGGTCAGCAGCTGCACCTTTGCAGGGTTGCTGGGCGTGTCCAACAGCACGGCTCCGTTGCCGAGCGCCCCTCCGTACTCCTCGGTCCACGTGAGCGACCCGTCCGGGCGCGTGTCAGCGGTGTGCCACTCCCCGGTGCCGTCAGGCGCGTACACCTGTTCGGTCGTCGGGGCAGCCGATGCTGCCCCCGAAGTGGTCAGCACGGCGGCAGCCGCCGCTGCGGTGATGAACGTGATCCGTCGCGAGTTCATGATCTCTGGTTCTCCGGTCCATCGGGCCCTACTTGGCCGGCGTATGAGAGCAGCGCTGTCGAGCCGGGTCCAGCAGCCACCGAGCAGGGTGGGGCTCGCGAGGTCGAGGACACGGGAGGGGGCAAACAGGGCCCTTGGGACATCACGGTTCCGGTACGCCCGCCGACACGGCCGCCGGATCGCCGGGCGCTCGGGTCGCCTGCCTACCGTCGGGGTCGATGTCGCGACGGCGCGACGGCACTCGAGCACGACGGGGGACGCACGACGATGACGCAGAGTCTCTGCGGGAACTGCGGCACGGGGTTGCAGTACGGCTCCGGCTGGTGCCCGGGCTGCGGGATGGCCGTGACGCCGGCGGTTCCGGCACCGGCGGCACCGTCGTTCGCCGGCCAGGCCCCGCCCGTGCAGCCCCCCTACGTGCCGCAGCCCCCGTACGAGCCCCGGACCTCGCCGATGCCGTACCCGCAGGGCGCGCCGGTGCCACCGCCCGGCTACGGCGCGGCCCCGTACGGCGCGGCCCCGTACGGCTCCTCGCCCTACGGCGGCGGTCCGGGCGTTCCCCCGCCGGGTTGGAGCGCGGTCGAGGCGCTGCTCACCGGCGACTGGCTGGGCCCGGCGAAGTCCGCGGTGCTCGCCGTGGTGGCGATGCTCGGCGTCTCGCTGTTCGGCATGCTGCTCATCGCCAACGGGGACCTGGGCTTCGCGGAGACGCTGGTGCTGATCCTCGCCGGGGTGTGCCTCGCGGTCGGCGGCGACGCGTTCGCCGAGGCCGAGGCCGACTCGTTCGACTCCGCCACGGCGTCGGTCAGCATCGGGGTGCTGCCGCTGACGGTCACGCTCGTCGGGATGCTCGTCCTCGGCGCCACGTTCGCCCGCCGGCTGCGCCGGGGCGAGGTCGCCCGCGGCCGCGACGTGCTCGCCGACCTGGTGCGGACCGCGCTGGTCTTCGCGCTGCTGTTCATCCCGCTGCCGCTGCTGGCCCGCTACACGCCGGACCGGTTCGACGACGGCGGCCTCGGCGAGCTGGTGGACCTGAACGGCCGGCTGGGCGTCGGCGTGTGGTCGACGCTGTTCGGCGCGCTGCTGTTCGCCGTCGCGACGACGGGCCTGGTGGCACTGCTGCGGCGCTCGGCACCGTTGCTCGGCCGGTTCCGGCCGCGGGTGATGCCCGCACTGCGGGGCGCGCTGGTGGTGTTCGCGGCCGGCACCGTGGGGGCCGTCGTCTTCATGATCTGGGCGCTGGCCGAGAACGGCGGGGAGGAGGGCGTGCCGCAGTTCCTCGGCGTCTCGCTGCTGGCCTTCGTCAACGCGACGCTGGCCGTCGTCCTGTGGGCGGCCGGAGGGCAGCTGACCGGGGAGGGCGGGCTCACCGACGAGATCACCGGCACCAGCTCGATCGACCTGCTGACCTTCACCGACGTCCACGGGGCCTTCTGGCTGGCGCCGGTGGTGCTGTTCGCCGTGATGCAGACCGTGGCGGTCGTGGTGGTTCTGCGGCAGCACACGATGCTGACGGCCCGGCTGGAGGGCCTGCGGTTCGCCGCCGCGCTCGCGTTCGTGGCGCTGGTCGCCGCCCTGCTGCTGCGGTTCGCCGTGGACTCGTCGACGGGCGGTGGCGGCTTCCGCGCCGGCGTCAGCGTCGAGGAGACCTTCAACCCGTTCCTGGTCGCCTTCATCCTCGCGCTGTGGGGTGCGGTCACGGGCCTGCTGGCGCCGGCGATCGCGGCGGGGCTCCCGCCGAACGTCGTGCAGGCGGTCCGCCGCCGCTACGGCATGGCGGACGCGCCGGTGGCGCCCCCTGCTCCCGCTCCCGTCCAGCCGCCCGCGCCGCCGCAGCACTGGCAGTAGTTCCGCCGCCGCGCGGGGCTGTGCGCAGGGTTACCGCTGAGTGCGGGTAGTCGGGGCGACCAGCGGATATCCCTGGAGGACGACGGCCGGGTCGGCTGATGGCCATCTCGGCCAATAGGCTCACCGGCTCACGGGGAAGACGTGCGCAGCGGGGCCGCGTCGAGACGGGAGACCGATGCCGCAGGTACAGCTGTCGTGGGGGAGTGCCACCCACATCGGGCAGCGCGAGGAGAACCAGGACCGGTTCCTCGCCGTGCCTCCGGTGTTCGCCGTCGCCGACGGGATGGGTGGCCATGCAGCCGGTGCCGAGGCGGCGCAGAAGGCGGTCGACTCCCTGTCGAAGACGATCGGGCAGCCCACCCTCACGGTGCAGGCGCTGCAGGACGCCATCCGCATGGCCGACGAGGGCATCCGCTCCCTGGGCGAGGCCGACATCTCCATGGTGGGCGCCGGCACGACCGTGGCCGGCGTGGCCCTGGTGGAGGACGCGGGGGAGCTGTGCTGGGCCGTGTTCCACATCGGCGACTCGCGCGTCTACGCCTGGACGCCGACCTCGTGGGGTCAGGTGACCGTCGACCACTCGCTGGTGCAGGTGCTCATCGAGAGCGGGCACGTGGCGCCGGAGAACGCCGCCACGCATCCGCAGCGGAACATCGTGACCCGCGCGCTCGGCGTGGGCGCCGGTGGAGATGCCGATGTGACGATGCTGCCGGTGGGGGAAGGGCAGCGCTTCCTCGTCTGCTCGGACGGGCTGTCCAACGAGGTGCCCGAGGACCGGCTCGCTGAGCTCATCGGCAGCGACACCACGCCGGATGTCACGGCGCAGCGGATGGTCGCCGAGGCGGTCGAGAACGGTGGCCGCGACAACATAGCCGCCGTGGTCCTGCACGTCGTCGACGTGCTGCCCAGCGGCTAGGCCGGCCGGACGTACAGCCGCACCCGGGAGATCCCGTAGAGGTGCTTCAGTCGGCCCGCTGAGCGGCGAGCCTCCCTCATCGAGGTACGTCGGGCAGGGATTCGTCACCGAACTCGGCGGCGTTGGCGGCCAGGGAGTCGCTGCGCAGGTAGGTCCACATGCGCTCGCCCGTCACGGTGTCGAGGTAGACGACGCTCGCGGAGCCCTCGCGACCGGTCCCGAGGATGGGCGCGGTGAAGGACTCGACGTTCTCCGGGCGCAGGTTGCGCAGCGAGTAGGCCAGCGAGAACAGGTCGGTGTTGCTCAACGTGTCGTCGACCGCCACCGCGCCGGTCACCGCTCGCAGGGCCGCATCCAGGCGCCCGGGGTCGGTGAACGTGTCGCTGCTGAACAGCTTGGTGAACATCGCCTCGAGGAACTGCTGCTGGCGCCGGACGCGGTCGAAGTCGCCGCCCTCCAGCCCGTACCGCTGGCCCAGGTACCAGCGGGCCGCGGCGCCGTCGAGGTGGTTCACGCCGGCCGGGAAGGTGTACGGCCCGTTGGTCGTCTCCTCCGCGACGACGACGTTCACGCCGCCGAGGTCGTCGGTCACCTGGATGATGCCCTGGAAGTCGATCGTCACGTAGTGGTCGATGCGCACGCCGGTGAGCTGCTCGACGGTCTGGATGAGCAGGGTCGGCCCGCCGAACGCGTAGGCGGCGTTGATCTTGTTCCGGCCGTGACCGGGGATGTCGACCCACGAGTCGCGGGGGATCGAGACGAGCTGTGCGTGCCGGCGGTCACCAGCGAACCGCGCGATCATGATGGCGTCGGATCGGCCGCCCTCGGCTACGCCGTCGTCGGTCGTCTCACGGGTGTCGGATCCGACGAGCAGGAACGTCACCGGATCCTCGGCGGTCGGCTGCTCCGGCGTCGGCGCGGCCGGCCGCGAGTCCTCGTCGAGGTCGTCGAACACGCCGGCGACCCGGTCGATGTTCCCGGCGTACCGGTCGGCCAGGAACCAGATGCCCCCGCCGACGAGAACGGTGAGGACCAGCGTCAGCGCGCCGGCAGCGGTCAGCGCGCGACGGAGCCGGCGCCGGGGCGGCGGCTCCGCGTCCCGAGTGGATGCGGCTCCGACGGAGTCAGGTTCAGCGGTTCGTTCGGAACCGTCGTACGGCACGTCCGTGCTCATGTCGTCCCCCGTCCGGCAGGCATTCCGCCCGAGGGTAGGAGCACGGACGACGGCCGGTCACCCGCCGTTCCCCCGGTAGGGGGAGGTGGGCCCGGGTGTCAGCCCGCCCGATTCCCACCGAGGGTCGGGGAGAGCAGGTCCTCGGCGGAGGGCCTGGCGAGGGGAGATCGAACCCGGCTGCCACGAGTGCTGCCATCGCGCCGGTCGGCCACATGAACGACCCCACCGATCAGCAACCCGGCGAGGACGGCGATGACCAGCCAGCCGAGAAGGACGAGCCACAGCCAGGTCACGGAGCGCTCCTCGTCGAGCGGTCGGGTGATAGTGGTGTCGCCCGCACCTGAGCCGGGCACTGCACATCTTCCCGGCCCCTCGGAGGTCAAACCTTGCAGGGGGTGCAGATCGCGGAATCGTGGCCTCACGAGCCGCTGATTGCCGGGCGGTCGCGCTCGGCGCGCAGATCGCGTGGCCGCATGCTCAACTGTGAGTCGAACTGTTCTGAGCCGCGTGCGAAGGCAGGAGCGATGCGCATCTCGGTCGTCGGCTGCGGATATCTCGGAGCAGTTCACGCGGCGTCACTCGTCGAGTGGGGTCACGAGGTCATCGGCATCGACGTCGACCCGCGCAAGGTCGGCGATCTCAGCGCCGGTCGGGCGCCTTTCTTCGAGCCCGGTTTCGCCGAGCTCCTGCGCCATGGCCTTGCATCCGGGCAGCTGAGCTTCACGACCGACATCGTCGAGGCGGCCGGAAGCGCCGTTCACTTCATCTGTGTCGGGACGCCGCAGCAGCACGGCGAGTACGCCGCCGACCTCCACTTCGTCCAGGAGGCTGCCGAGTCGCTGCTGCGCGTGCTGGAGCCGGGTGATCTCGTCGTCGGCAAGTCCACCGTGCCTGTAGGCACTGCCGCCCGGCTGGCCGACATGGTGGCAGAGAAGGTGCCAGGTGCGTTGCTGGCCTGGAACCCGGAGTTCCTCCGCGAAGGATTCGCGGTCCAGGACACCCTGCATCCCGACCGGCTGGTGTACGGCGTCCCCGACCATGCCAGGGCCGACAGCGAACGTGTGCTCGACGAGGTCTATGCACCCGTCGTGGCCCGGGGAGTCCCGAAGGTCGTGACCGACTACGCCACCGCGGAGATGGTGAAGACGGCGGCCAACTCCTTTCTCGCCACGAAGATCAGTTTCATCAACGCGATGGCCGAGTTGTGCGAGGCCACGGGTGCGGACGTGAAGTTGTTGGCGGATGCGATCGGCTACGACGACCGGATCGGTCGCAAGTTCCTCAATGCCGGGCTGGGCTTCGGCGGGGGCTGTCTGCCCAAGGACATCCGCGCGTTCATGGCTCGGGCCGGGGAGCTGGGTGCCGATCAGGCGCTGACGTTCCTGCGGGAGGTGGACAACATCAACATGCGCCGGCGGATCCGGATGGTGGAGCTGGCTCGTGAGGTGTGTGACGGGTCGTTGCTGGGCAAGCGGGTGGCGGTGCTGGGGGCGGCGTTCAAGCCTGACTCCGATGACATTCGCGATTCCCCGGCGCTCAATGTCGCCGCGCAGTTGCAGTTGCAGGGCGCGGTGGTGCGGGTGACCGATCCGGCTGCGGTGGACAACAGCCGGAAGTTGTGGCCGCAGCTCGACTATGCCGACACCGCGGAGGAGGCGGCCGAGCGGGCCGACGCCGTGCTGGTGCTGACCGAGTGGAAGCAGTACCGCGAGCTCGACCCGGTCGCCTTCGGCGGGGTGGTGGCGCAGAGGCGTGTGCTCGACGGGCGTAACGCCCTGGATCGCGATTCGTGGACCGCGGCCGGCTGGACCTACCGCGCACTGGGGCGCCGGGCGGGCTGAACGCGCGTGTCTTCGCGTTATGCCCGTAACAGATGTGACTGGACTGACTACAGCGGGCCCCTTCCGTAATACGTCATGGGTCCTTAGCCTTTGCGACGCCGGTTGAACGCTGAAGTTCACCGACCTATCCGCAGGATCTGTCCCCACCTTCCGCATTGGTGCGGACTGATGTTCCGCACGGGGGTGCGCTGGCTCCATGGCTGTGACGCGTGACGAAGCCGTTCGTCAACCCGAGATCGTCCGCAGCCGCGGCTGGAGCTTCCTGGCTCCTCGCCTCCGCGGCGAGGGCACGACCGCGCGGCGGGCCTGGCGTGGAACCTACGTCCGCCGTCTCATGGCCGTCGACGCGGTCATCGCCGGGATCGCCGCCACCGTCGGCTACGTGGTCCGCTTCGGGCCGGCGGACGCGCCGACCGCCCACGCCCCCTTCGCCCTCGCCGTGCTGCTGCCGGGCGTCTGGGTGCTGGCGATGCTCGTCGGTCGCGCGTACGAGCAGCGCTTCCTGTGGGTCGGGCCGGAGGAGTTCCGCCGGGTCTTCGTCGCAGCGATGATGATGCTGGCCGCCGTCGGCACCGTGTCCTGGGCGTTCAAGCTCGACGTCGCCCGCGGGTTCGTCGTCCTCGCGTTGCCGCTGGCCGCCGTGCTCACCCTCGGCGCTCGGTACGCCCAGCGGCAGGCGCTGCACCGCACCCGCCGGCACGGCCACAACATGCAGACGACGATCCTCGTCGGCCACCGTGGTGGCGTCGCCGCCATGGACGAGCAACTCGACCGCGAAGCATTCCACGGCTACCGGGTCATCGGCTGCTGCCTGCCTGCCGGCCAGCAGAGCGAGGGCAAGGACGCGTTCCACGGCCTCCCCGTGCTCGGCGACCTGTCCGAGGTCACCGCGGTCGTCAAGGCGTACGAGGTCGACACCGTCGCCGTCCTGCCGTGCCCCGAGCTGGACGGGCCGGCGCTGCGCCGCCTCGGGTGGGAGCTCGAGGACACCGACGCCGAGCTCCTGCTCGCTCCGGCCGTCACCGAGATCGTCGGCCCGCGGGTCCGCATCCGCCCCGTCTGCGGCCTGCCGCTGCTGCACATGGAGCGCCCCGAGCTGAAGGGCATCCGGCGGCTCACCAAGGCGGCCTTCGACCGCGCCAGCGCGGCCCTCGGTTTGCTGTTCCTCGCCCCCGTGCTGATCGCCGTGGCCCTGACCGTCGCCGTCACCAGCCGCGGGCCGGTGTTCTTCCGCCAGGAGCGCGTCGGCCGCGACGGGCGCACCTTCTCGATGCTGAAGTTCCGCACCATGGTCGTCGGCGCCGACCGGATGGTCGAGCAGCTCACCGCCGCCAGTGACGGCAACGGCGTGCTGTTCAAGAAGAAGGTCGATCCGCGGGTCACCCGCGTCGGCCGGACCCTGCGCCGGTACTCGCTCGACGAGCTGCCGCAGCTCATCAACGTGGTCAAGGGCGACATGAGCCTCGTCGGCCCGCGCCCGCCGCTGCAGAGCGAGGTCGAGAAGTACGGCTACGACATGCACCGCCGCTTCCTGGTCAAGCCCGGCCTGACCGGCCTGTGGCAGGTCAGCGGCCGGTCGGACCTGTCGTGGGACGACTCGGTGCGCATCGACGTCCGCTACGTCGAGAACTGGTCGCTCGCCTTCGACTTCATGATCCTCTGGAAGACCGCCGGTGCCGTGCTCCGCGGCAGCGGGGCCTACTGACCGCACAATGTCCGCGTGTCCCGTCACTGGTCGCCCGAGCCGGCCTTCGCCGTGCTCGTGGTCTGTACGGGCAACATCTGTCGCTCCCCGCTCGCGGAGCGGCTCGGCCGCGCCTACCTCGACGACCGGCTGGGCGAGGACGCGGATCTCGTCCGGCTGACCAGCGCCGGCGTCGGCGCCGTGGTCGGTTCGGCGATGCACCCCGACAGCGCCCTCGTGCTGCAGGGCTACGGCGGCGACCCCACCGGCTTCGTGGCCCGCCAGATCATCGAGGGCATGGCCATCGACGCCGACCTCACCCTCACCCTGACCCGGGCCCACCGCCGTCGGGTGCTCGAGCTGGCGCCCCGCGCGCTCTCCCGCACCTTCACCCTCCGCGAGGCCGCCGCACTCGTCGACCTGCTCCGGGACGTCGACGTGCCGGGCGAGGACCTCGCCGACCGGGCGCGCGCCCTGGTGCGGGAGATGAACGGCGCCCGCTCACGTCGGCAGGCCGGCGAGGGCGACGACGTCCGCGACCCCATCGGGCAGCCGGTGGAGGTGCACGAGGAGATCGGCGCCGCCATCGCAGAGGCGCTCATTCCCCTCCTCGATCGCATCGCCGGCCTGCACCGGTCAGCGCACGACGAAGCCCACGACCCCGACGCGGCCTAGCGAACGTCAAATCAGCGCCTCGACGGTCCTCGCGATCAGGCGCTGGCCGACGGCGGTCGGGTGGGTGTCGTCGGGATGGACCAGCCCCGCCCGGCGGACGTCTCCGCCGTCCTCCTCGGCCGCGGTGCGGAACGCCTCGAACGCGTCGGCCACCACCGCGTCGTGGGCCCCGGCGGCGTCGGCGATCGCCGCGTTCAGCGCCTCGATGACGGCGAGTTCCGGGTTGTCGGCCTCGTACTTGTAGGCGGAGTAGTTGACGACGACGATCGTGCCCTCGTAGCCGCCGTCCTCCCGCAGCGCGGTGAGCGCGGTGTCGAGGTTCTCGCGGGCCTGCTCGGCCATCGCGGCCACGCCCTCGCGGGTGCTGCACTCCAGGTTCGCGCCGCAGACGACGATGTCGTTCGCGCCCAGCTGCAGCGTCACCAGCTCCACCTCGGACGAGTTCTCCAGCGCCCGCACCGCCGCCTCCACCTGGGCGCCGTCGTAGTTGGTGTGCAGCGGGGCCCGCTCGCGGTACCCCCGGCCCTCCCGGCCCGACCCGTCGTAGTTGGTGCACAGGTTCGGCGCGTCCACGTCGAGGAAGCTCGCCGTGGTCTCGCCCGGGCAGGAGAGATCCAGCAGCTCGAGGTCGCGGTCGTCGGCGAGCAGCGCGGGGTAGCCCACGAAGTCGTCGTCGTCCTCGTAGCCGCCCGGAGCGTTCAACCGGTACCCGAACGGCGCGGAGTCGCCCAGCGCCAGGTACTCGATCGGCGGGCGGTCCTCGCTGCAGCCGACCAGGCACGACAGCAGGAGACCGACCAGGGCCGCGAGGGCCGACGCACCCGTGACCATGCGCATCAGTCGGCTCTGGGGAGGGTCGCCTCGATGGTCCGGGCGACCAGCCGCTGCCCCACGGCCGTGGGGTGGACGTCGGCGGGCAGCATCAGCCCGGCGTCGACGGCGTTCCCGTCGGACTCCTCGGAGGCCGCGCGGAACGCCTCGAAGGCGTCGGCCAGCTCGGCGTCGTGGGCTGCGGCCGCCTCCGCGATCGCGGTGTTCACGGCCCCGAAGACCGCCGTCTGCGCCGCGTCGGAGTAGTCCACCACGTAGTAGTTGACCACCACGATCGTGCCGTCGTACCCGGCCTCGTCGCGCAGCCCGGAGAGCACGGTGTCCAGGTTCTCCCGCGCCTGCGCGGCCATGGCGGCGATCCCGTCCGCCGTCGCGCACTCCGCCGTCCCGAGGCAGAGCAGGGCGTCGTTCCCCCCGAGCTGCAGCGTGACCAGCTCGATCCCCGGCTCGTCCTCCAGCGCCTCGACCGCCGCGTCGAGCTGGGTGCCGTCGTAGTCGGTGTGCAGCGGGGCCCGCTGGCGGTACCCCTCGCCCTCGCCGGCGATGTTCGTGCAGCCGAAGTTGACCGCGTCCTCGTCGAGGAAGCTCGCCGTCGTCTCGCCGGGGCAGGAGAGGTTGCGCACCACGATTCCGCGCGAGTCGGCGAGCATCTGGGGATAGCCGACGAAGTCGTCGGCGTCGCCGTAGCCGCCCGGGGCGTTGGCCCGGAACCCGAAGGGGGCCGAGTCGCCGAGGGCCAGGTAGTCGACGGGCTTCGGATCGCTGCCGCAGCCGGCCAGGGACGACGCGACCAGCAGGCCGGCCAGGGCGCCCAGGATCGACGTCCTCGGGAACGTGCGCATGTGTCTCCTCGTGGAGCACCGCCTCGAGGAGCAGTCGCACCGCGGCGGGTCGGGTCGGCTCCGCCCAGGCTAGGGGCGCGAGAGCGCCGGGAGCAGCGCGCTCACCCGCCTGGGTGTGATCGTGACCTCACGGTCACATGGCGCGATTCGGCGTCACCGGCCCGAAGGCGGCCAGCTCCTCCTCGCCGGTCCAGCCGAACCGGAACAGCGGGCGGTCCCAGGCCTCCGGCCACGCGACGACGGCCGCCTCGTGCTGCCGCAGGATCTCCAGCTGGAGAGCCTGCGCGTCCGGGAAGTCCCGCGGCTCCAGCACCGTCCCCAACCGGATCCGGGCCGGCGCCTTCGGGTCCGGGTGGTAGGTGCTGACGACGACCTGCGAGTTGGTCTCGTAGGCCAGCCGGGCCGCGCCGAAGGAGCCGACGAGGTCGCGCCCGAAGATGTGCACCGGCGTCCGGCTGATCACGTCGGGGGCGATCGAGATGACCTCGGCGCGCTCCAGGGCGGCGCGGATGCCCGCCGACCCCTCCTTGGCGTTGATCAGCGGCGAGCCCATCTCGACCAGCCGCGCGTGCTGCTTCAGGTGCGGGGCCACGTCGTCGCCGAAGAGCATGTCCGCGCCGACGGCCCGCATCGAGAGGCCGGCCCTGCCGATCGAGGCGAAGGCGCCGTCGTAGGCGGCGTGGTGGAAGAAGGTGACGACCATCCCGCGGGAGGGGTCGCGTGCCGCGAGCACCTCGTCGACCCCTTCGACCGGCTGGGAGGTGAGGAGCTCGGGCCGCCAGCGGCGCTCCGCCCGCCAGTACATCTGCCGGATGTACTCCACGGCGACCTTGTCCAGGTCGGCGTCCGGCCGGGTCTTCTCCAGCACGAACCGCATCTCCAGCAGCGCGCACTGCCAGAGCACCGGGTTGCGGCGGGCGAGGACGGTGCGGAGCTCCACCAGCGCCGGCAGCAGGGCGGTCGGGATCCGACGGCGCCACGGCGCGTCGGCGCGCAGGAATCGGCGCTTCTTGTACAGCTGCGCGTGGTTGGCCTGCTCGTCGAACGCCTGTGGTGCTTCCGTCGCCTCGGACACCCCGCGGACCCTAGTGGCGGGAAATTACCGACGGCGCACGCTGCGGGAGCTACGCCCGATCGGGGGAACGGGCCGGCGTGCCGAGCGCGGGTCCCGCTCATCGGCGGTGGACCCGTCACCCGATCGGGGGGGTGTTGATCACGAGGCTCCGAGCGGCCCTGACCTCTCCCTATGCTCCCCGCCGTGACCCTAGCCACAGCGCCGAAGAAGCGCCTCCTCGCCGCCGAGACGCCGTGGCGTCAGCGGATCCCGGCGCGGCTGCTGCCGCTGCTGATCGATCTGCGCGTGCGGCTGGCGCAGCGCAACGCGGTGGTCCGGGAGACCGCCCGGCTGAACATGCGGTTCCAGCTCGAGAAGACCCGCCCGGGTGCCGACGTCGGTGCGGCCGCGACCGAGTACCTCCGGCAGATGTTCTGGCGGGCCGAGCGCCGCTGGCGCCCCGAGCTCATCACCAACCTGCCGGTCGAGGGAGCCGACCGCGTGCTGGCGGCCCGCGACCGGGACCCGTCCCGCGGCATGGTGCTCACGTTCATGCACCACGGCGTCTACGACGGGCAGTGGGCCTCGATCGACAAGGCCGGCATCCACGCGCACGTCCTCGGGGCCGCGTTCGTCCTGTCCGACGACGCCCCCGAGTACATGAAGCAGCACGTGCGCGTCTGCGAGATGGGCGCGACCGCCATCCACGGGGACAAGGGCTACCGCGGCATCACCGAGGCGCTGGGCGAGGGCAAGATCGTGGGCATCGCGCTCGACGTCCCCGGGTCGACGCCGGTGGAGTTCGTCGGGCGGAACGTCCTCGGCTCGTTCGGTGCCGCCCGCGCCGCGTTCGAGACCAACTCGCCGGTGATCGTGCTGACCGCGCACAAGGACCCGCGCGCCGCGGCCCGCATCCGCCTCGGCGAGCCGATCGAGCCGCACGACTTCCCCGACGCCAAGGCCCTGCTCGCCGAGCTCCTGCGGCGGCACGAGGAGGCGATCCTCGAGTGGCCCGAGTCGCAGGACCGGCCCATGCAGCGGTGGGGGCGCAACGACGACGAGGACCGCGCGAACTTCGGCGAGTTCAGCGACTTCCGGCCGCTCTGACCTGCCACGGGGACGTGACCGACGTCTCCACCGATAGGACGAATCGGCTCCCGGCGAGCCTCGGGGGCGCCCTAGTCTGCCGGCTTCGGCAGTCCGCCCCCCGCTCCCGTTCGCGCCGCCCCGGCGCCCGCGGCTGCCGGGCGCGCGGATGAGGACGAGGAGGTGCGCATGGAGTCCCCGACCGTGAGCACCGTCCCCGAGGAGCCGGCCCCGGTCGCGACCGTCGAACCGCGCCGCGCCGGCGGTGTGCGGACCGCCTGGCTGCTCGCCCGCCGCATCCTCGGATTCGCCGCGATGCCGGCGATGGGCCTCGTCTCCGCGGTCGCGGTGCTGCCCGCCATCAGCCACAACTTCGGCGCGGACGGCTGGATCGGGATCGCGTTCGGCCAGTCTGTCGGCGCCGCCCTCGCCGCCGTCGCCTCGCTGCACTGGCCGCTCGCGGGCGCCAACGAGATCGCCGCCCACCCCGCGCACCGGGCCGCGCTGGTCCGGCAGAGCGTGCGGCAGCGACTGGTCGCGCTCGCCTGCCTGCTGCCGCTGGCGGTCGGCATCCCGCTCTGGCTCTCTCCGGGCGACACCTTGTCGAGCACGCTCGCCGCCGTCGCCCTGAGCGGCTCGTGCATGGCGCAGACGTGGCTGTACACCGGCCTCGGCGATCCCGGGCGCCTCGCGCTCTTCGAGGGAGCCCCCCGCCTGGCGGCCAACATCGCGGCCATCGGGCTGCTGGTGCTCACGCCGTACCTGTGGATCTACCCGCTCCTCCAGGGCCTGGCCACCCTCACCTCGCTGCTGCTGAGCCTCCGCTTCGTGCGACGGCTGCCCGACCAGGTGCCGACGCTGCCCCGCGACCCCTCCGCCGGCGAGCTCGCCCTGGCCACCACGGCCCAGGTGTCCAACGCCGCCTACGCCTACCTCGTCGGGCCCCTGATCTCGGTCGTGACCCCGGCCTTCTACCCGATCTTCGCGGCGGGGGACCGGATCTCGAAGATCCTGCTCCAGGGGATGGCCGCGGTGCCCGCCGCCTTCCTCTCCTGGGTCGGCGGCGCCGCCCCCGACCAGCGGCGCGCCCGCGCCCGGCAGGCCAGCATCGTGATGGGCGTCCTCTCCCTGTTCGCGACCGTCCTCCTGGGCGCGACCATGCCGCTGATCAGCCGCTACCTCTTCGCCGGCACCGTCGATCTCGAGGAGGTGGCCTGGCTGATCGGGGCCACCATGGGCGCGGCCTTCCTCAACGCCAGCCTCTTCCTCGTCGGCCTCGTGCCCCAGGGGCACCTGCAGACCACCTACCGGCTGCTGCTCGTCGCCTCCGTCTTCTGCCCGACGCTGACGATCGTCGGCGGGCTGCTCGGCGGCGTCCACGGGCTGTACGTCGGGGCGCTCGTCGCGTTCCTCGTCCTCATCGCGGTCCAGCTGCGGATCATCTTCCGCAGCCGCGAGCTCGGCGCGGCCTCCGATGACTGACCGGACGGCGCTGCGCCCGCCCGGCGCAGAACGCGTCACTGGACGGGGTGAACCCGCTGCTGGGACCGCTGCCCGCCCCGATCCGGCACGTACGCTCCCCGGAACTCGGGGTGCGACGGCGCACGCCCGCGACGAGCCCCGCTGCAGCCGTACGCCTGGAGCGAGGGCTCCCGCTTCGACAAGACGGGGACCATCGTGGAACTGAGGGAACTCGGGCTCGTACTGCGCCGCGGCTGGTGGCTGATCCTGGCCGGCATCGTGCTCGGCGTGGGCGGTGGTGGCGCCATCTGCTTCCTCATGACGCCGACCTACGAGTCGACCACCCAGTTCTTCGTGGCGACGCCGAACTCGACGGACAGCAACAACAACTCCGCGCTCCAGGGCGGCGTGTTCTCCCAGCAGCGGGCGCAGTCCTACACCCGGCTGCTCTCCGGCCCGGACATGACCAGCCGCGTCATCGACCGCCTCGGCCTGCCGATGAGCAACGAGGACCTCGCGGAGAACATCGAGGCCACCGCCGACCTGCAGTCGGTGCTCATCGACGTCACGGTCACCGACGAGTCCGCCACCCGCGCGCAGGCGATCGCCGAGACGATCGGTCTGGAGTTCCCCGACCTCGTGGAGGAGCTGGAGACCGCCGGGCGTCCCGAGCTGAGCGCCCCGGTCGCCGTGCTGGTCACCGGCCAGCCGGAGGTCTCCGACGAGTGGGCCTCGCCCCAGGTGCTGCTCATCCTGCTGATCGGCGCGGGCGTCGGCCTCGTGCTCGGCTTCGGTGCGGCCATCGCCCGGGGCCAGCTGGACCGGTCGGTGAAGGACCCGGCCGAGGCCGGCGAGCTGGGCGGCGCCGCCGTCATCGGCACGATCGTCCGCGACGCGTCGCTGTCGAAGCGGCACGTGCTCGCCGAGGACCTCCGCAGCGCCACCGGCGAGAGCTTCCGGCAGCTGCGCAACAACCTGCAGTTCCTGAGCGTCGACGAGCCGCCGAAGGTCATCATGATCTCCAGCTCGCTGCCGTCGGAGGGCAAGACCACCACGGCGATCAACCTCGGTCTCGCGCTCGCCCGGGCCGGCCGGAAGGTCGTCATCGTGGACGCCGACCTGCGCGCCCCGCGGGTGTCGTCCTACCTGGACCTCGTCGAGGGCGCCGGCGTGACCAGCGTCCTCTCCGGCGCGGCCGAGCTCGAGGACGTCCTGCAGCGGTACGGCGACGCGGACGGCGAGTGCGCCGTGCTCGCCGCCGGCCCCACCCCGCCCAACCCGAGCGAGCTCCTGGCCTCGGGCAACATGGGCGCGATGCTGGGCACGCTCCGCGACGCCTACGACTACGTGATCGTCGACTCGGCGCCGCTGCTCGCCGCCGCGGACTCCACCGGCCTCGCCACCCACGCCGACGGCGTCCTGCTCACCGTGCAGTTCGGCCGGACCCGCAAGGACGAACTGCGCCGGGCGGTCGACGCTCTGCAGCGGGTCGGCGGGCGCGTGCTCGGCATCGTGTTCAACAGCGTGCCGCCGCGATCGGACCTGGTGAAGTCGTTCGGCTACGCCTACGGCTACGGCGCCACCGCCGGCGACAAGAAGTCGAAGAAGGCGAAGAAGCACGCGAAGGCGGACACGGACCGGAAGGCGGACACGGCCGCGCCGGCCTCCGAGCCGAGCGACCGGGCGCCCGAGACCGCCGACGTCGGCTAGGACGCCGGGGATGGCCGCGCTGCTGCGGCGGCTCCGCTCGTCGGCTATGGCCGTCCTCGGGTGGCTAGGCATGCGGCTGCTGCCGGCCCGGCGGCTCGCGGTCGTGCACGGCTACCCCGACTCTGAGGGCAACGCGCTGCACACGCTCGCCGAGCTGACCCGGCGGTACCCCGGCCCGATCCACTGGCTGGTCGCCGACCCGGCCTCGGTGCGGCTGCTCGGGCCGCTGCGCGTCGACCCCGCCCGCGTGACCGTCGTCCCCCGGCGGTCGGTCCGCGCGATCCGGTCGACGCTCACCGCCGAGGCCGTCTTCTTCACCCACGGCCTGGTGACGGCGGCGCGGCCGCCGCGCTCGCGCCTGGTCGTCAACCTCTGGCACGGCGACGGCCCCAAGGACACGAAGAGCGAGCACCGCGCCGGGTCGACGGTCGTCGTCTCCGGCACCGAGCTCTGGGGGCGGATGAAGGGCGCCGCCTTCGACGTCCCGTTCGAGCGGGTCGCCGTCGTCGGCAACCCGCGCGTCGCCGACCTCACCGCACCGCTGGACCGCGCGCAGCTGCTCGCGGCGCTCGGGCTGCCCGCCGACCGGCTCCTGGTCCTGTGGATGCCGACGTACCGGGTGGGGGGCGATGAGTTCGGTCGGAGCTGGGGCGACGGCTCCGGCCTCTCCAGCAGGCTCTCCGAGGCGTTCTCGCTGCCCGACGGCGTCCAGCTGGTGGTCAAGCCCCACCCGCTCGACCGCGACGACTACACCGGTCTGGGCGCCCGCGTGATCACCAACGCCGACCTGGCCGCCGTCGGCAGCAGTACCTACCGGCTGATGGCCGCCGCCGACGCCCTGATCAGCGACGCCTCGAGCACGTGGACCGACTACCTGGTGCTCGACCGGCCCATCGGCTTCTTCATGCCCGACCTCGGCGAGTACGGGGCCTCGCGCGGCTACAACGTGCCCGACGTCCGCGAGGTGCTGCCGGGCCCGCTGTTCGAGGACCTGGCCGGCGTCCGGGCCTTCCTGGGGGCCGTGGAGGCGGGGGAGGTGCCGCCGCCGTCCGGCCACCCCGCCGTCGCCCGGCTGGGGCTGAGCCGCAACGAGCGGCCCGCCGAGGCCCTGCTCACCTGGCTCGACGACCACCGCACCCGCGCCGGTCGGCGGGCCCTGTTCGGGAGCGGCTCAGCGGCCCAGTAGCCGCCGGTACAGCTCCGCGTAGGCGCGGACGGCGTGCGCGATGTCGTAGTCCTCCGCGGCCCGCTTGTGGCTCAGCTCCACGAGCCGGTCGTATTCCGTCACCGGCAGATCGAGGAGGTGGCGCAGCGCGTCGGACAGTGCCCCGGGGTGGCGCGGCCGCACGACCTGGAAGTCGTCGACGGCGAACCGCGGTGACCCGCCCACCCGCGTGGTGATCACGGGGGTGCCGCACGCGATGGCCTCCAGCCCGGCCATCGGCAGCGCCTCGCCGTACGCGCTGGCGATGACCAGGGCCGCCGAGCCCTCCAGCTGCTCCGTCACGTTCGCCACGGGGCCGAGGAGGTCCACCGAGTCGGTCAGCCCGTACTCGGCGAGCAGCCCGGTCAGCTCGGCGTTCGTACCGTCCACGTTCACGCCCGCGCAGGCCAGCCGCACGTCGGGGTGGGCGCGGTGCACCTCGCGGAAGGCCCGCAGCAGGGTCGGGTAGTCCTTCATCGGGTTGTACCGCGCCAGCACCAGCAGGCGCCGCGGCCGGGGGCCCTTCTTCGGCATCGCCACGACGGGCACCCCGTTGGAGATCGTGCTGCTGCGCCGGCGGGGGTAGCCGCGGCTGCGCATGTACGCCCGGGACTCGTCCGTGCAGGCCACCACGGCGTCGAACCGGCGCGACAGCACACCCATCGCCCGGGCGACGACCCGCGTGCGCAGCGGATCACCGTGCGAGTAGCCCGTCGTGTGCACCGTGGAGACCAGCTTCGGGCCGCCGCGCCGGCGCCGGCCGAGCGCGACCGCCAGGTCGGACTGCAGCAGGTGGGACTGGACGACGTCCGGCCCGATCGCCTCGATCGCCGCCGAGACGTCGCGCACCAGCCGGTCCAGGCGCCACGACGACCGGGAGACGTCCAGGTACGTGGTGCTGCGGAAGTGCGGCTCCAGCCGGGGCGACAGCACGTCGGGGCCCTCGAGGACCAGCAGGTGCACCTCGAGCTCCGGCGGGGCGTGCTCACCGAGGTGCCGGATCAGGGTCTGCCCGCCGCCCTCGCGGGCGTCGTTGATGACGTGCAGCACCCGCACGGGCGCCCCGCTGGACGTCACAGCTCGGCGGCGACGGCTCGCGCGAAGCGCTCGGGGCCGAACCGGTCGGTGGTCAGCCGGCTGACCTCCTCCGCCTTCCACTCGGCGGCGCGGGCGACGCCCAGCGCGCGGAGCAGGGAGCCGACGGTCTGCTCCTCGAACAGCACCCCGGTCTCCTCGTGGACGACGGTGTCCCGCGCGCCGCCGCGGCCGAAGGCGACCACCGGGGTGCCGCAGGCCATCGCCTCCACCGGCACGATGCCGAAGTCGTCCTCGCTGGGGAACACCAGCGCCGCCGACCGCGCGTACAGGTCGCGGAGCTCCGCGCCGGACTTCCAGCCCAGGAAGCGGACGTTCGGCGGCGCCACGGCCTCCAGGCGCTCGCGGTCCCGCCCGTCCCCGACGACGGTCAGCGTCGCCTCGGGCAGCTCCCGGAACGCGTCCAGGACCAGCGACAGCTGCTTGTACGGCTCGACGATCCGGCCGACGAAGAGGAAGGAGTCGGGGTCCCGCTCGGGAGGCATCTCGGGGAGGCAGAACGTGGCGGCGTCGTACGGCGGCGCGATCACCGTGACGCTCAGCCGCTCGTAGTACCGCTGGACCCGGGCCTTCACGGCCGTGCTGGGGGCGATGAAGCAGTCGGCGGTGCGGCTGGCACGGGAGTCGACGCGGCGGAAGTAGCCGTGGGTCAGGGTGACGCCGAGCCGCTCGAGGCGCGGGCCGAAGTTGCGGTACTGCTGCGTGCCCGACCAGGCCTGGCGCAGCGGCGAGTGGCAGTAGACGACCTTCCGGCCGGTGCAGGGGATGTGGTGGGCGAACGCGTAGCTGGAGGCCAGCAGATCGCCCTCGACGACGGTGCCCTGGGTGAGCCACGGGAGGACCGGCGCCATACCGCGGGCGACCTTCTCGTTGCACTGCGCGGGTAGCACGGTCCGGTGCCGGCCCCGGCTCATCTCGGCGAGGACCTCCGGCCGGCCGGCCATCGCGATGAGGTCAGGGGAGTCGAGAACGTCCATGCACAGGGCACGGGTGACCAGCTCCGCGCCACCGAAGTGGAACGCGTAGTCGTGCGAGACGGACCATGTCGTCTGCGCCAAGACTCACCCCAGAGTTCCTCCTCGAGCGGCACGTACTGACGCGTGAACGTAGGGGGGAAGTCGAATGACGCTGCGCTGAACAGCGGATTTACACCCGATCGGGGGATGCGCTCCGCCGCCTCGCCGTCGCCGGCATCGGGGCGGTCAGGCAGGCCGCGATGCCCAGGAGGGTGAGGCTGCCCGGGAGGGACAGCGTGACGTTGCCCAGCAGCATGGTCACCGGCAGCGCCGCGGCCAGCGCGCCCCACGCGTGGAAGGGGGGCCCGAGGAACAGCGAGCGGACGAAGGCCAGGCCGGCCACCGTGAACAGCGCGGCGATCAGCAGGATGCCGAACACCGCCCCGTGCGCCTGGAGGATGTCCAGGTAGTTGGAGTCGGCGATCCGCGGCCCGCTGAGCAGCTGCCCCTGGGCCCGCGCGCCCGACCCGGTGCTGCCCAGGCCCTTGCCCAGCGGATCGCTCAGCACGTAGGGCAGGGCGTCGCCGTAGATGTCGAGCCGGGCCAGGAAGCTGGTGTCGGTGTCGGTGTCGGTCAGCGACGTCAGCCGGTTCCAGATCTTCTCGCCGATGTCGGGCAGGAAGAGGGCGATGGCGCCGATCCCGGCCCCCGCGAACACCACGAGGGGGGCCAGCTTGATCCGCCGGGTCAGCACGAAGATCACCAGCACGACGGCGGCCGTGAGCCACTGCGCCCGCACGCTGGTGATGGCGAGCGCGAACACCCCGAGCAGGACGCCGAGGCGGCCCCACAGCGTCTTGTCCGCGTTGAGCTGCGTGAAGATGAGGAACACCAGCAGCGCGGCGAGGACGTAGGGCGCGTTCACCGTGCCCCAGGGGCGGATGCCGAAGGCATAGGGAACGCCGAACGAGCTGCCCAGCCACTCGGCCAGCGGGAACGCCGACCGGAGCCAGAAGACGTCCCAGGCCGGGGCGAACACCCACTGGACGATCGCGTAGGCGCTCACCACGGGCAGCGCCCAGCGGGCGAACCGCAGCACCACGGCGACCACGCGGTCCACCGACGAGCTCAGGCACACCGCCAGCGCGGCCCCGAGCGGCGCGATCGTCTGGACGGCGGACACGAGCGCGGGCGCCAGGCCGTTGAGGACCAGGCCCACGAGGGCGGCGACCGGGATCGCCACGAGCGCCGGCAGCACGAAGACCAGCAGGGGGGTGGGCAGCCTGGTCCGACCCCGCAGGCAGGCCAGCCCCAGGACGATCGAGCAGGCCGCCGCCGTGGCGAGCGTCAGGCTGGCCGGGTTGAAGATGCTGCTGCGCCAGTCGGCCACCCGGTGGATCAGCGGGGCCATGGTCCACAGCCACAGCACGATCTCCAGCGCGACCTCGAAGCGCCGGACCGAGATCTGCCAGACGACGAGGCCGAGGCTCAGCACCAGGAACGCGGGGTCGGTGAGCGTGGCCCCGGTCAGGTAGGCGAGGGCCAGCGACACGACGGCCAGGCCGGCGGCCAGCAGCGTCCCGTTGCTCTGCCAGGAACGGACGGCGGTGCGGTCGGCGTCGAGGTCCGGAGTCCCGGGCGCGTCGACGGCCGCCGCCGGCACCTCGGGGGACAGCGTGGACAGGACCGCTCCTGGGTGGGTCGGGGACGAGAGACGCGCGCGGTCTGTCGGCCGTGCTGGACGGCGAGGGGACGCCGGCGGATCAGTGTCCTACGCGGTCGGTCCCCCGGGACCTCCCGCGGCCCACGTTCACCCTCGGGAGGGACCGGCGCGTACCGATTTCCCGCGCTGTACAGGGGACTTCGGCCCTGGTGCCATACGGTGCCGCGCATGCGAGCCCCGACCGCTGCGCCGCGCTCGATCGCGGTCGACGTGGCCCGCGGCCTCGCCGTCGTCGGGGTGGTCTTCAACCACACGCTGGTCGGCCTCTACCTGTCCGACGTCCTGACCGTCGACTCGCCGCTCACCACGGTGAACGGGGCGCTGTACCTGTTCCGGATGGCCTCGCTGGCCCTGCTGCTCGGGTTGTTCGTCCCGGGCGGGATCGCCAAGCGGGGCACGGCCGGCTACCTGCGGGCCCGGCTGCCCCTGCTGCTGTGGCTCTACCTCGTCTGGCACCTCGTGCAGGGCGTCGTCCAGATCGGCGCGAGCGGGGTGCGCAACGGCTCCACCGGCTGGGCCGATCTGCTGCGGTTCTGGGTGCCGCTCGCGCAGCTGTGGTTCCTGCCCTTCCTCGCCGCGGTCACCGTGCTCCTTCCGCTGCTGCGCCCCTGGGAGCGCAGCAGCCGCGGCCGGATCGCCCTCGCGGCGACCGTCGTGCTGACCGTGCTCCTCTGGGGCTGGCTGCCGAGCATCGCCGGCCTGCACGGCCTGGCCCTGATCGGTTTCGTGGCCGTCGGGTCGGCCGTCGGGCTGCCCCGGATGCGCGCCCTGCTCGACGGCAGCCCGGCGGTCTGGGCGGCCGCCGGCGCCGCCGGCCTGGCGCTGCTGATCGCCGTCCTCCAGTTGCCGGTCGAGGCCGGGACCCTCGACAACGGCGGGGTCGGCCTGCCCGTGCAGCTCACCAGCGCGGTGGGCGCCGCGGCCGGCGTCGTCCTGCTGCTCGCGGCCTCGGCGCTGCTGGCGCGGGTGCCGCACGTCTCCCGGCTGCTGGCCTACCTCGGCCGGCACACCCTGGAGATCTACCTGGCGCACATCCTCGTCGTCGCCACGCTGCGGATCGTGCTGCAGCAGGGCCTGGGGATCGACGGCCTCGCCGTCCACCTGGTGCTCGCCGTCGTCCTCGGCGTGGGCCTGCCGCTGATCGCCGCGGCGATCGCCCCCCGGCTGCGCCTGGGCTGGCTGTTCGACACGCCCCGCTGGCTGCGCGGGCTCGTGGCGGCGCGGTCAGCCCGGGGGAGCGAGCTCCCCGCCCTCGCGGCGGCGGACGTCGACCACGTGCCCGGTCCAGTTGCCGACGAGGACGTCGAGCGAGGTCTGCGCGACCACGTTCGACGCGAGCAGTGAGCCCTCCGGCTCCTCGCCGAACGCCTTGGTGCGCATCGGGGTCGCCGTCCGCTCGGGGTTGACGCAGTTGACCCGGATGCCGTCGTCGGCCCACTCGTCGGCCAGGGCCTGGGTGAGGTTCACGACCGCGGCCTTCGCCGAGGAGTAGAGGCTGTAGCCGGCCCGGCCGCGGGTGTAGGAGCTCGAGGTGAACAGCAGCAGCGAGCCGCGGCTCTTCCGCAGGTGCGGGTGGAACACCTGCGCGATGTGGATCGGCGCGAGGTAGTTGACCTCGGTGGCGAGGTGCACGTCCTCCTCGCTGGTCGCCGCCAGCTCGCCACGAGGCAGGACGCCGGCGCAGTTGACGACGTAGTCGACGCCGCCGGTGGCCGCCAGCACCTCGCGGCAGGCGGCGACGACGTCGGCGCGGCGCTCCACGTGCGTGCCGGTCAGGCCGCGGCTGAAGGACATCACCCGGGCGCCGTGGGACTCGGCCAGCGAGGCGATGTCGGCGCCGATGCCGTACGAGCCGCCGAAGACGACGACGGTCCGGCCGGTGAGCGAGGCCCGGTACTCGGCGTCGCGCAGCGGCTCGGGCGGTGCCGAGGTCTCCAGCTGGAACAACCGGTCGGCGAGGTAGACGTCGATGGGCTCGGTGACCTTGATGTTGCGGCCCTCGCCGGCCACCACCCCGATCGGCACCTCGGGCAGGTAGCGGAGCACGACCGTGCAGTCGTCGGTGGCCTCGAAGCCGGGGTCCGCCGCGGCGAGTGCGTACGCCTCGCGCAGCACCGACAGCCGGAAGCACTGCGGCGTCTGGCCGCGGCGGAGCAGGTCGCGCCGCGGCACCGCCTCGATCGTCCGGCCGCTCGGGTCGACCTGGATGATCGTGTCGGCGGAGGGGATCGCGACGTCGACGGCGTCGTAGTGCTCGAGCGCCGCGACGCAGTCGGTGAGGATCCGCTGGCTCACCAGCGGGCGGACGGCGTCGTGGAGGATGACGTTGCACTCCTCGGCGCCCAGCGCGTCCAGGGCCCGACGGGTCGTGGCGCTGCGGGTCTCGGCGCCCTCCAGCACCCGGGTCACCTTCGGGTAGGCGCCGCCGCGCAGCACCGCGTGGACGGCGTCCAGGTGCCCCGGCGCCATGAGGATGACGATCTCGTCGATGACCGGCGACGTCTGCAGCGCGGCGATCGTGTGCTCGATGATCGGGCGCCCGGCGATCTTGATCAGCTGCTTGGGGATCGAGAGGCCCACCCGGACCCCGGAGCCGCCCGCCAGGACCACGGCCACGTTGCGACGTCGGGGCATCCGCGCAGGATAGGGCCGGGAATCGAGCCGCCGACCCGCTCGACCGCGGCTGTCGCCCGGTCGGGTGAGGGGGAGGTCTCAGGCGGGGACCGGAGCCGCCAGCCGGCTGCGGACGCTGGTGAAGAGGACGGCGGCCAGCGGCCGGAGGGCACGGTCGATCCGAGCCGCGACGTCGGCGTGGACGGCGGCCCGCTGTCCCATCGGGTCGGCGATGTCGTCGGCGGGTCCGGCCTGCCGTCGGGCGCGTGCGGCGTCCAGGCGGCGGCCGAGCTCGCGGGCCCGCTCGTCGACGGGCGTGAGGCCCAGCCCGGACAGGTCGGCGAGGCCGGCCAGGTCGGCGGCCTCGGCCAGCGTGAAGGTCCGGCGCAGCCCGCGCGGGTTCAGTCCCAGGACCGCCTCGCGGTGGCCGCGCGTCATGGTCAGCACCAGGTCGGCGGAGGCGGCGAGCTCGGCGGTCAGTCGCCGGGCACGGAACTCCGCGGCGTCGCCACCGAGGGTGTGCAGCGCCCGGGAGCTGTGCGGCTCGATGCGCGAGCCGGGAGTCGCCTGGACGCCGGCGCTGCGCACCTCGATCCGCTCGAGCTCCGGGCTGTCGCCCAGCGCCCGCGACGCCTGGGCGAGCGTCAGGCGCTCGGCGACGGGGGATCGGCAGATGTTGCCCGTGCAGACGAAGAGGAGGCGCACCAGCGGACCGTAGGACGCGCCGGGGCTCCGGCCGCCCGTGTCCGCCACATCCCTCACCCCAGCGGGGGAGGTGGCACGCCCGGTCGTCAGTGGGAGCCGGCCACGGGCCGCAGGGCGCTGCGGTCGAGTTCGGCTTCCAGGCCGGCGAACCGCGACTCCGGCGAGGAGCGACGGTCCGCGGTCGAGATCATCTTCCCGATCAGCACTCCCATGGCGGGTGCGGTGAGCAACCAGGCCAGGCCGACGAACACGAAGAGGTACACACGTCCTTTCTAGGGGCGGAACCTGCGCTCTCCAGCCGAATCCCTGGGCATTTCCTGCCGAACGGCTTGTCGACATCCGGGTGATCGACTGCCCACCGCCTCGCTCGTCACACCGGGATCACCAGCCTCACCAGCGGGACCGTTCCGTCACGGGACGCCGTCATCCGGCGTCGTCGCGCCGAGGTCCTGAGGGGTGAGCGAGAAGTGTCCGGATCACTCAGCCGACCGTTTCCCCGTCGGCCGGCCCACGGGTACGGAACGCATGGACGTGTCCTACGTGGCGAACGGGTGGCTGACCTTCGACCTGTTGCTCCTGGTGACGACCATCGGCGCCGTCGTCCGGGGCTCCGACGCGCACTGACGTCCGTCATCCATTCGGTGGACGTCCGCGCCCCGGGTCACCCGTTCGTGTGACCGCGTGGTCACGACCGGCCCCTGACCTGCCGATGACGCTGGCGTGTGGTTCTGGATCGCCGTCGGTCTCGTCGCCTGGATGCTGCTCGCCGTGCTGGTGGCCGTCGTACTCGGTCGAGGCATCCGCCTGGCAGACCAGCGCACCGCCGGCACCGGCGCGGACCGGACGCCGGTGCCGGCGCTGCGCCCGGCCCGTCGGCGCATCCCCCTCCCGCCGATCGGCATGGCGCTCGCCGGCACCGCGGTCGCCCTGGAGTCGATCGGCTTCGTCCTTCGCCTGAACGGCGCGACCGGTCCCACCGCCCACGCCCTCTCGATGGACGCCCCCTATTCCGTGCCGCGCCTGTTCGTGGCCGCGGTGTTCACCGTGGCCGCCGTCGCCGCCCTCTCCGCGGCCTCCCGGATCCCCGGCCGCCGCGCGTGGTGGCTGTCCGTCGGACTCGTCGCCGGCGTCATCGCCGCCGTCAAGACCGGCAGCACCGTCCACGCCGGCGCCATGAGCTCCCTCGGCGACGCGCTGGGTTCGGCCCAGGCCGGCGTGCTCAGCATCTCCATCGCCGGGGCGGTCATCGCCACCCTCGCCTTCATCAGCCGCGCCGAGCGTCGCGACCGGCGCCGGGTGCTCTCCTGCCTGGCCGCCTACGCCTTCGCGTCGGTCGTGCTCTCCGGCGTCTCGAACGTCGCGCCCGGGCAGCTGGCGATCACCGCCACCTTCCTCGAGGAGTCCGGCGAGGCGCTGGCCGGCGTCGCGTTCCTCGTCGCCGTCCTCGTGGGTGTCGCGCCGCGCCTGGTGCTTCCCGCGTCCTGGCCGGTGCGCCGGCAGGCCGACGCGCACACCATCGAGGTCGCGACCGACCCGCTACGGGGTCAGCGCGGCGCTGGGCGGTCGTCGGCGTCCGATTGATGACGGCGGCCCGTCGTCACCGCCTCGGCTCAGGGTCGGGCGCCGATGAGTCCGGCAACGGCTGCGCTGAAGGCCGGAGCCGTGAACCGCTGCTCCATGACGCTCCGGGCTCGGTGGGCTGCCGCGGTGAGCTCAGCGGCGTCGAGGGACGCCAGTGCGGTGCCGAACTCAGCCGGGGTCTCGACCACACGGGCGGCGACCTCGTGCGGGATCCCCTCGAGCGCGACCGGCGTGGCGAGGATGGGCACGCCGAGCGACATGAGCGTCAGCGTCTTCAGTTTGACCCCGGCCCCCGCCCATACCGGCACGACTCCCGCGGCCACTCCCTCGCAGGCATCGGCCAGATCGGGCACGAAACCACGGAAGTCGACTCCGGGAACGCCGTGCAGTTGCTCGATCTGCCGCTCGTCGGCGTCGGCCCCTACGACGCGCACCGTCCACCCGCCGTCCCGGAGCTGCCGCTCGGCAGCACGGAGGAACAGCATCAGTCCGTCCCAGTTGGGTGTGTAGCTCAACGTGCCCAGCCACAGAAGGGTTCGGCTGGTGGGGTCCAGCGTCATGGCCGGCTGCACAGCTCCGGCCACGGAGGGGATCGTCGTCGTCGGGCGGTCCCCGAACAGCCGGATCAGTCGCTGCGCCTCCTCGTCGGATGTCACCACGACCTCGGAGACCCGATGCAGGACCCGCCGCTCGAACACCCAGTGGAACGGGAGGTTGCCGGCCGCGCGGAGCTTGCCCACAGGGCTGGACACCGACCGGACGGCGTCCAGGTCACTGGCGGTCAGCACGTTGGACTTGTCCCACACCACCCTGCGCGCCGAGACGTCGCCGGCGCTCACTCCTGCCGGTTCCCCGAGGAGCACAGCCACGTCGAAGGGGGTGCGACCGGCCGCTCGCACGGCGCGTGACAGCTCAGGGCCCCACTGCCGGTACACCCACGGTGGCGTCAGCGTGGCGATTCCCCGCAAGGTCCGTCCCCACCTCGCCCGGTTGCTCCTGAGGTCGCGCTGCCAGGCCGGGACGACGACGACGGCAGCACTGCCGAGCCGCCGCGTGAGCTCGGCGATGTGCTCGTCGCTGGTGTCGGGGCGCGCGACGCAGACGGCGGTGAGGTCCGAGCACGCCGCGAGGGACTCGAGGAAGAGGAGGCGCCGGAGGGCGTCCCCATGGTTCTGCGGTACGGGGAAGAAGGTCACCACGGCCAGGACCCGCGGGCGCGGTCCCGGCGATGCGTTGTCAGGCGGAGGGCCCGACGGCGCGTACGGCACGGTAGACCTCCTCCACCTCGTGGACCTGCCGGTCGATGGTGAACTCCGCCAGGTAACGACGCCGGCTGGCCGCGCCCATGGATCGCAGCATCGACGACTCCAGCAGCGGTGCGACCAGCCGGGCGAGGGCGGCGCCGGGGAGGTCGACGTCGAAGAGCAGACCGTTGACCCCGTCGGTGACGGCCTCGTCGCAGCTCCCCACGCGCGGCGCCACCAGGCCCCTGCCCAGGGACGCAGCCTCCAGGAGTGTCAGCGGCAGGCCCTCCCACCGTGACGTGAGCATCACGAGATCCGACTCGAGGAGCTGGGACGCCACGTCGGATCGCGCACCGAGGAAGCGGAGGCCCGGCACGGCGCGACGGTCGACCTCGGCACGGCACGCCTGGAGCAGGTCCCCGTCCCCGATCCATACCGCCGACACCGGCCGTCCGACGGCTGCGAGCTCCTCCACGACGTCGATGAAGCGGAAGGGGTCCTTCTGCTCGTCCACCCTCGCGACCACGGCGATCTTCGGCTGCTGCCCGCCACGAGACACCGGGAGTGTCAGATCCCGGCCCGCCCCGACGTCGGGCACTGCGTTGCGAACGGTCGTCACGCGGTCGGCAGGGCGGCGGAAGTCCTGGACGAGCATCTCGGCGACCGCCCGCCCGCAGGCGACGAGATGATCACCGCGAAACGAGAGCCATGCTCCGGCGCCGGGACGGAACACGTTGTGCACGTGCTCGACCACCCTGGTCCGGGTCGCCACGCGCGCCGCCCTCGCCAGCAGCGCGACGCCGCGTTGGTGGGCGTGGACGACGTCGAAACCGCCGCCCCGCACCAGTCGGGTGAGCCACAGCGCGTACCGCACGCGCTGGATCGGGGTACCCCGGCGGGGGGCGTGCCGCTGGACGACCTCGGGAGGCAGGTCCCCCCACAGGGCGCCGCCGGGTTCGGCCGCGACGCTCACCGCGTGACCGCGCCCGGCCAGAGCGCAGCTCATGCTGACCACCACCCGCTCGAGGCCGCCGACCCCGAGGGAGTCGGTCAGCATCAGGACCCGGACGTGCTCGGACCCCGCGGTCATGCCGCCGTCGAGTCGAGGGCGCGGATGCGCCACCCGACCGCCGTCCCCATGAAGGATCGGTGCAGGTCGTCCACCTCCGCGACCGTCACGAGCCCGGTCGTGGCCAGCATCGCGGCAATCTGCGTCTGGTGATCGTCGACGTGTTCTCCACGGTGCGCTCGCCGCGGGACGAAGATCGGCCGGATGCCCGCCTCGAAGAGTGTGAGCGCGGTGCCGACGCCGGCATGCGAGATCACCAGGTCCGCCTCGGTCGCGCACGCCAGGAAGCTGTTCGCATCCATCGCGTCGATCGTGCGTCCGGGCAGGTCATGCCGTGTCGTCGCGCCCAACTGCCAGACGGTCCGCTCGTCTGCGAGGCCACTCCGGAGCACGCGGTCGACCAGGGCGTCGAACCGGTACGGCCGGATCGTCCCCACCGTCACGAACAGGCGAGGTCGCCGGACGAGGGCACGCGCCCGCGGCGGCGGTACGGCGGCGAAGCCGGCGAAGACGCTGCGGTGGGGGCGCCAGCGGCGGTCCGCCGACGACGGATGCTGCGTGTACAGGTGCGCGAGCCGTAGGCCGGCCACCATCCGCCCGGTCAGGGAGGGACGCTCGATGCGGGCGACGCTCTCGATGTAGTGGCACGGGATGCCCCTGGCCCTGGCCGCCACGAAGGCGCTCAGGGCAACGGCCGCCCCCGTGCTGACCACAGCCGCGGGGCGGACCGCCGCGAGGATGCGAGCGATGCGAGTGGCAGCTCCCGCTGCGGCCCCGAGCTGGCGAGGGCCGGTGTACGGAACGTAATAGGTGGGGACGCCGCTGAGCAGCGACCTGCTCTGCCCGGTGTCGAACGTGACCCACGTGGAGTCCTGGGCCGCGCCCATGGTCGGTGCGAGGCGCCGCAGTTCGGTGAGGTGCCCCCCGGTCGACGCCACGAACAGCACCCGCTGCCCGGCCAGGTCCAAGCTCGGTGCAGCGGCCTCGCCGGCGCCGAGTTCACGACTCGTGTCCATCGCCTCGGATCGCCTCCCCTCGAGAACGGGGGACTGCGGGGCCTGACCGTTCACGGGCGACCCTGCCGGGCGATCGCGTCACCCGCAACGCCGTGTCGGGTCGCCCGACCCGGATGGGGGATGCCTCGAGCCGGGGCCCCGCGGCCGGCTCAGCTGAGGGAGATCGGACCGATGGGGTACCAGTTGTCGGGTCGGCCTCCGGCAACCGGCAGCTCGATCCGGGACTCGGTCGTGCGCTCGACCATGCCGATCAGGACGGTGTACTCCCCGGCGGGCAGCGCTGGGAGCGGAACGTCGACGGCCACTACCCGGGATTCCCCCGGTAGCCATGTCGCCACCTGAGCCTCCTGCACCCAGGAGGCGACGACACGGCCGCGCCTGTCGGCCAGGGCGATCCCTACCGCCAGGTCCTGCCCCATGCGGGGATACGACGGCGCGGACCCGGTGTTCGTCCACTCCGTCGAGACGCTGAGCGACCCCGTGGGCCCGGGACCGGTCGTGACCCGGTCGAGCGCGTACCGGTACCCGAGCGGCGGCACCAGCTCGGCCAAGGTCGCCTCGTCGAGCACCGTGTTGTCGTGCAGCAGGCTGGCACCCATGCCGCGGAGGGTCTCCGCCGCGGCCGCCTGCCGGGACGGGTCCGCGCCGTCCACGGTCTCGAACACGACCGGTGCCCGGCGCCAGATGTCGGTCACGCCGTAGCCGATCTGCTGGAGTGTTGCCAGATCGGCGTGCGGGCTGAACAAGGCGTCGTTGCGGAAGCCGACATCCGGGTGGTGTGCGGCGACGTACCGGGTGGACGCCCAGATCCCGCCGTAGGGCATCAACAACTGGGTCCGCTGGAAACCGGCGTGGTCGTAGTCCAGTGCCGACTCGGTCCGCCCGTCATCGGACAGCGTGCGCGCGGTTCCGCTGCCCCCGACGAACATGTGCACGAGGTGTCGACGGGTTGCGGAATCGATGCTGTCGGCCTCGCCGGCCACGTCGCCGTGATCGGTGGTGGCGGTCGCCTGCCACTCGTTGAACCTGCCGTAACCGGAGATGTCGATGAAGGCGATCCGCGGGTCGCCGTCGTAGCGGCGCGCCAGGGCATCGACGAAGGCGCCCCAGTGCTCCTGGTAGGTCCTCGACCGGTAGTCCGGCTCCCGATCGGGGCTGTCGGTGATGACTGCGCCGTCGTCCACGACCCAGGCGGGCACCCGATGGGTGCCGTACGGGGCGCCGGTCATGGTCATGATCCGGAAGGATCCTTGCTCTCCGCGAGCCTCGCACTGCTGGAGGAAGTCGTCGATCGGCGACCAGTCGAAGACATCAACGGCGGGATTGAGCGTCGCCCAGTCGAAGCCGCCCTGCTCCGGATGCTCTCCGCGGCGGTACTCCGTGGACTGCGCCAGGTCGCCGTGCGCGTGCGTCCATCCCTGGTACCCGATCCCGGGATTGGGCAGGTAACCGTCGATCCCCGGCGGAGACACCGAACCACTGGTGAGAGGTGTCGCCGGTAAGGCGGGCGCTTCCGGTGCCGGCGGTACCGTGCCGGCGCCGGAAGCAGGCGCGGACGTGGAGGTCGTGCTCGTCGGCGCGGCTGGAGTCGGGTGGTGCACGGTCGTGCGTGCAGCGGTGGTTGCCGTCGGCACCTCGACGGCGGCGACGACGAACCCGGTGAGCAGGACCGTGGCCAGCAGCAGCGCCCCCAGGGCCGCCGCGTACGGCGGCCGGCGGCGCATGACGTACAGCACGCCGCCCGCGAGGCCGGTTGCCGCGAGTGCGAAACCCAGCGCGAGGAGGGATCCCCAGACGTCCCCGCCGAACGAGGCAAGCACCGTGGCGGCCGACCCCAGGGTGGCGGCGACAGCCAGCAGAACCCGACCCGCAGGAGGCGAGGACCGCGGTCGAGCGACCATGACGCTCCCTGCGGCCGGGTGGTCGGACGCCCCAGGCTAGGGCCGTGGAAGCGGACCCGGGAAGTCCAGCGGTCGAGCCCACCGGTGTCGGGACAACAGCGTCACCACTGGCCACTTCCGCACCACCCCGGGGGGGGTGCCCGCTGGGCTCGGGCACTCCCCACGTAGGGGGAGCGGCGCTCCGCGGGTACGTCCTGCCGCTGATATACAGGCCGCCCGGCTCGGCGGGACCGACGGGCGAGGGGACTGCCGAGGAGGCCGACCGGTGCGACCGCTGCTCCGCCGTGGCGTCGCCGGTCGCCTCGTGCTCGGCCTCGGGGACGCCGCGGTCGCCAGTATCGGGAACCTCGGCGTCAGCATCCTCGCCGCGCGGTCGACCTCGCTGCACGAGTTCGGCGTCTTCGCCACGACCATGCTCATCCTGATCCTGGCCACCCTCCTGTCCCGTGCCGCCCACGGGGACGTGCTCGTCCTTCGTTCGGCCGGCGACAGGGAAGACGTCGTCACGGACCTCCGGTACTCCCTCGCCTCGGTCGTGTCGATCACGTCCGTGGTGGGCGGCGTCATAGCGACCGCCGGTCTCGTCCTGCTCCCGCTCGGGGTCGACCCGGGGCTCGCGCTCACCGTCGTGGTCGCCGGCGCCGCGTTGCCGCTGCTGTGCGTGCAGGACCACCTGCGGTGGATCGAGTACGCACGGGGCGCCCCCTCGCGGGCTCTGGTCAACAATCTGATCTGGACCGTCGCTTCGATCGTCCTGTTCTTGATCGCGCAGGGGGTGGGCGACGGTCCCCTGCCCGCCGCGGTATGCGTGCTCCTGTGGGTGGGGGGCGCGGTCCCTGCAGTGGTCTTCGCCGGCGTGCGTGGACGGATCTCCTTGCGGTTCTCGCGGTCGGAGTGGCTGCGTAGTCATCGTGGGCTCGCCGGGAACCTGGTCCTCGACTTCTCGCTCACCCAGGCGACGGCGCAGGCGGCGACCCTGGTCGTCGCCGCGCTCGCGGGGCCGCTCGAGATGGCGTTCATCCGCAAGGGACAGATCTGGCTCGGTCCGGCGACCGTCGCCATCACGGGCCTGCTGGCCGCCCTGCAGCCGCTGCTGGCGCGCCGGACCGCGACGCACGGGAACCGGTCGACGGTGCGCCTCGCCGCGGGAGTGGGCCTTGCTGCCGGTGCCGGTCTGCTCGCCTACGGGGGGCTCGTCGTCTGGCTGCCCGAAACACTTGCCGAGGCAGTCGTCGGACCCGGCTGGGCCGACGTGCGCCCCTACCTGTGGCCCCTCGCGGTCCAGGCGGCGGCGGGCATGCTGGGGGGGTGTCTCGGGCTGGCGCTGCGCACCACCGGGCAGATCGGCGCCCAGGTGCGCTGGCGGCTGTTCCTGGCCCCCGTGTCTCTGGGCATCGTCACCCTGGTGACCGCGGTCGCGGGGGGGCGGGCGGGGATGTGGGCCCTGGCCGGTGGTGGCCTGCTCACCACGGCGGCGTGGGCGCTGCTGCTCCGGCGCGGAGGTTCCGTGCCCGTGCCCCTCGCGGCGGACGCCTCCGGTGGTGGTGGTGGTGGACATGAGTGAGCCGCAGGGAGATTCGCGCCGGCTGCCCCGCGTCGTCCTGGTGCTCCTGCTGCTGGTGACGGCGGCGGCTCCCTTCGCCGGCAGCGGTCCCGTCGTCTTCGCCCTGACAGCCCTCTCGCTCGGATACGCAGCGCTGTCCGGACCGATCGTCCGTCCGCACTGGACGCTGGTTGCTTTCCTGCTCTGGACCGCGCTGACCGTGGCCTGGTCCGTGCTGCCCTCGGAGACCCTGCGCGGCGTCCTCGTCACCGCCGGGTCCGCGCTCGCCGTCGGTTCCCTGGTCCGTCAGCTCGGCCGCAGCGGGGTCTACCGCGCACTCACCACTACGTCCAAGATCCTCGTGGTCGCGAGCTGGGCGCTGTACCTCGCCTGGCCGGTCGCGGGCCGAGAGCAGGGCGCCTATCACAACGGCGCCTTCACCGGCGTGTTCGTCCAGCGCAACGTCGCCGCCTTCGTCCTCGCCATCGCCGTGCTGACCTTCACCTATCTGGCGGTGGCACGGGAACCGGGCCACCGGCGCGCCTCGTCGTGTGCCTGGGCCGGCATCGCAGGTTTCACGCTCCTGGTCACCGAGAGCGGGACGGGGATCGCGGTGACCGCGGTCTGCCTCGCCGTCCTCCTGGTGCTGTCCGGCGCGCGCATCCTGACCCGCTCCGTGAAGGGCGCGCTCCTCTGGTTGGTGGCCGCCGGCGTCGCGGGACTGGCCGTCGTCGCCCAGAGCGGGGTCGACCTCGTCAGCTCGATCCTCGGCCGCGATTCCACCCTCACCGGCCGGACGGTCATCTGGGCAGCGATCGACCCCTACGTCGCCGCGCGGCCGTGGCGCGGGTACGGGTGGGCCGCCCTCTGGACGGAGGATGCGATCACGACCCGGGCGATGTGGGCGGTCGCGAGGTTCCGGTTCGAGCATGCGCACAATGCCTACCTCGACGTCCGCGCGCAGGCCGGCGTGGTCGGCCTGGCGCTGATCTGTCTGTTCTGTGCTCGGGTGGTGGCCGTCGCGCTCCGGCGACTGGTGTCCAGCCGGGACAGCCTCCCGGTGATCTGGCCGCTGTGCGTCGTCCTCCTGTTGCTCCTCTACGGCATCAGCGAGCAGTCGTTCACGTCGTACTTCGGGTGGCTGGTGCTGGTGCTCGCGGGGGCGCTCGTCGGGACAACCGGTGAGGCGGCCCCGGTGGGTGCCGCCCCGTCATCCGACGCCGCGGCGGCAGCCGACGACCCGGCAGGTGCCCCGCGGTCCGGTGCGGCCACGGACGAGGCGTGCCAGCCTCGGCGGAGGCCGGTGGGTGCGTCCGCGAGGTCGAGGCGAGCCCGCGGTGACGGACGATGCGACCCGCCGCACGGCGCGCCCGGCGCGGTGAACTGAGCGACCGCAGCTGCCTCGGTACGCCCCCCTCACCCATGGGAGTCAGCCGCTCCGCCGGTGACGGGCTGCGACCACGGACGGCGCTTATGGTCCTTGAGGGCTCGAACGCAGACCCTTCTCTTCACGAACGGGACGACAGTGGAACTCAGCGATGTCACCACAGCGCTCCGTGCCCGCTGGTGGTGGGCCGTGCTCGGTCTGGTGGTCGGTGGCGCCGCTGCCCTGGGATGGGTGCTCGTCGTCCCACCGCAGTACACGTCGACCGTCCAGTTCTTCGTCTCGACCACCGGCTCGACGTCCGCCGCCGAGGTCTTCCAGGGCGGCCAGTTCTCGCAGGAGCGCGTCGAGTCCTACGCCCAACTCCTCCGTGGCGACCAGCTCGCCGCCGTCGTCGTCGACCGGTTGGACCTCGAAGAGACCCCGGAAGAGCTGCTCGGGCGCATCGAGGTCACGGCTCTCCCGGAGACCGTGCTCATCGAGGTGGCGGTCACCGACGGTTCGGCCACGCGCGCTCAGCGCATCGCCGAGGTGCTCGGGGACGCATTCACCGATCAGGTGAGCCGGCTCGAGCGGCGCAGCACGAGCGGTGAGGATCTCGTCGCAGTCATCGTCACGGACACCGCGGACCTGCCCTCGGCCCCGAGCTCGCCGAAGACGGTGCGCGACATCGGCATCGGACTGCTTGCCGGTCTGGTCCTCGGCTGCGTGCTCGCAGTCATCCGGGCTCGCACCGATCGCAGCGTTCGTGATCCCGACGATGCCAGGGAGCTGGCGGAGGCCCCCGTCGTCGGGTTGGTCCTGAAGGACGACACGCTCGAGAAGCGACACGTCGTCGACCGTGAGTCGGACGGCCAGGCTGCCGAGGGATTTCGTCAGCTGCGCACCAACCTCCAGTTCCTCGATGTGGACGAACCGCCGAGGGTCATCATGATCACGAGCCCGTCGCCGGCGGAGGGCAAGACCACGTTGGTCGTGAACCTCGCTCTCGCGCTGGCCGACGCCGGGCGCCGCGTGGCCGTGGTCGAGGCCGACCTCCGGCGCCCCAAGGTGAGCCGTTACCTCGGGCTGGTCAGCGGTGCCGGCTTGACGAACGTGCTGGCGGGCAGCGCTGGACTCGAGGACGTTCTGCAGCAGTACGGCGACGGCAAGCTCACCGTCCTCGCCGCGGGGCCGACTCCGCCCAACCCCGGCGAGGTGCTCGGATCGAGCCAGATGGCCGGCCTGCTGGATCAGCTGCGGGACACCAATGACATCGTCCTCGTCGATGCGGCGCCGGTGCTGCCGGTTGCGGACACGAGCGGTCTGGCCGTGATGATGGACGCGGTCCTGCTGTCCGTGCGGTACGGCGTCACGCGGAAGCGACAGCTCCGGGCCGCGGCGATCGTCCTGGACAACGTGGGAGCGAAGACGCTCGGGGTCGTCCTCAATGTCGTGCCGCGCAACGCGCCGGTGGCCGCGGACTACGGGCAGGGTTACAACTACGCGTACGGAAGCGATCGCTGACCTGACTCGAGTGGGTCGCCGCCCTCGACGGTGTTGCCGACGGCCCGGCACCGCCATGCCATCCGGAGCGAGGCGGAATCACGAGCCGCGGCGGACGCGGAGACCGTGCCCGCGTGCCCCATCGGGGTGACCTGCGTCTCGAATCGCCCGGAAGCATCTACGCTGCTCGGCGGGCCGCAGGGCGCGGCAGCTGATCGTCACGGGGGTCACGTGTCAGCGGACACCGACAACGACGTGCGGCCTGCGGCCGGGACGTCGGTCGCGGACGTCCTCCCCGCCGACGGCAGCCACCACTTCCGGGGGGACATCGAGGGGCTGCGCGCCGTCGCCGTCCTGCTCGTCGTCGCCGACCACCTGTTCGCGTGGCCGGCCGGGGGCTTCATCGGCGTCGACGTCTTCTTCGTCATCTCCGGGTTCCTCATCACCGGGCTGCTGCTGCGCGAGCACCAGCGCACCGGCCGCATCTCGTTCGCCGACTTCTACCGGCGGCGGGTGCGGCGGATCCTCCCGGCCTCGCTGCTCGTGCTCGCCGTCACCGCCGTAGCCTCCTTCTCCCTGTACTTCGCCACGCGCGCGGAGGAGATCCTCGGCGACGTCGGGTGGTCGGTGCTGTTCGCGGCGAACTGGCGCTTCGCCGTCCTCGGCACCGACTACCTGCACGCCGACGGGCCGGTCTCGCCGGTGCAGCACTACTGGTCGCTGGCGGTCGAGGAGCAGTTCTACGTCGTCTGGCCCGTCGTGCTCGTCGTCCTCCTGGCGGTGGCCGGGGCGCGGGGATGGTCGTCCCGCCGGCGCTCGGGAGTGGTCCTCACCGCGACGCTGGCGATCACCGCCGGCAGCTTCGGGTACGCGCTGCACAACACCGCTGCCGACCCGCAGTGGGCCTACTTCTCCACCGCCACCCGAGCCTGGGAGCTCGGGGTGGGCGCGATCGTGGCCATCGTCGCCGTCCGGCTTCGGTTGCTCGCCGACGGCACGCGGACGGCGCTGGCGGTGCTCGGCCTGGGCGGCGTGCTGGTCAGCCCCTTCGTCGTCACCGAGGAGTCCGGTTTCCCCGCTCCGTGGGGGCTGCTGCCGGTGCTCGCCTCGGCGGTCCTGATCGCCTCGGGCACCGGGGGCCGCGCCGGCGGGACGGGCATCCTCACCAACCCCGTCGCGCGGTACCTGGGCGCGCTGTCGTACTCCCTGTACCTCTGGCACTTCCCCGTGATCATCCTCGGGCAGGCGCTGTACCCCGAGGCCGACGCCCTGTACTACGCCGGCACGCTGCTCGTCACGGCCGTGGCCGCGGCCGCCTCCTACCACCTGGTCGAGCAGCCGATCCGGCGGTCGCGGTGGCTGCGCCCCGCCGGCGGCGGTGGTCCCGGAGCCGGGGCGGGCGCCGGGGCCCCGGTCAAGGGCCGGCACCGGCAGCACCGGCGGAGTGCCGACTGGCCCTGGGTCGCCGTCGCCGCGGCCGTCCTCGTGGCCGGCGTCGCGCTCGCCGCCGCGCCCTGGAGCGGGCTGCCGGGCACGGACGACGACGCCCCCGCCGCTGCCGCGCCGGTCGCGCTGGCCCCGACGGCGCCGCCCGCCGGCCCCGGCGGTGTCGTCGGCCCCCCGCCGCCGGATCCGCGGCGCGAGCTCAGCGCGCGCATCGACCTCGCCCTCGACGCCACCGACTGGCCGGCCCTCGACCCGGGCCTCGACGCGCTCGGCATCGACGCGCTGGCCCGCGAGTGGGTGCCCGGCAACTGCCTGGACGTCACCGAGGCCAACGTCGACGACTGCACCTTCGGCACCGGGACCGCCGGCCGGACCCTCGTCATCCTCGGCGACTCCATGGCGATCAGCTGGCTGCCGGGCATCCGCGCGGCGCTGCCCGACTGGACCGTGGTGACCATGACCTACCACGCGTGCCCGGCGGCGCAGGTCTCCGTCGTGCACGACGACAGCGGCGCGGGGTTCACCGACGCCTGCGACGACCACCACGAGTGGGCGATGGCGGAGGTCGCCCGGCTCCGCCCCGCCGTCGTCGTCCTGTCCAGCGTCGGCAACAGCATCGAGCGCCTCGCCTCGGGAGCCGAGGGCCCGGGCGCCCTGCAGGAGTGGACCGGCGGGCTCGCCGGGACCGTCGAGGAGCTCTCCGCCTCGGCCGGCCGGGTGGTCGTGCTCGCCGATCCCCCGGGCCGGGAGCAGACCCTCGCGGAGTGCGCGACGCGACTCAGCAGCCCGTCGGACTGCGACTCCTCCGTGCCCGACGCCTACCTCCGGCGGGTGGTGGCGGAGTCCGCGGCGGTGGCGGCGCTCGGGCGACCGGTCCCCGCGGTCGAGTACGTCCGCACCGAGCCGTGGTTCTGCGCCGCGGACGGGCGATGCCCCGCGTTCGTCGGGACCACCACGGTCTACGCGGACAAGCTGCACATCACCCGGCAGTTCTCGGGGCTCCTGGCGCCGATCCTCCGCGGGGTCCTGGCCCCGGCCCCCTGAGGGCGCTCCCCCCTGTGAGGGGGGTCGCCCGCGCGCTGCGGTCGAGGTCAGCGCCTGCGTGGCAGGGTGATCGCATGCGTCTGCTCGTGACCGGTGGCGCCGGGTTCATCGGTGCCAACTTCGTCCACCAGACCCTCCGTGAGCACCCCGAGCACGAGGTCACCGTGCTCGACGCCCTCACCTACGCCGGCAACGAGGCGTCCCTGGCGCCGGTGCGCGACCGGATCGGCTTCGTGCACGGCTCGGTGAGCGACGCCGACCTGGTCGACCGGCTCGTCGCCGGGGCCGACGCCGTCGTCCACTTCGCCGCCGAGAGCCACAACGACAACTCGCTGGCCGACCCGCGCCCGTTCCTGGACACCAACGTGATCGGCACGTTCACGCTGCTGGAGGCGGTGCGGCGGCACGGCGTGCGGCTGCACCACATCTCGACCGACGAGGTCTACGGCGACCTGGAGCTCGACGATCCGGGCAGGTTCACCCCGGAGACGCCGTACAACCCGTCCAGCCCGTACTCCTCGACCAAGGCGTCGTCGGACCTGCTCGTGCGGGCCTGGGTGCGGTCCTTCGGCGTGCACGCCACGATCTCCAACTGCTCGAACAACTACGGGCCCTACCAGCACGTGGAGAAGTTCATCCCGCGGCAGATCACCAACGTGCTCACCGGCCGCCGTCCCAAGCTCTACGGGGCCGGCGCGAACGTGCGCGACTGGATCCACGTCGAGGACCACAACGCCGCCGTCCACCTGATCCTGGAGAAGGGCCGGGCGGGGGAGACCTACCTGATCGGTGCGGACGGCGAGGTGAACAACCGGGACGTCCTGGCCGCGGTGCTGGAGCTGCTCGGGCAGCCGGCCGACGCCTACGACCACGTGACCGACCGCGCCGGCCACGACCTGCGCTACGCCATCGACGCCGGCAAGCTGCGCGAGGAGCTGGGCTGGGAGCCGCTCTACACGGACTTCCGCGACGGGCTGGCGGCGACCGTCGCCTGGTACCGGGAGAACGAGCAGTGGTGGCGCCCGCTCAAGGACCAGGTCGAGGCGGCCTACTCCGCCCGCGGCCAGTGAGCGCCGGGCGCACCGTCGTCCTCGGCGCGTCCGGGCAGGTCGGCCGCGCGCTGGCCCGCCGGCACCCGGGTGCCGAGCTGATCGACCGGGAGGAGCTGGACGTCTCCGACGCCGCGGCCGTCGCGGGGCACGACTGGTCCGGTGTCGGCCTGCTGCTCAACGCCGCCGCCTGGACGCAGGTCGACGCCGCCCAGGACCCGGCCCACGCCGACGCCGTCCGCGCGGCCAACGTGGACGCCGTCGGCAACCTCGCCGGCGTCGCCGAGCGCACCGGCGCGACCCTCGTCCACTTCTCCACCGAGTACGTCTTCGACGGCACGTACGACGGGCCGATGCCGGAGGACCTGCCGACCGCGCCGCTGAGCGTCTACGGGCGGACCAAGGCCGACGGCGACCGCGCGGCCGCGGCGGTCGAGCGGCACTACGTGCTGCGCACCAGTTGGGTGGTCGGCGACGGCGGCAACTTCGTGCGCACCATGGCGTCCCTGGCCGACCGCGGCGTCTCGCCCGCCGTCGTGGACGACCAGGTCGGCCGGCTCACCTTCGCCGACGACCTCGCCGCGGCCGTCGTCCACCTGGTCGGTGCCGGCGCGCCGTTCGGCACCTACAACGTGACGTGCGAGGGCCCGCCCAGCACGTGGGCGGAGATCGCCGGCCTCGTGTTCGCCGCCCGCGGCCGCCCCGCGTCGGCGGTCCGCCCGGTGAGCACCGCCGAGTACTTCGCGGAGCATCCGGACGCGGCGCCGCGCCCGCTCAACAGCCACCTCGACCTCGCCAAGCTGGTCGCCACCGGCTTCCGGCCCCGCGACTGGCGGGACGCCCTGCGCGTCTACCTGGCCGCGCTCCCTCCGCGGCGGGACTGAGCGGGGCACACGAGTCGCGCAGGCGCCGTGGAGCGCATCCGGACCCCGGATGACGGCTTCCCACGACGGAGGCACTTGCGGTTCCTCCGGCAGCGGGGCACCGTGGGGCGACTTTCGGAGGGGTGATGGAGCGTCTTGCGCGATGGGCGGCGGTCGCCGCCGACAGCCGTCGCCGCTGCGAGTGGTGCGGTCGGCGCCTGGCGTCACCCCGTGCCCGGGTGGCGGGCCGGCGCGCCTGCTCGACGCAGTGCGCCGTGAGCCTGGACGACTGGTGGGCGCCGGGCCCCGGCTGAGCAGCTGGCTCCGCAGTACTCTCCCGCCATGAAGTGCCTGGTCACGGGGGGGTGCGGGTACATCGGCGCGCACGTCGTCCGGGCGATGACGGCCGCGGGCGACCGGGTCGTCGTCCTGGACGACCTCTCCAGCGGAGACCAGGCGCGGATCCCGGACGTCCCGCTCGTGGTCGGCAGCGTGCTCGACAGGAGGCTCGTCGAGAGCGTGCTGAGCGGGCACGACGTGCAGAGCGTCGTCCACCTGGCCGCGAAGAAGCGGGTCGAGGAGTCGGTGTGCCGGCCGACGCTCTACTACCGGGAGAACGTCGAGGGTCTGCGCGTGCTGCTGGAGGCGGCGACGCATGCCGGCGTCGAGTCGTTCGTCTTCTCGTCCAGCGCCGCTGTCTACGGGGCGCCCGACGTGGACCGGGTCGACGAGGACGTCGAGTGCCGGCCGGTGAACCCCTACGGCAGAACGAAGCTGGTCGGGGAGTGGATGGTGGCCGACACGGCTCGTGCCACCGGCCTGCGGTACGCGAACCTGCGCTACTTCAACGTCGCGGGCACCGCCGCGCCGGAGCTGACCGATCGCGGAGAGTCCAGCCTGGTACCGCTGGTGTTCCGGCAGCTCGCCCGGCAGCGGGCGCCGCGGATCTTCGGCGACGACTACGACACCGCGGACGGCACCTGCATCCGTGACTTCGTCCATGTCGCCGACATCGCCTCGGCGCACGTCGCCGCCGCACGGGCGCTGACCTCCGGGGCGGTCGAGGAGCTGACGGCGAACATCGGCCGCGGTGCCGGGATCTCGGTGCTCGAGATGGTCGAGATCATCCGATCGGTCACGGGGGTCTCGGGGGAGCCGTGGTCCGCACCGGTGGTCGAGCCGCGCCGCGCGGGTGACCCGGCGCGGGTCGTGGCATCCGCCGAGCGGATCGCAGCGGTCCTCGGCTGGGAGGCGCGGCACGGGCCACGGGAGATGGTGGCGTCGGCATGGGCAGGCTGGAGCCGCTCAGTAGGCGCCCTCCCCGCGGAGCACCGCCCGCAGGGTCTGGCCCAGGATCATGAGGTCGAATGTGAGTGACCAGTTCTCCACGTACCGGAGATCCATCCGCACGGAGTCGTCCCACGAGAGGTTCGACCGGCCGCTGACCTGCCACAGGCCCGTCAGCCCTGGCTTGACCAGGAACCGGCGCTGCATGTCCGCCCCATAGCGGGCGACCTCGTGGGGCAGCGGCGGCCGAGGCCCGACCAGGGACATCTCCCCGCGCAGGACGTTCACCAGTTGCGGCAACTCGTCGAGCGAGTGCCTTCGCAGGAAGCGGCCGATCGAGGTGACCCGGGGGTCCAGGCGCAACTTGAAGAGCACCCCGTTGCCGTCGTCGCCGCCCACCGGGTGCACGAGATCCGCGTCCGCCACCATGGTGCGGAACTTGATCATCCCGAACTCCTGTCCATCGCGGCCCACGCGCTGCTGGCGGAACAGCACGGGGCCGGGGCTGGTGGACTTGACGGCGACCGCGATGGCCAGCAGCGCGGGAAGGAGCAGCAGCAGCCCGAGGAGAGCCGCACTGCGGTCGAAGCTCGCCTTCACCAGGCGTCGGACCCCGCGGAGCTCGGGCCGCTCGACGTGCAGCAACGGCAGGCCGCAGGACGGGCGGATGCGTACCCGCGGTCCGGCGAGTTCCGTCACCGCCGGCGCGAGGAGCAGCTCCGCCCTCGTGCCTTCCAGGTCCCACCCGAGCCGGCGGAGCGCGCCGCCGTCCAATTCAGGTGTCGGCAGGACGGCGACCGTGTCGACCTCGTAGAGCTCGACGATCCGCACGACTTCGTCCAGATGGCCCAGCACTGGCAGCCCGTCGAACGAGCGGTCCTCGCTGGCGGGCAGACAGCAGCCGACGACCCGGTAGCCGTGATGGGTCTCCCGGCGCAGCTGTTCGTGGAGGGCGAGGATCCCCTTGCGGTGGCCCACGAGCAGGGTGGTCTGGAGTGCGCGGCCCAGCCTGCGTTGCCGGTGCAACAGCTTCCGCTGCCCGTAGCGGTGGATCAGAGTCAGTGCGCACGTGAGCGGTAACGTCACGACGACGAAACCTCGAGCCACCTCGAGCCTCAGTCCCCAGGACACGGTCCCGATGGTCGCCAGGAGCATGACCGTCGCGAAGAACACGCGGCGGAACTCCTCGGGCCCGTCCCAGAGGAAGCGCTGTTCATAGCTGCGCGCAACGGACATCGCCGTGAGCCACACGAGCGGCACGAGGAGGGCGAGACCCGGCAGCACGGCCGAGTCGGCCGCCGGATCCGGGCCCAGCCACAGGGTGAGGACCGCGACGACGAGCGCGCACAGGAGGTCCCCGGCGATGAGCCGCCGCACGTAGGCCGTACGCCAGGCGCGGCGGGCGACGGTCCCGGCCCCGCGGACCTGAGCGGGGGAGACCGAAGGGATCGAAGGGGCCTTGACCGGTCGCATGCGACAGTCCCTCGGGAGGCTTCGGCGGTGCGGGGAGCGGCCCGGCGCAGGAGTGCGGCGCGGGCGCGGGGTGGCGCCCGATAGGTGCGGGCGTCCGACAGCAGCGGCCGTGGTCTCCGAGGGTCAGTCGGGTGGGGAGTCCGGGTCTCCGGCGTGGTCGATGACGCGCTCGGCTGCCTGCTCGATGCGGCGCAGCTCCGCGGCCGCGGCGGCCGTGGCGTCCATGTCCCTCATCACGGCCAGGAAGGACGCGCATGCAGCTGCACCGCTGCCGGCGCCGGCGCTGGTGCCGCCGGGGTTCGGGCAGTGCCCGGATGGTGCGGGAGCAGGGGCTGGAGCCGGGGCCGGAGTCGGAGCCGGCGCGGGGGCCGGGATGGGAAGCGGTGGCGAGGCCGGCTCCAGTGAGACGCTCGGGATCGGGCTGCCCGGCTGCCCGCCGGTCCTCGCCGGGACGACCCGAGCGGTGTCCGTTCCCCGGTTGAGCACCGCACGGACCGGGGCAGAGCAGAGCAAGCTGCTCATGGACGGCTCGAGGTGGGCGGCGGTCGCGTCGGAGGCGACGACCGTGGGCGTCGGACCGGCCGCCGATGCATCGACACGGGCGGCAGGAGCCGTCGCCGGCCCGGGCTGCCCGGATGCGGCCGGCGTGCGAGGTGTCGGATCGGCCGCCGCCACCGCATCCGGCACGGACGCGGGCTCCGACGGCAGTTCGGCGATCGCTTCGGGGGTGCTCGACACCGCCGGTTGCACCTGTCGGTGCACCTCCGCTGCAGGCGTCACGGGCGCAACGGCGGGGCCGGCGCTGGGCTCGGTCGCCGGGTGCGGCGGTACGGGCGGGGTCTCTTCCGGCGCGTGCGCCCGTACTTCGGCGGGTGCGGGTGGGCTGAGTGGGCTCGACTCGGGCGCGGATGAGCTCGGCGGCCCGCCGGTGGCGGGTTGGGGGGTGGTGGCCGGTGGTGGAGGGGTGGGTTCGGTGGCGGGCTGGGGTGTGTCCGGCTGAGGCGGCCGGTGCGCTTCCGCGGCGGGGGGCGGGTCGGGTGTGGCGGCGGGGTGGGC
>NZ_FOEE01000017.1 GCF_900110555.1 Trujillonella endophytica
TGGCGGGCATGAGCGGTCGGCGATGGAGCGGTATGCGGTGACCGAGGAGTTGCTGGCGGCGGGGGCGCCGGTGGCGGCTCATTGGATCGCTGATCGGCAGTCGGGGCCGAATCTGTTGCGGTACGGCACGGAGGAGCAGCGGGAGACGCTGTTGCCGCGGATCGCGGCGGGGGAGTGTTTCTTCGTGATCGGGATGTCGGAGCCGGATTCGGGGTCGGATCTGGCGTCGATCCGGACGCGGGCGACGCGGAACGCGGCGGGGGACTGGGTGGTGAGCGGGGCGAAGGTGTGGACCTCCAATGCCCACCACACGCATTTCGGGATCGTGCTGGTGCGGACCTCGCCGGCGGATCCGGCGAACCGGCATGCGGGGTTGAGTCAGTTGCTGGTGGATCTGTCGTTGCCGGGGATCGGGATCAATCCGATCCGGATCCTGGACGGTGGGCATCACTTCAACGAGGTGGTGTTCGACGACGTCGTGGTGCCCGGGGACATGCTGTTGGGGGAGGAGGGTGGGGGCTGGCATCAGGTGACGGCGGAGTTGGCGTTCGAGCGCAGCGGGCCGGAGCGGTTCCTGTCGACGTATCCGTTGCTGGCGGAGTTCGGCCGGCGCGCGGCGGCGACCGGTGATGCGGGGCAGTTGGCGGTGTTGGGGCGGTTGTCGGCGCGGTTGCTGGCGTTGCGGCAGTTGTCGTTGCGGATCGCGGCGGCGCTGGACCGGGGGGAGTTGCCCAACATCGCGGCGGCGCTGGTGAAGGACGTGGGGACGACGTTCGAGGCCGATGTGGTGGACGAGGTGCGGCGGGTGACCGATGTGCCGGCGTCGCTGGACTCACCTGATCCGCTGGGTCGGGCGTTGGCGGAGGCGCAGTTGCACGCGCCGGGTTACACGCTGCGTGGGGGGACCAACGAGATCCTGCGCGGGATCGTCGCTCGTGGATTGGGACTGCGCTGATGGCATCCGAGCAGGACCTGCTGGTCGAGACCGTCGTCGACATCCTGGGCGGGCACGAGCCGTTCGTGCTCACGCCCGACCGGCCGTGGGACGAGCCGCTGTGGGCCGCGCTGGTGGAGACCGGCCTGACCGGCGTCGGCATCGCCGAGGACGCCGGCGGCTCCGGGGGTGAGCTCGCCGACGCGGTGGCGATCGTGCGGACCCTCGCCGCCGGGGCCGCGGCGGCGCCGGTGGCCGAGCAGCTGCTGGTCGCCGGACCGGCGCTCACGGCCGCCGGCGTGCCGGTGCCGTCGTGGGAGGCGCCCATCGGCGTGGCCGTCGCACCCTCGGTGCAGGCGACCGCGGACGGGGACCGATTCCTCCTCACCGGGACCGCGACCGGGGTGGCCTGGGTCGGCGTCGCCGAGCGCGTCGCGGTGTTGACCGGGAGCGGCGAGGAGACCGTGCTGGCCCTCGTCGGGACCGCCGGGCCGACGACCGTCCCGGCGGCGAACCTGGCCGGGGAACCGCGCGGCACGGTGACCTTCGAGGCGACCGCGGCCGCCGGTGCCCGGCTCACCGCGGAGCAGGCCGACGTCTTCCGGGCCCGCTACGCCCTGGCCCGGGCGGTGCAGATCGCCGCGGCCCTGGAGCAGGTGCTGGCCTGGACCGTGCAGTACGCCGGCGAGCGCCACCAGTTCGGCCGGCCGCTGGCGAAGTTCCAGGCCATCCAGATGGAGCTGGCCGAGATGGCCGGCGAGGTCACCGCGGTCACCGCGCTGACGGACGCCGCCGTCCAGGCCCTCGACCGGAGCGAGGGCGTCGTCCTCGCGGCCGCGGCCGCCAAGGTGCGGGCCGGCGCGGCCGTGGAGGTCGTGGCGCGGCTGGCGCACCAGGTGCACGGCGCGATCGGCTTCACCCAGGAGTACCGGCTGCACCACCTCACCCGGCGGTGCTGGTCCTGGCGCGACGAGGCCGGCAGCGAGCTGGAGTGGTCCCGCGTCCTGGGCGCGGGCCTGCTCGCCGGCGGCGGCGACGCGCTGTGGGAGTCGCTCACCCGGGCGGTCTGACCGCCCCGTCCGGCAGCGGGGCTCAGCCCCGCTGCCAGACGACCCGGAGCTCGGTGCGCCGGCCGAAGCGCTCCAGGTGCGAGCCGACGACGGACTCGACCCGCTCGAGGGCCTCGGGATCGGCGCCGGTGGCCAGCAGTTCCAGGCTGCCCTCGTGCGGGCGCAGCAGGCAGTCGCCGATCGCCAGCACGATCCGGAGGCCGTCGGCCTCCTCGCGGACCTCGCTGCGCCGGCCGAGGTGGGCGGCGAGCTGCATGGCGTAGCGCTCGGGGGTCGCCGTGGCGACGTCGGCCCGGGCGGTGAGCGGCGCGGTCACTCGGCACCACCCCCGGCCGCCGGGGTCTCGGGGCCGTCGGCGAGCAGCAGGTACAGCGACCGGCGGGTGTCGGCGAGGATCCGGGCCGCCGCGGCGCGCTGGGCCTCGGTGCCGGTGCGGGCGATCTCCTTGACCGCGCCGTGCACGCCCATCGTGAGCCCGCGCAGGTCGGGCCCGGCGCCGGCCTCCTGGTCGTCGGCGAACGGGTCGCTCCAGGTCTGCCGCCGCTCCTCGACGTGGGCACGGCCGGCGTCGGTGAGGGTGACCAGCTTGCGCCCGGACTCGGCGGTCACGGTGACCAGGCCCTCGTCCTCGAGCTGGCTGATGGTCGGGTAGATCGCGCCCGGGCTGGGGGTCCAGCGGCCGCCGCTGCGCTCGCCGATGGCCTGCATCAGCTGGTAGCCGTGCATCGGCTGCTGCGTGAGCAGTTGGAGCACGGCCGTGCGGACGTCACCGCGCGGCCGTCGGCCGCGGCCGCCGTGGTGGGGTCCGCCGCGGAACGGGCCGCCGCGGAAGGGGGCCCCCTCGGCGAATCCGGGAGCGTCGCCGCGGGGGTGGTGGAAGCGCGCGCCGGGGTGGCCGGCGTGTCCGCGCCTGGGATGCATGGGATGCATGGTGTTCCTCCTGGTGTATCGGATGACGCTAACGATACATCGCTACCGTCTGCCGTCAAGGGTGAAGCAGCCCGATCGGCGGACCCCCCGGGGTCACGTCGGGTGATCGGCGCACCGCAAGGCGTACAGCCGACTCCCAGCCGACGCCCAGGGCGGTGGTGGTTGCGGGAGGCAACGTGCTGGTCGTCCCGCCGTCGACCCCTGGAAGGCCGGATGAACCAGATCGCACTGCTCGCCGCCGACGTCCTCGCGATCGGCCTGCTCACCTTCGCCGTCTACTTCCCCCGCCACCGCCGCCGCGACCTGGTGCTCGCCTTCATCGCGGTGAACGTCGGCGTGCTCGCCGTCGCCACGGCGCTGGCCGGCAGCGGGGTGGGCGCCGGCGTGGGCCTGGGCCTGTTCGGGGTGCTGGCGATCATCCGGCTGCGCTCCACCGAGCTCGACCAGCACGAGGTCGCCTACTTCTTCTCGGCGCTCGCGCTCGGACTGCTCGGCGGCCTCGGGACCTCCGACGTCGCCCTCTCCGTCGCGCTCATGGCGCTGGTCGTGGCCGTGGTGTTCGTCGCCGACCACCCGCGGCTGCTGTCGCGCTACCGCCAGCAGCTGATGGTGCTCGACACCGCCTTCCCCGACGAGCGGGCGCTGATCGCCCACCTCGAGGGGCTGCTCGGCGCCCGGGTGCACCGGGTGACGGTGCAGCGCGTCGACCTGGTGAACGACACGACGTGGGTCGACGTCCGGTTCGAGACGCCGCGGCGCACGGCGGCGGCCCTGCCGGACGCCGCCCCGACCGGACGACCGTCGGCCGCCGGGCTACCGCAGACCGCCGCGGTGCAGGGGTGACCCCGCAGCTGCGCGCCGCGGCCGCGCTGGCCCCCGTTGGGCTCGAGGAGCTCGTGGCCCGCGCCGCCCGCCAGACCCGGATCGACCGCAAGTACGTGCTGCCGCTGGCCGCGGCCGACCGGCTGGTCGCCGAGCTGGGCCGGACCGGAGGCGCCCGGGTGCTGGACAGCGCCGGCGCCCGCGACTTCGGCTACGCGTCGCTGTACCTCGACACCCCGGACCTCGCCGGCTACCACCTGGCGGCGCGGGGGAGACGGCGGCGGTTCAAGGTCCGCCGGCGCACCTATCTCGACTCGGGTGATGCCTACGTGGAGGTGAAGACCCGCGGCGCGCGCGGGACCACGGTCAAGCAGCGCGTGCCCGACGACGGCGACGCGGCCGGCTTCGTGGAGGCCGCCCTCGCCGCGGCCGGGCACGGCGCCGTGCGCAGCCACCACCTGTCCCCGGTCCTGCACACCGCCTACCGGCGCACGACGCTGCTGCTGCCCGCGACCGACGACCGGGTCACCGTCGACACCGAGCTGACCTGGTGGCTGCCCGGAGCGGCCGCGCTCACCCTGCCCGGCCTCGCCGTCGTCGAGACCAAGACCGGCTCGGGCGTCTCCGCCGCCGACCGGCTCCTGTGGCGCAGCGGGCACCGCCCGGCCCGCGTCTCCAAGTACGGCACCGGGCTGGCCGCCCTGCGCGGCGACCTGCCGGACAACCGGTGGTGGCCGGTCCTGCGCCGCCACTTCACCGCCCTGACCCCCTGCACCTCTTCCTGCCCCGCCGACGATCGGATCCCCGCGTGACCCGCCTGAAGAAGACCCGTACCGCCGTCGCCGGCGCCCTCATGGCCGCGCTGCTCGCCGGCTGCACCGCCGAGGCCGCGTCGATCTCCGCCGACACCGCCTCGAGCGGTGGGGCCGGCAGCGTCTCGGCCGAGGAGGTCGCCGCCGTCACGGGCGTCACCGTCGGCGACGCGCTCGCCGCGAACGTGACCCCGGAGGACGTCGACGTCACCTACGACGAGGACGACGTCGTCGAGGTCGCCCTGAGCGGGGACTCCGCGACCTCGGACTCCGATGCCGTCACCGCCGCCGACGGCACCGTGACGATCACCGCTGCGGGTACCTACCGGCTCAGCGGCACCCTCGCCGGCCAGGTCGTCGTGGACAGCCCGGACGACGGCGTGGTCCGGCTGGTCCTCGACGACGCCGCGATCAGCTCGTCGACGACCGCGGCGATCGCGTTCCTGGACGCCGGATCCGCCGTCGTCGTGCTGGCCGACGGGTCGACCAACACGCTGTCCGACGGCGCCGACCCCACCGCCGACGACGCCGAGCCGAACGGGGCGCTCTACAGCACCGCGGACCTGGTCGTCACCGGCGACGGGTCGCTGGCCGTCACCGGTAACGCGAACGACGGGATCGCGAGCAAGGACGGTCTCGTGATCGCGGGCGGGGCGATCACCGTCGACGCGGTCGACGACGGCATCCGCGGCAAGGACTACCTGGTGTTCTCCGGCGGGGACGTGACCGTGACCGCGGGTGGCGACGGCCTGAAGTCCGACAACGCCGAGGACGCGGCCGCCGGGTACGTGTACGTCTCCGGGGGCACGGCAGAGGTGACCGCAGGCGGGGACGGCGTCTCCGCGGCGACCGACGTCGTCGTGGGCGGCGGCGCGGTCACCGTGACCTCCGGCGGCGGCGCCGGGCAGGCCGTCGCGGACGACGCGTCCGCGAAGGGGCTGAAGGGTGACGTGAGCGTGGTCGTGGGCGGCGGCACCGTCGAGGTGGACGCCGCCGACGACGCCGTGCACTCCGACGGCGCGGTCAGCGTCACGGACGGAACGCTGACGCTGGCCAGCGGGGACGACGGCGTCCACGCCGAGGCGGACCTCACCGTCGCGGGCGGCACCCTCACGGTGTCGGAGTCCTACGAGGCGCTGGAGAGCGCGGTCGTGACCATCAGCGGCGGCTCGCTGGACGTGACCGCGAGCGACGACGGCGTGAACCTCTCCGGCGGGTCGGGGGCGCTCACGATCTCCGGCGGGACGCTGGTGGTCGACGCGGAGGGCGACGGGCTGGACTCGATCGGCGCCGGGACGATGACCGGCGGCACGGTGGTGGTGAGCGGCACGACCGCCGGCGGCAACGGCGGGCTGGACCTCGACGGCGGGCTGACGGTCGACGGGGGAGTGCTGCTGGTGACCGACAGCGGCTCGATGTCGATGTCCCCCTCGGCGGACTCGGCGCAGGGCTGGGTCGCCGCGTCGCTCGGCTCGTCCCTGCCGGCGGGGACCGTCGTCCAGGTGCTGGACGACGCCGGCGAGGTGGTGGCCACGTACACGGCGCAGAAGTCGATGGCCACGCTCGTGTACTCGGCCGGCGACGTGGCGAGCGGCGCGACGTACTCGATCGTCTCCGGTGGCACCGCGTCGGGCGACGACACCGGCGGCCTGGCGCCGGGCGGATCGGCGGAGGGTGCGGCGGAGCTGACGAGCGTGACCGCCGGTGCGGCGCTGGCCGGTGGGATGGGCGGCGGCATGGGCGGGGCCCCCGGCGCGGGCGGCGGCTTCGACGGCGGGCCGCGGCCCGGCAACTGACCCGAGCGGCACGACCCGGCGGCGCCGTCCCTCCTCGGGACGGCGCCGCTGTCGCGTCTCCGGGCGCGGACACCTCGCCGCGCGGGGAGGCTGGTGGATGTGAGCGACAGAGAGATGGTCATCCACGTCCCGGATCACAGCCTGAGCCTGAGCGGCGTGGACGACGCCGTCGTCGACGCGTTCCTCGACTGGTTCCGACGGGCGGGGCCGGACGAGGTCTACGAGGTGTCCTCCGGGCAGGACCAGTCGACCTACGTGCAGAAGCGCAACATCACGCAGGTCCGCGTGAACTCGCACCGCTAGGAGCGCTGGCACCCGCCGGAACCCCTCCGGACGCGCGAACGGCGCCACCCCCTGCGGGGTGGCGCCGCTGGCGGGCCGGTGCGGGCGGTCAGTCGCCGTGGCCGCCGTGCGGCCAGTGGCCGCCGCGCATGCCGCCGGGCTCGGTGCTGTTCACCCGCTCGGTGACCCGCTCCTCCAGGTCGGCGAGCCGCTCGTCGGCCTCGGCCCGGGTGAGGTCGCCGTCGGTCACGGCCTGCTCGATGCGATCGGTCGCGGCCTGGACGAGCGCCGCGACGAGGTCCTCGACCGGCACGCCCTGGGCCTGCGCCACGGTGGCCAGCGAGGCGCCGTCGGCCTGGAGGGCGGTGCGCAGCTCGTCCTCGGTCATCCCGAGCGCCTCGGCGGCGGTGGACAGGCCGAGGTGGAGGCCCCAGCCGTGACCGCCGTGGCCGCCGAGCCCGGCGTCGCTGAGCGTGGCCGCCACCTCGTCGGCCTGCTCCTGGGTGAGGGTCCCGTCCTCGACCAGGTCGGCGAGTGCGTCGCGGATGTGCCCCTCGGCCCCCGGGGTGCTGGTCGAGGGGGTGTCGTCGTCGGCCAGGGCGGGGACGGCCACCGCCAGGCCGCCCAGGGCGAGCACGCCGGTCGCGCCGGCGATGATCAGCTTCTTGCGCACGGGTCCTCCTCGATGGCCGGTCCGTCCGGCCCTCGGCACGAGCGTGGGCTCCGCTCCTGTGTGCCGGCTGTCATCGACCTCCCGGCGACCTGTGCGTGTGGCGCGGACCGGACGCTCAGCCCGCCGGCGGGTGCTCGGCGATGCAGAAGAGGTTGCCCTCCGGATCCGTGAGGGTCGACCACTGCACCCAGGGCACCTCGTCGAGGACGTCCCAGCGGTGCGTGGCCCCCAGCCGGACCGCGCGGCCGACCTCGGCCTCCCGGGTCCCCCAGGGCACGGTCAGATCGACGTGCTGCCCCTGGCGCTCGGGTCGCGGCTCGATCCGCTGCTGGAAGAACATCGCGAACCCACCGGGCTCCCGGGCGCTCACGAAGGCGTACTCGTCGGTGGCCCCCTCCACGGCGCCGCCGAGCAACTCCGCCCAGAAAGCGGCGAGCGCCCGGGGATCGTCGGCCTCGACGTTCACCGCGCCGAGGGTGAGCCCGGTTGCAGGAGTCATGCCCGGCAGGCTACGGCGGGGGACCGACGGGTCCCGGCGCTCCTTCGAGGCGGCCCCGGCTCCCCGGCCCCTGCGGCCCGGCCCTAGCGACCCAGCCGCTGGGCCAGCAGCTCGGCGAGGTGCACGCCCTGGCGTCCGGCGAGGTCGTCCAGCTGGGTGCGGCAGGAGAAGCCGTCGGCCAGCACGACGCCGTCCTCCGGCAGCGCCGCCACCGCCGGCAGCAGCTGGTGTTCGGCGATCGCGACCGACACGTCGTGGTGGCCCTTCTCCACGCCCCAGTTGCCGGCCAGCCCGCAGCAGCCGCCCAGGCGCCGGAGCTCGGCGCCGGCGTCGCGCAGCAGCTGCTCGTCCGTCGCCCACCCCATGGTGGCGTGGTGGTGGCAGTGCGGCTGGGCCACGACGGGCACCCCGGTCAGGTCCGGCGGCTCCCACCCCGGGGTGTCGCGCAGCAGCTCGGCCAGCGTTCGCGTCGCGGCGGCGACCGCCTCGGCACCGGGCACCATGTCCTTCGCCTCGCCGCGCAGCACCGCGGTGCAGGACGGCTCCAGGCCCACGATCGGCACCCCGGCCGCGGCGAGCGGGGCGAGCGCGGCGACCGTCGGGGCGAGCACCCGGCGCGCGGCGTCGAGCTGGCCGGTCGTGATCCACGTCAGCCCGCAGCAGGTGTCGGCGCCCGTCACCTGCACCCGGTAGCCGGCGTCCTCGAGCACCGCGACGGCGGCGCGCGCGACCGACGGCGCGAAGTGGTCGGTGAAGGAGTCCACCCAGAGGGCGACCGGCGGTCCGTCGGAGGTCACCGTCGACGGCACGGCCGGCCTGGCCGCCCACTCCGCCCGGAACGTGCGCGGCGCGAACGCCGGCAGCGAGCGGCGCTGGTCGACCCCTGCGGTCCACTTGGCCAGCCGCCCGCCGAGACGGGAGGTCATCATCGCGTTGGCCAGCCGCGGAACCCGCGCCGCCAGGTCCGACCAGAACGGCAGCCGGCCCAGGACGTAGTGCGCGCGCGGCCGGATCCGGCCCTTGTAGCTCTGGTGCAGCACCTCGGACTTGTACGTCGCCATGTCGACGCCGGTCGGGCAGTCGCTCGAGCAGCCCTTGCACGACAGGCACAGGTCCAGGGCGTCGTGCACCTCCGGCGAGCGCCAGCCGGTGACCGGGCCACCCGGGGCGAGCATCTCCTGCAGCACCCGGGCGCGGCCGCGGGTGCTGTCCTTCTCCTCGCGGGTGGCGACGAAGGACGGGCACATCACCCCGGCGGACGCCGACAGGTCCGCCCGGCACTTGCCGACGCCGGTGCAGCGGTGCACGGCGTTGGAGAAGTCGCCGCCGTCGTGCGGATAGGCCAGCGCCAGGCCGGTCGTCAGCCGCGGCGCCGCGGACACCCGGATGTCGGCGTCCACCGGCGCCGGCCGCACGAGGATGCCGGGGTTGAGGACGTCGTCGGGGTCGAACACCGCCTTGACACGCTCGAACAGCGACAGCACGCGCCCCGAGTACATCGAGGCGAGCAGCTCCCCGCGTGCTCGGCCGTCGCCGTGCTCGCCGGAGATCGATCCGCCGTGCCGGGCGACCAGGGCGGCGGCGTCGGTGACGAACGCCCGGTAGGCACCCCGGCCGCGGTCGGGCTCGCGGCCGAACGGGAAGTCGATCCGCACGTGCACGCAGCCGTCGCCGAAGTGGCCGTAGGGCACGCCCTGCAGGTCGTGCTCGGCCAGCAGCGCGTCGAACTCGCGCAGGTAGGTGCCGAGCCGCTCGACCGGGACGGCGGCGTCCTCCCAGCCGGCGTGCGCCGGGCGCCCGTCGGACGTGCGGGCGGCCAGGCCGGCGCCGTCCTCGCGGATCCGCCAGATCGCCGCGGCCTGCGCGACGTCGGTGACCACGAGGGAGTCCAGCGCGCCGGCGTCGGCGAGGACGCCCTTCGCCTTCGCCTCGATCTCGGCCACGGAGTCGCCGGTCAGCTCGACGACCAGCCAGCCGCCGCCGCGGGGGAGGTCGGGCACGACCGCGGCGGGGACGTCGCGCAGCCGCTGCACGATCCGCTCGTCGAGGCCCTCGACCGCGGTCGGGCCGTGGGGGAGCAGAGCGGGGGTGGCGTCGGCGGCGTCGGCCATCGACGGGTAGCCGAGCACGACCAGGCCGCGGTACGGGGCATCGGCGACCAGCCGCACCGTGGCCCCGAGCACGAGGGCGAGCGTGCCCTCGCTGCCCACCAGGGCCCGGGCGACGTCGAAGCCGCGCTCGGGCAGCAGGTGCTCCAGCGAGTAGCCCGACACCTGCCGGCCGAAGCGCCCCAGCTCGGTGCGGATCGCCGCGAGGTCCCCGGCGACCAGTTGCTGCAGCCGGTCGAGGGTGGCCGATCCCGCCACGGGCCCGGCGCCGAACGTCAGCCGCTCGCCGCCGCCGGTGACCACGTCGAGGCCGACGACGTTGTCCGACGTCCGCCCGTAGCCCAGCGCCCGGGACCCGCACGCGTTGTTGCCGATCATCCCACCGACCGTGCACCGGTTGTGCGTGCTCGGGTCCGGCCCGAAGCGCAGCCCGTGCGGCCGGACCGCGGACTGCAGCGCGGCCTGCACGACCCCCGGGTCGACCGTCGCGGTCCGCGCCTCGGCGTCGATCGAGCGGACCCGCGTCAGGTACCGGCTGGTGTCGACGACGACGCCCGTGCCGACCGCGTTGCCGGCGATCGAGGTGCCCGCCCCGCGCGCGGTCAGCGGAACGCCGAGGGACCGGCAGACCTCGAGGACGGCGACCAGCTCGTCGGGGTGCCGCGGGCGGACCACCGCACGCGGGAGCACGCGGTAGAGCGATCCGTCGGAGGAGTACAGGGCCCGGGCCAGGCCCGAGTCGTCGACATCGGTCAGGCCGGCGCGGCGCAGCGCGGCGCCCAGCTCGGTGGCCTCGGCGGCGGCGGTGCGACTCACGACATGACCCTACGGGCGCCGCCCGGACCCCCGACGTCCCCCTGCCGGGGCGCGGTCAGGCCGGGGCGTCGAGCGGCAGGACGCGGACCGCGAGGACGGCGACGTCGTCCTCGGCGCGATCGGGGACCAGCCGGGAGAGCAGCCGGTCGCACAGCGCCCCGGGCCCGACGCCGGCGAGGTCCGCGACGGTGGCGGCGACCCGCGCGAGCCCCTCGTCGATCCCCACCCGGCCGGCCTCCACCAGCCCGTCGGTGCACAGCAGGACCGTGTCGCCGGGGTGCACGACGGTCCGGTGGTCGGTGCGCCGCGCCGGCTCCTCGGTGCCCAGCATCCGCTCGGCCGGCGTCTCCAGCAGGCCGGTGCGCCCGTCGGGGTGCAGCAGCAGCGGCGGCAGGTGCCCGGCCGAGGACCACCGCAGCGCGCGGCCGCCGTCGGGCCCCGGACCCTCGAGCCGCGCGACCAGGGCGGTGGCGAGCAGGCCCACGTGCAGGCCGGCGAGCACCCGGTCGACCCGGTCGAGGATGCGCGCGGGGCTGTCGGGGCGGTCGTAGGCCAGCGTCCGGACGGCGCTGCGCAGCTGGGCCATCGCGGAGGCGGCCTCGACGTTGTGGCCGACGACGTCGCCGATCACCAGCAGCGTCGCGCCGTCGGACTGCTCGAACGCGTCGTACCAGTCGCCGCCCACCAGCGCGTGCGAGCTCGCCGGCCGGTAGCGGACGGCGATGGCGAGCCCGGCGGGCTGCACCGGCGGCGTGAGCAGGCTGTGCTGCAGGGTCTCGGCCACCTGGAGCTGGCGCTCGTAGAGGCGGGCGTTGTCCACGGCCGGCGCCGCGCGGCGGGCCACCGCCACCGCGGCGGCGATCTCGGCCGCGCCGTGCGGCTCACGGCCGCCGCAGTTGACCAGCGAGAGCATTCCGAGGGCCGTGCCGCGCGCCTGCAGCGGCACGAACAGCGACGACGTCGGATCCAGCCGCCGCCAGGCCGCGCGCACCTCCGGGTCCGGTTGCGCGTCGGGCCCGAGGTCGAGCGCGATCTCGCGCAGCTGCACCGGCTCGCCGGAGCGCAGGGCGGCGGTCAGCGACGACTGGTCGCGCGGGGCGGTGACCCGGCGGGAGATGTAGGTGCGGACGTCGGGGAGGCGGCCGGGGTCCCGGTGCGCGACGGCGGAGCGATCGGGGGAGCCGTCCTCCCCGAGCACGGTCACCGTCGCCCAGTCGGCGAGCCCGGGCACGACCAGCGCGGCGAGCTGGCCCGCGGCCTCGACGACGTCCAGGCTGCCGCTGAGCGCGTCGAGCGACCCGGCCGGGACGGGCGGCTCGCCGTCCGCCGCCACGCCCCCGCCCAGCCGCAGCGCCGGCCCGTCCGGCGTGTTCTCCGCGGTGATCGTCAGCGGCTCTCCGGTGTCCGGGTGCCGGCCGTGCCAGGTGACCGGGCCGCCGCGGACGGCGAGCGCGTCGGCCAGCGGGGAGAGGACAGGGGCGAGCCAGGCGGGTACCGACCCGTCCGCGGCCGATGCGCTCACCCTGCCCCCCTTCGTCCGCGGGCCGCTACGGCAGGGGACCGCTGGGCAGGGTACGGGAGCCCGCCGGCGGTCCGGCGGAGCCGGGCCCGGTCACGGGACGACGGTGACCGGCCACTCGCCGGCCCGGACCAGACGCAGTGCCAGGCTCCCCGCCACCCGGTGCCCGGGATGGGTCGAGGCGCCGACGACCACCACGTCGGCGCGCCGCTCCCGGGCGGCGGCGGTCAGCTCGCGGTAGGGGTTGCCGACCCGGACGACGAACTCCGCCGGCGGCGCACCGGGCTCGGCGAGCTGCTCCACCGCCTGCCCCAACTCGGCCTGCACGGCGTCCTGCACCTCCCGCGCGGAGACCAGCGCCTGCGGGTCCAGGCCCGCGCCGATCGCGGCGGTCGTCGGCACCGGTTCGCGGACGTACACCAGGACCAGCCCGGCGTGCAGCCGGCGGGCCACGCCCACGGCGTAGGCGGCGGCGCGCAGGGAGGTGGGGGACCCGTCGACCCCGGCCACGACCGTCGACCCCCGCCGGTCGCCGGACGCGTGCTCGGGTGCCACGGGGCGACCGTAGCGCCGGAGGTGGCGGCGGGGAGGCCGGTCCCGCGGCGCCCCGGCGGACCCGAACCCGGGTCCCCACCCGGCCGCCCGGCCTAGCATCGCGGCGTGCGTCGGCCCTTCCTCCTCCTGGCCACGCGCGCCGAGGACGCCGCCGCCGACGACGAGTACGCCGCGTTCCTCCGGTTCACCGGGCTGGGGGAGTCGCAGCTGCGGCGCGTGCGGCTGGAGGCCGCGCCGATGCCGGAGTTCGACCTGGACGACTACGCGGGGGTCCTGGTGGGCGGGAGCCCGTTCACCTCCAGCGACCCCGACGAGCGGAAGTCGGCGGTGCAGCGGCGGGTGGAGGCGGAGCTGTCCGCGCTGCTGGACCGGGTGGTGCCGGCCGACACGCCGTTCTTCGGCGCCTGCTACGGCATCGGCACCCTCGGGGTGCACCAGGGCGGGGTGGTGGACCGCACGTACGGTGAACCGGTCTCCTGCGTTCCGGTGACCCTCACGCCGGAGGGCCGGGCCGATCCGGTGCTGGCCGGGATGCCGGAGGTCTTCGACGCGCTGGTCGGGCACAAGGAGGCCTGCCGGGTGCTGCCGCCGTCCGCGGTGCTGCTGGCGAGCTCGCCCGGCTGCCCGGTGCAGATGTTCCGGGTCGGCCGCAACGTCTACGCCACCCAGTTCCACCCGGAGCTCGACGTCGCCGGTGTCGTCACCCGGGCGCGGGTCTACCAGCACGCGGGCTACTTCCCCCCGGTCGAGCTCGAGGAGCTCGTCAGGCGGATCTCGACGGCGGTCGTGACCGAGCCCGGCCGGATGCTGGCGACCTTCGTCGACCGCTACCGCTGATCCGCCTCCGGGGGGGCGACGCGCAGCGCGGCCAGCGCGCGGTCCAGCAGCCGGACGTACTCCTCGGTCGGCTGCTCGGGCTGCCAGGTCCGGAAGGCGGCGCTGAGCGCCGCGCCCGCCGCGCCGGTGAGCAGCCGGGCGTGCAGCGGGTCGTCGGGGAGCCGCCGCTGCGCCCAGGCGGCCAGTGCCCGCTCGACGAAACCGTGCGCGGAGCCCACGTACTCGCCGAACTCGGGGAACTCGCCCAGCAGCCGCCGCCGCAGGGCGAGCCCCTCGTGGGACCCCGCCGCGGCGAAGCCGCGGCAGATCCAGCACAGGTCGGCCCACGGGTCGTCGGTGCGCGGCGACCGGTCGACGAGCTCGCGCAGCCGGCCGGCCATCTCCGGATCGGGGTCGAAGAGGGCGGCCACCTTGGTCGGGAAGTAGTTGAAGAAGGTGCGCCGGGACGTGCCGGCGGCGGCCGCGACGTCGTCCACCGTGACCGCCGCGAAGCCGCGCTCGGCGACCAGCCGGACGGCCGCCGCCTGGATGCCCCGCCAGGTCCTCAGGCGGGACGCCGCCAGGCGGTCGGCGTCCCGCGTCGGCTCGGGCATGGTCCGGCACCCTAGGGCTTGCACTCAGTGCAAGGAAGCCCCTAGCGTTGCGCGCGGGCTCGGGTGTGCCGAGGGGACGCCGGGAGGACCGCGGGGATGGCCGGAGACAGCGCGAGCCGGGCGCTGGTCCTGGGCGGGGGCGGCATCGCCGGCGTCGCCTGGGAGATCGGTCTGCTCGCCGGCCTCGCGTCGCACGGGGTGCACGCGCGTCGCGCCGACCTCGTCGTCGGCACGTCCGCCGGCTCGGTGACCGGCGCGCTGCTGCGCGGCGGCCGGGACCTGGCGGAGCTGTACGCCGAACAGCTGGCGCCCGTGCCCGACGGCGAGCCGGCCGTGGAGTTCGACGTCCTGACCCTGATGACGGCGATCGGTGCCGCACTCGCCGGCACGGCGGGGGAGCAGGACGCGCGGGCGCGGGTGGGGGAGTTCGCGCTCGCCGCCGACACCGTGCCCGAGGCCGACCGGCGTTCGGCGATCGCCTCGCGCATCGGTGACCCGCCGTGGCCTGCGCAGCGGCTGGTGGTCACGGCCGTCGACACGGCCGACGGCGCGTTCGTCGCCTTCGACGCCGACGCCGGGGTGTCCGTGCTCGACGCGGTCACCGCCAGCTGCGCCGTGCCCGGCCTCTGGCCACCGATCACCCTCGGCGGGCGCCGCTACATGGACGGCGGCATGCGCTCGGCGACCAACGCCGACCTCGCCTCCGGCTTCGACCGGGTGCTGGTCGTCGCGCCCGTCGACGGGAGTGCCGTGAACGCGCTGGGCCCGGGTTTCGCCGCCGAGCTCGACGGCCTCCGGCGCACCGGTGAGGTGCACGTGGTCGTCGCCGACGACGCCTCGCGCGCCGCCTTCGGCACCAATCCGCTGGACCCGCGCACCCGGGAGCCCTCGGCCCGCGCCGGACGCGCACAGGCCGACGCCGTGGCCGCGCAGGTGCGGGCGTTCTGGTCGTGACCGTGGTCGAGGCGGGTGCCGCGCTCCCGGGCGGGACGTCGGCCGGCCCGCCGGAGCTGATCGAGACCGAGGTGCTCGGCACGCCCGTGTCGGTGCTGGTCGCGCACGCGCCACGGCCCCGCGCGGTGGTGTACGCGCTCCACGGGGGCGGCTCCGGCAAGGAGTACTTCGACCACCCGCTCGCGCCGTCCCTGTCGCTGCTGCGGCTGGGTCCGGCGCTGGGGTTCACGGTGGTCGCGCCGGACCGGCCGGGCTACGTACCCGACGACGGCGCCTCGTCGATGCCGGCGCAGCGGCGGACCGACCTGCTCTACGCGGTGCTGGACACCGCCCTCGGCGACCGGGAACGTGGCGCGGGCGTGCTGCTGCTGGCGCACTCGATGGGCTGCATCTCGGGCATCCGGATGGCGGCCGACGACCGGGGCGCCGACCTGCTGGGGCTGGACTTCTCGGGCACCGGGCTGCGCTGGGCGCGGGCGGTCCACGAGGCCACCGCCGCGGGCGACGGCCGCGTGGGCGGCAGCGACCTGGGCCGGCTGATCTGGGGGCACGAGGAGCTGTACCCGCCGGGCAGCCGCCGGGCCGTCCGGCCGGCCACCCCGGGGGCGGCGAGCGAGGGGACCGACATCGACGGCTGGCACGCGGAGCTGCCGCGTGCGGCCGCCCGCGTCCGCATCCCGACGCGCTACGTCCTCGCCGAGCACGAGGCGTGGTGGGAGGGCGGACGGGAGGCGCTGGCCGAGGTGGCCGCCCTGTTCACGGCCGCACCCCTCGTCGAGACCGCGATCGAGGCCGGCGCCGGGCACAACATCAGCCTGGGCTGGACGGCGCGGGCCTACCACCTGCGCGTGCTCGCGTTCGCCGAGCAGTGCATCGCGCGGCGCGCCGCGGCCGGTACCGCATCCGGCGCGCGCTGATCGCTCCGCCCGCCGATCCTGCTCGCGATGCTGCCGGCGGGCCGGCGTCAGCGGTGGGCCAGCACCTCGTCGAGGTGGGCCAGGGGATCGGGGGATCGGTCCTCGGCGAAGTCGACCAGCCAGACGCGGAACGCGGCCAGGACCTGCGCGACCTCCACGCGGAGCCGCCAGTCGGGTGCGTCCGGCGTGCCGTGGCGGGCGGTCAGCAGCCCGGCCAGGCGCTGCTCGTGCTCCTCCAGCGAGAGCAGGGGCCCGACGCCCGCCGCCTCCGCGTCGCGGACGACCCGGAAGACCAGGCCCGCGGATCCGCCGGGGACCACGACGTCCTCGCCGAGGGCCCGCAGCCCCCGCCGCAGGACGCCGACGTCGTCGGCGTCCACCGGCGCGGCCGCGATCCACTCCGCCAGCCGGTCGGCCATCTCGTGCACCGGCGCCGAGAGCACCTGCTCCTTGGACGCGAAGTACCGGAAGAAGGTGCGCGGGGCGATCTGCGCGGCGGCGCAGATGTCGGCGACGGTGACCTTGGCGTAGCCGCGCTCGGCGAACAGGTGCAGCGCCGCGTCCACGGTGGCCGCGCGGGCGTGTGCGCGCTTGCGCTCCCGGAGTCCTTCGATGGCTGCTCACCTCGTCTGCCGGTCCGGCGAACCGGATCTGTCGATGATCGTCTCAATGTGGCATAGTCTGCCTCGTGGCATACCGTGCCACCAAACCGCGGCCCCGTGCCGCCCGGACCCGAGGACCGGCCGTGCCCGTACCCCGCCCGCCGCTGCGCCTGGGCGCGCCGGCCGCCGGAGTGCGTGCGAGCTGCCCGGCCGGGTCGGGGAGGACCGGCCGGGCAGCTCGACGCGGGAGCGTCCGCCTACTCGACGGGCGTGCCGCAGAAGGGCTCGCCGTCGTTGAGCGGGCGGAACCCGTCACCTTCGAGGATCAGGTAGAACGAGCACTGCTCGTCGTAGGTCGTCGTGGTCTGCGGGATGGGGTTGGGGTACAGGCCGTTGGCGTCCCAGTCGTCGGTCTCCTGCAGGGTGGAGATGAGCTCCTCCTGCGAGGCGTCGCAGCCGGCCTGCTCCAGGCCGTAGAGGAACAGGTCGGCGCCGAACCAGCCCTGGCTCTCGTAGAAGCCGGGGATGCCCGACTCGTTGCCCTGGGCCTGGAGGGCGGCGGCCAGTTCCTGGGTCGCCGGGGTGTCGTTCTCGACCGGCGTGAAGGCGTTGGAGAAGATCACGCCCTGCCCGACCGCGACGGCCGGCTCGGAGGCGAGCAGGTCGGCGCCGTAGCCGGTGGGCGAGGTGAAGACGCCCTCCCAGCCGGCCTGGCGCAGACCGGCGACCAGCGCCAGCGAGGTGTCGAAGTTGATGGTCGGGTACACCGCGTCGGCCCCGGCCTCGAGGATGCCGAGCACCAGCGGGCCGACGTCCGTGCTGCCGAACTGCACGCTGTCGTTGGTGTAGCTGACCTCGAGACCGGCCGCCTCCATCGAGGCCAGTCCGGACGCCAGGCCGGCCTGCGAGCTGGGGCTCACGTAGGCGATGCCGGCGACGTTGGTCGCGCCCTGCTCGGCGTAGAACTCCCCGGCGCCCGAGAAGACCGTCTCGTAGTCGGGCACGAAGCCGGAGTTGAACAGGTTGTCGTCGGTGGCCGTCCACTGCTCCGCGCCGTCCCACGCCCCGCCGAAGACCGGCACGCTGCTGCCCTGCGACGTGAGCCAGGGCGAGGCCCCGTAGAAGAAGGCGCTGACGTTGATCAGCGCGAAGACCTCGTCCTGCTGGACGAGCTTCTGCGCGCCGGTCAGAGCGCCCGCAGTGCTGGACGCGTCGTCGGCCTCGACGATGTCGAACTCCAGGTCGCTGCACTCGCCCTCGTAGGACTCGAACCGCGCCTCGGCCCCGCGGATGGAGCCCGCGGCGGCGTTGGCACCCGGGCCGCTGAGCGAGGTGAGCAGGCCTACCTTGACCGTGCCGCCGTTCCCGCCGCCGCCGCCACCGCCGCCGCCGTCACCCCCGCCGTCCTCGTCGTCGCTGCCGCACGCGGACAGCACGAGCGCCGCGGCGCACGCCACGCTGACCGCTGTCATGCCACTTCTGCGCATATCCCTGGGCTCCCATCGGGACGAAGGTTGTCGAACGATCGCAGGACCGCCGGGCGCACCATGCACCACGGTGTGGTGCGTGTCACTACCTGCCTCGAAGCCCCCGAGGCCGCCGACGAAGATCGTTACGGCGCCGTGACCTGTGCCACATCTCGTGGCAGCAAGTGCCAGGTCCGGACGGCGAACGGCCCGGCCGGTCCGTGTCGGACCGGCCGGGCCGTCGAAACGCCTCGTGCCGTCGGGCAGGGCCAGGGCCCGCCCGCCCCCCGGACGGGGTCCGCCGCGCACGTGTGCGTGGTGGGCCCCCTCCGGGGTCGGCGATCAGGAGAGCGGCGTCCCGCAGAACGGCTCACCGTCGTTGAGCGGCTGGAAGCCGTCGCCCTCGAGCACCACGTAGAACGAGCACTGCTCGTCGTACTCGGTGGTGCTCTGCGGGATCGGGGTCGGGTAGAGCCCGCCGCCGTCCCAGTCGTCGGTCTCCTGCAGGGTGGAGATGAGCTCCTCCTGCGTGGCGTCGCAGCCGGCCTGCTCCAGGCCGTAGAGGAACAGGTCGGCGCCGAACCAGCCCTGGCTCTCGTAGAAGCCGGGGATGCCCGACTCGTTGTCGGAGTGCTCGATCAGCGCGTTCTTGAGCTGCTCGGTGGCCTCCGTGCCGGCCTCGACCGGGGTGAAGGCGTTGGAGAAGATCACGCCCTGCCCGATCTGGACGGCCGGCGCCGAGGCGAGCAGGTCGGCACCGTAGCCGGTGGGCGAGACGAAGACGCCGTCCCAGCCGGCCTGGCGCAGACCGGCGACCAGCGCCAGCGACGTGTCGAAGTTGATCGTCGTCCAGACCGCGTCGGCACCCGAGTCGAGGATGCCGAGAACCAGCGGGCCGACGTCGGTGCTGCCGAACTGCACGCTGTTGTTGGTGTAGCTGACCTCGAGGCCGGCCTCCTCGATCGACTGGATCGCGACCTCGAGCCCGCCCTGCGAGCTCGGGCTGGTGTAGGCGATGCCGGCGACGTTGGTCGCGCCCTGCTCGGCCAGGAACTCGCCCTGGGCCGAGTACACGGTCTCGTAGTTCGGCACGAAGCCGGAGTTGAACAGGTTGTCGTCGGCTGCCGACCACTGCTCCGCGCCGTCCCAGGCCCCGCCGAACACCGGCACGGTGCTGGCCTGGCTGGTGAGGAACGGGGACGCGCCGTAGAAGAACGCGCTGACGTTGATCATCGCGAAGACCTCGTCCTGCTGGACGAGCTTCTGCGCGCCGGTGAGCGCGCCCGCCGTGCTGGAGGCGTCGTCGGCCTCCACGATGTTGAAGTCCAGGTCCCCGGCACAGCCCTCGCCGGCATCCTCGTACGCCGCGAACCGCGCCTCGGCGCCGCGGATGGATGCCTGGGCCGCAGCCGCACCCGGGCCGCTGAGCGCCGTCAGGATCCCGACGTCGACGGTTCCGGTGGCGCCGTCGCCACCGCCCCCGCTGCCCGACTCCTCGTCGTCACTGCCGCAGGCCGACAGCACGAGCGCTGTCGCGCACGCCATGCCCACGAACGCCACGCCTCTTCTGCGCATTTACCGGTTCCTCCATCAAGACGAGAGTTGTCGAACGATCGCAGGATCGCCCTCGGCACCATGCACGACGGTGTGGGCGGTGTCACCGGTGGGGTGCAGATCACGCGGCAGTCTCTGCCAGATCGTTACGTGGCCGTGACGTGGGAATCGAGCCCGTCGGGTCCGTCAACCATGGCCACCCGGGGCCCCGGGCGGCAGCACGTGGCCTGGTCAGGGGGGCGCAGCGACACGCGGTAGCGAACGCGACGAGGTCTCAACTGTGACCCAGGGCACGCGACACGCGTAGAGGTGTTGACGTGTGTCGAACGGTCGAGCACCCTGCCGAACATCCTGTGTGATGTCGGCGGGGCAGTCGTGGCTGCCGGCACACCGTTGCTCCCGGTTCTATGGAGTCGATGTGCTCTCGTACGTCCTCGCCGGCTTGGGCCTCGGGTCCATCTACGCGATAGCGGCCGGCTCCCTCGTCATCACCTACGTCGCCTCCGGCATTTTCAACCTGGCCTTCGCCGCCATGGCCTACTCGGTCGCCCGCTTCTACTACTTCCTCCTCGTGGAGGAGGACTGGGCGATCATCCCCGCGGCGATCGTCTCCCTCTTCGTCTTCGCTCCAGCGCTCGGGATGTTCCTGTACGCGGTGCTCTTCCGGCACCTGCGGCTGCGGTCGACCCTGGTGAAGCTCATGGCCACCGTGGGTCTGTCCGTGGCGCTCCCGCCGCTGATCAACCTGTGGCTCGAGCAGCCCACCGACCCCACGGCGCCGGGTCTGGCCCCGCGCCCGCTGGCGACGTACGACATCTTCGGGTCGACAATCAACGCCGACCAGCTGGCCACCTACATCGGCCTCGTCGTCGTGCTGATCGTGGGCGTGGGCCTGCTGCGCTTCACGAACGTGGGGCTCAAGGTCCGGGCGCTGGTCGACTCCGAGGCGCTCACCAGCCTGAGCGGTACCAGCCCCGGGCGGGTCTCCCTCGGTGTCTGGGCGGCGAGCGCGACGCTCGCCGGGCTCGCCGGCATCCTCATCGCGCCCACGGCCGGCCTCTCGGTCGGCTCGATGACCTTCCTGATGTCCGCGGCCTTCGCCGCGGTGGTCGCCGCCAAGCTGCGCAGCCTCCCGCTGGCCGTCGGCGTCGCCCTGCTCATGGGCGTGGCGACCAACGTCGTGCAGAAGTACATCGACCCCTCGAGCGACTTCGGCGCCGCGGTGGTGCCGAGCATCCCGTTCGCCTTCATGCTGCTCTTCCTGCTCTTCTACGCCCTGCGCGGCCAGGCCGGTGACCTCGTCGCCGGCGGGGCGCTGGACCGGGCGATCGCCACGCAGGGTGGCGACCCGAGCGTCGTCTCGGCCGTCACGGGCGGATCCAACCGGCTGATCCTCAACCCGGGCGTCCTCGCCGGGGTGATCTTCGTCGGGATCGTGGCCTTCATGCCGGGCATGCTGGACCGGTTCTGGTCGGGCCTGCTCGCCGGCGGCATCGCGATCGCGATCGCGCTGCTGTCCTACACGCTGGTCACCGGCGAGGGCGGGATGGTCTGGCTGAGCCAGATCACGTTCGCCGGCGGCGGCGCGGTCCTGGCGGCCGAGCTGGTCCGCAACTACGAGTGGGACCCGCTGGTCGCGGTCCTGCTCGGCGCGGTGTTCATCGTCCCGGTCGGTGTGATCATCGGCCTGCTCACCATCCGGCTGGGCAACCTGTACGTGGCGCTGGTGACCCTCACCTTCGGGTCGCTGATCCAGACGCTCGTCTTCGCCCGTGACCCGTTCTACAACTTCGGCTCGGGTCAGCCGATGCCGCGGCCGGAGTTCGCCACGACGAACGACGACTTCGCCTACCTGGGTCTGGCGGTCTTCGTCATCCTGGCGATCCTCATCGTCAACGTCCGGCGGTCCACCGCGGGTCTGGCGATGAGCGCGGTCCGGTTCAGCGAGAACGGCGCGAAGACCCTCGGGATCAGCGTCGTCCAGACGAAGGTCCTGGTCTCCGGGCTCGCGACCTACACGGCCGCCGTCGGCGGCGGGTTCATCGCGATGAACGCCGGCTCCACGCTGCCCGACTCGTTCAACCCCACCGGCGGTCTGGTCTGGCTCGCGGTGCTCGTGACCATGGGCGCCCGGTCCAACATCGCCGCGCTGATCGCCGGGATCATGTTCGTGATGATGCCGCAGGTCTTCTCGACCTACGTCAGCCACGACTACGCCGACGTCCCGATCATCCTGTTCGGTCTCGGTGCGCTCGGCCTCGCCCTGCACCCCGAGGGCGTGGTCATCCAGACCGGCAACAACATCATGAAGCTGTTCGGCAGGGGCAGGCGCACGAAGGCGGTCGTCCCGCCGGGCACGCCGGGTGCCTCCGGGCCGTCGGCGCACGAGTCGGGCGACGTCGACGCCACCCCGGGTTCGCCCGTGTCGGTCGAGAAGATCACTGCTGGAGGGCAGGCATGAGCACCGCACTGCACGCGCCGAACGCGCCGGTCACCGACACGGCGCCGCCGCGGCTCGAGGCGCGCGGGGTCACGATGCGCTTCGGCGGTCTGGTGGCGCTGAAGGACGTCGACCTCGCGGTCGGCAGCCAGGAGATCGTCGGGCTCGTCGGCCCCAACGGCGCCGGCAAGAGCACGCTGTTCGCCGTGATGTCGGGGCTGCTCAAGCCGACGGCCGGCCGCGTCTTCATGGACGGTCAGGACGTCACCGGCAGCTCGCCGCAGAAGCGGGCGGCTCGCGGGCTGTCGCGCACCTTCCAGCACCCGGAGCTGTTCTCCTCGCTCACGGTCCGCGAGCACCTCGTGCTCGCCTACCGGATGAAGAACGCCAAGAGCCGGATCTGGACCGACCTGGTCAACTTCCGCGGCTTCTTCTCGGCGCCGAAGACCGAGGACACCCGGGTCGACGAGCTGATCGACTCCCTGCAGCTCGGGGCCATCCAGCACCAGCCGGCCGCCGGCCTGCCGCTCGGCTCCGCCCGGCTGCTGGAGATCGCCCGGGCGCTCGCCCGGGAGCCGCGGGTGCTGATGCTCGACGAGCCGTCCTCCGGTCTCGACGTGCGGGAGACCGAGGAGGTCGCCGAGGTGCTCAAGGCCGTCGTGCGCGACCACGGTGTGTCGGTCGTGATGGTCGAGCACGACGTCGAGCTGGTCCTGGGCATGTCCGACTCCGTCCACGTGCTCGACTTCGGCGTCAAGATCGCCGGCGGCACGCCGGCGCAGGTCCGCCAGGACCCGGCGGTCCGCGCGGCGTACCTGGGCGAGGAGATCGAGAAGCCGGCCGTGCAGCGGGCAGAGGCCGAGATCGAGCAGGGGGAGACGGCGTGACCACGAGCGAGTCGACGTCGCTGCTGCAGGTCCAGCACCTGGCCGTGCGCTACGGCGCGGCCCAGTCGCTGTTCGACGTCAGCATCGACATCCCGGTGAACAGCGCCCTTGCGGTGCTGGGCTCCAACGGCGCGGGCAAGAGCACGCTGGCCCGGGCGCTGTCCGGCCTGGTGCCCCCCTCGGGAGGGCGGGTGATCTTCGACGGCAAGGACATCTCCAAGTGGTCGCCGACGAAGATCCGCCGGGCGGGCCTCGTCCACCTGCCGGAGGGCCGGGGTGTGTTCCCCGCGCTCACCGTCATGGAGAACCTGCGGATGGCCCTGACCACCCAGCGGGGCGGCAAGGACGCGTCCCTGGACCACGCGTTCGAGCTCTTCCCGGTCCTGGGGCAGCGGCGCAAGCAGCTGGCCGGCACTCTGTCGGGCGGTGAGCAGCAGATGCTGTCCCTCGCCCGGGCGCTGATGGTCTCGCCGAAGCTGGTCATCGCCGACGAGATGTCGCTGGGCCTGGCGCCGAAGCTCGTGGACGTCGTCTTCGAGAGCCTCGGGAAGATGCGCGAGGCGGGCGTCGCCGTCCTCATGATCGAGCAGTTCGCCAGCCGCGCGCTGGCCTTCGCCGACCAGGCGATCATCCTGCAGCGCGGCACGGTCACCTGGGCCGGGCGCGCAGAGGACGCCGGCGAGGAGCTGCTCCACGCCTACCTGGGTGGGGCCACCGCGGCCTGACCGATCGCAGTGCACGGCCCGTCGGGAGCATGCTCCCGGCGGGCCGTCGCCGTTCCCGCACCCGGGGGCGGTCGTCGGCACCCCGCCGATCTGGTAGGCCCAGTGGTGAGAGAACCGCGCCGGCGCCCCACCGCCGGTCCCGTGATGCCGAGGAGGCGCCCATGACCTCGATCGACGTGCCCGCGAGCCGTCAGCGGCCGTCGTTCGACGCCGCCCGCGCCGAGGCGGCCGTGCGCGAGCTGCTGGTGGCCGTCGGGGAGGACCCCGACCGCCCGGGGCTGCGCGACACCCCCGCCCGGGTCGCCCGGGCCTACGCCGAGACGTTCGGCGGCCTGGTCCAGGACCCGGCGGAGGTGCTGTCGACGACGTTCGAGGAGGACCACGACGAGCTCGTCCTGGTCAAGGACATCCCGATGTACTCCACGTGCGAGCACCACCTGGTCCCCTTCCACGGCGTGGCGCACATCGCGTACATCCCGTCCGAGGACGGGCGGGTCACGGGCCTGTCGAAGCTGGCCCGGCTGGTCGACGTCTACGCCCGCCGTCCCCAGGTCCAGGAGCGGATGACCCGGCAGGTCGCCGACGCGCTGCACGACGTGCTGAAGCCGCGGGGCGTGCTGGTGGTCGTCCAGGCAGAGCACCTGTGCATGGGCATGCGCGGCATCCGCAAGCCCGGCGCCGTGACCACGACGTCGGCGGTGCGCGGGCTCTTCCGCGACAGCGCGGCGACCCGGGCCGAGGCGATGTCCCTGGTGCTGGGCCGGTGACCCCCGCGGGCGGTCAGCGGCGCGGCCGGGCGATCGCGATGACCGGCGAGGAGGTCGACGCCTTCCTGGCCGAGGAGCGCACCTGCCGGGTGGCGACCACCGGCGGCGAGGGCGGGCCGCACGTCGCCCCGCTGTGGTTCGTCTGGGACGGCGGCGCGCTCTGGCTGAACTCGCTGACCCGCAGCCGGCGCTGGGCCGACCTGGCGCGCGATCCGCGGGTCGCGGTCGTCGTCGACGCCGGCACCGAGTACACGGAGCTGCGCGGGGTGGAGGTCACCGGACGCGCCGAGCCGGTGGGCGACGTGCCGCGGGGCACCGCGGACGTGCCCGAGCTGGGGGCCGTCGAGGGGGCCTTCGCGCGCAAGTACACCGGCCAGGACGTGTTCGTCCCCGACGGGCGGCACGCGTGGCTGCGGATCACTCCGGAGAAGCTGGTCAGCTGGGACTTCCGCAAGCTCGCGAGCCTGTCCCGGTGAACCGGCCCCGCCGCTGGGGGCCGCCGCGCGCCGGCGAGTGGTGGGCCCTGAGCAGAGGGCCCTCCGCTCAGGGCGCGAACACGGAGGTGAGCGCCGAGGCGACCTCGCGGTGACCGGCGACCAGCCGGCAGCGCCCCCGGCCGGCCCGGGCGAGGTCGCGGCCCAGGTCGACGTCGTCCTCCCCGGTGGTGTCCAGCAGCACGTCCAGGCGCGGCAGGCGCGCGGCGATCAGCCGCGGGTCGGGCCCGGCGTTGTGCACGCAGTCCGACAGCAGCAGGACGCGGCCGTCGCGCGCCGGGACGCCGGCCAGCTGGGCGGCGGCCGTCTCCAGGGCGAACGAGACGTTGGTGAGCCCCTGGGCGGGCATGCGGACGAGCAGGTCGAGCACCTTTCCCGGGTCCGTGGGCTCGCCCATCCGCACCAGCACCGCCGCGTCGGACCAGAACGCGACCACCGCGAGCCGGTCCCGGGCCAGCTCCCCGGCGAGGGCGCCCACGGTGGCGGCGGCGGTGCGGATCCGCTCGCCGCGCATCGAGCCCGAGACGTCCACGACGAGCACGACGGCCCTCCGGCGGCGCACGCGCTCGCGCACGATGACGTCGTCGTCGTCGGGCAGGGGCTTGGCGACCAGGGCGTCCAGCGTGCGCTCGAGGTCGAGCTCGTCCGACCCGCCGCTCCACGGCAGGCTGGTGAGCTCACCGACGCCCCGGCGGGGCCGGCGCTCCCGCGGAGGCCGGGCCACCGCCAGCCGGCGGGCGATCTCCCGGGCGCGCTGGCGCACTCGGGCCTCGGCGGCGTCGGCCGCGGCGAGGTCGGCCAGCGCGATCACCGTGCCGTCCTCGTCGGTCGCGCCACGGGCCGTGCGACCCGGGGGAGTGGTCCCCGGCCGCATCCGGCGCCGGTCACCACCGGTGAGCGTCAGCCCGCCGCCGCCGGAGCTGGGCGTGAACAGCGAGGGCTGCTCGGTCAGCTGCTTGGGCTTGCGCTTCAACGGCCGGGCGCCCCGAGGGCTGTCCCGCCGGTTGCCGCTGCGCCGCTCGACCGGGGAGTCGGCGGCGATCGTCCTTCAACCGGGGTCGGCTGCCGAGGGCTGCAGCAGGAAGTGGTCCTCCCAGATCTCGCGCAGGACGAACTCGGGGGTGGACTCGAGCGCCTCGTCGAGGAAGATCCGCCCCGACAGCGCCAGCATCAGCGCGTCGAGCACCACCGCGGTGTACTCCTCCGGCAGGCCACGGGGAGGCGCCACGGAGGGCTCGTCGGGCAGAGGGACGGCGCGCATGGTGGCCAGCTGCGCCGCGACCAGGGCCAGGTCGATGGCCCCGCGCACGCTGCTGCCCTGGCGGACGTCGTCGCGCTCCCGCGTCGCCCGCGTCAGGGCGACCGCATCCGCGATCAGCCGCGGGGACTCCACCCCGGTGCGCCGGCCGACGATGCCGCGCTCGGCCTCGTCGTCCTGGTAGTCGATCGACAGGCGGCAGAGCCGGTCGTAGACCGACGTCGACAGCCGGGTCGTGCCGATGTTGTCGTAGGGGTTCATGGAGGCGACCACGCGGAAGGAGGGGAGCGCTTCCACCGTGCCCACCCGCGGGATGGAGATGCGCCGCTCGGCCATCGCGGTGAGCAGCGTGTTGAGCGTGTCCTCCGGTGCGCGGTTGAACTCCTCGACGTAGAGGAAGCCGCCGGAGCGCATGGCGTCGACGAGGGGACCCGCGACGAAGTTGTCGGCGGTGTAGTCCTCGCGCAGCACGCGGGCGGGGCTGTGGTGCCCGACCAGCCGCGTCGGGGTGAGGTCGGCGTTGCCCTCCACGAACATCAGCGGGATGCCCCACTCGGTGGTGATGGAGCGCAGCAGCGTCGACTTCGACGTCCCCGGAGGCCCCTCGAGCAGCACGTCGCGGCCGGCGGAGACGCTGGCCAGGAGCAGGTCGAGCTCGCGGTCCCGGCCGACGAGGTGGCGGGCCACGCGGCGGCGGATGTCGCGCACCGAGGCGCCGTCGGCTCCGCCCACCCGCGAGCCGGTGATGACGGCGTCGGACGGGGGCGGGTCGCCGGGGAGGCTGGTGTCGAACGTCTCGTCGGGTGTTGCCACGAGTCCTCCTCGCCACGGCGCGCCCGGTGCTCCGGCCGCCATCCTTCGACCATGTTATGACTGCTGTATCGAGAGGCTTCCCGGAGGCGGACATCCGCGGGGCCGAGTCCGTCCACCCGCCTCGGAGGGACCATGACCGGCGAGATCAGCGGGGCGGTGACGACGACGGCGGATCCGGCGCCCCTGCGGCCGATGGCGCTGCTGCGCATCCGCCCGTTCGCCGTCCTGTACCTCAACGCCACGGTCATCGGCCTGAGCGTGATGGCGCAGACGGTCGCCCGCAGCTGGCTGGCCTTCGAGCTGACCGGCTCCAACGCAGCCCTCGGCGGCGTGCTCCTCGCCTTCGGGGTCGCGATGCTGGTGATGACCCCCTGGGGTGGGGTGGCCGCCGACCGGCTGCCCAAGCGCCTGGTGCTCCAGGTCTCCGTCGGCCTGCTCGCCGCGTCGAGCGCGTGGATCGGCCTCGCCGCGGCCTTCGACGTCATCGAGTACTGGATGCTGCTGGGGGCGAGCGTCCTGCAGGCGGTCGCGTTCGCGGTGTTCGGCCCCGCCCGCATGGCCTTCCTCGGGGAGGTCGTGCCCCGGGGGTCGCTCGGCAACTCCGTGTCGATGCTCCTGGTCAACAACGAGCTCAGCCGGGTGGTGGGGCCGGCGGTGGCCGGGGTGGTCGTCGGCGCCGTGACGGTCGGCATCGAGATCATCTTCCTGAGCAGCGCGGCGCTCCTCGCCCTCGGCGTCCTCACCACGGTCCGCATGCCGCCGGGGCTCCCGTCGGGCGACGCGGCGGTGCGCTCACCGCTGGGCGAGCTGACCGACGGCATCCGGTACGTCCTGCGCAGCCCCCAGCTGACGGCTCTGCTGTGGTGCGGCTTCGGCGTCACCATGGCCGGCCTGCCCTACGTCGCGTTCCTCCCCACGGTCTCCAGCGACCTCTTCGACACCGGCTCCGCGGGATACGGGGTGCTCTCGGCCACCGCGGCGGTCGGGGCCGTGGTCGTGGGCCTGCTCATGGGCCGGCGGCGGCACCGCGGATCGGAGACCCGCACCTTCGTGGTGGCGGGCGTCGTCTTCGGCGCCGCCGTCGGGCTGCTGGCGGTCGCACCCACGTTCTGGGCCGCCGTCCTCGTCCTCCTGGTGGTGGGCGCGGGGAACCTGGCATTCCAGACGGCCAACCAGTCCCTGCTCCTGGGGCTGTCCGACATGGCCTACCACGGCCGGATCCAGGGCCTGGTGATGATGAGCTTCGGAGCCTTCGGCATCGCCGCGCTGCCGCTGGGCGCGCTGGCCGACGCCGTGGGGCTGCGCTGGGTGCTGGGCGGCATGGGCGTCGCCACGCTGCTGGTGATGGGGGCCTTCGTCCTCGTCACCCGCGGTCGGCTGGCGCGCGAGGACGTGCTCCGCGACCTCGGCTGAGCGAGGGCGGGAGCGGCGTCCTCGCGTGGCGAGCCGGGCCGGCTAGCGCCGCCAGTCGACCCCGGGCAGCGACGCGGTCCAGGACTCCGTGATGAGGCCGCCCTCGAGCCGGTGGACGGTCAGCCAGGTCACCACCGTCATCGCGCCGGTGTCGAGGTTGATCCCCTGGGTGGTGGCCCGCGTCCACACCCGGTCGCCGTCGGCCACCTGGTCGTCCACGGTGGTGGTCGCGTCGTGCAGCAGGCGCCACGCGCCCGAGAGTTCCTTCTTGAACTCGGTGCGGGACACCGCCCGGGTGCCGGCCGAGGAGTGCCGCACGTAGGGCTCGGCGATCAGCTCGTCGACGACCCCCAGGTCGTGCCGATGCCACAGCCCGTCCCAGTAGCGGGCGACGACGTCCCGCGGATCTCCCTGCACGGACGCCGATGCTAGAGGTCGAGCACGCCGGGGGCCCGCGACCGCACGGTCACGGGCCCCCGGTGTCGGTGCTGCTCAGCCCGCGAAGGGGTCGCCCTCGATCTCCTCGGTGCCCAGGAAGATCGGCGCGTTGAACGAGTCCTCCGGGTGGGTCATCAGCAGGCCGTCGCGGATCCGGATCGAACGGACGCCCTGCTTCGTGAGCCACGCCTCGGCCGAGTCCAGATCGGTGATCTTGAAGCGGAGGCTGTAGATCATGTTGCCCCACTGGGCGACGTGCCGGCCGAGGTCGGAGTCCGGGGACTGCGGCTCGGCGAGCTCCAGCAGGCAGTCACCGAGTTGCAGGGTGGCGTACTTCGCCTGCAGGTCGGGGTCGAAGCCGTGCTTGAGCGGGATGGCCTGGAACTCGTCGACGTAGCTCTCCACCGCCTTGTCGAGGTCCTTCACGCCCAGCGTCACGTAGGAGAAGCGCTCGATCGTCAGCGGGTGGCTGCGCCACAGCTTCTCCAGGGAGGACCAGGTGTCCTGGTCGCGCGGGTCGTTGGGCATGTCGTGCTCGCAGAGCTCGACCATGAGCCCGAAGGTGTCGCGGGGGCTGGGGTAGCAGTAGCCCAGCCCGGGCTCGGCGCCCTCGACCTTGCCGCCGCCGGGCCGGCCGATGTAGATGCCCTTGCCGATGAGCCGGTCCACCAGCCCGCCGAGGTCCTCGACCTTGTACCCGACGGAGTGCAGGTGGGTGCCGAACTTGTCGTAGAACTTGCCGACGGGCTTGGACGTGTTGACCGGGAAGGCCGGGGCCATCGTCTCGATGCAGAGGTCACCGACCATGATCAGGGTGGCGTACCGGTCCTCGACGGGCAGGTAGTTCGGCTCGTCGACGCCCATGTAGACCAGGCCGCCGAAGACCCGCTCGTAGAACTCGCGCAGCTTCTGCGCGTCGTCGGCCATGTGGACCACGTGCACCATCTGACCGATGCCGTGGTCACCGGTGACCTTGACCTGCTTCTTCACTGGGCATCCTTCGTCTGTGTCGTGAGCGGGCTCCCGGCCGCGGGCGGGGCGGTGCGGATGTCGGAGGCGTGCCGGGTGCCGAAGAACATCGGCGCCCCGTGCGAGTCCTCGGGGTCGGTCACCAGGAGGTCGTCGCCGATCCGCTTCGTCCGGACGCCGTTGCCCTCCAGCCAGGAGGTGGCTGCGTCGAGGTCGCGGACCAGGAAGCGCAGGGCGTAGATCATGTTGCCCCAGGTCGCGACGTGCCGCCCGAGGTCGGAATCGGCCGACCGGGGCTGCACGATCTCCAGCAGGCAGTCACCCAGTTGCAGGACCTGGAAGTCGGTGTCGAGCTCCGGGTCGCTGCCCGACGCCAGCGGCACGGCCTGCAGTGCGTCGACGTAGGTCTGCACCGCCGAGTCCAGGTCGCCGACCGCGAGGACCACCGAGGAGAAGGACTCCAGCGTCGACGGGTGCGTACGCCACATCCCCTCCAGCGACGACCAGGTGGGGAGCAGCCGGGGGTCGTTCTGCATGTCGTGGGACGTGAGCTCGATCAGCAGGCCGGCCGTGGCCCGCGGGCTCGGGAACAGGTACGCGGCCTCGGGGTCGACGTCGGACAGCTTGCCGCCGCCGGGGCTGCTGATCGGGATGCCGCGGTCCAGCAGGCGCCGCTGCAGGCCGTTCAGGTCGTCGACCTTGTAGCCCACCGAGTGCAGGTGCCGGCCGTACTTGGTGTGGAACCGGGCGACCGAGAAGCGCGGATCGGCCGGCAGGCGCGGGGCCATGGTCTCGATGCAGAGGTCACCGACCATGAGCAGCGTCGCGTAGCGGTCCTCCCAGTCCAGGTAGTCCGGACCGTCGACACCGCTGTAGACGAAGCCGCCGAGGACGCGCTCGTAGAACTCGCGCAGCGCCTGCGCGTCCTCGGTGACGTGGATGACGTGGACCATCTGGCCGATGCCGTGGTCCCCCGTGCGACGGGCGTTCTGCTCCATCCGGGACTCAGGCGTCCGCGCCGGTGGCGGCGAACCACTGGAGGTCCGGCGGGTTGCCCGTCATGTCGATCGTGTCGGTCGGGCGCAGCCGCCCGGCCTGGCCCGCGGCACCCAGTTGCCCCGCGGCCGTGGCGACGTCGGCGTCCCCGAGCTCGTAGACGGCGACGTAGCGGGGCGCCGCCGTGCCGCCGGTGAGGTCGACCAGGCGGTAGCGGCTCACCCCGGTGACGGACGGGATGGCGGCCCGCACGTCGGGGATGTGGATCTCGTCGTACCACTGCTCGTACTCGGCGTCCTTGCCGGGGACGGCGCTGCTGTAGGCGATCAGGAGTGCCTTGGCCATACCGGGCTCCTCGAACTCAGGGGATGGGGGTCGGTCGTCGTGGGTGCGCATCCGCGGTTCCGCGGCCGACGAGGTCGATCTCCTCGACGGGCATGGAAGGGGTCAACCTCCTCGGCTGGGATGCGGTCGGGCCTGGCGCGGGCGGGGTGGGGCGAGCGGGGCCTCAGCCGGCCGGGGCGAGCGCGGTGAGGTGGCGCGGGCCGGCAGCGAGGCCGCCACGGAACCGGCCGGCGGTGCCGTCGCGCGGCGACGTCGATCGGGCCGGTCGGAGCTTCCGGGAGCGGCGTTCGCGGGGGGCGGTGGGCGGTGTCCAGACCTCCACCGGTCCCGGCACGGCCCACCTCGCAGTCCCTCGGCGCACGCCTGCTCCGGAGGCGCGCTGCCTCCGAAGGTAGACGAGCAGGCCAAAGGTCGTAAATACTTCGAATCGACGACGTGGGTCACACCACATCGCCTCGCGGCCGCGCCGTCCGGTGCAGTGCCGCCACCCGGCCGCCGCGGTCCGCGCGGGGAGCCCCGAGCCCGGGAGTCGTCGTGTCGCAGGACCCGGAGGACGTAGCGGTGCTGCCGCCGCCCCGGCGACCCGGGGCCACGAGCGCGGACGTCGCGCGCCTCGCCGGGGTGTCCCGCTCGACGGTCAGCCACATCCTCAACGGTCAGGTCACCCGGTTCGCCGAGGAGACCGTCGGACGGGTCCGGGACGCGGCCGCCCGGCTGGGGTACGTCCCCTCCGCCGCGGGCCGGTCGCTCGTCCTCGGGCGCAGCGACCTCGTCGTCCTGGCCGTGCCCAACACGACGCTGACCAACGTCCAGGACATCATCGAGGCGATCGCCGCGGACCTCGACGACCTGGGCTACAGCGTGGTCGTGCACTTCGACCGTGGCGGCGGCGCGGCGGCCAACCTCGCCCGGCTCCAGCACGTGGTCGACACGCTGCGCCCCGCCGGCATCGTCGACCTCGGCAGCCTGTCCCTGCGCGACCTCGACACGCTCGAGGAGCAGGGCTGCCCGATCCTCTCCCCGCGGCCCCGGCACGTCCGGGGCGTCGACGAGGGCAATCTGGCCATCGCGCGCACCCAGGCCGAGCACCTGATCGACCGCGGCTACACCGCGCTGGCCTACGCCTTCCTCGTCGACCACCGCGACGATCCCTTCGGGCGGATGCGCGCCGCGGTGGTCGCCGACGTCTGCGCCGAGGCGGGGCTGCCCGCTCCCACCGCCATCAGCGTCCCGCTCGACGCGGCCGGGGCGCAGACGGCGCTGTGCGACCTGCTGCGCGCGCGTGGGCGGCCGGTCGGCATCGCCTGCTCGAACGACGAGGTCGGGCTCGCCGTGTCCTTCGCCGCGCTCGCGCTGCGCGCGGCCGTGCCGGGGGACGTCGGGGTCATCGGCGTGGGCGGCGGGAGCGTCGGCCAGCTCGTCGCCCCCCGGCTCAGCACGATCACCTTCGACGTCCGGGCGTCGGTCGGCACGATCCGCCGCGGGGTGGCCGCCGCGCGCGGGGGAGTGGCCGAGGACGACGACCCCACGCTTTCGCCCGAGATCTTCCTGGTCCTGCAGGGCGAGACCACCTGAGGCTCCACCAGCCCGTTCGCCGAGAGCCCTCCGAGGCGCCCCGACGAAACGGTGGCACGATCTGCCACGTGACCGTTGACACGTGTCACCGCGCTCCGTACGGTCGTCGCGGCCGGGTGATCCGGCCCACACGGCCGGGATATCCGGAGGTGTGCGTGCTGGCGAGGAGGCTGGCCATGCCGGGTGCAGGGAACTACGACGTGGTGGTCGTCGGCTTCGGGGTGGCAGGCGCGTCGGCCGCCCTCGAGGCTGCTCGCACCGGCGCCCGCGTCCTGGTCCTGGACCGACGTGGCGTCCTCATCCGGCCGGGCGCACTCGCCGGCGGCACCGGCGCGGACGGCGCCCCCGCCGGCGCCTCGATGCGGGTGCGCCGCCGCCTGCGGTCCCGCCCGCGCACCGCCGTGCCACCGCTGTCCACCCTGCGCGCGGAGGCGCTCGCCGCCGGGGTCGAGGTGTGCCGGCAGGCGGCGGTGCACGAGCTCGTGGTCGAGGGCGGCCGGGTGACCGGCGTCGGCTACGCGGCCATGGACATGATGACCCCCTCGGGCGCGCGGTACTGGTGGCTGGACCGGCTGAGCGGGTGGACGCCCCGGCTGTCGGCCGGTCTGACCCGCACCCTGCGCCGCGCGGCCGAGGCGCTGTGGCACGACGCCTCCGAGGTCGGGGCCGTCTCCGCCGGCGCGGTGGTCCTCGCCACCGACCGGGCCGGCTGGGACTTCGTCGGCCCGGCCGTCTGGGGCGCCGGGGTCGCAACCGCCCGGCCCGCGGCCGGGGCAGCCCGCCGGCGACGGCTCAGCCTGGTCGCCGACGGCGCGACCGCACCCGGTCCCGAGCTGGAGGCCCGCGCCTGGTGCGCCCGCGAGACCGGTCTCGGGGCCGGCACCGACGCGCTCGCCGAGCTCCGGGTCGACCGCGGCACCGGCCAGGTGTGCGCCGGCGAGGGCCGCGAGGTTCCCGGCCTGTTCGCCGCCGTCCCCGCACCGGGAGACCGGACCGACGCGCTCCCGGCCGACAGCGCCCTGCTGGTCGCCGTCGGGCGGCGGGCCGGCCGGGCCGCCGCGACCGGGCGCCCCCGGCGCGGCCACCTCCGCTCGGTCGGCTGAGGACGCCGGTCCGGCGGAGCGGTCAGCGACCGACGAAGCGCGGCGGCCGGTTCTGCCGGAAGGCCGCGATGCCCTCGTGCAGGTCCTCGGTCGTCATGGTCACCGGCTGCGCCATGGCCTCCCACTGCAGGGAGGCCTCCAGGCCGGCGGCCGACTGCTCCAGCCCGGTCTTGGTGAGGCGGGCCGCGATGGGAGCGGCCTCGGCAAGGCGGTCGGCGACGGCGAGGGTGTGGGCCAGGACGTCGTCGGCGATCCCGGTGACCAGGCCCCAGTCGCACGCCTCCGCGGCCGGTACCTCGCGGCCGGTGAAGAGCATCTCGCGCGAGCGGGAGACGCCGATGGCCTCGGGCAGCAGCCAGGTCGCGCCCATGCCGCCGTGCGTCCCGCGGAAGATGAAGGGCGTGCTGAACCGCGCGCCGGTGGCGGCGAAGCGCAGGTCGCAGGCGAGCGCGAGGCAGACGCCGGCGCCCACGGTCGCCCCGTTGACCGCGGCGAGCACCGGGAACGGCAGCTGCCGGGGGCGCAGCCAGCTCCGGTAGAAGGGCAGCATCCGGTCGCGGAGCCGGTCGATCGTGACGTCGTCGTCGGACCCCTGGTCCAGCCAGGAGAGGTCCGCACCCGAGCAGAACGAGCTGCCCGCGCCGGTCACCACGACGACCCGGGTGTCGCGGTCGGCGGTGACCTGGTCGAGGGCGCGGTCCCAGGCCACGGTCATCTCCGCGGTCATGGCGTTGCGCACGCCCGGGCGGTTGAGCGTGAGCAGGCGGACGCCTCGCGCCGGCTCGCTCACCAGCACCGCGTCGCCCGGATCGGCCGCCATCGGTCGTCCCCTTCGCTGTCGGGAGCGGGGGGATCTACGGCAGCGCGTCCCGTCCCGCGGTGTGCCCGGGTCGCCGCCACGGGCACACCGGGGAGGAGCGGACTACCAGGTCAGGAGAGCGGCGGGGCGAGCGGTGTCGTCCCCGACGGCGGCCTTGAGGGCCGGCCGATCGGCCGACGAGGGGCCGGTCGCGGTGCCGTCCACGACCAGGCGCGGACCCGGGGCGAGCAGCCACATCTCGTCCATCAGCGACCGCAGCACCTCGCGGCGCAGCGAGTAGAAGTAGTTGCGACCCCGCTTGCGCACCTCGATGAGCCCGGCCTGGGTCAGGATCTTGGTGTGGTAGGAGATCGTCGGCTTGGAGACGGGCAGCGTGTCCTCGAGGACGCTGCACGCCAGCTCCTCCTGCTGTGCCATCTGCTGCACGATGTTCCATCGGATGGGGTCTCCGAGTGCCTTGAAGACCTCCGTCGCAGCGACGGGTTCACGGGTCATGACGCGGGCCCCTCCGGATCGATCACGCTCAGTAGTTCAACGGTTGTCAATCTAACGCGCGTTCCGCCCGGATGCCCACCCGTCTGCGCGGTGAACCGTCCCACAGCGCGTGACGGGCCTCCCCGGCCCGCGGTCGAGGAGGATCACTCGTCGACCGTCCAGGTGTCCCGCCCGCGCAGCACCGCCTGCAGGTCCGGTCCGCCCGCGCGCTGCGCCGCCTCGCGGGCCTCGCCCACCTGTGCCCGCACCGCGTCGTCGTAGGTCGTGCGCCGCACGTCCCGGAAGACGCCGGTCACCGTGTGCGTGAGGTCCTGGTCCGACAGCCGCGACAGCGCGAACGCCAGGTGGACGTCGGTGACGTCGTGCACGACCACGTCCGCGGGGTCGACGTCGGCGGCCTCGGCGACGGCCAGCCCGAATCCCGCGCGGACGACGACGGAGGTGCCCAGCCCGTCCTCGCCCTTCGGACCGAACCGGATCGGCTCCCCGTGGGTGAGCGGGATCAGCCGCTGCGGGGCGGTGTCGGGCCGGCGCAGCACGTCGAAGGACCCGTCGTTGAAGATCGGGCAGTCCTGGAAGATCTCCACCAGCGCGGTGCCGCGGTGCGCCGCGGCGGCGGCCAGGACCGCGGTCAGGCCCTTGCGGTCGGAGTCGATCGCGCGGCCGACGAACGTCGCCTCGGCACCGAGGGCCAGCGACACCGGGTTGAACGGATGGTCGACCGAGCCCATCGGCGAGGACTTGGTGACCTTCCCCGTCTCGCTGGTGGGGGAGTACTGGCCCTTGGTCAGCCCGTAGATCCGGTTGTTGAACAGCAGGATCTTCAGGTTGATGTTGCGGCGCAGGGCGTGGATGAGGTGGTTGCCGCCGATCGACAGCGCGTCGCCGTCGCCGGTCACCACCCACACCGACAGGTCCGGCCGCGCCACCGCCAGGCCGGTGGCGATCGCCGGCGCCCGGCCGTGGATGGAGTGCATGCCGAAGGTGTCCATGTAGTACGGGAACCGGGACGAGCACCCGATCCCCGACACGAAGACGGTGTTCTCCCGCTTGATGCCCAGCGTCGGCATGAAGGAGCGGACGGCGGCCAGCACGGCGTAGTCCCCGCACCCGGGGCACCAGCGCACCTCCTGGTCGGAGGTGAAGTCCTTGGCCGTCTGCGGGGCCTCGGCCGCGGGGACGAGGTCCAGCCCGCCGAGGCCGGGCATGCCCAGGTCGATCATGGTCACCGCTGGGCTCCCGGGAGGTGGGTGAGGAAGACGTCCTGCAGTTCCTCGGCCTTGAACGGCTGGCCCGACACCTTGGTGTGGCTCTGCACGTCGACGAGATAGCGGGAGCGCAGCAGCGAGGCGAGTTGCCCGAGGTTCATCTCGGGCACGAGCACCGCGCGGTAGCGGGCGAGCACCTCGCCGAGGTTGGCCGGGAACGGGTTGAGGTGGCGCAGGTGCGCGGTGGCCACGGGCAGGCCCCGCGCCCGAACGCGGCGGGCGGCGGCGCCGATCGGGCCGTAGGTCGAGCCCCAGCCGAGCACCAGCAGCCCGGCGTCCCCGGTCGGGTCGTCCACCTCGAGGTCGGGCACCTCGATGCCGGCGATCTTCGCCGCCCGCAGGTGGACCATCCGCTCGTGGTTGGCCGGGTCGTAGGAGATCGAGCCGGAGCCGTCGGCCTTCTCCAGGCCACCGATGCGGTGCTCCAGTCCGGCCGTGCCGGGGACGGCCCAGGGGCGGGCGAGGGTCTCCGGGTCGCGGAGGTAGGGCCAGAAGGCGCCCGACCCGTCCGGCGCGTTGGGCTCGGTCGCGAACGCGGGGTCCACGGTCGGCAGCTGCGCGACGTCGGGCACCTGCCACGGCTCGGACCCGTTGGCCAGGGCGCCGTCGGACAGCAGGATCACCGGCGTCCGGTAGGTGACCGCGATGCGGACGGCGTCCAGGACGGCAGCGAAGCAGTCGCCGGGCGTCTGTGGCGCGATGACCGGGACCGGGGACTCGCCGTTGCGGCCGTGCAGCGCCTGCAGCAGGTCGGCCTGCTCGGTCTTGGTCGGCAGCCCGGTCGAGGGGCCGCCGCGCTGCACGTCGATGACCAGCAGCGGCAGCTCCAGGGCCACGGCGAGGCCGATGGTCTCCGCCTTGAGGGCAATGCCCGGCCCGGACGTCGTCGTCACGCCGAGCGCGCCCCCGAAGGAGGCGCCCAGCGCGGCCCCGACGCCGGCGATCTCGTCCTCGGCCTGCACCGTCGTCACGCCGAAGGCCTTATGCCGGGAGACCTCGTGGAGGATGTCGGTCGCCGGGGTGATCGGGTACGTGCCCAGCAGCACCTCGAGCCCGGTGACGTGCGGAGCGGCCACGATGCCGTAGGCCAGCGCCGTGTTGCCGGTGATCTGGCGGTAGGTGCCGGCCGGCAGCTTCGCCTTCGCGACCTCGTAGACGACCGCGAAGGCCTCGGTGGTCTCGCCGTAGGCGTGCCCGGCCCGGAACGCCAGGATGTTGGCCTCGGCCAGCTCGGGGCGCTTGGCAAACTTCTCCCGCAGGAAGCGCTCGGTGCCCTCCTGCGGCCGGGAGTACATCCACGACAGCAGGCCGAGGGCGAACATGTTCTTCGCCCGCTCGGCGTCACGCTTGGGGAGGCCGGTGGACTCCAGGGCGCCGCGGGTGAGCGTGGCCATGGCGATCCGGTGCACCTGGAAGTCGGCGAGCGAGTCGTCCTCGAGCGGATCGGCCGCGTACCCGACCTTGGTGAGGTTGCGCGGGGTGAACTCGTCGGTGTTGACGATGACGATGCCGCCGCGCGGCAGGTCGCCGATGTTGGCGCGCAGGGCCGCAGGGTTCATCGCCACCAGGACGTCGGGCCGGTCGCCGGGGGTGAGGATGTCGAAGTCGGCGAAGTGCACCTGGAAGGACGAGACGCCGGGCAGGGTGCCGGCGGGTGCGCGGATCTCGGCCGGGAAGTTCGGCAGCGTCGACAGGTCGTTGCCGAAGCTGGCGGTCTCGGAGGTGAACCGGTCGCCGGTGAGCTGCATGCCGTCGCCGGAGTCGCCGGCGAAGCGGATGACGACGCGGTCGCGTCGCACCACGGTCGGGCGGCGCGTGCCGTCGGAGGCGCTCCCGGCCGGCGTCGTCGTGTCGGGGGACGTCGTGTCGGTGGACGTCATCGCGGGGTCGTCAGCCTCGTTCCGGGCGCGGTGGTTTCTCCAGGTCGCGCGGGCAGGGCGACGATGCCCGCGCGCGCGGAGGCACGAGAATGCACAAGGTTCGATGGATTGACAAGTCTCTTCACCCCGTGGTCTGCTCGCCAGGGGTCCGTCCGGGGCGCGCGGCACCGCCGTGCAGCCCGCCGCGGGAGTGCGTGTCAGCCTCTCGTCGGGGGCGGTCCTCCCCACAAGCCCCACGACGTCGTGGAACGGAGAAGCGGTGGAGCTCGAGCTCACGGCCGATCAGAAGCTCTTCCAGTCATCGGCCAGGTCACTGCTCGAGAAGGACCACTCGCTCGACCGGCTGCGCCGGCTCGAGCCGGGTGAGTCCGCGTGGGACCGCGACTCGTGGCAGCGCGGCGCCGAGCTGGGCTGGGCGGCGACGATCGTTCCCGAGGAGCTCGGCGGCGGCAGCGTCTCCGGCGAGGGGGTGCGCGACCTGACCCTCCTCGCCGAGGAGCTCGGCTCCGTCGTCGCCCCGGGGCCGTTCCTGCCCGTCAACGTCGTGCTCGCCGGCCTGGTCGCCGCGCACGGCACCGGTCCCGACCACACCGCCACCATCGAGGCGCTCGTCGCCGGCGAGCAGGTGGCCGCGTGGGCGGTGTACGAGCCCGGTGGCCACTGGGCCCCCGAGGCGGCCCACGTCGCGGCCTCGCCGACCGCCGACGGCTGGCGGCTCGACGGCACCAAGGACCGCGTCGAGGCCGGGCTCCAGGCCGACCTGCTGCTGGTCACCGCGACCACCCCCGAGGGGCTCGCGCAGTTCCTCGTGCCGACCTCCGCCGAGGGCGTGACCACCTCGCCGCAGTGGGCGCTGGACCTGTCCCGCCCGCTCGCCGAGGTCCGCCTCGACGGCGTCGTCGTCGGCCCGGACGCGGTCGTCGGCACGCCGGCCACCACGGCCGAGATCGTGGAGAAGCAGCTGCAGATCGCGCTGCTCGTCCAGTGCGCCGAGCTGTGCGGCGGCCTGGAGAAGATGTTCGCCCTGACGATGCAGTGGGGCTTCGACCGCTACTCCTTCGGGCGCCCGCTGGCCTCCTACCAGGCCCTCAAGCACCGCTACGCGGACATGCGCACCTGGCTGGAGGCCTGCCACTCCACCACCCAGGCCGCGGCGGAGGCCGTCCAGGCGGGCTCGCCCGACGCGCCGCAGCTGGTCAGTGTCGCCAAGTCCTTCGTGGCCGAGCGCGCACAGTGGATCCTGCAGGACTGCGTGCAGCTGCACGGCGGGATCGGCGTGACCTGGGAGCACGATCTGCACCTGTACCTGCGCCGGGCGACGTCCGACCGTGCCCTGTACGGCACGCCGGAGGACCACCGCCGCCGGCTCGCCGACCTCTCCTCTCTCTGAACTCCCCGTCTGCGAAGGGCTGACCACCGATGACGACTGCCGAGACGGAGACCGTCGAGTCGTTCCGCCTGCGTGCCCGCGCCTGGCTGGCGGAGAACATGCCGCGCCTGGACGCCGACGCGCCGCTGCCGACCCTGGGCGACGACGACCACGAGTGGGTGCGCGCGCGGGAGCTGCAGAAGCTGCTGCACGCCGGCGGCTTCGCGGGCATCTGCTTTCCCCGTGAGTACGGCGGCCTCGGCCTGAGCCCGGCCCACCAGCGTGCCTTCACCGAGGAGACCGCCGGCTACGAGATGCCGGTGCAGCTGAACATCCCGACGTTCAGCATCGTCGCCGCCACCCTGCTCGACATGGGCAGCGAGGAGCAGAAGCGCGAGCGCATCTCGGCGGCCATCCGCGGGGACGAGGTGCTCTGCCAGTTCCTGTCCGAGCCCAGCGGCGGCTCGGACCTGGCCGGCCTGCTCACCCGGGCCGAGCTCGACGGCGACACCTGGATCCTCAACGGCCAGAAGACGTGGAGCACCTCGGCGTACGCCGCCGACTGGGGGCTGTGCCTGGCGCGCACCAACTGGGACGTGCCCAAGCACCGCGGCCTGACCATGTTCCTGATACCCACCGAGGCCCCGGGCCTGCACATGAACCGGGTCAAGATGGTCAACGGCTCCCGCGAGTTCTGCGAGGAGTTCTTCACCGACGTCCAGCTGCCCGCCTCGGCCGTCGTCGGCGAGGTCAACAACGGCTGGGCCGTCGCCTCCCGGCAGCTGTTCCACGAGCGCAACGCCGTCGGTGGCGGATCGCCGTACGTCAGCGGCATCGCCGGCCGTCCGCGCGCCCTCGGCGGCCAGTCGCTGTTCACCGTCGCCCGCGCGACCGGCCGCGCGGCCGAGCCCGGGGTCCGGGAGCGGGTGGGGGAGTGGGTGGCGCTGGAGGCCGTCAAGAACCAGATGGTCTCCCGGGTCAGCCGGGCCATCGGCAGCGGCGCCCTGCCGCCGCCGGCCGCCTCGCTGCTGCGCCTGTTCCACGCCGAGGCCGCCCAGCGGGGCACCGACCTGGCGATGGACATCGCCGGCGCGCAGATCGCCGCGGGCGTCGGCACCGACGAGGGCGTCACGGGCCGCGCCGGTGTCTCCTACCTCAGCCGCCAGGGGGCCAGCCTGGGCGGCGGCAGCAGCGAGATGGCGCGCAACCAGATCAGCGAGCGCCTGCTCGGCATGCCGCGCGAGCCCGCCGCCGATCGGGACATCCCGTTCAACCAGGTCAAGCGGGGCCGGGTGTGATCGGATCCCGTCCGCATCTGCGCACCGCCCCGACCACCAACACCCGGAGTTCCGAATGAACCTCGCGATGATCCTCGACATGGTCGCCGACGGGATGGCCGACCGTGTCCTCATCGGCAACAAGGAGGACGGCCTCACCGGGGCCACGCTGCGGGCCAAGGCCTCCGCCGGCGCCGCGCACGTGGCCTCCCTCGGTGCCGACCGCCTCGTCTACCTCGGCCCCAACGGCTCCGGGTTCCCCGTGGCGCTGTTCGCCGCGACGCTCGCGGGCGTGCCGTTCCTCCCGCTGAACTACCGCCTCGGCGAGGAGCAGCTCGGCGAGATCATGAGCCGGCAGACCGCGCCGCTGGTCGTGACCGACACCCCCGAGCGGGTCCCGGGCTCGCGCACCATCGGCATCGCGGAGTTCGCCTCGCTGCCGGCCGTCGACGCCGCGCCGCTGCAGGCGTACGAGATCGAGTCCGAGTCGGTCGCCGTCCTGCTGATGACCAGTGGCACCACGGCGGCGCCCAAGAGCGCCGTGCTGCGGCACAGCAACCTGACGGCCTACCTCTTCGGCTCGGTGGAGTTCGCCTCGGTCGAGGAGACGGACGCGACGCTGGTCAGCGTCCCGCCTTACCACATCGCGGCGGTGGCCAACTGCCTGTCCAACCTGTACGCCGGCCGGCGGGTGGTCTACCTCGACGTCTTCAGCCCGGGCGAGTGGCTGGACGTCGTGGAGAAGCAGGGCATCACCCATGCCATGGTCGTGCCGACGATGCTCTCGCGCATCGTCGCCGAGCTCGAGACGCGGGGGACCGAGGGTCCGGCGTCGCTGCGCTCGGTGTCCTACGGTGGCGCCAAGATCGCCGCGGAGGTCATCGAGCGGGCCCTGCAGCTGTTCCCCGCGACGGGCTTCGTCAACGCCTACGGCCTGACCGAGACCGCGTCGTCGATCGCCGTCCTCGGCCCCGACGACCACCGCGAGGCCGTCGCGTCCGAGGACCCCGCCGTGCGCGCCCGGCTGGGTTCGGTGGGCCGCGCCCTGCCCTCGGTGGAGATCGAGGTGCACGACGACGAGGGCACCGTGTGCGCGCCCGGCGTGGTCGGCGACATCGTCGTCCGGGGCCCGCAGGTCGCGGGGGAGTACCTCGAGCAGGGCAGCAAGGTGCAGTCCGACGGCTGGTTCCCGACCCGGGACCGCGGCTACGTCGACGACGCCGGGTTCATCTTCGTCCGCGGCCGTTCGGACGACACGATCATCCGCGGCGGCGAGAACATCGCCCCGGCCGAGATCGAGGACGTCCTCGGCCGGCACCCGGCGGTACTCGAGGCGGTCGTCGCGGGCGTGCCCGACGTCGAGTGGGGCCAGGTCATCGGCGCCTTCGTGCAGCTGCGTCCCGACGCGCAGGCGACCGAGGACGAGGTGCGGCAGTGGGTCCGCGAGCGGCTGCGCGGCTCGAAGACCCCCGACCGGGTGGTCTTCGTCGAGGAGTTCCCGACGACCCCCACCGGCAAGGTGGTCCGGCGCGAGCTCGTGGCGCTCGTGACCCAGCCCAGCGCGCAGCCCGCCTGACCCGCCCGACCCCCGTCAGCCCGGGGGTCGGACCAACCGCCGACCGGCCGGTCGGGCCCCCCGCGAGGGGGTCCTCGACCGGCCGTTCGGCGTTCCGGGAAGGCTCGCCGGGCCCCCGCCGCCACGCTGTGAGCCAGAACGCATCCGGCCCTTGAGTTCGACACTTCGATGGATATACTCCGGATCGACTCAGGCGTGAGGGAGGTCTCCATGACCTGCACGAACGCGCGCGGCCCTCGCGGGTCCGGGCGGGCGTCCCGACTCTCCTGACCAGCCGGCCGCATCGTGCCGTGTGGTTCCCCCTGTCGAGAAGCTGAGGTTGCATCGCGTGTTGAAGCCGATGGAGGGCGTCCGGGTCCTCGAGGTCGCCCAGTTCACCTTCGTGCCGTCCGCCGGCGCTGTGCTGGCGGACTGGGGTGCCGATGTCATCAAGATCGAGCACGCCGAGAAGGGTGACGCGCAGCGAGGCCTGGTGAAGGCCCTCGGTCACGACGTCACGGGCAAGAACAGCTTCGCGCCGATCATGGACGGCCCCAACCGCGGCAAGCGCAGCCTGGGTCTCTCCCTGGAGAAGCCCGAGGCGCGCCGCGTGCTCGAGGACCTGATCAAGAGCAGCGACGTCTTCCTCACCAACTTCCTGCCCGAGGCGCGCCGGAAGCTGGGCATCGAGGTCGAGGACGTCCGGGCGATCAACCCGAAGATCATCTACGCGGTCGGCTCGGCCTTCGGCTACGCCGGTCCCGAGGCGGAGAAGGGCGGCTACGACGGCACGGCCTTCTGGTCGCGTGCCGGCGGCGCCGACACCGCCACCCCGCTCGACTACGAGGGCCTGGTCCAGCAGCCCGGTGGCGCCTACGGCGACAACATCGGCGGCATGACGATCGCCGGCGGCATCTCGGCCGCGCTCTTCGCCCGTGAGCGGACCGGTGAGGCCGCGACCGTCGACATCTCCCTGCTGGGCGTCGGCGCATGGGCCGGCCAGATGAACATCGGCCTCGCGCTGATGGCCGGTGGTCCGCTGCCGAAGTTCGACCCCAAGGCGGGCAACATCACCAATCCGCTGACCGGCACGTACAAGACCAAGGACGGCCGCTACCTGTCCCTGGTCATGCTGCAGCCGGGCCGGTACTGGCCCGACTTCGTCGCCAAGGTCGGGCGGCCCGACCTGGCGACCGACGAGCGGTTCGACTCGGCCGAGAAGCTGATGCAGAACTCCAAGGTCGCCGCCGAGATCGTCGCCGAGATCATCGCGGAGAAGACCAAGGACGAGTGGCTCCCCGCCTTCACGGCGATGGAGGGCCAGTGGGCGGTCGTGCAGAACACCTACGAGGTGGGCACCGACCCCCAGCTGGTGGCGACCGGCAACATCGCCGACGTCACCGACGCCGAGGGCAACCCCCGCAAGCTGATCACCAACCCGGTGCACTTCAACCGGGAGGCGCCGAAGCTCGCGCGCGGCCCGCTCTTCGCCGAGCACACCGACGAGATCCTCGCCGAGCTGGGGCTCTCCGACGAAGAGGCCATCCAGCTGAAGATCGCCGGCGCCGTCACGTGAGCGGGACGACCCCCACCCCGCCGACGACGGACCGGGTCGGCTTCATCGGCCTGGGCAGCCAGGGCGGTCCGATGGCCCGCCGCATCGTCGAGGACGGCGTCGCGACGGTCCTGTGGGCCCGCCGGCAGGAGACGCTCGACGCCTACGCCGACACCGCCGCCGAGTACGCCTCGTCCCCGGCGGACCTCGCGGCGCGCGTGGACATCGCGTGCGTGTGCGTGCTGAACGACGAGGGCGTGGAGGAGGTCGTCGCCGGGCCCGAGGGGCTGCTGTCGGCGATGGCCCCCGGCGGCGTCATCGCCATCCACAGCACCGTGCACCCGGAGACCTGCCAGCGGCTGGCCGAGCAGGCGGCGGCCAAGGGGATCACCCTCATCGACGCCCCGGTCAGCGGTGGTGGCCCGGGTGCCGAGGCCAAGCGCCTGCTGGTCATGGTCGGGGGGGACGCCGAGACGCTGGAGCGGGTCCGTCCCGTCTTCGAGACCTACGCCAACCCGATCGTCCACCTCGGCCCGGTGGGCGCCGGCCAGCGCGCGAAGCTGATCAACAACCTGATGCTGACCGCCAACCTCGGGGTCCTGGAGAGCGCCTACGCCCTGGCGCGGTCGCTCTCGGTCGACCCGGAGCAGCTGAGCACCGTGCTCAGCCACGGCAGCGGCAACAGCTTCGCGGTCAACGTGCTGCGCGGGCCGGACTTCGTGCTCGGCCCGATGGGTGCCATGGCGGGCCCGCTGCTGCAGAAGGACGCGCGGCTCGTCGTCGACCTGGCGACGGCCGCCGGCGCCGAGCCCGGCACCGTCCTGACCGCCGCGGACGCCGCCCTGTCCTCCATGGGCTGCCAGCGGTGACCTGCGCACCTGCGCGGAGGGCGCCGGCCGGGTCCGCCCGGCCGGCGTCCTCGACCCGTCCCCACGCGGAGGACTGACATGTTGCCCGACGACGCGAAGGTCGTCTCCGTCGACGACCACGTCGTCGAGCACCCCCGTGTGTGGCTGGACCGGCTCCCCCTGCGTCACCGGGAGGCCGCGCCGCAGATCGAGCGCGGGCCCGGCGGGCGGGACACCTGGGTGTTCGAGGGGGAGCCGGTGACGGACTTCGGTCTCGACGTCGTCGCCGGCAAGGACCCGCGGGAGTTCGGCGTGGATCCGCTGGGCTACCGCGACATGCGGCCCGGCTGCCACGACATCGGCGCGCGGATCGCCGACATGGACGCCGAGGGCGTGTGGGCCCAGCTGTGCTTCCCCACGTTCGGCGGCCCGGCGGGCAGCACGTTCTTCCGCGCCCGGGACCACGAGCTGGCGACGGCGTGCGTCCGCGCCTACAACGACTTCGTCCTCGACGAGTGGTGCGACGCGGCGCCCGACCGGCAGATCCCGCTCGTGCTGGTCCCCTTCTGGGACGTGCGCGCGGCGGTCGCCGAGGTGCACCGGACCGCGGCGCTCGGCGCCCGCTCGGTGAGCCTGCTCGAGGCGCCGCACCGGCTCGGGCTGCCGTCCTACAACTCCAGCCACTGGGACCCGCTGCTGCGCGCCTGCGAGGAGGCCGAGCTGCCGGTCTCCCTCCACTTCAGCTCCAGCGGCGCCCCGCAGGGCGTCGCGCGCGACTCCGACGCCCTGGTCACGATCGCGCTGTTCGGGGTGAACTCCGTCGTCGCCTGCGTCGAGCTGCTGATGTCGCCGGTGTTCCACCGGTTCCCCGGCCTGCGCGTGGTGTTCTCCCAGGCAGGGATCGGCTGGATGCCCTACGTCCTCGAGCGCGCCGACTACTCCTGGGAGCGGCACCGTTTCTGGTGCGACGTCGACGCCGAGCGCCGCCCCTCGGAGCTGTTCCGCGACCACGTGTACGGCTGCTTCACCTCCGACCAGGCGGGCCTGGACCAGCGGTACGCGATCGGGGTCGAGCAGATCCTCTTCTCCGGCGACTACCCGCACGCCGACTCGAACTGGCCGCACACCCGCAAGGTGCTGGGCGAGCAGCTCGTCGACGTCCCCGACGCCGAGGCCCGGCTGATCGCGGAGGGCAACGCCCGCCGCCTCTTCCGGTTCGCCGCGTGACCACGACCCCCCGCCCCACCCCTGCACAGACCTCGAGGAGCACCACGTGAAGCTGGGATTCATCGGCGCCGGACGCATCGGCCGGCCCATGATCGGCCGGCTCGTCGCCGCCGGTCACCAGGTGCACGTGCTCGACCGTTCCGAGGCGGCGCGCGAGGCCGTGGCCGCCGCCGGCGCCATCCCGGTCGACGACGTCGCGACCCTGGCCGAGGGCGCGCAGGCGGTCCTGCTGTGCCCCTACAGCGACACCCAGGTCAAGGAGATCGCCCTCGACGGCGACCTCATCGACGCGATGGAGCCCGGCACGTTGCTGGTCATCCACACCACGGGCAGCCCGCTGACGGCGACCGCGATCGCCGAGCGCGCCCGGGCCAAGGACATCGAGGTCGTCGACGCGCCCATCAGCGGTGGCCCGCACAACATCGAGGCCGGCGCGGTGACCCTGTACACCGGTGCCACCGAGGCGGGCCTGGAGCGGGCGCGACCCGTGCTGTCGGCCTACGGCGACCCGATCGTGCACCTGGGCACCACCGGCGCCGGGCAGCAGGTCAAGCTCCTCAACAACGCCGTCTTCGCCGCCAACATCGGCGTCATCGCCGAGGCCGTCCGGCTCGCCGGCGAGCTCGGCCTGGACGAGGGCGCCGTGCTGCGCGGCATCACCAACGGCAGCGGCAACAGCATGGCCCTCGGCGGGGCGGCCAACGCCGGCTCCATCGCCACCTTCGGCAAGGCGGTGGGCGAGTTCGTCGGCAAGGACATCGCCGTCGTCAAGCAGGTCGCCGCCCAGCTCGGCGTCGACCTCGGGGTCATGGAGGGCCCGCACCAGGTCCTCGCCGACCTGCTCCTGCCCGAACACCGCGCGCTCCTGCTCGCCGACGCGAGCGCCTGACCACCGTCCGACCCCCCTGTCGCGTGCAGTCGCCGCGACACCTCAGTGAAGAGGAGACCCACATGGCGTTCGCCGTGGACCGGATGCTCATCGACGGCGAGCTCGTGCCCGCCGGCACGGGCAGGACCTTCGACAACATCAACCCGGCGACCGAGGAGGTCGTCGGCTCCGTCCCGGACGCCGACGCCACCGACGTCGAGCGGGCCATCGGCGCCGCGCGCCGGGCCTTCGACACGACCGACTGGTCGACCGACGTCGAGCTCCGCCGGCGCTGCCTCACCCAGCTTCGCGACGCCCTGCGCGCCGAGGTCGAGACCCTGCGCGGTCTCGTCGTCGCGGAGACCGGTTCGCCGGTCATGCTGACCCAGGGCATCCAGCTCGAGGCGCCGATCGGCTTCTTCGACCACTACATCGACCTGCTCGAGAGCTTCGAGTTCGAGCGCACGGTGCCGACCAAGGAGCTCATGGGCTCCCGCGTCGACCGGGTGATCCGCCGCGAGGCGGCGGGCGTGGTCGCGGCCATCACGCCGTGGAACTATCCCTTCTACCTCAACATCGCGAAGATCGCGGGCGCCCTGGCGGCCGGCTGCACCGTGGTGCTCAAGCCCGCCCCCGACACCCCGTGGAGCGCGCTGGCCATCGGCGCCATCGCCGCGGCCCACACCGACATCCCGGCCGGTGTCCTCAACGTGGTGACCACCAGCGACAACTCGGTCGCCGAGATCCTGGCGACGCACCCCGACGTCGACCAGGTGACCCTCACGGGTTCCACCGCGACCGGCCGCAAGGTCATGGCCGCCGCCTCCGGGACGATCAAGCGCGTCACCCTGGAGCTGGGCGGCAAGTCTGCCGCGATCCTGCTGGAGGACGCCGACTTCCAGGCGATCATCCCGGGGCTCGCCGGTGGCGTCTGCGCCCACGCCGGTCAGGGGTGCGCCCAGCTGACCCGCATGCTGGTGCCGCGTGCCCGGTACGAGGAGGCCATCGCGATCGCCGCGGCCGTCATGCCGCACGTCCCGTGGGGCGACCCGACCGAGCCCGGCACCGTCATGGGCCCGGTCGTGAACGCCCGCCAGCGGGACGGCATCCTGCGCTACATCCAGTCGGCGCGTGACGAGGGCGGCCGCATCGCCTACGGTGGCGAGCCGCTGGACCGCGAGAAGGGCTACTACGTGCCCCCGACCCTCATCGCCGACGTGGACCCCAAGTCCACCGTGGCGCAGGAGGAGATCTTCGGGCCGGTCCTCGTCGTGCTGCCCTACGACGACGAGGAGGACGCCATCCGGATCGCCGACAACACACTGTTCGGCCTGTCGGGCGCCGTCTTCAGCGCCGACACCGCGCGGGCCATGCGGATCGCCCGCCGGCTCCGGACCGGCACGGTCGGGGTCAACGGCGCCCAGTGGTTCGACGTCCAGTCCCCCTTCGGTGGCTACAAGCAGAGCGGCCTCGGCCGTGAGTGGGGCAACGAGGGGCTCGAGGACTTCCTCGAGGTCAAGACCATCGCCTTCCCCGCGGCCGACTGACCGCGGGCTCGAGAAGAACAGAGAGGACATCCAGTGGGAAGAGTTGAGGGCAAGGTCGCCTTCGTCACCGGTGCCGCCCGCGGCCAGGGTCGCAGCCACGCCGTCCGCCTGGCGGAGGAGGGCGCCGACATCATCGCGGTCGACATCTGCAAGGACATCGCGACCAACGAGTACGCGCTCTCCTCGCCCGACGACCTGAAGGAGACCGCGCGCCTGGTCGAGGCCCACGACCGGCGGATCGTCACCGTCGAGGCCGACGTCCGGGAGCGCAGCCAGCTGGCCGCGGCCCTCGAGCAGGGCATCGCGGAGCTCGGCAAGGTCGACATCGTCGTCGCCAACGCGGGCATCATGCCGCTGGGCGGCGAGCCGAAGCTGCAGGCCTGGACCGACGTGGTCGACACCAACTTCCTCGGTGTCGTCAACGCCGTCCACGCGGCCCTGCCGCACCTCCCCGACGGCGCCTCGATCATCGCTACCGGGTCGGCCGCGGCGTTCATGACCGGCGCGGGCATCGCGCAGGCGGGGGAGAACCCCGGCGGCGCCGGCTACAGCTACGCCAAGCTGCAGCTGTCGGAGTTCATCCACGAGATCGCCCGCAACGTCGCGCCCCGCATGATCCGGGCCAACGTGGTGCACCCGACCAACTGCAACACGAACATGCTCAACAGCGCCCCCATGTACCGGGCCTTCCGCCCGGACATGGAGAACCCGACCCGCGAGGACGCCCTGCTGGCCTTCCCGGCCCAGCAGCTGCTGCCCATCCCGTACGTCGAGCCCATCGACATCAGCAACGCGGTGCTCTTCCTCGCCTCGGACGAGTCCCGCTACGTCACCGGTCTCCAGCTGCGGGTGGATGCCGGTTCCTACCTGAAGTTCCACGACTTCCATGTCTGAGACGCTGAGGAGCACCCAGATGAAGGTCCGCGTCGACCCGAACATCTGCCAGGGACACACCCTGTGCGCCATGACCGCGCCCAACCTCTTCGTCCTGAGCGACGAGGACGGCCACGCGTCGGCCATCACCGAGGACGTCCCCGCCGGCCAGGAGGAGCTCGCCCGCGAGGCGGCCCGCTCCTGTCCCGAGCAGGCAATCGTCCTCTCGGAGTGACGGCGGGGCACACGGGAGGACCGAGATGAGCATCGACGAGACGACCGCTCCGCGCGTCGACGACGAGTCGCGCAAGGAGGGACGTCGCATCGTCCTGGACCGGCACGGCCCGGAGTACCGGACCGAGTTCGTGGACTGGGCGCAGCGGTTGCACGCGGGTCCGCGCATCGCGTGGAACGACACGCACGGCGGTTACTGGTTCGTCAACGGCAACCAGGAGCTGTTCGACGTCGCCCGCCGGTCCGACGTGCTGTCGAACGATCACGACATCCACAACCGGCGGCGGGGGTACAAGGGCATCAACGTGCCCCCGCCGCCGGAGAGCAGCGGCACCATCGGCGGGTTCCTGGAGATGGACCCGCCGCGCCAGCGGTACTACCGCAACGCCCTGAACCCCTACCTGTCGCCGGCGGCGGTGGCACGGTGGCAGCCGGTGCTCGACGAGATCACCCGCGCCGCGATCGACGAGAAGATCGAGAGCGGCCGGATCGACTTCGTCGAGGACCTGGCCAACATCGTGCCCGCGGTCCTCACCATGGCCCTGCTGGGGCTGCCGCTGCGGGACTGGGTCGTCTACAACGAGCCGGCCCACGCCACGGTGTACACGCCGCAGCACTCCCCGGACTACCCGCGGGTGATGAAGATGGCGATGGACATGGGGATGTCGCTGTTCGGGCGCCTGCAGGAACTCAGGGCCACCCCCCGTCCCGGTCTGATCGACGCGATCATCAACGCGGACCTGGGCGGGGAGGGCCCCGAGGACGACATGGAGATCGTCGGTGTCGTCATGCTCCTCGTCGGCGGTGGGTTCGACACCACCACCGCGCTGACGGCGCACTCGCTCGAGTGGCTGGGGGAGCACCCCGACCAGCGCGAGCGGCTGCACCGCGAGTGGGACGCCCTCCGCGACAGCGCCACCGAGGAGTTCCTGCGCTTCTACACCCCGGCGCAGGGCGACGGCCGCACGGTCTCGGCGGACGTGGAGATCGACGGCGTCCGGTTCCACGAGGGCGACCGGCTCTGGCTGTCCTGGGCCATGGCCAACCGGGACGAGCAGGTGTTCGCCGATCCGCACGAGATCAAGCTGGACCGCACGGGCAACCGGCATGCCAGCTTCGGCCTCGGCATCCACCGGTGCATCGGCTCGAACGTCGCCCGCGCGGGGTTCAAGACGATGACGAAGGCGGTCCTGGACCGCATGCCCGACTTCGTGTGCGACCCGGCGGGGACCGTGCACTACGAGACCACCCAGGTCATCAACGGCATGCGGCACCTGCCCGCCACCTTCACCCCGGGCAAGCGCCTCGGCCCGGGGCTGGAGGAGACGATCGACAGGCTCCAGACGATCGTCGACGAGCAGGGGCTCGCCGAGCCGATCACGGTCCGCAAGGACCGCGCCCGGCTCGCCTGAGCGCGCTACGCGCGGGGGCCGGGCCGGGGCGCCAGACGTCCCGGCCCGGCTCCTGTGCCGTCGCAGGACCGGGCGTGGCCACCGCGCCGCGCCCACCCCGATCCCTCACCGCGGAACCGACGACGTCGGGCCCGCACCACCGCAAGGGGAGAACGGCATGACCGTCGACGACGCCCTGGCCCCCGAGGCCGACCGCGCGCGGCTGCGCATCGAGCTCGACCGCCACGGACCGGAGTACCGCACCGAGTTCGTGCGGTGGGTCGACCGCCTGCACGCCGAGGCGCCGATCGCGTGGAACGACACCCACGGCGGCTACTGGTTCGTCAACGGCAACACGGAGCTGTTCGACGTGGCCCGCCGCGCGGACGCCCTCTCCAACGACGCCGACATCTTCAACCGGCGCCGCGGCTACGACGGGATCAGCATCCCCGCCGGCCCCAAGGAGGCCCGCGGCGGCATGATCGGCGGGTTCCTCGAGATGGACCCGCCGGTCCAGCGCTACTACCGCAACGCGCTCAACGCCTACCTCTCGCCGGCCGCGGTCGCGCGCTGGCAGCCGGTGCTCGACGAGATCACCCGCGCGGCCCTCGACGAGGTGATCGAGACCGGCCGGATCGACTTCGTCGACGACCTGGCCAACATCGTCCCCGCGGTCTTCACGATGGCCCTGCTCGGGCTGCCGCTGGAGGACTGGGTCATCTACTGCGAGCCCGCGCACGCCGGCGTCTACACGCCGATCCACTCGCTGGACTACCCGCGGGTGCGCGAGCTCGGGATCACGATGGGCATGCGGATGTTCCAGAGCATCCAGGAGCTGAAGACCGACCCGAAGCCGGGGCTGCTGGACGCCGTCATCCGTGCCGACGTGGGTGACCACGAGAAGGACGACATGGAGATCGTCGGGATCGCCATGCTCCTCATCGGCGGCGGTTTCGACACCACCACGGCGCTCACCGCCCACGCCCTCGAGTGGCTGTCGGAGCACCCCGACCAGCGCGAGCGGCTGATCAGCGAGTGGGACACCCTGCGCGACAGCGCCACCGAGGAGTTCCTGCGCTTCTACACCCCGGCGCAGGGCGACGGCCGCACCGTCTCCCAGGACGTCGAGATCCACGGCGTCCACCTGCAGGAGGGCGACCGGCTCTGGCTGTCGTGGGCGATGGCCAACCGTGACGAGACGGTCTTCGAGGACCCGCACTCGGTCAGGCTCGACCGCACGGGCAACCGGCACGCCAGCTTCGGCCTCGGCGTCCACCGCTGCATCGGCTCCAACGTCGCCCGCGCGGCGTTCAAGACCATGCTGCAGGCCGTGCTGGACCGGCTGCCCGACTTCGTGTGCGACCCCGCCGGCGCCGTCCACTACGAGACGACGCAGGTGATCAACGGCATGCAGCACCTGCCGGCCACGTTCACCCCCGGGCGCCGCCTCGGCCCGGGGCTGCAGGAGACCATCGCCCGCCTGCAGCGGATCGTCGACGAGCAGCGTCTCGCCGAGCCGATCACGGTCCGCAAGGATCGGGCGCAGCTCACCACCTGAACACGGCCCCCTGCCCCCCGTCGACCGTGGCGGGGAGCAGGGGGCGAGAGTGGTGCCGGGGGCACGGGCTGGAGCCCGAGCCCCCGGCACCGGCATGACGACCCCGAACCGGTACCGACCTGTTGGAGCAACTCCCATGACCTACGTGATCGCCGAGCCCTGCGTCGACGTCCTCGACCGTTCCTGCGTGGACGCCTGCCCGGTCGACTGCATCTACGAGGGCGGCCGGATGGCCTTCATCCAGCCCGAGGAGTGCGTCGACTGCGGTGCCTGCGTGCAGGTGTGCCCCGTGGAGGCCATCTTCTACGAGGACGACCTGCCCGAGGAGTGGGCCGGGTACACCGCCCTCAACGCCGCCTTCTTCGCCGGCGTCGGCTCCCCGGGTGGGACGGCGAACCTGCCGAAGGGGACCGTGCCCGACCCGGCCGAGGTCACCGCCCTCCCGCAGCGGCCGGCCGAGGACTGACCTCCCCGCTCCGCCGACCGTTCTCCCCAGCCACACCCCGGCGCCCCGCCGACGCGGCGCCACGACCCGAGAGAAGGACACGTGACCCAGCCCCTGCCGTTGGTCCTGCCGTGGACCGAGTGGTACTGGACGTCGGGTGCCGACGGGAAGCTGCGCGTCCAGGGCTGCTCGTCCTGCGACGCGCTGATCCACCCGAGCAAGCCGATCTGTCACCTGTGCGGGAGCCGTGACCTCGCCGTCCGCGAGCTCTCCGGTCGCGGCACGCTCTTCGGGTTCACGATCAACCACCACTTCCCCTTCCCGGGCGTGACCAACCCGTTCGCCGTCGCCCAGGTGGCGCTCGAGGAGGACCCCCGCGTCAAGCTGACGACCCGGGTCGTGGAGGCCGAGCCGGACACGCTGCGCCTCGGCATGGCCATGGAGGTCGTCTTCGAACAGGTCGACGACGTCTGGCTGCCGCTGTTCCGGCCGTCGGCGCAGCAGCCGGCCGAGCCGGCGCCGCTGCCCGAGGACGAAGAGCCCGTCGAGCGGATCCGGACGCTGGTCCGCCCCCGGCTCGGCACCCGCAAGTTCGAGGACGACGCCGTCCTCTCCGGGGTCGGTGCCTCGAAGGTCGGCCGCCGGCAGATGGTCGACCCGCTGTCGCTGACCGTCGACGCCTGCCAGGCGGCGGTGGCCGACGCCGGTCTCACCATGGCCGACATCGACGGCCTGTCCACCTACCCGGGCGGCGGGGTGGAGAGCGGCTTCAGCGAGGGCGGCGTGACCGCCCTCGAGGCGGCGCTGCGCATCCGCCCCACCTGGTACAACGGCGGCGGCGAGACCTTCGGCCCGGGCGGGTCGGTCATCGCGGCGATGCTCGCCGTCTCGGCCGGGCTGGCCCGGCACGTGCTGTGCTTCCGGACGCTGTGGCAGTCCAGCCAGGAGACCCTCGCGCGGCAGGGCTACTTCGGCGGTGGCGGCCGCATGCGCATCGGCGGGGACATGGGCTGGGGGATGCCGTTCGGCGCGACCTCGGCGGCGCACCTGCTCGCCCAGACCGCGAACCGGTACATGCACAAGTACGGCGCCACCCGCGAGACGCTCGGCTGGATCGCGCTCAACCAGCGCGCCAACGCCGCGCTCAACCCCACCGCCGTCTACCGCGACCCGATGACGATGGACGACTACCTGGGTGCCCGCATGGTCACGACGCCGTTCGGGCTCTACGACAACGACGTGCCCATCGACGGGTCCATCGCGGTGATCGTGTCCGCCGCCGACGCGGTCGGTGACCTGGCCAAGCCGCCGGTGCGCATCGAGGCCGTCGGCACGCAGCTCATCGAGCGGATGGAGTGGGACCAGAGCACCTCCACCCACGAGCCCCAGGTGTTCGGCCCGGCGGCGCACATGTGGACCCGCACGGACCTGCGCCCCGACGACGTCGACGTCGCTTTGCTCTACGACGGCTTCAGCTTCAACTGCCTGTCGTGGCTGGAGGGGCTCGGTTTCTGCGGCGTCGGCGAGGCGAAGGACTTCCTCGACGGCGGCAAGAACATCGCCCGGGACGGCGTCCTCCCGCTGAACACCAACGGCGGTCAGCTGTCGCACGGCCGCACCCACGGGATGGGCCTGGTCCAGGAGGCGGTCCTGCAGCTGCGCAAGGAGGCCGGCGACCGGCAGGTCCACGGCGCCCGCACCGCGGTGGTCAGCAGCGGCGGTCTGACGCCCAGCGGCGTGCTGCTGCTGCGTACGGACTCCTGAGCCGACGGTGTCCCCGGGCCGCCCGGCGGCCCGGGGACACCCTCGACCCGAGGCGCGGGCGGCCGTATGCTGCCTGATGTTGTGATGCCTTTAGAAACATGGATGGGTGGCATGGCGGACGACGGGGAGACGCTCTTCATCGACGGGAAGTGGCTCCCGGCCGACGACGGGCGGACGTTCGACGTCACCGACCCCAGCAACGGGCGGGTGATCGGCCGGGCCGCGGACGCGGGCGCGGCCGAGACCGACCGCGCGATCGCCGCGGCCGACGCGGCGTTCGTCTCGTGGAGCCGCACCACGGCCTACCAGCGCGCCGAGGTGCTCTGGACGGCCCACCGCCTGATGACCGAGCGGGCGGAGGAGCTCGCCGCGCTGATGACCGCCGAGCAGGGCAAGCCGCTCAAGGCGGCCCGCAACGAGGTGCGCTACGCCGCGGACTTCCTCAGCTGGTTCGCCGAGGAGGCCAAGCGGGTCTACGGCAGCACCATCCCGTCGTCCCGCCCCGAGCAGCGGCTGTCGGTGCTGCGCCAGCCCGTCGGCGTGGTCGCGGGCATAACGCCGTGGAACTACCCGATCTCGATGATCACGCGGAAGGTCGCCCCCGCGGTCGCCGCCGGCTGCACGATCGTGCTCAAGCCGGCCGAGCAGACCCCGCTGTGCGCCGTCGCCGTCTTCGAGATCCTCGCCGAGGCGGGCCTGCCTGCCGGCGTCGCGAACCTGGTGACGACGAACCGTCCGGAGTCCGTCGGCGACCGCCTGCTGGACTCGCCGGTGGTGCGCAAGCTGACCTTCACCGGCTCCACCGAGGTGGGGAAGGCGCTCGCCGCCCGCGCCGCGGCGACCATGAAGCGCGTCTCCATGGAGCTCGGCGGCCACGCCCCGATGATCGTGTTCGACGACGCCGACCCGGTGCACGCGGCCAAGGGCGCCGCACTGGTGAAGTTCCTCAACACCGGTCAGGCGTGCATCAGCCCGAACCGCATCTACGTGCAGCGCGGCATCTTCGACACCTTCGCCGCCGCCCTCGTGGACCGCGTGGCCACGCTCAAGGTCGGCGCCGGCACCGAGCCCGGCGTGGGCATCGGCCCCCTGGTCGACGAGGCCGCGGTGGCGAAGGTCGAGCGGCAGGTCGACGACGCCGTCGGCAAGGGCGCGCGCCTTCTCTCGGGCGGCGGCCGGCTGGCCGAGGGCGATCTGGCCGCCGGCCGGTTCTTCGCCCCGACCGTGGTCGCCGACGTCGACGAGTCGATGGTCATCTACCGCGAGGAGACCTTCGGCCCGGTCGCGGCGCTCATCCCGTTCGACGACGAGGACGAGGTCCTGCAGCGGGCGAACGACACCGAGTACGGGCTGGCCTCGTACGTCTACACCAACGACCTCGGCCGTGCGGTCCGGGTGTCGGAGGCGCTGCGCTTCGGCATCGTCGGCGTCAACGACATCAATCCGACGGCCGCGGCCGCGCCCTTCGGCGGGGTCGGGGCCAGTGGCCTCGGCCGCGAGGGCGGGGCCGAGGGCATCGACGAGTACCTCGACGTCAAGCTCGTGGGGCTCGTCGTCCCCTGAAGGGGCACCCTGGGAACCCAGGGACACAGACCGGCGTCCTGGACGTCGCCCGGCGGCGCCGACCGCGAGTCCGCCGCCGGGACAGTCGTACACATCGAACGAGGAGTGGATATGAAGCTCAAGGTCGGACAGACGCTGACCAGTGCGGTCGACGCGACGTCGCTGGTGGTCGTGCGGGCGCCGGAGGGCGACGTGGACGTGACCTGTGGTGGCGCGCCGATGACCGCGCCGGGGGAGACCGCGGCCGCCGGTGCCACCGCGGAGGGCGAGGCCGGCAACGGCGTCCTCATGGGCAAGCGCTACGCGGACGAGGCCCTGGGCCTCGAGCTGCTGTGCGTGAAGCCCGGCGACTACGCCGTCGCCGTGAACGGCACGCAGCTGGCGCAGAAGAGCGCCCAGCCGCTGCCCGCCTCGGACTGACCGCCAGGGGGCGGGGCCGCGCGGCCCCGCCCCCGGCAGCGGATCCCTCGGCGCACGGCGCCGGGGGATCCGGCGCACCCCACGAGAGTTCACGGTCGGCCGCCGGCGGCGGTCGGCCCCCAGAAGGGAGAGTCCGGTGGCCCGGAAGGCACGGACAGACACGGGCAGCTCGGGCGTCGGCGTGGCCCGGTTCCTGCTGCGCACCGCGGTGGGCGGCACCATGATCGCCCACGGCGTGAAGCACGGCCGCTCGCTCAAGGGAACCGCCGGCTGGTTCGGCTCCATCGGCTTCAAGCAGCCGATGCTGCAGGCACGGACCAGCGCCGTCGTGGAGATCGGGTCCGGTGCCGCGCTGATCGCGGGTGCGGCCACCCCGCTCGCGGCGTCCGCGGTCGTCGGCACCCTCGCCGTCGCCGCGCGGTCGGTGCACATCCCCAACGGCTTCTTCATCAACGCCGAGGGCTGGGAGTACGTCGCCAACCTCTCGGTCGCCTCGGTCGCGCTGGCGGCGCTGGGCCCCGGCGGCTGGAGCGTGGACCGCGCCCTGGGCACCGACCGGTTCTCCGGCCCGCGGGCCGCGCTGTTCGTCGCGGGCCTCGGCCTCGGCGGCGCGGCGGCCCAGCTGGCCACCTTCTGGACCAAGCCGGCGCCGAAGCCCGTCGCGGGCTGAGCGGAGGACACCGTGAGCCAGATCCCGGAGCACGTCGTCGTCGTCGGTGCGGGGCTGGGCGGTCTGCGGACCGTCGAGCAGCTGCGTTCCCGCGGCCACACCGGGCGCATCACCCTCATCGGCGCCGAGGTGCACCCGCCCTACGACCGGCCGCCGCTGTCCAAGCAGATCCTCAACGGCACCTGGGAGCCGGCCAAGGCCACGTTCCGGGACCTCGAGGGGCTGGCCGAGCTCGACGTCACCACGGTCTTCGGCAAGCGCGCCGTCGGCCTCGACGGCACCACCGTGCAGCTCGAGGACGGCACCGCGGTGAGCGGCGACGTCGTCGTCCTGGCGACCGGCGTCACCGCGCGCACCCTTCCCGGGCAGCCGGCCGGGGTCGTCACCCTGCGGACGCTCGACGACGCGATCGCCCTGCGCGGGGCCTTCGACTCGCTGTCGTCGCTGCTCATCGTGGGCGCCGGCTTCATCGGTGCCGAGGTCGCCTGCGCGGCCCACGCCCGCGGGGTGCAGGTGACCGTGCTCGAGGCGCTCCCCGTTCCGGTCGAGCGGGCGCTCGGGCGTGAGGTCGGCGCGCTGGCCGCCCGCCTGTTCACCGAGGGCGGCATCGACCTGCGCTGCGACACGCGGATCACCCGCTTCGTGGACGAGCGCACGGTCGAGCTCTCCGACGGGTCGACCCTCGGCGCGGACCTGGTGCTGGTCGGCATCGGGTCGCTGCCGGACGTGGACTGGCTGGCGTCGTCGGGCTTCGACACGACGAACGGGGTCGCCTGCGACGCCTCCGGACGGGTCGTCGGCACCAGCGGGGTGTGGGCCCTCGGGGACATCGCCTCCTGGTGGGACGAGTCCCGGGGCCGCCACCACCGCAACGAGCACTGGACCACGACGGTGGACCAGTCCTCCATCGTGGCCAGCGACATCCTCGGCACAGAGCCGCCCGCCGCCACGGTGCCGTACGTGTGGTCCGACCAGTTCGGCATGAAGGTGCAGACCTTCGGGCGCACCGACCTCGCCGACGAGGTCGCCCAGCTGCACGGCACGGGGATGGACGGCGGTCCCGTGAAGGGCACCGTCGTCGGCTACTTCGCCGGTGGCGTGCTGGTCGGGGTCGTCGGCTTCGGCGCGCCGGCCAAGCTGGTGCGCTACCGCGCGATGATCGCCGAGGGGGCCGCCCGGGACGCCGTCCTGGCCCAGTCCGACGCCGGGTCCGCGGTCGGCGGCTGACCGGACCCACCGCTCCACCCGACGCGCACGCTCGCCGCGGGCCCCGACCTCCGGGCCCGCGGCGAGCGTGCCGTCTCAGCACGTACTCCGACCGGACCGTCCGCCGGAGCCTCCACGACAGGAGATCTGCATGACCGCGAACAGGCTCGCCGGCAAGGTCGCGCTCATCACGGGCGCGGCCCGTGGCCAGGGCCGGGCGGAGGCCGTCCGGCTGGCCGCCGAGGGCGCCGACATCATCGCCCTGGACAACTGCGTCACCGCCGGGACCACCGACTACGCCGGTCCGACCGAGGAGGACCTGGCCGAGACCGTGAAGCTGGTCGAGGCGCAGGACCGGCGGATCCTGGCCCGCAAGGCCGACATCCGGGACTTCGCGGCGCTGCAGGCGCTGGTGAAGGACGGCGTGGAGGAGTTCGGCCGGCTCGACGTGGTGGTGGCCAACGCCGGCATCTGCTCGGGCAACTGGTCGTGGGAGATCCCGGTCGAGCAGTGGCAGGAGACCATCGACGTCAACCTGACCGGCACCTTCTACACGATGAAGGCCACCATCCCGACGCTGATCGAGCAGGGCACCGGCGGGTCGATCATCATCACCAGCTCGGTCGCCGGGCTGCGCGGGCACCCGTTCCTGGCCCACTACGCGGCCAGCAAGCACGGCGTCGTCGGCATGGCGAAGTCCATGGCCGTCGAGCTCGGGCAGTACAACATCCGGGTCAACACGATCCACCCGCACGGCGTCGCGACCGGGATGCAGCCCGGGCGGATGGGCGAGCTCATCGTGGAGAACGCCGCCACCCTCGGGCCGATCTTCATGCAGACCCTGCCCGACCCCATCTCGCAGCCGGAGGACATCGCGGCCGTGGTCGCCTTCCTCGCCTCCGACGACTCCCACCACATGACCGGCGTCCAGCTGCCGGTCGACCTGGGCACGCTGCTGCGCTGATCCGGCGCAGGACGCACGAACGGCCCCGGGCGCTGGACGCACCGGGGCCGTTCGGGTTCGGAGGGGCCGCTAGACCCCCGGGTGGAGCCGGACGCGGGCGGTGCCGGGCGCGGTCTTCGCGCCCGTCTGGTTCTCCGACCACAGGTCCAGCTCGAGGACGGTGCTGCCGTCGTCGGCCGTGGTCCGCCCGGTCACGGTGCCGGTGATCGTGATCCGGTCGCCCTTGAGCGCCGGGGACTTGAAGCGGCACTCGAGGTGCTCGAGCAGGCCGCGGTCGCCGACCCACTGCTCGACGGCGCAGTGCATCCACGCCCAGATCAGGTTGCCCATGCCGAAGGCGCCGGGCATGCCGGCGGCCTTGCCGGCCTCGTCGTCCATGTGGATGTCGACGAACTCGTAGTTGACCGCGGCGTAGCGGTTCCAGGCGTGCAGCCCGGCCTGCCGGACGAACGGCGGGACGGTGGCGCCCACCTCGAACTCTCCCGCGGTGGCGGCCGGGGTCTGGACGTCGGTCATCGGATCTCCCTGGCTGGTTCGGCGGGTCAGTAGCGGATCAGGGACATGGTGGCGGTCTTGATCCGCTCGCCGTCCTGGTTGGTCCACGTCGTCGCGGTGTCGGTGACGAGCATGGCGCCCAGCCGGCTCTCCTTCTCCTGGTACCGGGCGATGACCGTCTCCGAGCGGATGACGTCCCCGGGCCGGATGCGGACGCCGGTGTAGTCGACGACCAGGCCGCCGTTGAGGGCCCGGAACAGGTCGGGCGGCTGGACGCCGAGGTTCTGCTCCATGGCGCCGACCGCCTTGTACTTCGGGTCGACCTCGAAGGCCTTCGCGTTGGGCTCGGTGCGGGCCGCGGCCCAGGCGAAGACGCTGATGTCGAGGGGGGCGACGAGGGTGCCCGCGGCCTCGGCGCCGGGGTCCAGGTAGTGCGCCGGCGGGGCCTCCGGGTAGTACACGGCGATGGCCCAGCGCCGGATGTCCGATGCGGTCACCGGATAGGAGACGGTGACGCCGTAGGGCTGCCCCACGATCGCCGCCATGTCCGGCCGGACCAGTCCCAGCTCGCTCATGTGCTCACCTCTCGCGTTCGCCGTCGTCGGCGACTCCCGGCTTCGGAACATACATGTGGAACTGTCGACCCAGAACAGACCCCTGAGTCCGGTTCAGCCCTCGGTCGCGTGGGCGGTCCGTCCGGCCAGGACGACGGCCCGTACCCGCTCCGCCGAGGGGGTGTCGAGCACGTCGGCGGGGCTCCCGTCGAGGAGTACGAGATCCGCGGGGACCCCGGGCGCCACGGCGCGGGGCGGCCCGCCGGGGGAGTCGGGCGGGCCCAGGTAGGCGGCCAGCGCGGCGGCCGGGCCCAGCCGCTCCGCGGCACCGACGACGGCGCCCGCGCGGGTCCGCCGGCCGACCGCGGCGGCGAGCACGCGCCAGGGGTCGAGGGGCCCGTGCGGGGCGTCGCTGGACAGCGCCACCGGTACGCCGCACGCGAGCAGGCTGGCCGCGCGGTACAGGTCGTCGTGCTCGTCGGCGGGGACGTCGCGCAGGTAGTCGTCGCCCCGGTCGGCCAGGAACCCCGGCTGGGTGACCACCCGCAGCCCCCGGCGGGCGAGGTCGGCCACAACCGCCCCGGGGACCAGTGCGGCGTGCTCGACGCGGTCACCCGGGCGGACGCCGGCGAGGTCGAGCGCGGCCAGGAGCAGGGCCAGGGCCTCGCGGGTGACGACGTGCACCGCCACCGCGCGCCCGGCGGCGTGCGCGGCGCGGATGCGGGCGACGAGCGGATCGAGGTCGGGCAGCCCCGAGTCGGCCAGGACGATCTTGACCGGCCCGGCGGTGAGCCCGGCGGGCAGGGCGCCGTCCAGGGGCGCGCCCAGGAGGGTGACCCCCTGGGGCAGCACGCCGTCGCGCCGCGCGGCCGCCAGCGCCGCCACGGCCGCCGGGGCGAGGTCCGGGGTCGCGTCGGTGACCGCCGTGATGCCGAACCGGGTGAGCTCGCCCCCGACGGTGGTGAGGTCCGGCAGCCGGGCGGGGCCCAGGCGCTCGCGCAGCCAGTCGTCGGCGCGCCACAACCGCCCGGTCGGCCGCCCGGATGCGTCCCGTTCCACGCCGGGATGGTCGGCCGAGGCGAGCCCCAGGGCCGCGGCGCCGGCGGAGTTCACCACCCACAGGGCGCCGCTGCGGTGCTGCACCCGGACCGGCCGCTCGGCGTGCAGCCGGTCCAGGGCGGCGGAGTCCAGGTCGCCGGCGACGGTCTCGGCGTAGCCGGTGCCCCGGATCCACCCGTCCTCGCCCGGCCCCGCCGCCGCCAGCGCCCGCCGCAACAGGCCGGCGTCGGTCACCGCGGGCGGGCCGGACGGCACCGAGCGGGCCGCCGCGGCCATCGCGTGCAGGTGCAGGTGGGCGTCGACCAGGCCGGGCAGCAGTGTGCCCCCCCGGCCGGGCAGCACCTCCTCGGTGGTCCGGTGCAGGGCCGGGCCCACCTCGACGACCCGGACGCCACCGACCCGGACGTCGACCCGCCGGCCGTCGAGCAGGACGACGTCCCGGAACAGCAGCCCGCTCACGGGGCTCATGGTTCGCTCCCGCGCGGCGCTCCGCTCCTCGCTCGCTGGCGCTCGCTGCGATGCTCACGCCGCTGTCCGCTCACGGGCTTCATGGTTCGCTCCCGCGCGGCGCTCCGCTCCTCGCTCGCCGGCGCTCGCTGCGATGCTCACGCCGCTGTCCGCTCACGGGGCCCCGATGCCCAGCTCGGCGAGGACCGCCGCAGTGTCCGCACCGGCCTGGGGAGCGACCCCGGGCACCGTGCGCCGCCGCGGGGGCGCCACCGGGACGGCGCCGTCGGCGGTGTCGACCACCCAGCGCTCGCCCTCCCGGCGGGCCGCGGGGGACGGGCCGTCCGGGACGCCGACGAGGGTGGCCGCGACGACGTCGGTCATCGAGACGTCCCGGAGGACACCGGGCCCGTCCGGCGACGCGGTCATCGCCAGCGCGGCGACGGTGAGGCCGGTCAGCGGATCGGCGATCGCGTCGCCGACGAACAGCGGGGACCCCTCGGCGTCCCGGGCGACCAGCCCGGCGCAGGCCGCGACGTCGTCCCCGAAGCCGATCCGGCCCGAGGCCCGGCCCCCCGCGGTCAGCGAGATCCAGGTGGTGCCCGCGGCGACCGCCGCCTCGGCGTCCAGCCCGAAGCCCGCCAGCGCGCGCGGCCGGGACGCCTCGATCACCACGTCGGCCGCCGCGACGAGGGCGCCCAGCGCCGCCCGCCCCCGCGGCTCGCCCGGGTCGAGCAGCACGGAGCGGTGCCCCGCGTGCAGGAGGCGGTAGAAGTCGGGGTCGCCGCGGCGGGCGCCGTCCGGCCGGTCGGGGACCTCGACCTTCACGACCCGGGCCCCGGCGAGGCCGAGCAGGGACGCGGCCAGCGGGCCGGCCCAGAGAGCGCTGAAGTCCACGACGAGCAGGTCCTCGACCGGCCGCGGCGACCCGGCGGGGAGCGAGGGAGGGGGTGCGGCGGGGGGGCGGACCGGGCCCGCGGGCACGCCGAGCAGTTCGGCACGCGCGGCCAGTTCCTCGCCCGGGTGCGCGTGGACCCAGGCCGCGACGGCGGGCCACGGATCGGCGGGCAGCTCCCGGCCGACCAGCGCGCCGAGCAGCAGGGGGTCGTCCGGGCGGGCGCAGGAGACGGCGGCCCAGCCGTCGAGCGTGGGCAGGAGGCGGCAGCTTCCGCCCGCCGAGACCCGCCCGGCGCGCCGGTGGCCGGTGAACGCCGCGCGCTCGGCGAGGAGGGCCGCGCCGTCGAGCACGACGGGGTGGGCGGTGCCGGCCGTGGCAGCCGCGATGCGGTCGGTCAGCTCCCGGGCGACCGTGGCGGCCCGGCCGGGCGGCACCAGGGGTGGGCCGTCGGGTGCGCCGGTGAGGGCGACGACCCCGCTGGCGGCCCAGTCGGTCGGCTCGGGCACGACGACCTCCTCCGCTCGGGGCCCGGCAGGCGCGCGAGGCTGGACGCGGCGGGCCGCCGAGCCTACCGTGGCACTCAGTGCCATCCGATTCTCCGAGGGTCGGTACCGAGCGATGAGGGGTGTGCTGTGGGCAAGTGGTTCGAAACGGTGGCGGAGGCCCAACGACGGGCGAAGCGTCGGCTGCCGAAGGGCGTGTACGGCGCCCTCGTGGCGGGGTCTGAGAAGGGCCTGACGGCGGCCGACAACCTCGCCGCGTTCGACGAGCTCGGCTTCGCGCCGCACTCGGCGGGCCTGGCCAACGACAAGCAGATGGCCACCACCGTCATGGGCCAGGAGCTGTCCCTGCCGGTGATGATCAGCCCGACCGGCGTCCAGGCGGTGCACCCGGACGGCGAGGTCGCCGTCGCCCGCGCCGCGGCGGCCCGGGGCACGGCGATGGGCCTGTCCTCGATGGCCAGCAAGCCGATGGAGGAGGTCGTCGCCGCCAACCCGAAGACGTTCTTCCAGCTCTACTGGGTCGGTGACCGCGACACCATGGCCGCCAAGGTCGAGCGGGCCAAGCGCGCCGGCGCCGCCGGCCTGATCGCCACCCTCGACTGGTCGTTCTCCTACGGCCGCGACTGGGGCAGCCCGTTCATCCCCGAGAAGATCAACTTCGAGGCGATGTACCGGTACGCACCGCAGGTCGCGCTCAAGCCCTCCTGGCTCTGGAGCTTCGCCAAGACCGGCGCGATCCCGGACCTCACCGTGCCCAACATGGTCGCGACGCCGGGCGACACGGCGCCGACCTTCTTCGGCGCCTACGGCCAGTGGATGCAGTCGCCGATGCCGACCTGGGAGGACGTCGCCTGGCTGCGGAACCTGTGGCCCGAGGCGCCGTTCATGCTCAAGGGCATCATGCGGGTGGACGACGCCAAGCGCGCCATCGACGCCGGCGCCACCGCCATCTCCGTGTCCAACCACGGCGGCAACAACCTGGACGGGACGCCGGCCTCCATCCGCGCCCTGCCGGCGGTCGCCGAGGCCGTCGGGGACCAGATCGAGGTCCTGCTGGACGGCGGGATCCGGCGCGGCTCCGATGTGGCCAAGGCCCTCGCTCTCGGCGCCCGCGCGGTCATGATCGGCCGCGCCTACCTGTGGGGCCTCGCGGCCAACGGCCAGGCCGGCGTCGAGAACGTCCTGGACCTGCTGCGCGACGGGCTGGGCTCGGCGATGGTCGGCCTCGGCCACCCCTCGATCACCGAGTTCTCCAAGGACGACCTGGTGATCCCGGCCGGCTTCGAGCGCCACCTGGGCGAGGACTCGGCCCACTCCCCGGGAACCGCCGCAGGCGCGCCGACCCAGCAGGAGAAGCCCGCCCCGCGTTGACGCAGCCGACGGCGGTGCGGCCCCGGATCACCGGGGCCGCACCGCCGCCGTCGTGTCCGGGGGCGGGGCCGCGGGCGCCGGTCAGCGGGCCTGGGTGCCCGACTGCTCGGCGCCGTCGACCGGGGCCGGCGCCGCGTCGAGCACCTCGTCGACCAGCCCCCAGGCGTGCGCGGTTCCGGCGTCGACCCGGGTGCCGGACAGCCCCAGCCAGGCCGCCCGCCAGCGCCCGGCCCGGCGGACGATGCTCACCGTGCCGCCGGCGCCGGGGATGAGCCCCATGGCGAGCTCGGGGAGCCCGAGGCGGGTGTCGGGGGCGGCGAGGACCCGGCCGGCGAAGCACGGCAGCTCGAAGCCCGCGCCCAGGCAGGTGCCGTGCACGCGCATCGTGACCCGGTCGCGGATGCGGTGCACCACCTCGGCGACGCCGGCGCCCAGCCGCACGACGTGCGCCCGCGCCGGGTCCGGCGCCGAACCGAACTCGTCGAGGTCGCCACCGGCCGAGAACGCGGGCCCGGCACCGGTGATCTCCACCAGGAGGTTGGGGTCCCACTCCGCCGGGGTCAGCGCGGCCACCAGTGCGTCGCGCATGGCGGCGTCCACGGCGTTGCGGCGGGCGGGCCGGTCCAGCCGGACGTGCAGGACGTCCCCCACGCGGGTGCACACGACCCGGTGCGTGCGGTCGTCCGGTTCGCGCGCGGGGCCGCGGGCGGCGAGCCAGCGGGCGAACTCCGGACCGGCGAGCAGTGTGGAGTAGGCGGCCGATTCCGCGGAGAGCGCGGCGGGCACCGGCAGCCCGGCGCTCTGCCGCAGCAGCCACACGTAGGTGAGGGCGGCGAGGGGCGTGGCGGCGAACCGCTCGGCGAGGGAGTCCAGCGCCTCCCCGAGGTGGGGGACGGCGACCGTGCGGGCGTCGGCGGCGCCGGGGGCGGCGGTGAGCCCCAGGTCCACGGCCTGGGCGAGGTCTCCCGGGATGCGGTCGGTGCCCCGGGCGACGGCCACCGTGGCGCGCCGGCTGCCCCGCAGCGCAGCGACGGCGCGGCTGCGCACCGGCGGCGGCAGCTCCGCGAACTCGCCCGCGTCGACGACGAGCAGGGGGTCGACCGGCCGGCCCGCCGGATCGAGGGTCAGGGGTGGAGGTGGCATCTCGGCGAGGTCGGCGGCGTGCAGCGTCGGCAGGCCGGGAGGGAGCTCACCGGGCGTGCCGGGGTCGCTGGCCTGCATGTGGGGGCTCCCGTCGGGTCGGCCGCGGCGGTGGGGGGCCCGTCGGCTCGCGAGGCGGCCGAACGTACCTCCTTGTTACCTACCGTAAGGCGTTCTACATTGCGAGATGGGTCCCGCGACGGTCCGCTCGCGGGCTGATCCCCGTCCCACCCACGTTCCTCCGTACCGATCGAAGGTCCCATGCCCGAGGCAGTCATCGTCAGCGCAGTCCGAACCGCGATCGGGACCACCCGCAAGGGCACCCTCGCGGACACCACGGCCGAGGAGCTCTCCACCGCGGTGCTCGCCGCGAGCGTGGAGCGGTCCGGGCTCGACCCGCAGCTCCTGGACGACGTCATCTGGGCGGAGTCGCTCTACGGCGGCGGCGCCGTCGGCCGGTTCGCCCTGGCCGGGATGGGCCTGGAGCACGTCCCCGGGGTCGCGGTCAACCGCCACTGCGCCGGCAGCCTCACCACGGTCGGCATGGCCGCCGCCTCGATCCGCGCCGGCATGGACCGCGCGATCATCGCCGGTGGCGTCCAATCCGGCTCGCTGTCGCCGATCACGCACCGCCGCGTTCCGGGCACCGTCGACGAGATCGTGTCGTGGTTCCCGCCCACCCACCCCGACAGCGCCGACGCCCCGAACCGGGACATGTCGATCACCGTCGGCTGGAACACCGCGCAGGAGGCGGGGCTGACCCGCTCCGACATGGACGCGTGGGCCCTGCGCTCCCACCAGCGGGCCGTCGAGGCGATCGACGCCGGCCTGTTCGTCGACGAGATCGTCCCGGTCAAGGCGCTGCAGAAGGACGGCAGCTACCTGGACTTCTCCGTCGACGAGCACCCGCGCCGCGACACCTCCATGGAGAAGCTGGCCGGGCTCAAGGTGCTGCACCCGGAGATCGAGGGTTTCTCGATCACCGCGGGCAACGCCAGCGGCAGCAACGACGCCGCGGCCGGGCTCACCCTGGTCAGCGACGAGCTCGCCGCGAGCGAGGGACTCACCCGCCTGGCGACCGTGAAGGCGTGGGCGTCCACCGCCACCGACCCGCGTCGCACCGGCATGGCACCGCTCGACGGCATCCCGAAGGTCCTCGAGCGGGCGGGTCTCTCGGTCGCCGACATCGCGGTGTGGGAGATCAACGAGGCCTTCGCCTCGGTCCCCGTCGCCGCGTGCAAGCTGCTCGGCATCGACGAGGACAAGGTCAACATCCACGGCAGCGGCTGCAGCCTCGGCCACCCGATCTCCGCCTCCGGCGCGCGCATGCTGACCACCCTGGTCAACGACCTGCGCCGGCTCGGCGGCGGCTACGGCGTGGCCACCATGTGTGCCGGCGGCGGCATGTCGGGCGCGGTTCTCATCCACGTGTAGCCGAGGGACCCCGTCGCCCTCACCCCCGCAGGCCGGGGGTGAGGGCGACGGGGCCGTCACAGCCCCCGGTCGGCCCCCTCGGCCGCCGGGGGCTGTTGCGTGCGGGGGCGGCGCATGAGGCCCTCCTGGACGACGGTGGCCACCAGCCGGCCGCGCAGGTCGGTGATCCGCCCCTGGTTGTAGGTCCGCCCGGCGCCCGCCGACGGCGACACCTGGTCGTACAGCAGCCACTCGTCGGCGCGGAACGGCCGCAGGAACCACAGGGCGTGGTCGAGGGTGGCCACCTGCAGGCCGGGCTCGGGCGCGTGCAGGCTCGTCGACGTCCCGATGAGGAACATGTCGCTGAGGTAGGTCAGGGCGCCGACGTGGAACGCGGGGTCGTCGGGAAGCCGGTTGCGGTAGCGCACCCAGAAGAGCTGACGGGGGCGCCCCACCACGCGCTCGGCCTCGGGCTCGGGGACCCGGACGGCGTCCCAGTTCGGCCACTCGCGGGCGAAGGCGCCGCCCAGGGAGTCGACCCGGGGGAGGGTCTCCGGCCGCGGCACCTCGGGGGGCGCCTCCTGGTGCTCGGGGCCCTCGTCGCCGGCGTGGAAGGACGCCGACATCGAGAAGATCGTCTCGCCGTCCTGGACGGCGTTGACCTGCCGCGTGCTGAACCCGCGACCGCTGCGCAGGCGGTCGACCAGCAGCAGGATCGGCTGCTGGGGGCGGCCCGGGCGTAGGAAGTAGCCGTGCAGCGAGTGCACCTGCTGGGCCTCGCCGACGGTGTGGACGGCGGCCATCATGGCCTGCCCCGCCACCTGGCCGCCGTAGGTCCGGGCCATGTTCGTGGGCACGGGGTGGCCCCGGAAGACGTCGGCGTCGAGCCGTTCCACGCTCAGCACGTCCAGGATGTCGGTCACCGGACACACGTACCAGGTGTCGCCGGCCCGGTGCAGGGCGGGGCTCCCGGCGGCCGGTGGGCCGCGGTCAGCGGGCGGTGGGCGCGCCGTCGGTCAGCGGGCTCTCCCGGACCGCGGAGACACACGGCTCGTCGCCCCGCAGCTCCCGCAGGTAGGCGCGGAGCCCGCGCAGGGTGTTCTCCAGGCCGAACTCGAACTCCTCGTCCCCGGTCATCGCCAGCGGGCGCGGGCGGTCCAGCTGGGAGAGCACCCGCAGGCGCGGGGCCTCGTCGAACGGCCCGGGCGCCACGTCGGAGCCCGCGTCGTCGTCGTCGGCCAGGCGCGCCAGGGCCGCCGACCCCCGCGTGAACACCGACAGCGCGGCGTAGGCGTTCATCGCCCCGTCGGGCGGGAAGCCGGCGGCGACGAGCACCTGGAGCACGCGGTCGATCCGCTCGGCCGCGAGCCGGCTGGCCTCGGGCGTGCCGGGACTGCGCAGCACGATGAGGTCGCACAGCAGCTCGTTCTCGCGGAACAGCCGCCGGTGGTGCCGGAAGTAGGCGCGCAGGTAGTCGTCCCACGCCAGGTCGTCGGGGATGTCGAGCTGCCGGTCGAACTCCGCCATCGCGCGCTCGGCCAGGGTGTCCAGCAGCTCGTCCTTGCTGCGGAAGTACCAGTAGATGCTGGTGACGCCGACGTCGAGCCGCTGGGCCAGGCGCGGCATGGACAGCGCCTCGAGCGACTCCTCGTCGGCCAGCTGGTAGGCCCCCTGCAGGATCTCCGCAGCACTGATGGAGCCGCGCGCCCGCCGCTTGCGGGGCGGGGGCTGCGGGGCAGGGGTGGACGACACGGGCCGGTTCTCCTTCCGCGGAGTGGCGTCCAGCCTAGTCCCGGCCCGATGCGCGTCGACCGCCCTCCGGTCCGCCGTCCGCGGTCGGACTCCGCGCGCGTGACCTGCGGCTGCGCCCCTTCCCGGTGTTCACCGCTTCCGCTCCGGCGGACCCATGTGATAGTTGTCGAAACATCTACGGTAAGCATGTGCGGAGGGAAGCCGCCGTCCCGTCGGGGGACGTCGACCCCCTCCCGAGAGCGAGGTCTGCCGTGACCGCCTCCCCATGGGCGCCGCCCACTCCGGCCGTGCCGGTCCCCGCCGCGCCGTCGCTGGCCGCGCACGTCCGCGACTGGCGCGCCGCGCACGGGCTCACCCACGGCGACCTGGCCCGCCGGCTGGGCGTCGCGCGCACCACGGTCCGCAACTGGGAGCTCGGGCGCCGGCCCCAGCCCCTCCAGCTCGCGGCGCTGGCCCGGCTGTTCGGCTGGGACGACCTGACCGCCCGCGCCGTCGCGGGGGAGGACCGGGTGCGCACCGAGCGCACCTCGGGAGGCCGGCACGCCTCGCCGCTGTGCCGCGCGCGCCTGGCCGCCGGCCTGACGATGACCCAGGTGGCCAACCGGGTCGGCGTCACCCCGGCCAGCGTGTCGCGCTGGGAGAACGGCTGCCGCCGGCCCAGCCCGGGTCACCGCCCGCGCCTGGCCACGGTGCTGCGCGTGGGGGCCGAGCAGCTGGACCGGCTGCTGGAGGACACCCCGGCGGGCCGGTGGGACGGCGCCGCGCTCCCGGGGCTCGGGGCGCTGCGCCGCGCCGCCGGGTGGACCCAGCGCGAGTTCGCGCTCGCCGTCGGCATCGGCTCGACGACCGCCCACCGGTGGGAGAACGGCCGCACCCGCGTGCCGGAGGAGCGGGTCGAACGGGTCGCCGCGGTCCTCGGCCTGACCGAGGCGGAGCTGCTGGAGCGGGGCGCGACGGAGGTCGTCCGCGCCGACGCGATCCCGGCGCTCGCCCGGCTGCGCACCGCGGCGGGCATGAGCCAGTCGGAGGCCGCCCACCACGTCGGCATCAGCGTCCGGACCCTGCGCCGCTACGAGCACGGCCGCCGGCGCCCGGGGCTCGCCGCCGCCCGCGCCCTCGCCCGCTGCTACCGGCGGCCGCTGGCGGAGGTGCTGCGCGCCGGCGCCGTTCCCGTGCCGCCGATCCTCGTCCACCGGGCATGGGTGCCGGGCGACCTGCCCGCCGTCCTCGAGGCGCTGCGTGCGACGTCGGGTCTGTCGGCCGCGGAGCTCGGCCGCCGCCTCGGGACGACGGGGCGCCGGGTGCGCTCGTGGGAGCGGGGCCTGGCCGTTCCCGGGCGCGCCGCGTGCCAGCGGCTGGAGCTGCTGCACCAGCTGCCGCCCGACCGGCTCGCCCGGCTCGCGCGCGGGTTCACCCCGGCCGGCTGAGCGCGGGCGCGGCCCGCCGCGGGCTCAGCCCGGCAGGTCGGCGGCGAGCGCGACGACGTCCTCCAGCTCGCGGAGCGCGTCGGTGAGGTGGGTGCAGGTGCTGGTGCCGCCGAACTCGGCGCGCACCCGCGCGCGGAGGTCGGCCACGGCGGTCCCGGCCAGCCGCCCGGCGCTGGCCGCGGCCGCCGGGCACTCCTGCCACGGCAGCACCCGCGGCAGGGCCTGCGCGGCCAGCACCGTCCCGGTCGCGCGGTCCACGCGGGCGCGCACGTCGTACTCGTGCAGCACCGTCTCGGTCCCGGCCAGCGAGGTGTGGGAGTCGCGGAACATGGCGTCGACCACGAGCACGGCAGGGTCGGCGGGGTCGGCGGCGACGTCGAGCCGGCGGTGGCGGCGCATCGCCCCGGGCGGGAGCGGGCCGAACGCGTGCCAGCCGTCGGCGTCCGCGGTCCGGAGCTCGGGCGCCACCGGTCCCTGCATCGGTGGCAGGGACCCGCGGCTGCGGATGTGCACCATCATCGTGCCGTCCTCGCGCCAGCCGGAGCAGATCCCGGCCGAGGCGCCCAGGGCGGCCGACAGGGCGGCACCCGCCGGTGACGTGGCGCCGCCCGCCGGCGCGGCCGAGGGGCCCTCGATCATCAGGGCGTAGCCGGAGATCAGCGAGGTGACCGGGACGTCGTCCAGGAGCAGGAACAGCGGCGACCGCGCGGCCCGCTCGTCCGGGAGCGCCGCGTCCAGCGCGGTGCGCCAGCCCGAGGCGGCGCGCAGGCCGAGCAGGTCCGCCGTCCCCGGGTGCGCGGGGGCGGTCCGCAGCTCCTCGACCCGGCCGCCGACCACGACCGCCGTCGTCTCCGCCGTCCGGAGCACCGACGCCGTGCCGTCGGGGGCGGTGCCGAGGTCGCGGGCGGCGCCGAGCAGGTGCAGCGGACCGGCAGCGCCCTCGGGGCGCACGATCTCGGTGGTCGCCGTCCGTCGCACCGACCCGGGGGCGCGCGGCGGGGTGCCGTGCCCCGGGTCGTGCAGGCCGTGCGGCGGGTCGAGGGCGACGCTCATCAGTGCCTCCGCCGGGCGCGGTACAGGGGTCGCCGCCGACCGTACAGTGACCGGCAGGCCATCTCGAAGAGGAGAACCAGCATGCGGGACGCAGTGATCGTCGAGGCCGTCCGGGCTCCGGTCGGCAGGCGCAAGGGTGGGCTGTCGGGGGTGCACCCGGCCGACCTGTCGGCGCACGTGCTCCGCTCGCTGGTGGAGCGCGCCGGCGTCGACCCCGCGCTCGTCGAGGACGTCATCTGGGGCTGTGTGGGCCAGGTGGGCGAGCAGACGTTCGACATCGGGCGGACCGCGGCGCTCGCCGCGGGCTGGCCGGAGACGGTCACCGGCGTGACGATCGACCGCCAGTGCGGGTCCTCCCAGCAGTCGATCCACTTCGCCGCCGCCGGGCTCGTCGCCGGGCAGTACGACGTCGTCGTCGCCGGCGGGGTGGAGTCGATGAGCCGGGTGCCGATGGGCACCTCGCTGATGGACCGGGACCCGTTCGGCGAGGCGTTCATGGCGCGCTACGGCACCTTTCCCAACCAGGGCGTGGGCGCCGAGATGATCGCGGAGAAGTGGGGCATCACCCGCGGGCAGTGCGACGAGTTCTCCGTGGCCTCGCACGAGAAGGCGGCGGCCGCCCGTGCCGACGGCCGGTTCGCCGCGCAGATCGCGCCGGTGACCCTGCCCGACGGCACGGTGGTGAGCGAGGACGAGGGCATCCGCCCGGGGACGACGACCGAGGTGCTGGGCGGCCTGAAGACCGTCTTCAAGCCCGAGGGCGGCGTGATCACCGCGGGCAACTCGTCGCAGATCTCCGACGGGTCCGCGGCGCTGCTGATGATGACCGGCGAGAAGGCCCGCGAGCTGGGCCTGACGCCGCTCGCCCGGGTGCACACCGCCGTCCTGGCCGGGGCCGACCCGGTGATGATGCTGACCGCCCCGATCCCGGCGACGGAGAAGGCGCTGAAGCGGTCCGGGCTCTCGCTGGACGAGATCGGCGCCTTCGAGGTCAACGAGGCGTTCGCCCCGGTGCCCCTGGCCTGGCTCGCCGACGTCGGCGCCGACGCCAAGGCGCTCAACCCGCTCGGCGGCGCGATCGCGCTGGGGCACCCGCTCGGCGGCTCCGGCGCCCGGATCGCCACGACCCTGCTGCACCACATGCGCGACAACGGCATCCGCTACGGCCTGCAGACCATGTGCGAGGGCGGCGGCCAGGCCAACGCCACCATCTTCGAGCTCCTCTGACACCGCCGCTGTTCGCGGCACAGGAAGCGATCCCCGCCTTTCCGGGCCCGGGACGTGGGGATCGCTTCCTATGCCTCGGGGGGCGGGTGCCCGGCGGGCGTCAGCGCCAGGCGAAGACCGGCTGCTCCAGGTGGTCGACCCGCGTGTCCAGGCCCCGGCAGGCGACCTGGCAGAACTGGTAGACGACGGCCGCGGTCGGCGCGTGCACGAACCCGCCCAGCAGCGGCAGCCGGATGACCGGCTGCTCGGACTCGGGGATGCGCACCAGCAGCGGCTCCACGTCGAGGTCGGCGACCGGCACCCGGTGGATGCGGGCGACCTCGGACTCCTGCGGGGTGAGCTCGCCGACCTCGCCGGCCCAGCAGACGACGGGGGTCATCACGTAGCCCGACCGGGTCACGTAGTCGTCGAGCAGCCCGAGGACGGCGTCCGGCGGCAGCGTCAGCCCGACCTCCTCCTCGAGTTCGCGCAGCGCGCCCTGGGCGGGCGTCTCGCCGGCGTCCAGCCGCCCACCGGGCAGCGCCCACTGGCCGGCGTGGTTGCGCATCCGCGCCGCCCGGCGGGTGATGAGCAGCGCCGGGACGCCGTCGTGGCAGATCACGCAGACGGCGACGGCGGCGTGCTTGAGGTCGGGCCGGTCCGCCGCGCGGCGGGGAAAGGCCGAGACCCGGGCGGCGACGCCGTCCCGGTCGATGGTCGCGCTCATGGGTGCACCTCCGGACGGACCGTACGTCCTCAGCCCCGCGCCGGGCGGGCGCGGACGTGCAGCCGCTCGCCCTGCGGGCCGTACAGGTTGAGGATCTCGGCCGGCGCGTCGCCGGGGTTGCCCACCCAGTGCGGGGTGCGGGTGTCGAACTCGGCCACCTCGCCCGGCTTGAGCTCGAGGTCGTGCTCGCCGAGCACGAGCCGGACCCGGCCGGACAGCACGTAGAGCCACTCGTGGCCCTCGTGCGTCTTCTGCTCGGGCTCGCCCGGCGGCCAGTGCGGCGGGATGACCTGCTTGTAGGCCTGGACGCCGCCCGGCCGGCGGGTCAGCGGCTGGAAGACGTGCCCACCGCGTTCGAAGGGGCGGGCGACGACCCGGGGGTCGGGCGTCGACCGCACGCCGATCAGCTCGTCGATCGGCACCTCGTGGGCACGGGCCAGCGGCAGCAGCAGTTCGAGCGTCGGCCGGCGCTGCCCCGACTCCAGGCGGGAGAGGGTGCTCACCGAGATCCCGGTGGTCTCGGCCAGCCGGGTGAGGGTGACGCCGCTCTTCGACCGCAACTCGCGCAGCCGGGGCCCCACGGCCGCCAGGACGTCGTCGTCGGTCATGCCACCAGTTTGCCGTTCCGGCAACGATGTTTGTCAAGTCTGCGGCAGCAGCGCACCCTTCCGGACATGAGCGAACGAGTGGACGTCCTGGTGATCGGTGGGGGAGCGGCGGGGCTCTCCGGTGCGCTGGCCCTGGCGCGGGCCCGGCGCAGCGTGCTGGTGGTGGACGCGGGTGAGCCGCGCAACGCGCCCGCGGCCGGGGTGCACAACTTCCTGACCCGCGACGGCACGCCGCCGGCCGAGCTGATCGCCCTCGCGCGCGCCGAGGTCGCCGGTTACGGCGCCGAGGTCCGCGACGGCCGGGTGACGGCGGCCCGCCGGGTCGACGGCGGGTTCGAGGTGGCGCTGGCCGACGGCGGCACGGTCCGGGCCCGCCGGCTGCTGATGGCCGGCGGGGCGCGCGACGAGCTGCCCGAGGTGCCGGGGCTGGCGGAGCTGTGGGGCACCGACGTCCTGCACTGCCCGTACTGCCACGGCTGGGAGGTGCGCGACGAGGCCGTCGGCGTCCTGGCGACCAGCGCCATGGGGGTGCACCACGCTCTGCTGTGGCGGCAGTGGACGGCGGATCTGACCTTCTTCCAGCACACCGGCCCGGAGCCGACCGCCGAGGAGGCCGAGCAGTTCGCCGCCCGCGGCATCGAGGTGGTGACGGGGGAGGTCGTGGGGCTGGAGACCGAGGGCGGCCGGCTGACCGGGGTGCGGCTGGCCGGCGGGGCCGTCGTCCCGCGGCGGGCGCTGGTCGCCCAGAGCCGGGTGCGCGCGCCGGGGGAGGCGCTCGCCGGCCTGGGGCTGGAGCCTGCGGAGGTGGGGATGAACGGCGTCGTCTTCGGCAGCGTGCTCCCGGTCGGTACCGACGGCGCCACCGCGGTGCCGGGGGTGTGGGTGGCCGGCAACGCCGGCGACGTGCGCGCCCAGGTGGTCGTGGCCGCGGCCCAGGGCCTGGCCGCCGCCGGTCAGATCAACATGGACCTCGTCCTGGAGGAGACCCGCGCGGCCGTCGCCGCCCGGACCGCGGTCGGTGCGGCGTGACCGTCTACGACGAGCAGTGGTGGGAGGAGCGCTACGCCTCGGGGCAGTCGGAGTGGAGCGGTCGGCCCAACGACGTCCTGGTCGCCGAGACCGCCGACCTGCCGCCGGGCACGGCACTGGACGTCGGCTGCGGCACGGGCGGGGACGCGGTGTGGCTGGCCGCCCGGGGGTGGCGGGTGACCGGCGTCGACCTGTCGCGCACCGCGCTGGACCGGGCGGCCGCCGCGGCGGAGGCGTCCGGGGTCGCGGAGCGGACGACGTGGCAGCACGGTGACGTCACCTCGTGGGTGCCCCCGGAGCGTGCCTTCGACCTGGTGACGTCGGCGTTCCTGCACGCCGCGGCGTCCCAGCGGGAGGACGTCGTGCGGCGGCTGGCGGCCGGGGTGGCGCCGGGCGGCACGCTGCTGATCGCCCAGCACGACCCGAGCGACCTGCACACGGTGCGCCACGGCGGGGACCCCGACCTGTTCGCCACGGCCGAGGAGCTCGCCGCCGCCCTGCCGGCGGGGGAGTTCGACGTGCTCGTGGCGCAGGCGCGACCGCGGCTGGGCCGCGCGCACGAGGGTGAGGACGTGCCCATGGCCGACGCCGTCCTGCGGGCGCGCCGCCGCTGACCGGACGCCGCCGGGGGCGGCGCATGACGCGGGTCACACACCCGATGTTCCGGCGATCCAGCACGTCCCGACGTGTTCGGGGCGCGTCATCGCGTCGACACCTCGTCGTCTTCAAGGGGAGCCCGAACGCAGGGACCGCACAAGGATTCACTTGGCACCAAGGAGACGACAATGCGCATCCGAACCCTCACCGCTGCCACCGCCCTCGCCGCCGGCGCGACCGTCGCGCTGGCCGCCCCGGCCGCCGCCGCGCCGCCGAACCAGTCGGGACTGGTCAACGTCAACGTCTCCGACCTCGTCGTCCAGATCCCGATCGGGATCGCCGCCAACATCTGCGACGTCAACGTCGCCGTGCTGGTGCAGGACCTGGTCGACGACGCCGCCAACTGCGACGCGGAGGCCACCCCCGACGCCGACGCCGAGATCACGCGCGCGCCCGGCGGTCCCGGCACCCAGGAAGGGCTCGTGAACGTCAACGTGTCCGACATCGACATCCAGGCGCCCATCGGCGTCGTCGCCAACGTGTGCGACGTGAACGTCGCGGTCCTCGCCGGCCTCGTGGCCGACGACGCGGTGCCGTGCGAGGGCAGCGCGCTCCCGACCTCGGACATCACCATCCTCCCCTGACGTGCCCCGCCGGCCGGCGGTGATCCCGCCGGCGCCGGCCGCGTCAGCCGGCCCTCGGTCGGTGAGCCCTGATCCCGCTCGCCGGCCGGGGGTCCGGCGCGTCCGGGGTCGGGTCGCTCCCGGCCCCCCGGCCCGGCAGGAACGACCGCTGGGTCATGTCGAAGGTCGCCAGGACCTCCAGGAAGAACTCCGAGGCGGCGGTCGCCACCTCCGCCACCTCCTCCGGCGGGGTCTCCCGCAGCGCCTCCAGCAGCACCTCGTGGTGCACCCGGGCCAGGTCGAGGATGCTCACACCGCCGTCCACGGCGGCCCGGCCCAGTTCGTAGCCGCGGTGCAGGCCCGCCTCCCCGCGCTGCGGCAGGTAGCTCAGGAACGCGACCCGGTAGTCCCGGGTGAGGGCGTCCGCCCCGGTCATCCCGCGGCGTCCCGTCGGCCCCTCGACCGGGCGCCGGTCGGCCGGCCGAGATACGCCAGGCCCTCCTCGAGGTCGAGCGCGGTCGGCACGTCCCCGGTGTCCATCCCCAGGGAGACCATCGCGAAGGCCACGTCGGGCTGGATCCCGACGATGACGGTCTCGGCACCCCGGAGCCGCGCCATCTCCGCGATCGTGCGCAGCGTGTTCGCGCCGAAGGAGTCGAGGACGTCCAGCGCGGCCACGTCGATCACCACGCCGCGGGACCGGTGCCGGCCGATCTGCTCGACGAGGTCGTTGCGGAACAGCAGCATCTGGGAGTCGTCGAGGGCGGTGTGGATGGAGGCGATCAGCCAGTCGCCCTGCCGCAGGATCGAGACGAGCTTGGGTCCGGTCACATCGTCCCGGTCCCGTCCCCCCGGGTGACCGAGAAGCCGAGCAGCCGCTCGGCTTCCTCGAGGCCACCCTGCAGGTCGCCGATGGTGTCCATCTTGCTGAGGTCGACGCCGATCGTCACCAGCGTCTGCGCGATGTCCGGGGACAGCCCGGTGATGATCACGCTCGCGCCCATGAGACGCGAGGCGTCGACCGTGCGCACGAGGTGGTTGGCCACCGTCTCGTCCACCGCGGGGACGCCGGTGATGTCGATGACGACGACCTTCGCCCGGTGGGTGCGGATGCCGGTGAGCAGCTGCTCGGTCAGTTGGCGCGCCCGCTCGCTGTCGAGCACACCGATCATCGGGAGGATCAGCAGCCGCTCGCGGACGGGGAGCACCGGCGTGCTCAGCTCCCGGATCGAGTCCTGCTGCTGCCGGATCACGCGCTCGCGCTCGTCGACGAAGGACACCGCGACGGTGTTGGCGATCCGGTTGGCGGCGGGCTCGTAGGCGTCCAGCACCCGGTTGAGCAACGCGAAGTCGCGCTGGTACTTCTCGAACAGCGACCGGGCGAGCACGTCGCGCAGCAGCAGCACGATCCCGACGACCTCGTGCGTCTCCACCCCGCGGGGGATGATCCGCTCGGACAGGTCCCGGGCGTAGCGCTGCAGCGCCTCCACGCTCCCGGTCTCGAGCACCTCGACGTAGTTGTCGTAGACCGACGTCGTCTCCGCCGCCATCTCCTGCGGCGTCATGGCGTGCAGCAGGCCGGCGCCCTGGATCCGCGCCGCCCACTCCTGCCGCAGCTTGGTGCGGTGCTCGCGCAGGTGGGAGACCAGCTGCGGGAGGAGCTCCTCCTCGTTGACGGGAGAGCGGGGGAGCGGCGGCGGGGGCGGGGTCGTGTCGGGACGCTCGGTCATCGCGCATCACACCATTTCGTCATCGTCACCGTGGTGCCGCGGCCGCTCTCGGACACGACCGCGAACTCGTCCATCAACCGCCGGGCGCCGGGAAGTCCCAGGCCGAGACCGTTGTACGTGCTGTAGCCGTCGGCCAGGGCGGCCTGGACGTCGGGGATCCCCGGACCGGTGTCGCGGGCGGTGATCCGGACGCCGGCCCGCGGCTGGTCGAGCAGCTCGACGACCACCTCGCCCGCCCCGGCGAAGCGCACGATGTTGCGCGTCACCTCGGACACGGCCGTGGCGATCAGCGTCAGCTCCGTCCGGGCGAAGCCGAGCCGGGAGGCCAGCTCGCGGGCGGCCTGCCGGGCCGCGACGACGTCGGCGTCGACGGCGATGGGGATCCGCAGCTCGTCGTCCCGCGACTGGGTGCGCTCCATCAACGGCGGGCTCAGGCGCGCGCACACCTCGCACTCCAGCAGGTGCCGTCCCGCATCGACCTCGCGCTGCCGGCGCCGGTCCCCGCCCGACAGCGCGAGCAGGACCGGGCGGCAGCGGTCGGTCGGTGGCTCCACGTTCTCGCGCACCAGCAGGTACTCGACGCGCAGGCGGGCGCGGGTGCGGTTCAGCTGCGCCGCGACCGCCCCGGCCGTGGACCCGAGCTCCTCGGCCAGGGAACGGGTGTCCTGGCCCGAGACCTCGTGCGCGACGAGCGTGTCGCGCTCGCGGTCGGTCAGCCGCGCCAGCGCCGCGGCCACGGCCTCCTGCTCCTCGCGGGCGAGCATGTCGTCGTCGGGGGCGTCCGGCGGGCTGAGGTCCACGACGCGGTGCTGGTTGCGCCGGTCGCGGTCCTGCTGCCGCCACAGGGAGGTGACGACGTTGCGGGCCGTGACGATGGCGTAGGGCTCGAGCATCCCGGGTTCCACCCGGGGAGCCGCGGTCAGGACCCGGACCAGGGTCTCCTGCACGAGGTCCTCGGCGGTGGTCGGATCGGCGACCCGGGCGCCGATCACCCGTCGCACCATCGGGATGAGCGCGGCGACGTCGGGCGCGGAGGGATCCTCCCGCGCGCCGATGAAGTCCGTTGCGCCCATCGTCGGCACGGTAGCCCCGGACGGACGTCGCGGCGGGACGGACGCCGCGGTTCCGTTGCCCTCCGGTCCGGTTCCGTGTTTGCCGGGTGGGTGAGACGGGCACCACTCTCGTGTGGACTACGCCGTAGGGTTCGCCCGCCCCGACCGCTGGTCGTGGAACGGGACGTCGGAGCAGACCCCCTGGCACGCGGTGTCGGCCGACCGCCCGCCGCGCGACCTGGACGGCGTCGTCGACCTGGCCGTGTGCGGGGCGATCGTGCAGGTCTGGGGCTCGCAGCGGTGGGAGCGCATGGGCACCGGCCGCACGGCGTGCCCGGAGTGCGTCCGGCTGACCGCCCGCACGCACGCGTCGGCGGGCGGCTCCGGCTCCCGCGGCGCGCCGCTGCTGCGCGCCGTCTGACCGGCCCACCGGTGCGGTCGGTTCCTCGTCCTCACCGCGGGTCGGGGACGTAGCGGGGAAAGGCTGAGCCGCGCCCCCGACCGTCCGGCCGGGCCGTGACGCGGCTGGACGGTCGCCCAGGCGGCTTCGCGAGGCGGCAGGAGCGTTCCGCGCCCCCGGCAGGGAGCGGGGAGGTGCCGGGTCAGCGGCGGTCGTCGCGCCGGCCGCTGATCGCCGACAGCCCGGTGATCTCCCGGCCGACGATGAGCGCCTGCACCGAGTCGGTGCCCTCGAAGGTGAACACCGCCTCCATGTCCGCGTGGTGACGGGCCACGTGGTGGTCGAGCAGGATGCCGTCGCCGCCGAGGATGTCGCGGGCGTCGGCCACGATCGCCCGTGCCTTCGCCGCGTGGTTCATCTTCGCCAGGGACGCCATCGCGGGGGTCATCCGGTCGGCGTCGGCCAGCTTGGACAGCCGCCAGCACATCAGCTGCATCGAGGTGATCTCGGCGAGCATGCGGGCCAGCTTGTCCTGCACCAGCTGGAAGCCGGCGATCGGCCGGCCGAACTGCTCGCGCTGCAGCGCGTGGGCCAGCGCCAGCTCGTAGGAGGCGGTGGCCAGACCCAGGGCCCGCCAGGCCACCGTGTACCGCGTGCGGTCCAGGACCCGGGAGACGTCGGCGAACGAGCGGCAGCCCGCGAGCTTGTTCTCGGCGGGCACCCGAACGCCGGCGAGGGTGATCTCGGCCTGCCACACCGCGCGCAGCGCCGTCTTGCCGGTCATGACCGTCGCCTCGAAGCCCGGCGTCCCCTTCTCGACGACGTACCCGCCGACGTCGCCGTCCCCGTCGCGGGCCCAGATGAGGACGAGGTCGGCGATGGACCCGTTGCCGATCCACTTCTTCTGCCCGTCGAGCACCCAGGCGTCGCCGTCGCGGCGGGCGGAGGTCTCGAGACCGACGGCGTCCGAGCCGTGCCGGGGCTCGGTCAGCCCGAAGGCGCCGATGGTCTCCATCCGGGCCATCGCCGGCAGCCAGCGCTGTCGCTGCTCCTCCGAGCCGAGCAGCGCGATCGACTGCATGGCCAGGAAGCTGTGCACCCCGTTGAAGGTGCCGATGCTGCCGTCGGCGCGGGCCAGCTCGGCGGCGACCAGGCCGGCCGACACCGCGCTCATGCCGGGGCAGCCGTACCCGGAGATCGTGCCGCCGGCGATGCCCAGCGCGGCCAGCTTCGGCACGATCGGGAACGGGAACTCCGCCCGCTCCCAGTAGTCGTTGACGAGCGGGGTCACCTCGCGCTCGGCGAACTCCCGGACCCGGTCGCGGATCTCGATCTCCGCCGGCTCGAGGAGCTCGTCCACCGCGTAGAGGTCGGGGCTGGTCACGCCTGGACGCTACGACCGCCGGGACGGGGCCGCTCGGCCGAGCGCCGGTCGGTCGCCCGCGCGCCCGACCACCCGGATACTGGCCCGACCTGTCGACGACCGGGGAGGGCCGGTGCCGTTCCTGCTGTTCGCCCGCCTCGCCCGGGTGCTGCGCCTGCGCCTGCGCAGCTGGCGGCTGCCGCTCGCGGTCACCGTGATCGTCTTCGGCACCAGCTGGGCCGCCATGGCGCTGGTGGAGCCGGCCGGGAGCGGGATCGCCGACCCCGGCACCTACTGGTGGTACTTCGTCGTGACCTCGGCGACCGTCGGCTACGGGGACTTCTTCCCGGTCTCGGCGGCGGGCCGGGTGGTCGGCACGTACGTCATCGTCGGCGGCATCGTCACGCTGACCCTGCTGTTCACCATGCTCAGCACGGCACTGCAGACGGCGCGGGGCCGCCGGACGAGGGGAGTGGTCACGCTGGACGTAGAGGGGCACGTCGTCCTGCTCGGGTACACGCCGGGGCGGACCGACCGGATCGTGGCCGAGCTGACCGCGGAGGGTGGGACGCGCGTCGTCCTGTGCGCGTGGGACGACGTGGTGGAGGACCCGCTGCCACACCTGCCCGACGTCGACTTCGTCCGCGGCGACCTGACCCACGCCGACGTGATGGTCCGGGCCTGCGTGGCCCGGGCCCGCACCGCCGTCGTCGACGGCCGGGACGACAACGAGACGCTGGCCATCGCCGTGGCGGTCGACCACAGCAACCCGGGCATCCACCTGGTCGCCGCGGTGCGCGACCTGGACCGGCGGGAGACGCTGCGCTACGTCAACCCGGACGTGCAGGTGGTGCAGTGGCAGATGCCGTTCCTGCTGTCGGAGGAGGCGGCCGACCCCGGGCTGACCCAGGTCTACAACGACCTGATGACCAGCGGCGGTCACGGCAACACCTACTCGGCGCTGGTGCCCCGGGGAACCGGGGAGGCGACCGCCGGCGACGTGCAGACCCGCCTCGGGCGCCGGTTCGGCGCGACGCTGCTGGCCGTCCGTGGACCGGACGGCGAGCTCGTGGTCAGCCCGCCCTGGGACCGGCCGGTGCCTGCGGGCACCACCCTCTACTACGTCGCCCGCGAGCGGCTGGGGGCCGAACGGATCTTCGCCGAGGCCTGAGTTCCCGGCCGCCGGCGGGATCGGCGTCCCGCGCGGCGCCGCCCGGTCAGGCCAGCGTGACGACGAGGGCGACCAGGCCCGCGACGACGGCGAGCGCCACGAGCGCCACCACCACCGTGGGGACGACGATCCACCGCCGCTTGAACCGCCGCCGCGGACGACCGCCGCGGCCCCGCCGGACCGGCGCCGGAGCGGGGGGCCCGGACGGCGCGGGGGACCGGGCGCGGTCGGCGCGCCGCTCGCGACGCTTCTCGGCCAGGTGACGGGCCTGGTCCCGGGCGACCGAGCCCAGGGCGGCGGCCGAGCCCACGGCGAGGGCCTTGAGGTCCTCGGCGCTGATCCGCTCGATCCGGTCCCCGCGGGCGGCGGCGGCCGCGTGCGGAGGCGGTGGCGGGGGCGGGCCGGCGCTCTGCGGCACCGGCGGGGGCCAGACCGACGCCGCCGCCTGGCCGGTCAGGACCGCCTGCAGCTGCGACCGGGCCTGCTCCGGCGTCGTCCGCTGGGCGGGGTCCTTGGTGAGCAGGCCGCGGAGCACGGGTTCGAGCGGGCCGGCATGCAGCATCGGCGGTGGGTGCTCGGACACCACGGCCATCAGGGTGGCCATCGGCTCGTCCCGGGCGAACGCGGGCCGGCCCTCCACGGCCGTGTACAGCGTCGCGCCCAGCGACCACATGTCCGTCGGTGGACCGATGGGCGCGCCGTGGGCGCGCTCGGGGGACATGTAGGACGGCGAGCCGATCATCGTCCCGGCGGTGGTGAGGGACGAGTCGCCGGTACCCGTCGCGATGCCGAAGTCGGTGAGGTACGCCCGCCCAGCGGTGTCGACCAGGACGTTGCCCGGCTTGACGTCGCGGTGCACGATCCCGGCGCGGTGGGCGGCCACCAGACCGGACAGGACGTCCAGGCCGATCCTCGCGACGGCGTGCCACGGCAGCGGCCCCTGCTCCTCGACGAGCTCCTGCAGGCTGCGCGAGGGGATGTGCTCCATCACCAGCCAGGGCCGGCCGTCTTCCTCGACGACGTCGAAGACCGAGGTCACCTGCGGGTGGTCCAGGCTCGCCGCGTTCCGGGCCTCGCGGAGGGTGCGTTCGCGCAGGATCTCGCGCTCGTGCTCGGTCACGTGGACCGGATAGGTGATCTCCTTGACGGCGACGGGCCGGTCCAGCAGCCGGTCGGTGCCCAGCCACACCACGCCCATGCCACCGCGCCCGATCACCTCGGTCAGTGCGTAGCGGCCACCGAGCAGGCGGCTCTCGGCTCCGGCGTCGGCCGTCATGGGCGGACAGTACGCCGGGCGGACACGCGCGGGCCCGGAACGGAGCGGCGGTGCGCCCGGCGCGCGGTGGGACTGCGATGCTCCCTGCGGTGGCGCCCGGCCGATCGATGACCGGGCGCCCCGACGCGCCGCCGACCGACGTGGCGCGCCGCACCGATCGGAGGTACCGAATGACCACGCCGGGTTCCCACGGCCCCCACGATCCGTCCGGGGGCGGTGCTCCTGGCTGGGGCCAGCCGCCCGCCGGCTCCCCGGGCGGCTACTCGCCGCCGCCCCCGCCCCCGCCGGGTGGGGCGACCCCGCCGCCGCCCGGCGGGTTCGGCCAGGGGCAGCCGCAGCAGGGGCAGCCGTACCCGCCGCAGGGTCAGCCGTACCCGCCGCAGGGGCAGCCGTACCCGCAACAGGGGCAGCCGTACCCGCCGCAGGGCCAGCCGTACCCGCCGCAGGGCGGCGCGCCGGGTCAGCCGTGGGCCCCGCAGAAGTCCGGCCGGCCCAAGTGGCTGATCCCGGTCGTCGCGGCCGTCGTGGCGGTGCTCGCGCTGGGGGGCCTGTACTGGTTCCTCACCACCCCGCAGTTCGACGTGGACGACTGCCTCCACCAGGAGGGGGCGAACGAGTTCGAGGAGGTCGACTGCGACGACTCGGACGCCCAGGCCCGCATCATCGGGGTGCACGACGAGGAGCTGACGGAGAGCGAGTTCTACTCCGACAACTCGACGTGCTCGGAGTTCCCCGAGACCGTCGGGCAGATCTGGGTGCCCAATACCATCGGGGACGACGGCACGATCTACTGCACCGTTCCCATCGGCTGATCCCCGGCTGACTGCCCGGGCCCGGTCGGCGCTGCGCCGACCGGGCCCGTCGTCGTCCCGGGGCGGTCACCCGCCGGCGAGGCGGACGTCGAGCAGCGTGACCTCCCGGCGCAGCACGGTCCCGATCAGGTCGCGCACTGCCCGCTCCGCCTGGCGGCCGACCAGGGGGGCGTTGACCCGCGCCTCGGCGGTGAGTCGCGAGTGCGTGCCCTCGCCGCCGGGCGTGAGCCGCCGCTCGCCCAGGACCTCGACCGGCCGGCCGAAGATCTCGGCGCGCACCTCGACGTCGCACGACCAGCCGTCGCCGTCCCGCCGCCACGTGCGGGTGTCGCTCACGGCGACCTCGCGGCCGACGAAGCGGGCGAACACCGCGGGGATGCCGGCCGTGGGCGCGAGCATCCGGACCCGGGTCAGCGTCGCGTCGGCCGCCACTTCCTGGAGTTGCGCCCCCAGCGCCGCGGTGGTCTCGCGCAGGAAGGACTCGTCGGTGAGGACGGCGTGCACCCGGTCGGGCGGCGCGGGGTGGTCGGTGACGACGTCGATGGGCACACCTCATCCTCGGCGGAGGACCGGGCCGGTGCCCGGTGGACCGCGGTGGGTGCTCCGCCGGTGTGACCGTCGGCCGGCCGGCGCCGGCTACGGAACCTCGGCGGCCGGGGTGGTCCCGTCGGCGGGGGCGGTTGTGTCCGGTGCGGCGGGGTCCGGTGCGGCGGGGTCTGGTGCGGCGGGGTCTGGTGCGGCGGGGTCCGGCGCGGCGCAGGGAGTCAACTCCGTCACGGCGGTGGGGGTCGCGGGAGCGGGCGGCGGCGCGGGAACGGCGGGCTCGGGGGCGGGGTCCGTCGGTGGTGCGCTCGGTGCGGGCGGCTCGACGGGGGGAACCTCAGGCTCGCCGCCCACGCCGCCGTCCGGTGGGGCGGGCTCGTCGCAGGGGGGCTGGGCGGGTGGCGGTTCCTCCACCGGCGGTGGGGCCTCGGTGGGTGGTGGTGCCTCGGTGGGTGGTGGGGCCTCGGTGGGTGGGCGGGCCTCGGTCGGTGGTGGGGCCGCCTCGGTGGGTGGTGTGGCCTCGGTGGGTGGGGGTGCCTCGGTGGGTGGGGGCACGTCGGTGGCTGACGGAGCTGCGGCCGGTGGTTCCCCGGCTGTGGCCCGCGGCGCGGGATCGGCCGGTGCCGGTGCCGGTGCCGGTGCCGGTGCCGGTGGCGGTGGCGTCGGCTCGGCCGGGGGAGGGGGCGCCGGCGGGGTCGGCGCCGGGGGCTCGGGTGGCGGCGGGGGATCGGGTGCGGCCGGCGGATCGGGTGCGGCCGGCGGAGGGGGCGCCGGCGGCTCGGGTGTGGGCGGCACGACCGCCGGCCCGGGGTCCTCGCCGCCGGACGGGCCGGGACTCGGGAGCGGGACCGGCACGGGCGTGGAGAGCGCGCGCAGTGACACCTGCGCGGGGAGGGGCAGGTCGATCCCCGGCAGGACGCCGATGGTGGGCACCTCCAGGGGGCCCGCGCGCAGCGGTGAGCCGGACGCCGGGCCGCCCACGGGGTCGCTGTCCGCCGCGCTGCTGACGGCCGCGGTGATCGGAACGGGGTCGGCGACCAGCGCGGGTGCCTCCGCGCTGCCCACCGCGGCCAGGGTCGCGGCGACGCCCAGGGCCAGCGCGACGCCGCCCAGAACGGGTGCGGCGCGGTCGCCGGTCGTCCCCATGGCGTCCCCCTGCGTCGCGGTGAGGGCCGCATGGTCGCGGCCGCAGGTGGCCGGGAGGCGTCGTGCGGGCGCCGTCGGGGCGACGGGTGGCGCGGGCCGTGCGCGCCGCGCGCGAGCGCACGGACGTCGTCACCCTCAGTTCCGCCCGCGGCCGGGGCCCGGCGGTCAGCCGCGGTCGAAGAGGGTGACGCGGTCCGGCGCGGCGGTGAAGGGGTTCGCCCACTCGGAGGCGGCACCGGTGATCGGCTGGGCGTCGGTGACGACCACGAACGGCGTCCCCGGGTAGACCGCCAGGACCCGCGTGCCCGAGGTCAGCACCTCGGTGCGCTCCAGGACCTCGCCCCGCCGCAGCTGCTGCGTGGTCCGCTCCCCGCGCAGTTGCTCGCCGACCGCCGCCGTCCACCGGGCGCCGTCCTGGACGAACTCGATGGCCCGGACCCGCTGCCCCCGCGGCGCGGGTTCGCAGCCGGCGAACTCCGCCAGGGCCTCGTACAGCCGCTCGGCCTGCTCGTCGTCGGCGGCGCGGGGCAGGAAGAACGCAGTCATGCCCGCATCCTCCCCGCCGGTACCGACGAGGACGGACCGGAGCGGGTGGGCCGACCCGCCGGTTCCGAGCGCATGCGCCTCTTGCGCGCGGTACCCGGTGGGGGTATACCGGTGAGCAGTACCACCGGGGGGTATGGCACGACGACGAACCGGAACGACGGCCCGGCGAGAGGTCGGGGGAGGAGAGCGCTATGGCAACGCAGAGGACGACCGCCGTGCTGGAGGTCGCCGGCGTGAACTGGGCGTCGGAGAAGGCCGTGGTCGAGCGGGTGCTCGGCCGCCGCCCCGGCGTGCTGGAGGTCGAGGCGAACGCCGTCGGCCAGACTGCGACGGTCACCTACGACCCCACGCGGACCTCGGTCGCCGATCTCACGGGGTGGATCCGCGAGTGCGGGTACCACTGCGCCGGGCAGTCGGTTCCGCAGCACGTGTGCGACCCCGAGGCCGAGCCGCTGTCCCACGCCCCGGTCGGGCACCACGCCGGCCACCGGCCGGACGGGGGCGCCGAGCCTGCGCCACAGGACCTCGGCGATGACGCGTCCGAGCACGGTGATCACGCCGGGACGACCCCGCAGGACGCCATGGGGCACGGCGGGCACCACGCCGGGATGTCGATGGACGACATGGCCCGCGACATGCGCAACCGGTTCCTGGTCGCGGCCCTGTTGTCGATCCCGATCCTGCTGTGGTCGCCGATCGGCCGCGAGGTCCTCGGCTTCGAGGCGGAGGCACCGTTCGGCCTGCGGGACGACGTCTTCTCGCTGTTCCTGTCGCTGCCGGTGATCTTCTACAGCGCCTGGATCTTCGTCGACGGCGCCTGGCGGGCACTGCGCGCCCGCACGCTGGACATGATGGTGCTGGTCGCCGTCGCGGTCGGCGCCGGGTGGAGCTACAGCCTCGTCATCACGCTCACCGGCGGCGGCGAGGTGTTCTACGAGGCCGCCACCGTGCTCACCGCGTTCGTGCTGCTCGGCCACTGGTTCGAGATGCGCGCCCGTGGCGGCGCCAACGACGCCATCCGCACGCTGCTGGAGCTCGCCCCGCCGCGCGCGGTGGTGATCCGAGACGGGCAGCCGGTCGAGGTACCCACCGCCGAGGTGCTCGTCGGGGACCTGCTGCTGGTCCGTCCCGGGGCCAAGATCCCCGTCGACGGAACCGTCGAGGACGGCGACTCCGAGATCGACGAGTCGATGGTGACCGGGGAGAGCCTCCCGGTGCACAAGGCGCCCGGCGACGAGGTCATCGGCGGCTCGGTCAACACCACCGGCACGCTGCGGGTGCGCGCCACGAAGGTGGGCGCCGACACGGCACTGGCCCAGATCGTGCAGCTGGTGCAGGAGGCGCAGAACTCCAAGGCGCCCGGCCAGCGGCTGGCCGACCGGGCCGCGTTCTGGCTGGTGTTCGTGGCCCTCCTCGGCGGCGGCCTGACCTTCGCCGTCTGGTTCCTGTCCGGCGCCACCTTCGCGACCGCGATGCTGTTCGCGATCACCGTGGTCGTGGTGACCTGCCCGGACGCGCTCGGCCTGGCCACCCCGACGGCGATCATGGTCGGCACCGGGCTCGGCGCACAGCGGGGCGTGCTGTTCAAGAACGCCACAGCCCTGGAGACGTCGGCCCGGATCGACACCGTGGTGATGGACAAGACCGGCACCCTGACGAAGGGCGAGCCGGAGGTCACCGACGTCGTCGTCGACCGGATGTCCGCGGACGACGTCCTGGCCCTGGTCGCGGCCGTGGAGCGGGAGTCCGAGCACCCGCTGGCCGCCGCCGTCGCGCGGCACGCCGACACGCTCGGCGTGCCGGCGCTGACCGCCACGGGATTCCGCACCGTGCCCGGTCACGGCGCGTCCGCGCACGTCGACGGCCACCGGGTGCTGGTCGGCAACGCCAGGCTGATGGCAGACGAGGGCGTCGACCTCGGGCCTCTGGGTGCGCGCCGGGACGAGCTGGCCGGCAGCGGCCGCACCGCCGTCCTGGCCGCGGTCGACGGTCGCGCCGTCGGCGTGATCGCCCTGGCCGACGCGGCCCGCGAGACCTCGGCTGCGGCGGTGGCAGCCCTGCACGAGGCGGGCGTACAGGTGGTCATGCTCAGCGGCGACAACGAGGCCACCGCGCGGCGCATCGCCGGCCAACTGGGCATCGACGCGGTTCTCGCCGAGGTCCTGCCCGGTGACAAGGCGGCCAGGATCACCGAGTTGCAGCGCGCCGGCAAGCGCGTCGCCATGGTCGGCGACGGCGTGAACGACGCGCCCGCGCTGGCCCAGGCCGATCTCGGGATCGCCATCGGCGCCGGCACGGACGTCGCCATCGAGACCGCCGACGTCGTCCTGATGCGCTCCGATCCGCTCGACGTCCCCACCGCGCTGGCCATCGGACGCGGCACGCTGCGCAAGATGCGGCAGAACCTCGGCTGGGCCGTCGGCTACAACGCGATCGCCCTGCCGATCGCCGCCGGCGTGTTCGAGCCGGCGTTCGGGCTCGTGCTGCGGCCCGAGATCGCCGCGCTGTCGATGTCGGGTTCCAGCTTCCTGGTCGCGGTCAACGCGCTGCTGCTCAAGCGGCTGCGGCTCCCCGACGCTCCGGGAGCGCCCACGGCCGAGACGGTCACGGCCCCCGAGCCGGAGCCGGTCTCACGCTGACACGGCTCGAGCCTCTCGCCCGGCCGGAACACCCCTGAGCTTCCGGCGGTGACGCTCCCGCGGGCGAAGGAGTTCGGACAGGTCGACCTCTGGTCGTGCTGCGCCGGGCTCGGGACGGCGACGACCGACCCCCTGTCGTCACCGTCCCCCAGGACGGGTGGTCCCGCGCAGGGTGGCCAGGCGGTCCTGGAACTCCGGCTCGTCGATCTCGCCCCGTGCGAAACGCTCGGCGAGCAGCCGCTCGGGGTCCGAGGTCGGCGGAGTGGGCGTCGTCGGGCCGCCGGGACCGATCGCGCGGACCAGCAGGACGACGGCGGAGATCAGCAGCCCCCAGAACAGGAGCATCCCGACCGTCATGCCGACCCATCCCCATGCACCGGGGTCGTGGTCGTACCAGAACATCATCGTCCGCCGTCCCCTCGGTCGGTCGCGGTGGGCCGCGTGCCGAGGTCCGGGCGACCGGCTTCCTCGCTGCGAGCGCACCTGCTACGACGGTGCACCGTGGCTCACTCCGAGGTCAGGGACCGCGGGCCCGTCCGCCCTTGCCGAAGGTCCCGTCCGGGCGGGCCCCAGCCCTGGACCGCGTGCCCGCCGCAGCGATGTCCACGGCCGTCCGGCGCCTCCTGCGGACAGCTCGCAGCCGCGGCGCGCGGCGGCGGTGCCGACGGGAGCCGTCGGACCATGAGTCCTCTGCACCGTTCGGCGCCGTGCCAACAGGAGGGATGCGCCGGCCGAGACACGACGAAAGGCTCCCTCGTCACCCGTGAGGGCGACGAGGGAGCTCTGTCGCATGCGGGCCGTGGCCGGCGGGGTGCGTGACTCGCCCGGTCGGGCGATGTACCGGCACCAACTGGTCCGCCACCCTGTGCGGCGTGCAGTTCGCAGCCAGGGTGTCGCTGCCCGTCCTCGATGAGGCCAGGGCGGTGTTCGGGCTGCGCGGAGACCTGCGGGAGCAGGCCGCCCGGCACTGGCAGGTGCCCGACTGGACCACGCTCGACGTGACCGGGCCGACCGAGGTCGTCGGCGCCTCGGGCCGCACCTGGTACCGGTGGAAGGCCACCGTCGACGCCAAGGTGCGCGCCAACCGGTCGGGTTGAGCGGCGGCGCGGTAGGACTGCCCGGCGCGCGACCGGTGCGACGGAGCGCGGTCGGAGAACTGCGCGCCTCGGCGCCATCGCTGCGGCGGGAGCGGCGCGCCGAAGGTGGCGGCGTCTGGCGTGTCCCGCGAACGTGGTGGAACCTGATGTCGATGTCGAGTCCGTCGGGGGAAATGGCGATGAGCGAGCGGATCACCTGGACGAACTGCCCGGACTGTGGGGCTACCGCCGCCGTGGGCTGGATCGGGGACCGGCCGGTGGAGCTGGACTGCTTCAGTGGCTGCTCGTGGTGGAGCGAGCAGCCACCGGTGCGCGTGGTGCTGGCGCCCACCGCGCTCAGCGGCCGGTAGGACCAGCCAGCTGGACAGGTGCGGCGATCACCGTGGTGCTCTCCGCCTGGTGGCGGAAGCCGCCGTCCCGGCCCGGGACGACCGCGGACCAGGTCCTGCTGCCGGCCCGCCGGTGCCGCCTGTCGGTGACCGGCATCCGTGCAGGTCAGGCGGTGTGGGGCTGTCCAGCTTCGGCTGATGCTTGACGGAGCTACGTCGGTTGATCCTTGACGCTCAGGACGTCGCTCGGTGGATCGATGCCCGCTTCTTGCGGATCTCTCCTCGGCCGGCTCGGGCCACGGTCTTGGTCAGGTCGTTGCCGATCCAGAACTGCAGGAGCCGGTCGGTGACGTGCACGTCGCAGCGGGCGCCGGCGTGGTGTCTGCCCACGCTGACCTGCTGCCACGCCACGCAGACCACTCCGTTGCTGGCCACCCGCCGAGACACCCAGTCATCCCCGGTCCGATCCGGCGCGGGCACGGTCACCGGTGCTGCGCCGCCGGCGGTGAAGCGGTCGGCCGGGGTCTGCATGTCCAGGGACTGGTGCGGCCGCTGGGTGTTGTAGAACGCCACCCATTCGTCGACCG
>NZ_FOEE01000019.1 GCF_900110555.1 Trujillonella endophytica
CGCTCGCTTCCCCACACCACCTCATCGGCGTTGTGATGATCAAGCGACACATGTCATGAGACTTCAGGACTGACAGATGTCCTCGGACTCAACAGCGAGGAAACCTCGCTCCTCGCACTCCGCTCAGGGTCGGCGGAGGTCCAGCGCGACGGCGAGACCCTCGGGCGCCGGGGCGTCCAGCGCGGCACGGACGTCGGGCCGCTCGGGTGCGAACCCCGCTCCGGCGAGGACGACGTCGCGCACCAGCCCGTGCCACACCCGCGACCGCCGCACCATCGAGTGCCCCCCGGCGACGGTGAAGCGGGCGATCCGCGCCCCCGCCCGCCGGGCCCGCACCGCGTATTCGGCCGAGAGCGAGGCCGGCACCCAGCGGTCCCCCCGGCCGTGCAGCAGGACGGCGGTGTGCCCCCGCAGGTGCCCGACCGGCTCGCCCGGCGGCGTCCAGGGCGCGAGCGCGCACACCGCCGCCACGCCGGGCTCGCCTCCGGCGCGCAGCACCGCCCGGCCGCCCATCGAGTGCCCGACCAGCACCACCGGCACCCCGTCCCCGTGCCGGTCGCGGATCTGCTCCAGCGCCCACCGGACGTCGGCGAACGCGTCCGCGGCGAGCCCGTTCCAGCCGGCCACCCGGTAGCGCAGCAGGTAGGTGTCCAACCCGCGCGGGCCGACGTCGCGGCGGACGTGCTCCTCGACGGCGCGCATCCGCAGCAGCGACAGCGCCCGCTCGCGCGGCGGCTGCACGCTCTCCACGGTGCCGCCGTGGCAGAACAGGGCGACGGCGCGGGCGGGCACCGGCGCCGCGGCGTGCTCCAGCGCCGGTGCGGCGGCAGCCGTCACGGGCGGGCGGGGTCCGGGGCGAGGCGGACGACCATCTTGCCGGTGTTGGCCCCGCGCAGGAGGTCGAGGAAGGCGGGGACGGCGGCCTCGAGCCCCTCGTACACCGTCTCGCGGGCGACGAGCTCGCCGGACCGCAGCCAGCCGGCGATCGCCGCGGTGGCCTCGTCGCGCAGGTCGCCGTGGTCGCCGACGAGGAGACCGCGCAGGGTCAGCCGCTTGGTGACCAGCAGGCTCATGTTCCGCGGGCCGGGAGGTGGCTCCGTGGCGTTGTAGCCGGAGATGGAGCCGCACAGCGCCGCGCGGCCGTGCACCCGCAGCGCGCCGATCGCGGCCTCGAGGTGCTCCCCACCGACGTTGTCGAAGTAGACGCTGATGCCGTCCGGCGCGGCCGCGCGCAGCTGCCGCGCGACCGGGCCGTCGTGGTAGTCGAAGGCCGCGGTGAAGCCCAGCTCGCCGGTCAGCCACGCCACCTTCTCCGGGCTGCCGGCGCTGCCGACCACCGAGCGGGCGCCGCGCAGCCGGGCGAACTGGCCGACGAGGCTGCCGACGGCTCCGGCGGCTCCGGAGACGAAGACGTCGTCGCCCGGGGTGAACGCCGCGACCCGGAACAGCCCCGCGTACGCGGTGAGCCCCGGCATGCCGAGGACGCCGAGGTGATGGGTGGGCGAGACGTCGTCCAGCGCCGGCAGCACCCGGACCTCGCGCGCGGGCAGGACGGCGACGTCGCGCCAGCCGGCGTCGGCGAGCACGAGCGCCCCCACCGGGACGTCCGGGGAGCGGGAGTCGACCACCCGGCCGACCGCACCGCCCCGCATGACCTCGCCGATCTCCCAGGGCGCGGCGTAGGAGGGCTCCGGGCGCATCCGGCCCCGCATGTACGGGTCGACCGACATCGCGATCATCGCGACGACGACCTGGCCCTCGGCGGGGTCGGGGTGCTCTACCTCGACCAGCCGGAAGTCCCCGGGCGTGGGCTCTCCGTGCGGGGTGGCGGCGAGGTGCCACTCGCGGGCGGTCACGGGCACGGGGCGCCTCCGGCGGGGGTGGTCGGACGGAGTGGGCGGTGGAGGCCATCGATCCTCCATCTCCCGCGCCCGCGGCGCCGTTCCGGGTGGCACGACCGGCCTACGCTGGGGGTATGTCGCTGTTCTCGCGGTACAAGACCGAGCCCGTGGCGCGCGAGGACGCGCTGCCCGGCCGTCCCGACGCCCTGCCCTTCGTCCCGGAGACCCACGCGGTCAACGGCAACCGGATCCAGCCGCCGTTCCCCGAGGGCATGCGGACCGCCGTCTTCGGCGCGGGCTGCTTCTGGGGCGTGGAGAAGGTCTTCTGGCAGCTGCCCGGGGTCTACTCGACCGCCGCCGGCTACGCGGGCGGGTACACGCCGAACCCGACCTACGAGGAGGTCTGCTCGGCGCGGACCGGACACACCGAGGTCGTGCTCGTCGTGTACGACCCGGCGGTCACCTCCTACGAGCAGCTGCTCAAGGCCTTCTGGGAGGACCACGACCCGACCCAGGGCGCGCGCCAGGGCAACGACGTCGGCACCCAGTACCGGTCGGCGATCTACTACGCCGACCCCGAGCAGGAGGCGGCTGCGCGGGCCACGCGCGACGCCTACCAGGAGCGGCTGAAGGCCGCCGGCTACGGCGAGATCACCACCGAGATCGCCCCGCTCGGGGAGTTCTTCTACGCCGAGGACTACCACCAGCAGTACCTGTACAAGGTGCCGCACGGCTACTGCCCGGTGAACTCCACCGGCGTCTCCTGCCCGGTGGGTCTCCCCGGCGTCTGACGCGACCGGCCGCGGGGCCCTGGTCGCGCGGGCGGTCCGGCCGCCGCCCGCGCCCGGCCGGCCCAGCCCCGACCCCCCGCGGACCCTCGGCATAGGAAGCACTGCCCACGTCTCGGGCCCCGGAACGTGGGCAAAGCTTCCTATGCCGGGGCCCTGTTCGCGCGGGCGGTCAGGCCGCCGGCGCCTCGACCCGCGCGAACAGGGCCCGCACCCAGGTGCCGATCCCGTCGTAGGCCGCCGCGGCGGCCGGGTGCCCGTAGTTCAGGAACCCGTGGATCTGGCCCGGGTGGAGCACGTCGTCGACCTCCACGCCGTCCGCCCGCAGCTTCTCGGCGTACAGGCGGCCCTCGTCGCGCAGGAAGTCGCAGCCACCGAGCACGACGAGCGCCGGGGGCAGCCCCGCCAGGGAGTCGGCGTGCAGCGGCGCCGCGAACGGGTCGCCGCGCAGGTCGCGGCCGCCGGTGTAGGCCTCCCAGATCCAGTCCATCTCGCCCTCGGGCATGGTCAGCCCGGCGAACTCGGTCCGCGAGGGGAGCGGCGTCGTGCCGTCGTCGACCGCGGGGTAGATCAGCACCTGCCCGGCCAGCCGGGCGGCCGGGTCGTCGCGCAGCCGCAGGGTGACGCCGGCGGCGAGCGACCCGCCGGCGCTCTCCCCGGAGACGGCGACCCGGCTCGGCGGCACCCCGAAGCGCGTGCTGTTCGCCAGAGCCCAGCGGGTGACCGCCTCGGTGTCGTCGAGACCGGCCGGGAACGGGTTCTCCGGCGCCAGCCGGTAGTCCACGGACACCACGACCGCCCCGGTGGCGTGCGTGAGCTCGCGGGCGACGTTGTCCATGAGCGCCACGCTGCCGACGCAGTGGGCGCCGCCGTGGGCGTACACGAGCAGCCCGGTCGGCGCCTCCAGCGGCTGGTAGATCCGGACGGGGACGCCGGCCGCCACCTCGTCGGCCACGGGCCCCACCTCGCGGGTGACCGGGATCGTCATGGGCTGCCGCGCGAACGGGAGACCGTCGCGCAGGGCGAACCCCTGCGGGTTCTCCTGCAACCACCGGGCCACCCACGGGTCGAGCACGCCGTCGTCGGACACCGCCACCTCCTCGTCGAAAACCGCCGGGGGGAGACTAGGGCCGATGACCGTGGAGCAGGGGAGTCGGGACCGGGACCGGTTCTGGGCGCAGCTGCGCCGGGAGCCCGACGTCGAGGCGCCCGACCTGGTCGCGGTGGACGCCACCGACCGGCTGCTGCTCGACGAGGCCGCCCCGCTGCTGGCCGCCGCGGCGCCCGGCGAGGTGGTCGTCGTCGACGACTCCCACGGCGCGCTCACCCTCGGTGCCGCCGGGCTGCACGGGGTGCGCGACCTGCGCGTGCACCAGGACCTGCGGGTGGGCGAGCTCGCGCTCGCCGCGAACGCCGAGCGGACGGGGCTGACCGGCGTCCACCGCTCCCTCCCGCTGGACGGCGACCTGTTCGCCGGCGCCCGCGTGGTGCTCGCCAAGGCGCCCAAGGCCCTCGACGCCCTGCGCGAGCTGACCGAGCTGGCCGCCGCGCACGCCGCCCCGGACGTCACCGTGCTGGTCGGCGGGCGGGTCAAGCACATGACCCACGCGATGAACGACGTGCTGCGCCTCGGGTTCACCGACGTCTCGGCCACGCTGGCGCGGCAGAAGTCGCGGCTGCTGGTCGCCCGCGACCCGCGCCCCGGCATCGCGCCGTCGTTCCCGCGCTGCCGGCCCGACGAGGCCACGGGCCTCACGGTGTGCGCGCACGGCGGGGCCTTCGCCGGCAACCGGGTGGACGACGGCACCCGCGCGCTGCTGCAGGTCCTGGCCGGCGCGGCCCCCGAGGCGGCCACCGCGCTCGACCTGGGCTGCGGCACCGGTGTGCTCGCCGCCGCCCTGGCCCGCGACCGTCCGGGGCTGACCGTGCTCGCCTCCGACCAGTCCGCAGCCGCGGCGGAATCGGCGACGGCGACGGCGGCGGCCAACGGGGTCGGCGACCGGGTCCGGGTCACCCGGGACGACGCCGCGGCGGGGATCCCGGACGGCGGCGTGGACCTCGTCGTCTGCAACCCGCCGTTCCACCTGGGCACCTCGGTGGTGACGGGGGCGGCCGACCGGCTCTTCGTCGCCGCCGCGCGGGTGCTGCGGCCCGGTGGCGAGCTGTGGACGGTCTACAACAACCGGCTGCCGCACCGCGCGACGCTGCGCCGGCTGGTCGGGCCCACCCGCGTGGCGAGCGCCGGCCGGCAGTTCACCGTGACGGTCTCCACCCGCAGCTGAGCCCGGCCGCCGGCGGCAGCCCGACTCCGACGCGGTTCGGCTGGAGTGACTCCACCCATCGGCCGAGATAGTCGCCACGGTGCCCGTGCTCGCGGCGCCGCCGCCGGCTTCCCCGGAGATCCCCATGGCGCGCTACTGGTCCGACCGTCCGCTCGGCGTGAAGCTGGCGGCGCTGGTCGCCGCGGGTGCCGGGGCCCTGGCGGTCTTCGCCCTCGTCACGCTGCAGGCGCTGGCGGGCACCGGCGAGACGGCCGACGAGCTGCTGGCCGGCTCGGAGGCGGCCCAGGACGCGCTGCTCGCCGACATGATGCACGACGCCGTCCGCGGTGACGTGCTCCAGGCGCTGGTCAGCGGCGGGCAGGGCGAGCTCTACACCGGCGCCGTCGCCGACCTGGCCGAGCACGACGAGGTCTTCCGCGGGCTGCTCGTCGAGGTGCGCGCGGACGGCCTCGGCCCGGAGGTCGTGGCCGCGCTGGACGCGGTCACCCCCGCCGTCGAGGCCTACCTGGCCGCGGCCGCGCAGATCGTCGGCGGCGCGGGCCAGGACCTGCCGGCCGCCCAGGCCGCCTACCCGGCCTTCGCCGCGGCCTTCGGGGCGCTGGAGGACCAGCTGCCCACGCTCGGCGACGCGGTCAACGACGTCGCCGCGGGTGCCGCCGAGCGGTCGGCGGACCAGCGGTCGACCGCGGTCGCGCTCTCCCTCGTGGTCGCGGTGGCCGGTGTCGCCGTCCTGGCGCTGCTCGGCTGGGTCGTCACGCGCTCGGTCGTGGGCCCGCTGCGCCGGGTGGGCGCGCTGGTCGCCTCCCTCGCCGAGGGCGACCTGCGCGGCACGGCGGAGGTGACCAGCCGGGACGAGGTCGGGCGCATGGCGGTCGCGCTCGAGCAGTCGATGGCGAGCATGCGCGCCGTCCTCACCGCCATCGGGGACAGCTCGACGACCCTCGCCTCGGCCACCGAGGAGCTCTCGGCCTCCGCGCAGGACCTGGGGCGGCTGGCCGGCGAGTCCTCCGCGCAGTCGGAGGTGGTCGCCGACGCCGCCGGGCAGGTGTCGCGGAACGTCCAGACCGTCGCGGCCGGCTCGGAGCAGATGGGCGCCTCCATCCGGGAGATCGCGCAGAACGCCGCGGAGGTCGCCCGGGTCGCCGGCCAGGCCGTGGGCGTCGCCGACGCGACGACCGAGACCGTGGCGAAGCTGGGGCAGTCCTCGCAGGAGATCGCCGGTGTAGTGAAGGTGATCACCGGCATCGCGGAGCAGACGAACCTGCTGGCGCTCAACGCGACGATCGAGGCCGCGCGGGCGGGGGAGGCGGGCAAGGGCTTCGCCGTCGTCGCCAACGAGGTCAAGGAACTGGCCCAGGAGACCGCCCGGGCCACCCAGGACATCACGGCCCGGGTCACGGCCATCCAGGACGACACCGAGGGCGCCGTGGTGGCGATCCGCCGGATCGCGGAGATCATCGGCCTGATCAACGACTCGCAGGCCACCATCGCCGCGGCCGTCGAGGAGCAGACGGCGACGACGACCGAGATGAACCGCAACGTCGGCGAGGCAGCGGTCTCGGCCGGCCGGATCGCCGAGAACATCACCGCGGTCGCCGACGCCGGCACCGCCACCACGCGGGCGATGGACGACGCGCGGGTCGCCATCGACGAGGTGGCGCGGATGGCCACCTCGCTCTCGGCCTCGGTGGCGCACTTCCGCTACTGAGCCGCCGCCACCGGCGGGACGGCCCGCCTCAGTGCGCGGGGCGGTCGCTGCGCGAGCGGACCGGCGGCTGCGACGACCACGGGAAGTCGATCCACCGGTCGGTGTGCCGCCACACGTAGTCGCAGCGGACCGCCGACCGCGGCTTCTCGTAGATCACGGCCGTCCGCACCTCGGAGACGTAACCGGTGCAGAAGTCGCGGACCAGTTCGAGGGTCTTGCCCGTGTCGGCCACGTCGTCGGCGACCAGCACGTTCGCGCCCGTGATGTCGACCTGGTCCAGGGTCGGCGGAAGGACGACGGGCAGATCCAGCCGCTCGTCGACGCCGGTGTAGAACTCCACGTTCATCACGAAGAGGTTCTTCACGTCGAGGGCGTAGCCCAGCGCCCCGCCGAGGAAGAGCCCCCCGCGCGCGATCGCGAGGATCAGGTCCGGCTCGAAGCCGTCGGCGGCCACCTGCTCGGCCAGCTCGCGGCCGGCCGTTCCGAACAGCTCGTAGGTCAGCGTCTCGCGCTCAGCGGTCACGGCGCCCACCTCAGCAGAAGCCCGGGGTGCCCTGCCACGCGACCTCGTCGGCCGGCACGTCGTCCCGCAGCACCTGGGCCTCGATCAGCCCGTAGGGCCGGTCGTCGGCGTGGTAGACGACGTCGGGGTTGTCCAGGCCGAAGGCCGACAGGTCCTGCAGGAAGTGGTGCTTGTTCGGCATCGACATCCGCACCTCGGCGACGTCGGGGAACCGCTCCAGCACCGCCTCGCCCATCGCGTAGAGGGTCTGCTGCAGGGCCAGGGAGTGCGTGGCGGCGAAGGTCTCGAGCAGCGTCGCCCGGACGCCGGCGAACAGGTTGTCCCACGGCAGGTCGGTGCCGGTGCAGCGCCAGCGGGCGGTCACCGCGGTGGCCAGGATGCGGTCCCGCGTCTCGGCCAGGGTCGTGTACCCGTCGCGGGGGAAGCCCCAGAACTCGGAGCCGGTCGTCTTGAGGACGACGAGGTCGCCCAGGCCGGCCAGCACGTGCGCCCGGCCGCCGTCCACCGTGACCACCGCCGTCCGCACCTCCCCGCCCGGCCGCCGGAAGGCGTGGTCGTGCGGCGCGCCCCCGACGGCGATGCGCTCCCAGGGATAGGACTCCACGGCGATCCGCGCCCCGGTGATCCACGGGTAGGAGCCGGCGAAGTGGCGGGCCAGCCGCAGCGCGAACGCCTCGGGGGAGCCGATCCCGTCGCGGGCGAAGGCGAAGACGGTGTTCTTCTGCGCGTCGGTGGCGAGCACGTGCGCGTTGTCGCCGGCGGTGTGCGCGGCGGCGAAGTCCCCGCGTAGCGCGGTGGAGACGTTCAGGTCGACGATCTCGTGCCGCGGCGCGCTCCGGTCCACCGCGACGACGCGGACCTCCGCCTTGCCGTACTGGTTCGCCCCGAGCCTGATCACCATGCGGAACACCTTCGCTGCCGGAGGTTGCCGGGATGTTGCACCCGGGATGTTGCACGTGGAACCCGCGGGTCAGCCGAGGACGGCGGCGACGCGCTCCGCCAGCCGGACGACGTCCGCCGCGCAGTCGCCGGTGGGGTCCTGCTCGGGGTCGTAGATGGCCACGCTCCAGCCGGCGCAGCCGGGCACCTCGAGGGCGCCCAGCAGCAGGTCGGTGAGCGCTGCCCAGCTCAGCCCGCCGGGCTCGTCCGGGACGCCGGGCAGGCCCTGCGCGGGGAACACGTCGGGGTCCAGCACGTCGAGGTCCACGTGCAGCCACCACCGGGCCGACGCCGCGACCACGTGCTCCGCCGCCGCGCGCCCCGCCGCCCGCGGCGCGGTCGCCACCTCCTCGGCCTCGCGCAGCCACACCCCCGCGTCGCGCAGCGAGCCGACGGCGAAGCCCGCCCGCCACTCGCGGTCCCGGGTGCCGAGCACGGCCAGCGCCGACCGGTCCAGGACCCCTCGACGACGGGCGAGCGGGCCGGTCAGCAACCGGCCGGTCAACCCCAGCAGCAGGCCGATCTCGGTGTTGGCCGCCTCGCCGTCCTCGGAGACGTCGAGGGGTATCGCGTCCTCGTGGCCGTCGACGAACACCAGACCGGCGGCCCCGGTCGCGGTCCGCAGGCCGCCGACGGTGCCGAGCAGCGTGGCGCAGTCGCCGCCGTGGACGACCGGGAACCGGCCGCCGGCGACCGCCGCCGCGACGCGGACGGCGAGCTGGTCGGTGGCCGAGATCAGCGCCGGCTCGTTGAGCAGGCCGCCGGCCGGGCCGCGCTCCGCGACCGGCCCGGGGAGCGGCAGTACCGCGTCGTGCTCCGGGGAGCCGAGGGCCGCTGCGAGCCCCGCCCGGCGCAGGGCCCCGGCGGCGAGCGCCTGGTTGCCGCGCCGTCCGTAGCCGTCGAACGGCACGCCGATGAGCTCGATCTCCGCCATGGCGGTCCTCCGGTCAGCTGCCCCGATAGGTGGAGTACGCGAACGGGGAGAGCAGCAGCGGCACGTGGTGGTGCGCTCCCGGCTCGGCGACGGTGAACGTGAGCGTGACCTCGGGCCAGAAGGCGGGCGCCCCGCGCTCGGCGAACCAGGCGCCGGTGGCGAAGACCAGCCGGTGCGGCCCGAGGGCGGTCGCCTCCTCGGTGAGCCGGCACCGGCCGTCGGCATCGGTGACCCCCTGGGTGACCAGGTCCTCGCCCACGAACAGCCGGACGGCGACCCCGGCCGCGGGGCATCCGGCCACCGCGTCCAGCACGTGGGTCGACACGCTCACGCCGCCACCAGCCCGCGCACCCGCAGCTCGGTGATCTGCGCCAGCTGCTCGGTGGTCTCGGCCCGCTCGGCGGCCTCGTCGGCGTCCAGCCGGCGGCGCAGCTCGGCCAGCATCTCCTCCGGCGACCGCCCCGCCGCACGGATGAGGAAGACGTGCCCGAAGCGCTCCTCGTAGGCCCGGTTGCCCTCGACCAGTGCCACCCGCGTCCGCTCGTCGGCCCCGCCCATCGCCGCCTGCTCCCGGCGGGAGGCCGCGGCCTCGGCGGAGGCGCCGTCGACCCGGTCGCCGATCCGCGGGTGCGCGGCCAGCGCGATCGACACCTCGTCCCAGGCGAGGCCGCGGGCGACCTCGCCGGCGCGGCGCACCAGCGTCGCGACGTCCGGGTACGGCCGGCCCGCGGCGATCTCGGCCGCGAACCGCGCGGCGGCGTTACAGGACCGCAACGCCTCCACGGCACGGTCGGCGGGCTCGGAGTTGAACTCGTCGAGGCTGGCCACGGTGAGAGGATGCCAGCCTCCGCAGACGGCAGGAGGCCGAATGACCGACGTACGCGTGGTCGGACCGGACGTCGACCGGGCCGGGGAGGTGCTCACCCCGGAGGCACTGGCCTTCGTCGCCGACCTCCAGGTCCGCTTCGGCGCCCAGCGCGATGCGCTGCTGGCCGCCCGCGGCGCGCGGCGGGCCGAGATCGCCGCTGCCCGGACGATCGACTTCCGGCCCGGGACGGCGGCGATCCGCGAGGGCGACTGGCGGGTTCCCCCGCCGCCGCCGGGGTTGGTGGACCGCCGCGTGGAGATCACCGGCCCGACCGAGCCCAAGATGGCGGTCAACGCCCTCAACTGCGGCGCCGACGTCTGGCTGGCCGACCTCGAGGACGCCAACACCCCGCACTGGCGCAACGTCGTCGGCGGGCAGGTGGTGCTGCGCGACGCCGTCCGCCGGACGCTCGCCGTCACCACCCCCGAGGGCCGCGAGTACCGGCTGCGCGAGGACGGCGTCCTGCCCACGATCGTGCCGCGCCCGCGGGGCTGGCACCTGCCCGAGCGGCACCTGCTGGTCGACGGCGAGCCGGCCGTCGGCGCGCTGGTCGACGCCGGCCTGTACCTGTTCCACAACGCGGCCGAGCAGCTGGCGCGCGGCAGCGGCCCCTACTTCTACCTGCCGAAGATGGAGGGCCATCTCGAGGCGGCGCTGTGGAAGCTCGTCTTCGACCACGCCGAGCAGGTGCTGGACCTCCCGGCCGGGTCGATCCGGGCCACGATGCTCGTCGAGACCATCCCGGCGGCGTTCGAGATGGAGGAGATGCTGCACGCGCTCGGCGACCACGCCACCGGGCTGAACGCCGGCCGGTGGGACTACCTGTTCAGCATCATCAAGACGTTCCGCGACGCGGGGCCGCAGTTCGTGCTGCCCGACCGGGGCGCGGTGACGATGACCGCGCCGATGATGCGGGCCTACACCGAGCAGCTCGTCGCGGTCTGCCACCGGCGCGGCGCGATGGCGATCGGCGGGATGGCCGCCGCCATCCCCAGCCGCCGCGACGCCGAGGCCAACGCCCGCGCGGTCGCGAAGGTCCGCGAGGACAAGACCCGGGAGGCCGGCGATGGCTTCGACGGCTCCTGGGTCGCCCACCCCGACCTGGTGCCGGTCTGCCGCGAGGCGTTCGACGCGGTGCTCGGCGACCGGCCCAACCAGCTCGACCGGCAGCGGCCCGAGGTCTCGGTGACCCCGGCCCAGCTGCTCGACGTCGCCGGCGTGCCCGGGGGGCGCACCCTGGCCGGCCTGCGGTCGAACGTGGAGGTGGCGCTGCGCTACCTGGCGGCCTGGCTGGGCGGCAACGGCGCGGTCGGCATCCACGGGCTGATGGAGGACGCCGCCACCGCCGAGATCAGCCGCTCGCAGGTCTGGCAGTGGGCGCACAACGCCGTCGAGCTCGACACCGGGGACGTGGTCACCGCGGAGCTGGTCCGCCGGGTGGTGGCCGAGGAGGTCGTCGCCATCGGCGAGCTGCCGCGCCTGGACGACGCCCGCCGCCTGTTCGAGCAGGTGGCGCTGGCCGAGGACTTCCCGGACTTCCTGACCCTCCCCGCCTACGAGCTCATCAAATGAAGAAGGACCCCCGTGCCCCCCACCACTCGCAGGCTCGCGGTGGGCCCCTGCACGAGGGCCGCCCGATCGGAGTGAACGCATGAGCTTGGGCGAGGAGGTCTACGCGCAGCTGGACCGGCAGCTCACGCCGATCGACGCGCTGCGGCTGGCCCGGTACCCGGGTGAGTGGCCGGAGCGGCAGCCCGTGCACACCTGCTACGTCCCGGCCGACGCCGTCGTCCCTGGGCTGGCGCGGCAGTGGGGGGCGGCGGCCCTCGCGGCCCTCGACGAGCACGGGCTGCCCGACCTCGGGGTGGACCCGGCGCTGCTGGAGCAGGTGCTGCCGCGCGTCCGGGCCAAGCTGGCGACCGAGCCGATCGAGGACCTCCGGGTCGACGCCGAGGACGGCTACCGCGGCGCGGCGGACCACGAGGACGGCGACGTGCAGCGGGCGGGAGCGGCGGTGGCCGCCGATCGCGCGGCCGGGGTCGCCCCGCCGTCGGTCGGGGTGCGCGCCAAGTCCCTGGAGGCGCCGACCCGCCGGCGTGGCGTCCGCTCGCTCGACCTCTTCCTCGGCGCGCTCGGGCCCGGTCGCGCCGTCGTCACACTGCCCAAGGTCACCGACGTCGAGCAGGTGCGGGCGTTCCTGCCGGTCCTGGACGCGCTGCAGGCCGCGTACGGGGTGAGCCTGGACCTGGAGCTGCAGGTCGAGACGCCGCAGGCGGTCCTCGGCCCCGACGGCACCGCCGCGCTGGCCCGCATGGTGCACATCGCCGGGCCCCGCCTGATCGGGCTGCACTACGGCACCTACGACTACAGCGCGGCCCTCGGCATCTCCGCGGAGCACCAGGCCTCGGACCACCCGGCCGCCGACTTCGCCAAGCAGGTCATGCAGGTGGCGGTCGCCGGCACCGGCGCCCACCCGGTGGACGGCTCCACGAACGTGCTCCCGGTCGGCCCCGTCGAGCACGTCCACGCGGCCTGGCAGCTGCACGCCCGGTTGGTGCGCCGGGCCCTGGAGCGCGGCTTCTACCAGGGCTGGGACCTGCACCCGGCCCAGCTGGTCACCCGCTACACCGCGACCTACGCCTTCTTCCGCGCCGCGCTGCCGGCCGCCGCGGCCCGGCTGGCCGCGTACCTGGACCGGGTGGACGGCGGCGTGCTCGACGAGCCGGCCACCGCCCGCGCCCTGGCCGGGGTGGTGCTGCGCGGCCTGGACTGCGGCGCGCTCGACCCCGACGAGGTGGCGCGGGCGACGGGCCGCCCGGTCGCCGACCTCGCCGCCGTGGGGGGACGCCGCGCTCAGGCGGGAGCGTCCGCGAGCACGCCGCGGTAGAACGCCCGGGCCCGCTCGACGACGTCCAGCAGGTCGCCCAGCTGGGCCTCCCGACGGGCGGGGTCGAACCGGCCCTCGGCCTCGGCGAGCGCCGCGAGACCGTCCAGCGCGGCCAGGCACCACCGCGCCGAGGCGGCCCGGGCCACCCGGCGGCCCGCCACCTCGACGTGGACGGGGGAGGTCGAGGCGAAGACCGGGGCGCCGAGCGTGTGCGGGTCGTCCCCGCCGTACGCGGCAGCGGTCAGCCAGGTCGCGGCGGAGACCGGGACCTCGACCGCCAGCCGCGTGCCGTCGGTGGCGGCGAGCTCGCCGTCCGGACCGTGCAGGACGAACCGGTCCACCCCCGACCCCGCCACCGTGGCCGCCACGCGCAGCACGTCGCCGGGGCGCCGGTCCAGCACCGCCCCCGGCCCCGCGCCGTCCACCGTGAGGGTGACCCAGGGGCCGTTGGTCACCACGGTCCGCCCGGCCGCCACCGCGTCGCGGAAGGACGCGACGGTGAGGGGCGCCCCGTCCAGTCGGGCGTACACCCGTCCCCACCCCGGCGGGTTGGACGCGACGCCCGGCCCGTGGGCGAAGGAGAGGAAGACGTCGGTGCCCGCGGTCGCCGCCGGCCGCAGCCCACAGTTGAGCAGGTGGTGCCACAGGACGACGGCGCCGCGGTCGTCGGCGCAGGAGACGACCTCGAGCGCGCCGACCAGGCCCAGCGCGGCATCGGCGACGAGCTCGCGGGCCTCCACCGAGCGGTAGGGGCCGTAGAGGGCGGCGACGTCGTCCAGCGGGGAGAACGAGGGGTGGGCGTAGGTCGGCAGTCCGCCGCGCTCGCGCAGGTCGGCGCAGGCGGCGGCGTTCGGCGGCCAGTCCCAGGGCTGCCCGGTGCCCTCGTGCCCGGTGTGCAGGACGTCGGGCACGGAGCGGTGACCCAGCGCGTGCAGGTGCCCGAGCAGGTCGTTGCGGAACTCGAGGCCGGCCACGCCCACGTGGTCGCCGGACCACAGCGGCTCGCCGGCGGTGCCCTCCAGCAGCTCCCGGTCGTAGACCAGCGCACCGCCCAGGTTGCCCGCGGCCAGCTGCACCAGGTCCAGGCCCTCGCCGGCCTGCATCCGGGCCGCGTCCGCCGGATCGAGCACGTGGTCGCCGGAGTAGTTCAGGTGCACGTGCAGGTCGCCGGAGCGCCAGCCGTCGGCCCCGGGGTCGAACCGCCGGACCGGCGACCAGCGGACCTCCTCGTGCCCGCCGGGCGCCACCACGACGTCGACGGTGACGCGCTCGTACTCCAGGCCGCGGCACACGACGACGTGCACCGGCCCCGCCGGCACCTCGATCGTCTCGTCGGCGCCATGCCAGTACGGCCGGTCGAGCGCGTCCCACTTGGCCGGGCGGCCCGCCGGCCCCCACGGGCCGCCCGTGGGGTCGGTGACCGACCACCGCGCGCACTCGGGCGCCACCAGCCGCAGGGAGCCCGGGGTCGCCAGGTGCACGGGGAGGAGCCCCAGCTCGGAGCCCCCGGTGGCGACGGCGACGCCCGGTGCCGCGGGGTCGACGTCGACCGTGCGCAGGCCGACGCCCCCGGCCGGGACGGGCACGCCCACGCCGTCCACCGTCACCTCGAGATCGCGGTCGGCGGCGGACAGCACCAGGACGTCGACGGGTACCGGCCGGCCGGCGATCCCCGGCCGCGACGGGCCGGTCCGCGCCGTCGCCGTCCCGTCCGCGGCCACCGTGACCACTGCCAGGCCGGCGGGGAGCTCCCGCCCGGCGACGGCGCTGCGGACCGCCGCTGCCCAGTCCCCGGTGGAGGCGTACTCGGTGATCGAGGGGCCGAGCAGGCCGAAGCGGGCCCAGCGGAACAGGTCCGGCGGCTCCTCCTCGCCCCAGCCCCACCCCTGGTCGGCCCGCAGCCGCCGGTAGTGGGCCAGCATCTCGATGACCGCCGGCGGCAGGTCCAGGACCTCGTCGTGCGCGCAGCACATGCGCCCGACCCTGGCACCGATCGCCGTCCGGAACGAGGGGTTTCCCGTGACCTGATCGTGACGTGCGGGCCGCGGTCGGGCACACTGCTGCGTCGCAGGGGGAACTCGCCGGTACCGGGATCGGGCCGGCGCACCGTCGTCGTCCGGACGAGGAGGGCCCGTGTCCGCGCTTCCCACGCTTCCCGCGCTGCCGGCCGCCACCGCCGCCGAGCTCGAGTTCGACCGGCAGGTGCACGCGCTGGTGGCCACGGGCCTTCCTCCGCTGCTGGGCCTGGCCGAGGAGTGCTTCCGCGCCTGCTGCGAGCCGCTGCGCGACGTGCTCCCCACCGAGCCCGTCGGTGGCCGGGTCCCGTTCGTGGTCGTCGTCCCGGACGTGCCGGTGCTCGACGTCCTGGCCACCGTGCAGACCGCGGGCGGCGGCGGGTTCTGCACGATGGAGCCCGGCGACCTCGCGGGCTTCCGCCCGCTGCCCGAGCTCGGCGTACCGCCGGTGCCCTACCTGCTCCTGGACGTCGACACCGGCGCGGACACGCTGAACGTGCGGCCGCGCGACGTGGCGCCCCGGCTGGCGGCCGCCGGCCGCACGCCGCTGACCGTCGCCGAGGGGCTGGCCCTGCTGGTGTCCGACCCGGGCGTGCTCCGCTCGCGCGGCTGCTACTCCCTGCTCGGCTCGCGCGCGGGGGACAAGCGGGTGCCCGCGCTGTGGGTCAGCGGCCGCCGCCCGCGGCTGGGCTGGTGCTACGAGGGAGCGCCGCACACCTGGCTGGGCACGGCCTCCTGCGCGGCCCGGGGCACCGGGGGACCGGCCGCCCCGGAACCCCGCGGGTGACCGCCGGGCGGTCGGGCGGGTCGGGCCGGGGTCGACCTAGTATCCGTGCGTGATGCCCCGGTGACGCACGACTCGCTCCACCGGAGTCCCTTCGCGGGCGGTGGTGACCTCGGGGCCGCGATGGCGGAGCGCGACTGGTCCGACACCCCGCTGGGAGCGCCCGGCACGTGGCCCGCGTCGCTGCGCAACACGGTGCGGATCGTGCTCACGTCCCGCTTCTCGATGTGGGCGGCCTGGGGCCCGGAGCTGACCGCCTTCTACAACGACGCCTACCGCCGCGACACCCTGCAGGCCAAGCACCCGTGGGCGCTGGGGCGGCCGGCGCACGAGATGTGGGCCGAGATCTGGCACGACATCGGCCCGCGGATCGCCTCGGTGCTCGAGACCGGCGTGGCGACCTGGGACGAGGACCTGCTGCTGTTCCTCGAGCGCAGCGGCTATCCCGAGGAGACGTACCACACCTTCTCCTACAGCCCCCTCGACGACGACGAGGGCGTCACCGCCGGGATGCTCTGCGTCGTCACCGAGACCACGGACGGCGTGGTCGGTGAGCGCCGCATGGCGACGCTGCGCGACCTGGCCGCGGCGCTCGCCCCCGCCCGCACCCGGGAGGCGGTCCTCGAGGCGGCCGGGGAGCAGCTCGCGCGCAACCTCGCCGATCTGCCGTTCAGCGCCGTCTACCTCTACGACGACGACGGCACCGCCCGCGCCCGGGCCACCGCCGGCATCGATCCGGACCGGGGGATCCTCCCGTCGGTCATCGGCCCGGACGACCCCCGCCGGGCGCGGCTGAGCAGCGACCTGCGGGCGGGCACACCCGTCGTGATCGAGGGCCTGGCGCAGCGGTTCCCCGACCTGCCCACCGGGGCCTGGCAGCGGGCGCCCGACAACGGCGTCGTCGTCCCCCTCACCTCGTCGGGTCAGGGCCCCTCCGACCTGGCCGGGTTCCTCGCCGTGGGGCTGAACCCGCACCGCCCCTACGACGAGGGCTACCGGGGCTTCGTCGACCTGGTCGCCCACCAGATCTCCTCCGCGCTGCTCAACGCCGACAGCTACGAGGCCGAGCGGGAGCGCGCGGAGGCCCTGGCCGAGCTGGACCGGGCGAAGACCGACTTCTTCAGCAACGTCAGCCACGAGTTCCGCACCCCCCTGACGCTGATCATGGGCCCGGTCGCCGAGCTGCGGGCCGCCGAGGACCTGACCACGCCCCGGGTCCGCGAGGAGCTCGAGGTCATCGAGCGCAACGCCCTGCGGCTGGGCAAGCTCGTGAACACCCTGCTCGACTTCTCGCGGCTGCAGGCCGGCCGCATCGAGGCCCGGTTCGAGCCCGTCGACCTGGCGGCCGCCACCGCCGAGCTGGCCAGCGTGTTCCGCTCCGCCGTCGGCCGGGCCGGGCTGACCTACGACGTCGACTGCGCGGCCCTGCCCGAGCCGGTGCACGTGGACCGGGACATGTGGGAGAAGGTCGTCCTCAACCTGCTGTCCAACGCGCTGAAGTACACCTTCGACGGGGGCATCACCGTCCGCCTGCGCGGCGGCCCCGAGGGCGCGGTGCTCACGGTCGCCGACACCGGCACCGGGATCCCGGCCACCGAGCTGCCCCGCCTCTTCGAGCGGTTCACCCGCATCGCCGGCGCCCGCTCCCGGTCGGGCGAGGGCAGCGGCATCGGGCTGGCGATGGTCAAGGAGCTCGTCGGCCTGCACGGCGGCACGGTGACGGCCGACAGCGCGCCCGACGTCGGCACCACCTTCACCGTCACGCTGCCCTACGGGACGGCGCACCTGCCGGAGGACCGGCTCGCCCCCCTCACTCCCGATGCGCCCGCCGTCTCCGGCGCGGCCACGCCGTTCGTCGCCGAGGCGCTGCGCTGGCTGCCCGCGGTCGATCCCGCCGCCGGCCCCGGCGACGCGGCCGGGACGCCGGAGGAGCCGGCGCAGAGCGGGCCGGTCGGGCGCGTGCTCGTGGCCGACGACAACGCCGACATGCGCGACTACCTGGTGCGGCTGCTGGCCCCCCGGTACGCCGTCACCGCGGTCGCCGACGGCGCGGAGGCCCTCGCGGCGGCCCGCGCCGCGCCGCCCGACCTGCTGGTCAGCGACGTGATGATGCCGCGGCTGGACGGGATGGGCCTGCTCGCCGCCCTCCGCGGCGACCCGCGCACCTCGCGCGTGCCCGTGCTCCTGCTGTCGGCGCGGGCGGGGGAGGAGGCCGCCGTCGAGGGGCTGGCCGCCGGCGCCGACGACTACCTGGTCAAGCCGTTCGCAGCGCAGGAGCTGCAGGCCCGGGTCGGCGCGCACGTGCACCTGGGCCGGGCCCGCCGCGCGGCGGAGGAGCGGTTCACCGCCATCGCCGACCTGGCGCCCGCGCTCATCTGGGTGTCCGACCGCGACGGCCGGCGGGTGCTGGTCAACGCCGGCTGGACCGCCTTCTCCGGGCGGGACAGCGGCGCCGAGCTGGGCGACGGCTGGCTGGAGGGCGTGCACCCCGACGACCGCGAGCGCTACCGGCAGGTCGTCGCCGAGGCCGCCGCGGACGAGCGGGGCTGGGAGGTCGAGTTCCGGCTGCGCCGGGCCGACGGCGCCCACGTGTGGATGCTGGAGCGGGCGGTGCCGATCGGCCTCGGCCCGGACGCCGCCGGCCACGTCGGCACCTGCACCGACATCAGCGCGCGGCACCGGGAGACCGAGCGGCTGGCGCTGTTCGCCGAGGCGGCCTCCGTCCTGGACCGGGAGCGGACGGTGGAGTCCCAGCTCGGCGCCCTGGCCCGCCTGCTGGTCGACCGCCGGGTCGCCGATTTCTGCACGGTGCGCCTGGTCGAGCCCGACGGCGGGTTGCGGTTCGTCGGCATCGCCGGTCTCGACGCCCGGGCCGAGGCGGCCCTCGCGGCCCTCGATCCGGGCACCGGCATCGGCGCGGAGGCGCTGGCCACGGGCCGGACCGTCCGCGTCGCCCGGGTGCCGCGGATCCCCGGCGACCTCGCCATCGGGTCGGGCCTGGCCGTGCCCCTGTCGGTGGGCGGCCGGGTGCTGGCCGTGCTGGCGCTGGGCCGGCGGGAGGACTCGCTGCCCTACGACGACGACGACCGCGTGCTCGTCGAGGAGCTCGCCGCCCGGGCCGCGCTGGCGGTCGACAACGTCGTGCTGCTCGCCGAGGAGCGCGCCACCGCCCGGCGCCTGGCGGTGCTCCAGCGGGTGACCGCGGAGTTCTCGGCGGCGACCACCCCGGCGCAGGTGGCCGAGCTCGCCGCCCGCACGCTGCGGGAGCTCGCCGTCGACGCGGGCCAGATCGCCGTGCACGAGCTGGACCCGGCCGCCCGCCGCCTCACCTCCCTGGCCGTGCACGGCGGGCTCGGCGACGACGACCGCCAGGCGTGGACCGTCGTGCCGCTGTCCACGCCGGTGGCCTTCACGACCGCCGTCCTGGACAACCGGGCCATCTGGCTGGAGGAGGTGGCCGACCGGATCGACCAGCGGACCGGCCTCACCCCCGGGCAGGCCCGCAGCCTCGCCACCTCACCCGTCCGGGCCGCCGCGGCGCTGCCCCTGGCGGCCGGGGGCCGCGTGTTCGGGGTGCTCAGCGTGGGGTTCGCGCGGCCACGGCGCTTCCCCCGCGCCGAGCGCGACCTGCTCCTGGCGGTGGCCGAGCAGTGCGCCCAGGCGCTCGACCGCGCCCGCCTCTACCGCGCCGAGTCCGACATCGCGACGACGCTGCAGCGCAGCCTGCTGCCGACGGAGCTGCCGCAGCTGGCCGGGCTCGCGCTGGCCGCCCAGTACCTCCCCGGCGCGGTCGGCAGCTCGGCCGGTGGCGACTGGTACGACGTCGTGGAGCTCGACGACGGCCGGGTCGCCATCGCCGTCGGGGACGTCGTCGGGCAGGGCCCCTCGGCCGCGGCCGTCATGGGGCAGCTGCGCAGCGCCCTGTCCGCGGCCCTGCTGCAGGGATGCCCCCCGGCGGCGGCACTCGAGCTGCTCGACCGGTTCGCCTCACGGCTGCCCGGGGCGCTGGCCTCCAGCGCCGCGTGCCTCGTGGTCGACCGTGCCGCCGGCCGGGTCCGCTGGGCCCGCGCCGGCCATCCCCCGCCGCTGCTGGTCACCGGCGAGGGCGTCACGCTGCTGGACGGCGCCGGGTCGGGCTCGGTGCTCGGCGTCCCCGGCCGCGCGGCCTACACCGAGGGCTCGGTCTCCGTCGCGCCCGGCACGACGCTGGTGCTCTACACCGACGGGCTGGTCGAGCGCCGGAGCGAGACCCTCGACGCCGGTCTGGCGCGGATCACCGCCGCCGCCCGCCGGCATGCTGCGGCCGATCCCGAACGGCTGGTCCAGCACCTGCTCGCCGACGTGCTGCCCGACGACGAGCGGTCCGACGACGTCGCCGTCATCGCCGTGCGCGTCGTACCTCCGCCGCTGCACGAGCGGCTGCCCGCCGACCCGGTGCAGCTGGCCCGGGTGCGGCGCGCGGTCGGGGCCTGGACGGCGGCCGTGGGCCTGCCCCCGGACACGGTCGACGACCTGCAGCTGGCGCTCGGCGAGGCCCTGGCCAACGCCGTCGAGCACGCCTATCCCGGCCCCGGGCACGAGGGGGAGTGCGAGTACTCCCTGGAGCGCGAGCCCGACGGGTCGGTCCGCGCCGGCGTCCGCGACAGCGGCACGTGGCGGCCCGCGCCGGCCGACCGGGGGTTCCGCGGCCGGGGCATCGAGCTGATCGGTGCCCTGGCCACCGACGTCTCGATCGGGCCGGCTCCCGGGCGGGGCACGGAGGTGCGGTTCCGCGTCGTGCCGCAGCCGGGCCCGGATCCGGCGCCGGCGACCGCCGTCGGGGCCGAGGCCGCGGTCGCGGCGGGCGAGGCCGCGCTGACCGTGCGGCCCGGACCCGCGGGGCCGCTGCTGGTGCTCTCCGGCGAGCTCGACATCGCCGGGGTGAACCGGTTGCGGCCCGAGGTGCTGGCCGCCGTGGCCGGGCCGGCGGAGGAGACGGTGCTGGACCTGCAGGCCGTGGGCTACCTGGCCAGCGCGGGGGTGGGGCTGGTGCTGGAGGCGGCCACGACCGCGCGGCAGGCGGGGAGCCGACCCCGGGTGCGGATCGTCCCGGGGAGCGCGCCGGACCGGGTGCTGCGGTTGTCGGGCCTCCCCGACGACCTGCTGGAGGACGGCGACTGACGGCGGACCCCCTCGGACGGGTGGCTCCGGGCGGGTCCGGTTTCGCCGTGCATCGCATCGGGCAGAGACCGGGTGAGACCTGCTGGCGGCTGGGCCAGAAGGATGCCGCACAATGCTCTCCGGCCGGCCGGTCGATCCGGCCCTGCAGGCGTCGAGGACCGGGTGAACCGAACAGCTGCCGACGGTGGGGCGCACGCGCCCCGGTCCGCGCACGCCTGGCCGGCGGCCGATGCGGGGCACGGTCACGCCGCCCTCCTCTACGCAGACCCCGCCGGGATGCTCGCGGCCACCACCCCGTTCCTCCAGGCCGGCCTGGACGCCGGTGACCTGACCGTCCTGGCGCTGCGTCCCGAGATGGCGGAGCTGGTCGGCGGGGCCCTGGGCGAGCGCGTCGGCGCCGTGGAGTCCGACGTGCGGCTGTGCCTGCTCGGCGCCCGCGCCCCCGACGCCTTCACCGCGGTCCGCCGGGCGGTCGAGCGGTCCGCGGCCACCGGCAACGGGCGGCTGCGGGTGGTCGGCGAGCCGGGTCTGGGCCGCCCCGATGTCGACGCCCGCGAGGCGGTCCGGTTCGAGGCGGCGGTCAACTCCGTCCTCGCCGGCGCCCCCGTGTGGGCGTTGTGCCTCTACGACCGCCAGCTCCTCGACGAGACGCAGGTGGCGCAGGTGGTGGCCACCCACCCCCAGCTGGCCGTCGGTGACGCGCTGCTGGACAACCCGCGGTTCCGCGAGCCGGCCTCGGTGATCCGGTCGCTGCCGGTGCCCCGCGATCCGCTCGAGAGGACCCCGCCGGTGCTCGCGGTCGACGGGGCCACCGTGCTGGCCGAGCTCCGCAGCAGGCTCCGGGTGGCCCTCGTGGCGGCCGTCGCCGACCGGGCGCTGCACGAGGACCTGCTCCTGGCCGTCAGCGAGGTGGCCGCGAACGCCTTCCGGCACGGCAGCCCGCCGGTGTCGGCCCGCCTCTGGGGCGACGGTCGCAGGCTGGTCTGCACCATCACCGACTCCGGGCGCGGTTTCGACGACCCCCTGGCCGGTTTCCGGCCCGCCCACGGCGAGGACCTCGGCCGCGGCGGCATGGGGCTGTGGCTGGCCCGCAAGCTCTGGGACTCCGTCGACCTGATCGACGGCGGCCGCGGGCTCACCGTCCGGATGTCCACGACCCTGGGCTGAGCGCCGCGCCGCGCCGTCCGCCGGCCTGCTTGACCCGGCGACCCCGCGCTGTTCAGCTGGCCGGGTGATCGTGGTGACGGCGGCCGGTGGCCAGACGGGCACCGCCGTCGTCGCGGCGCTGCGGGCGCGGGGCCTGCCGGTCCGCGCGGTCGTCGGGCACCGCGGGCCCCGCCCCGAGCTGGCCGCGCTCGGCGCCGAGGTCGTGACGGCGGAGCTGACCCAGCCCGTGGCATGGTCCGGCGTCCTCGCCGGAGCCGACGCCCTCTACCTGATCTGGCCCAACTTCGACCCGGACGAGGCCGAGGGAGCGGCCGCCCTGTTCGCCGAGGCCCGGCGGGCCGGGGTGGGCCGGGTGGTCTACCACTCGGTGCTGCGTCCGCAGGCCCGCGGCATGCCGCACCACGCGGCCAAGGACCGCGCCGAGCAGGCGCTGGACACCGCCGGCCTGGCCTGGCGGGTGCTCCAGCCGTGCGCCTACGCGCAGAACCTCGACGAGGAGGTGCGGCGGGCCGCCGACACCGGGGTGCTGCGCAGCTTCTGGGGCGTGCGGACGGCGCAGTCGCTGGTCGCCCTGTCCGACGTCGCCGAGGCCGCCGCCGTGCTGCTCACCGAGGCCGGCCTGGACGGCGGCACGTTCGAGGTGGCCGGGCCCGAGCCGCTGACCGCGCCGCGGGTGGCGGACCTGCTGGGGGAGGCGCTGGGTCGCGAGGTCGTCGCCGACGACGTCGTCCCCGCGGGGGAGGTGCCCGTCTCCTACCGGGCCCGCTGCCGGCGGCTCATGCTCGACCACTACCGCGCGCACGGCTTCGCCGGCAGCCCCCGCGTGGCCACCGCTCTCCTGGGCCGGCCGCCGCGGACCTACGCCGAGCACCTCGCCGACCTGCTGGGCCCGGCCTGACCGGCGGCCGGCCGCTCAGCCGATCGGCGGGACGTCGTCGGCCTGCAGGTCGGGGCGGGTGCGCACGAAGCGCAAGGGGTGCCGGAAGACGCCGGCCTGCAGGGCGGCGTCGGCGCTGACCTCGACGACGACGTCGGGCCGCACCCGGGTCAGCGGCACGCTCAGCCGTCCGCCGCCGAAGCGGCCGGTGCCGATCCGGTCGGGCCACGGGTGGTCGGGGCCGGCGGGCGTCAGGACGGCGGCCAGTTCCTCGGCGGCGGCCGGGGTCAGCGGGCCGGTGCGGCCGACGACGACCAGCTCGCCGTCCCGGTAGCGGGCCGCGACCAGCTGGCTCGGGCGGTCCAGGGAGCCGATCACCCCGCCGGCGAGGACCTCGGTGGTCTCCCACGACTTGACCTTCACCCACTCCCGCCGTCCGGGCGCGTACCGGGTGCCGGCGCCCTTGGCGACCAGCCCCTCGACCCCGGCGGCGCGGAAGTCCGCCGACCACTGCCGGGCCTCGTCGGGATCCGTCGTGACGGGGGAGAGCTGCAGCGGCGGGGCCCAGTGCGCGGCGAGGCGTTCCAGCTCCGCGCGACGGCGGCGCAGCGGACGCCGGCGCAGGTCGGCACCGCCGGCGGCGAGGAGGTCGAAGGCCACGTAGGACGCGGGGGCGGCCGCCACCTGCGCCGCGATCCGGCCGGGCGCGGTGACCATGCGCCGCTGCAGGAGGCCGAAGTCCAGCCGGTCGTCGTGCCAGACGACGACCTCGCCGTCGACGACGGTTCCGGCCGGCAGCTGCGCGAGTGCGGCGGCGGCGATGTCGGGAAAGCGGTCGGTGAGGTCCCGTCCCTGCTTGGACCACAGCCGGGTGCTGCGCGCGGTGCGGACGACGACCAGCCGGTAGCCGTCCCACTTGGGCTCGTACAGGCACCCGCCCGGGAGCGCGGAGGGCGCCGGGAGGCTGCGGGTGGGCTTGGCCAGCTGCACCGCGACGGGACCGGCCAGCTCCGGCGGCAGGTCCGGAGGGTGGGCGGGGAATGCCCCAGCGGTCAGCGGCACGACGTCCAGCCTGGGGGCTGCGGGCAGCCGCCGCAGCGCCGCGGCGGGCCGGCTCACCCGTTCGGTGGAGCGCCGTCCAGGAGCAGGAGGGAGTACGCCGACAGGGACGGGGCGTCGGTGAAGCGGCCCGCGCGGATCATCGCCCGGAGCTCGTCCTCGGGCACCCACGCCGACCGCATGTCGGCCTCGCTCTCCTCGCGGGCGGTCGGGCCCGGCGTGAGGTCGGTGGCCAGCCAGACGTCGAACTCCTGCGTCGACAGCCCCGATGCGAGGTCGAGGTGGCCGAGGTGGCGCAGCTCGCCCGCACGCAGGCCCGTCTCCTCCGCGAGCTCCGCGCGGGCCAGCTCCTCCGGCGTCCCGTCGGCAGCCGAGCCCCACGTGCCCTGCGGGAACTCCCAGGCCCGGCGGCCCACCGGGTAGCGGTACTGCTCGACCAGCCAGAAGCCGTTCCGTTCGCGGGGCAGGACGAGGGCGAAGTGCGGCTTCTCGACGACGCCGTAGACGCCGGTGCTGCCGTCCTCGCGCTCGACGGTGTCCTCGCGGACCCGGATCCACGCGTTGCGGTACACCTCGCGGCTGCTCGTCGCCCTCATGCTCCTGCCCTCATGGACCGACCCTCTCAGAGCGCGGACCATGGGACGTGATGACCGAGCGGAAGCCGACCGGCGTCTCGTTCGAGACGTGGGTGGAACGGCAGATCAGGCAGGCGCAGGAGCGCGGGGCGTTCACCGGCCTGCCGGGCGCGGGCGAGCCCCTGCGGATCGACCCCGAGAAGACCGCCTACGACTGGGCGCTGGACAAGGCCCGCCGCGAGGGCGTGGAGACGGCGGAGATGCTGCCGCCCGGCCTGCGGCTGCGCCGGGAGCGCGACGAGCTGCCTCAGCGGGCGGCGCGGCTGGCGAGCGAGGCCGCCGTCCGGGCGCTGGCCGAGGACTACGACGACCGGGTGCAGGCGTTCTGGCGCCGGCCGCAGGAGAGCCGCTGGGCGCCGGTCCCCGGCCTGGCCGACGTCGAGGCGCTCGTCGAGGGCTGGCGGCGCGACCGGCCGCCGCCCCCGCCACCGCAGCCGGCGCCGGAGCCGCCCGCGGCGCGCCGCCGGTGGTGGCACCGGCGGCGCGCCTGACGGCTCTCACGCGGCGGCCGGCACGCGGTCCAGGAAGCCGAGGACGGTGGTGATCCGCCCCTCGTCGTCGACGACCGCGGCGTCGAAGCCGGTGATCGGCGGCTCCGCGCCCTCGGGGCCGAGGTGCCACGTGAAACGCAGCTGGTGGTGGTGGGCGTCCACCGGCCCGGCGAGCCGGAACACGAACCCGGGGAACTGCTGCTGGACGGCGGCGATGGTCGCGTCGATCGCGTCGTGGCCCCGGACGTCCACCAGCGGGTCGGTGTAGCGGGCGGCGTCGGCGAAGACTTCCTCGACGGCGGCCCGGCGGGCGGCCGGGTCGGTGGTGTTCCAGGCCGCGAGGTAGCGCTCGGCGTGGATGGCGGTGGCGGTCATGGGGTGCTCCTCGGTCGTGGTCATGGCGACGACCGTGGCGGCCGCAGGGACGGGCGTCGATTACCTCCGGGGTAGGCGACGGCGCGACGACCCGTCGCTAGCGTCGCCGCCGTGACCACCACCGCCGTCCGCCCGCCCGTCGGGGGGCTGCTGCGCGACTGGCGGCAGCGCCGCCGGCTCTCCCAGCTGGAGCTCGCGACCGAGGCGGGCGTCTCGGCCCGGCACCTGAGCTTCGTCGAGACCGGCCGCGCCCGGCCCAGCCGCGACATGGTGCTGCACCTGGCCGAGCAGCTGGAGGTGCCGCTGCGGGAGCGCAACGAGCTGCTGCTGGCCGCCGGGTTCGCCCCCGCCTTCGGCCACCGCGGGCTGGACCATCCCGACATGGCGGCGGTCACCCGCGCCCTGGACCTGGTGCTGCGGGCCTACGAGCCCTATCCGGCGCTGGTCGTCGACCGCGCGTGGGAGCTCGTCATGGCCAACGCGACGGTCGCCCTGCTGACCGAGGGCGCGGCCGCGCACCTGCTGGAGCCGCCGGTGAACGTGCTGAGACTGAGCCTGCACCCCGATGGCCTGGCCCCGCGGATCGCGAACCTGCCGCAGTGGCGCGGGCACGTGCTGCACCGACTCGGCCGGGAGGCGCACCTGACCGGCGACCCCGGGCTGGCCGCGCTGCACCGGGAGCTGGCCGCGCTGCCCGGTGCGGTGGACCGGTCGACCCCGGACGGCATCGTCGTCCCGCTGCGGCTGCGCACCGACGACGGCGTGCTCTCGTTCGTCAGCACCGTGACCACCTTCGGCACCGCCGTCGACGTGACCGCCGCCGAGCTCAGCGTCGAGGCGTTCCTGCCCGGCGACGCCGCGACCGCCGGAGCCCTGCGCCGGGCCGCGGGCTAACCGGGCTCCTCGGCCTGCGCCTCCTCGCGCTCCTTCGCCTCGAGCTCCCGCGTGGCCATGCCGCCGTGCCCGCCCTCGTCGTGCTGGCCCGGGCGGAGGTTGTTGCCCTCGGTCTCCTCGCGCGGTTCGCTCATGCGCCCAGCGTGCGCCCCGCCGGGCGGCGCGGCCACGCGACGGGCCGGAGCCCCCGGTGTCGTCGTGCTCTGCGTACCCGGGGAGGCACAGCACAGTGATTGCCTGTGCTCTGCGTACTCGGGGAGGCAGAGCACGAGCGGGCGGGACCGCGTGGCGCCGCCCGCGGGCGGCCGGCGGCGGTGCGGAGCCGCCCGGCTACAGAACGTCGAACTCGTTGAACGCCGCCCCGCCGGACAGCCGGGCGTAGCCGGGACCGCGGTCGAAGAACGGCTCGTCGCCGGTCCGGGCGGCCCGCATCGACGCCCGGAGCGCCTCGGTGGCCTCGAGGTCCGCCGCGCCGTCGTTCCCCACGACCACCCCGTAGTCCGCCCGCGCCCCCGCGACCGACACCTTCCGCCAGGCGACGTCGCGCAGGACCTCCTCGATCGGCCGGGCGAGCGGATCGCCCCAGCCACCGCCGCCCGTGGTGCGGATCCGCACCACCGTGCCGGCCGGCAGCGGTTCGGCGTCGGCGAGGGCGTCGACCTCGCGCTCGTCCGGTCCGCCGGGATCGACGGTGATGGAGAACGGCCGGCCCGCCCGGCCCCCGGCGACGCCCCAGCAGGCGAGGATCGAGCGGTCGGCGATCGACATGAAGTGCGCGTCGCGCAGCACCCGGATGTGCTTCTCGTAGCCGCAGCCCCCGCGGTGGCGCCCCGGCCCGCCCGAGTCCACGGCCAGGCCCAGCCGCTCCACCCGCAGCGGGAACCGCGACTCGGTGAACTCCGTCGGCAGGTTCCGGGAGTCGGGGACGACGTGGATCGTGTCCTCGCCGTCGGCGTAGTACCGCCCGCCGGAGCCGCCGCCGAGCACCTCGCGCATGAGGTAGGGCTCGCCGGCGGCGTCGGTGCCGTAGACGCCGGTGTAGCGGATCGTCTCCTGGTCGGCCGGCATGCGCCCGCCGGTGGCCTTGGCCAGCACCCCGGCCAGCACGCCGAGCAGCCGGAGGATGACGAACGTCCGCGCGTTGGTCGGCGCCGGGAAGACCGGCGTCAGCAGGGTGCCCTTCTCCGGGAAGCGCATCTCGATCAGCGGGACGACGCCCTCGTTGACGTCCAGCTGTGCCATCCGTTCCGGCGTGGCCGCCAGGTTGCGCAGGATCGGCGCCAGCCACTTCTTCAGGAAGTTGCCGTCGGCGTAGTCCCCGCAGTGGTTGATCGGCCCCTTGGCCTGCGGGCCGGTGCCGGTGAAGTCGATGACCAGCGGCACCTCGGCCGTGCCGTCCATGGTGAGCGTGATCCGCTGCCGGTGGAGCTTCGGCTCGTCGACGCCGTCGTGCTCGGCGTAGTCCTCCCAGACGTAGGTGCCGTCGGGGATCTGCGAGAGCACCTCCCGCCGGTACACCTCGGTCGAGCTGGTCAGGATCGCCTCGAAGCACTCCTCGACGGCCGCCACCCCGTAGCGGTCGAACAGCTCGCCGAGCCGCCGGGCGCCGGCCAGGCAGGCCGAGCACTCGGCGTCCAGGTCGGCGGCGAGGGAGTCCGGCATCCGCGAGTTCCGCGTCATGATCGTCAGCGCCGCCTCGTTGCGCACCCCGCGGTCCCAGAGCTTGATCGGCGGGACCATCAGGCCCTCCTGGAACACGCTCGTGGCGCTCGAGGGCATCGACCCGGGCACCGAGCCGCCGATGTCGTCGTGGTGACCGAAGGCCTGCACGAACGCGACCACCCGGGGTTCCGCCGAATCGGGCGAGGCCGCGAACACCGGCACGGTCACGCACAGGTCGGGCAGGTGCCCGATCCCGCCCTCGGAGAGGTAGACGTCGTTGTGGAAGAAGACGTCGCCCACGTTCATCGTCTCGATCGGGTGGTCGCGCACCACGGGGTGCACCAGCGCCGAGTAGGAGCGGCCGGTGAGCTTGCGCAGCCGCCGGTCGTGGATGCCGGCCCGGAAGTCGTGCGCGTCGCGGATCATCGGCGAGCGCGACGTCCGCCCGATCGCCGTCTCCACCTCCCGCTCGATCGCGGCGAGCGTGCCCGCGACGATCTCCACGAGCACCGGGTCGGCGGTTCCGGTCACGAGGCGTCCTCCCGGGTGAGCAGCAGGTTCCCGTAGGTGTCGACGGTGGCGGCGAACCCCGGGTGCACCGGCACGGTCGCCCCGAACTCCGCGACGACCGCCGGGCCCGCCACCACGTCGCCGGGGGCCAGCCGGGACCGGGCGTAGGTGGGGGTGTCGCGCCACTCGTCGAAGAACACCCGACGCGAGCCCGTGACGGCCCGGTCCGTCCCGCCCGCGGCCGGGGACAGCCGCACCAGGTCCGGACGGCGGATCGGCCCGATCCCGCTCACCCGCAGGTTCACCCACTCGACGGCCTGCCGGGGGTCGGTGGCGAAGTCGTAGCCGTAGAGCTGCCGGTGCGCGGCGTGGAAGGCCTGCGCGACCTCCTCCGCCGCCGCGCCGTCCAGTTCCCCGCCGCCCACCGGCACCCGCACCTCGAACGCCTGGCCGACGTAGCGCAGGTCCGCCGACCGCTGCAGGCGCTGCTCGCCGCGCGCGAAGCCCTCGCCGTCCAGGGCTCGCCGCGCGTCGGCCTCGAGCCCGGCGACCACGGCGCGCACCCGGGCCAGATCCAGCTCGGCGTGCCGCGCGATGGCGGTCCGCACGTGGTCGTTGCGGACGTCGACGGTGAGCAGGCCGAACGCGCTCACGTTGCCGGGGTCGACGGGCACCAGCGTGCGGGGCAGGCCGAGGAGGTCCATCAGCCGGCAGGCGAGCAGCGAGCCGGAGCCGCCGAACGTGGTCAGCGTGAAGTCGCGGACGTCGAGCCCGCGGGCGACGGTGACCTGCCGCAGCGCGTTGGCCTGGTTCCACGCGGAGATCTCGAGGATGCCGGTGGCGGTCCGCTCCAGCGAGAGGCCGAGCTCCGCACCGAGCCGCTCGAGCCCGGCGCGGGCGGCCGGGACCGACAGCGGGATCTCGCCGCCGAGCAGGTGCGGCGGGATCCGCCCGAGGACGACGTGCGCGTCGGTCACGGTCGGCCGGTCGCCGCCGTCGGGGTAGCAGATCGGGCCGGGGTCGGCGCCGGCCGACTGCGGCCCCACCTTGAGCGCGCCCTCCGGCGACAGCCAGGCGATCGACCCGCCCCCGGCGCCCACGGTGACGACGTCGATCATCGGGATCTTGCTCGGGTAGGCGCCGACGGAGCCCTCGGTGGTCAGCGTCGGCTCGCCGTCGACGACGACGGCGACGTCGGTCGAGGTGCCGCCGCCGTCGCAGGTCAGCACCCGGTCGAAGCCGGCGGCGCCCGCGACGAGGGCCGCGCCGAGCGCCCCGGCCGCCGGGCCCGAGAGCATCGTGGTGATCGGCTGGTGCACGACCTCCTCGGCCGACAGCACCCCGCCGTTGCTCTTCATCACGTAGAACGGCACGCCCGGCGCGATGCCCTCGAGCCGCTCGCGGATCGCCGAGACGTACGCGCCGACCCGGGGCTTCACCGCGGCGTCCACCAGCGTCGTCACCGACCGCTCGTACTCCCGGTACTCGCGCAGCACCTGCGAGCTGATCGACACGACGGCGCCGGGGAGCTCCTCGCGCAGCACCTCCAGCATCGCGCGCTCGTGGGCGTCGTCGGCGTAGGAGTGCAGGAAGCAGACGCCCACGGTGGTGATGCCGGCGTCGCGGAAGAAGCGCGCCGCGGCGACCGCGTCGTCCCGGTCGAAGGGCCGGACCTCGGCGCCGCCGACGTCCAGGCGGCCGCGCACCGTGCGCACCAGGTCGGCCGGCACGATCCGCGGCGGCTTGACCCAGAAGTAGCTGTTGCCGTAGCCGTCGGGGACCGACTGGCGGGCGATCTCCAGCACCGACTCGTAGCCCTCGGTGGTGACGAACCCGATCCGGTCCAGCCGCCCCTCCAGCAGCTGGTTGGTCGCGACCGTCGTCCCGTGGCTGACCGCGGTGACCGACTCCCCGGTCAGCCCCAGCAGGCCGAGCACCTTGGAGACCCCGGCGAGGAACCCCTCGGCCGGGTCGGCGGGGGTGGACGGCGTCTTGGTGGTCGCCGTCCGCCCGGTCTCCTCGTCCACGGCGACGACGTCGGTGAAGGTGCCGCCCGTGTCGATGCCGATCCGGATCCGGCGCGCGACGGGCGGGGCGCTCATGGCGGGACCCTAGCCACTCGGGCCGGGGAGCCGCAGCGGCGGAGCGCAGGTCCCGCGAGCGCGGTACTAGCGCGGCGCAAGCGGCGCGCGGACCCTCGTTCTCCGACAGACCCCCTCACGGCCGAGGAGCCCCGATGCCCGCCTCCGTCACCACCGACGCGACGTTCGCCGCCGACGTCCTGCAGAGCCCGCTGCCCGTGCTGGTCGACTTCAGCGCGGACTGGTGCGCGCCCTGCCGGATGCTCGCGCCGACGATCGACCGGCTCGCCGACGACCAGGCCGGCCGGCTGCGGGTGGTGGTCCTCGACGTCGACGCCAACCCCGAGACCCCCCGGCGCTACGGGGTCATGGGGATGCCCACGATGGGCCTGTTCGTCGGCGGTGAGCTGGTCGAGACCCTGGTCGGCGGCCGCCCGGGCTGGGCGATCATGGAGGCGTTGGCCCCGCACCTGCCCGTCTCGGCCTGAGGCCCGCCACCCGACTCAGGCGTGCTCGACGGCCTTGAGCCGGACACCGCGCAAGGCCGCCAGCCGCTCGGCCTGCTCCTCGACCGCCGCGCGCTGCGCCGCGGTCCACCGCGCCCACGCCTCGACGCCGACGGTCAGCGAGTTCCCGGCCTTGCGCGGCCGCCACGTGCCCGCGAGCGCGCCGCCCGACAGGACCGCGCCGGGGCGCCCCAGCACCGGCCAGAGCGCCTTCCGGTGCGCCGGATCGGGCGCCAGCAGCTCGCGGTCGCGGGCCTGCAGGAACAGGTCGAAGGGTCCGAGCAGGCGGGTGGCCCCGGGTGGGCCGGCGGGCAGGCCGTCGGCGTCCAGGGTCCACCGCCGCTCGCCGTCCACGTCGACCTCGACGGCGTCGCCCGGCCAGTGGGCCCGGACCTCCTTCACCGGCGCGTCGAGGTAGCCGGCGACGTGCTGCGGCGTCGCCGGGCCGAGCAGCCGCAGGTAGGCCCGGACGACGTCGAACCGCTCGGGAACGCTGTCGGCCGGGACGAGGCCGGGCACGGGCCGGAGCACCGGCGGCGAGGTCCCCGGCTCCAGCTCCAGGCCGGCCCGCAGGGCGGCGAGCCGGAACGGCTGCTCGTAGGCGTGGATCGCGTCGCAGGGGCGGCAGTAGCGCAGGTACGGCTCCGCCAGCGTCTCGCTCAGCCGGCCGGACATCTCGCCCTTGACCACCGGCCCGGTCGCGATGGAGCGCATGGCGGCGGCGACGGTGTCCAGCGCCGTCAGCACCGGGATGCCCGCGGCCTTCAGCGGCTTCGCGGCGTCGTAGATCCGCTTGGCCGCGTCGGCCTCGGAGAACGGCGCGGTCGCCGCCGCCACCGCGGGCAGGTCGCCCCGGCGGTAGAGGTGCGGGGCGCCGCGGATCGTCCAGACGGTGGCCAGGTCCTCCGGCGCCGGGGTCAGGCCGCGCAGGGCGAGGGCCCACCGGCCGCCGTCGGGCCCGGTGTCCTGGACCCCGATGTCCAGGACGGCGGTGTCGGCGATCGTGCCGGCGTCGCGGTCCAGTTGCTGCGCCCGCGCCCGGGCGCCCAGGACCTGGCCGGCGGTCGCGGAGAGCGTCATGGCGCCGACCGTAGGACCGATCGGTGTCAGGCTGTGACCGCGATGGGCCCGGACACCGACTGATCCACCGGCGCGAGGGCGGCGGCGGGCCCGGGTCGGCCGAAGAGCCAGCCCTGGCCGGCGTCGACGCCCAGCGCGAGCAGGGCGGCGGCGTCCTCGGCGGTCTCGATGCCCTCGGCGACGAGCGAGGCGCCGCAGCCGTGCCCGAAGGTGACCAGCGAGCCCACGAGCGTCCGCAGCACCGGATCGGTGGCCACCCCGGCGACGATGCTGCGGTCGAGCTTCAGCACGTCGGGCGCGGTGAGCACGATGTGCCGCAGCGAGGAGAAGCCCGCGCCGACGTCGTCCACGGCCAGCCGCAGGCCGGCGGCGCGGAACGGCAGCAGCGCGGCGGTCAGCGCGTCGTAGTCCTCGACCGGGTCGTGCTCGGAGAGCTCGAGCAGGACGCGGTGCAGGGGCAGCGTGGTCAGCAGCCGCGCGAAGGGCGCGGTCATCAGCGTGGCGGGGGAGACGTTCATCGCGACGTACCCGGCGACGGAGTCCAGGTGGGCCGCGGCGCCGGCCAGCGCGAGCAGCTCCAGCTCGTGCCCGCGCCCGACGCTGTGCGCCTCGGCGAACACGACGTCGGGGGCGCGGCCCCAGTCGGCGGGGAAGCGGCTGAGCGCCTCGGCGCCGACGCGGACGCCGGTGGCGAGGTCGACCACCGGCTGCAGGACGACGGTCGGCCCGCCACCGGCGACGACCGGGTCGAGGCGGCCGTCGATCTCGTCGCGCCGCTCCTGGTCGCGCACCCCGGGCTCGACGATCACGGCCGCCGCCCCGGCGAGGACCTCCATGAGCGCCCGGTCCCGCTCGCCGAGCTCGGCGTCGGAGGTGAACCCGAAGGCGCAGAAGGTGCCGTACAGGCGGCCGTCGCCCAGCCGGACGGGCGCCGACACGTAGCTGCGGATGCGCGGGATGCGCGCCGAGGGCAGGGACATGGCCAGGGCGTCGCGCCGCACGTCGGGGATCACCGCGGGCAGCCGGCCGTCGAGGATGGCCTGGCAGAACGACGTCTCCTGCACGACGCGGGCGCCCTCGTGCACGAGCACCGACGCCGGCGCCGAGGCCTCCACGACCTCGAGGTGCTGCGTGGTCCCGTCCAACCGGCTGAGGAAGGCGACGCTCATGCCCAGCGACCGCCGGGCCGTCCTCAGCAGATCGGCGATCTGCTGGTCTGCGGCGGACCGCTGTCGGCGCACGGAGAGCCCCTTTCCGAGAGATGTGCAGCCTCCATCGGCATGAGTGGCGCACAACTGGATCCCTCCACCCCGATCGGGCGAGCCGGGCCGCGCCGCGCCGGGACCCAGCGCCGCGTGCCGGCCGGGCGCCTGTCACAGTCGAAGTTGTCCGGGACAACCACCCGACGAGCCGGAGGAGGGACGACGTGGCGCGAGAGGCGGGCCTGCGATCGCGGCGGGCGACGTTCGCCGTGCTCGTCGCCGGCCTGTGCTCCTACTCGCTGCTGCAGTCGATGGTCATCCCCGTGCTCCCGGCGCTGCAGGAGGAGCTGGGCACGACGCAGGCCGACATCACGTGGGTCCTGACCGCCAACCTGCTGGCCGCCTCGGTGGCGACGCCGATCGCCGGCCGGCTGGGCGACATGTTCGGCAAGCGGCGGATGTTCGTCGCCGTCCTCACGGCGCTGAGCCTGGGCTGCCTGCTGTCGGCGCTGGCCGGCGCCCTGCCGCTGATGATCGTCGGGCGGGTCCTGCAGGGCATCGGCGGCGGCGTGATCCCGCTGGGCTACAGCATCGTGCGCGACGAGTTCCCCGACGCGTCGGTGCCCAGCGCCATCGGCGCCCTCTCCTCGCTGATCGCCGTCGGCTCCGGTGCCGGCCTGGTGATCGCCGGCCCGATCGACGAGACGCTGGGCCTGCCGTGGCTGTTCTGGCTGCCCATGGTGGTCGGCGCCGTCGCCGCCCTGTTCGCCTTCCTGGTCGTGCCGGAGTCCCAGGTCCGCACCCCCGGCCGCGTCAACCTGCCCGCGGCCCTGCTGCTGTCGGGCTGGCTGGTGTGCGTGCTGCTCGCGGTCAGCCGCGGCACCGTCTGGGGCTGGGGCTCGCCCCGGGTGCTCGGGCTGCTGGCCGGCGCCGCCGTGCTGCTCGTGGCCTGGATCGCCGTGGAGACGCGCTCGGCCGTGCCGCTGATCGACATGCGGATGATGCGGCTGCGGGCGGTGTGGACGGCGAACCTGGTCGCCTTCCTCGTGGGGCTGACCGTCTTCGCCGCGTTCGCCTTCATCCCGCAGTTCCTGCAGACCTCGCCGGAGGCCGGCTACGGGTTCGGCGCGAGCATCGGCGAGGTCGGGCTCGCGATGCTGCCGCAGACCCTGGCCGGATTCGCCGCCGGGCTGTGCTCCGGCGGCCTGGTCCGGCGCTTCGGGGCGCGCAACGTCGTGACCGTGGGAACGCTGCTCGCCGCGATCGCCTACGGGCTGGTCACCGTCGCCCACGACCAGTACTGGCACCTGCAGGTGGCGTTCGTGATCATGGGCGCCGGCATGGGGACGACGCAGGCGTCCATGGCCACCGTCGTCGTCTCCGCGGTCCCCCGCACCCAGACCGGCGCCATGAGCGGGATGAACGCCAACATCCGCACCATCGGCGGCGCGATCGGGTCCGCGGTGATGGCCACCGTGGTCACCGCCAGCGCCCCGGTTCCCGGCGGCCTGCCGACCGAGTCGGGCTACGTGACCGGGTTCGGCATGCTCACCGTCGGCATGCTCGCCTGCGCCGCGGCCACGCGGGCCATCCCGGGCACGGGCCGGCGACGGCGGGCCCCCGTCGGCTCCGGGGAGGTGGCGGCCACTCCGCTGGCCCCGCTGCCCAACGACCCGTGAGCCGCTCCCCCGGCGGCGCCTCGCACCGGGTGACCTTCCTCGTCCTCGCCGTCGGCATGACCGCCGGGGCGCTGCTGCAGTCGCTGGTCATCCCCGCGCTCGCCACCTTCCAGGAGGCGCTGGACACCACCCAGGCCGACGCGACCTGGATCCTCACCGCCACCCTGCTGGCCGCGGCGATCGGCACGCCCATCGCCGGCCGGCTCGGCGACATGCTCGGCCGCAAGCAGGTGTTCGTCGCCGTCCTGTCGGTGACCGCGGTCGGGTGCCTGCTGTCGGCCGTGGCCACCTCCCTGCCGCTGATGCTGGCCGGCCGGGTCGTCCAGGGGCTCGGCGCCGGGGTGCTGCCGCTGGCCTTCGGGATCGTCCGCGACTCCTTCCCCGCCGCGCGGCTCGCCGGCGCGATCAGCACCCTCGCCACGCTGGCCGCCGTGGGGTCGGGGGCGGGGGTCGCCCTGGCCGGCCCGATCGAGGGCGCGTTCGGGATCTCCGGCCTGTTCTGGGTGCCGCTGGTGCTGCTCGTGCTGGCGGTCGCCGCCGCCGTGCTGTTCCTGCCGTCGGGGGGCACCCGCGCCCCCGGCGGGGTGAGCTGGACCGCCGCCGCGCTGCTGTCGGCCTGGCTGGTCTGCCTCCTGCTCGGCCTGAGCCGGGCGCCGGAGTGGGGCTGGGGCTCGGGTCGGGTGCTGGGCCTGCTCGCGGGGGCGGTGCTGTTCCTCGCGCTGTGGCTGCTCGTGGAGTCCCGCGCCCGCTACCCCCTGGTCGACCTGCGGATGATGCGGCTGCGCGGCGTGTGGACGGCGAACCTGGTCGGCTTCCTCGCCGGCGTCGGGATGTACGCCTCGTTCGCGTTCCTGCCGCAGTTCCTGCAGACGCCGCCGTCGGCGGGGTACGGCTTCGGCTCGACGGTGAGCGAGTCGGGTCTGGTCATGCTCATCCAGACCGGCTCGTCGTTCGTCACCGGGCTGGTGGCAGGGCGCCTGGCGCATCGGATCAGCCCGCGCTCGCTCCTGCTGGTCGGCGTCCTGACCGGGGCGGCCGGCTACGCGGTCATGAGCCTCGCGCACGAGCACTTCTGGCAGGCCTGCCTCGCGGTGGTGCTGATCGGCATCGGCTTCGGCGGCACCTTCGCCGCGATGGCCAACCTGGTGGTGGCCGCCGTCCCGCCGGAGCAGACCGGCGTCGCCAGCGGGATGAACGCCAACATCCGCACCGTGGGCGGCGCGATCGGCTCGGCGCTGATGTCCACGGTCGTCACGGCCTCGAACGGCCCGACGGGGCTGCCCGCGGAGGGCGGCTACACCACCGGGTTCGGGCTGCTGGCGCTGGCGACGCTGGCCGCGGCCGCCGCCGCGCTGCTGGTCCCGCGGGCGCGCCGCGAACCGGTCGTCCCCCGCCGGCCCGAGGTCCCGACCCATCCGCAGGCCGCCCTCGTGCCCGGGGGGACCCTGGCGGGCTCGGGCGAGGAGTAGCGCTCCTCACGTTCGGGCCCATATCGACAGCCATCCCGTATCTTCGGTTGCGCTCAGCAACCGAACAGGGGACCAGCAGCACGTGACGTCGGACCAGGCCCCACCGCGGGTCCGCTACCAGGTGACCTACGCCGTCCTGGCCGCGGCCGTGATCTCGTTCGTGCTCCAGCAGACGATGCTCAACCCGGTGCTGCCCACCCTGCAGCGCGAGCTGGACACGACCCAGGCCGACATCGCGTGGGTGCTCACGGCCAACTTCCTGGCGACCGCGGTGTTCACCCCGATCCTGGGCCGGCTCGGCGACATGGTCGGCAAGAAGCGGGTCCTCGTCGGGGCGCTGGTCGCCGTCGCCGTCGGCAGCGCGATCGCGGCGCTGGCCACCACGCTGCCGGTGATGGTGCTCGCCCGCGTCGTGCAGGGCGTCGGGGGCGGGGTGATCCCGCTGGCCTTCGGCGTCATCCGCGACGAGTTCCCGCCCAGCCGGGTGCCCGGCGCGATCGGCACGATCTCCTCGCTCATGGCCGTCGGCGGCGGCATCGGCACGATCGTCGCCGGCCCGATCGTCGACGGGCTGGGCTACGAGTGGCTGTTCTGGCTGCCGTGCCTCGCCGTGGCCGCGGCCGCGGTCGGCGCCCACCTGGTCATCCCCGAGTCGCGCACGCGCACCGGCGGGTCGATCAACCTGGTCGCCGCCCTGCTGCTGTCGAGCTGGCTGGTCTGCCTGCTGCTGGCGCTGACCCAGGCGCCGAAGTGGGGCTGGGGGTCGCCCACCGTCGTCGCGATGCTGATCGGCGGCGTCGTCCTGCTCGTCGTGTGGATCACCGTGGAGACCCGGGCCCGGCAGCCGCTGATCGACATGCGGATGATGCGGCTGCGCGGTGTCTGGACGGCGAACGTGGTCGGCCTGCTGTTCGGCGCGGCCATGTACGCCGGCTTCGCCTTCATCCCGCAGTTCCTGCAGACGCCGGAGTCCACGGGCTACGGGCTCCAGGCGTCCATCACCCTGTCCGGGCTGGTGCTGCTGCCGCAGTCGGTGGTGTCGTTCCTGACCGGGCTGGCGTCGGGACGGCTGGTCGCGCGGTTCGGGTCGAAGCTCGTCCTCATCGTCGGCGCGCTCAGCTGCAGCATCGGCTTCGCCCTCTTCGCCCGCTTCAACGACTCGCTGTGGGAGGTCTCGATCATCGGGATCCTCATGGGCGTGGGCTTCGGGCTCGCGTTCTCGGCGATGGCGAACCTGGTGGTGGCCGCCGTGCCGTCGTCGCAGACCGGCGTGGCCAGCGGCATGAACACCAACATCCGCACGATCGGTGGAGCGGTCGGCACCGCCCTGCTGGCCGGTGTCGTGACGGCGGACCTGCAGCCGTCGGGCTACCCGGCCGAGTCCGGCTACACCAGCGCATTCGTGCTGGCCGCCGCCGGGCTGCTGCTCGCCGCGCTGGCGGCGCTGCTGGTCCCGGCCGTGCGGCGCGACCCGATCACGCACGAGGAGCCGGCGGCGCCGCTGCGCCACCCCCAGGCCGGCACCATCCCCGGGGCCACGCTGGTGGGCGACGGCCGGGAGTAGCGCGCCCGGCCCTCAGCCCTCGAGCAGCCCCGCCTCGTGGGCGAGGATCGCCGCCTGCGTGCGGTTGGCCAGGTCCAGCTTGGTGAGCAGCCGGCTGACGTAGGTCTTCACCGTCGCCTCGCTGACGAACAGCGCGCGGGCCAGGTCGGCGTTGGACCCGCCGCCGCCGAGCAGCACGAGCACCTCGCGCTCCCGGTCCGACAGCGCGCCCACCCGCGCGAGGGCGGCCATCCGCCGGGGGGCGGCGCGGCGCTCGACGTAGGAGTCGATGAGGGTCGCGGTCACCGCGGGGGACAGCGACGCCGTCCCGTCGGCGACGGCCCGCACCGCCGCGGCGATCTCCCGCGGCGGGGTGTCCTTGAGCAGGAATCCGGCGGCGCCGGCGGCCAGCGCCGCGAAGACGTACTCGTCGAGGTGGAAGGTCGTCAGGACGGCGACCTGCGGCGGATCCGGCAGCGCCAGGATCTGCCGGGTCGCCTCCAGCCCGTCGAGCACGGGCATCCGGATGTCGGTGAGGACGACGTCGGGCCGCAGCTCCCGCGCTCCGCGCACGCCCGCCGCGCCGTCGGCCGCCTCCCCCACGACCTCGAACCCGCCGCTGGCCTCCAGCACGGTCCGCAGGCCGAACCGGACGAGCTCCTCGTCGTCGACCAGCAGCACCCGGATGGGCCTGCCCGTGCCGTCGATCGCCGTCACGAGGGCAGCACCGCCTCGACCGCGAACCCGCCGTCCAGCCGCGGGCCGGCGGCCAGCCGCCCGTCCAGGGTGCGCACGCGCTCGGCCAGCCCGACCAGGCCGTAGCCGCCCGACGGCGCCCCGGCGGCCGGTTCCCGCCCCGGGCCGTTCACGATCCGGACCACCAGCTCCTCCTGCTGCCGGGCCAGCTCGACGCAGACCGCCGCACCGGGCGCGTGCTTGGCCGCGTTGGTCAGCGCCTCCTGCACGATCCGGTAGGCGGCCCGGCCGACGGCGGGGTCCACGTCACCGTCCGGGGGCGACCGCAGCTCGACGTCCATCCCGGCCGCCCGGCCCTGCTCGACCAGCGCGGGCACGCTCTCCAGCCCCGGCTGCGGGGCCAGGGGCACGCCGTCGTCGGCGCGCAGGACGCCCACCATCGAGCGCAGCTCCTCCAGCGCCCGGCGGCCGGCCTCCTGCACGTGCGCCGCCAGCTGCTCCACCCGCTCCCGGTCCGCGGCGGCGACCTCGATCGCGCCGGCCTGCAGCACCATGAGGCTCACCCGGTGCCCGACGACGTCGTGCATCTCGCGCGCGATGCGGGTGCGCTCGCCGATCACCGCCTCCCGGGCCAGCAGCTCGCGCTCGGTCTCGGCCCGCTCGGCGCGCTCGCGCAGCGCCTCGAGCAGCTGCGCCCGCGTGCGCGCCCACGCGCCCAGCGCCCCGGGGAGCAGGACGACGAGGGCGGCGCCCGCGGTCGAGGTGATCGCCTCGTCGCCGCCGTCCACCGCCCACGGTCGGCTGACCGCGACGAGGCCGGCGACGGCGGCGACCGCCCGCGCCGGCCAGCGCCCGACGTAGCGGCCCACCGCGTAGGCGGTGATCAGCAGCGCGCCGGTGACCGCGGTCGACAGGACGGCCAGGACGACGCTCGCGGCGTAGGGGACCAGCGGAGCGCGGCGGCGCAGGACGACCAGCACGCCCGCGAGGACCAGGCTCCCGGCGACCAGCGCCGGATCGGGGACCAGCCCGGCCTCCGGGGTGGCGGCGCCGATCGCGACGAAGCCGAGGGAGCCCAGCGCCAGGAGGACCTCCAGCGCGACGGACCGCGCGGAGAGGCCCGGCCACAGGCGTGCGCGGATCCCCATGCCGGGGAGCGTAGGACCGCGGCGGGGGAGTCCGGGTCGGCCGTCGGTAGGGCCCGGTGTCCTCTTTCGGATGACGGCCGGTCCCCCTCCGGAGGCGCGGGATCGCTGCCTCCGGCCGACGCGGGGAGCGCGGCCGGGCGAGCAGGTTGGACGCCGACAGCCCGACCCCAGGAGGCAGACGTGATCACGGCCCACGGACTCACCAAGCGCTACGGCCCCCGGACCGTCGTCGACGACGTGTCCTTCACCCTCGAGCCCGGCACGGTGACCGGCTTCCTGGGCCCGAACGGCGCCGGCAAGAGCACCACGCTGCGGATGCTGACCGGCCTGGTGCCGGTGTCGGCCGGCTCGGCGCTCGTGGACGGCCGGCCCTACGCCGGGCTGCCGAACCCCGGCGCGGTCGTCGGGACCCTGCTCGACGCCTCGGCCGTGCACCCCGGCCGCACCGGCCGCGCGCACCTGCGGCTGCTGGCCGACGCGGTCGGCGTCGCGCGGCCGCGGGTGGAGGAGGTGCTCGCGCTCGTCGGGCTGGCCGACGCCGGAGGGCGCCGGATCGGCGGCTACTCCCTCGGCATGCGGCAGCGGCTGGGCATCGCCGGCGCGCTGCTGGCCGACCCCCCGGTGCTGGTGTTCGACGAGCCGGCCAACGGGCTGGACCCGGAGGGCATCCGCTGGCTGCGGGACCTGCTGCGCGGGCACGCCGCCCGCGGCGGCACCGTGCTGCTGTCCAGCCACCTGCTGGGCGAGGTCGAGCACACGGTCGACCGGCTGCTCGTCATCGGGCAGGGCCGGATGGTGGCCGACGGCTCGGTCGCCACGCTGCTCGGCGCCGAGGGTGCCGTCGTCCGCGCCGCGGACCCGGCCCGGCTCGCCGCCGCACTGGAGGCCGCCGGGCTCCCCGTCCGGCACGGCGACGACGGGGCGCTCGTCGTCCCGGGCGCCGATCCGGCCGCGGTGGGCGCAGTCGCCGCCGCGGGCGGGCACGCGCTGGTCGACCTGCGCCCGGTCTCCCGCCACCTCGAGGACCTCTTCTTCTCCCTCACCGCCTGAATCCCGACACCCCTTGGAGCCCGCCATGACCACCACCCACTCCCCGCAGACCGGCGCGATCCCGACCCGCCCCGCCGTCCGCGCCGGGGCCGCCGCGCCCGCCACCCTCGTCGCCCTCGAGGTGCGCAAGTCCCTGTCCACGCGCTCGGGCAAGGCGCTCGCGGTCGTCTCGGTGCTGCTGGCGCCGGTCGCGGGCGTACTGGCCTCGGCCGCGAGCGAGGAGTCGCTCGGGTCGGTGACCGGGCCGATCGGCGCCATGGGAATGCTGACGGCGCTGATCCTGCTGTCGCTCGGGGTGCTGTCGACCGCCGGCGAGTGGACCCACCGCACGGTGCAGACCACCTTCCTGCTCACCCCGCGCCGCGGCCGGGTGCTCGCCGCCAAGGCCACCGCGGTGGCGCTGCTGGGCGGCGCGTTCGCCGCCGTCTCGGCGGGCCTGACCGCGGGCGTTCTCGCCACGATGGAGGAGGGCGTCTCGTGGTCGGGCGTCGGCGGGGCGCTCGTCGCGGTCGTCGCCTCGGGCGCGGCCTTCGCGGTGATCGGCGCCGGCGTGGGCGCCGCGCTGACCAACACCCCGGCCGCGCTGACCGGCCTCTACCTGGTGATCCTCGGCGCCCTTCCGGTCGCGCGGACCTTCGCGCCCGAGGTCGGTGCCCGGCTGGACCCCGCGGAGGCGGTGCTCGCGCTGGCCCAGGGGAACGCGGTCGCCTCGTCGGTCGCCGTCCTCGCCACCTGGACGGTCCTCGCGCTGACCGCCGGCGCCGTCGTCACCTCCCGCCGCGCCGTGGCGTGAATCCCGTCGACAACGGCTGGATCCTGGATCTAGACTCAGGACTGTGCGAGAGAGGGTGGCCGAGGTGCTGACGCTGGTGGGAGAGCGCTGGGCCCTGCTCGTCGTCCGCGAGGTGTCGCTGGGCCTGCGGCGGTTCGACGAGCTCGAGGCGGCGACCGGGGCCTCCCGGACCGTGCTCTCCGACCGCCTGCGCCGGCTCACCGAGGCCGGCGTCCTCGGCACCCGGCCCTACCGGCTGCCGGGCAGCCGGGCCCGCTCGGAGTACGTGCTGACCGAGGCCGGCTACGACCTGCTGCCGCTGCTGGCGGCCCTGTCGGACTGGGGCGAGCGGCACCTGGGCGCGACCACGCAGGCCGACGTCGTCTACCGGCACGGCGGCTGCGGCGGTCGGGTGACCGCCCGGCTGACCTGCGAGTGCGGGGCGCAGCTCGCCCCGCGGGAACGGCTCGTCGCCCAGGTCAACCGCTGACCGGGCCCGTCGAAGAGGAGAGCTCCATGGCTGCCGCCCTGCCCACCACCACCGATGCCGGCTTCGCCGCGGACGTCCTCGCGAGCGAGCTCCCGGTCCTCGTCGAGTTCACCGCCTCCTGGTGCCCGCCGTGCCGGATGATCGCGCCCGTCCTCGCGCGGATCGCCGAGGAGGAGGCCGGCCGGCTGCGGGTGCTGGCCCTCGACGTGGACGAGAACCCGCAGGCGACCCGCCGATACGGCGTCCTGGGCATGCCGACGCTGGCGCTGTTCGTCCGCGGCGAGGTGGTGGCGACCGTCGTCGGCGCCCGCCCGCAGGCGATGATCATGCAGGCGCTCGAGCCGCACCTGACGGCCGCCGCGGCCTGAGCCGGGCGGCCGTCGGTGGACCGTTCTCACCCGGCGGCGGCCGGGGCGGCGTCAGTCCGGTCGAGGACCTCGAGGTAGTGCGGGTTGTGCATGATCCCGATGACGTTGCCGAACGGGTCCGTCACCGCCGCGGTGACCACCGGCCCGTGCGGGGTGACCGGCTGGTACTCCGTGGCCCCCGCGGCGAGCAGCCGGGCCAGGGTGCCGTCGAAGTCGTCGACGTGCCAGTGCACGATCGCGCCGCCCGGCCCGGCGGCCGCCGCCGGGTCGAACGACCGGTGGGCGATGGCCACCTCGGCGTCGAGGTCGCCGGTGCGGAACTTGGCGTACTGCAGCCCCCCGCCCGGGCCGGGCCGGGTGAAGTAGGGCGCTGCGCCCAGCAGGTCGGCGTACCAGTCCGCGGCCGCGGTCACGTCGTCGGCCCACAGGGTCAGCGTGGACATCCCGCGCAGGGTGGTCACGGCGGGGCCCTCAGTCGACCGGCTGCCAGTCGGGGACGACCCACCGGTAGAACGGGTGGGCGACCGAGTCCGCCGGCGTCTGCCACGTGTCGGGGCGGTACGGGCTCAGGTACGGGCTGAGCTCGTCCATGATCCTGGCGAAGGCCGGCCGGTGGGACTCGTGGTCGGCCCGCACGGCCGCCGCCGTCTCGGGGTCCTGCTCGAGCAGGTGCACCATCACGTCGTCGATGGCGTACAGCCAGCGGCCGGTCACCCCGGTGCTGATCGGCAGCGGCCCGGCGTCGGAGTCGGCGAACACCCGTGCGATGTCCTCCTCGCTGCCGGGCTTCATCCGCTGCACGATCACCGTGAGCTCGCGGTCCGGGGGCACGTCGCCCTCGGGCAGCCAGCTGTAGAACTCCTTGGCGACCGAGTGGGAGGGGTTCTCCCAGTAGCTCGGGTACGGCGTCACGTAGGGCGCGATCAGCTCGGCGATCTTCTCGAAGGCGGGCAGCCCCCGGCGCTGACCGGAGACCGCCGGGTCCTCCTTGCGCTCGATGACGTGGATGTAGAGGTCGTCGTGCGAGAGCAGGATCCGGCCGATGACGCCGAGGTCCTGCGGCCGGGTGACGTGGTCGAAGTGGGCGAAGACCGGCCCCACCCGGTCCTCGCTCCCGGGGACCATGTGGCAGACGATCACGTTGCGGAACGGTCGGAAGGCCATGGCGCTCTCCTGTGCGCTCGGGGGACGGAACTTCGGTCAGGTGCGGGGAACGGGCGTGAATCGCAGCGGGAGCTCGAGCAGCCCGCGGAAGGCCGATGCGGCGGGCAGCCACAGCAGCTCCTCCACTCCGACGTCGAGCCGCAGGTCGGGCAGGCGGACGAGGATCCGGCGCAGCGCCGTCGTGGCCTCCATCCGCGCCAGGGCGGTCCCCAGGCAGTAGTGCAGGCCGTGGCCGAAGGCCAGGTGGGGGACGTCGACCCGGGTGAGGTCGAGCCGCTCCGGGTCGGGGGTGACCGCCGGGTCGTGGTTGGCCGAGCTCAGCACGACCGTGACGATCGAACCGGCCGGGATCGGCACCCCGCCGATCTCCATGTCCTCGGTGGCGAACCGGAAGCTCGACACCGGGACCGAGCAGTCGAAGCGGAGCAGCTCCTCGACCGCGTCGGGCAGGCGCTCGGGCTCCCGGCGCAGCAGCTCCAGCTGCTCCGGATGGGTCAGCAGCGCCACGACGGCGTTGCCGAGGAAGTCCGAGGTGGTCTGGTAGCCGGCGAACAGCAGCAGGAACGACGTCGACACCAGCTCGGCCTCCGACAGGCGCCCCTGCTCGTCGCGCGCGGCGATCAGCGAGCTGACGAGGTCGTCGGCCGGTGCCCGCCGCTTGGCGGCGACGAGGCCGGCGAAGTAGGCGTGCAGCCCCTCCTGGGCCGCCGCGATGGCCGCGCGGTCCTCCTGCGGGCTGCGGCCGCCGGTGCCGACGGTGCGGATCACCTGGGTGCCGCGCAGGATCTCCTCGTGGTCGGCCGGGGGGATCCCCAGCAGGTCCCCGATGACGGCCAGCGGCAGCCGCAGCGCGACGTCGTCGACGAAGTCGGTGCGGCCCGTCGGGGCGATCCGGTCGAGCAGCGTCTCGACCACCTGCTCGACGCGCGGGCGCATCGCCTCGATCCGCCGCGGCGTGAACGCCTGGCTCACCAGCCGGCGCAGCCGGGTGTGCTCGGGCGGGTCGGAGTTGAGCATGTTCGTGTTGATCTGCCGGGCCTTCATGCCGAAGACCTCCAGGTAGGTGTCGCCCGCCCGGTACAGGTCCTTGGACAGCCGCGGGTCCGACAGCGCGGCGCGGGCGTCGTGGTACCGGGTGACCAGGTAGGAGTCGAAGCGCGGCGTCCGCACCTTCACCACCGGCCGCTCGGCGCGGAGCCGGGCGTAGGTCGGGAACGGGTCGGCCCGGAAGGCGGGCGTGTAGATCTCCGCGCCGGGAACGGGGTCGGCGTCGCTCCCGGCGGAGCATGGTGGCCGGTCGGTCGTCACGGACATGGGGTCTCCCTGGTCGGTCGTGGGGTCGGGGTCACGGCGCGAACACCCGCCCGAGGTGGGCCAGCAGCGCGTCGTCGGTCACCGGCCGGGCCCGGAAGCCGACGTGGCCGTCGGGGCGCACCACGTAGCCGGCAGGGCCCGCGGGGTCGCCGCCGGCCAGCCCGTAGGCGGCCCGGAACGCGGCGGGGGCGCGGAGCACCGGCAGGTCGACCAGCGCGGGCAGCCGGGCGGCGGCGTCGGCGAGCAGGTACGGCCGCACCTGCCCCCGGGACGCCTGCCGGACGGCGGCGGTCAGCTTCTCCAGCTCGAGCACCTGCTCCCGGGGAACGTCCGCGTCGACGGCGAGCAGCAGCGTCGTGTGCGTGCCCCGGGTCAGGTCGAACAGCCGCAGGTCGTGCGCCACGCCGAAGCGGCGCAGCCCGTGCACGTCCGGCGCCCGGTGCCCCGGCTCGGGACCGCCGGTGAACCCCGCGTCGTCGGCCGCCTGACCGACCAGGGGGCTGCCGGCGTAGTTCATCGTCATCTGCATCTCGAGCAGGAACTGGGCCTTCTCGTCGTCCATGTCCATCTCGTCGGTGAACGCGATGGCCACGGCGCGGTCGACGATCGCCTTGCCGGCGGGACGGCGCTCGGCGTCGTAGCTGTCGAGCAGGCCGGGCGCGGCGAGCCCGCGCACGGCCAGGGCCAGCTTCCAGCCCAGGTTCCAGGCGTCCTGGATGCCGGTGTTCATGCCCTGGCCGCCGGCGGGTGGGTGCAGGTGCGCCGCGTCGCCGGCGACGAACACCCGGCCGGACCGGTACCGGTCGACGATGCCGTGCTTGATGCGGAAGATCGACGACCAGCGCAGGTTGCTCGCCGTCGTGCCGGGCGGGCCGAGGTCGTCGACGGCGGCCTGCAGGTCGGCCAGCGTCGGCGGCTCGTACTCCTGCCAGAAGCCGGCCGGCACGATCCCGGAGCCGATGGTCTCCTGCAGCCGCTGGGGGGCCAGCGTGGCGATCCGGTACCGCCGCCGGCCCTTGAGCGGGACGCACACGAGCATCCCGGTGAACGCGCCGTCGTCCTCGATGCGCACCCAGCGCAGCAGGTGGCCGGGAGGCACGTCCTCGGGTGCCGCACCCCAGTCGACGTCGACGTCGCCGAGCATGAACAGCTGCGGGAACATCGACAGCCCGCCGACGAAGCCGAGCCCCAGGCCCGTGCGCACCGCGCTGTGCGCCCCGTCGCAGCCGACGAGGTACCGGGCGCGGGCGTCCTCGACCTCCCCCGAGGCGTGCTGCAGCCGCGCGGTGACGCCGTCGTCGTCCTGGTCGAACCCGACCAGTTCCACGCCGCGCTCGACGGCGACACCGGCGGTGAGCAGCCGCGCGGTCAGCAACCGCTCGGTCTCGTACTGGGGCAGCCCGAGGTGGGCGTAGGGGAGCTCCTCCAGGCCGGACCAGTCGACCTGGTGGGTCTGCACGCCGTTGACGAACACCGTCTGCCCGTGCAGCCAGATGCCGGTGTCCATCGCCTCGGCGGCGATGCCCTGGTCCTCCCAGATCTCCATGGTCCGGCAGTGGATGCCGATGGCCTTGTCCGCCTGCGTCGACGCCTCCGACCGCTTGTCGACGACCCGGACGGCGATGCCGCGGCGGGCCAGCTCGATCGCGTGGGTCAGCCCGGCCGGTCCGGCGCCGACGACGAGCACCTCGGCGTCCGCGCGGCCGGTGCGCGGGGGCGCGGGGGACGGTGCCGGCGAGGCCGGGGCCGGAGCGGGCGCCGGCGCGGTGCGGGGCGGTTCCACGAACTCCTGGACCGGTGCGCTGGGCACCGGCACCGGTGTCGGTGCCGGCATCGCCCGCGGAGGCTCGGTACGGGGTGGGGGCGGGGCGTAGCCGCCGTCCCCGCTTCCGTGCTCCGGCGGCCGGTAGCGGATCTCGTACAGCCGACGGTCGAAGTCGACCGACAGCCACCGGACGAGCGTGGCGGTCTGGTCGGCGTGCGAGGGGTCGTCCACCCAGTTGGTGAAGTCCTGCTCGGTCTCCCACTCGGCGAAGATGTGGTAGATCGGCTCGGCCGGCTCCTTGAGCAGCTCCTCCCGGATCAGCCCGGGGGTGCCGCGCAGCCGCTCCACCGTGGTCCGGTACGCGCGCTCGAACAGCTCCTCCTCGCCGGGCCCGACCACCGTGCGGATGTCGACCCGCACGTGGGGTCCCCGGTCGCCGGGCACCTCGTACAGCACCTCGTAGGTGCTGCGGGAGGCGTCCTCGCGCAGGTCGCGCAACGCCGCGGTGAGGAACTCCCGCGCGCTGCTGCGGCCGAAGGCGTCGACCGCGGCCCGGTCCACCCAGTCGCTGGTGATGAGGAAGGTGCGGGGATCGTCGGCGTCGCGCACCAGCTCCTGCCGCAGGTTCCCGGGCACCCGGCTGATCTCCGCGGCGGCCGCCCGCCACGCCTCCTCGAACCGCTCCTCGCAGCCCTCCCGCGTGCGCATCCGCAGCAGCGTCCGCACGCCCGCCCGGTCACCGCTGCCCGCGCTCATGCCGTCGCGCCTCCCTCGTACCGGCGCAGCACCAGGCTGCTGTTGAAGCCGCCGAAGCCGCGGGCGAGCACGACGACGGTCGAGACGGGCTGCACCCGCGGCCGGCGCAGCAGCTCGACGCCCGGCGCGTCGACGGGGTCGTCGAGGTGGGCGGTCCCCGGCGCGATGCCGTCGCGCATCGCCAGCACGGCGGTGGCCACGGCCAGCGCGGAGCCCCCGGCCATCAGCCGCCCGGTCCAGGACGACGGCGCGCTGACCGGCACGGGCGTCGAGCGCGACGCGAAGGCCTCGCCGATCGCCGCGAGCTCCAGCGCGTCGAGCTCCGGGGTCCCCGCGCCGTCGGCGAGGACCAGGTCCACCTCCTCCGGGGTCACGCCGGCGTCGGCGAGGGACAGCCGGATCGCGCGCGCGTACTGGCCGGCGTCCGGGGCCGGGTCCTCGTGGTGGTGGGCGTCGTGGGTCGCGCCGTAGCCGCAGACCTCGCCCCACACCCGCCCGACGCCGCGGGCCCGGGCCGCGCCCGGTTCCTCGAGCAGCAGGATGGCGCCGCCCTCGCCGACGACGTGCCCGTTCGCCCGCCGGTCGAACGGCAGGTACGCGGCCTCCGGCCGGGTCGCGGTCGACAGCCGGCCGCTGGTGGCCTGGCACAGCAGCGCGTACGGGCACATGCCGGCCTCGGTGCCGCCGACCAGGATCGCCGGCGTCCCCCGCCTCGCCACGCGCCGGGCCCAGCCGATGCTGTCCAGCCCGCCGGCGGCCTCGCTGACCACGACACCGGAGGGCCCCTTGTACCCGTCGCGGATGGAGATCTGACCGGTGCTCGCGGCGTAGAACCAGGCGATCGACTGGTAGGCGCCCACCGACCGGGGCCCCTTGGCCCACAGTCCCTGGATCTCGTGCTGGCTGAACTCGTTGCCGCCGGAGCCGGCCGCCAGGAAGACGGAAGTGGCATAGGCGTCCTCGGGGGCGGAGTACCCGGCGTCCTCGGCGGCCAGCGTGGCCGCGGCCAGCGACATCCAGGTCCACCGGTCGGTCTGCACCATGAGCCGGGAGTCCACGTGGTCGGCGGGGCGGAAGTCGCGGACCTGACCGGCCAGCGAGATCCCGTACGCGGTCGGGTCGAACCCCTCGATCGGCCCGATCGCCGCCTCCTCGCGGAGCACGGACGACCAGTGGGCCTCGGCGCCGACGCCGGTCGGCGCCACGACCCCCAGCCCGGTGACGAGCAGGCCGGTCACGGGGTCCTCCGGGACGGCCGGGACAGCACGATGGCCGACTGGAAGCCGCCGAAGCCGCTGCCCACCGACACCGCGACGTCGACCTTCTGCTCGCGCGCGGTGTTGGGGATGTAGTCGAGGTCGCACTCGGGGTCGGGCACCTCGTAGTTGGCGGTCGGCGGCAGCACCCCGCGCTGCAGGGCCAGCGCGGTCGCCGCGACCTCGATCGACCCGATGGCGCCGAGGGAGTGGCCGACCATCGACTTGATCGAGCTCATCGCCACCCGCTGCGCGGCCGGCCCGAGGCTGCGCTTGACCGCGGCGGTCTCGTGCCGGTCGTTCTGCTTGGTCCCCGAGCCGTGCGCGTTCACGTACCCGACCTCGTCGGGGGCGGTGCGGCCCTGGGCCAGCGCCTGCCGGATCGCCTCGGCCATCTCGACGCCGTCGGGCTTGAGCCCGGTCATGTGGAAGGCGTTGCAGCGGTTGGCGTAGCCGGTGATCTCGCAGTAGACCTCGGCGTCCCGTCGCCGGGCGCTCTCCAGCTCCTCCAGCACCAGCACCGCCGCGCCCTCGCCCATGACGAAGCCGTCCCGCCGGGCGTCGAAGGGCCGGGCCGCGTGCTCGGGGTCGTCGTTGTTGCCGGTGGTCGCCCGGATGGTGTCGAAGCAGGCCATGGAGATCGGCGAGATCGGTGCGTCGCTCGCGCCGGAGACGACGACGTCGGCGTCGCCGTCCTCGATGAGCTGGCTGGCGTAGCCGACCGCGTCGATGCCGGACGTGCACCCGGTGGAGACGACGACGGCCGGCCCGTGCGCGCCGAAGCGGACCGCGAGCTCGGTGGCGCCGCAGCTGGGCACCAGCGCGTGGTGCAGGAAGGAGGAGGCGTAGCGCGGGTCGACCAGCCAGTGGGTGCCGGCGTCGCTCACCGCCACGTACTCCTGTTCCAGCCGCATGGTCGCCCCGACCGCGCTGCCGAGGGCCACCCCCACCCGGTCGGGGTCGGGGGCGCCGGCGGCGCCGGAGCCGAGGGGGAGCCCGCTGTCGGCGACGGCCTCGTCCGCGGCCACCATGGCCATCTGCACGAACCGGTCGTTGCGGTGCACCTCGTGGGCGGTCAGCCCGAGCAGCCGGCCGTCGAAGTCCACCTCCGCGGCCACCTGGGAGCGGAACAGGGCGGGATCGAAGAACGTGATCCGCCGGGTCGCCGTCCGGCCGGCGGTGAGCATGTCCCAGAAGCCCTCCCGGCCCATCGAGCCGGGGGCGACCACGCCGATGCCGGTGACGACGACCCGGCGGCGGTCGCTCACCGGAGATCCGGGGCGGGCTCGGTGTCGACGTGGCCGAGCTCCGGTCGCGGGGCCAGCGGCCCGTTGCAGAACACGAAGAACGCCGCGGTGTCGCCGTCGTTGACGATCCGGTGGCGGACGCCGATCGGGATGTGCACGGCGGACTCCGCCCCGAGCCGGCGCGGCTCGCCGTCCAGGGTGACCAGCACGTCCCCGCGCTGGCAGTAGAGGAACTCCTCGGAGTACGGGTGCCAGTGCTCCCGCACGACCTCGCCGGGCTCGAGGGTCAGCGTGCCCATGAAGGCGGCGGTGGTCCCCACGTTCGCCGGGGACAGCAGGACGCGGATGTCGCCGCCGCGGCGGCGGTTGGGCGGGGTGGCGGCGCGGGAGACCGTCGGGCCGACCCGTACCGCGCTCGGGGCGTGCTGGATGGTGGTCATGTCCCTCCTCGGACGGGAGCCGTGCCGGCGAGCGCCGGCGCGGGGGCGGCAGCGGGCGGAGCGGGAGCGGTGAGGGGCGACGCCGGGCCGGTGACCAGGCGGACCGGGAGCCGGGGGTGGACCTGGCGGACGAGCGGGCCGAGCACGGGGGCGCCCCCCACCTCGAGGACCTCGACGGCTCCCGCGGACACGAGGGCGCGGGACGTCTCCTCCCAGCGGACCGGCGCGGTCAGGTGGTCGGCCAGGCTCTGGGCCAGCCGTTCCGGGTCCTGGCTGGGCACCGGGTCGGCGTTGGGCACGACGGGGACGGCGGGCACGCTCCAGGTCAGCTCGGCGAGGGCGGCCGCCAGGTGCTCGGCCACCGGCCGGGCCAGCGGCCCGTGGCACGCGGGGCGGCCGGGCAGCCGCACCAGGTCCAGCCCGGCGGCCAGCACGCCCCAGCGCGCCCGGGCCAGCTCCTCGCGCTCGCCGCAGAGCACGGCCTGGGCGGGGCCGTCGTAGCAGGCGACGGCCAGCGTCCCGCCCCCGGAACGGGCGACGACGGCGCGGGCGACCTCGGCGGCGCCGTCGCCGACGACGGCGGCCATGCCGGCGCGGGAGGGCCGGGGGGCCAGCGCCATGAGGTCGGCGCGCCAGCGGACCAGCTCCACGACCTGCTCCAGGTCCAGGGCGCCGGCGGCGACCAGCGCCGCGTACTCCCCGACCCCGTGCCCGGCGACGGCGACCGGCCGGAGGCCGCGCGCGGTGAGGCTGCGCCAGGCCGCGACGCCGGTGACCACGACCTCGAGGTCGGCCGCCTCCCGGTCGGGAAGGGCGAGCGGCTCCCGCCACCAGCGGGCGAGGTCGCGGCCGGCGACGGCGGAGGCCCGGGCCACCACCTCGGCGGCGACCGGGTCGAGCAGCCAGGGGTCGGCCAGGCCGGGGAGGGCGCCGCCCTCGCCCGGCAGGACGACGGCGACACCCGGGACGGAGCTCACGGGCTCCGCTCCGCCGCCCGGGCGGCGGCCTCCACCTTGTCCTTGATGACGGCCATCTGGATCTTGCTGTTGGCGTCGATCCGCCGGGTCATGCCTTCTGTGTCCACCGGTGCGTCGGGGAGCATCCGGAAGTCCTGCACCCAGCGCATCCGGGTGCCGCTGCCCTCCGGGGTGTAGCTCCAGCGGATGTGCATGAACTCGAAGGGCCGGGTCTCGAGGCGGCGGGCCACGACCTCGTGCGCGGCCTCGTCGAGGGTGCGCTCGGAGATCCAGCTCCAGACGCGGCCCGCCTCGTCGGGGACCATGGTCAGCCGGAAGCGGAACGTCGTCCCGTACCGGGCCAGGATCTCGACCGCGCTGTACTCGGTGAACAGCTCCGGCCACGAGGCCAGGTCGTTCGTCATCCGCCAGACGTGGTCGAGATCGGCGTCGATGACGATCGAGTTGTCGGTGTGCCCGATGGTCGGGCCCTCGTGCCGGAGGTCGTCGGTGCGCTCGACGGTGCTCATCGCCGGCTCCCTCAGGCCATCCGGGCCGAGTCGGGGGCGCCGGCGACGGTCGCGACGATCTCGCCGAACGTGTACCGGTCGGGGCTGTCGTCGGGCATCTCGGTCCTGTAGCGGTCGTGCAGCTCGGTCTGCATCGACAGGAAGGCCAGGGAGTCCAGGCCGATGTCGGAGAACCGGGCGGCCGGGTCGGAGGTGCGCGCCGTCGGCGACAGCCCCGCCTTCTCGGTGAGCAGGTCCATGAGGTCGTCGAGGGTGAACGACGGGTCGGGCATGGGACTGGTCCTCTCCTGATCGGGACGGTCCGGCGCCGGGGGATCCGGTGCCGGCGCGCGGACGAGCTGCAGGGGGCCGCGGGTCGCGGGGACGTCGAACGCCGGGTCCTCGGCCAGCGAGGCGGTGCGGGCGATCAGCTCCGGCAGGGTGCGGTCGAGGAACTGGACGTCGTGCTGGTCGGCGATCACGGCGGGGTGGCGCAGCAGCGCGCGGTGCAGGGCGACGGTGGTGTGCACCCCGGGCCCCTCGACCCGCAGCTCGCTCAGCGCGCGGTCCATCCGGCGGATCGCCTGGTCGCGGTCGGGGGCCCAGACGACGAGCTTCCCGAGCAGGGAGTCGTAGTGCGGGCTGATCTCGTCGCCCTGCCGGTACCCGGTGTCGAACCGCGTCCAGGGACCGCCGGGGACGTGCAGGACGTCGAGCCGGCCGGGCGCCGGCGCGAACCCGCGGGCGGGGTCCTCCGCGTTGATCCGGCACTCGATCGCCGCCCCGCGGGGGACGACGTCCTCCTGCTGGAACTGCAGCCGGCGGCCGTCGGCGACGAGGATCTGCTCGCGCACCAGGTCGATCCCGGTGAGCAGCTCGGTGACCGGGTGCTCCACCTGGATGCGGGCGTTCATCTCCATGAAGTAGGCCCGCCCGGTGCCGTCGACGAGGAACTCCACGGTCCCGGCGCCGGTGTAGCCGACCGAGAGCGCGCCGTGCACCGCCATCGCCCCGAGCCCCGCACGCTGGGCCGGGGGGAGATGCGCCGCCGGCCCCTCCTCCAGCAGCTTCTGGTGCCTGCGCTGCAGCGAGCAGTCGCGCTCGCCGAGGGAGACGCCGTTGCCGTGGGCGTCGCAGAGGATCTGCACCTCGACGTGTCGGGCCGAGGGGAGGAAGCGCTCGACGTAGACGGAGGGGTCGCGGAAGACGGCGCGGGCGGTGGCGCGGGTGCTGACGAAGGCCGCGGCGAAGTCGGCCGGGCCCGTCACGACGGTCATCCCGCGACCGCCCCCGCCGGCCGCCGCCTTGATGATCACCGGGTAGCCGATCCGGTCGGCCACCTCGCGCCCCTCGTCCGCGGTGCGGACCGGCTCGACGACCCCGGGCAGCAACGGGAGGCCGGCGTCGGCCATCAGGCGGCGTGCGGTCGCCTTGTTGCCCATCTGCTGCATGACCTCGGGCGGCGGGCCGACGAAGGTGAGTCCCTCGGCCGCGCAGATCTCGGCGAAGTCCGGGTCCTCGGACAGGAACCCGTACCCGGGGTGCACCGCGTCCGCGCCGGTGCGCAGCGCGGCCTCCACGATGTTGGGCACGTGCAGGTAGCTGCACCGGGGGGCCGCGGGGCCGATGTGCACGGCCTCGTCGGCGAGGGCGACGACGGCGGAGTCGCGGTCCGACGTCGAGTGGACGGCGACCACCTCGATGCCGAGCTCGCGGCAGGCCCGGGCGACGCGGACGGCGATCTCGCCGCGGTTGGCGATGAGCAGGCGGTTGATCATCGCGGCCGTCCCGCGGGCCGCAGCAGCATGAGGACCTGGTCGTACTCGACCGAGTTCGCGTCGGCGACCCGGATCTCGGCCACCACCGCCTGCTCGTCGGCGACGATCGGGTTCATCAGCTTCATCGCCTCGACGATCCCGACGGTCTGGCCGACCTCGACCTCGTCGCCCTCGCGGACGAAGGGGTCGGCGTCCGGGGACGGCGCCGCGTAGAACGTGCCGACCAGCGGCGCGCGCACCGCCGTCATGCCCTCGGGCACCTCCGGCTCGACGCCCTCGTCGGCCGGCGGGGCGGCGGTCGCGGCGGTCGCGATCGGGGCCGGCGGGGCGGGGGTCGCGGTCGCCCACTCGACCTCGATCGCCCGCTCCCCGCTGCGCACGGTCAGCCGGCGGAGGTCGCCCGGCAGGGCCTGCGCGAGCTCGACCACCTCGTCGCGCAGCGCCCGCGGGCTGTCGTCGGGGGACGGCGGCGCGTCGGCGGCCTTCGCGGTCCGCGGGGGCAGCTCGGTCGGTTGCACGTCAGCCCTCCTGCGCAACGGTCGGAACGGCGCGCAGGGCCTGGGTGTCGCCCCCGCCGATGCGGGCCAGCCGCCGCACCCGGGCCTCGAGCAGGTCGGCGACGTCGAGCCGGGCCAGCTCCTCCAGGTGCCGCAGCAGCGCGGCCCGGAGGGCCTGCCCGGCCGCGTCCACGTCGGCGGCCGCACCACCCGCGGGCTCGGGGACGACGGCGTCGGCGATGCCGGAGTCGCGCAGGTGGGCCGCGCCGAGGCGCATGGCGCGGGCCGCGGTGGGAGCCGCGGTGGCGGTGCGCCACAGGATGGCGGCGCAGCCCTCGGGGCTGATCACCGACAGGAAGGCGTTCTCCAGCACGAGCAGCCGGTCGGAGGTGCACAGGGCGAGCGCGCCGCCGCTGCCGCCCTCGCCGGTCACCACCGACACGATGGGGACCCGCAGCCGGCTGCTGCGCTGGATGATCTCGGCGATCGCGTGGGACTGGCCGCGCTCCTCGGCCTCGGGCCCGGGATGCGCGCCCGGGGTGTCCACGAGCGTGACCACCGGGAGCCCGAAGGTCTCGGCGTGCCCGAGCAGCCGCATGGCCTTGCGGTAGCCCTCGGGGTGCGCCATCCCGAAGTTGCGGGCCACCCGCTCGCGCACGGTGTGCCCCTTCTCGTGGCCGATCACGACGACCGTGCGGCCGGCGAGGGAGGCGACGCCCCCGACGACGGCGGGGTCGTCGGAGAACGCCCGGTCACCGTGCAGCTCGACGAAGTCGTCGAACGCGGAGGCCAGGTAGTCCAGCGTCGTCGGCCGCTCGACCGCCCGCGCCCGCTGGACGACCTCCCACGGGTCGGGGCCCGCCACGGCCCGGGACTGCGGGGGCGCAGGCGCGGGCCGGGTGCCGCCACCGCCCCGGCGTCCGTGGTGCAGGGCCAGCAGCCGGGTGAGCACCGGTCGCAGCTCCGCCCTGGTCTCGACCCGGTCGACCAGGCCGTGGGCCAGCAGGAACTCGGCGGTCTGGAAGTCCGACGGCAGATCGGCGCCGATGGTCTCCTGCACCACCCGCCGTCCGGCGAAGCCGACGTGCGCTCCGCGCTCGCCGACCAGGACGGAGGCCAGGGTGGCGAAGGAGGCGGAGACCCCGCCGTAGGTCGGGTCCGTGAGCACGCAGACGCTGAGCAGGCCGGCCTCGCGCACCTGGGCGAAGGCGGCGCTGGTCCGCGCCATCTGGAACAGCGAGAAGACGCCCTCCTGCATCCGGGCGCCGCCGCTGGCGCAGACGGTGATCAACGGCAGCTGCCGCTCCACGGCCAGCGCGGCCGCCGCGCTCACCCGGCGGCCCACCTCCACGCCCATGCTGCCGCCGAGGAAGCCGAAGTCCATGACGGCGACGACGACCGCGGTCCCCCCGATCGCGGCCGTGCCGACCACGACGGCCTCGGACTCGCCGGAGCGGCGCGCGGCCTCCTGCAGGCGGTCGGTGTAGTCGCGGAGGTCGGTGAAGATCAGCGGGTCGCGGTGGCCGGAGCCGGAGACCGTCTCGGCGAAGCTGCCGGGATCGACGAGCAGCTCGATGCGCGCACGGGCGCTCAGCCGCAGGTGGTGGTCGCACTCGGGGCACACGGACAGGTTCCGGTCCAGCCGCTTGCGGTACAGCAGCCAGCCGCACTCGGGGCAGGAGACCCAGCCGGCGTGTGCGGCGGGTGGGCGGCCGAGCGCAGGGGCCGTGGTCGTCGACGTCGGGGACATCGCGTCCTTCCCTGGGGAGGAGACGGCTGGTCAGCGGGCGGGGCGGGGCGCGGACCCGGCCGCGGCCGTCCAGTGGTAGAACCGCTCGGCCATCGCGTCCTGGGGCGAGCGCCAGTCCGACGCGTAGGCCTGGATGTAGGGCCGCAGGTCCTCGCTCACCGCGCGGAAGGCCGGCAGCGACTGGGCGATCCGCATGGCGTGCGGCGCGGGGCGGTCGAAGTCGATCAGGTGGACGTAGAGCCCCCGGAACCGGAACAGCGACCGCGCCTGCACGCCGATCTCGTGCGGCATGGAGGTCTCGTCATACCGGCCGAAGACGGCGGCGACGTCGTCGGCGTCCTCCGGGGCCATCCTCGCGATGATCATCGTCTGGTCCACGGGGGCCTCCAGCGGTCGCGCGGGGTGGGGATGCGCGGACGGGGCAACGCTAGGAGCGGGCCGGCACCGGGGGCATCGACCGCGGGGGGGAGATCGGGCCCGCGCCCGGGGGAGCGGGGACCCGCTCCCGGCGGACCCCAGACCCCCCTCCAGGTCGGCCCCCACCCCTACCCGGGTATGAACCCTGGACGGAATCGCCGTGCTCGCGACCGGCCTTGTGGCGGGTCGGCCGGGCGAGGGCCACACTTCGTCCGGTCCCACCAGAGAAGATGGCGAGGCTGCGACGGCCGCCGCACCGGACGGGAGCTGACGCTCATGGTCGGCGGACCGGGTACACGCGGCTCTGCGGAGACCGGACGCGAGGGTGGCCCCCGGGTGGGCGTCCTCGTGTGCGACGACCACGACGTGCTGCGCCGCGGCCTGCGCACGGTCCTCGCCCGGGCGCCCGGCCTCGTCGTCGTCGCCGAGGCGGCCGGTGCCGACGAGGCCCTCGCTCTTGCGAGCCGGCTGCGCCCCGACGTCGTCCTGGTCGGTCTCGGCGCCCGCGGCCCGGTGGTGCAGCGGCTGGTGGGCGCGCTCTCGGCCCTGGGCATCCGGGTGGTCCTGCTCGGCGAGGCCGGCCCGGCCAGCGGCGACTTCGTCGAGGCGCTGCGGGCCGGGGCCCGCGGCTACATGTACACGACGGTCAGCCCGGAGCGGCTGATCGAGGGCGTGCGGGCGGTGGCCAACGGCGCGACCGTCCTCGACGGGGCCGTCACCGGCGAGCTGCTGCACCGGCTCGAGGGGGCCGGCTCGGGGGCGGCCCTGCCGAGCTCGAGCCCGCTGACGGCGCGGCAGTGGGCGGTGGCGGAGCTGGTGGCGGAGGGGCTGTCCAACGCCGAGATCGCCGAGCGGCTGCAGCTGAGCCGGGCGACGGTCAAGGCACACATCACGGTGGCCCTGCGCCGGTTGGGGCTGCGGGACCGTACCCAGCTCGCCATCCATGTCCACCACATGACGCAGGGTGATTACGGTAGCGAAGAGTCAGTGGGTGACCGCGGACAGTGAGGCACGTCCGAGACTCCGGTCCGTGACCCTCCCGTTCCTGTGTGCTCGTTGTGACTTCGCTGGACATCGGGGTTCGGTCCTGCGCTACCTTCGCGCCGGCAGTCGTCTCCGTGCCCAGAGGTGCCGGAACCGTCGAGTTCGCGCTCCGCGCGAGCCGGCCCTATGCGTGATCCGGCTCCGGCCGGTCGTCAGTCCCTGCAGGGGGTTGCCGCATGAGTCAGAACGACAACGGGGTCAGGACAGGTCAGCTGCGGTCGTCCTCGGAGCGGCAGGACGTGCGGGTTCCGGGCGGTGCGGGGCCACCCCGCGTGCGCGGGCCGGTCCGGCCCGGGGGGATCCGGCCGCCGACGGCGCTGCTCGGCGTGGTCCTCTGCGAGGACCACGAGGTCTTCCGCCTGGGTCTCCGGGTGGTCCTGGAGGCGCAGCCCGACATCGCGGTGGTCGCGGAGACCGCGCAGCTCCCCGAGGCGGTGGCCGCGGCGGCGGGCGGCGGGACGGCGGTCGTCGTCGTCCGCCAGGGGCTCATCGGCGAGGCCACCCGCCCGCTGCTGCGGGAGCTGTGCCGGTGCGGGCCGGCGGTCCTCGTGCTGGCCGAGCCGGGCGAGGACGCCGAGGTGGACCTGGTGGAGGTGCTGCAGGCCGGGGTCCGCGGTTACCTCCCGCGCCGGTCGGCGGCCCACCGGCTGGTCGAGGCGGTGCGGGCCCTGGCCCGGCACGAGGCCGCGCTCGACCCGGAGGCCACCGGCCAGCTCGTCCGCCGCCTGACGGCGATGCCGGACCGGGCCGACGCGTGCCCGCTGGACCGGCTCACGGAGCGGCAGCGCGAGGTGACCGCGCTGGTGGCGCGCGGTCTGAGCAACGAGGAGATCGCGGGCCGGCTCTTCGTCAGCCTGGCGACCGTCAAGAGCCACCTGACCGCGTCGATGCGGCGGCTGGGGGTCCGGACCCGCACGCAGCTGGCGATCCTGGTGACCCGGGAGGGGTCGACCGTGGCGTGAGGCGCCGCGCCGCACCGCCCCCGGCGGGGACGGTGCGGCGCAGTCTCAGCGCTGCGCGGCGACCAGCTCGCCGTCCGGCACGGCGGCGGTGCGGCGCTCGAGGGCCGAGCCCTCGATGTCCACGTCGGGCAGCGCGCGGTCCAGCCAGCGGGGCAGGTACCAGGCGCGGCGGCCGAGCAGCGTCATGACCGCGGGCACGATCGCCATCCGGACGACGAACGCGTCGACCAGCACACCGAACGCCAGCGCGAAGCCGATGCTCTTCACCGTCGCGTCGTCGCCGAGGATGAAGCCGGCGAACACCGAACCCATGATCAGCGCGGCCGCGGTGACCACCCGGGCGCCGTGCCGGAAGCCGCCGATCACGGCCTCGGTCGGGGCGGCGCCGTGGACGTGCTCCTCGCGCATGCGGCTGACCAGGAACACCTCGTAGTCCATGGCCAGGCCGAACAGCAGCCCGATGAGCAGGATCGGCAGGAAGCTCAGCACCGGACCGGTCTGCTCGACGCCGATCAGCTCGGCCAGCCAGCCCCACTGGAACACCGCGACGAGGGCGCCGAAGGTGGCGGCCAGGCTGAGCAGGAAGCCCAGCACGGCCTTGATCGGCACCAGGATCGACCGGAAGGCCAGCATCAGCAGCAGGATCGCCAGGCCGACCACGACCAGCAGGAACACCGGCAGCGCGGCGCCGAGCTTCTCGGAGATGTCGATGCCCAGCGCGGTGTTGCCGGTGACCGCGAGCTCGGACCCGGTGTCGTCGGTCAGGCCCGGGCGCAGGTCGCGGATGTCGTGCACGAGCTGCTCGGTGCCGGCGTCCGCGGGCCCGGCGTCGGGGATGACGGCGAGGATCGCGGTGTCGCCCGCGTCGTTCGGCTGCGGCTGGGCGACCGTGGCCACGCCGTCCAGGTCGCCGACGGCCGCGGCGGTGGCGGCGAAGGCGGCCTCCGGGTCGGCGGCGTCGGTGGCGTCGACCAGCACGGTGAGCGGGCCGTTGAAGCCGGGACCGAACGCGCCGGCGAGCAGGTCGTAGGCCTGCCGCTGGGTCGTCTCGGTGCCCAGGTCGCCCTCGGTGGGCAGGCCCAGGCGCAGGTCCAGGGCGGGGAGGGCGACGACGCCGAGGCCGACGGCGCCGACCAGCAGGACGGGGAGCGGGCGGCGGGTGACCCAGCGCGCCCAGCGGGTGCCGGCGGAGTCCTTCGTGGCCAGCGCGGCCTGCCGGCGGCGCAGCCCCGGCACGGCCCAGCGGTCGAACCGGTCGCCGGCGAAGCCCAGCATGGCCGGCACGAGGGTCAGCGCGACGAGGACGGCGACGCCCACCATCCCGGCGGCGACCAGGCCCATCGTGGTGAGGAACGGGATGCCGACGACCGTCAGGCCGGCGAGGGCGATCATGACCGTCAGCCCGGCGAAGACCACCGCGCTGCCGGCCGTGCCGACCGCCCGGCCGGCGGACTCGCGGGCGTCGACCCCCGCGGCCAGCTGCTCCTTGTGCCGGATCGCGATGAACAGGGCGTAGTCGATGCCGACGGCCAGGCCGATCATCAGCCCCAGGGTCGGGGTGGTGCTGGTCAGGTCGACGACCGAGGACAGCGCCAGGACGCCGGCCATGCCCGCGCCGACGCCGATGATCGCGGTGAGCAGCGGCAGCCCGGCGGCGAGCAGGGAGCCGAAGGTGACGGCGAGGACGAGCATCGCCACCAGGACGCCGAGCGCCTCCGCCGCGCCCTGGGCCGCCACCGCCTGGGTGGCCTCGCCGCCGAACTCGACCTGCAGGCCGGCGTCCTCGGCGGCGTCGGCGACCGCGAGCAGTTCCTCGCGCGCGGTGTCGGTGATCTCGTCGATCTGCGCGTCGTAGCTGACCGTGGCGTAGGCGACCCGGCCGTCGGGCGAGACGCCCTGCCGCTCGAACGGGTCGGTGACCGCCGCGACCTGCTCGGCCGCGGCCGCCTCGGCGAGGGCCTGCTCGACCGCGGCGCGGTACGCCGGGTCGGTGATCGCCCCACCCTCGGGGGCGGCGAAGACCACGCGCGCCGAGGCGCCTGCCGCGCCGCTCTCGGGGAAGCGCTCGTCGAGGGTCTCCAGGGCGGTGACCGACTCGACGCCCGGGATGCTCAGCTGCGCGTCGGCGTCCTTGCCGAAGGCGCCGGCGAGGGCGCCGAGGCCGATGAGGGCGGCCACCCAGGCGAACAGGACGGTCTTGCGGCGATGGAAGGCCCAGCGTCCGAGACGGTGGAGGAAGACGGCCACGAGAAGGTGCTCCTGGAGCTCGGTGGATCAGAGGACGGGCGCGACGCGGCACCTAGCCGATCGGCAAGGAGACTACTAGCCGAACGGCTAGGGGGTGGGATGACTCGCGTCACGCCCTGGGCCGTCTACGCTGCGGCCGTGACCAGCACCGTCCCCGCGCGTTCCGGGCCCGCGTCGATGCCCGCCGCACGCTCGGCCGGCTCCCAGCGGGTCCTGGACGCAGCGCTGGAACTGTTCGCCGAGCACGGCTTCGACGGCACGAGCCTGCAGGACATCGCCGACCGCCTCGGCGTCACCAAGGCGGCGGTCTACTACCACTTCCACACGAAGGACGAGATCCTGCGGGCGCTCGTGCAGCCGGCGTTCGCGGAGCTCATGGCGATCGTGACGGAGGAGGAGCGCCGTCCGGCCCGCGCCGGCCGGGTGGTCGAGGTGGGCCGGTACGTGGACTACCTGCTTCGGCACCGCCGGGTGGCGGTCTGGCTGGCGCGCGATGCCGCGGCGATGACCCGCGCGGTCGTCACCGACCAGGCGACCGAGGTGCGCGAGCGGACCGAGGCGATGCTGGTCGGGTCCGAGGCGGACGGGCTGAGCCGGATCTGGGCGGCCGCGACGCTGCAGGCGCTGGCCGGAGGGCTGGTCGCCGCGCCGCCGGATGCCACGGACGCGTGGCTGCGCGAGGAGCTCACCGAGGTCGGCGCCCACCTGATCGCGGGCTACCGGAAGGCCGTGCGCCGCCGGGAGGGGTGACCGGTCACGCGGCCGCCGCCCCGAGGTCGGTGTCCGTGTTCCCGGTGTCGTTCTCGGCCGCGAGTCGGCGGGCGAGGTCGCGCTGGCCGAGCAGCGCCCAGACGACGAACTCGAGGTCCATCCGTTCGCCGTTCACGTGCAGGGCGTCGGGGAGCCGGTCGATCGGGTCGAGGGCGAGCAGCCGGCCGATGTCGGTCGGAGCCGGTGGGTGCTGATCGTTCGCCTGCGCGGCCGGCGGCGTTCCCGCGGAAGCGCTGGGCCGTCGTCCGCGGGCCTGGTCGATGGGGTGCACCCCGACGAAGGTGTCGGTGTCGGTGTAGTCGGGAAGGCCGGCCAGACCGGTGGTGAAGGCGGCGTCGGGGCGGCCCCAGATTCGGCGGCCGTCCGGGGTGAGGGCGATCAGGCCGTCGTGACGCAGGTGCAGCAGGAGGTCCTCGTCGTGCACGAGGGCGTGGTCGATATCGCAGAGCAGCACCATGTTGGTGATGTCGGTGGGGCCGCCGAACAGCCAGTGCCGGATGTGGTGGGCGTGCAGGCGTTCGGGGCGGGTCTCGGTGCAGCCGGGGCGGGCGCAGCCGCGGTCGCGGCGGTAGAGGGCGCGGCGCTGGGCGCGGGTGGCGAACCGGTGGGCGTGGCCGAGGGCCAGGGGGTGGTGGCCGTTGCTCAGCATGGTCAGGACGGTGGCCTCGCAGAGCATCCGGCGGACGGTGGCGGGGTGCAGCGCCGGCCCGCCCTCGATGTAGGCGGCGGTGTCGTCGGCGAGCACGGCGGCGTCGACGTGCACGACGACCTCGCGGCGTGGTGGGTCACCGGCGCGACGGTCGGCGTCGGCGGCCGCCGAGGCGAGCCGGCCCAGGGTGGCGCAGCGGCGGGCGGTGCTGCGGTCGCGGGCGGCGGCGACCTCGTCGATCTCCCGCCGCCGGGCGACCCGGAGCTTCTCCTGCTCGGTCGGCGGACCGGCGTCGGCGTCATCGGGCGGGGCGACCGTCGCTGCTGCTCCGTCAGCCCCCTCGGTCGCTGCGCGCTTCTCGGCAGCGCGTTCGCGACGGGCGTCACGTTCGACCAGGGACTCCACGCCGGCCAGGAACGCCGCACCCGTCTCGGCGTCCAGGCAGATGCGCAGGTGGAGATTGCCGGCCTCGTCCCAGTGGTGGTCGAAGCGCTGCTTGGCCGCCACCTCGCGGGGGTTGGGCTTCTCGTCCCGGCGCCATTCATGCACGACGGATTCCAGCTGGGCGGCGGTGAGCTCGTGCGCCAGCTCCAGCAGCACCGGCTCGGTGACCGGATCGGCGACCCGGGTGAGGGCCCGGACCTTGGAGTAGGTCAGCCGCCCGGCGGCGAACGCCGTCGCGGTCGCCGGCAGCTCGGCCAGCGCGCGGGCCACCCGTACGTGCTCGCGGGCGGTGCCGGTGGACAGTCCGCACTGCCAGGCCAGCCACTGGGCGCAGGAGCGGATGCCGTAGCCGCCCCAGCCCTCGCGGCGGTCGAACTCCGCGATCAGCGCCAGCCACGCCGCGGTCGCCGCGGCCAGCCGCACTGCCGCGGACGTGATCCGCTTCGCCAGCTCGTCCATCGGCAACTCCGTCGGTGCCATCGGCCCCTCCACCTCTCCGAACGTGTGTTCGAAGAATGCCGCAGCGGTCCGACAGTTCCTGCAGGTCCGCTGATCGGACGCGTTCCCGCGGGAACGACACGAACCAACGACGTTCCCGCGGGAACGCCGCGGGGTCAGCCCCGGCCGCGTCCCGTCGCGGCGGCGAGCTTGCGGACCAGGCCCATCGGCACGATCCGGCTGGCCACGTAGATGCCCTTGTAGACCGCGCCCGGGATGGACAGCACGCGACCGCGGGCCAGGTCGGCGAGGGCGTCGTCCACCACGCGATCGGCGTCGAACCACAGCCATGCCGGGCCGGGACGCTCCTGCCCCAGCCGCTCGTGGAACTCGGTGCGCGTGAACCCCGGGCACAGCGCCATGACCCGCACCCCGTGCTGCGCGGCGCTGCCGGCCAGGCTCTGGGAGAGCGTGGTGACGTAGGCCTTGCCGGCGCCGTAGACCGAGCCGCGGCCGGGCAGGAAGCCGGCGACGCTCGAGACGTTGACGATCGCCCCGGCGCCGCGCCGCTGCATCCCCGGCAGCGCCGCCCGGGTCAGGGCCAGCACCGCCCCCACGTTGACCTCGAGATTCGCCGTCAGCACCTCGGGCGGGGTGTCGACGAAGTCGCCGGGCGTCGCGTACCCGGCGTTGTTGATCAGCAGGTCGACCGGCGCGGCCTCGCCGGGGTCGGCCAGCCGCTGCTCGACCGCGCGGCGCCGGACGGGATCGGACAGGTCGGCCACGAGGACGTCGGCGCGCACGCCGCGGTCGGCGACCAGCCGGGCGGCGAGGGCGTCGAGGCGGCCGCGGTCACGGGCGACCAGCACGAGGTCGTACCCGTCGGCGGCGAGCCGCTCGGCGAAGGCGAGGCCGATGCCGGAGCTGGCCCCGGTCACCAGCGCGGTCGGACGGCTCGCGGTGTCGGAGGAGGCAGCCACGCGCGGAGGCTACCGGCGCCGGGTGCGCGACGCGGGGTGCTGACTACCCGGCCGGATCCGGGTAGGCAGCGGTCATGGGCGATGTGCGAGGCAGCTGCGACGACAGGTTCACCGGCGTCCGGAAGGCGCTCGAGGATCACCTCGACGGCGACGAGCTGGGAGCGTCGGTCGCGGTCGACCTGGACGGCGAGACCGTCGTCGACCTGTGGGGCGGGTACCGGGACGCCGAGCGGACGACGCCGTGGACGCAGGACACGATCGTCAACGTCTGGTCGTCGACCAAGTGCGTGCTGTCGCTGGCCGCGCTGATGCTGGTCGACCGCGGCGAGCTGGACGTCGACGCCCCGGTGGGGGACTACTGGCCCGAGTTCTGCGCCAACGGCAAGAAGCACGTGCTGGTGCGGCACCTGCTCTCGCACACCTCCGGGGTGTCGGGCTGGGAGCAGCCGTTCTCGGTGCGGGACATGTACGACTGGCCGACGGCGACCGAGCGGCTGGCGGCGCAGCGGCCCTGGTGGGAGCCGGGGACGGCGTCGGGCTACCACGCGGCGAACCAGGGGTTCCTGGTCGGCGAGGTGATCCGGCGGATCACGGGCGTGACGTTCAAGCAGTTCGTGGCCGACGAGATCGCCGGGCCGCTGGGCGCGGACTTCCAGGTGGGCGCGCGGGAGGCGGACCGGGGCCGCATCGCCCCGGTGGTCGCGCCGCCGCCCTCCGAGCCGGTCGGCGCGGTCGACCCGGACTCGATCGCGGTGCGGACCTTCACGGCGCCGACGATGTCGGTGAAGGCGACGTCGTCCCCGGAGTGGCGGGCCGCGGACCTCGGCGCGCTGAACGGGCACTCGAACGCCCGCGGCGTGCTGGACGTGATGCGGGTGCTGCCGCTGGGCGGCACGGCGGGCGGCGTGCGGCTGCTGTCACCGGCCACGATCGAGACCGTGTTCCGGCAGCAGGCCGACGGCGTCGACCTGGTGCTGGAGGCGCCGTTCACCTGGGGGATCGGCTACTGCCTGGGCTCTCCGGTGGTCCCGTACGTGCCCGCCGGGCGGACCTGCTTCTGGGGTGGCTGGGGTGGCTCGATGGTCGTCCTGGACCTCGACCGTCGGCTCACGATCACCTACGTGATGAACGCGATGGCGCCCGGCATCCTCGGGTCCGCCCGCGCCGAGGCCTACATCCGGGGGGTGTACGCGGCGCTCGGCTGATCGTCCCCACCCGGCGCGCAGGAATCGCCGCCGGCCCGCGCTTCCCCGATCACACTCGCACTGCCGGGAGCCACCCCGGCGAGCTGGTCCTGACACGAGGGAAGGGGTCGTCATGGACCGCACGGGTGCATCCGTTCCGAGCGGCACCACCGAGGTGGACCGCGGCCACGAGGAGGGCCTGCGGGCCCACACGTGGGACATGGTCGCCGCCATCGCGGGCCTGCTGTTCATCGCGCTGTTCATCGCCATGCTGTTCACGCCGGACACGCCGTCCACCGACGACAGCGCGGAGGCCATCTCCGCGGCCATCGCCGACGACCGCTCCGGCCACCAGTGGGCGCTGCTGCTGGGTTTCCTGTCCGACGTCGCGTTCTTCTTCTTCCTGGCGGGTCTGTGGAGCAGGTTGCGCCGGGCGGAGGGACGGGCCGGCATGTTCTCCGGCCTGTTCGCGATCGCGGGCGCCGCGTTCGCCGCGACCGTCCTGGCGTCGGCGGGGTTCTACCTCGCCCTCGTGCAGGGGACGACCGACCTGGCGGCGGACTCCGAGGTGTTCTCCACGCTCGTCGTGCTGAACGACTGGGCCGGCGTCGGGGTCATCCCCGCCGCGGTGGCGCTCCTCCTCGCGGCGGCCGGCGCGATCACGAGCACCGACACCCTGCCGCACTGGCTGGGGTGGATCGCGGCGCTGGCCGCGCTGCTCCTGCTGCTCAGCCTCGGCGGCGTGTTCGAGGAGGACCTCGAGGAGGGCGCGGTGGCCATCGCGGGCTTCGCCGGGTTCGTCCTCATGCTCGTCTGGATCCTGGCGACCAGCGTGGTCCTGCTGATGCGGGCCGGACGTCCGGGGAGGAAGGGGCACGAGGCGACCGCCTGAGGGCGGCAACCGTCACCGGCGGCGGCCCAGGAGGTAGCCGAGGGCGACCCCCCAGGCGGTGAGCACGCCGCCGGCGGCGGTGCCGAGCAGGAACGAGCGCAGGTCGAGCGGGGCACCGGCAGGGGCGGCCCGGCCGGCGAAGACCTGCGCGGCCGAGGCGGACGTTCCCGCGGGAACGCCCGCCGGGGCCACGGCCGGCGCCGGCGCCCCGGCGCCCGTCAGCTCGGCGTCGACCGCCGTGAAGAACTGGCCGGCCATCCGCTTCGCGACGCCGGTGATCATCCGCTGGCCGACGCCCGCCACGGGACCGCCGACCACCGCGTCCGCCGACCAGGTCACCGTCGTCGTCCCGTCGTCGGCACCGGCCAGCGCGATCGTCACCGTCGCGCGCGCGTTCCCCGGCGCCCCGGCGCCCGACGCGTGCATCACGTAGGACGACGGCCGCTGCTGGTCGGTCAGCCGCACCACCCCGGCGTACGTGCCGCGCACCGCGCCGACCCCCACCGCCAGCGCCATCCGGTACTCGTCCGGTCCGGTCAGCTCCAGCGACGAGCACCCCGGGATCGTCCGCGCGAGCACCGCCGGATCGGTCAGCGCCGTCCACACCTGCTCCGGCGTCCCGTGCAGCACCGCCGCGCCGTCGAGGTTCACCCGCCGACCTCCGTCCTGCGGCCCGCGGCCGCCGTCCGCTCCGCCGAGGGCGAGCGCATCACGTCGTACAGCTCGGTCGGCGAGATCGGCATGGCCGAGATCCGCCGTCCCGTCGCGTCCTCGATCGCCGACGCGATCGCGGCCGACCCCGGGATGACCCCGGCCTCCCCGGCGCCCTTGATCCCCAGCGGGTTCAGCGGCGACGGCGTCGACTGGTGGTCGATGTCGATGTCGGGCACCTCCGACGCGAACGGCATCAGGAAGTCCATGAACGACGCGTTCTGCAGCTGACCGTCGGCGTCGTAGGCCATCCGCTCGTACAGCGCCCCGGCCACTCCCTGCGCGACCCCGCCGTGCACCTGGCCCTCGACGATCATCGGGTTCACCACGTTCCCGCAGTCGTGCACCACGGCATAGGTGACGACGTCGATCTCCCAGGTGGCCGGGTCGATCTCCACCACCGCCGCGTGCGCGCCCGAGGCGAACGTCGAGCGGATGGGCGAGAAGTAGTCGCGGTGCTCCAGGCCGGGGGCGTCCCCGACGGCGACGGGCGGCTGGTCGTCCGCGCCGGGTCGGGCGAACTGCGTCGCCTGCTTGGCCGCCTCGTCGAACGCGTACCGCAGCGGGTTGGACAGGACGGCGATCGTCCGCAGCGGGATCGAGGCGCCGGGGGTCCCGCGCACGCCCACGACCCCGTCCGCGATCTCCAGGTCGTCCGGCGAGGCCTCCAGTACCTCCGCGGCGATCCGCAGCGCCTTCTCCCGCACCCCCCGCGCGGCCAGCGCGATCGCGTTGCCGCTCATCACCGCGGCCCGCGAGGCGAACGTCCCGACCGCGTAGGGGAAGCGCCGGGTGTCGCCGGTGGTCACCTCGACGTCCTCCATCGGTACCCCCAGCTCGGAGGCGACGATCTGCGCGAACACCGTCTCGTGCCCCTGCCCCTGCGACGTCAGCCCCGTCGACACGAGCACCTTGCCGCTGCCCAGCACCTGCACGTGGCCGCCCTCGTATGGGCCGGGCCCGGTGCCCTCCACGTACATCGCCATCCCGGCGCCGAGCAGCTTGCCGCGGGACGCCGCCTCGGCCCGCCGGTCCTCCATCGCCTCCCAGCCCACGAGCGACGTCAGCCTGGACAGCAGCCCGGGGTAGTCGCCCGAGTCGTAGACCACCGGCCGGCCGTCCTGGAACGTCAGGTGGTGGTCGTAGGGGAACTGGTCGGGCCGGATCAGGTTCCGCCGCCGCACCTCGGCGCGGTCCAGGCCGAGGGCGTCGGCGATGCGGTCCATCGTCCGTTCCATCGCGAAGCAGCCCTGCGGCCGCCCCGCCCCGCGGTACGGGGTGACGATCACCGTGTTCGTGTAGACGCTCTCCACGACCACCCGGTACACGGGGATCACGTACGGCCCGACCAGCTGGGTCGCCGTCACGATCGGGACGATGATCCCGTAGGGCGTGTACGCGCCGTTGTCGTGCCAGGCGTGGACGTCGAGCGCGGCGATCCGCCCGTCGTCATCGAACCCGACGGTGATCTCCTGCCGCTGCTGGCGCTCGTGGGCGCTGCCGATGAAGTGCTCGCGCCGGTCCTCGGTCCACTTCACCTCGTGCCCGAGCGCGATGGCGGCCATCGGCACGAGCAGCTCCTCCGGCCACGGGTGCACGATCTTCACGCCGAAGCCGCCGCCGACGTCCGGGGCGATCACCTCCACGCGCTCCAGCGACAGCTCCAGCTTCGCCGCGATCGCCGCCCGCACCGACGTCGACGCCTGCGTGCTCGAGTAGACCCGCAGCGAGGAGTCCGCCGGGTCCCAGCGCGCGTGCACGCCCTTGCCCTCCAGCGGCATGCACGCGCTGCGCTCGACGTACTGGGTGAAGGAGAGGGTCCGCGCGGCGCCGGCCAGCGCTTCCTCGACGTCGCCGGTCTCCTGGTGGTGCCGCGCCGCGACGTTGTCCGGGATCTCCGCGTGCACCGCGTGCTCGGCCGCGCGGGCGGCGTCCACCCCGACGACGACCGGCAGCTCCTCGTAGGTGACGACGATCCGCTCGGCGGCGTCCTCGGCGAGGTACCGGTCGGTGGCGACCACCATGACCACCGGCTCGCCGACGTGGTTCACCTCGCCGTTGGCCAGCGGGTAGCCCGTGCGCGGCGCGTGCAGCTGCGGATGGGGGATGAGCACCGGCAGCGGCTCGGCCATCGGGCCGGTGAGGTCCTCGTAGGTGTAGATCGCGACCAGACCCTCGACGTCCAGCGCCGGCTCGACGTCGACGTCGGTGATCCGGGCGTGGGCGTAGGGGCTGCGCACGAAGGCGGCGGCCAGCGCCTGCGCGCCGATGTCGTCGAGGTACCGCCCCCGGCCGGTGACGAGCCGGGCGTCCTCGCGGCGCCGGACCGGCTCCCCGAAGAGCTTCGTGGTCACCGGGGCCCCTGCTCGTGCAATGGTGCGGAATTGCCCAGGGGCAATTCCGCACCATTGCGTCGCATGGTGTCGGCGGCGTGCCGGACGGCCTTCTTGATGTTCGCGTAGCCCGTGCACCGGCAGAGGTTGCCGCCGACCAGCTCGTCGACCTCCTCCTCGGTGATCTCGGTGGACAGGTTCCGCGCCTCGAGCCCCGCCGCGATCGTCACCAGGAACCCCGGCGTGCAGAACCCGCACTGCAGCGCGTGGCACTCCCGGAACGCCTCCTGGACCGGGTGCAGCACCTGCCCGCCGTCGTCGTCCGCGCGCGCGAGTCCCTCGACCGTGGTCACCGCCGCGCCGTCCACCTGCACGGCGAGCACCAGGCACGACCGCACGGGCGTGCCGTCGACCAGCACCGTGCACGCCCCGCAGACCCCGTGCTCGCAGCCCACGTGCGTGCCGGTCAGCCCGAGGTCGTGCCGCAGCGCGTCCGACAGCAGCCGGCGCACCGGCACCCGTGCTCCACGTGGAACACCGTTGACGGTGACGGTGATCGACCGCTCGGTGTCGATCGGCGTCATGCGGCCGCCTCGGCCGCCGCCGACGCCAGCGCGCGCTCCGTCAGCACCCCGACGAGCAGCCGCCGGTAGTCGGCGCTGGCGTGCAGGTCGCCGTCCGGATCGACCAGCGTCCGGGCCAGGTCCGCGGCCGCTGCCCAGTCCGCCGACGCCGCCGGCTGCCCGGAGACCGCCTCCGTCAGGTCGTGCACCTCCGGCACCGGCCCGACCGACAGGTAGGCGGCGCGCACGGTCTCGACGAGGCCGTCGGCGTCGAGCGTGACGACGACGCCCGCGCCGCACACCGCGTAGTCGCCCCTGCGCCGCGAGACCTCCACGAACGCCGTCCCCGACCGCGCGGGGAGCGCGGGGAAGAACGCGTCGACGACGACCGCCGCCCCGTGCACCGAGGTCTCCAGCGGCCCGACGAACAGCTCCCGCCAGCCGATCGTCGAGCGCCCGGCCGGCGTCGCCACCGTCACCGACCCGCCGGTCAGCGCGAGCACCGCGGTCATCTCGCCGGAGGGGTCGGCGTGCGCGATCGAGCCGACCGTCGTCCCCCGGTTGCGGATCGCCGGGTGCGCGACGTACGCCGTCGCCCGCGCCAGCAGCGGCTGCACGGTCCGCGCCGCGGGGTTCCCGAGGAGCTCCGCGTGCCGTACCAGCGCCCCCACCCGCACGCCGTCCCCGGTCACCTCGACCGCGTCGAGGCCGGGCACCCGGTTGAGGTCGACCAGGGTGGTCGGCGCCGCCAGCCGCATCGACAGCAGCGGGATCAACGACTGGCCACCGGCGAGCACCTTCGCGCCGTCCCCCTCCGCGGCGAGGACGTCGAGGGCCTCGCCGAGGGAGCCGGGGTCGGCGTACCGGAAGGGGGCGGGCTTCACCTCCCGCGTGTCCCCTTCGACGGGGCGGCGCCGCCGGTCGCGCCGGGGCGGCCCACCTCGTCCACCGACGAGGGGTCGGGCGCGAGTTCCTCCCCGGCGACGTGCCCGAACGTGCTGCCGGCCGCGGGGTGCGCCCCCTCCCGGGCCAGTGCGGCCTTCATGTCCGCGGGGGCGACCGCGCGGGCCAGGTGCCAGCCGAGCACCGCGACGAGCGTGCCGAGCGCGATGCCGCCCAGCGAGTAGTCCTCGTCGAACTTCAGCAGCGGGACGTCGGTGCCGCGGCTGTTGCCGATGGCGATGATGATCCCGGCCGCGAGCGGCACCAGGTTGATCGGATTGGCGAAGTCGACCCGGTTCTCCTTCCAGATCTTCGCTCCGAGCAGGCCGATCATCCCGTAGAGGACCACCGTGATCCCGCCCAGGACGCCGCCCGGGGTGGCGTAGATGAGCGCACCGAACTTGGGGATCAGGCCGAGCAGGATCGCCACGGCCGCGGCGACGAAGTACGCAGCCGTCGAGTACACCCGGGTGGCCGCCATGACGCCGATGTTCTCGGCGTAGGTCGTGGTGGGGGAGCCGCCCACGGAGGTGGCCACGACGGTCGCGATGCCGTCGGCCGCCACGGCACGCCCCAGGACCGGGTCGAGGTCCCGCTTCGTCATCTCCCCGACCGCCTTCACGTGGCCGGCGTTCTCCGCGACCAGGGCGATGACCGCCGGGAGCACGAGCAGGCTGAAGTTCACCGAGAAGTGCGGCGTCGTGAACTCGGGCAGCCCGAACCAGTCGGCGTCGCCGACCGCGTCCAGGTTCACCCGGTCACGGGTCACCTCCGCGCCCGTGCCGTCGGGTGAGGTGATCGCACCGCTCGTGGCGTCCAGCAGCAGCGAGAGGAGGAAGCCGAAGACGAGCCCCAGCAGGATCGCGATGCGGCCGAGGAACCCCGGCAGGGCCAGCGACGCCACGATGACGAAGGTCATCGTGGCCAGGGCCACCCACTGGTCCTGCACCCAGTAGGTCTGCGTCGCGACCGAGGCCAGGTTGAAGCCGATCAGCATGACGACGGCGCCGGTCACGGCCGGCGGGAGCACCTTGTTGATCGTCCGGACGCCGAGGTAGTGGATCAGCACGCCGACGAGGGCCAGCACCACACCGGAGACGAGGATCGCGCCGACGACGTCGCTGCTGTCGCCGCCGGCCCCGCGGACGGCACCCACGCCGCCGACGAACGAGGCGCTGGTGCCCAGGTAGCTCGGCACCTTCCCCTGCACGATGAGCAGGAAGATGATCGTCGCGATCCCGCTCATCATGATCGCGAGGTTGGCGTCCAGACCCATGATCACGGGGAAGACGAACGTGGCGCCGAACATGGCGACGACGTGCTGCGCCCCGATGCCGGCGGTCCTCGGCCACGACAGGCGTTCGTCCGGGGCCACCGCCTCGCCCAGTGGCGGGGTCTTGCCGTCTCCGTAGAGCTTCCAGCCGAACGCCATCGATGGGCTCCTCGTGCTCGGGGAGCGTCCATCTGACACCCGGGGGGCGGGCCGCGGAAGTGGCTCTGTGCGAAGTAGTCGTTACCGTGATGTCTCGTGAGCCCCCCGCCCGGCGCCGGTGTCCGGCACGTGGCGCTGCGCAGCGGCGTCTACGCCGACTCGGTGCGGTTGATGCAGGTCAGCCGGGACGTCGGCGCGCGCGACGGCGTCACCGCGGTGCTCGTCGCCATGGCGACCCCGCTCAACCTCGACCTGGCCGCGGGCATGGGCCTGGCCCCCGCGGAGCCGGCGTCGCCCGAGCAGCTGCTGGTCGCGATCTCGGCCGACGACGACGCCGCGCTGGCCGGCGCCGTCGCCGCGGTCGAGACGGCCCTCGCCGAGCGGCAGCGGAGCACCGCCTCCGCGCAGGCGGTGCCCGCGCGGACCATCGGCGCCGGCCTCGACGCGCTGCCGGGCGACGGGCCCGCGCTGGCGATCGTCAGCGTCCCCGGCCCGTACGCCGTCGCCGAGGCCGCAGACGCGATCGCCGCCGGGCGCAGCGTCCTCCTCTTCTCCGACGGCGTGCCGGTCGAGCACGAGGTCGCGCTCAAGCGCGCCGCGCGCGCCGCCGGCGTCCTCGTCATGGGGCCCGACTGCGGCACGGCCATCGTGTCCGGGCTCGCGCTCGGCTTCGCCAACGCCGTCCGCCGCGGGCCGGTGGGGATCGTGGCGGCGAGCGGCACCGGCGCCCAGCAGGTCTCCTGCCTGCTGGACGCGGCGGGGGTCGGCGTCTCGCACGTCCTGGGCGTCGGCGGTCGCGACCTCACCGCCGCCGTGGGCGGGCCGGCCACCCTCGACGCGCTCGCCGCGCTGGACGACGACCCGGCCACCGAGGCGATCCTCGTCGTCTCCAAGCCGCCGGCGCCCGCGGTCGCGCTGGAGGTGGCGCGCGCGGCGGCGGGGCTGCGCACCCCGGTGCGCCAGGCCGCCCTGGGTCCGGACGCGCCCGACCTCACCGCCGCCGTCGAGGCGCTGCTCGGCGACCTCGGCGTCGCGGTGCCCGACTGGCCGTCGCGGCCCGGCGCGGGGGAGGCCGCGCTGCCCGGCGCCGTGCTCAAGGGGCTCTACTCCGGGGGCACGCTGGCCGACGAGGCGATGCTGCTGGCCGGCCCGGTGCTCGGCGACGTCCGCTCCAACACCCCGCTGCGCCCGGAACTCGGGATCGGGACCGACCTTGCCGCCCCCGGGCACCTCGTCCTCGACCTCGGCGACGACGCCCTGACCGTGGGGCGGGCGCACCCGATGATCGACCCGACGCTGCGGCTGGAGGCAATCGCCGCGCTGGCCGCGTCGGGGGAGCCCGCGGTGCTGCTGCTCGACGTCGTCCTCGGGTTCGGCGCCGACCCCGACCCGGCCGCGGCGCTGGTCCCCGCACTCGCCGCGGCCCGCGCCCGGACGACGCTGCCGGCGGTGGTCGCGCTGGTCGGCACCGAGGCCGATCCGCAGGGCTGGAGCCGGCAGGCCGACGCGCTCGCCGCGGCCGGCGCATCGGTCTTCGCCTCGAACGCGCAGGCCACCCGGCACGCGCTCGGCCTGCTGGGAGGCGCCGCGTGACGCTGCGGGACCTGCTCGCCGGGCCGCCGACGGTCGTCGCGGCCGGGGTCGACGTCTTCTCCGCCGCGCTGCGCGCCCAGGGCGCCGACGTGCACGACGTCGACTGGCGCCCGCCCGGCTTCGGCGATCCGGCCGACCTCGCCGCCCTGGCCCTGGACCCGCGCCGCCCCGCGGCCAACCGGACGGCGGTCGAGCGGCTGCTCGCCGCCGGCTCCGTGCTCACCGACGTCCGGCCGGCGAAGGAGGTGCTCGGCGTGCCCGGGCGGACCCTGCTGCACGCCGGCCCGCCGATCGCGTGGGCCGACGCCTCCGGCCCGCTGCGCGGCGCGCTGATCGGCGCCTGCCTCTTCGAGGGCTGGGCCTCGTCGGTGGAGGAGGCCCAGCTCCGCCTGGCGAGCGGGTTCGTGCACCTGGAGCCGTGCCACGCGCACCGCACCGTGGGGCCGATGGCCGGCGTCACCTCGCCGTCCATGTGGCTGTGGTGCCTGGAGGACCCCGTGCAGGGCGGGCGGGCCTTCTGCAACCTCAACGAGGGCCTCGGCAAGGTGCTGCGGATGGGCGCCTTCGGCGAGGACGTGCTCACCTGGCTGGCCTGGATGCGGGACGTCCTCGGTCCCGTGCTGCAGGCCGCGGTGCGGTCGATGCACGAGCCGATGGACGTCAAGGCCGTCCTCGCGCAGATGCTGCAGATGGGCGACGAGGGGCACAACCGCAACCGCGCCGGCTCGCTGATGGCCCTGCGCGAGCTCTCCCCGGCGATCGTGGGGCTGGCCGAGTCGTCCGGCCGCGCCTCCGGCGAGCTGGCGGAGGTGCTGCGCTTCATCGGCGGCAACGAGCACTTCTTCCTCAATCTCGGCATGCCGACGGCGAAGCTCGCGACGGACGCCGCCCGCGACGTCCCCGGCTCCACGCTGGTGACGGTCATGAGCCGCAACGGCACGGAGTTCGGGATCCAGACCTCGGGCACCGGCGACCGCTGGTTCACCGGGCCCGCGCAGACGCCGGTCGGGCTCTTCCTCGGCGACTTCGGCCCCGAGGACGCCAACCCCGACATCGGCGACTCCGCGATCATGGAGACCTACGGCGTCGGCGGGTTCGCGATGGCCGCGGCGCCGGCGATCGTCCGGTTCGTCGGCGGCACGGTGCCCGACGCCCTCGCCACGACCGAGCGGATGTATCAGCTGACGCTCGCGGAGAACCCGGCGATGGCCATCCCGATCCTGGGGTTCCGGGGCGCGCCGACCGGCATCGACGTCGTCTCCGTGGCGCGGACCGGCTGGCTGCCGCAGATCAACACCGGCATGGCCGGCCGGGTCGCCGGCACCGGGCAGGTCGGGGCCGGGCTGGTGCAGCCCCCGCGGGAGTGCTTCGAGCAGGCGCTGGCCGCCCTGGCCCGCGGGGCCCGCGCTAGCTGACCCGCAGCGCGAGGATCGCGACGTCGTCGTCGTGGCGGTCGCCCAGGCCGGCCAGCAGGTCGTCGCACACCTCGTCCAGCGACCGGCCGGCCGAGCGCCGCAGCCGGTCCAGCAGCGCCGCGAGGCCCGCGTCCAGCGAGGTGTCGCGCCGCTCGACCAGGCCGTCGGTGTAGAGCACCAGCGTGTCGCGCGGGGTCAGCCGCAGCTCGTGGTCCACGCGCCCGCCGGACTCGTCCACGCCGAGCAGTCGGTCCACCGGGCGCTCGAGCAGGGCGGCCCTGCCCTCGGCGGCGAGCAGCGCGGGCGGCGGATGACCGGCGTTGGACCAGCACAGCCGCACGGAGCCGTCCGGGCCGCGCTCGTCGAGCGTCGCGACGGTGATGGTCACCAGCGCGCCGACGCCGAGGTCGAGCAGCGCGCGGTCGAGGGCGGTGAGGACGGCGGCGGGGGATCCCACCACCGACTGCGCCAGCCCGCGCAGCAGGCCGCGCGCCTGGGCCATCGTCGCGGCGGCGCGCGCATCGTGCCCGGCGACGTCGCCGATGACCACCATCGTCGTCCCGTCGGGCACCGCGAACGCGTCGTACCAGTCGCCGCCGATGTGCGCGCCGATCGTCGCGGGCCGGTAGCGGGCCGCGGTCGAGACCCGCGAGAGCTGCGGCGGGTCGGTGAGCAGGCTGCGCTGCAGCGTCTCGGCCAGGTCGAGGGCCGCGCGGTCACGGGCCTGGGCCGCGGCCATGCCGACCACCTGCCGCTCCCGGCGCTGCCGGATGCTGCAGGCCGCGAGCGCCGCGACGCCGCCGGCCGTGACGCCGATCAGCCGGGCGGTCTGGGCGACGGTGGTCTCCGCCGTGTACTGCCGGTCGTAGATGCCGAGCAGGGCGGCCGCGGCGACCGCGAGCAGCCCGTAGACGACGGTCGCCCCCCGGCCCAGGAGGACGGCGGCGACCATCGGGGTGATCGCCACGAGGCTGATGACCACCTGGTCGGGCCCGATCGCCAGGTCCGTGGCGACGATCGCGGTCAGTGCGCCCAGCGGCAGGGCGTGGCTGCGGACGGCGCTCCGGTGGGGCACCACGGGAGGGTAGTTGCCCGGGTGCCGGCGGCGCGGCTCAGGCGCGAGCGCAGCGCAGCAGTTCGGCCAGCGCGGTCCCGAACGCCGTCCGGTCGTCGGCCGGCGCCGGGAACGGGACCCGCAGGTCGTAGCGGGACGCCGGGCACTCGACCCGGAAGAGCACGCCGAACCGGTCGACGCCGAGCAGGTGCACGCCGTCGTCCTCCCCGGCCCACAGCCGGACCCGGGCGGACAGCTCGGCCAGCCCGCGGGCGTGCTCGCCGAGCAGGTCCACCTCGTCGGCGGCGAGGGCATCGGGCCGGGCGGCGGCGAAGTCCTCGGGCTCGATCGTCGTGCAGGACCCGCCCTCGGTGAGCAGCACCTCGGCCACGTCCAGCCGCAGCAGGGTGGCGGTCAGCCCGACGTCGAGGAGCACGTCCGCCGGGCACGCGTCGGCGTAGTCCAGGACGAGGGCGGGCTCCTCGCCCGGCGCCACCGCCGTCAGCCAGCCGACGAGCTCCAGCTGGCCGCGGACGGGGTCGCGCAGGGGGAGGAGGGAGCGCCGGGTGACCGTCAGCCGTGCCGGCAGGTCTCCGAGAGGGGAGCGGCGGACGGCGGCGGCGAGGCCGCCCGAGCGCGGCACGACCAGCAGGACGTCGCCGCCCGTGGTGGTGGTGGCGCCGAGCAGCGGCGAGGTGCCCGTGCCCAGCGTGTGCACCCAGGCCGAGGCGCAGGTGGCCACCGTGCGGGCGCGCTCCGCCGCGGTCGGGGCGTCGGCGCGCGATCGCGCGGCACGGGTGGGTTGACGTGCGGTCATGGCTTCCCTCGCGACTGTCGGCCGGTAGTAAGGTGAGCCTAACCAAAGTGGAGGTCTCGTGAACACACCCCGCCCCAAGGTCCGGCTGAGTCGCCGGCTGGGGATGCCGCTCACCCCCAAGGCCGTGGCGTACTTCGAGCGCCGGCCGTATCCCCCGGGCGAGCACGGCCGCAAGCGCAAGCAGGTCAGCGACTACTCGACCCGGCTGCTGGAGAAGCAGCGGCTGCGGGCCCAGTACGACGTCAGCGAGACCCAGCTGCGGCGGGCCTTCGACCGCGCCCGGCGCGCCGGGGGCAAGACTGGCGAGGCGCTGATCCAGGAGCTGGAGTCGCGGCTGGACGCCACGGTGCTCCGGGCCGGCTTCGCCCGCACGATCTACCAGGCTCGCCAGTTCGTGACCCACCGGCACGTGCTGGTCAACGGCCGCCGGGTCGACCGCCCCTCCTACCGCCTGCAGCCCGGGGACTTCGTGCAGATCGCCGAGCGGTCGCGCGCCCTGGACCCGTTCCTGGTCGCCGCGTCCGGAGCGCACGCCGATCCGCCGGCCTACCTCGAGGTGCGGCTCACCGACCTGATCGCCCGGGTGGAGCGGACGCCGTCCCGCGAGGAGGTCCCCGTGATCTGCGAGGAGCAGTTGGTCGTGGAGTACTACTCCCGCTGACCGGCCTCAGGCGGCGGCCAGCAGATCCTGCGCGCTGGCGGAGAGGGTGGCCGCCGCCGCCGGGGCGTCGCCGAGGTAGGCCGCGACCATCGCGCCGTCGCGGAGCATCACGTAACGCCGGCCGGCCTCCTCCGGGTCCGGGTGCCCGGCGAGCCGGAACGCGCTGGTCACGGTCCCGGCCAGCCAGGCCCGGTGCTCGGCGACGGCGCGGTGCACGGGATCGGCGGGGTCGGGGTGCTCGGCGGCGGCGTTGATGAACGGGCAGCCGCGGAAGTCCGGGCGGCACAGCTCGGCGGCGATCGCCTCGGTCAGCCGCCGCAGCTGCGCCACCGCCTCGTCCCGCCCGGCCGGCGGGCCGCCCACGTACGCGCGGACGAGGTCGTCGATGCCTCGCAGGTAGGCCACGACGAGGTCGGTCTTGCCGGGGAAGTGCCGGTAGAAGGTCGCCCGGGTGATGCCGGCCGCGCTGACGATCCGGTCGACCCCGACCGTGTGCAGCCCCTCCGCGTAGAAGAGCTCGGCGGCCGTGCGGAGCAGGCGCTCGCGGGCGGCCGAGGGGCGGGCGGGAGCGGTCATGCCCCCACTGTAGAAGAGAACGACCGTTCCGTCTTGCATGGCGGCCGACTCTGTGGTGCAGTGGTCAGCAGAACGACCGTTCTCTCTACCTTCGAGGAGCCCATCCATGGACGCCATCTACACCGCCGTCGCCACCGCCTCCGGCGACGGCCGCAACGGCCACGCCCGCAGCTCCGACGGGCTGGTCGACGTCGAGCTGGCCATCCCCAAGGAGATGGGCGGGGCCGGCGGCGCCACCAACCCCGAGCAGCTGTTCGCGGCCGGCTACGCGGCCTGCTTCCACTCGGCGCTGAAGATGGTGGCCCGCTCGAAGGGCGTGCAGATCACCGACTCGGCCGTCACCGCGGAGGTCGGCATCGGCAGCAACGACGCCGGCGGCTTCGGGCTGTCGGTCGCCCTCGAGGTCGAGCTGGGCGGCATCGACCAGGCCGCCGCCGACGAGCTCGTCGAGGCCGCCCACCAGGTCTGCCCCTACTCCAACGCCACCCGCGGCAACGTCCCGGTGACCCTGTCGGCCACGGTCGCGTAGGCAACCGCACCCTGACCTCGCAGGCTGGGGACACGGCCCCGTCCAGCGGCTCGTCCCGAGCCTGCGAGGGATGAGGGGGACGGGGCCCTTCCTCAGGCGCGGACGATCGCGGCGACCGGGCCGCCGCCCGAGGGGCCCTGGTGCACCGCGGCGACGGACACGAACACCGCCGGGTCGCCGGTCACCGACGCCGCCACCCCGCCGACGGTCGCCTTGATCTGCCGGTGCCAGAACACGTCGGAGTCGTCGAGCATCGCGTTGCGCCGGCCCCGCACGTAGCCCGTGGGGTCGGCCTCGCACTTGAGGAAGACGTTGACCAGCCGGTCGCCCAGGTCGCTCGGATGCGGCCGCTCGGGCAGATCGAGGCCGGCCTGCCGGATGGCGTCCCAGATGCCGTCCTGGTCGAGGGCATCGGTCATCACCGAGTGCCCGATCCGGTAGGCGCCGCCGTGCCCGCGCGCGTTGCCGACGACGACGATCTGCGCGCGGTCCAGCTCCACACCCGACGAGCACGACGCGACCGCGCTGAACAGCGACAGGTCGCGCATCACCTGCTCCTGCCGTGGCATCTCGATCTCGCCGAGCGCGACGGCGATGCCCAGTGCCGTCGTCCCGTTGGAGAGGTCCATCGAGCCGTGCGGCTCGTCGTAGTACGTGTCCGCGCCGCGCGACTTCGCCTCGCGGATCGTCTCGATCGTCAGCAGCGGCGTCTTGGTCTGCACGTAGTGGACGTCGGCCGGGTCGGTGATGCCCGCGGCCGCCATCGCCCGGCGCACGCCCTCGGCCACCTTCTCCACCATCGCCAGGCGGCCGATGTCCTCGGGCGCGAGCACCTCGCTCATCGCGTAGCCCACGGTCAGGCGCGGCTCGTCGGTCCGCTCCACCGCGTCCTCGGGCAGCGTGGCGAAGATCGTCGCGTGCGGGCTGATGACGCCGTCCGTGCCGCCCGACCACACGATCGGGATCTCCCCGACCTCCTCCGTGGAGCGGCTGCCCTTGTCGAGCAGCACCTCGCGGAAGGCCCGGTCGGCGATGATCCGGGTGTAGTCGTTGACCCCGCCGTTGCCCTCGGTCTTGCCGATGACGGCGACGACGCGGTCGGCCTCGAGCACGCCGTCGTCGATCAGCTTCGCGAGCTCCGAGGCATCGCTGACGTTGTGCAGGGGGACCTTGCGGACCTCGATGGGTGCAGGCGTGGAAGGCACCTCCGCGACCCTACTGACGGCGCCCGCACGGGGGAACGGCTCAGCCGCGCAGCGCCGCGTTGAGCCGGGCCGCCTGCCGGGTGAGGTGCTCCCGCTCGGGAAGGTTGGCCGCCGCCCGCGCGGCCTCGGCGTACAGCCGTGCCGCTGCCGCGCGGTCACCGTCCCGCTCGTGCAGGTAGGCGGCGACGGCGTCGTATCGCGGCAGCCCGGGGTCCAGCTCCGCGAGCGCGGCCAGGCCGGCCCGCGGCCCGTCGGCCTCCCCGACCGCGACGGCCCGGTTGAGCCGCGCGACCGGGCTGCCGGTGAGCCGGACGAGCTCGTCGTACCACTCGACGATCTGCACCCAGTCGGTCTCGGCCGCCGTGCGCGCGTCGGCGTGCAGCGCCGCGACCGCGGCCTGGGCCTGGTACTCGCCCAGCCGGTCGCGGGCCAGCGCCGCCTGGAGGACGGCGACGCCCTCGGTGATCAGCGCCTGGTCCCAGCGGCCGCGGTCCTGCTCGGCGAGGGTCACGAGGGTGCCGTCGGCGCGGGTCCGGGCCGGGCGCCGCGCGGAGTGCAGCAGCATGAGCGCGAGCAGGCCGGAGGCCTCCGGCTCGTCGACGCGCGCCGCGAGCTCCCGGGTGAGCCGGATCGCCTCGGCGGCGAGGTCGACGTCGCCGGAGTAGCCCTCGTTGAAGACCAGGTAGAGCACGCGCAGCACCGTCGCGAGGTCCCCCGGCCGGTCGAACCGGACGCCGGAGACGGTCCGCTTCGCCCGGCTGATGCGCTGGGCCATCGTCGCCTCCGGTACCAGGTACGCCTGCGCGATCTGGCGTGTGGTGAGCCCGCCGACCGCGCGCAGCGTGAGCGCGACCGCCGACGCCGGGGACAGCGAGGGGTGGGCGCAGAGGAAGTACAGCTGCAGCGTGTCGTCGACGTCCGGGGCCGGGCCCGGCGCCGGCTCCTCCTCCACCCGGACCTCGCGCCGCCGCCGGGAGGTGTCGGCGCGGGTGGCGTCGAGGAACTTGCGCCAGGCCACCGTGACCAGCCAGCCCTGCGGATCGCGCGGCGGGTCGTCCGGCCAGACGCGCACGGCCTCCACCAGGGCCTCCTGGACGGCGTCCTCGGCCGCCGCGAAGTCCGCTCCGCGGCGGCCGAGTGTCCCGATCACGGCGGGGACGAGGGTGCGCAGCCGGGCGGCGTCCATCACCCGGTCCACCGCGTCACTCCGTGATGGTGGGGGGCGCGCCCAGGAACGGCCGCACCTCGAGCCACTCGTGGATCGGCTCCCCGCCCGCGCCCGGCGCGGCGGACAGCTCGCCGGCGAGCTCGATCGCCCGCTCCCGGGTGTCGACGTCGATGATCATCCAGCCGGCGATCAGGTCCTTGGTCTCGGCGAACGGGCCGTCGGTGACCGGCGGGCGCCCCTCGCCGTCGGAGCGGACCCACATCCCGTCGGGGGCCAGCGCCTGACCGTCGACGAACTCGCCGGTGCCCTCGAGCCGGGTCGCGAAGTCCTCCATGTACTGCACGTGGGCAGTGACCTCCTCCGGCGTCCACCGGTCCATCGGGACGTCGTTCACCGCCGCCGGCGCGCCGCGGTAGTGCTTGAGCAGCAGGTACTTGGCCATCGTCTTCTCCTCGGTGTCGTGCGGCCCGTCGTGGCCGCTCGCACCCGGGGGACGGAGCCGCGCGCGGGTTCTCGACATGCCGTGCGGAGAAATCTGCCGAGAACTCCTCAGCGGCGCCAGAAGTCGAACGGATCCCGCCCCGGCCGGAAGCCCGCGGCCTCGACGATGTCGACGGCGAGGTCGAACCGCTGACCGACCGCGCCGGGCTGGTGCGCGTCGCTGCCGAAGCTGATCGCCTCGCCGCCCTCCTCGCGGAACCAGCGCACCTGGTCGACCGAGGCCAGCGGGCTGCTCGTGTTCACCTCGAGGGCGCGGCCGGTCCGGGCGAGGGCCCCGAACACCTGCCGGTACTCCTCCTCGAAGTCCTTCTCCGCATACCGGTGGATGCCACCGGGCCAGTACCGCCGCGGGAAGTCCACGTGCGCGAGCACCTGGAAGACGTCGCTGCTCTCCACCATGTCGACGACCTCGGCGAGGTAGCGGCGCATCGTGCCGTCGGCGTCCTCCCACAGCAGGTGACCCACGCCGTACAGCCGGCCGCCCTCGGGCAGCGAGTGCAGCGAGCCCAGCACCCGGTCGACCGGGCCGTTGCGCAGGTGCGCGGCGATGCTCGCCGAGAACAGGTGCGGCTCGCCGGCCTCGACGCCGGACCAGATGCGCAGCTGCGGGAACCGCTCGCGCACCTCGGCCAGCTCGGCGAAGTAGCCCTGGACGTCGATCTCCGCGTGCCGGGAGGCGTGCCGCTCCACCAGCCCCTCGTCGGTGGCCCGGTCGTCGGGGTCCCACACGGTGAAGTCGAGGTGCTCGGTGAACGCGATGGCCGGCAGCCCGAGCGCGATCGCCCGCTCGCACGCGCGCGCCATCGTCGAGGCGGAGGCGGTGTCCCACGACCATCCCGTGTGGACGTGGTTGTCGGGCGGCGGCGTCGGGGCGGGCGTCGGGTCCTGGGGGGGCGGCATCGCCGTCCATCCTCTCGCGCTCCTGTCCACGGGCGCCCGCGGGATGTCGGCGGCGGTGCCTACTGTCGGGCCCATGACCACCGTTGCGCAGACGCCCGACACTGCCGCCGAGGCGTTGGAGGTGCTGCGCGAGCTCACCGGCCGGCCCGACGCCGAGTTCCGCGAGGGGCAGGACGCGGCGGTCGCGGCGCTGGTGGAGAAGTCCCAGCGGGCGCTGGTCGTGCAGCGCACCGGGTGGGGGAAGTCGGCCGTCTACTTCGTCTCCACCGCGCTGCTGCGCCGGCGCGGCGCCGGCCCGACCCTGCTGGTCAGCCCGCTGCTGGCGCTGATGCGCGACCAGGTGTCCGCGGCCGCTCGGGCCGGCATCCGCGCCGTGGAGATCTCCAGCTCGAACGTCACGGAGTGGGACGACATCGCCGCCCGGCTGGCCGCCGACGAGGTCGACGTCCTGCTGGTCTCCCCCGAGCGGCTGACCAACCCGCGGTTCCGCGAGGAGCAGCTGCCCGGCCTGGTGGCCCGCTGCGGCCTGCTCGTCGTCGACGAGGCGCACTGCGTCTCCGACTGGGGGCACGACTTCCGGCCCGACTACCGGCGCATCCGCGAGCTGCTGGGCACGCTGCCGGCGGGCACCCCGGTCCTGGCCACGACCGCCACGGCGAACGAGCGGGTGGTGGCCGACGTGGCCGAGCAGCTGGGCGCCGGTGGTGTCGAGGTGACGACGGTCCGCGGCCCACTGGCGCGGGACTCGCTGCGCCTGGGCGTGCTGCGGCTGCCCACCGACCGCGCCCGCCTGGCCTGGCTCGCGGCGCACCTGGGCGACCTCCCGGGAAGTGGCATCGTCTACACGCTGACCGTCGCCGCGGCGGAGGAGACGGCGTCGCTGCTGCGCGACGCCGGTCACGAGGTGCGCGCCTACACCGGCCGGCTCGACGACGCCGACCGCAAGGACGCCGAGGAGGCCCTGCGGGAGAACCGGGTGAAGGCACTCGTGGCCACCTCGGCGCTGGGCATGGGCTTCGACAAGCCCGACCTCGGCTTCGTCGTCCACCTCGGTGCCCCGTCGTCGCCGGTCAGCTACTACCAGCAGGTGGGCCGCGCCGGCCGCGCGGTGGAGCACGCCGACGTGCTGCTCCTGCCCGGCCCGGAGGACCTGGCGATCTGGCAGTGGTTCGCGACGTCGTCCATGCCGCGGGAGGACCACGCGGCCGCCGTCCTCACCGCGATGGCCGACGGCAAGGCGTGGTCGGTGCCCCGGCTGGAGACGGTGGCCGACGTCCGCCGCTCCCGGCTGGAACTGCTGCTCAAGGTGCTCGCCGTCGACGGGGCGGTGGAGCGGGTGCAGGGCGGCTGGCGGTCGACCGGCCGCCCCTGGGTCTACGACGCCGACCGCTACGCCCGGGTCACCCGGACCCGCGAGGCCGAGCAGCGGGCGATGATCGCCTACGCCAGGCCGGTCGACGAGGCCGAGTGCCGCATGGCCTTCCTGCAGGAGGCCCTCGACGACCCGACGGCCACGCCCTGCGGCCGCTGCGACGTCTGCACCGGCCCCTGGTACCCGACGGAGATCCCCGCCGGCGCGAGCGAGGCCGCCTCGGCCGCGCTCGACCGGCCCGGGGTGGAGCTGCCGCCGCGCACGCAGTGGCCCACCGGCGCCGACCGCCTGGGCGTGACGGTGAAGGGCAAGATCGCGCCCGCGGAGCAGGTCGATCCCGGCCGGGCCGTCGCCCGGCTCACCGACCTGGGCTGGGGCCAGCGGCTGCGCACCCTGCTCGGGGACGACGGCGTGGGCGGCACGGTGGTGCTCGACCTGGAGGCGCCGGGCATCGAGGAGGACCCCGACGCCGCCTTCGACGTCCCGGTCCGGCGCTCGGTGACCGACGTCGGTCCGGACGACGAGCTGCTGCGCGCCTGCGCCCGCGTGCTGGGGGCGTGGGACTGGGCGGAGCGACCGGCCGCCGTCGTCGCGATCCCCTCCCGCCGCCGGCCGCGCCTGGTGACCGGCCTCGCCGAGGGGCTGGCCCGGCTCGGCCGGCTGCCCTACCTCGGCGAGATGTCCCTGGCCCACGGCGGGCCGACCGGCGGCCCGGGCGGCAACAGCGCCTTCCGACTCGCCGGCGTCTGGCAGCGGATCGGCGTCGGTCCGGAGCTGCGGGACCGGCTCGCCGAGCTGGGCCCGGGGCCGGTGCTGCTGGTCGACGACCTCGCCGACTCCCGCTGGACGATGACGGTCGCCGCCCGCGAGCTCCGCCTGGCCGGCGTCTCCCGCGTGCTGCCCTTCGCGGTCGCCCTGGCCGCCTGAGTCCACAGGTTTCGAACAGCTGTGCGAAAGGATGGCTAGACTGGCTCCATGGCCCTCGCCCATCAGCCGTCGATGTGGGACCTCGCCGAGGAGCCGGCGCTGACTCCGCTCGCCGGTCGGGTGCGGCGGCGGGCGTTGAGCGGCGGCGCCTGGATCGACTCGCTGCCGGGGTGGATGGCCGGCTCGGAGGCGGTGCTCGAGGTGCTCCTGGGGGACATCGGCTGGCGGGCGGACCGGCGGCAGATGTACGACCGGGAGGTCGCCGTCCCCCGGCTGCTGCGCTGGTACGGCAGGGGCGAGGCATTGCCGCACGCGCTCCTGGCGGAGGCGCGCGCCGCTCTGGACCGTCACTACCGGCCGGAGCTCGGCGAGCCCTTCGTCTCCGCGGGCCTGTGTCTCTACCGCGACGGGCGGGACAGCGTGGCCTGGCACGGCGACCGGCTCGGCCGGGCACGGACCGCCGACACGATGGTCGCGATCCTGTCCCTCGGCGCCCCGCGTCCGCTCCTGCTCCGGCCGGTGGGCGGCGGCCCGAGCCTGCGCTTCCCGGTGGGGCACGGGGACCTCGTGGTCATGGGCGGCTCCTGCCAGCGCACCTGGGAGCACTGCATCCCCAAGACGTCGAGGACCGTCGGCCCCCGGGTGAGCATCCAGTTCCGCCCTCGCGGCGTGCTCTGAGGCGGGCGGGGCCGCCTCAGCTGGGGCGGACGGGGCGTCAGGGACACATGGCGACGGCGACCGGGACCCCCGTGCACGACCCCCTCGAGAGCGTGTACTGTCCTCTTTGCACCAAGCGAGAACGGACCGGGCCGCCAGCCTGGTCAACCGCCGGAAGCGCCCCCCGAGGGCCCACTGTTGCGGAGCCTGGTGTACATTGAGAACACCGCCTCGAACGACAGCCTGCAAAGGCCCGAGTACGAGCGCGTCCGTTCCTTGAGAACTCAACAGCGTGCCGAAAGTCAGTGCCAAGTTTTACCCCGTGCACTGCGCAGCTTTGGTTGTGTGGTGTAAGGGATTCCTTTGGTTGATTGATATCGCGAGTGTCAGCTCGCGGTTCTCAGCTGTGATCAAATCATCTACGGAGAGTTTGATCCTGGCTCAGGACGAACGCTGGCGGCGTGCTTAACACATGCAAGTCGAACGGTGAACTCCGCTTGCGGGGGGATCAGTGGCGAACGGGTGAGTAACACGTGGGCAACCTGCCCTCAGCTCTGGGATAACTCCAAGAAATTGG
>NZ_FOEE01000006.1 GCF_900110555.1 Trujillonella endophytica
ACACCACACAACCAAAGCTGCGCAGTGCACGGGGTAAAACTTGGCACTGACTTTCGGCACGCTGTTGAGTTCTCAAGGAACGGACGCGCGAAGAACCAGGCCCTTTGGGGCCTTCGTCAACTGCGGCTTTTCCCACTGTACGCCGGTCTCAGAGGCTCGCACCCCGGGGGGTTCTCGCTCGCTCCGCGGCCCTTGCGGGCCCGACTGGCAACAGGGAGAACCATACACGGCCCTGAGAGCCCCTGCACGGGGGGTCCCGGAGGGGGTCCTCCGAGCCGCACCAGGACCGCGAACGGCCTGGTCAGAGCCCCAGGAAGGACTCGATGCCGACCGTGAGGCCCGGCCGCCGGCGCACCTCGCGGACCGCCAGGAGCACGCCAGGCATGAACGAGGCCCGGTCGTAGGAGTCGTGCCGCAGCGTCAACGTCTCCCCCTCGGCGCCCAGGAGCACCTCCTGGTGCGCCACGAGTCCCGACAGGCGGACGGCGTGCACGGCCACGCCCTCGACGTCGGCACCCCGAGCGCCGGGGAGCGAGTCCGTCGTCGCGTCCGGTGCCGGCGCCATCCCCGCGGCCCGCCGTGCCTGCGCGATCAGCCTGGCCGTGCGGACGGCGGTGCCGGAGGGCGCGTCGACCTTCTGCGGGTGGTGGAGCTCGACGATCTCCGTCGAGGGGAAGAAGCGCGCCGCCTCCTGGGCGAAGCGCATCAACAGGATCGCGCCGATGCCGAAGTTCGGTGCGATCACGACCCCCAGCTCCGGCTTCGGCTCCAGCCAGGCGCGGACCGTGTCCAGACGCTCCTGGTCGAAGCCCGTCGTCCCCACCACGCAGTGGATGTCCTGGTCGATGCAGAACCGGATGTTGTCCATCACGACGTCGGGCCGGGTGAAGTCGACGACCACCTGGGCGCCGGCGTCGGCCACGTTGAACAGCCAGTCCCCCGCGTCGACCATCGCGACGAGCTCCATGTCGTCGGCCGCGTTGACCGCCTTGACGACCTCGGCCCCCATCCGGCCGCGGGCACCGAGCACCCCGACCGAGACGAGCGGCGCCTCCCCGCTGTCGGTACCGGAGGGCTGCGGGTCGGGAGCGGGAGGCACGGTGGTCACCGGCCCAGGTTTCCCGTCGGTGCGGCAGGGCGCAAGACGCCGTCCGTTCACCGGGACCGGCGGGCGCGGGCGAGCCCCGTCCAGGCGAGCAGCCCGAGGGCGACGCCGAGCACGTCGGCCAGCAGATCGGCCACCGACCCGGACCGGTTCAGCGGCGCCACGGCCTGGACGACCTCGCTCGCGCCCGCGTACGCGACGAGCAGCACCGCGAGGACCCGGGGGGCGATACCGGCCCACCGCCCCGCCAGCGCCAGGGCGGCGAAGAGCGCGAGGTGCACCAGCTTGTCGACACCCGGGGGCGCCGAGGGCACGTCGTCGCCGGGGGTGAAGAGCACCGCCAGGGAGACCAGCACGGTCAGCGCCAGCGCGGCCCGGGACGGCGCGCCGTGGACGGCGAGGGCCGGGTGCCCCATCAGAGCGTGTCGAGGTCGGACTCGCGGTAGGGCCCCACGACCGCCAGGCACGTCGGCCGGGTCAGCAGGTCCGCCGCCACGGCGCGCACCTGCTCGGTGTCCACCGCGTCGATCCGATCCAGCACCCCGCGGACGGGCACGTACTCGCCGTGCGCGAGCTCGCTCTTGCCCAGCCGGGTCATCCGCGAGCCGGTGTCCTCCAGCCCCAGCACGAGGCCGCCGCGCAGCTGCCCCCTCCCGCGGGCCACCTCCTCCGCGGTGAGCCCGTCGGCGGCCACCCGGGCCAGTTCCTCGCGCACCAGGCGCAGCACCTCGGGCACGCGCTTGGGCGAGCAGCCGGCGTACACGGAGAACGTGCCGGTGCCCGCGTAGTGCGTGAGCGCCGAGCCCACGCTGTAGACCAGGCCGCGCTTCTCGCGGATCTCCTGGAACAGCCGCGAGCTCATGCCCCCGCCGACGGCGGTCTCCAGGACGGCGGCCGCGTAGCGCCGCTCGTCGTGCCGGCCCACGCCGAGCCCGCCGATCAGCAGGTGTGTCTGCTCGGTGCGCCGGCTGATCAGCCCGGTCGCCCGCGCGGGACGGTCGAGGACGACGTCCCCACCGCTGCGCAGCGGCGCGGGATCGGCGCGACCGCCGAGCCGCTCCCCGAACGCCTTCTCCACGAGCTCCAGCACCTGCTCGTGGGAGACCCGCCCCGCCGCCGCGACCACGATCGAGGGGACGGCGTAGCGGCTGCGGTACCAGCCATCGACGTCGTCCCGGGTCAGGGACTCGATCGACTCCACGGTGCCGAGCACCGACCGGCCGAGCGCGGTGTCGCCGAACAGCGTCTCCGCGAACAGGTCGTGCACCGCGTCGGCGGGCTCGTCGTCGCGCATGGCGATCTCCTCGAGCACGACCGTGCGCTCGCTCTCGAGGTCCTCGGCGGTGTTGAGCGCGTCGGTGACCAGGTCACCGAGGATCGCCACGGCCAGCGGGAGGTCGCTGGCGAGCACGTTGGCGTAGTAGCAGGTGTGCTCCTTGGCGGTGAAGGCGTTCATCTCGCCGCCGACGGCGTCCATGGCCGTCGCGATCTCCAGCGCGCTGCGGGTCCGGGTGCCCTTGAACAGCAGGTGCTCGAGGAAGTGAGAGGAGCCGGCCACCGGGTCGGACTCGTCGCGGGAGCCGACCCCCACCCAGATGCCGACGGTCGCCGAGAGGACGCCGGGCATGGTCTCGGTCAGCACCCGCAGGCCACTGGGCAGCCGGGTGCGCTCGACCCGGCCACCGACGTCGTCGAGGTCCAGCAGCTCGGGAACGCCGACCGGCGGAACACCGGCCGGGGCCGGGGCCGACGCGGATGCGCCGACCCCGGCCCCGGGGGTGTTCTCGTGGGGAGTGCTCACGCGTCCTGCGGCGCGGCCTCGGCAGGAGCGGCCTCGGCCGGGGCCTCGGCGGCACCCTCGCCGTCGGTGGCCACCGGCACCAGGCTGATCTTGCCGCGGGCGTCGATGTCGCTGATCTCGACCTGCAGCTTGTCGCCGACGTTGCAGACGTCCTCGACCTTGTTGATCCGCTTGCCGCCGCCGAGCTTGCTGATGTGGACCAGCCCGTCCTTGCCCGGGAGCAGGGAGACGAAGGCGCCGAACGGCGTGGTCTTGACGACCGTGCCGAGGAAGCGCTCGCCGACCTTGGGCATCTGCGGGTTGGCGATCGCGTTGATGCGGTCCACCGCGGCCTGGGCCGACGGGCCGTCGGAGGCGCCGACGTAGATCGTGCCGTCGTCCTCGATGGTGATGTCTGCGCCGGTCTCGTCCTGGATCGCGTTGATCATCTGACCCTTGGGGCCGATGACCGCGCCGATCTTGTCGACCGGGATGCGCACCGTGGTCACGCGCGGCGCGTACGGGCTCATCTCGTCGGGACCGTCGATGGCCTCGCCCATGACGTCGAGGATGTGCAGCCGGGCCGCGCGGGCCTGGGTCAGCGCACCCGCGAGGACGTCGGAGGGGATGCCGTCGAGCTTCGTGTCCAGCTGCAGCGCGGTCACGAACTCCTTGGTGCCGGCGACCTTGAAGTCCATGTCACCGAACGCGTCCTCGGCACCGAGGATGTCGGTCAGCGCCACGTACTCGGTCTTGCCGTCGACCTCGTCGGACACCAGGCCCATCGCGATGCCGGCGACCGGCGCCTTCAGCGGGACGCCGGCGTTGAGCAGGGCCAGCGTGGAGGCGCAGACCGAGCCCATGGACGTCGAGCCGTTGGAGCCCAGCGCCTCCGACACCTGCCGGATCGCGTAGGGGAACTCCTCGCGGTCGGGCAGCACGGGCAGCAGCGCCCGCTCGGCCAGCGCGCCGTGGCCGATCTCGCGGCGCTTGGGCGAGCCGACCCGCCCGGTCTCACCGGTCGAGTACGGCGGGAAGTTGTAGTTGTGCATGTAGCGCTTGCGGTTCTCCGGCGACAGCGTGTCGAGCTGCTGCTCCATGCGGAGCATGTTCAGCGTGGTGACGCCCAGGATCTGGGTCTCACCGCGCTCGAACAGCGCCGAGCCGTGCACGCGCGGGATGACCTCGACCTCGGCCGACAGCGGCCGGATGTCGGTCAGGCCGCGACCGTCGATGCGCACCTTGTCGCGCAGGATGCGCTGGCGCACGACCTTCTTGGTCAGCGCGCGGAAGGCACCCGAGATCTCCTTGTCGCGGCCCTCGAACTGGCCGGCCAGCGCGGCCTTGACCTCGTCCTTGAGCGCGTCGGTGGCGTCTTCGCGCTCGGCCTTGCCGGCGATCTGCTGCGCCTGGGCCAGCTTGTCGCCGACCTGGGCCTCGACGGCGGCGTACACGTCATCGGAGTAGTCCAGGAAGCGCGGGAACTCCGCGACGGGCTTGGCAGCCTTCGCGGCGAGCGCGGCCTGGGCGTCGCACAGCGCCTTGATGAACGGCTTGGCCGCCTCGAGACCCTGGGCCACGACCTCCTCGGTCGGGGCGGGGGCGCCACCGGCGACCAGCTCGATCGTCCGCTGGGTGGCCTCGGCCTCGACCATCATGATCGCGACGTCGCCGTCGGGCAGGGCCCGGCCGGCCACGACCATGTCGAACACGGCCTCCTCGAGCTCCGTGTGCGTCGGGAACGCGACCCACTGGCCGCGGATGAGCGCGACGCGGGTCGCACCGATCGGGCCGGAGAACGGCAGGCCGGACAGCTGGGTGGAGGCCGAGGCGCCGTTGATCGCGAGGACGTCGTAGAGGTGCGCCGGGTCCAGGGACATGACGGTGATGACGACCTGGACCTCGTTGCGCAGGCCCTTGGCGAACGTCGGGCGCAGCGGGCGGTCGATCAGGCGGCACGTGAGGATCGCGTCCTCCGACGGCCGGCCCTCGCGGCGGAAGAACGAGCCGGGGATGCGCCCCGCGGCGTACATGCGCTCCTCGACGTCGACCGTCAGCGGGAAGAAGTCGAAGTGCTCCTTGGGCTGCTTGCCGGCCGTGGTGGCCGACAGCAGCATCGTGTCGCCCATGGTGATGACGACGGAGCCGGCGGCCTGACGGGCGAGCCGGCCGGTCTCGAAGGTGACGCTGCGGCTGCCGAAGCTGCCGTTGTCGATGACCGCGGTGGCGGTGGTGACCCCGTCCTCGGGGTCGAACTCGGCGGCGATGCTGCCGGTGGTGGTGGGTGCGGACATGGTGTCCTCTTCCTACGTCGCATGCGGCGACGTCCTCTTGTGGCGCCCTGCGCCGACTGCGTCCGGGGCGACCGGTCTTCGAGAGAGACCCTCGGGGACGTCCCTCCCCGAGGGGAGAGGTCGTGCCCGGGGGCCACCACCGAGGACCGGACCGCGTCTGGCCGGATCGGCCGGAGGCCGGGGGTTCCGTGCGGCGGATGCCGGACGGAAGAGGGGACCGCCCCGGTGGGACGGTCCCCTCGTCGTACTAGCGGCGCAGACCGAGCCGCTCGATGAGCGACCGGTACCGGTTGATGTCGGTCTTGGCCAGGTAGTTCAGCAGCCGGCGACGACGGCCGACCAGCAGGAGCAGGCCCCGCCGGCTGTGGTGGTCGTGCTTGTGCAGCTTGAGGTGCTCGGTGAGGTCGCTGATCCGACGCGTGAGCATCGCGACCTGGACCTCGGGGGAGCCGGTGTCGTTCTCGACCGTGGCGTATTCGGTCATGATCTGCTTCTTCGTCGCGCTCTCGAGCGCCATGGTCGCCTCCCGGCGGGCAGGTGTGCGCCCCCGGTCTGACTCACGGGGGCAGGTGGACACACGGATCGGGCCGGAGCCCGACGCCCTATCGTACGCGGCCCCCCGGACCGCCCCGCCATCGCATCGTCGTCCTACCGGACGGCACCGCGACCACGTTCCGTCCCCGACCTGCGCCGAGCCCCACCCGCCGCTCCTCGCGGAGGCCTCCGGCCCCCACTCGTCCCGCCGACCGCTTCACGGATCCGTACCCGGAGGGGGCGCGGCCCGGTCGGCCGCCATGTCACATGCCCAGGACGCGGCGGGCCTCGACGAGGTCGTCGTCCATGGCGGCGATGAGCTCGTCCATGCCGGAGAACCGCAGCATCCCCCGCAGCCGCGCGGTGAACTCCACACCGGCGTGCTCGCCGTAGAGGTCGCCGTCCCAGTCGATGAGGTGTGCCTCCACCGTGCGGCGCGTGCCGTCGAACGTGGGGTTGGTGCCGACCGAGATCGCGGCCGGGAAACGCGCCCCGCTGGCGCCCTCGACGTCGCGGAGCACGAAGTGGCCGGCGTAGACGCCGTCGGCCGGGACGGCGGTGTAGGGCGGGCTCTCGACGTTGGCCGTCGGATAGCCCATCTGCCGCCCCCGCCGGTGCCCGCGGACGACGACGCCGTCGACCCGGTGCGGCCGGCCCAGCGCCTCGGTCGCGGACGTCATGTCCCCGGCCGCGACGCAGGCGCGCACGTAGGTCGAGGAGATCGTCAGCTCGTCCTCGGCCACGCTGGCCAGACCCACGCCGTCGACGGAGAACCCGAACCGGCGGCCCTCCGCGGCCAGCGTGGCCACGGTGCCGGCGGCGCGGTGCCCGTAGGTGAAGTTCTCCCCCACGACGACGTGCGACGCGTGCAGCGTGGACGCGAGCACCGTGTGCGTGAACGACTCCGGTGACTGGCGCATCAGGTCCTGGGTGAACGGCAGCACGCACATCGCGTCGACGCCGAGCGCCTCGACCAGCTCGGCCTTGCGGTCCAGCGAGGTGAGGATCGCCGGGTGCGAGCCCGGTCGCACGACCTCGGCCGGGTGCGGGTCGAAGGTGACCAGCAGGCAGGGCCGGCCCAGCGCGCGGGCGCGCTCGACCGCGGCACCGATCAGCTTCTGGTGGCCTCGGTGCACGCCGTCGTACATGCCGATGGTGACGACGGTGCGCCCGAGGTCACCGGGGACGGCGTCCAGTCCGCGCCAGCGCAGCACCTCAGGCGACCCGGTGCAGCCAGCCGCGGGTGTCGGGCACCCGGCCGTGCTGGATGTCGAGCAGGTGACCGCGCAGCGCCATGGTCAGCGGCCCCGGGGTGCCGTCGCCGACGGTGAAGTCGCCCGTCCGGGCCTTGACCTCGCCGACCGGCGTGATCACCGCGGCGGTGCCGCAGGCGAAGGTCTCGGTGACGGTGCCGTCGGCGACCCCGGCCCGCCACTCCTCGACGCTGAACTTCCGCTCGGTGACGCGGTGCCCCCGCTCACGGGCGACCGTGATCAGGGAGTCGCGGGTGATGCCGGGCAGCAGGGTGCCGGTGAGCTCGGGGGTGACCAGCTCGGCGTCGGCACCCGTGCCGAGGACGAAGAACAGGTTCATCCCGCCCATCTCCTCGACGTAGCGCTTCTCGTGCGCGTCGAGCCACACGACCTGGTCGCAGCCGGCCGCGATGGCCTGCTCCTGCGCCAGCAGGCTGGCGGCGTAGTTGCCGGCGCACTTCACGTCGCCCGTGCCGCCCGGCGCCGCCCGGATGTAGTCCTCGGAGAGGTAGACCGACACCGGGTGCACCCCGCGCGGGAAGTAGGCGCCGGCGGGGCTGGCGATCACGAGGAACAGGTATTCGTGGGCCGGCCGCACGCCCAGGAACGGCTCGGTGGCCAGCTGGTAGGGCCGCAGGTAGAGCGTCTGGTCCGGGCCGGTGGGCACCCAGTCGCGGTCGGCGTCGACCAGCGCGTCGACGGCGGCGAGGAACGCCTCCTCGGGCACCGGGGGCATCGCGAGGCGGCGGGCACCGCGGACGAACCGCGCGGCGTTGGCCTCGGGCCGGAAGGTCGCGACGCTGCCGTCGGGCTGGGCGTAGGCCTTGAGGCCCTCGAAGATCGACTGCGCGTAGTGCAGCGCGGCCGTGGCCGGGTCCATCTGCAGCGGCGCATAGGAGGTGAGCCGGGCGTCGTACCAGCCCTCGCCCGCGCGGTAGCGCGCCACGAACATCGAGTCGGTGAAGTACCGGCCGAACCCGGGGTCGTCCAGCAGCTGCTGCCGCTCGGCGGCGGGGCGGCGCCGGATCTCCTCCACCACCACCGGTACACCCCCGGTGAACTCCCGGGGGGAGGTACGGCTGTCGGCGAGGGTGTCGGTCATGGCTCCCACCTGCGTGTCCGGGTGGGTCCGGCGGTCGGCGGACCCACCCGCCCACGATAGTCCCGGCCCGAGGGGACTCAGTTCTGCCGGTCCTGGGCCACCTTCGGCCCCGCGGACTCGATGACCTCGTAGGACCACAGGTGCGCGGAGTTCGCCGCGGCGGGGGCGAGCGTGTCGCCGCCGCCGGAGTGGGCCCGGCCGAAGTCCTGACCGGACTGCCAGGCCTCGTAGGCGGCCTCGTTCTCCCACCGCGTGTAGACGAGGTACTGGTCGGTGCCCTCCTGCGGGCGCAGCAGCTCGAACCACTCGAACCCGGGTGTGCTCTCGACCGCGCCCGCGCGTCCGCGGAAGCGCTCCTCGAAGCGCTCCTGCCGCTCCTTGGGCACGGTGATCGCGTTGATCTTCACGACGCTCATGCCGCAGCCTCTTCCCCGGCCCGGCGGAGGTCAACCGCCGTGCCCGCCCGCGGGCTCAGCCGGGCGGGAAGCCGACCGCGACGCGCGCACCGGCGCCGGCGTCCTCGACGAGGGCGACCAGACGCCCATCCGGATCGACGGCGGCGGTCAGCCCGGCACGGCCCGTGGCGGGCACCCGCTGGCCGTGGCCGAGGGCGGTGGCCTCCTCCGCGGTGAGGGCGCGCGCGGGGAAGACCGCCGTCGCCGCCCCGGTCAGCCCCAGGACGCCGCGCCCGCCCCCCGCCAGGAGTGCCGCCGCGGCGTCCTCGACGGGCGCGGCCTGCTCGGTCCGGAACGGGCCCGAGGCCGTCCGCCGCAGGGCGGTGAGGTGCCCGCCCACGCCCAGCGCGGCACCGGCGTCCCGCGCGATGGCCCGGATGTAGGTGCCCGCGGTGCACACCACGGTGACCTCGACGTCGACCAGGTCCGGCGCCGGCCGGGAGATCCGGTGCACCTCGAGCCGGTGCACGGTCACGGCGCGGGGTTCGAGGACGACCTCCTCCCCCGCCCGCACGCGGTCGTAGGAGCGGCGGCCGTCGACCTTGACCGCGCTCACCGAGGAGGGCACCTGCCGCAGCGGGCCGGTCTGCGCCGCCAGGGCGGCCCGGACGGCGTCGTCGTCCAGGTGGCCGGCGGGGGTGGTCGTCAGCACCTCGCCCTCGCGATCGTCGGTGACGGTGCTCTGCCCGAGCCGGACGGTCGCCTCGTAGGTCTTGTCGTGCCCGCTCAGGTACCCGAGCAGGCGGGTCGCGGTGCCGACCCCGAGCACCAGCAGACCGGTGGCCATCGGGTCGAGCGTGCCCGCGTGACCGATGCGGCGGACCGACAGGGCGCGGCGGGCCCGGGCGACGACGTCGTGCGACGTCATCCCGCCGGGCTTGTCGACCAGCAGGATCGAGGGCGCGACGTCGGCGTCGGCCCGGCGGTTGCGGCTCACGACAGGGCACCGGCGGGGCCGTGGGGCGCAGGCGGGACGTCGTCGCGGGGGGAGTTCACGCGCCCACGGTCGCAGGTGCGGTCAGCCAGCGGTTCCCGGCCACCCGGACGAGCACGCCGACCAGGCGCAGCGCGATGAAGAGCGTGAGCCCCGTCCAGATCCCGGCCAGGCCCAGGTCGAGCGGTCCGGCCAGCAGGGACAGCGGCAGGAAGCCGACGACGGCGGCACCGATGGTGACCGTCCGGAGGTAGCCGACGTCACCGGCACCCATGAGGACGCCGTCCAGGGCGAAGACCACACCGGCCAGCGGCTGGAACCCGGCGAGGAACCACCACACCAGCTCCGCCTGCTCGCGGACGGCGGGGTCACCGGTGAACAGCGGCACCAGCAAGCCGCGCAGGGCGAGGAGCAGCGCCCCCACCCCGATCCCGGTGAGCAGTCCCCAGCGGGCCACCCGGACAGCGGTGAGGCGGGCCTCGGCGACCCGCCCGGCGCCGAGCGCGTGCCCCACGAGCGTCTGCGCCGCGATCGCGTAGGCGTCCAGGACCAGCGCGAGGAAGAAGAACAGCTGCAGCGCGATCTGGTGCGCCCCGAGTTCCGCCGCCCCCGCGCGCGCCGCGACCCCGGCCGCGACCAGGAAGGCGACCTGCAGGACGGCGGCCCGCAGGAGCAGGTCCCGACCCAGCACCAGTTGCGCGCGGACCGACCGCAGGCGCGGGCGCCAGTCCGCGCCCTCCCGGACCAGCGCGCGCACGAACAGGGCGGCGGTGAGCCCCTGGCCGACGACGTTGGCGACCGCGGAGCCGGGGAGCCCGAGGCCTGCCGTGTGCACCAGCAGCGGGCAGAGCACGAGGCTGGCGAGGCTGCCGGCCAGCACGAACCGGACGGGGCGGCGCAGCTCCTGCACCCCGCGCAGCCAGCCGTTGCCGGCGAGGGACACCAGCAGCAGCGGGGCGCCGAGGGAGGCGATGCGCAGCCACTGCTCCCCCGCCTCGGCCACCGCTCCCCCGCCGCCGGCCAGCAACCGGGTCAGCGGCCCGGCCAGCAGCTGGAAGGCCGCCAGCACGCCGACGCCGAGCCCCAGGGCCAGCCAGGTCGCCTGGACCCCCTCGGCGACGGCCCCCGCGCGGTCACCCGCCCCGGCCCGTCGCGCCGCCCGGGCCGTGGTGCCGTAGGCGAGGAAGTTCAGCAGCGCCGCGGCCCAGGCCAGCAGCCCCCCGCCGACGGCGAGGCCGGCCAGCGGCACGGTGCCCAGGTTGCCGATGACCGCGGTGTCGACCAGCAGGTAGAGCGGCTCCGCGGCGAGCACGACGAGGGCGGGCAGCGCCAGCGACAGCACGGACGGCGACCGGGGGTCGGGGCGCGGCGGCCGGAGGCCTTCCGGCGCGGGAGCCGGGCCGGGCTCCGCGCCGGTCGGGGACGGCGCCTGGCCGCGGTGCGGTCCGGAGGACCGCGACGTCATCCCGAGGTCATCTCTCGGCGGACGGCCGCGATCGTCCCCTCGCGGTCGGCGTGCGAGGTGAACCCGGCGGCGGCCCGGTGGCCTCCGCCACCCAGCGCGGCGGCGATCCGGGAGAGGTCCGTGCCGCCGCGCGAGCGCAGCGAGACCGACCAGGTGCCGTCGTCCTGCCCCTTGAGGATGCAGGCGACGTCGGCGTCCTCGGTGGCGCGGACGACGTCGACCAGCGCCTCCAGCTGCTCCCCGGGCAGGCCGTGCTCGCCGGCCTCGGCGGTGGTCGACCAGCTCCAGACCAGGCCGGCGCCGACCTCGGGCTCCAGCTGAGCCCGGCCGGTCACCGACGACAGCAGGCGCAGCCAGCCGAAGGGCGCGGTGTCGAACAACCGGCGGCTGATGGCGGCGTGGTCGATGCCGGTCTCGAGCAGCCGGGCGGCCAGCCGGTGGGTGTCGGGGCGGGTGTTGCCGAACCGGAAGGACCCGGTGTCGGCGGCCAGGCCCGCGTACAGGCAGGTGGCCAGCGTCGGGTCGAGGGGCACCCCGAGCCCGTCGAGCAGGTCGGCCACGAGGGTGACCGTCGCCGGTGCCCCCGGGTCGACGACGCGGATGTCCCCGAACCCGGGGTTGCTCGCGTGGTGGTCGACGACGACGGAGGTGCCGGCGCTCTCCAGCAGCGGCGCGAGCTCGCCCAGCCGGCCGGGCGAGGCGGCGTCCAGGCTGACGAAGACCTCCGGCGCGGCCGGGACCTGCGACGAGGGCACCAGGCCCGCGGCGCCGGGCAGCCACGCGAGGGAGGCCGGGAGGACGAACGGCTCGGGGAAGGTCGCGACCACGCGCGCGCCGCGCCGGCGCAGCCCCTCGGCCAACGCGAGGGTCGCCCCCAGCGCGTCGGCGTCGGGCTGAATGTGCGCGGAGAGCACGACGGTGGAACAGCTCGCAGCGGCCTCGGCGAGGACGTCGGCCGCTGTCCGGGTGGGGCGGGGTGCCGGGATCCGGGCCGGGATCGTCACGACTCCGGGCCGGTGCCGGCCACCGGCGGGGCGTCCTGCTCCTCGCGGACGTCGCCGCCGCCGACCGGGATCGGCGGGCCGCCGTCGTCGGGCTCGTCACCGGTGATGCTCGGGGCGTCCCCGATCTGGCCGGTCCTCCCGCCGCGCGTCGGGTCTCCGGTGGTGGGCATGGGTTCGCCCCCGAGCTCCGCGCGACCCTGCCCCTCGTCGGGCAGGGTCGGGTCGGGGTCGTTCTCGCTCACGCGTTGCTCCTGCTCTCGGCGGCCACGTCGACGGGGGTGGCGGCCGGCCGGTCGCCGGCGTCCGCGGCAGCGGGGTCGCCGTCCTCCTCGTCGTCCTCGTCCGCGGGCTTGCGGTAGGGGTCGGGCTCGCCGGCGTACTCGGCACCCTGGCGCGCACGGGCGAGGGCCTCGTCGGCCAGACGGGCGCGCTCCAGCGCCTCCTCCAGCTCCCGGGCGGTGTCCGGGACGATGTCGGCGATGAACGTGAGGGTCGGCACGAACTTGATGCCGGTCTGCTTGCCGACGGTGGCGCGCAGGATCCCGGTGGCGCTGGCAAGCGCCCGCGCCGAGTCCGCGATCTCGGTCTCGTCGCCGTAGACGGTGTAGAACACCGTCGCCTCGCGGAGGTCGCCGGTGACCTTGGCGTCGGTCACGGTGACCATGCCCAGGCGGGGGTCCTTGATCTGCATCTCGATCGCGGCGGAGACGATCTGTCGGATGCGCACCGCGAGCTTGCGGGCGCGGGCCGGGTCGGCCATCAGGACCTCCAGCAATCGGGACGCCGGAACGGCGCCGGTGGGCGTGCGGCCCCGTCCGAGGGACGGCCGCGCGCGGAGCGAGCGGTCGCGTGGACGGGGTCTGTCGAGGGGTCCTTCTAGTCGGAGTCGCTGTACAGCTGCCGGTGGATCGACAGCAGCGTCACCTCCGGCCGGTCGGCCAGCAACCGCTCGCAGGCATCGAGGACGTCGACCACCTGGTGGGCGTCCCCGGCGAGCGTGGCGACGCCGACCTGAGCCCTGCGGTGCAGGTCCGTGTCACCCACCTCGGCCGCGGCCACGGCGAACCGGCGCCGCAGCTCGGCCACGATCGGCCGGACCACGGCGCGCTTGCCCTTGAGCGAGTGGACGTCGCCCAGCAGCAGGTCGGCGGTGAGCGTGCCGGTGAACACTTGAAGGACCCCCCGCCCCCCACCGCTCGCAAGCTCGCGCCGGGCCCCTGCAGGAGGGCCGGAGGTCCTCCCGCAGGGGCCCGGCGTCAGCTCACCGTGACTACTCGCGCGGCTTCTCGCGCATCTCGAAGGTCTGGATCACGTCGTCGACCTTGATGTCGTTGAACGACCCCAGGCCGATACCGCACTCGTAACCCTCGCGGACCTCGGTCGCGTCGTCCTTGAACCGGCGGAGGGACTCCACCGTCAGGTTGTCGGCGACCACGGCACCGTCGCGGAGGAGCCGCGCCTTGGAGTTCCGCACGATCGTGCCGCTGCGGACCAGCGAACCGGCGACGTTGCCGATCTTCGGGACGCGGAAGACCTCGCGGACCTCCGCCGTGCCGAGCTGGACCTCCTCGAACTCCGGCTTGAGCATCCCCTTGAGGGCGGCCTCGATCTCGTCGATGGCCTGGTAGATGACCGTGTAGTACCGGACGTCCACCCCCTCGCGGGCAGCCAGCTCGGTGGCCTGACCCTCGGCCCGGACGTTGAAGCCCAGGACGATGACGTCGTCGGCCAGCGCGAGGTCGATGTCGCTCTTGGTGATGCCACCGACTCCGCGGTGGATGACGCGCAGCGAGATGTCGTCGTCCACCTCGATCTTCATGAGCGCCTCTTCGAGCGCCTCGACGGTGCCCGAGTTGTCGCCCTTGATGATCAGGTTGAGCTGACGGGTCTCCCGCAGCGCCGCGTCGAGGTCCTCCAGGCTGATCCGCTTCCGCATGGACGCGTTCTGCGCGTTGCGGATGCGGGCCTGGCGACGGTCGGCGATCTGCCGGGCGACGCGGTCCTCGTCGACGACGAGGAACGTGTCACCGGCGCGCGGCACCGAGGTGAGGCCGACGACCTGCACCGGACGGGCCGGCAGGGCCTCCTTGAGCTTGTTGCCGTGCTCGTCGAGCAGCGACCGGACGCGGCCGTAGGCGTCGCCGGCCACGATCGAGTCGCCCTGGCGCAGCGTGCCGCGCTGGACGAGCACCGTGGCGACGGGGCCACGGCCCTTGTCCAGCTTGCCCTCGATGACGACACCCTGCGGGTCCTGCTCGGTGTTGGCGCGCAGGTCCAGCGAGGCGTCGGCGGTCAGCAGGATCGAGGTCAGCAGGTCGTCGAGGCCCTGACGGGTGGTCGCGGAGACGTCGACGAACATCGTGTCGCCGCCGTACTCCTCGGCCACCAGCCCGTACTCGGTGAGCTGCTGACGGATCTTGGCGGGGTTGGCCCCCTCCTTGTCGATCTTGTTGACCGCGACCACGATCGGCACCTCGGCGGCCTGGGCGTGGTTGAGCGCCTCGACCGTCTGCGGCATGACGCCGTCGTCGGCCGCGACCACCAGGACGACGATGTCCGTCGCCTTCGCGCCACGGGCACGCATCGCGGTGAACGACTCGTGACCCGGGGTGTCGATGAAGGTGATCGGCCGCTCGTTGTGCTCGAGCTCGGTGACGATCTGGTACGCGCCGATGTGCTGCGTGATGCCACCGGCCTCGCGCGCCACGACGTTCGCGTTCCGGATCGCGTCCAGGAGCTTGGTCTTTCCGTGGTCGACGTGACCCATGACGGTCACCACCGGCGGACGGGACTCCCAGTCGCCCTCCTCGCCCTCTTCGTCACCGAAGGTGAGGTCGAAGTCCGAGAGCAGCTCGCGGTCCTCGTCCTCGGGGCTGACGACCTGGATGATCCAGCCGATCTCGGCGCCGAGCAGCTGCAGCGTCTCGTCGTTCACCGACTGCGTCGCGGTGACCATCTCGCCCAGGTGGAACAGGGCGGTGACCAGCGCGGCCGGCTGAGCGTTGATCCGCTCGGCCAGGTCGGTCAGCGAGGCACCGCGGGGCAACCGGACGGTCTGCCCGTTGCCACGCGGCAGGCTGACGCCGCCCATGCTGGGCGCCGCCATGGAGTCGAACTCCTGACGCCGCTGCTTCTTGCTCTTGCGCCCGCGGACGGGACCGCGCCCACCGGGACGACCGAAGGCACCCGCGGTGCCCGCACCGGAGCCGCCGCGACCACGGCCACGGCCACCGCCGCCACCACGGAAGCCACCGCCGGCCGGAGCGCCGGCACCGCCGCCGCCACCGGGACCACCGGGGCCACCGCCACCGGGACGGAAGCCACCGCCGCCGCCACCGCCGGGACCACCCGGACGGCCGCGGCCGCCGGGGCCACCGGCACCGCCGGGGCCGCCACCGGGGCGACCGGCCGGACGCGGCGGCATCATGCCGGGCGACGGGCGCTGCGGCATCATGCCCGGGTTGGGGCGCGGTCCGCCGGGACCGGCCGCGGGACGGGGACCGCCCGCACCGGGGCCCGGACGGGGACCACCGGCACCCGGACGGGCGCCGCCGGGACCGGCCGCGGGACGGGGACCGCCCGCACCGGCGCCCGGACGCGGACCGCCGGGACCACCGGGGCCGGCCGGAGCCGCTGCCGGGCCGGGGCGGGGACCCGCCGCCGGGCCGGGACGCGGCGCGCTGCTGAAGGGGTTGTTGCCCGGCCGGGGAGCCGGCCGGGGACCGGGACGCGGCCCGGCACCGGGGCCGCCGGGAGCGGCACCGCCGACGGGACGGGCGGCGGGCGCGGCCGGACGCGGAGCACCCGGACGGGGACCGGCCGGCGCGGTCGGGGCCGCCGAGGCGGCCGGGGCCTGCGGAGCCGCGGGCTGCGGAGCCGGGGCGGCCGGTGCCGGAGCGGCCGGAGCCGGGGCGACGGGAGCCTGGGCCGCCGGGGCCTGCGGCGCCGGAGCGGCCGGACGCGGGCCGGGGGCCGGAGCACCCGGGAGCGGGACGCCGGTCGGCGCGGCAGGCGCCTGCGCGGCCGGGCCGGGACGACCCGGCGCCGAGGGGCGCGGGCCGGGAGCCGGGGCCCCGGGACGGGGCCCGGCGGGTGCCGCGGCGCCACTGCCGGCGCCGGTGCTCGCACCGAGGGCCTCCCGCAGCCGCCGGGCCACGGGGGCCTCGACGGTGGAGGAAGCGGACTTCACGAACTCGCCCTGCTCCTTGAGCGTGGCGAGCACGGTCTTGCTGTCGACGCCGAACTCTTTGGCGAGTTCGTGTACGCGGGCTTTGCCTGGCACGGATCTCCTCTTTGTGAGGCCGGCGGCTTGCCCGCTCGACCCCGTCGTTAGTGGCGCATGGTCATCGTGAGAACTTCACGGCTGAGTCATCCGACGCTTGTCCTGTCGACGTGCGGACCGGCCTGGTGCCGATCCGACCTTGAACTGCTGTCCGTCCCGGCTCGCGGACCCGGCGCCTCTCACGAGGTCCCGAGGACGTGGGCCCGGAGCGGACCGGCCTCCACCGCGGCAGCGGCACCTCCGGAGAGGCGCAGCGCCCGGGGGAAGGCCCGGCGTCGCTCCGCTGCGTGCAGGCACTCCGGCGTGGGGTGCACCGACGCTCCCCGACCGGGGAGCCGCCGCCGCGGATCCGGGACCAGGGCCCCGGACCGGACGACGACACGCAACAGATCACTGACCGGAGCGCGCTTCCGGCACCCCACACAGGTGCGGACCGGCTGCGACGATTCGGCCACCCTGCACTCTAGCGCGCCCCGGGGCGCCGATGTTCCGGGCTCGGTCAGCGCCCCACCCGTCCGGGGCTGCGGCCGCCCGGGCCGCCGCGGCCCGAACCGCCCGGGCCGGGTCCACCGGAGCGCCCGGAACCCGGTCCGCCGGGGCGGCCCGAGCCGCCGGGGCGGCCGCCGGGACCGGAGGGCTGCCCACCCGAGCGCAGGGGCGGACGCCCCTCGCCGGGCGAGGGCTCGTTCCCCTCGGGCTCGGCATCGCTGCGGATGTCGATCCGGCACCCGGTCAGCCGGGCGGCCAGGCGGGCGTTCTGCCCCTCCTTGCCGATGGCCAGCGAGAGCTGGTAGTCGGGGACGACGACCCGCACCGCCTTGGCCGCGGGGTCGACGACCACCGCGCTGGTGACCCGCGCGGGGCTGAGCGCGGAGGCGACGAAGGAGGCCGGGTCGTCGGACCAGTCCACGATGTCGATCTTCTCGCCGTGGAGCTCGCTCATCACGTTGCGCACGCGCTGGCCCATCGGGCCGATGCAGGCGCCCTTGGGGTTCAGGCCCGGCACCGAGGTGCGGACGGCGATCTTCGACCGGTGCCCGGCCTCCCGCGCGACCGCCACGATCTCGACGCTGCCGTCGGCGATCTCGGGCACCTCGAGCGCGAACAGCTTGCGCACGAGGTTCGGATGGGTGCGGGAGATCGTGACCTGCGGGCCGCGGAAGGTCCGGGCCACCGAGATGACGTAGGCCTTCAGCCGGCTGCCGTGCGGATAGGACTCGCCGGGTACCTGCTCGGTCGGCGGCAGCACGGCCTCGACCTTGCCGATGTCGAGCAGGACCGTGCCCTGCACGTTGCGGCGGTCGTGCGCCTGCACGATGCCGCTGACGATGTCGCCCTCACGGCCGGCGTACTCGCCAAAGGTCTGCTCGTGCTCGGCGTCCCGCAGCCGCTGCACGATGACCTGCTTGGCGGTGCTGGCCGCGATCCGGCCGAAGTCGGAGGGGGTGTCGTCCCACTCGCGCACGACCTCGCCGTCGGGCCCCAGCTCCTGCGCGAGCACCGCGGCCTCGCCGGTCTTGCGGTCCACGTGCACCCGCACGTGCTTGGCCGCGCCGTCCGCGTGCCGGTAGGCGGTCACGAGGGCCGTCTCGATGGCCTCGATGACCGTGTCGGCGGGGAGGCCCCGCTCGCGCTCGACCGCCCGGAGGGCGGTCACGTCGATGTTCACTGTCCGTCCTCGATGTCGTGGTCGCTGTCGTCGGTGGGGAGGTCGGGATCGTCGTCCGGCAGGTCCCCGGGGTCGTCGGCGCCGGCGTCGTCCGCGGCACCCGGGCGGCCGAACTCGACCTGCACCCGGCCGGCGCCGAGCTCGGCCCACGGCACCGTGCGGACGGTCGGCGGGCGCTTGCGGGCGCCCGGCTTGCCGGGAGCCTCGACGGCCAGAGCGACGCCCTCGGCGTCGACGGCCTGCACCCGCGCCGTGACCTCCGCGGCCGCGTCCCGGGGCCCGACGGCGACGGTGACCAGGCGCCCGACGTTGCGCCGCCAGTGCCGCTGCTCGGTGAGCGGCCGGTCCACGCCCGGGCTGGTCACCTCGAGCACGTACGGCGCCCGGCCGAGCTCTCCCTCGTTCTCGTCCAGGGCGTCGGACACCGCCCGGCTCACCTCGGCGACGTCGTCGAGGGTCACCCCCTCGTCCCGGTCGAGGACGACGCGGACGACGCTGCGCCGTCCGGCCGGGGTGACGACGAGCTCTTCCAGGTCGAAACCGGCCGCGGCGACGACCGGCTGGATCCGGTCGGTCAGCCGGGCGGCGGCGGAATCGGTCCGGCGGGTGGTGGACACGGGCTCGCTCCCTCCTGAGGGCGTCGGGGCACGTGCACGGCGGACCCGCTCCCCGGTCCCGGGGCCCGATCGGGCCCGTCCGGGCGGATGGTCAGGCTACCGCCCGGCCCTCGGGGGACGGGACCGGACAGCGGGGACCTCCGTCCCGGGGCGCTCGGAGCGGCGGCTGCGCGGCGCCGGAGCGGGCTGCGAGGATGGGCGGGATGACCGCGTCGCCCGCTCCGAGCCCGCCCGGCTTTCCGCGGCGGACCCTGCTGGCGGGTGTGCTCGGCGCCGCCGGGCTGACCCTGCTGGCCGGGTGCACCTCGGACGACGGCGACGGCGCTCGGGCGCCCGACCAGGCCGGGAGCGACCTGCTGGCCGACCAGGTCGCCGTCCAGGAGGTCGTCGTGGCCGCCTACGCCGCCGCGGCGGCCGCCGACCCGGCCCTGGGCGACGAGGTGGAACCGCAGGCCCTGCAGGCCCTGGCGCAGCTGGAGGAGCTGCGGAACGCGGCGCCGGGGGCAACCCCGTCGAGCGCCGGGGCGGGCACCGGCCCGGCGCCGGGGACCGACGCCCGCGTCTGGCTGCGCGAGCAGCTGGGGGTCGCCGCGGGCGCCCACGAGGAGGCCTGCGCGGACCACGAGGGTGGGCGGGCGGCGCTGCTGGGCTCGGTGGCCGCCGGGCTGCGCGGCCAGGAGTCGGTGCTCGCATGAGCGCCGGCACGGCATCTCCGGGCGGTGGCGCGCGTGGCTGACGACGACCTCGCCGCCGAGGACGCGGCGCTGCGCCGGGTCGTGGCCGCCGAGCACGCCGCCGTGTGGGGCTACGGGGTGGTCGGTGCGGCCCTGCCCCCGGCCGAGCGCGGCCGGGCCGCCGAGGCGGAGAACGCCCACCGCGACGTGCGCGACCGGCTGGCCGCGCTGCTCGACGAGCGCGAGCTGGACGCGGAGCCCGCGCAGGCCGGCTACGAGCTGCCCTTCCCGGTGCTCTCCCCCGTCGACGCGGCGGCGCTCGCCGCGGGTCTCGAGGCCGGTGTGAGCGCGGCGTGGGTGGCGCTGCTGGACGACGCGGTGGCGGGCTCGACCCGCACGCTCGCCGTCCGGGAGCTGGGCGCGGCGGAGGTCCGGGCCGTGCGCTGGCGCGCGGCGGCCGGTCAGGCCCCGGCGACCACGCCGTTCCCCGGCCTCGCGCTGGGCTGAGCGCTCGGTGGCGTCAGCCCAGGCCGCCGAGGAACGCGTCGGTCACGCCGACCGCGACGCGGCTGGACTGCCCGGCCTCGACGAGCACGGCGAAGGCGATGTCGCCCTGCGGCCCGGCCAGCTGGTAGCCCATGAACCAGCCGTGCGACTCGGGCGGGACGGCGGTGCCGAACTCGGCGGTTCCGGTCTTGCCGTAGACCTCGCCGCGGCCGGCGAGGGCGGTCGCGGTCCCGGTCAGCACGACCTGGCGCATCATCGGCCGCAGCGCGTCCAGCACCGCGGCGTCCGGGCCCGCCGGCGCGGCCCCGGCCGGCTCGGCGCCGACCACCTCGACCGGGACGACCGGCGTGCCACCGGCGACGCCGGCGGCGACCAGGGCCAGCTGCGCGGGGCTCATGAGCACCTGCCCCTGCCCGATCGCGTCGGCCGCCTTCGTCGTCCCCGTGCTGTCGGCGGGCACGCTGCCGCCGAAGACGTCGACCGGTAGCTGCCAGTCCGAGCCGACGCCGTAGGACGCCGCGGCGGCGGCCAGCGCGTCGTCGGGCAGCGCCAGCGCCTGCTGGATGAAGGTGGTGTTGCAGGACTCGGCGAACGCCTCGGTGAACGGCACGGTGCCGAGGTCGAACTGGTCCTGGTTCTCGAACTCGCGGCCCTCGACCACCGTCGTCCCCGGGCAGGGCACCGGCGTCTGCGGGGTCACCGCGCCGGCGCCCAGCAGCGCGGTCGCCGTGATCGTCTTCATGCTGGACCCGGGCGGGAACCGGCCGCTGAGCGCGTTCGTCGGGTTGGCCGCCTCGTTGGACGCGACGGCGAGGATCTCGCCGGTCCCGGGCCGCACGACGACGACGTGCGCGGGCAGGGCCTGCCCGGCGACGGCGGCCTCGGCGGCGTTCTGGATCGCGGGCACCAGCGTGGTCTGCACCGGCTGCCCGGGGACCGGCTGCACGGCGTCGATCTGCCGCCCCTCGTCGCCGGTGCTCTCGTCGGTGCTGACCACCGTCACGGTGAACCCGGCCGTGCCGGTGAGCTGCTCCTGGAAGGCCCGCTGCAGCCCGGAGGTGCCGAGCTGGTCCTCGGCCGCGTACACCGGCCTGCCGTCCACGGCGGTCTCGTCCAGGATCTCCGCGGTCGCCGGCCCGACGCGGCCCAGCAGCCCGATGGCGTAGCGGGGCGTCGGCGCCAGGAGACGGGTGACCACCGGGAACACCGCACCCGGCAGGTCGAACACCTGGGCGCGGATCCGCTCGAAGTCCGGCCGGCGCAGGTCGATCACCGACACGAACTGCCCGGCCGCGGTCGCCTGGACGTCGGCGACGATCTCCTCGGCGGCGATGCCGGTGGCCGCCGACAGGGCCGCCGACAGCGCCGGCAGGTCGGTGACCCCGCCCGGGTCGACGCCGACCCTGACCACCTCGGTGGGGACGAAGATGGGGGCGCCGGTCGCGTCGGTGATCGGCGCGCGGTCGGGCAGGCTCCGGGCGACCTCCAGGTGCTGCCCCTCCCCCAGCTCCGGGTGCACCAGCGCGGGCTCGGCGACGACCTGCCAAGCGTCGTCGGCCTCGCGCAGCCGCAGGGTGGCCTCGTAGCTCCAGTCGGGGGCGGCGGCGAGGTCCCAGGTGGCGGTCCAGGTGGCGGTGGCGGCGCCGTCGTCACCGACCTCGACGTCGCCGAGGTCGGCGGCCAGCGTCGCCTCGGGGAGGTCGGCGGCGGTCTGGTCCAGCAGGGCGGTCGCGGCCGCGGGGTCGTCGGTGCCCTCGGCGGCGGCTGCGGCGTCCCCGCCGGCCCAGTCCGCGAGGAAGGCCTCCGCCGCCTCGCGGACGTCGTCGTCGTCGGACCCGCCGCCGCCCGAGCAGGCGGCCAGCACCGGCACGGCCAGCAGGGTCAGTGCCGAGCCCAGGACCGTTCCCCCACGACACCGCACGTCGACCATCATGACGGAGTCGAACGGCCGCCCTTCAGGGGCCCGCGCCGAGCCTGCGAGGCGTGGGGGGACGGGTGGCCCTTCATCAGAACAGCACGCTGGCGTACCGGCCGACCTCGCGGAAGCCGACGCGGGCGTAGGAGGCCCGGGCGGGGGCGTTGAAGTCGTTGACGTACAGGCTCACCACCGGGGCGATCGCCGTGCGGGCGTACTCGACGACGGCGGCGGTGCCCGCGGTGCCGATCCCGCGCCCGCGGACGGCCGGCGCGACCCAGACCCCCTGCACCTGGCAGACCGTCCGCGACACGGCGCCGATCTCGGCCTTGAACAGCACCCGGCCGTCCTCGATCCAGGCGACGGACTGCCCGGCCCGCACCAGCTCCGTCACCCGGGCGCGGTAGCCGGCCCCGCCGTCGCCGCGCAGCGGGCTGACCCCGACCTCCTCGGTGAACATGGCGACCGCCGCCGGGAAGAGCACGTCGATCTCGTCGGTGCGCACGGGGCGCACGCGCGGCTCCGGCGCCACCGCGGGCGGCCCCTCGATCGCCATCAGCGGCTGGCAGGGGCGGTGGTCGCGCGCCGGCCCCCAGTGCGGGGCGAGCAGCTCCCACAGCGGGTCCACCGAGCCCGCGGGGCCGACGATGGTCGAGCACCGGCGCCCGATGCGGCGCGCGCGCTCGGCGAAGGCGACCGCGGACGCCCGCTCGGCTCCCGGGAGCGCGAACGGGATGAGGTTGGCGCCGGCCAGGCAGACGGCGTCGAGCTCGCGGCCGCTGCCGAAGCCCCACAGCGGTGCGCCGAGCGCGGCCGCCGCGGTGCCGGCCCGCTCGACGCGGCCGGCGATCACGCAGCCGGCGACCGGATCGGTGTCCAGCAGCCGGCGGACGGCCGCCTCGTCGGCGCCGTCGAGCACGCGGGCCGTCGGGGTGGCGGGGCGGGTGGACGACATGGCAAAGCGCGGCGCCGGCGGGCGGGCCGTCAGCCGGCGGTGACGACGGGCGCACCCGAGGGGACGCCGTCGTCGGTCAGCTCGCCCGCGAGCCGCAGCGCCTCCTCGATGAGGGTCTCCACGATCTGCGACTCCGGCACCGTCTTGATCACCTCGCCCTTGACGAAGATCTGGCCCTTGCCGTTGCCCGACGCGACGCCGAGGTCGGCCTCGCGGGCCTCGCCCGGCCCGTTGACGACGCAGCCCATGACGGCCACGCGCAGCGGCACCTCGAGCCCGTCCAGCCCGGCGCTGACCTGCTCGGCCAGGGTGTAGACGTCGACCTGGGCGCGGCCGCACGACGGGCAGCTGACGATCTCCAGGCCGCGCTGGCGCAGGTTCAGCGACTCCAGGATCTGGGTGCCGACCTTGACCTCCTCGACCGGCGGCGCGGAGAGGGAGACGCGGATCGTGTCGCCGATGCCCTTGCTCAGCAGCGCGCCGAACGCGACCGCCGACTTGATCGTGCCCTGGAAGGCCGGGCCCGCCTCGGTGACGCCCAGGTGCAGCGGGTAGTCGCACTGCGCGGCCAGCAGCTCGTAGGCGCGGACCATGACGACGGGGTCGTTGTGCTTGACCGAGATCTTGATGTCGCGGAAGCCGTGCTCCTCGAACAGCGAGCACTCCCACAGCGCCGACTCCACCAGCGCCTCGGGGGTGGCCTTGCCGTACTTGGCGAGCAGCCGCTTGTCCAGCGAGCCGGCGTTGACGCCGATCCGGATCGGGATGCCGGCGTCCCCGGCCGCCTTCGCGATCTCGCCGACCTTGTCGTCGAACTTCTTGATGTTGCCGGGGTTGACCCGCACGGCGGCGCAGCCGGCGTCGATGGCGGCGAAGACGTACCGCGGCTGGAAGTGGATGTCGGCGATGACGGGGATCTGCGAGTGGCGGGCGATCTCCGGCAGGGCCTCGGCGTCGTCGGTGTCGGGCACGGCCACGCGCACGATCTGGCAGCCGGCGGCGGTGAGCTCCGCGATCTGCTGCAGGGTCGCGTTGACGTCCGCGGTCTTCGTCGTGGTCATCGACTGCACGCTGACCGGGGAGTCGCTGCCCACGCCGACGCCGCCCACGTCGAGCTGCCGAGTCCGGCGGCGGGGGGCGAGGACGGGCGGGGGCGCTGCGGGCATGCCGAGACCGACGGGGACTGCCATGACGCCCAGTATCGCCCTCCGTGCGGACCGATGCCGCCGCGCATCCCGTGAGGTGGGCGACCGCCGCTACTGCAGGGTGATGGGGTTGACCACGTCGGCGACCAGCAGGAGCCCCGACAGCGCGATGAACAACCCCGCGACGACGTAGGCGACCGGCATCAGCCGGGCGATGTCGAACGGCCCGGGGTCGGGCCGGCCGCGCCAGCGGGCCACCGTGGACCGCCCCTTCTCGTACAGGGCCCCGGCGACGTGGCCACCGTCCAGCGGGTACATCGGCAGCAGGTTGAACAGGAACAGCACCAGGTTCACGCTGGCCAGCAGGCTGAGGAAGAAGCTGAGCTTCTCTCCGTTGCTGAAGTCCTCGATGGAGAACACCTCGCCGGAGATCCGGCCGACGCCGACGACGCCGATCGGGCCCTGCTCGTCGCGCTCCTCGCCCAGGAAGGCGGCGCGGAACAGCTGCGGCACCCGCTCGGGGATCTCGACCAGCCGCTCGATCGAGTTGGTCACGATCATCCCGAAGTAGCCGGGCATCTCGCCGATCCCCTGCCGGGCGAAGCCGCCCACGGGGCTGACGCCGAGGTAGCCGGCGGTCATCGTGCCGTCCCCGTCGTCGGTGAGCACGGTGTTCTCGATGGGGGTGACGGTGAGCTCCTGCCGCTCCCCGTCCCGCTCGATGGTGAGCGCGAGCTCCTCCCCGGGCGAGTTCCGGATGGCCTGCTGCACCGTCGTCCAGCTGTCGTAGGCGGTCGGGTCGACCGACTCGCCGCCGACGGCGACGATCGTGTCGCCGGGCTGCAGCCCGGCGCGGGCCGCGGGGCTGGCGACCGGCAGCGCGCAGTTCGGCGTCCCCAGGTCGCAGACCTCGCCGGCCTCCGCGCCGCTGGTGACGATCGGGATGTCGCAGACGTCGCTGTCGTCGGCCGCGGCCCGGTCGATGCTCTGCGCGCCGGCGGGGACGACGCAGGCCGGGACGGAGCGCACCTGGGTGGTGATGACGCTGGTGCCGACCGCGGTCAGCGTGATGGCGAAGAACACGACGGCCAGCAACAGGTTGTGCAGCGGCCCGGCCGACATCACGATGACGCGCTGCCACCACGGCTTGGCGTAGAAGACCCGGCCCTCGTCGCCGGGGCGGACGTCGTTGAGCGCCTGGCCGCGCACCTCGGCGATGAACGACCGCATCCGGGTGGCGCGCTTGCTCTCGCCCTCCTCCGCCGGCGGGATCATGCCGACGATGCGGATGTAGCCGCCCATCGGGATGGCCTTGATGCCGAACTCGGTCTCGCCCCGGGTGCGGGAGAACACGGTCGGGCCGAAGCCGACGAAGAACTGCGGCACCCGCATGCCGAACTTCCGCGCCCACATGAAGTGGCCGTACTCGTGGAAACCGATGGAGAACAGCAGGCCGATCGCGAAGGCGACGATCCCGAGGACCGTCAGCAGGATCCCGGTCAGTGCATGCCCCCTGGGTGAGGTGCGGAGCCGATGGCGGCGCGGGCGTGCTGCCGGGCCCACCGCTCAGCGGCCAGGACGTCGTCCACGCAGGTGGGGGCGCCGAGGTCCGGCGCGTCGTCGAGGGTACGCGCGACGAGGTCCACGATGCCGCGGAACGGCAGCCGACCCGCGAGGAACGCCGCCACCGCCTCCTCGTTGGCCGCGTTGAACATCGCCGGCACCACGCCGCCGGCCTCCCCGGCGGAGCGGGCGAGCCCGACGGCGGGGAACGCCTCGCCGTCCAGCGGGGCGAACTCCCACGTCGAGGCGGCCGACCAGTCCAGCGCCGGTTGCACGTGCGGCAGCCGGTCGGGCCAGGCGAGGGCTAGGGCGATGGGCAGGCGCATGTCCGGCGGGCTGGCCTGGGCGATCGTCGCGCCGTCGGTGAAGGTGACCATCGAGTGCACGATCGACTGCGGGTGCACCACGACGTCGATGTCGGCGTAGGGGACGCCGAACAGCAGGTGCGCCTCGATCAGCTCCAGGCCCTTGTTCATCAGCGTGGCCGAGTTGATCGTCACGACCGGGCCCATGTCCCAGGTCGGGTGCGCGAGGGCCTGCTCCACCGTCACGTCGGCCAGGTCGGCGGCGCTGCGGCCGCGGAAGGGGCCGCCGCTTGCGGTGAGCACCAGCCGGGCCACCTCCCCGCGCGCGCCACCGCGCAGGCACTGGGCCAGCGCGGAGTGCTCGGAGTCCACCGGCACCAGCTGACCGGGCGCGGCCGCCGCCGTGACCAGGTCTCCCCCGGCGACCAGCGACTCCTTGTTGGCCAGGGCGACGGTGCGGCCCGCCGCCAGCGCCGACAGCGTCGGCCCGAGGCCGATGGACCCGGTGATCCCGTTGAGGACGACGTCGGCAGGCCGCGCGGCCAGCTCCTCGGCCGCGCGCGGCCCGGCGAGGATCTCCGGCAGCGCGTACTCGCCCTTGGACCAGCCGCGGCGCGAGGCGGCGGCGTAGAAGGCCAGCTGCAGGTCCTGGGCGGCGGTCGCGCGGGCGACGGCGACGGTGCGCACGCCCAGGGTCAGCGCCTGGTCGGCCAGCTCGGCGACGTTGCCGCCGCCCGCCGCCAGGCCCGTGATCATCAGCCGGCCGGGATTCTGCTCGGCGACGGCGATCGCCTGCCGGCCGATCGAGCCGGTCGCCCCCAGGACGGTCACCTCGCGGACGTCGTCCATCGGTTCGCTCACCGTGCCCATGGTCCGCTCACGGACCCATCCTCCCCGACGACGCGCCCTCCCTCGTGCGGTCCGGCCGCGCGGGGGCTGGCAAGATGCGTCCCGTGAGCGAGCAGACCCACCGGGACCGGATCACGACGGACAACCCCGACACCGAGCGGGTCGACCAGCCCGGTCGCGAGGAGGGCGTCGTCCGGCACGGCTCGCACCCGGTCGAGCACGAGCGTCCCGAGGAGTGGGGCTGGCACGGCGAGACCGGTCGCGCGGGTCGCATCGGCGCCTGGATCGCCGCGCTCGTCACCCTCACGTACCTGGTCGGCAACCACGAGGGCCGGGTCGAGGACTTCTGGGTCGTCGGGATCGCGCTGGGCATCGTGCTGATGCTGCTGCTGGACATCCGCCGCCGGAAGAACGCCTGGCGCGCCAAGTAACGGGTGCGGTCAGGCGACCGTGGTCCCGATCGCCAGGCCGATCGCGTAGGTGACGGCACAGGCCAGCGCGCCGAAGAGCAGCTGCCGCCCGCCGGAGAACCACCACGGCCGCCGGGTGAACCGCGCCGAGACGACGCCGGCCACGGCCAGGCCGGCGCCGCCGCACAGCAGCGCCACCCACAGCAGCGAGACGCCGAACAGGTAGGGCAGCAGCGGCACGACCGCGCCGACGGCGAACGTGGCCAGCGAGGAGAGCGCCGCCGTCCGGGGTGACGGCGCGTCGTCCACCGTCACCCCCAGCTCGGCCACCACGTGCAGCCGCAGGGCCGTCTCCGGGTCCCGGGAGAGCTGGGTGGCGACCTCGTGGGCCAGGTCCTCCTCCACCCCGCGCACCCGCAGCTGAGCGACCAGCTCGGCGAGCTCGCCGCGGGGGTTGCGCTGCAGCTCCCGGCGCTCCCGGGTGACCTCGAGGTCGAGCTGCTCGTTCTGCGTCTGCACCGAGGTGTACTCGCCGAGGGCCATCGAGATGGCACCCGCGACGAGGCTGGCGACGCCGGCCAGCAGGATCGCGCGCGGCGCCGCGCCCCCGCCCCCGACGCCCGCGACGAGCGCCGTGTTCGTGACCAGCCCGTCCATCGCGCCGAACACGGCGGCCCGGAGCCAGCCCCCGGAGACGTCGCCGTGGGCGTGCCCGTGCGAGCTCGCGCCGTCCACCGGGCCCTGGGCCCGGTCGGCGGCGCCCGCGGGGCCGCTCACGCGTCGGTCTCGGCGCCCAGCGCGACCGGCTCCTCCACCGGGGCCACCGGCGTGCTGGCGGCCACGCTGGGCACCCCCTCGGCGAGGTCGGCCGCGGCCAGCTGGCCGCAGGCGCCGTCGATGTCCTGGCCACGGGTGTCGCGGACCGTCGTCGGCACGCCGGCCGCGCGCAGCCGGGCGACGAACTCCCGCTGGGCGGGCAGCGGGCTGGCGTCCCACGGGCTGCCCGGCGTGGGGTTGAGCGGGATGAGGTTGACGTGCGCCCGCCGGCGGGCGAGCAGGCGGCCGAGCAGGTCGGCCCGCTCGGGCTGGTCGTTCACGTCGCGGATCAGCGCGTACTCGACCGAGTACCGGCGGCCGGTGCGCTCGGCGTAGGCGTCGGCCGCGGCCACGACCTCGGCGACCTTCCAGCGGGTGTTGATCGGCACGAGGGTGTCGCGCAGCTCGTCGTCGGGGGCGTGCAGGCTGACCGCGAGGGTGACCGACAGGCCCTCCTCGGTGAGCCTGCGGATGCCCGGCACCACGCCGACCGTGGAGACCGTGACCGAGCGCTGGGACAGCCCCAGCCCGTGCGGGGCGGGTGTGCGCAACGCCTCGAGGGTCCGGCTCACGCGGGAGTAGTTGGCCAGCGGCTCGCCCATGCCCATGAAGACCACGTTCGACAGCCGGCCCGGCCCCCCGGGCAGCTCGCCGTCGGCCATCGCCCGGGCCGCCGCCACCGCCTGCCCGATGATCTCCGCGGCCGACAGGTTGCGGGTCAGCCCGCCCTGGCCGGTGGCGCAGAAGGGGCAGGCCATGCCGCAGCCGGCCTGGCTGGAGATGCAGACGGTGGCGCGGTCGGGATAGCGCATCAGCACGCTCTCGACCAGGGCGCCGTCGTGCAGTCGCCACAGCGTCTTGCGGGTGCGGCCCCCGTCGGCGGCCTGGTGCCGGACCGGGGTCAGCAGGCCGGGCAGCAGGGCCGCGGTGAGGGGCTCGCGGGCGGACGCGGGGACGTCGGTCATCCGCGCCGGGTCGCTGGTGCCGCGGAAGAAGTGCCGGGACAGCTGGTCGGCCCGGAACGCCGGCTGGCCGAGGTCGGCGACGGCCGCCCGGGCCTCCTCGCGGGTGAGGTCGGCGAGGTGGCGGGGCGGCTTGCCCCGGCGGGGGGCGTCGAAGACGAGGGGTAGGGCTGTCATGGCGTCGTCCATGGTCCCACTACCGTGCGGCCCGTGACCGACTCGGAGAGGGAGCTCACCCCCGCCGAGCCCGTCGGCGTCGGGCCGTGGGCGGGGCCCTGGCCGGACGACGCCCGCTACGACCCGGAACTGCTCGCGGCGGGCGACCGGCGCAACGTCGCCGACCGGTACCGCTACTGGACGGTCCAGGCGGTCGTGGCCGACCTCGACACCCGCCGGCACCCCTTCCACGTCGCGATCGAGAACTGGAAGCACGACCTGAACATCGGGACCGTCGTCCGGACGGCGAACGCGTTCCAGGCCGCCGGGGTGCACGTGGTCGGACACCGGCGCTGGAACCGGCGCGGCGCGATGGTCACCGACCGGTACCTGCACGTGCACCACTCCCCCGACGTCGCCGCGCTGGCCGCCTGGGCCCGGACGGAGGGCCTGCCGCTGCTCGCCGTCGACAACCTGCCCGGCGCCCGGCCCCTGGAGAGCGAGCCACTGCCCCGCGCCTGCGTGCTGCTGTTCGGCCAGGAGGGCACCGGGCTCAGCGACGCGGCGCGGGACCTGGCCGACGGCGTCCTGTCGATCGCCCAGTACGGCTCGACCCGGTCGATCAACGCCGGCGTCGCGGCCGGGATCGCCATGCACACCTGGATCCGGCAGCACGGCGGGCCGCCTCCGGGGTGACAGGCGCGGGGACACCCGCGAGGCTGCGGGCATGAGCCGCCTCGCCGACGTCGACCTGTCGTTGCACCTGGGCAAGAAGGAGGCCAAGCAGCACCTGGCCGCCGCGCAGCGCCGGCTGGTGCAGCTGCGCCTCCTCCTGGGCGGGCAGGTCGGGTCGGGCGACCTCGGCCCGCCGCTGTGCGTGCTGTTCGAGGGCTGGGACGCCTCCGGCAAGGGCGGCGCCATCAAGCGGCTGGTCTCGGAACTGGATCCGCGGCACGTGCGGGTGGCGCAGTTCGCCGCCCCCACCGCCGACGAGAAGCGGCACCACTTCCTGTGGCGGTTCTGGCCGGCGCTGCCGGGCTGGGGCGGCATGGCCGTGCTGGACCGCACCTGGTACGGCCGCGTGCTGGTCGAGCGCGTGGAGGGCTTCGCCTCCGAGGGGGCCTGGCAGCGGGCCTACGAGGAGATCGTGGACCTGGAGACGACGCTCGCGGCCGAGGGCATGGTGCTGGTCAAGTTCTGGATGCACGTCTCGCCCGAGGAGCAGCTGCGCCGGTTCGAGTCCCGGCGCGACGATCCGCTGCGGGCCTGGAAGCTGACCGACGAGGACTGGCGCAACCGCGCGAAGCGGGAGGCGTACGAGGCCGCCGTCGAGGAGATGCTGCAGCGCACCGACATCCCCGCCGCCCCGTGGCACGTCGTCGCCGCCGACGACAAGCGCTGGGCCCGCCTGGACGTCGTCCGCACGGTGTGCGACGCGATCGAGGCGGCGCTGCGCACCCGCGGCATCGACCCGGGCGGGGCATGACGGCGCTGCTGCACCTGATCGAGCCCGCGGGCTGGCGGGCCGCGCTGGACGCCGGCGCGGTCCGCCCGCCGTCGCTGGCCGAGGCCGGGTTCGTGCACCTGTCCGAGCCCGAGCAGGTGCACCTGCCGGCGGGCCGGCTGTTCCCCGGCCGCCGGGACCTGGTGCTGCTGGTCGTCGACCCTCGCCGGCTGGCCGACCCCGTGCGCCTCGAGCCGGGGGTGCCGGGCGATCCGGAGGCGATGCGCTTCCCGCACCTGTACGGCCCGCTGCCGACCGCCGCCGTGCTCGCCGTCGTGCCGTACCTCCCCCCCGCCGCCCCCGTCCTGCCGTCGCCGGGCGACGCCCTCGGCCGCGCGCTGGCGCACACGCTGTCGCTGCGGACGCGGCGCGCGGCGGAGGTCCGCGACGTCCCCGGCGGCGTCGCGGTGCTGGACCCGGACTTCCCGCACTCCCGCGACGACAACCGGCTGCTGCTGTCCGAGCCCGTCGACGCCGCCACCGTCGAGGAGACCGCCGCGACCATCGCCGCCGAGGCCGGGCTGCCGCACCGCGCGGCCACCCTCCGCTGGCCGGGCGCCGGGGCGGTGGCCCGGGAGCTCGCCGCGCACGGCTGGGAGGTCGAGGAGGTGGTCGTGATGGCCCGGACGGCGCAGCCCCCGCCCGCGGGCCCCCGGGCCGTCCAGGTCGCGCAGCGCGAGGTCCACGGCCTGTGGCGCCGGTCGTGGCGGACGGTGCTCGCCGGTTCCCCGGACCTGGAGGAGGTGGTCGACCAGCTGGTCGGCCGCGAGTTCCGCAACGACCGCGTGGTCGCCGTGCACGACCTCGCGGTGACGGAGGAGGGCCGGCCGGTCGCCGCCGGTCAGCTGCGGATCGACGGCGCCACCGCCGTCGTCGACTCGGTGCTCACCGATCCCGCGGCGCGCGGCCGCGGGCACGCCGACGCCGTCCTGGCCGCGGCGCTGGACGGCGCCGCGGCCGCCGGGTGCGACCTGGTGGTGCTCGAGGCCGCGGCCGACGACTGGCCGCGCTCCTGGTACGCCCGGCGCGGGTTCGCCGAGGTGGGCTCGGTGTGGGAGGTGGGCACCCGTCAGGCGGGCGCCACCCAGGACAGCAGCAGGTAGGCCACCGCGGCCGACGGGAGCAGCGAGTCCATCCGGTCCATGAGCCCGCCGTGCCCCGGCAGCAGGTCGCCCATGTCCTTGATGCCGAGGTCCCGCTTGATGAGGGACTCCCCCAGGTCGCCGAGGGTCGAGCTGACCGCCAGCGCCGCACCGAACAGCACGCCGCCCCACCACGGCCCGTCCAGCCCGAGGGTGACGATGGGGGTGGCGACGGCGACGCAGGCCAGCACCGAGCCCGCCATCCCCTCCCAGGACTTCTTCGGGCTGACCGTCGGCGCCATCGCGTGCCGACCGAAGAGGACGCCTGCGGCGTAGCCCCCGACGTCGTTGCCGACCACGGTGGCGATGAACAGGATCACCCGCGTGGCGCCGTCGTCGGGCACGAGCAGCAGGACGGCGAACCCGGCCAGCAACGGCACGTAGAGCGCGACCAGCACTCCCGTCGAGGCGTCGCGGAGGTAGCCCACCGGGCCGTCGGCCAGCCGCCACAGCAGCACCGCGAGGACGGTCAGCAGGAAAACGACGACCAGCCCGGTCGCGCCGCGGGTCCACGCGAGCGCGACCATCGCCACCGAGCCGACCAGCACCGGGACCACGGGCGGCGCGGCTCGGCCGGCGCGCAGCGCCCTGCTCAGCTCGACGACCGAGACCAGCACCGCACCACCGACGACGACCAGGAACGCCGGCCGGTACACCAGCAGCGACACCAGGACGAGCGCGCCCAGGCTCGCGCCGACGCCGATGGCCGCCGTGAGGTTGCGACCGGCCCGGCCGGCCGCGGGGGGCGGCGGCGGGACCACGGCGGCCACCTCCTCGGTGGGCGGCAGCCGCTCGCCTTCGGAGCCCTCCCCGGCCGGCGGGCCGGCGTGCGTGCCGCCGGCGTGCGGGCCCGCGACCTGCGGGATCTCGGTGGTCGCCGGCGTGGCGTGCCTGCCCGCGTCGACCGGCGGGGCCGACCGCGTGGCGGGAACGGCGATCTCCGCCGTCGGGGGGCCGACCGGCGGGCGCCCGGCCGGTGCCGTCCCGGCCGGTGCCGTCCCTGCCGGTGCTGCCCCTGCCGGTGGCGGCCCGGCCGGCGGGCCGGCGGTGGGTACGGGTGGCTGCCCGGGGGCCGGCCCCGGGCGGACTGCCGGCAGCGGGCCGGTGTCGGACTCGCGTCTCATGGTCGTGGTGCCGGTGTCGCTCAGACCTCGAGGAGCTCGGTCTCCTTGTTCTTGACCGCCTCGTCCACGTGGTGCACGTGCTGCGCGGTGAGGTCGTCCAGCTCCTTCTCGGCGCGTCGCACGTCGTCCTCGCCGGCCTCGCCGTCCTTGGCGATGCGGTCGAGTTCCTCCTTGCTGCGCCGCCGGATGTTGCGGATGGCGACCTTGGCGTCCTCGCCCTTGGCCCGGGCCTGCTTCACCAGGTCGCGGCGGCGCTCCTCGGTCAGCTGCGGGAACACCACGCGGATGATCTGGCCGTCGTTGGTCGGGTTCACGCCGAGGTCGCTGTCGCGGATGGCCTTCTCGATGGCGCCCAGCAGGCTCATGTCGTAGGGCTTGATGACGGCCATGCGGGCCTCGGGCACGGTGATCGACGCCATCTGCGGCACCGGGGTGTACGCGCCGTAGTAGTCCACCGCGATCTTGTTGAACATGGAGGGCGCCGCGCGGCCGGTGCGTACCGAGCCGAGGTCCTCGCGCGCGACCGACAGGGCCTTGTCCATCCGCTCCTCGGCGTCGAGCAGGGTGTCGTCGATCACGGGTCTGTCCCTCCTGCGGCGGCGCCACGGCGGGCCGCCTCTTCTTCGTGCTCCGGTGTGCCCTCGGCGCGCGGCGTCAGGCCGGCGTGCTGATCAGCGTGCCGATCCTCTCACCTGCGACCGCACGCGCGATGTTCCCGTCCTGCAGCAGGTTGAACACCACGATCGGCATCCGGTTCTCCATGGAGAGGCTGATCGCGGTCGCGTCGGCGACCTTCAGCTCGTCGGCCAGGACCGTGGCGTAGTCGAGGTCGGTGTACATCGTCGCGGCGGGGTTGAGCCGCGGGTCGTCGTCGTAGACCCCGTCGACGCCGTTCTTGGCCATCAGCAGCACCTGGCAACCGATCTCCAGCGCGCGCTGGGCGGCCACCGTGTCGGTCGAGAAGTAGGGCATGCCCGCGCCGGCACCGAAGATGACCAGCCGGCCCTTCTCCATGTGCCGGACGGCCTTGCGCGGGATGTAGGGCTCGGCGACCTGACCCATCTCGATCGCCGTCTGCACCCGGGTCTGCAGGCCGACCTGCTCGCAGAACGCCTGCAGGGCCAGGGCGTTCATGACCGTGCCGAGCATGCCCATGTAGTCGGCGTGCCGGCGGTCCATGCCGGCCTCGGCCAGCTCCGCGCCGCGGAAGAAGTTGCCCCCGCCGACGACGACGGCGACCTGGGTGCCGCCGTGGACGACGTCGGCCAGCTGCTGGGCGATGTTGTGCACGATGGTCGAGTCGACCCCCACCCCGCCGCCGCCGAAGGCCTCACCGGAGAGCTTCAGCAGCACCCGCGTGTAGCCGCCGCCGTCGGCCGGTGCGAAGGCCGTGGGGGCGGAGGTGGGCGCGGACGTTCTCGGCGCAGCGGTGTCGGTCAACTGGTCATCCCTCGCTCGACGGTGTGCTGATCCTGCCTCATGGCGCCCGGGCCGACAGCCGGGCCCGGACATGCCACCGGCCCCGCCCGCAGGAAGGGGAGCGCGACAGGACCCCGCCACCCCCTACGCCTCGCGAGCTCGGCGCGGGCCCCTGCGAGGGGGCCGATGGGGGTGACGGGGTCCTGGGTCGTTGCGGTTACGCCTGGCCGACCTCGAAGCGGGCGAAGCGCTCCACGGTCAGGCCGGCCTCGTCGACGATCTGCTTCACCGTGCGCTTGGGCTCGGTGATCGACGGCTGCTCGAGCAGGACAAAGTCCTTGTAGTAGGAGTTGACCCGACCCTCGACGATCTTGGTGATCGCCTGCTCGGGCTTGCCCTCCTCCTTCGCCGTCTGCTCGGCGACCCGGCGCTCGGTCTCCACCGCGTCGGCGGGGACCTCGTCGCGGGTGAGGTACCGGGGACGGGCGGCCGCGATGTGCATCGCGAGGCTGCGTGCCGCCTCCTCGGAGCCGCCGCTGTACTGCACCGCGACACCGATGGCCGGGGGCAGGTCGGTGGCCCGCTTGTGCAGGTAGGTCGCGGTGGTGCCCTCGAACAGCGCGAAGCGCGACAGCACGAGCTTCTCGCCGATGCGGGCCGACTCGGACTGGATCAGCGAGGCGACCGTCTGGCCGTCGATGTCGGCGGCGAGCAGCGCGTCGACATCGGCCGGCTTGGACGCCAGGACGACGTCGAGCAGGCGCTCGGCGAGCTTGACGAAGTCGGCGTTCTTGGCGACGAAGTCCGTCTCGCAGTCGATCTCGAGCAGCGCGCCGTCCCTGCTGACGACGATGCCGTTGGTCGTGGAGCGCTCGAGGCGCTTGCCGACGTCCTTGGCGCCCTTGATGCGCAGCAGCTCGACGGCCTTGTCGTAGTCGCCGTCGGCCTCGGTCAGCGCCTTCTTGCAGTCCATCATGCCGGCGCCGGTGGCGTCGCGGAGACGCTTGACGTCGGCTGCCGTGAAGTCAGCCATGTCTTCTTCCTGGGGAGTCTCGATACGGGGATGAGGCGCCAAGGCCCCCTCGTTCCCCGCCGCGAGCCTGCGGGCGGCGGGGAACGAGAGGGTTCTCGGCTTACGCGTTCTCGGCGCCCTGGGTGCCGGTCTCGGTGCTGGCGGTGGCGGGCACGTCCTCGACGGGCACGACCTCCTCGGCCGTGGCGGTCGGCTCGGCGGCCGGCGCCTCGGGCAGCTCGGTGGCGGCGGCCGGGGTCTCGGGGACCTCGGTGGCGGCCGCGGCCTCGCCGGTCTGGCCGGTCAGCAGCTCGCGCTCCCAGTCGGCCAGCGGCTCGCCGCCGCCGATCGCGGGCTCGGCGCCGTCCTCGCGGCCGGCGTTGGCCTGCGCGGCCGAGCGGGCCAGGAGACCCTCGGCGACGGCGTCGGCCACCACGCGGGTCAGCACGGCGATGCTGCGGATCGCGTCGTCGTTGCCCGGGATCTTGTAGTCGACCTCGTCGGGGTCGCAGTTGGTGTCGAGGATCGCCACCACCGGGATCTTGAGCTTGCGCGCCTCGCCGACGGCGATGTGCTCCTTCTTGGTGTCCACGATCCAGATGGCGCTGGGCACCTTCTTCATGTCGCGGATACCGCCGAGGCTGCGCTCGAGCTTGGCCTTCTCGCGGCTGAGGACCAGCTGCTCCTTCTTGGACAGGCTGACCAGCACGCCGGTCTGCTCCATGTCCTCGAGCTCCTTGAGGCGCTCCAGCCGCTTGAAGACGGTCTGGAAGTTCGTGAGCATGCCGCCCAGCCAGCGCTGGTTGACGTAGGGCATGCCGACCCGCTGCGCCTGCTCGGCGACCGGCTCCTGCGCCTGACGCTTGGTGCCGACGAAGAGCACCGTGCCGCCGTGCGCGACCGTCTGCTTGACGAACTCGTAGGCGTTGTCGATGTACCCGAGCGTCTGCTGCAGGTCGATGATGTAGATGCCGTTGCGCTCGGTGAAGATGAAGCGCTTCATCTTCGGGTTCCAGCGGCGGGTCTGGTGCCCGAAGTGGACGCCGCTGTCGAGCAGCTGCTTCATGCTGACGACTGCCATGGTCGCCTCTCTGTGTGCGCGCGGCCGTCGTGCGGCCGCGGTTTCTCGGTTGTCGCGGGCACCGGTGGTGCACCGCCCTGGCATCCCGGGCGCCACACCACCCCGCGGGTGGACCGCGGGGACCGAGGTGGCGACCACCCCGCTGGACAGCGGCGGGGTACGAGGACGCGCGAAGTCGACCCACCGGGGTGGGCCGCATCGGTCAGCATACGCCCCGCCCGGCAGGGCCCCGGCCGGGCGTCCACCGGCGGGATAGGCATCCACAGGGGACGCCACACCGCAGCCGGCCGGCCCGGCGACGGGCAGCGTGGGCCGGGTGCCGCTCCGACTGCCGACCGCGCTGCCGGCCCTCCTGCTCCTGATCCCCGCGGTCCTGCTCGCCCCCGTGGCGGCGGCCGCGGACCCCGCCGTGCCGCCGCCCCCGATCCCGGCCGGACCCGCGGCCGGCTGGGTCGCACCCCTGCCCGCGCCCGAGGTCACGCGCGCGTTCGATGCGCCGGGGTCGCCCTACGGCCCGGGGCACCGCGGCGTCGACCTGGCCGCGGCCCCGGGGACGGTGGTCGTCGCCGCCGGCGACGGGGTCGTCGCGTTCGCCGGCCAGGTGGCCGGCCGGCCGGTGGTCAGCATCGACCACCCGAACGGCCTGCGGACGACGTACGAGCCGGTCGACCCCGCGGTGGCCGCGGGCCAGGCGGTGGTCCGGGGCTCCCCCATCGGCACGCTGTCCGCCGGGCACGCGGGCTGCCCGGCCGCCGCGTGCCTGCACTGGGGGCTGCGCCGCGGCGAGGTCTACCTCGACCCGTGGTCACTGCTCGCGCCGCCGCGGATCCGGCTGCTCCCGTCGGCGTGAGCCCGCGCCGCTCTAGACGATGTCGGCGAGCTTGGTCCGCAGGTGCAGCACCGCCTTGGTGTGCAGCTGGCAGATGCGGCTCTCGGTGACGCCCAGGACACGGCCGATGTCGGCGAGGGTGAGGCCCTCGAAGTAGTACAGGCTGACGACCACCTTCTCGCGCTCCGGCAGCTGCTCCACGGCGCGGGCCAGGAGCTGCCGGGCCTCCCCGTGCTCGGCCATGGCCTGCGGGTCCAGCGCGCTGTTGTCGCGGAGCGTGTCGACCAGCCGGGGGGCGCCGCCGTCGTCGTCGGTGAGCAGCTCGTCGAGCGCCACCACGTTGACCAGGGAGAGCTGGCCGAGGAACTTGCGGACGTCCTCGACGTCCATGTCCATCTCGTCGGCCACCTCCTCGTCGGTGGGGCTGCGCCGGAGCTTGCTCTCCAGGCTGGCGACGGTGCGCTCGAAGAGGCGGGCCTTGCTGCGGACCGACCGCGGGATCCAGTCGGTGGTGCGGAGCTCGTCGATGATGGCGCCGCGGATGCGGGCCATCGCGTAGCTCTCGAACTTGACCTCGCGCGAGGGCTGGTACCGGGTGATCGCGTCGATGAGCCCGAACGTCCCGTAGGAGGCCAGGTCGGCCTGCTCGACGTGGGCGGGCAGGCCCGAGCCCACCCGTCCCGCCACGTACTTCACCAGCGGCGCGTAGTGGAGGATCAGCCGGTCCCGCAGCGCGGGGTCGCGGTCGGCGACGTACTCCCGCCACAGCGCGGCGATCGCCGCGTCGGTGTCCTCGTTCGACTCGTCGAGCGCGTGGGTCGTCGCCTCGGGCACGGTGGAGCTCCCCCGATCGCTTCTGGGTCCGTCGCGACGGGCCCCTGGTGGGCATCGCAGTCCAGTATCGGCACCTCTGGGCCCCGTCACGCGCGGGGATGGGCCTGCGCGTGCACCGCACGCAGCCGTTCGACCGTCACGTGCGTGTAGATCTGCGTCGTCGCGAGGCTAGCGTGCCCGAGCAGTTCCTGGACCGACCGCAGGTCGGCGCCGCCTTCGAGCACGTGCGTGGCGGCGGTGTGCCGCAGCCCGTGGGGGCCGATGTCCGGGGCGCCGGGAACCGCCGCCATCGCCGCGTGCACGATGCGCCGCGCCTCGCGGGGGTCCAGCCGGCCACCGCGCGTGCCCAGCAGCAGGGCCGGGCCCGTCCGGTCGGTCACCAGCGCCGGGCGGCCCCGGGTCAGCCAAGCGTCGAGCGCCCGCTCGGCCGGGGCGCCGTAGGGGACGCTGCGCTCCTTGCGGCCCTTGCCCAGCACCCGGAGGAGCCGTCGGCCGCGGTCGACGTCGTCGACGTCGAGCCCGACGAGCTCGCTCACCCGGACGCCGCTGGCGTAGAGGAGCTCGAGCACGAGCGCGTCGCGGAGGCCGGCCGGCTCGTCGGCTCCCCCGGTGGACTCGACGACGGCGCGGGCCTGGTCGGGTGCGAGCACGTCGGGCAGGGTCCGGTGGGCCTTCGGGCTGACCAGCCGCAGCCCGACGTCCTCGGTGGTCAGCCCGGTCCGGCGCAGCCACCGGGTGAACGACCGGGCCGCAGCGGCGCGGCGGGCGGTCGTGGCCCGGCCGTCGCCGGTGGTGCGCCCCCGCGCCAGCCAGCTGCGCAGGGCGGCGAGGTCCAGGTCGCCGACCCGGGTGCCGCTGCGGCGGGCGAGGTGGTCCAGCAGCGACACCGTGTCGGTCAGGTAGGCGCGCACGGTGTGCTCCGAGAGCTCGCGGCCGCCCCGCAGGTGCTCCTCGTAGTCGTCGACGACCGCGGCCAGGGCGGGTGGCAGCCCACCGCGCAGCTCCGCCGTCGTCCTGGTCACGCCGCGACGCTCCGTCGGTGCCGGCGACCGGTCAAGCGGGCGCGCCGGACGGGCACCCGACGGGCGCTGGACGACACGGACGTCGGGGGGCTCCCGGCGCGGTGATAGGGATCGCGCATGGCCCACGATTTCGACACGTTGCTCCGACTGCACCCGCGGGGGGACGACTCGTTCCAGAACGAGCCGCTGGTCGAGGGGCACCTGTACGGCGGCTACACGCTGGGACTCGCGGTGCGCGCCGCGGCCCGGACCGTGGCGCCCGGACTGCTGCCGACCTCGGTGCACGCCGTGTTCCCCTCCGGCGGCGAGCTGGGCAGCCCGCTCACCCTGGGCGTGCGGGCGGTCCGGGACGGGCGCTCCAGCGCCGTGCGGCTGGTGACGGTGACGCAGGGCAGGGGCACACCGCTGCTGCTGACCGCCTCCTTCCATGTCGGCGGCGAGGGCCCCGACTGGCAGGAAGCGCTGCCGCCCCTGCCCGCCGACCCGGACGAGATCGCCCCCGACGAGGTGCGGCTGATGGGGCTGGACCCGTTCGAGTACCGGCCGGCCGGGCGGTTCCGCGTCGACGCCGGAGCCGACGTGTTCTCGCCGCTGCACCCGTACTGGGTGCGCCCGCACCGCCCGCTTCCCGCCGACGACCCCGGCCTGCACGCCGCCGTGATCGCGTTCGTCTCCGACTACATGGTCTTCTCCGCCGCCCAGGTGCCGGGAGCGCCGCCGTCGCCGGAGACGCGTGGGGTCACGATGGACCACACGCTGTGGTTCCACCGCCCCGTCGACGCCGGCGAGTGGCTGCTCTACTCGGCCGATCCGGTGCGGGTACTCGGCGACCGCGGCTTGGTCCGGGGCACGGTCCGCACCCGGGACGGCGAGGTCGTCGCCTCGTTCGCGCAGGAGGCGCTGACCTTCCGCCCGCGCGGCTGACGACGCCCCTCCGCACTCGGCGGGCACGAGGCGGGTACCCGTCACGAGGGGCGCCCCTCCTTCCGCGGAGGCGTGACCCTCTGCGGGGGCGCGACCCGCCAGCCGGTGCCCGTCCACTCGACCAGGCCGGCGAGCTCCAGCGCGGGCAACACCTGGAGCACCTGGACCACCCCGCAGCCGGCCACGGCGGCCAACCGCTCGGGGCTCACGCCGCGGCGCACGGGGCAGGCGTCGAGGACCCGGATCGCGATGTCGGACAGGCCCTCGCGTGCATCGGTCGCCACCTCGGGGGGCGGTGCGAGGTCCTCCCCCAGCCGGCCGACCTCCTCGAGCACGTGCGCGGCGCTGCCGACGAGCACCGCCCCGAGGGCGCGGTCCCGCACCAGCTCGTGACAGCCGACGGACATCGCGCTGGTCACCGGGCCCGGCACCACCATGACCGGGCGGCCCAGCCGGCCGGCGCGCCGCGCCGTCGCCTGCGCGCCGGACCGCGCCGCCGCCTCGACCACCACGGTGCCGCGGGTGAGCGCGGCGATCAGCCGGTTGCGGACGAGGAACCGGTGCCGGTGCGGGGCCGCGCCCGGGGGCCACTCGCTGACCACGAGCCCCTCCTGGGCGATCCGCTCGAGCAGCGCGCCGTTTCCGCTGGGATAGACCCGGTCGATCCCGCAGGCCAGCACGGCGACCGTCGGCGCCTGCGCGGCGAGGGCACCCCGATGGGCGGCGGCATCGATGCCGTAGGCGCCGCCGGAGACCACCGTCCAGCCCCGCTCCCCGAGCCGGTGGGCCAGGTCGCCGGCCACGTGCTCCCCGTACGCCGTCGAGGCCCGCGAGCCGACCACGGCCACCGACCGGTCGACCACGTCGACCAGCCGCCCCGGGCCGCGGACCCACAGGGCCACCGGCGGCACGGGCGCCTTCGTGCGGTCGCTCATCTCCCCGGAGTCGGCTCGCTCCCCCGAGGCGGCCACGGTGAGGGCGTGCAGGGCCAGCGCCGGCCACTCGTCGTCCTCGGGGATGACCAGCCGGGCACCGCACCGGTCGGCGCGGCGGAGATCGGCCGCGCTGGCGTCCTGCTCGGCCCGGACGCCGACCAGCGCCTGGACGGCGTCGGGTGCGCGCCCGGCCCGCAGCAGCCGGACCGCCGCCACCGGCCCCGCCCGCTCCACGAATCGCCAGACGACGACGCTCCCCGGCTCCGCGGCGCGGGTCAGCCACGCCCGCGCCCGCCGGACCGTGGCGGTCCCACCCTCCGCCGCCGGCGCGGCGAGAGCGGCGTCGAGATCCGGTACCGCTGTCATGCCGCCGCCCTCTGCAGCCGCATCCCCAGGGCCTCGGCAACCTGCTCGGCACCGGGGACGGCGAGGCCCGCCAGGTCGCTCATCGTCCAGGCGACCCGCAGCACCCGATCGAAGCCGCGCACGGACAGCACGCCGCGTTCCAGCGCGCGCTCGGCCAGCCGCGAGGCCGACCGCGGGACCACCCACCGCTCGCGCAGCAGCCGCCCGGGCACCTGGCCGTTGAGGGTCAGCCCGCTGCCGCGCAGCCGCTCGGCCGCCGCGGCCCGCGCCTCGGCCACCCGGGCGGCCACCACCGCGGACGGCTCCGGCAGGTCCACCCCGTCCAGCCACGCCGCCCGGGTGACCGGGGGCAGGTCGACGCGCAGGTCGATGCGGTCCAGCAGCGGCCCGGACAGGCGTGCCTGGTATCGCCGCCGCTCGTGCGCGCTGCACGTGCAGGCCGTGTCCCCCGCCGCGCTCGCGCAGGGGCAGGGGTTCGCGGCCAGCACGAGCTGGGCGCGGCACGGAAAGGTCGCCGACCCCGACGCCCGCGAGATGGTCACCGACCCCCGCTCCAGCGGCTGGCGCAGGGTGTCCAGGACGGCGCGGGGGAACTCGGGGCTCTCGTCGAGGAAGAGGACCCCGCGATGGGCCCGGCACAGGGCACCGGGCCGGATCTGGCCCGAGCCGCCCCCCACGAGTGCCGCCATCGTCGCCGAGTGGTGCGGGGCCTCGAAGGGGGGACGGGTGACCAGCGGCGCCTCCGCCGGCAGCGTGCCGGCGACGGAGTGGATCGCGGTCACCTCGAGCGCGGCCGGCTCGTCGAGCGGCGGCAGCAGCCCGGGCAGGCGTTCGGCCAGCATCGTCTTGCCGGCGCCGGGCGGGCCGGCGAGGAACAGGTGGTGCCCGCCCGCGGCGGCCACCTCGACGGCCCTCCGCCCCACGGCCTGACCGACGACGTCCCCCAGATCGGGACCGGGCGGCGGGTCGGGGCGTGGACCGGGGACGTGCGGCTGCAGCCGCACGCGGCCGGTGAGGTGTGCCAGCAAGTCCTGCAGCGACCCCACGGGGAGCACGAGGACGCCGTCCACCAGCGCCGCCTCGTCGGCGTTGCCCACCGGGACGACGACCCGCCGATGCCCCGCCCGGCGGGCCGCGAGGACCGCGGGCAGGACGCCACGGACGGCGCGCACCGTGCCGTCGAGACCCAGCTCGCCGAGCAGCACGAGGTCCGCGACCTCGGCCGCGGGCACGGCGTCGGCGGCGGCGAGCACGCCGGCGGCCAGCGCGAGGTCGAAGCCGCTGCCCTGCTTGGGCATGGAGGCCGGGGACAGGCCGATCGTCACCCGGCGCAGCGGCCAGCTGGCCCCGGCGTTGGCCACGGCCGCGCGCACCCGGTCCACCGACTGGCGCACGACGGTGTCGGGCAGTCCGACGAGCACGACGCCGGGCATCCCGGCCGCCATGTCGACCTCGACCTCGACCATGGCGCCGTGGACGCCGACCAGGCCGACCGACCACGTGCGGGCCAGCGTCACGAGAACGCCGCCGGCAGGTGGGTCACGACCGCCGGCCCCCGACCGCGGACGAGCACGCCGACGACGTCGAAGCGCAGGTCGGGGGCGTGCTCGGAGTGCACGGCCAGCCAGCGGTGCGCCAGCAGCCGCAGCCGCCGCTGCTTGGCCGGGGTGACGGCCTCCACCGGATGGCCGAAGCCGACCTCCCGGCGGGTCTTCACCTCGCAGAAGACGATCGCGGCACCGTCGCGGGCGACGATGTCCAGCTCGCCCTCCCGGCAGCGCCAGTTGCGATCGAGCAGCCGCAGTCCGCGGTCGGTCAGGTAGCGGACCGCGATCCGCTCACCGTGCTGGCCCAGTTCCGTCGTCGTTCGCACCCGGCGACCGTGGCCCGCCCGGGTGCCGCGCGGCGACGTCCGCTCGCGATCTGTGGACCGGGCCGGGGCCTGTGGACGGAGCGACGGGGAACGTCAGCGGCGGGGGCGAACCTCACCGCATGCGCCCCTCCCCCGCTCCACGGCCCGGCTCAGGGCAGCCGAGGCCCGTCGGGCAGCTCCAGGTCCGGCTTGTCCAGCTCCTCGACGTTGACGTCCTTGAACGTCAGCACGCGCACGTTGCGCACGAAGCGGGCGGGCCGGTACATGTCCCACACCCAGGCGTCGGAGAGCTTGAGCTCGAAGAAGACCTCGCCGCCGGCCTCGCGCACCTGCAGGTCGACGGAGTTCGCCAGGTAGAAGCGCCGCTCGGTCTCCACCACGTAGGTGAACTGGCGGACGATGTCCCGGTACTCGCGATAGAGCTGCAGCTCCATCTCGGTCTCGTACTTCTCCAGGTCCTCGGTACTCATCGTGGCTCTCCGGAGACGGTGGGCATGGGTCCATCATCGACCATCGCCGCGGCGCCGGTCAGCCGGGCGTCGCGACCGGCGTGTGCCGCGGCCGCGCGGGCGACGTTGACGAAGCGTCGGCGGTGCTCCGGACAGGGTCCGTGGCGGTCGAGGGCGGCGCTGTGCGCATCGGTGATGTAGCCCTTGTGCACGGCGAAGTCGTACTCGGGGAAGCGCTCGTGCAGGTCGAGCATCATCCGGTCCCGGGTCACCTTGGCCAGCACCGACGCGGCGGCGACGCAGGCGGCGACCCGGTCGCCCTTCCACACCGCGAGGGTGGGCCGGGCCAGGCCGCTCACCGGGAAGCCGTCGGTGAGCACGTAGTCGGCGCCGGGGTCGAGCAGCCACACCGCCCGGCGCAACGCCTCGATGTTGGTGACGTGCATGCCGCGCGCGTCGAGGTCGTCGACGGGCATCACCACGACCGACCAGGCGACGGCGCGCTCGACGATCTCGGCGTAGACGCGCTCCCGCGCCGCGGGAGTGAGCAGCTTGGAGTCCGCGAGGCCGGGCACCCGCCCGCGCCGACCCGACGGCAGCACGCAGGCCGCGGCCACCAGGGGCCCGGCACAGGCGCCGCGACCGGCCTCGTCGACGCCGGCGACGGCGGGGAAGCCTCGTCGGCGCAGGGACCGCTCCATCTGCCAGAGCGCGTCGGACCGGTCGTCGGCGGCGGGGCTCCGGCCGGCCGGGGCGGGCGCGGAGCGGAGGCTCGCGGTACGGACTGCCATCGCGTTCCGACCCTACGACGTCGGGCGGACCGGTCGCCCCCCTCCCGGGACGCCGACACGCCACGAGCCGGCCCCCGGGGTCACAGGGGGCAGGCTCGTGGCGTGGCGCGACCGGGAGGTCGCAGGCGTCGGACCGGATCGCTGAGGAGGCGAGACCGTCGGGTCCGGCGCCGAAGGGCGGAGGAGCGGCGAGCCGTTCCCGCGCCCGGCTCGGGAGGTCAGACCTCGGCGGTCTCGGAGGGCACGACCGCGTGGGTGCCGCAGGTGCAGCCCGCGCCCGAGGAGCGGGAGGAGAGCACCAGGGAGACCGCGTGGGCACGGTCGCGGGCACCCAGCTTGCGCAGGATGGCCTTGACGTGGCTCTTGACCGTGTCCTCGCTGATGAAGAGGTTGCGGCCGATCTGGCGGTTGGACTGGCCCTGGAGCAGTTCGTCGAGGACGTCGGACTCGCGGCGGGTGAGGGGCACCTCGGGGGCGAAGGGCTTGGCGGCCGGCAGGGCCGACGGCTCCACCCGGCGGATCTGCGGGTCCACCACGGTGCGGCCGGCGCGGGCGGCGAGGATGGCCCAGCCGAGCAGGGTCGGGCTCGTGTTGATCATCAGGTATCCACGGATCCCGGCGGCGACGGCCTCGTTGACCACGGCGGGGTCCTCGGAGGTGGCCAGCGCGATGATGGCGACCCGGGGGAAGCGGCGACGCAGGTCCCGGCAGGCGGCCAGCGTCGCGGCGCGGCCGGAGCCCAGCTCGACGACGACGGCGTCGGGGCGGGCGGTCTCGACCAGGGTCAGGGCCCGGCGGAGCTCGCCCGGGGTGCCGACCGACTGCATCCCGGCGGTCTCGTTGATCATGCTGACCAGCCCGCGGCGCAGGACCGGGGCGTCGGCGAGGATGAGCACGCGGGTCACGCCGCGGGCGGTGCTCGCCATGGGTGCAGACACTGTCGACTCCGTTTCACACGTTCGGGGTGGTGCTTACACACCATCCATCGGACGAGTGAGAGAACTGCTTGACACTTTTTCCGACATTTTCTCGACCATTGTTCGATTGACCCGGAACGGCTACTCGAGTCCCATGGATGACCGTTCGCCCGATTGTCGACATGGCGACGAGCCATTCATCGACCATTCCGCCCGCCGCGACGGACGGTCCGCGGGCAGACGTCGGGCCGTCGGCGCACCGTCCGGGGTGGCGACGGGTCGAGGTGGGCGCCCGGTGTCCGCCGACGAGGCGAGCAGGCCGCGAGCGCTCAGCGCGCGGAGTGCACCGGGTGGCGGCGGCGCCGCCGGCGACGCCGCCAGGCCACGAGGGGAACGGCGCCGACGAGTCCGAGCACGTGCGGCGCGGCCACCGCGGCCGCGCCGGCGAGCGGCTGTCCGGCCCCCTGGATGTCGGGCGAGCCGAGGGTGCCGAACCGGTCCAGCGGCCAGACGATCACGGCGGCCTTGCCGATGACGTCGTCCACGGCGATGGTCCCGGCGTACTGGTCCTGGACGTGCGACCGGGAGTCCGCCGACGCCGAGCGGTGATCGCCCATCACCCACAGCCGGCCGTCGGGGACCGTCACCGGCCCGAACGCCCGGCTCTCCGGCGGCGTGTTCTGGTAGATGTACGGCTCGTCCAGCGGCTGGCCGTCGACCACGACCCGCCCCTCGGGGTCGCAGCACTCGACGGTCTGCCCGCCGACGGCGATGACCCGCTTGACGTAGTCGTCCTCGCTCGGCGGCGCGACGCCCACGGCCCGGCCGAGCCAGAGCAGGCCACCGGAGATCCAGTTGCCGGGCTCGGCGACCTGCACCTCGGGCGACCACGTGTCGGGGCCCTCGAACACGACGATGTCGCCGGGCTCGGGCTCGCCGAACCAGTAGGGCACCTTGTTCACCAGGACCCGGTCACCGGTGCAGCCCGGGCAGCCGTGCAGCGTGGTCTCCATCGACCCGGACGGGATGAAGAACGCCTGCACGAGGAACGTCTTGACCAGCAGGGCCAGCACGAAAGCGACCAGCAGCAGCACCGGCAGCTCGCGCAGCAGCGAGGGCTTCCTGTCGCCGGGCTGCGTGCGCCGGGCGCTCCACCAGCGGCGCCGGGCCGCCGGGGCGGCAGGGACCTCCGGGCCACCCGGCCGGTCGGGGGCCGCAGCGGCCCTGCCGTCCTCGGGATCGTCCCCGGGGACGACGTCGGCGGGCCCCCCGTGCCGGTCGCTGCTCATCGTGGCTCAGCGTACGGGCGCGGGGGACCCGCCGTGTCGAGGCAGGACGAGCCGGCGTGGGTGTGTCAGCGCGAGATGATCTCGCGCTTCTCCTTGATCTTGGCGGCCTTGCCGCGCAGCTCGCGGAGGTAGTACAGCTTGGCGCGACGCACGTCACCGCGGGTCAGCACCTCGATCTTCTCGACGATGGGGGTGTGCACCGGGAAGGTGCGCTCCACGCCGACGCCGAAGCTGACCTTGCGGACGGTGAAGGTCTCGCGGATCCCGCCACCCTGGCGCCGGATGACGACGCCCTGGAAGACCTGGATGCGGGAGCGGTTGCCCTCGACGACGCGGACGTGCACCTTCACGGTGTCGCCCGGGCGGAACTCCGGGATGTCGTCGCGCAACGAGTCGGCGTCGAGTGCGTCCAGGGTGTTCATCGCGGCGTTCCTCTTGTTCTGGCCAAGTACTTCGGCGGCATGGTCTCAACGGTCTCGGACAGCGGGGCGCCCCGGCTGTCCGTCCCGGGGAGCTGCAGCTCCGGCGTGCGGGAGCCCCATCGGCCAGGCCGACGGTCGTGCAGCAGCTGTCGATTGTGCCACGACTTCACGAGACGAAGCGCGGCGGCCCCCGGTGCGGACCCGGCAGCAGGTCGGCGAGGGCGTCGGCGAGGTCGCCGGGCGCGAACGCGTCCGCGGCCACCGCGATCTCCGCCACCGACCACCAGCGGTGCGGCTCGTCGCCCAGCAGCTCCAGATCGGTTCGCCCCGAGGCGTCGACGGTGTGCTCGACGTCGCGGAGCACGAAGAACGTCTCCCGCGAGTCGATGTCCTGGTCGCCGAAGGAGCCCATGTGGCGGCGGAACCAGACCGGCCCCTCGAGCGCGGCCGGGTCGACGACCAGGCCGATCTCCTCGGCCAGCTCGCGGACGGCGGCCTCGCGGACCGTCTCGCCGTCCTCCACTCCCCCGCCGGGCGTGTACCAGAACAGCACGTCGCCGGGGACGGCGTCCGGGCCCGACAGCCGCGCTCCCAGCAACAGCACCCGCCCCGCCGGATCGAGCACGACGACCCGCGCGGTGGGGCGGACCCACGCCCGGTCAGGCATCGTCGAGCACCGCGCGGTCGGCGCCGGTCAGCGTCTCCTCGGGCAGCGCGGCGAGCAGGTCGGGACGGCGCTCGGCCGTGCGGCGCAGCGACTCCGCACGCCGCCAGCGGGCGATCGCCGCGTGGTCCCCGGAGAGCAGCACCGGGGGGACCTCGCGGTCCCGCCACGACGCCGGGCGCGTGTAGGAGGGCCCCTCGAGCAGCCCGTCGGCATGGGAGTCGAACTCGACCGACTCGCGGTTGCCGACGACGCCGGGGAGCAGCCGCGTGACGGCCTCGACCATGACCAGGACCGCGGACTCGCCGCCGGCGAGCACGTAGTCGCCGATCGACACCTCCGACACCGGCCCCGCTGCCGCGGCCCACTCGGCGACCCGCTGGTCGATGCCCTCGTACCGGCCGCAGGCGAAGACGAGACCGGGCTCGCCCGCCCACTCGGCCGCGGTCGCCTGGGTGAACGGCCGCCCGGCCGGGGTCGGCACGACGAGCCGGGTGCCCGGCGGGCGCACCTCCTCCAGGGCGCGCGCCCACGGCTCGGGGCGCATCACCATGCCCGGACCGCCGCCGTAGGGGGCGTCGTCGACGGTGCGGTGGACGTCGTCGGTCCAGTTCCGCAGGTCGTGGACGCCGATGGCCACCAGCCCCCGCTCGGCGGCCTTGCCCAGCAGCGACTGCCGGAGCGGGGCGAGGTACTCCGGGAAGATCGTGACGACGTCGACGCGGAAGGGCCGGTCGACGGGTCCGGTGCTCACAGGTCCAGCAGCCCCTCGGGCGGATCGACGACGAGGAACCCTCCCGCCACGTCGACGGTCGGCACGATGGCGGAGACGAACGGCACGAGCAGCTCCCCGCCCTCGGTGCGGCGCACGACGAGGGTCTCGGCGCCCTCGTGGCGGACGCCGTCGACCTCTCCGAGGACCGTTCCGTCGGGCAGGCGGGCGCTGAGGCCGACCAGCTGGTGGTCGTAGAAGACGTCGGGGTCGTCGAGCTCTGGGAGCGCCTCGACCGGCACGAGCAGCCGGGTGTTGCGCAGGGCGTCGGCGGTCTCGCGGTCGCCGACGACCGCGCCGTCCGGCGTCGCCAGCTGCAGCAGCAGCGAGCCGCTGTGCCAGCGGGCCGTCACGACGGTGAGCGGGCCGCGCTCGGCCGGCTCGGTGAGCAGGACGGCGCCGGCGGTGAAGCGCAGATCGGGGTCGTCGGTGCGGACCTCGACGGTGACGAGACCACGAACACCGTGGGGCCGGCCGATGCGGCCGACCACCACGGTGTCGTCGGGGGTGGTGCTCAAGGGGAGGTGCGCTCAGCGCCCGTCGGTGTCGACGACGTCGACCCGCAGGCCCCGGCCACCGACCCCGGTCATGACGGTGCGCAGCGCCTTCGCGGTGCGCCCGCCGCGGCCGATGACCTTGCCGAGGTCGTCGGGGTGGACCCGGACCTCGAGGGTCTTGCCACGGCGGCCGGTGAGCAGGTCGACCTGGACGTCCTCCGGGTGGTCGACGATGCCCTTGACCAGGTGCTCGAGCGCCTCTTCCACCATGTCTTACTCGGCGGGCGTCTCGGCGGGAGCGTCCGCCGGTGCGGCGTCCTCCGCGGCGGGGGCGGCCTCGGCCTTGGGAGCGGCCTTCTTCTTCGGGGTGGTCGCGCCGGCGGCCGGCTCGCTCCCGGAAGCGAGGACGGCGGCCTCGTACAGGGCCTTCTTGTCCGGCTTCGGGGCGGCGACCTTCATGGGCGGCGGCGCGGCCTCGCCCTTGAACTTCTGCCAGTCACCGGTGACCCGGAGGATGGCGGCGACGGCCTCGGTCGGCTGCGCGCCGACGCCGAGCCAGTACTGCGCCCGCTCGGTGTCGACCTCGATGAAGGACGGGTCCTCCTTCGGGTGGTACTTGCCGATGGTCTCGATCGAGCGGCCGTCGCGCTTGGTGCGCGAGTCGGCGACGACGATGCGGTAGTACGGCGCGCGCATCTTGCCCAGGCGCATGAGCTTGATCTTGGTGGCCACGGTGGGTGGTGTACTCCTCGAACGCTGTGTGGTTGCTCGCCGGTGCGGCGTGTGGGGGTACGCCGGGGCGGAGCGAGGGACACGGCCAGGAACGGTGAGAGGGCCGCCACCGCCGTGTTCGACCGACCATGATGCCAGACGCGCGCGCCGGGCATCGAGGCCGCTCGGGTCAGCTCCCCCGGACCTCCGCTCGGATGCGTTCCGCGGCCTCGGCCACCGGCACCTCCGAGCGCTCGCCGGTGGCGCGGTCGCGCACCTCGATGACGCCCTCGGCCAGACCGCGGCCCACGGTGACGATCGTCGGCATGCCCAGCAGCTCGGCGTCCTTGAACTTGACGCCGGGCGAGACCTTCGGCCGGTCGTCGTAGAGCACGGTCAGCCCGGCGGCGACGAGCGCCTCCGACAGCTGCGCGGCGGCCTCGAACACGGCGGCGTCCTTGCCCGTGGCGACGACGTGCACGTCGGCCGGGGCGATCTCGCGCGGCCAGACCAGCCCGAGCTCGTCGTGCATCGACTCGGCGATGGCGGCGACGGCCCGGGAGACGCCGATGCCGTAGGAGCCCATCGTCACCGTGACCAGCTTGCCGTTCTCGTCGAGCACCTTGAGGTCCAGCGCCTCGGCGTACTTGCGGCCGAGCTGGAAGATGTGTCCCATCTCCACGCCACGGGCGAGCTCGAGCGGGCCCGAGCCGTCCGGCGCCGGGTCCCCGGGCAGCACCTCGGCGGCCTCGACGACGCCGTCCCAGGTGAAGTCCCGGCCGGCGACCAGGTCGAACACGTGCCGCCCGGCCGCGTTGGCGCCGGTGATCCACCGGGTGCCGGCGACGACGCGCGGGTCCACGAGGTAGCGGATGCCGGACTCGCTGTCGGCGCCGAGCACCTGCGGCCCGATGTAGCCCTTCACCAGCGCGGGGTGCTTGTCGAACTCGGTGAACGGCTCGACCTCGGCGGGCGCGACCTGGGCCTCGAGCCGCTTGGCGTCGACCTCGCGGTCGCCGGGGACGCCGATCACGACGGGCTCCCGGCTGCCGTCGGGGTGCAGCAGCGTGACGACGACGTTCTTCAGCGTCGAGGCGGCGGTGTACCCGGCGTCGGGGAACAGCTGCCGGGCCACCGCGACGAGCGTCTCGATGGTCGGGGTGTCGGGGGTGTCCTCGACGTGGGCGGCGGGCAGCCCGTCGAGCGGGATCGGATCGGGGACCACCGCGGTCACCGCCTCGACGTTGGCCGCGTAGCCGCCGGCGGAGCGGACGAAGGTGTCCTCGCCGATCTCCGTCGGGTGCAGGAACTCCTCGCTGCGGGAGCCGCCCATGGCCCCCGACATCGCGGAGACGATGACGTACTCCAGGCCCAGCCGGTCGAAGATCCGGATGTAGGCGTCGCGGTGGGCGGTGTAGCTGGTGTCCAGTCCGGCGTCGTCGACGTCGAAGGAGTAGCTGTCCTTCATCGTGAACTCGCGGCCACGGAACAGGCCGGCCCGCGGCCGCGCCTCGTCCCGGTACTTGGTCTGGATCTGGTACAGCGACAGCGGCAGGTCCTTGTACGACGAGTACAGGTCCTTCACCAGGAGCGTGAACATCTCCTCGTGCGTGGGCCCGAGCAGGAAGTCGTTGCCCCGGCGGTCGGTCAGCCGGAAGAGGTTCGGGCCGTACTCGGTCCACCGGTTGGTCGCCTCGTAGGGCTCGCGCGGCAGCAGCGCGGGGAAGTGCACCTCCTGGGCGCCCATCCGGTCCATCTCCTCGCGGACGACGCGCTCGACGTTGCGGAACACCCGGTGGCCCAGCGGGAGCCAGGTGAAGCCCCCCGGCGCGGCGCGGCGGATGTAGCCGGCCCGCACCAGCAGGCGGTGACTGGGCACCTCCGCATCGGCCGGGTCGTCGCGGAGCGTGCGCAGGAACAGGGTCGACATCCGGAGGAGCACGACGCCGATCCTCCCAGGCGACCGTGCGGGACCGCCCCCGGGTTTCCTAGCGGTACACGCGGCCGCGCAGGACGGTGAGCGCCGGACGGGCGAGGACGTCGAGGTCGGTGCGCGGATCGGCGTCGTACACGACGAGGTCCGCGGGGGCGCCGTCGTCGACGTTCGGGAGGCCGAGCCAGGTGCGCGCCGCCCACGACCCGGCGGCCAGCGCCGCCTCGGCGGGCAGTCCGGCGGCCGCGAGCGCGCGGATCTCGTCGGCCACCCGGCCGTGCTCGATGCCGCCGCCCGCGTCGGTGCCGGCGAACACCGGGACGCCGGCCTCGTAGGCGGCCCGGACGACCGCGCCCGACTGCGCGTGCAGCCGCCGCATCGTGGACGCGTAGGCCGGGAACCTCGCCTCCCCCGACGCCGCGAACCCCGGGAAGTTCTCGACGTTGACCAGCGTGGGGACGACGGCGGTGCCCCGGGCGGCCATCTCGCCGATCAGCTCCTCGGTCAGCCCCGTGCCGTGCTCGACGCAGTCGATGCCGGCGCTGATCAGGGCGGGCAGGGCGTCGGTGCCGAACGTGTGCGCGGTGACCCGGGCGCCCGCCTCGTGCGCGGCGGCGATCGCGGCTGCCACCACGTCGGCCGGCCACTCCGGCGCCAGGTCGCCGACCGAGCGGTCGATCCAGTCGCCGATGAGCTTGACCCAGCCGTCGCCGCGCCGGGCCTGCACCCGCACCTGGTCGACGAGGTCCCCGGGCTCCAGCTCGATGCCCAGCCCGGGGATGTACCGGCGGGTGCGGGCCAGGTGCCGGCCCGCGCGGATGATCCGGGGCAGGTCGGGCTCGTCGTCCAGGGCGCGGGTGTCGACCGGCGCCCCGCAGTCGCGCAGCGCCAGGACCCCGGCGGACCGCTCGGCGAGCGCCTGCTCGCGCAGCCCGTCGAACGTCTCGACGTGCCCCCCGCCGCGGGCGATGCCCACGTGGCAGTGCGCGTCCACCAGCCCGGGCAGCACGAAGCCGCCGCGGGAGACGGTCTCGGCACCCGGCACCGGCTCGGACGTGATCCGGCCGTCGCGCAGCCACAGGTCCCGGTGCTCGCCCTCGGGGAGGACGACGCCGGAGACGTGCAGCGCCGGGAGGGTCACGGGGTCAGCGTCCGCCGTCCTTGAACTGGTCGAAGTTCAGCTTGCTCAGGTCGGGCAGGCCCTGGCCGGGCGGCAGGCTCGGCATCCCGCCGGGCATGCCCCCGCCCGGGAAGCCCGCACCCGGCGGCAGCCCCGCGCCGCCCATCGGCCGGCGGGCCGGGGCCTTCCCCTTGCCCTTCTTGCCCTTCTTGCCCTTCGCGGACTGCGCCTGCATCTGCCGGCCGCGGGCCTTCTTCGACATCGGGCCCATGCCCGGCATGCCCATGCTGCCGGCCATCTGGCCCATCATCTTCTGGGCCTGCGCGAAGCGCTCCAGCAGCTGGTTGACGTCGGTGACGCTGACGCCGGAGCCGTTGGCAATGCGGACGCGCCGCGAGGCGTTGATGATCTTGGAGTTGACCCGCTCCTGCGGCGTCATCGAGCGGATGATCGCCGCGGTGCGGTCCAGGTCGCGGTCGTCGACCTGCTTGAGCTGCTCCTTCATCGCGCCGGCGCCGGGCAGCATCCCGAGCAGGTTGGCGATCGGGCCCATCTTGCGGATGGTCAGCATCTGCTCGAGGAAGTCCTCGAGCGTGAAGCCCTCGCGGGAGGCGAGCTTGCCCGCCATCCGCTCGGCCTGGTCGGCGTCGAACGCCTGCTCGGCCTGCTCGATGAGGGTGAGCACGTCGCCCATCCCCAGGATGCGCGACGCCATCCGCTCGGGGTGGAAGACGTCGAAGTCGGTGAGCTTCTCGCCGGTGGAGGCGAACATGATCGGCTGGCCGGTGACGTACCGCACCGACAGCGCGGCACCACCGCGGGCGTCGCCGTCGAGCTTGGTCAGGACGACACCGGTGAAGCCGACGCCATCGCGGAAGGCCTCCGCGGTGGTCACCGCGTCCTGACCGATCATCGCGTCGACGACGAAGAGGATCTCGTCGGGACGGACGACGTCCCGGATGCCGGCGGCCTGCTGCATCATCTCGGCGTCGATGCCCAGCCGGCCGGCGGTGTCGACGACGACGACGTCGTGCATCGTGCGGCGGGCGTGGTCGATGGAGTCCGCCGCGACCTTGATCGGGTCGCCGACGCCGTTGCCCGGCTCGGGCGCGTAGACGTCGACCCCGGCCTGCCCGGCCACGATCGCGAGCTGGTTGACCGCGTTGGGCCGCTGGAGGTCCGCGGCCACGAGCAGCGGCGTGTGCCCCTGGCTCTTCAGCCACGTGCCGAGCTTGCCGGCCAGCGTCGTCTTCCCGGCGCCCTGGAGGCCGGCGAGCATGATCACCGTCGGCGAGGTCTTGGCGTAGCGCAGCCGCCGGGTCTCGCCGCCGAGGACCTGGACGAGCTCCTCGTTGACGATCTTGATGACCTGCTGCGCGGGGTTGAGGGCCCCGGAGACCTCGGAGCCGCGGGCCCGTTCCTTGACGGCGTTGATGAAGGTGCGCACCACCGGCAGCGCGACGTCGGCCTCCAGCAGCGCGATGCGGATCTCGCGCGCGGTGGCGTCGATGTCGGCGTCGGTCAGCCGGCCCTTGCCGCGCAGGCCGGTGAAGACCTTGTCGAGGCGGTCGGAGAGGGTCTCGAACACAAGCCGTCCTCAGGGAGAGTCGCGGGCGCGGGCCAGCCGCGCCTCCTGGCCCCAGGGTATCGAGGTGCGGGCGTCAGGCGGCCCGGCGCATGGTCACCGGGGTCGGCCCGGCGAACACGGCGGCCCCGCAGTCGGCGCAGACCCACTCCGGGCACTCGCCACCCTCGTCGGTGTGCCCGTCGGCGCACGGCGGCTGCACGAACTCCCGGAGGTCGCCGCAGTCGGGGCAGGCCCAGTCGCGGCTCGGCACATCATGGACGGCGGACACGCGCACTCCTCTCGGCTCCGGGCGGAACGATTCCGTCCCGCTCCGGACCGAGGAGAGCACGGCCCTCCGACAGACCGGTGGCCCCGTCCGGCGTGTCGGCCGCGCTACGCGCTGGTCACCGCCTCCGGGACCCCGCGCGTCGCCTCGACCAGGGCGCTCTCCACGCGGGCGCGCTGGGCGGCGTCGATCGGCTCGCGGGTGGCGTTGCACACGTAGAAGTAGTCCGCGGCGTCGGCGCCCAGGGTCTCGACCCGGGCGGAGGTGACGTCGAGGCCCTCGCCGGCCAGCGCGGCGGTCAGCCGGTACAGCAGCCCCGCCCGGTCGCCGGCGCGCACCTCGACGATGCTGTTGGACTCTCCGCTGGCCTCCGAGTCGTGCCAGGAGATCCGCGAGGGCGCCGCCCGGGTCGCGTCCTGCCGGTAGTCGGCCTCCCGCTGGCGCAGCCGCTCGGCCAGCGGCAGCGTCCCCTCGAGCGCGGCGCGGACGGCGTCGGCCAGGATCGTCGCCACCGGCGCGCGCCCGAACCGCGGCCGCACGGCGAAGACCGCCGTCGCCCGGCCGTCGAGCACGTTCACCTTGGCCGCCCGGACGTCGAGCTGGTTGAGGGCCATGACCCCGGCCAGGACGCTGAACAGGCCCCGCCGGTCGGGGGCGCCGACGGTGATCTGCTGGCCGTCGGCGACGTCCTCGATGCCGACCGTGACCGCGGAGGCGGCCCCCGCGGCCTCCGACGCCGACGCCGTGACCTGCGGCTGCGTGGGGTGCAGCACCGGCTCGTGCGCGGGCAGCCCGGTCGCGCCGCTCCCCGTGCCGAGGCTGCCCTGGACCCGGGCGACCAGCGCGGCCACGAGGTGCGCCTTCCACGGCGACCACGCCGAGGTGCTCGTGGCGGCGCCGTCGGCCTGCGCGAGCGCGTGCAGCAGTTGGAGCAGCGCGGGGTCGCCGCCGAGGGTCTCGCCGACCCGCTCGATGGTGGCCGGGTCGTCGATGTCGCGGCGGGTGGCCGTGTCCGGCAGCAGCAGGTGGTGGCGGACCATCGCGGCGATGGTGGCCACGTCGTCGGGCGCGAAGCCCATGCGCGTGGCGATGTCGGCGCCGATGGGCTCGCCGACGACGCTGTGGTCACCGGGCCAGCCCTTGCCGATGTCGTGCAGCAGCGCGCCGACCAGGAGCAGGTCGGGCCGGTCGACGTCGCGGGTGAGCTCCGCCGCCGCGGCCGCCGCCTCCACGAGGTGCCGGTCGACGGTGAAGCGGTGCCACGGGTGCCGCTGCGGCAGCGACCGGACGCGGTCCCACTCCGGCAGCAGCGAGGCCAGCAGGCCCTCCTGGTCCAGCTGCTCGATGACCGGTACCGCGCTGCGGCCGCTGGCCAGCAGCCGCAGGAACGACCAGCGGACCTCCGCGGGCCACGGCTCGGGCACCGGCGGGCTGTGCACCGCCAGGACCTTGAGCGTGTAGGGCGACAGCAGCAGGTCGGCGCGGGCCGCCGCAGCGGCGCCGCGCAGCACCAGACCGGGGTCGGTCGCCGGCCGCGCGTCGCGGGCGAGCACCACCTCGTCGCCCTGGCGGACGACGCCCTCGGCGAGGGGCTCGCGGTGCACGCGGCGGTAGCGCGCCCGCGGACGGCGGACCAATGCCGCCTCCACCCGCCGCCACGTCTCGTCGGCGACGAAGGCCAGCCGGCGCCCGGCCAGGCTGACCTGGCGCAGCAGCGCGTCCTCGTCGGCCAGCCCGAGCGCGGCGGCGACGGGCCGCTGTTCCTGGCGGACGAGCACGTCCTGGGCGCGGCCGGACCGGCGGCGGAGCTCGTCGCGCACGTCGAGCAGGAAGGCGTACGCCTCCTCGGCCTCGCGGGAGGGCTCGTCGGCGAGCTGCGCCGCGGCGACCGCGCGCAGCACCTGCCCCTCGCGCAGGCCGCCGTAGGCCTCCTTGAGATCCGGCTCGAGGAGGAAGGCCAGCTCGCCGACTTTGCGGGCCCGCTCCCGGCGCAGGTCGCGCAGCTGGGGCAGCAACCGGGAGGCCGACTGCCGCCAGCTGCCGAGGCTGGCGGTCCGCAGCCGGGCGGCCAGGTCGGCGTCGCCGGCCACGAGCCGGACGTCGAGCAGCCCGAGCCCGGCCTTGACGTCGATCGACGCCACCGCGACGGCCTCGGCGATCGAGCGCACCGAGTGGTCCAGGCGCAGCCCGGCGTCCCACACCGGGTACCAGACGGCGTCGGCGAGGGCGGCGATCTCCGGCCGGCCGTCGTGCACCAGCACCAGGTCCAGGTCGCCGTGCGGCGGCGGTTCCCGCCGGCCGAGGCTGCCGACCGCGACCAGTGCCAGCCCCTCGGTGCCGCTGCGGGGCGGGGCGGCACCGCGCCGCGTGGCCGGCGGCGGCGTGCCGGCGACCGCGGCGTCGAGCAGCCCGGCGAGCCAGGCGTCGAGGGTCTGCACCCGCTGGGCCCGCGACAGTGCGGGAAGCGAGTCGATGTCCAGCACGTCTCCCCCATGGATGACGTCGGCGCCCGCGAGGGGCGGCGTGGAGCGCCGGGAGGCGCCGGGAACGCGTCGGCCGGGGTGGGGGGTCGCCCCCTCCACCCCGGCCGACGTCCGTGCGGAGTGCCTCAGAGGGCGTCGGCGCCGCGCTCTCCGGTGCGGACCCGCACGATCTCGTCGATCGTGGTGACCCACACCTTGCCGTCGCCGATCTGGCCGGTGGAGGCCGACTCGACGATGGCGTCGACCACGCGGGCGGCGTCGATCTCGCCGACCACGATCTCGATGCGGACCTTGGGCACGAAGTCCACCTGGTACTCCGCACCGCGGTAGACCTCGGTGTGGCCGCGCTGGCGGCCGAAGCCCTGGACCTCGCTGACGGTCAGCCCCGCGATCCCGATCAGCTCGAGCGCGTTCTTGACGTCGTCGAGCTTGAACGGCTTGACGATGGCGGTGACGAGCTTCATGCCCGGCTCCCTTCGATGTTGCGGGCCTCGGCCCGGGCCTGACCACCGAGCGGCGCGGTGGCTCCACTGCTTCCCAGCGAGGCGAAGTCGTACCCCGACTCGGCGTGCACCACCTGGTCGATGCCGGTCACCTCGTCCTCCTCGGCGATGCGGAAGCCCATGGTCTTCTGGATGATCGTGCCGATGATGTAGGTCGCGACGAACGAGACCACGAGGACCGCCAGGGCCCCCACGACCTGCCGCCACAGCTGGTCGACGCTGCCGCCGAAGAAGAGGCTCTCCACGCCGGCCGGGGCGTCGGGGTCGGCGAGGAAGCCGATGGCGATGGTGCCCCAGAGACCGCCGACCAGGTGCACGCCGACCACGTCGAGCGAGTCGTCGTAGCCGAGCTTGTACTTCAGGCCCACGGCGAGGGCGCAGAGGACGCCGGCGAGCAGCCCGATGATGATCGCGCCGATCGGCGAGACCGCCGAGCACGACGGGGTGATGGCCACGAGGCCGGCGACGACGCCCGAGGCGGCGCCCAGCGAGGTCGAGTGACCGTCGCGCAGCTTCTCCAGGAGCAGCCAGCCGAGCGTCGCCGCGGCGGTGGCGACCAGCGTGTTGACCCAGACGACCGAGGCGGTGTTGTTGGCCGCCAGCGCCGAGCCGGCGTTGAAGCCGAACCACCCGAACCACAGCAGGCCCGCGCCGATCATGACCAGCGTCAGGTTGTGCGGACGCATCGCGTCGCGGCCGAAACCGCGCCGGGTGCCGAGCACCAGGGCCAGGGCCAGGGCGGCCGCACCGGCGTTGATGTGCACCGCGGTGCCACCGGCGAAGTCGATCGCCTTCAGGTTGTTGGCGATCCAGCCGCCGGTGTGGGTGACCACGCCGTCCTCACCGGTGAGCGTGAAGTCGAAGACCCAGTGCGCGATCGGGAAGTAGACGATCGTCGCCCAGAGGCCGGCGAAGACCATCCAGGAGCCGAACTTGGCCCGGTCGGCGATGGCACCGGAGATCAGGGCGACGGTGATGATCGCGAACACCGCCTGGAAGCCGACGAACGCCATGGCCGGGAGTGCGGCCTCGGGGTCGTCGGTCATGAGGCCCTTGAGGCCGAAGAACTCGGTCGGGTCGCCGAGCAGGCCGCCGCCCACGTCGTCGCCGAAGGCGATGGAGTAGCCGTAGAGCACCCACAGCACGGGGATGAGCGCCAGCGCCCCGAAGCTCATCATCATCATGTTGAGCACGCTCTTCGCGCGGACCATGCCGCCGTAGAAGAGCGCGAGGCCCGGGGTCATCAACAGCACGAGCGACGCGCTGGTGAGGATCCAGGCGGTGTTGCCGGTGTCCACGGCAATCCTCCTGTCGTGGTGGGCGGCGCGGGGCCGCGGACCCGCCAGCGGCGGGGTACTCGGACGCCGGGAGCGGGCGCTGCCCGGCGGTGGACGGTGGAGCGGGTGGGGGCGGCGCCGCCCATCCGTGGCAGCGACCGTGGCGGTTACCGTGCCGGGCTCCTGTTTCCACTGGCGGCACCCGACTGTTTCCGGGTCGTGAACTCCGGTCCGCGTGTCCGGGAATCGTGTTTCGCGCGCATTGCCGGGCCCGCGTGGCGTGACCGGCAGCACATCGCCGGGCCGGTCGCCCGCACAGTCGCGACCGCTTCGCAGTTGCGAACTGTGTGCAATAAGCTCGCGGCGGGCCGACCGGTCCACCCGGCCGACCCCTGCGGAGGCAGCGTGCACGTCCCCGACGGCTTCCTGGACGCCCCGACCTCGGTGGCCACCGGCCTCGTGGCAGCCGGCACCGTCGCGGTCGCCCTGCGCGGCGCCCGCCGCGAGCTGGACGAGCGCACCGCCCCCCTCGCCGGCCTCACCGCGGCCTTCGTGTTCGCGGTGCAGATGATGAACTTCCCGGTCGGCGCCGGCACCAGCGGGCATCTGATCGGCGGTGCGCTGACGGCGATCCTCGTCGGGCCCTGGACGGCGGTGCTGTGCATGACCGTCGTCCTGGTCGTCCAGGCCGTCCTCTTCGCCGACGGGGGGCTCACCGCCCTCGGCACGAACGTCACGCTCATGGGGCTGGTCGCGGTGGTGCTGGGCTACGGCGTCTTCCGGCTGCTCGTCCGGCTGCTGCCGCCGACCCGCACCGCCGTCCTGGCCGGGGCGGCCGCGGGGGCGCTGATCTCGGTCCCGGCGTCGGCGCTGGCGTTCGTCGGGCTGTTCGCCGTCGGCGGGGTCGCCGACGTCTCGCTCGGTGCCGTCGCCGCGACGATGGGCGGCATCCACCTGTTCATCGGGGCGGGCGAGGCCGCCATCACCGTCGCCGTCCTCGGCGCCGTGCTGACGGTCCGGCCCGACCTGGTGCACGGGGCGGCGCACCTGCGCCGGCCCACCGACCTGGCCCCGCGGCCGCAGGTGGCGCCGGCCGCCGGGGCTGCCCGGTGAGCCGCCGCACCCTCGGGTTCCTCGCGGTGGGCCTGCTGCTGGCGCTGCTCGTCGCGGGCGTGGGCAGCTACTACGCCTCCTCCTCCCCCGACGGGCTGGAGTGGTCGGCCGAGGAGGAGGGCTTCGGGGACACCGCGCGCGACAGCGCCACCGCCGACTCCCCGCTGGCCGACTACGCCGTCAGCGGGGTCGACGACGGCCGGCTGTCCGGCGGGGTCGCCGGCGTGATCGGCGTCCTGGTCACGCTGGCCCTCGCGGGCGGCCTCACCCTGGTGCTCCGCCGCCGCTCGGGCGCCGCCTCGGCGGCCGGGCAGGACGCGGGTGGGCAGGACGCGGGCCAGCAGGACGCGGGCGAGCCGGTCGCCGCCGACCGGGCCGGCTGAGGGCGGTCCGATGGGCAGGGGGCACGGCGGGGCCCTGGGCGCCGTCTACGTCCCCGGCTCCAGCGTGGTCCACCGGCTGGCGCCGCACGTGAAGCTGGTCGCGGTCGTGGCCTTCGCCCTCGTCGTCGTCGCGACGCCGGTGCACGCCGGCTGGGCGTGGGCGGCCTACGCCGCCTTCGGGGTGCTGGTGCTCGCCGTCGCCGCCGTGGCCGGGCTGACCGCGGGCCGGCTGGCCCGGGGGCTGGCGGTCGAGCTGCCGTTCGTCGTCTTCGCCCTGCTGCTGCCGTTCGTCTCCCGCGGTCCGCGGGTCGAGGTCGCCGGGCTGTCGCTGTCGGAGAGCGGGCTGACCGCCGGTGGGGGGCTGCTGGCCAAGGCCACGCTGTCGGTGCTCGCCGCCACCGTGCTCGCCGCCACCACCGAGGCCCGGGAGCTGCTGCGCGGGCTGGAGCGGCTGCGGCTGCCGGCCGCGCTCGTCCAGATCCTGTCGTTCATGATCCGCTACGCCGACGTCGTCTCCGGGGAGCTGCGGCGGATGCGGGTGGCCCGGGAGTCACGCGGCTTCCGCGCCCGCCACCTCGGCGCGCTGCGGGTGCTGGGCCCGGCGGCGGCGTCGCTGTTCGTCCGCTCCTACGAGCGCGGCGAGCGGGTGCACCTGGCGATGCTGTCCCGCGGGTACACCGGCCGGCTGGCCGCCGCCCCGGCCGCCGCCGTCCGCCCGGGCTCCTGGGCGCTCGGCCTGAGCCTGCCCCTGGCCGCCGCCGCCGTGCTCGGGACGGGGATGCTGGTCGGGTGACCGCCGCACCGCCCTCGCTCCTGGTCGAGGACGTCGCGTACGCCTATCCGGACGGGCACCAGGCGCTCTTCGGGGTGGACCTGCGCATCGACCCCGGCGAGCGGGTGGCGCTGCTCGGCCCCAACGGCGCCGGGAAGACGACGCTCGTGCTGCACCTGAACGGGGTGCTGCGGGGCGGCCGGGGCCGGGTCGCCGTCGCCGGCCTGCCGGTGGAGAAGCGCACCCTGCAGGAGGTGCGGCGCCGGGTGGGCGTGGTCTTCCAGGACCCCGACGACCAGCTGTTCATGCCGACCGTCGGGGAGGACGTCGCCTTCGGGCCGCGCAACCTCGGCCTGCCCGAGGTCGAGGTGGCCGCGCGAGTCGCCGCCGCCCTGGCCCAGGTGGGCATGGCCGGGGTGGCCGACCGCCCGCCGCACCACCTGTCGTTCGGCCAGCGCCGCCGCGTCGCCGTCGCCACCGTGCTGTCGATGCACCCCGAGGTGCTGGTGCTCGACGAGCCGTCGTCCAATCTCGACCCGGCCGGCCGGCGGGAGCTGGCCGAGGTCCTCACGGGCCTGCCGGTGACGATGCTGATGGTCACCCACGACCTGCCCTACGCCCTGCAGCTGTGCCCGCGCTCGGTGGTGCTCGACGGCGGCGTCGTCGTCGCCGACGGCCCGACCCGCGAGCTGCTCGCCGATGCCGACCTGCTGGGCCGGCACCGGCTCGAGCTGCCCTACGGCTTCGACCCCACCCGCGTGCCCTAACGGAGTGCGGGAGCGCAGGAAACCTGCGCTCCCGCACTCCGCTACTCGCCGCCGACGAGGGCCTCGGCGAAGGCCTCCGGCTCGAACGGCGCGAGGTCGTCGGCGCCCTCCCCCAGCCCGACGAGCTTCACCGGGATGCCGAGCTCGCGCTGCACCGAGACGACGATGCCGCCCTTGGCGGTGCCGTCGAGCTTGGTGAGGACGACGCCGGTGACCTCGACCGCCTCGGTGAACACCCGCGCCTGGACGACGCCGTTCTGCCCGGTCGTCGCGTCGAGCACCAGCAGCACCTCGGTGACCGGCGACTGCTTCTCCACGACCCGCTTGATCTTGCCGAGCTCGTCCATGAGGCCGGACTTGGTGTGCAGCCGCCCGGCGGTGTCGACGACGACGGTGTCCACCTCGGCCTCGACGCCGGTGCGCACCGCCTCGAACGCCACCGAGGCGGGGTCCGCGCCCTCCTTGCCGCGCACGGTGAGCACCCCGACCCGCTCGCCCCACGTCTCCAGCTGGTCGGCGGCGGCGGCGCGGAAGGTGTCCGCGGCGCCGAGGACGACGCTGCGGCCGTCGCCGACGAGCACGCGGGCGATCTTGCCGACCGTCGTCGTCTTGCCGGCGCCGTTCACGCCGACCACCAGGACGACGCCCGGGCGCCCCTCGTGCCGCTGCACGCCCAGGGTGCGGTCGAGGTCCGGGCCGAGGACGGCGGTCAGCTCGCGCACCAGCAGCGCGCGCAGGTCGCTGCCGGAGGCGGTCGCCAGCACCATCGACTGGGTGCGCAGCCGGTCGACGATCTGCGTGGTCGCGCCGATCCCCACGTCGGCGGCCAGGAGGGTCTCCTCGATCTCCTCCCAGTCGTCCTCGGTGAGCTTCTCCCGGGCGAGCACGGTGAGCAGGCCGCGGCCGAGCGAGGACTGGGAGCGCGCCAGCCGCGCGCGCAGCCGCACCAGCCGGCCGGCCGAGGGCGGCGGGGTCTCGAAGACCAGCCCGGGCTCCGGCTCGGCCGGCGGCAGCTCGACGGGGACGTCGGGGCGCGTGTCCTCCGCGGCCGTCGTGCCCTGCCCGCTGGCGGTGGCCCCGGCCTGGGCGGCGGGGTCGGTCGTCGGGGCCTGTGGCGGGCGCGGCCGGGTGAGCGTGGTGCCCGCGGACGTGTCGTCGTCCAGCCGGGTGGTCCGCCGGCCGCGGTTCACCAGCAGGCTTGCGCCGACCAGCAGGGCGACGACGAGGATCGCGACCGCGATCAGCACGAACTCCATGCCGTCAGTCTCCCAGGAGATCCCCCGCCCGCATCGAGGGCGACACCAGGTCCGGAGTGGGAGGCTGGCCCGCATGCCGACGACCGCCGCGACGCCCCCGGCCCTCCTGATCGGCCCCCTCCTGCGGCACGTCGACCCGGTGTCGGCGACCGTGTGGGTGGAGACCGACCGCGCCTGCGAGGTGGCGGTGCTGGGGCGCCGCGCCCGCACCTTCGACGTCGGGGGCCACCACTACGCGCTGGTCGTCGTCGAGGGGCTGGAGCCGGGGAGCAGCACGCCGTACGAGGTGCACCTGGACGGCGCGCGGGTCTGGCCGGACGCGGCGTCCGCGCTCCCGCCCAGCCGCATCCGCACCGCCGGGCGACCGGGCCCGTTCACCCTCGCGTTCGGCTCCTGCCGCTACGCCACTCCCAGCACCGTCGCTCTCTCCGAGGGCATTCCGCCCGACGCGCTGGACGCCTACGCCAGCCGCGTGGCCGCCCTGCCCGAGGACGAGTGGCCCGACGCGCTGGTGCTGCTCGGCGACCAGGTCTACGCCGACGAGCTGACGAAGGCGACGCGCACCTGGCTGGGCCTCCGGCGGGGCGAGCCGGCGCCCGACGGCACGCAGGTCGCGGACTTCGAGGAGTACACCCGGCTCTACGCCGAGTCCTGGACCGACCCCCAGGTGCGCTGGCTGCTGTCGACCATCCCGTCGTCGATGATCTTCGACGACCACGAGATGATCGACGACTGGAACACCTCCGCCGCCTGGCGCCGCGAGGTCACCACCGGGGACTGGTGGGCCGACCGCATCGCCGGCGGGCTGGCGAGCTACTGGATCTACCAGCACCTGGGCAACCTGAGCCCCGCGGAGCTGGCCGCCAACGAGGTCTGGCAGCGGGTGCAGGACTTCCCCGGCGACGCCGAGCCGCTGCTGCGGGAGATGGCCGTCGCCGCCGACGGCGATCCCCGGTCGATCCGCTGGAGCTACGTCCGGCACTGGGGCGACGTGCGACTGGTCATGATCGACAGCCGCGCCGGCCGGGTGCTCGACGAGCAGGCGCGGCAGATGCTGGACGACGCCGAGTTCGACTGGGTCGAGGCGGAGATGGCCCGCGCGGTCGCCGACGGCGTGGACCACGTCGTCCTCGGGACGTCGTTGCCCTGGCTGCTGCCGCACGCGATCCACGAGATCGAGCGCTGGAACGAGACGCTCAACGTGCGGCACGAGGGCCGGCCGCTCGGCCGGCTGGCCGAGAAGCTGCGCCAGGCCGCCGACCTGGAGCACTGGGCCGCGTTCGGGCACTCGTTCGAGCGGCTGGGCCGGGCGGTCACCTCCCTGGCCCGCGGCGAGGCCGGGCCCGCGCCCGCGTCGGTGCTCGTGCTGTCCGGCGACGTGCACCACGCCTACGCCGCCGAGCTGACCGAGCCCGGCGGCCTCGACTCGCGGGTGCACCAGCTGACCGTCTCGCCGCTGCACAACTCCGCCCCGCACCCCATCGAGGTCGGCTTCCGGCTCGGCTGGAGCCGCTGGGCACGCCGGTTCACCACGCGGATCGCCCGGCTCGCCCGCGTCCGGCCCTCGCCGCTGGGCTGGACGAAGGCCGCCGGCCCGTTCTTCGGCAACCAGATCGGCGAGCTCGTGCTCGACGGGCCGGACGCACGGTTCCGCCTGCTGGTCACCGACCGCGAGGACCACCGCCGCGAGGGCCTCGACCAGGTGCTCGACCTGCCGCTGACCGGCTCCGTGGCCGCGGGGGTGCCAGGCTGAGCGCGTGAGCGACGCAGCGACCGACTCCCCCCGGCCGGCTCCCGGCCCGGACCAGCCGCCGATCCCCGTCCGCCTCGTCACCTTCAACACCCACCACGGCGTGGGCACCGACGAGCGACACGACCTGGCCCGGCTCGCCACGGTGCTGGCCGCAGCCGACGCCGACCTGATCTGCCTGCAGGAGGTCGACCGCCGCTTCGGCCCGCGCAGCGAGGACGTCGACCAGGCCCTGCTGCTCTCCCGCGCCCTGGACATGCACCTGGCGTGGGGGCCGGCCATCGACGAGCCGCGCCGCGACGGGGGTGACCGTCGTCAGTACGGCAACGCGCTGCTCTCCCGCCTGCCGGTGCTCGTCAGCGACGTCCACCGGCTCCCCGGCGGGGGCGAGCCGCGCAGCGCCCTGCAGACGATGGTCGAGCTCGACGGCGGCGCTTTGTGGGTCACTGCCACGCACCTGACCACGAGCTCGGCGGCCGAGCGGGCCGAGCAGGTGGCCGCCCTGGCCGCGCTGCACACCGGGGCGATGGCCACCGGCGTGCTCGTCGGGGACTTCAACGCCTCGCCCGACGCGCCGGAGCTGGAGCCCCTGCACGCCCGCTTCACCGACGCGTGGGAGCTCGCCGGGGAGAAGGAGGACCGGGCCGGCTGGCGGTTCTGGACCAGCGGCCAGGGGCTCACCCACCCGGCGGGCGCCCCGCGGCGGCGGATCGACCAGGTATGGGTATCCGAGGGCGTCGGCGTCGCCTCGGCGCGGGTGCTCGACGCCGAGGGCGCGTCGGACCACCTGCCGCTCGTGGTCGATCTGCTGGTCCCCTCGGGGGTGTAGCGCCCCCAGTGCAATTGCGCAGAATTGCCCCGGGCAGAAGCGCGAAATTGCCCCGGGGCAGGAGCGCGGAATTGCCCCGGGCAGAAGCGCGGAATTGCCCGGGTCTAGGCGGGCTCGGCGTCGCGGAGGCGCTGGCTGATGACGCCGGTGATCCCGTCGCCGCGCATGCTGACGCCGTAGAGGGCGTCGGCGATCTCCATCGTCCGCTTCTGGTGGGTGATGACGATCAGCTGGGACGTCGCCCGCAGCTGCTCGACGAGGGTGAGCAGCCGGCCGAGGTTGACGTCGTCCAGGGCTGCCTCGACCTCGTCGAGCACGTAGAACGGCGACGGCCGGGCCCGGAAGATCGCCACGAGCAGGGCGACCGCCGTCAGCGAGCGCTCGCCGCCGGAGAGCAGCGACAGCCGCTTGACCTTCTTGCCCGGCGGCCGGGCCTCGATCTCGACGCCCGTGGTCAGCATGTCCTCGGGGTCGGTGAGCGTCAGCCGCCCCTGGCCGCCGGGGAACAGCACCGCGAAGACCTGTTCGAACTCACGCTGCACGTCGGCGAAGGCGGCGGCGAACACGTCGTGGATCCGGCCGTCGACCTCGCGGACGACGGTGAGCAGGTCCCGGCGGGTGGCCTTGAGGTCCTCCAGCTGCGTGGCCAGGAAGGTGTGCCGCTCCTCCAGCGCCGCGAACTCCTCCAGCGCCAGGGGGTTGACCTTGCCCAGCGTGGCGAGGTCGCGCTCGGCGCGGGCGGCGCGGCGCTCCTGGGCGGGCCGGTCGTAGGGCACCGGCTCCGGCTCGGGCTCCCCCGCCGCCTGCGCGGCGGCGAGCTCCGCCGGGGACGGCGGCACCGGCGCCGCGGGCCCGTACTCGGCGACCAGGGTGGGCAGGTCGACGCCGTACTCCTCGGCCGCCCGGGCCTCCAGTGCCTCGATCCGGTACCGCTGCTCGGCGCGGGCGACCTCGTCCCGGTGCACCTCGTCGGTGAGCCGCTCCAGCTCGCCGGTCGCCGTCCGCACCCGGCTGCGCACCTCGAGCAGCTCCGCCTCCGCGGCGCTACGCCGGCGGGCCAGCTCGTCCCGCTCGGCGGCGGCGCGCGACAGCGACCCGGCCAGCGCGGTGAGCGCTCCCTCGGCGTCGGCGCGCACCCGGCCGGCGACGACGGCGCCGCGCTCCCGGGCGGCGCGGGCGGCGGCCGCACGTTCCCGGGCGGCCCGCTCCTGCCGGGCCTGACGACGCAGGGAGTCCGCGCGGCCGGTCAGCGCCCGGGCGCGCTCCTCGGCGGTGCGCACCGCGAGCCGGGCCTCGGTCTCGGCACGGCCCGCCGCGGCGACCTCCAGCCGCAGCCGGTCGCGGTCCTCGGTCGACGGCTCGTCCTCCAGCGGCACCGCCTCCGCGGCGGCGAGCCGGTCCGCCAGCTCGCCGAGCGTCGACTCCGCCTGCTCCAGCGCCTGCTCGGCCCGGACCCGCGCGGCGGACGACCGCTCGGCCTCCGCGGCCGCCGACCGCGCGGCGGCACCGAGCTCGGCCAGTTCCGTGGCGACGGCGGAGCGGCTGCGGTCGGCGGCCTGGCGGGCGGCCAGCGCCGTCTCCACCTCCGCGGAGCGCGCCCGGGCCGCCTCCCGGGCCGCCGCGAGCTGCTCGGCGAGGGCCGCGGCGCGCGCCGCCGCGCCCTCCAGTTCCCGGCCGGCCTCCTCCACCCGCGCCCGGACCTCGAGGCCGGTGGGCGCGTTCGCCTGGCCGCCGGCGGCCCAGTCGGCGCCGACCAGGTCGCCGGCGGCGGTGACGGCGCGCAGCCGCGGATGGGTGCCGACCAGCACGGTCGCGGCGTCGAGAGTGGGGACGACGGCGACCCGGTCCAGGGCCCGCGCCAGGGCCGGACCGAGCTCGGCCGGCGCATCCACCAGGTCGAGCGCCCACCGCGCGCCCTCGGGCAGCCCGGGCTCACCGTCGCGGGGCAGCGGCGGCAGGCCGGCGGTCACCAGCAGCGCGGCCCGGCCGCCGGCGACGTCCTTGAGGTGGGCCAGCGCCGCGGCCGCCTCGGCCACCCCGGTGACGACGACGGCGTCGGCCATCCCCGCCAGCGCGGCGGCCAGGGCGGTCTCGGCGCCCGGGACGACGGCGATCCGGTCGGCCAGCGGGCCCAGCACCCCGGGCAGCCCGGCGGCGAGCACGGCGGCGGCCCCGTCGGCGGGGGCCAGGCCGGAGGCCAGCGCCTCGCGGCGGGCGGCGGCGCCGGCACGGTCGCGCTCGGCGGCCCGCTCGGCCGCGGTCAGCTCGGTGACGAGCCGGGCGGCCTCGGCGTGCGCCGCGACGGCGTCGGAGTGCGCCGTGACCAGCGCACTGTCGGACTCCTCCTGCTCGGTGAGCGCGCCGCGGCGCCCGGCCAGCCGGTCCGCGGCCTCCTCGGCGCGGCCGGCGGCCTCGGTGGCCGCGGTGAGCAGCCGGTCGATCTCGGCCTGCCCGGCGCCGACCCGGGACCGGGCGGCCGCGACCTGGCCGGACAGCCGCGCCAGGCCCTCGCGGCGGTCGGCGAGCGCCCGGCTGGCGGCGACCCACGCCTGCTCCGCGGCGGCGAGGGCCTGCTCCAGCTCGGCGCGGGCGGCGACGGCCGTGGCCAGCCGGCCCCGCTCGGCGGCGAGGCCCTCGGCGAGCTCGGCCTCGGCCGCGGCGATCCGGTCGGCCTCGGCCTCGAGCTGGTCGGGGTCGCGGCCGCCGGACGCCGCCGCCTGCGGCGCGGACAGGTGGCGGTGCCGCTCGCCGGCGAGCGCAGCGACGGCGCGGAACCGCTCGCCCAGCGCCGACAACCGGTACCAGGTGTCCTGGGCACCGCCCAGCAGCGGGGCGTTGGCCGCCAGCCCGCGCTCCAGCGCGGATTCCCGACCGGCGACCGCGGCCAGCTCCGCCTCGACGACGGCGCGGCGCTCCCGGGCGGCGGTCTCGTCGGCGACGTCCCTGTCCAGGGCGTCGCGCAGGTGCACGAGGTCGTCGGCGAGCAGGCGCAGCCGGGCGTCGCGCAGGTCGGCCTGGACGCCGGCCGCGCGGCGGGCGACCTCGGCCTGGCGGCCCAGCGGCTTGAGCTGGCGGCGCAGCTCCGCGGTCAGGTCCCCGAGACGGTCGAGGTTGGCCTGCATCGCGTCGAGCTTGCGCAGCGCCTTCTCCTTGCGCCGGCGGTGCTTCAGCACGCCGGCGGCCTCCTCGACGAAGGCGCGCCGGTCCTCGGGCCGGCCGGAGAGCACGGCGTCGAGCTGCCCCTGGCCGACGATCACGTGCTGCTCGCGGCCGATGCCGGAGTCGCTGAGCAGCTCCTGGACGTCGAGCAGGCGCACCTTGTCGCCGTTGATCTCGTACTCGCTCTCGCCGGAGCGGTACATCCGGCGGGTGATCGAGACCTCGGTGTAGTCGATCGGCAGCGCGCCGTCGGCGTTGTCGATGGTCAGGGTCACCTCGGCCCGGCCCAGCGGCGGGCGGCCGGCGGTGCCGGCGAAGATGACGTCCTCCATCTTGCCGCCGCGCAGGCTCTTGGCCCCCTGCTCGCCGAGGACCCAGGCGATGGCGTCGACGACGTTGGACTTGCCCGACCCGTTGGGGCCGACGACGGCGGTGATCCCCGGCTCGAGACGCAGGGTCGTCGGGGACGCGAAGGACTTGAAGCCCTTGAGCGTCAGGCTCGACAGGTGCACGGGAGCCAGAGGCTAGTGCAGCCGACCGCCCCGGCGCTGCGTACGCTCCGGGCGTGGCTGGTTACACGGTGAGCGCCGACTTCGACCTCTGCGAGTCCAACGCGGTCTGCATGGGCATCGCGCCCGAGGTCTTCGAGGTCCGCGAGGACAACTTCCTGTACGTGCTCCAGGAGCACCCGCCCGAGGCGCTGCTCGACCGGGTCCGCGAGGCCGTGGACAGCTGCCCGAAGCGCGCCCTCAGCCTCCGGCCGACCGCGGAATAGCTCGCGGGCCCCGCTGCGGGGGCCCTCGTTCAGGCCAGCGCCGGCTCGGCGCTGTCGCCGGCCATGCTCAGCAGCTCGGAGGCGATCGCCGCGTCGCGGGCGGCGTCGCGCTGCGTGCGCAGCTCCGCCAGCTCGGCCTCCAGCCGGCGTACTCGCGCTCGCAGGGCGGCGTTCTCCTCGACGACCCGGAGCTCAGCCGGGCTGACGACGTGACCGAACAGTGCCTTGGCCATGGCTGTGGTGGCCTTCCTGACAGCGAGAGGTGTGCCCAGCGCCCCGGATCGCGGTCGGCGCGGGCTGGATACCACAAGGGTGACAGGGAGGGACACGCAGGTCAACGCCACACTGCCGAGTGCCCGTGTCCAGGGGATGTCGTCTTCGTCACGCCGTCGTGAAGCCCTGTACCCCCTGCACCACGCCGTCCCGGGTGTCCACCGAGCCCACGGCCCCGGGCGCGTCCGGGCCGGCGAGGGCGGCCACGGTGGCCCGGACGGCGTCCGCCGGGCCCTCGAGGACCACCTCGACCCGGCCGTCCGGGAGGTTGGTCGCCGTCCCGGCCAGGCCGGCGCCGCGGGCCAGGCCCCGGACGAACCAGCGGTAGCCCACGCCCTGCACCCGGCCGGACACGAGCGCGACGACCCGCACCGGCTCGGTCACGTGCGCGCCCGCCTCGCCCGCGGCTCTGCCGACTGCCGCCGGGTCCGCGGGCGGGGCTGGCAGACCGGGCAGCTGTAGCTGGACCGGTTCATGAACGACTCCCGGCGGATCGGCGTGCCGCACCGCGGGCAGGGCCGGTCGGCCTGTCCGTAGACCGCCAGGAACCGGGAGAAGTAGCCGCTCTGGCCGTTGACGTCGACGTAGAGCGAGTCGAAGGAGGTCCCGCCCTGCGCCAGGGCCTCCCCCAGCACGTCGCGCACGCCCTGCAGGAGCGCCGCCACCTGGGGGCGGGTCAGCGCGTCGGTCGGCCGGGCACCGTGCAGCCGTGCCCGCCACAGCGCCTCGTCGGCGTAGATGTTGCCGACCCCGCCGATCAGGGTCTGGTCCAGCAGGGCCCGCTTGACCTCGGTGTGCCGGCGGCGCAGCGCTGCGCTGAACGCCGTCTCGTCGAAGGCGGGGTCCAGCGGGTCGATGGCGATGTGCGCCAGCCGCGCCGGCAGCCCCTCCCCGGCAGACTCCTCGACCGCCAGCCCCCCGAACGTGCGCTGGTCGACGAAGCGCAGTTCGCGCCCGCCGTCGGTGAAGGTGAACCGGGCGCGCAGGTGCACCTCGTCGGGCTGGCTGCGCTTCTCCACGAGCAGCTGCCCGCTCATGCCCAGATGGGCGACGAGCGCGTGACCCGACGGCGCGCCACCCGGCTCGGCGACGGGCAGCCAGAGGTACTTGCCGCGGCGGTGGGCGGCCGTCAGCGTGCGGCCGGTCAGGGCCGCGACGAAGTGGTCGGTGCCCTCCAGGTGGCGGCGCACCGCGCGGGGGTGGTGCACCTCCACCGCGGCGATGGTCCGGCCGGCGACCCACTGCTCCAGGCCGCGGCGCACCACCTCGACCTCGGGCAGCTCGGGCACGGGCGGCTCAGTCCTCGGCCGCGGCGACGGTCAGGGCCCGCCAGGCGGCCTCGGCGGCCTCCTGCTCGGCGGCCTTCTTGGTGCGTCCCCCGCCCCGTCCGTACTCGGTGCCCGACAGCAGCACGGCGGCGGTGAAGCTCTTCGCGTGGTCGGGGCCGGTGTCCTCGACCACGTAGGTCGGCGCACCGAGCCCCCGCGCCGCGCCCAGCTCCTGGAGGCTGGTCTTCCAGTCCAGGCCGGCGCCGCGGGTGGCCGACTCGGCCAGGAGCGGGTCGAACAGCCGGTGCACGATCGCGGCGGCGACGTCCAGCCCCAGCCCGAGGTGGACGGCGCCGATGAGCGCCTCCATGGCGTCGGCCAGGATCGAGTCCTTCTCCCGGCCGCCGGTGGTCTCCTCGCCGCGGCCCAGCAGCAGGTGCGGGCCGATGCCGCCCTCGCCCAGCCGGCGGGCGACCCCGGCCAGCGAGGTCATGTTCACCACCGAGGCGCGCAGCTTCGCCAGCTGCCCCTCGGGCAGGTCGGGGTGGCTGCGGTAGAGCTCGTCGGTGACGACCAGGCCGAGCACCGAGTCGCCGAGGAACTCCAGGCGCTCGTTGGTCGGCAGGCCGCCGTTCTCGTAGGCGTACGAGCGGTGGGTGAGCGCCAACCCCAGCAGGCCGCCGGGCAGCTCGACCCCGAGGGCGTCGAGCAGCCAGGCGGCCGCGGCTCCGGCGTGGGCCGGCCCCGCCGGAGACGGCGCCGAGCCGGCGGCCGGTGCGGCCGCGGCGGGACTCCCCACGATCGGTCGGATCAGACCGAGAGGACCTGACGGCCCTCGTACTGACCACAGGTCGGGCAGGCCTGGTGCGGGGGCTTGAGCTCGCCGCAGGCCCGGTTCGAGCACGGCGACAGGGTGGGGGCGGTCGCCTTCCACTGCGAGCGGCGCGCGCGGGTGTTGCTGCGGGACATCTTCCGCTTCGGGACGGCCACGTCAGTTCTCCTTCGGGTTGGTACCGCCAGGAGCGCCCGGCGGAGGTGTGAGCTTGCCGGCGAGGCCGGCCCAGCGGGGGTCGACCACGTCGTGCGAGTGGTCGGCGGGGAGGTCGTCGAGACGTTCGCCGCAGTCGACGCACAGACCCGAGCAGTCCTCGGTGCACGTCGGGGACAGGGGAAGGGCGAGGACGACGGCGTCGCGCACCATCGGCTCGAGGTCGATGCGCTCGCCCTCGACGAAGCGGACCTCGTCCTCCTCGGTGGTGGCCTCGGTGGTGCTGCCCTCGTACGCGTACAGCTCCTGCACCGGCAGGGAGAGGGTGTCCTCGAGGTCCTCGAGGCAGCGCGCGCACTGTCCGGTCAGCGGCGCCTCGACCGTCCCGGAGACGAGCACGCCCTCCATCACCGCCTCCAGCCGCAGGTGCAGCCGGACGGGCGCGCCCACGGGCACGCCGATGAGCTCGACCCGGAAGCCCTCCGGGGCCGGCAGGGTGCGGTCCAGCTCCGTCATCGATCCGGCCCGGCGGCCCAGCTCGCGCAGGTCCACGCGCCAGGGGTCGGCGGCGGGACGCCGGGCGTCCGTGGACGCGGCGCCGGAGCGGGGCTGCGATGCGGCAGGCATGTCGATACTCACGGGTCGGGAGGAGGGAGGGGGTCCGGCGGGGCTGACGCCGCCACGCGGAGCAGCTGCCAAGACTACCCGATCCCGCGCGGCCGCCACGGCCCCCTCGCGGGGGCCCGCCCTGAGCGGAGCGCGGGGTGGGGGGCGAGGGGGTCCCTCATTCGCGGAGGTTGAGCCGGGCCTTCTCCACCGAGCGCAGCATGCGCTCCAGCGTGGTGCCGAAGTCGGCCAGCCGGCTGTCGACGTACTCGTCGACCTCGGCCCGCATCCGCGCCACCTCGGTCGCGGTCTGCGCGCCCAGGTCGTCGGCCCGGGCGACGGCGCCGCGGTAGACCTCGGTCTCGGTCACCAGGCGCTCGTGCTCCCGGGCGGCCACGGCCAGCAGCTCGGCCTGCTGCGCCTGCGCGTCGGCCAGCACGGCCTCGTGGTGCCGGCGGGCCTCCTCGACCAGCCGGGCGGCCTCCGCCTCGGCCTCGGCGAGCACGTCCTCGGCGTCGGCCTGCGCCTGCGCCAGCAACTCGTCGTGCTGCCGGCGGGCGACGCCGAGGATCTCCTCGCGCTGCCGCCGCGCCGAGGAGACCAGCTGCTCGCTCTCGCCGCGGGTCCGGCCGGTCAGCCGCTCGGCCTCGGCCTGCGCCTGCTCGAGGATCTCGGTGCGCTGCTCGACGATCCGCCCGGCCTGCTGCACCTCCTCGGGAAGGTTCTCCCGGAGCTCGTCCAGCAGGTCGAGGAGGTGGTCGCGCGGCACCATGCAGGAGCCCGACATGGGCACGCTGCGGGCGTGCTCGATGACCTGGCTCAGCTCGTCGACGACGTCGTAGAGCCGGTAGACGACCTCTGTCACGATCCCTGCTCCCGCATGGCCAGCAGCCGGTCGAGCACGCCCTTGGGCACCAGGCTCGACACGTCCCCGCCGAAGGTGGCGATCTGCTTGACCAGGCTCGAGGAGAGGTGGCCGACCTGCGGGGCGGTCGGCACGAAGAGGGTCTCGATCCCGGCCAGCTCCCGGTTCATCTGGGCCATCTGCAGCTCGTACTCGAAGTCGCCGACGGCGCGCAGGCCCTTCACGATCACCGGGACGTCGTGCTCCCGGCAGTAGTCGACGAGCAGGCCGTGGAAGCTGTCGACGCGGACGTTGGGCAGGTCCGCGCAGGCCTCGCGCAGCAGCTCCATGCGCTCCTCGACGGTGAGCAGCCCCGCCTTACCCGGGTTGACCAGCACCGCCACGACCAGCTCGTCGTAGAGCGCCGCGGCCCGGGCGATGACGTCGACGTGCCCGTTGGTGACCGGGTCGAACGAACCGGGACACACGGCACGTCTCACGATGCGCGACCGTACCGGAGCAGAGCCTCCCCGTAGCGGCGATCGCGGATCCCGGTCCAGGGTGTCGGCCACTCCCACGGCTCCTCGCGGCTGGACCGCTCGACCACGACGACGGCGTCCTCGGCGAGCCAGCCGCCCCCGGCCAGCGCGGACAGCACACCGAGCACCTCGGCGGCGGGCGTGGCGTACGGCGGGTCGGCGAGGACGAGGTCGAAGCGCGCCGCCGGCCGGCCGGCGACCACGGTCGGCACGGAGCCCGCGACCACGCGCGCGCCCGGCAGCCCGACCGCGGCCACGTTCGCCCGCAGCACGGGCAGCACCCGCGGCCCGGACTCGACGAGGACGACCGACGCCGCACCGCGCGACAGCGCCTCCAGCCCCAGGGCGCCGGACCCGGCGTAGAGGTCCAGCACGGCGGCGCCCTCGAGGTCGAGCAGGCCGCCGAGGCTGTTGAACAGCGCCTGGCGGGCCTTGTCCCCCGTCGGCCGGACCCCCGAGGCCGGCACCGCGAGCCGCCGTCCCCCGGCGAGACCGGCGATGATCCGGGTCACCGGATCATCGCCGTCGGTCCGCCCCCTCGCAGGGGCCCGCCGCGAGCGTGCGAGCGGTGGGGGGCGAGGGGGTCCTTCATGCCTTCTCCAGGTACTCGGCGCGCTCGTCGGTGGCCAGCGCCGCGACCTCCATCGCCAGCCCCGGGTGGTCTGCCAGCCCCCGCTCGGTGGCCAGCAGCGCCGTCGCCTCGGTACGGGCCCGGGCGATGAGCTCCTCGTCCTCCAGCAGCGACAGCAGCCGGATGCCGGACCGGCGGCCGGACTGGGCCGCGCCGAGCACGTCGCCCTCGCGGCGGGTCTCCAGGTCCAGCCGGGCCAGCTCGAAGCCGTCGGAGGTCGCCGCCACCGCGGCCAGCCGCTGCCCGGTGGGGGACGACGTCGACGCCTCCGACACGAGCAGGCACAGCCCCGGGTGCTTCCCCCGGGCCACCCGTCCGCGCAGCTGGTGCAGCTGGCTGACGCCGAACCGGTCGGCGTCCATCACGACCATCACCGTCGCGTTGGGGACGTCGACGCCGACCTCGACGACGGTGGTGGCGACCAGGACGTCGACCTCGGCGGCGGCGAAGGCCCGCATCCGGGCGTCCTTCTCCTCCGGGGTGAGCCGCCCGTGCAGGACCTCCAGCCGCAGCCCCGCGAGGGGGCCGGTGCGCAGGTCCTCGGCGACGTCGAGCACGGCCAGCGGCGCCCGGCGGTCGCCGCCGTCGTCGGCCGGGGCGCCGTCGTCGTCGCCGGGTTCCTCCTCGGCGCCGCCCTTCTCGCCCTCGAGCTCGCCGATCCGCGGGCAGACGACGTAGGCCTGGCGGCCGGCGGCGACCTCCTCGCGCACCCGCTCCCAGGCGCGCCCGAGCCAGGCCGGCTTCTCGGCCACCGGCACCACCGAACTGCTCACGCCGCCCCGACCGCTGGGCAGCTGGCGCAGGGTGGAGATCTCCAGGTCCCCGTAGACGGTCATCGCGACGGTGCGCGGGATCGGGGTGGCCGTCATCACGAGCACGTGCGGCGGCCGGGCACCCTTGGCGCGCAGGGCGTCGCGCTGCTCGACCCCGAAGCGGTGCTGCTCGTCGACGACGACCAGGCCGAGGTCGGCGAACTCCACGCCCTCCTGGAGCAGCGCGTGCGTGCCGATCACGATGCCCGCGCTGCCGTCGGCGACCGCGGCGCGCGCCTCCCGGCGAGCGGCGGCCCGCTGGGAGCCGGTGAGCAGGACCACCCGCGTTCCGGCCGGGTCGCCGTCCAGCTCGCCGGCCCGGCCGAGCGGTCCCAGCAGCGCCGCGATGCCGCGGGCGTGCTGGGCGGCCAGCACCTCGGTGGGCGCCAGCAGCGCGGCCTGCCCGCCGGCGTCCACCACCTGCGCCATGGCCCTCAGCGCGACGACGGTCTTGCCCGATCCGACCTCGCCCTGCAGCAGCCGGTGCATGGGGGCGTCGCGGTCCAGCTCCGCGGCGAGCTCCTCGCCGACCGCGTGCTGGCCCTCGGTCAGCGCGAACGGCAGCGCGGCGTCGACGGCGTCGAGCAGCCCGCCGCTGCGCCGCGGGCGGGCGGTGCCGGGCTCCAGCGCCGCGGCCCGGCGGCGGGCGGCGAGGGTGAGCTGCAGGACGAGCGCCTCGTCCCACTTCAGCCGCTGCTCCGCGCGCTCGACGTCCTCGGAGCCGGTGGGCCGGTGGATGTCCAGCAGCGCCGCCGGGAGGCTCTGCAGGCCGTGCCGGGCGCGGATCTCCTCGGGCAGCGGGTCGGTCACGAAGCCGAAGCCGCCGCCGGAGTCCAGCAGCAGCTTGACCGAGCGCTGGATCACCCAGCTGCTGACCTCCTTGCTCGCCGGGTAGATCGGGATGAGCGCCCGGGCCCACTCCTCGTCGTCGTCGCCGGTGATGAGGTGGAAGTCCGGGTGGGCGAACTGCTTGCTGGCCCGGTACTCGCCGACGGTCCCGGCGAACAGCCCCCAGGACCCCTCGCGGAGCTGGCCGTGCCGGTGGTTGAAGAAGACCAGCTGCATCGTCCCCGCGCCGTCGCCCACGGTCACCTCGGTGAGCGAGCCCTTGCGCTGGCGCATCGGCCGGGTGGTCACCCGGCGGACCTGGGCCAGCACCGTGACGCGGTCGCCGACCTGGAGGTCGTCGAGGCGGGTCATCTCCCCGCGCTTGGCGTACCGCCGCGGGTAGTGCCGCAGCAGGTCCCGCACCGTGTGCAGGCCCAGCGAGGTGGCCATGGCCTTGGCCGTCTTGGGCCCGAGCACCTTGTGCAGCTCGGTGGTCAGGTCGACCGCCATGCCACCTCGCCTCCCGTCACTCCACGCCCACCAGCAGCGGCACCCCCGCGGCGCCGCCCTCGTACCGCACCACCTCCACCGTCGGGTGCGCCGAGGACAGGTGCGCGCAGGCGGCGTCGCCCAGCCCGGCCTCGGGGCCGACCACGAGGGTCGCCAGCTCCCCGCCGGCCGACAGCAGCCGGTCCAGCAGCTCGCGGGCCACCGTGACCGCGTCGGACCCGATGACGACGACGTCGCCCTCCGCCGAGCCCAGGACGTCGCCGGGCCGGCAGCGCCCCGCGCTGGTCAGCGCCTCTTGCTCGGCCACGGTGATCTCCGCCCAGCGGGTCGCGGCGGCGGCCTCGGCCATCGACACCACGTCGTCGCCGAAGTGCCGGGAGGGGTCGGCCACGGCGATCGCGGCCAGTCCCTGCACCGGGGAGCGGGTCGGCACGACGGCGACCTCGCGGCCCAACTCCCGGGCGCGGACGGCGGCGCGGGAGGCCACCGGGGTGAGCGCCGGGTCGTTGGGCAGGACGACGACCGCGGCGGCCGTCGAGCCGAGCACCTCGTCCAGCACGTCGTCCTCGCCGACCCCGTCGGGGCCGCAGGTGACGACGAACACGCCCTCCCCGGAGAACAGCTCGGCCAGCCCCTCGCTCGGGACGATGGCGACCACCGCCCGGGTGCCCTGCACCGGCGCGGCCGGCGGAACGGGCGCCAGGGGGGTCACCGAGATGCGGTACGGCCGGCCCGCCTCGATGCCGGCCTCGATCGCCGCGCCGACGTCGGCCACGTGCACGTGCACGTTCCACTCCCGGCCCGACGGGGTGTCCACGCCGACGACGACGAGGCTGTCGCCGAGGGCGGCCAGCCGGGTCTGCAGGTGCGCGACGTCGGCCTCGTCGGCGTCGGCCAGCAGGTACTGCACCTCGCTGCCCGGGCCCGCGGGCGGCTGGTGCGGCACGTCGCGATCGCCGTGGTGGTGGTGTCGGTGCGCCGCCGCGGCGCCGCCGGTCCCGGCGGAGGGATCGCGGCGCTCCAGCGGCGGCCGGGCCGGCTCGACGCCGGTGACCGTGGTGACCAGGGCGTCGAGGACCAGGCACAGCCCCGCGCCGCCTGCATCGACCACCCCGGCGTCGCGCAGGACGGCCAGCTGGCCGGGGGTCGCCTCCAGCGCGACCCGGGCGCCGTCGGCGGCCGCCCGCACCACCTCCGCGAGGTCGGTGTTCCCCTCGGCCACCGCGGCGACCGCCGCCTCCCCGCCCGCGCGGGCGACGGTGAGGAAGGTCCCCTCCGCGGGGTCGGCGACCGCGGCGTAGGCGGTCACCGCGGCCCCCTGGAGCGCCGCCGCGAACGCGGGCCCGTCGGCCGGTGCGGCGCCGGCCAGGGCGTCGGCGAGGCCGCGCAGCACCTGGGCGAGGATCGTGCCGGAGTTCCCGCGCGCGCCCAGCACCGCGCCGCGGGCCAGCACGGTCCACGCCGGCTCGCCGTCGCCGGCCGCGTCGAGGGCCTCGACGGCGGCCTCGGCCGTGAGCAGCAGGTTGGTGCCCGTGTCGCCGTCGGGCACCGGGAAGACGTTGAGGTCGTCGAGGCGGCCCCGGGCCTCGGACAGCGCGGCGACCGCGGCCCGGCACCAGCGGCCGGCCGCGGCGTCGTCCAGCGCCGGTAACACGGCCGGAGAGTACCCACGCGCACCGACGCTCCCGGGGCGCGCGACGCCGCCGGCGAGGTACGGCTAGACTGGTCGACGGTCTGTACGCGGTTGCCATCCGAGCGCCGCCTGAAGTGAACGAATCCCTGGGAGTGATCCACCGTGGCTGCCGTGTGCGATGTGTGTAACAAGGGGCCCGGTTTCGGTATGTCGGTGTCGCACTCGCACCGCCGCACGCCGCGCCGCTGGAACCCGAACATCCAGTCCGTGAAGGCCCTCGTGGCTCCGGGCAACCGTCGCCGGATCAACGCGTGCACCTCGTGCATCCGCGCCGGCAAGGTCGTCCGCGCCAAGTAGCGCCGCACCGACACGAAGGACCCCGCAGGTCGCTGACCTGCGGGGTCCTTCGTCGTGCCCGGGGTCAGTGCGCGCCGATGCCCCGGGCCCGCGCGGCCAGCACGACGAGGTCGACGACGGACTCCATCGGCAGCGCCGTCCCGTCGACCACCAGGTGGTAGTGCCGGCAGGAGCGGGGATCGACCCGGTAGAAGTGCCGGACGTAGGCCTCCCGTGCGCGGTCGTTGGCCTCCAGTTCCCGGCGCACGTCCTCGCGCGGGCGCCCGGTGCGCGCGACGACCATCGCCACGCGGCGCTCCGGCGGCCCGTCCAGGCGCACGTGCAGCGCGTCGGAGCGGTCGTGCAGCACCAGCCCGGCCGCCCGCCCGAGGACCACTCCCCCGACGCCCGCGGCGATCTCGCCGAGCACCCGCTCGGTCTGCTCCCGGAAGGCCCGCTCGTCGGGGATCCCGGTCAGCGGCACGACGCCGCCCACCGGGTCCGGCACGCTGCCGAGGGAGGCGACCAGCCGCCACAGCCCGCGGGCCACGCGCTCGTCGTTCTCCTCCGCCTCGGCCACCGGCACGCCCAGCCGCCCGGCCACCTGGAACGGGATGGCGCGGTCGTGGAAGGGCAGGCCCAGCCGCTCGGCCACCGCCGGGCCCACGTCCACCCCGCCGGCGCCGTAGGACGCCGAGATCGTCACGACGCCCACGACTGCGCCTCCGTCCGTCCGGTCAGGTGCTTGCCGAGGAAGACGGCATCCGGCGCGTCGGCGTAGATGCCGTAACCGGGGACCGGACCGTAGCCGCGCCGGGCGTACAGGGCCAGGGCCTCGGGCTGGCGCTCGCCGGTGTTGAGCACGACGGACCGGTGCCCGGCCGCCGCGGCGCTCGCCTCGACGGCGTCCATCAGCAGGCCGGCGAGACCGAGCCGCCGCACGTGCGGGGCCACGTACACCCGCTTCACCTCCACCACACCCGGAGTGTGCACCCGCCAGGCCGCGCAGCCCGCTGCCTCGCCGTCGACCTCGGCGACCAGGAACAGCCCGGCGGGCGGCTCGAACTGCGCGGGGTCGACGACCGCGTCGTCGGGGCCGCCGTAGCGCACGACGTACTCCTGCTGCACCGCCGCGACCAGGGCCCGGCCGGCCGGGGAGTCGTATCCGGCCGGGTACAGCCGCACCACCCGCCCGTCGGGCAGCGCGCGCTCGACCCCACCCGACCTGACCCCGTCATGAGAAGTGGACATGTCCCGTTCCTCCCGCCCCCAGCGCCTCGGCGACCGCGGCCGCCGGCCGGCCGTCGACCCGGACGCCCGCCCCGAGGTCGCCCGTTGCCGCCGCGACGGCGCCGATCACCGCCCAGCCCGCGGGCAGCCTCGCATCCGCGGGGAAGGTCGCCAGGAGCGCGTGGTCCTCCCCACCGGTGAGCACCCACGCCATCGGGTCGACCCCGAGCGCCGCGCCGACCTGGTGCAGCGGGCCCGGCGGGTCCAGCGCGACGGCCGCGAGCGCCGCCCCGTCGATCTCCACCACCACCCCGCTCGCGACCGCCAGGTGGCCGGCGTCGGCGAGCAGGCCGTCGCTGACGTCGCACATGGCGGTGGCGCCGGCGGTGGCGGCGGCGGGCCCGGCCGCGTAGGGCGGCTCGGGCCGCCGGTGTGCCCGCACGGCCGCGATGGCCTCCCCGCCCACCCCGCTGCACCCCCGGCGCAGCACCGCCAGCCCGCACGCCGACCAGCCGAGCCGCCCGGCCAGCGCCAGGACCTCCCCGGGCGCGGCCCCGGAGCGCAGCACCGGCCGCCGGCCGCCGAGGTCGCCCAGCGCGGTGACCGACAGGACGACGGCGCCGCTGTCGGGGGCGGCGGCGACGGTGTCGCCCCCCACCACCGCAGCGCCCAGCGGCCCGGCCTCGGCGGCCAGCCCGTCGGCGACCTCCTCCAGCCAGCCGACCGGGGTGTCGGGCGGGCAGGCCAGCCCGACCAGCAGGGCCGTGGGGACGGCGCCCATCGCGGCGACGTCGGCGAGGTTGGCGGCGGCGGCCTTGTGCCCGACATCGGTGCCCGAGGACCAGTCGCGGCGGAAGTGCCGCCCCTCGACCAGCACGTCGGTGGTGGCGACCACCCGGCCGTCGGGCGTCCGGACCACCGCGGCGTCGTCGCCGGGGCCGACCTCCGCGGCGCGCGCGACGCCCGCCCGGGCGACGACGCGGTCGATGAGCGCGAACTCGCCGAGGCCCGCGACGGTGCCGCCGGGACGGTCGGGGGCGGCTGGCCGCGTCACGGGGTGCTTCCGGTCACTGGGGTAGGTTGCCAGCCGACCCGCCGACCGGCGGCGACGACCCGGCGGCAGCGCTGCCCGAGGAAGGTTCTCCCGTGGTCCACGCCTACATCCTGATCCAGACCGAGGTCGGCAAGGCCGCACAGGTGGCCACGACGATCGCCGAGATCGCGGGCGTCACCAGGGCCGAGGACGTCACGGGCCCCTACGACGTCATCGTCCGCGCCGAGGCCGAGACCGTCGACGAGCTCGGTCGCCTCGTCGTCGCCCGGGTGCAGTCGGTCGACGGCATCACGCGCACGCTGACCTGCCCCGTCGTCAACCTCTGAGCCCCTGAGCGAGCACCCCCGCCCGGAGGACGGCGACACCGCCGAGCCCGCCGTCCCCGCGGACGACGAGACCCCGGACACCGGCGCCCCGGAGACCGGCGCCCCGGACCCGGCCGCCCCGGACCCGCTGCGGCGGGCCGCCCTGGTGGTGACCGCGGTCGTCGTGCCGCTGCTGGTGGCCCTGCTGGTACTGGTCAACCTCCGCGGCGACGACGCCGGCGACGACCCGCCGGCACAGGTCAGCGGCCCGGCGAGCACCGCCCGGGCGGACCTGCCCGTGCTCGAGGTGCCGGTCCCCCCGGTCACGCCCGAGGCCGACGCCGCGTGCCCGGCGTTCATGACCGAGCTGCCGATCGAGCTGGCCGGCCAGGCGTCCCGGCGGGTGCTGTCGGACACCCCCTACGCCTACGCGTGGGGCGAGCCGCCGATCGTGCTGCGCTGCGGGGTCGAGCGCCCGGCCGGCTTCGTCCTGGGCGCGGAGCAGTTCAACCTGAACCAGGTGCGGTGGTTCCTCGACGACTCCGACCCCGACGTGACGGTCTGGACGGCCATCGACCGCCCGGTGTACGTCGAGATCGCCGTGCCCGCCAGCATCGACAGCGAGCCGGTGGTCACCCTCGGCGGGCTGATCGCCGCGACGATGCCCGCCCAGGAGCCGCTGCCGGGCTGATCAGCCCGGCAGCCGGTCCAGCTGCGTGGCGACGACGGCGACGACCTCGTCGGTCGCCGCGCCCACCGTCGCGCTCACCGCGCTCACCGCGACGCTGAACACCCCGTGCGCGCACCAGGCGAAGGCGGCCGGGCCGGTCACCCGGGACTCGGGGTCGGGATGGGAGACGGTGAGCAGCCGGCACCCGTCGGGCAGCGCCACGGGGTCGTGCACGAGCATGCCGGCGTAGTGGTCCGCGCCGTCGCCGGCGAGGTCCTCGGCGTAGGCCGCCGCCCCCTCGACGGCGTCGAACTGGTCCACGAACACGCTGGTCACGGTGCCGCCCGGCGTCCCCCAGAACCGCTCCCAGCCGTACCGGTAGCCGTAGTCCTCGAGCACCGCCCGCTCGTAGGCCGGGTCGTCGGCGTAGCCGGCGACGTCCGCGAGGGACTTCTCCCCCGCAGGCGGGTCGACGTCGGCGTCGGCGACGCGTGCCAGCCCGGACGGCACCTCGGTCACCAGCAGCGCCGACAGCTCCCCCGCCGACCCCGGGGTGCGCGCGGCGGCGGCCTGCACCGGGTCGGCCGACCCGTCGTCGTCCCCGCTCCCGGTGCCGCACGCGGCGGCGGCGAGGACGGCGACGAACGCGGCGACCGGGCGGGCGCACCGCCGCCGGCTCACCGACCGGTCCGGGAACCGCCGGCCGACCCGGCGAGCGCGGCGGCGACGAGCCGGTCCACGAGCTCGGGATAGGTGACCCCGCTGGCCGCCCACATCCGCGGGAACATCGAGATGGGGGTGAACCCCGGCATGGTGTTGACCTCGTTGATGACCAGGCGGTCCTCGCCGCCGGGCCCCGTGCCGAGGAAGAAGTCGACCCGGGCGAGGCCCTGGCAGTCCATCGCCAGGTAGGCGCGGGTGGCCGTCTCCTGCACGAGGCGCAACTGCCCGGGCGTGAGGTCGGCCGGCACGTCGAACTCGACGGCGTCCTCGAGGTACTTGGCGTCGAAGTCGTACCAGTCGGTGCCCGGCTTGAGCCGGATCTCCGCGGGCAGGCTGGCCTCCGGCGGCCCACCATCGGGACCGGCGAGCACGCCGCACTCGATCTCCCGGCCGGGGACGGCGGCCTCGACGACCACCTTGCCGTCGACCGCCGCCGCCGTGGCCACCGCCTCGGGGAACTGCGCCCAGTCGGTGACCTTGGTGATGCCGATGCTGGACCCGGCGCGGGAGGGCTTGACGAACACCGGCAGCCCCAGCCGCTCCCGGGCGGCCTCGTCGAGCACCGCGGGGTCGGCGCACAGCGCGCCGGTGGCGTCGCGCAGCACCACGTGGTCGCCCTGGGGCAGGCCCGCGGCGGCCAGGAGCTTCTTGGTGAACTCCTTGTCCATCGACGCGGCGCTGGCGAAGACGCCGGACCCCACGTAGGGCAGGCCGCTCATCTCCAGCAGGCCCTGCATCGTGCCGTCCTCGCCGTAGGCGCCGTGCAGCACGGGGAAGACGACGTCGATCCCGACGAGCCCGCCCTCGACGGCGGCGAGGGCTCCTCCGGCGCCGAGCACCCCCAGGCCACGCCCGCCGGGATCGCCGACCAGGGTGACCGGCGTGCCGCCGATGACCTCCGGGAGCTCGCCGCCGGCGATCGCCAGGCGCTGGCCGGCATCGGCGAGGACCCACCCGCCCTCGCGGGTGATGCCCACCGGGACGACGTCGTAGCGGTCGGGGTCCAGCGCCGCGAGGACGCTCCCGGCCGAGACGCAGGAGATGGCGTGCTCGGCGCTGCGACCGCCGAACACGACCGCGACGCGCAGCTTCCGTGCCTGTCCGCTCATCGGCAGGGACCCTAGTCGAGCAGTGCAGGCTCGCCCGGACGGCCGCGGCGGGGCCGGTGTGGGAACCTCGTGGCCGATGTCCGAGGACCCCGGCGCCGCCGCGACCGCCGCCCCCGCCGGAGCCCCGGGACGCGGGGCCGCTCCGGACGGGCCCGTCGGCGCGCCCTTCCCGCTGGGCCTGCGGCTGGCCGGCGCCGCGGTGCACGCCTACACGGCGCTGGGCACCGTGCTCGCGTTCCTCGTCGTGATCGCCGCCATCGACGGCGACGTGGAGGCCGCCCTCTGGCTGGGCCTCGCGGCGCTCTTCGTCGACGGCACCGACGGCATGCTGGCCCGCCGCGCCCGGGTCAAGCAGACGATCCCCTGGTTCGACGGGGCGCTGCTGGACAACATCGTCGACTACCTGACCTACGTGTTCGCCCCGGTCGTGCTGCTGTGGACCGCCGGCTACCTCCCCGAGGGGCTGCCGGGCTGGCTGCTCGCCGCGCTGCCGCTGCTGGCCTCGAGCTACCAGTTCTGCCGGGTCGACGCGAAGACCGACGACCACACGTTCCTCGGCTTCCCGAGCTACTGGAACATCGTCGCCTTCTACGCGATCGTGCTCGACGCGAGCGAGCCGGTGCTGGCCGTGTTCCTGGTCGTGCTCGCGGTGCTGGTGTTCGTGCCGATCCGCTTCCTCTACCCCTCGCGCAGCGGGGCGCTGCGGACGCTGAGCCTGGCCCTGTCGGCCGTCTGGGCGGTCACCTACGCCGTCCTGCTGCTGCAGTACCCCGACCCGCACCCGCTCGTGGCCGTGGCCTCGCTGGCCTACGTCGCCTACTACTGGGGCGTGAGCCTCTGGCTCACGGCACTGGCGGCCCGGAGCCGCCGGGCCGCCAGTGGCGCGTCAGCGGCTCAGAGCCGGTAGAGCCTGCGGGCGTTCTCCCCGTAGATCTTGGCCTGCGTGCCCGACCCGAGGGTCTCCATCTTGTCCTTCACGCTCGCCAGCGGGCTCGGGTAGAGGCACGTCGGGTGCGGGAAGTCGGTCTCGAACAGGATCCGGTCCTCGCCCACGGACTCGATGAGCGACGGCAGGTTGTTCCGGTTGTTCTCGAACCAGAAGGTCGCGTACATGTTGGACTTGAAGTACTCCGACGGCGGCTTCTTCAGCGCCGCGAGGTCGGCCTTGGCGTTCTCGTTCATCTCGTAGTCCAGCGCCTCGAGGATGAACGGGATCCAGCCCACGCCGCTCTCCACCGACACGGTCTGCAGGTCGGGGTGCCGGTCGAAGATGCCGGACAGGATCAGGTTGGTGACGACGCGGGCGTTGCCGATGAACAGCAGCGTCCCGCCGATGGCCAGCTTGGTGCTCTCCTTCTGCGAGGCCCAGGCGTAGTTGCCGTAGAAGGTCATCGCCGTGACGCTGGCGCCGATGTGGAAGTGCACCGGCATCTCCAGCTCGGAGCAGACCTCCCAGAACGGGTCCCAGTCGTGGCTGGCGAGGTCGGGGGCCCCGAGGTCCTGCGGGTCGGAGGTCATGTTGACCCCGCGCAGGCCCAGCTCGGCGCAGCGCCTGGCCTCGCGCACGCACTCGGCGACGCTGTAGGCCGGCATGAGCGGCATCGGCAGCAGCCGGTTGCCCGACTCCGCCTGGATCTCGGCCATCGCGTCGTTGTAGATCTCGATGGTCAACCGCTGGAGGACGGGGTCGCCGGCCTGGCTCAGCCCCTGCCCGCCGAGGCCGATCGTGCTGGGGAAGATCACCTGGTGGTCGATGCCGCACTCGTCGAGGACCTCGAGGCGCACCTTGGGGTCGTAGGCGCCGACGTGCACGTCCTCCGTCGTCCAGGTGGTCAGCACCTGGGCGTCCTCGGACTTGGTGCCGTCCTTGGCGATCACGGCGCCCGCGGCGAACATGCCGACCGTGGTGCCGTTGAAGACCCAGGAGGGCTGCCCGTCGACCACCTCCACGTGCGGGACCTGGTCCTTGTACTTCGCGGGAGCCCGAGAGGTGAACATGTCCGCGGGCTCCGACCAGTGCGAGTCCGCGTCTACGACGAGCATGTCTCCGATAGCCATGGGGCCGGAGCCTAGGGGCGAGGTGTGATCCGGACAACACCTCTCGTGTCCCTTACGGGAGAGCGTCCGAGAAGGACCCGGCGTGCCGGCGCGGGTCGCGCACCACGAGCTCGACGTTGCGGTCCTGGGGGCCGCCCGCCAGCCCGGAGCGCAGGCCCGCCCACGGCACGTTGGCCGACAGCTCGCGGTGCAGCGAGGCCAGCGCCCGCGGGTCGCGCGCGGCCGGGTCCAGCGCCGCGGGCGGCTGGGCGGGGCTGTCGTGGTCGACCATCGTGCACACCAGCGACAGGGTCCCGTCGCCGTTGTCCAGGAACTCCACGAGCCGGGCCTGGCCCGGCCAGTCGACCACCGCGCACGTGGTCACCTCCCAGAAGCCGCGGCCGGGTTCTCCCGGGGAGAGCCAGGGCCGCACCTCGCTGACGTGGGTGTGGCCGTTGAGCCACAGCACCACGTTGTCGAAGCGGTGCAGCAGGTCGACCAGGTCCGGGCCGCCGAGCACGCCCTCCTCGCCGGGCGGGCGGGCGCGGAAGGCCTCCGAGCGGGTCAGCGTCGTGGACCCGTGGTGGGAGAGCAGGACGACCAGCCGGTCGGCGTTGCCGGTGTCGACGCGGGTGCCGTCGGGCTCCAGGTGGGTCGAGGAGACCTCCCGCAGCCGCTCGACCAGCCACCGGGCCTGGACCGCGTCGACCGACCCGGCGCTGCCGCCGGTCACCCGGGTGGTGTCCAGGCACAGGACGCGGACGCCGGGCAGGCCGTCCCACGCGTAGTACGCCGTGCCGTCCCGGTAGTTGTCGGCCGTGAAGCCGTGCCCTTCGGGCGTGCCCGGGTCCGACAGGTGCGCGGCGACGAACGAGCGACGGTCGACGATCCGGCGGTCGGCCAGCGGGGTGACCGTCCGCGAGGGCGCGGTGGTGAACACCTCCGACGAGTGCGTGAACAGCCGGACGGCGTCCTCCAGCGGCAGGTCCGGGGAGATCTCCACGGGCTTGCGGTCGGCCAGCAGGTACTGCTGCAGCGCCGGGGTGGGCACGCCGACGCCCTGGATGAGCGCCTCGTGGTTGCCGTGGCAGCCCAGCCAGGGCAGCCGCAGCCCCTCGGCGGAGAAGCCGGCGAAGGCCGCGTCCAGGAGCCCGGGGCGGTGCGGGAACCCGTGCCGGTCGCGGAACAGGTCGGGCTCGCCGTCGACCTCCGGGCGCCAGAACAGGTCGTGCGGCCAGCCGGCGGCCTGCACGCCGTCGTACGCGGTCAGCCCCGCCCCGGGGTACACGACGCCGCCGGCGAGCAGGTCCAGCCACAGCGACAGCTCGTTCCACTGGGCGTTGTCGATCGCGTCGCCGGTGGTGACGACCACCTGCAGCGGGTGCCCGGTGCGCGGCCCGCCGCGGACGGCGTTGAGCGTGCGCACGAGCGCGTCGATGGCGTGCGCGGTGAGCGCCTCCTGCGGCCGCTGCATCGGGACCAGCGCGGCCATCCGGGGATCGGCGGCGAACCGGTTGAAGAACTCGAACCGGGCCGGGGAGCAGACGTCGGCCAGCTGCATGTCGGTGACGTGGGCGAGGCAGGCGATCGCCCGGGCGCCCGTCCGCGGCGGCTCCCACGAGGCGCCCACCAGCTCGCGGCGCACCCGGTGCGGTTCGCCGGGCTGCCAGGCCAGTGCGTGGTACGGGGTGTCGCGGCCCAGGCGCAGCACCTCGCCCGCGCCGAGCACCCGCTCGAGGGTCGTGCGGCTCAGCGGGGACCCCCTCCGGTGCCGTTCCCGAGGGCCGGGTCCAGGGCGGCCGCCAGCGCCGCGGCCAGGTCGGCCACGACGTCGGCGGTGTCCTCGATGCCGCAGGAGAACCGCACGAACCCCGGCGGGACGTCGTCCCCACCCCACTGGGCGCGCCGGTCCACCGTGCTGTGCAGCCCGCCGAAGCTGGTCGCCGCGGCCCACAGCCGGCTCGCGGCCACCAGGCGGGCGACGGCGTCCTCGCCGGGCAGCACCGCGGACACGACCCCGTTGGGCCGCAGCATCTGGCGGGCGGCCAGCTCGGCCGACGGGTCGCCGGCGAGCCACGGCCAGCGGACGCCGCTCACGCCCGGGGTGGCGGACAGCAGCTCCGCGACGGCCCGGGCGTTGTCGGCCTGCCGACCCAGGCGCAGGTCCAGCGTCGCCATCGAGCGGTGACCGAGCCACGCCTCGAAGGGGCCGGGCGTGCCCCCGGTGCGGTCGCGCCAGCCCTTGAGCCGGTCGTACACGGCGTCGTCGGCCGTGCTGACGTGGCCGAGCAGCAGGTCGCTGTGCCCGGTGAGCGCCTTGGTGTCCGAGCCGACGGTGAGGTCGGCACCGAGCGCGAGGGGGCGCTGCCCCAGCGGCGTCGCGGTGGTGTTGTCGACGACGAGCAGCGCGCCGGCCGCCCGGGTGGCGCGCGCGACCGCCGCGATGTCGCAGACGTCGAGGGTCGGGTTGCTCGGCGTCTCCAGGAGCACCAGCCGGGCACCGTCGAGGCCGCCGCGCGCCGCGACCGCCCCGATCTCGAGGGTCGGCACGTACTCCACCCGCAGCCCGAGGCGGTCGAGGTCCTCGCGGCCGAGCACCCGGGTGGCGTAGTAGCCGTCCGCGGGCAGGACGACGCGGTCGCCGGCGGCGGCCAGGGCCAGGACGGCGGCGCTGACGGCGGCCATGCCGGTGGCGAAGGACAGGCACCGGCCGCCGTCGAGCTCGCCGAGCGCGGCCTCCAGCACCCGCAGCGTCGGGTGCTCGGTGCGGGCGTAGGCGTCGGCACCGCCGGCGCGCGGGGGGTGGTCGCCCAGGTGGAACGGCGCGGCGAAGACCGGCGAGGGGCGCAGCGGCGCGCCGGGGACGACGGGCTCCTCCCCCGCGCGCACCGACCGGGTGCCGTCCCCCCACCGGGGAGCGGGTGCGCTCACTCGGCCTTGGCCTCTCGCGACATGATCTCCTTGACCATCTGCGCGGCGGTCACGCCCTCGTGGCAGACCCGGACGACGGCCTCGGTGATGGGCATCTCCACGCCGTGGGCCAGGCCGAGCTCCAGGACCGGCCGGCAGCTCTTGACCCCCTCGGCGGTCTGGCGAGTGCTGCGCTGCACCTCCTCCAGGGACATCCCGCGGCCGAGCTTCTCGCCGAAGGTGCGGTTGCGCGACAGCGGCGAGCTGCACGTGGCCACGAGGTCGCCCAGGCCCGCCAGCCCCGCGAAGGTGGTGAGCTCCGCGCCCAGGGCGGAGCCCAGCCGCGCGGTCTCGGCCAGGCCCCGGGTGATGAGGGAGGCGCGGGTGTTGTCCCCGAAGCCCATGCCCTCGGCCACGCCGCAGGCCAGCGCGATGACGTTCTTGACGGCCCCGCCGAGCTCGCAGCCCACCATGTCGGTATTGGTGTAGGGCCGGAAGTAGGCGGTCAGGCACGCCGCCTGGATCGCCGCGGCCCGCTGGTGGTCGGGGCAGGCGATCACGGTGGCCGCGGGCTGCTCCTCGGCGATCTCGCGGGCGAGGTTCGGCCCCGACAGCACGGCCACCCGGTCCGCCCCGGCCCCGGTCACCTCGCAGATCACCTCGCTCATCCGCTTCGTCGTGCCCAGCTCGATGCCCTTCATCAGCGACAGCAGGCTGGCGTCGGGCGGGAGCAGCGGGGTCCAGGCGGTGAGGTTCTCCCGCAGCGACTGCGAGGGCACCGCGAGGACCACGACGGAGGCGCCGTCGAGGGCCTCGGCGGCGTCGGTCGTGGCCCGCAGCGACTCCGGCAGCCGCACCCCCGGCAGGTAGTCGGCGTTCTCCCGGTCGGCCGTGATCGCGGCGGCCAGTTCGGGCCGGCGGGCGTGCAGGGTCACCGCGCAGCCGGCGTCGGCCAGCACCTTGGCGAACGTCGTCCCCCACGAGCCGGCGCCCAGGACGGCCGCCCGGACGGCGCCGGTCACGCGGCGTTCCCCGGCAGGTCGCCCGGCAGCGAGCGGCGGGGACGCGGGGAGAAGCCGGCCGGGGCCGGCTCTCCGCGGAGCTCGGCGAGTTGGTCGCGCACCCGGCCCATGATGAGGTCGGTGGTCTCGCGCAGCAGGTCGGGCGACAGGGCGCGGCCCGCGCGCACCTGCGCGCGCAGGACGTCGAGGTCGACCGGATGGCCGACCAGGTAGTCCGCCGGCTGCCGCGGACGCAGCCGCAGCTTCTTGGCGTGGTAGTCGTGCACCCGCTGGGGCCCCCACTGCGCGACCGGGACGACGGCCGCGTCGGTGGTCAGCGCCAGGCGCGCGACCCCCGTCCGCGCCTGCATCGGCCACCAGTCCGGATCCCGGGTGACCGAGCCCTCGGGGTAGATCACCACCAGGTTGCCCGCCTGCAGGTCCGCCCGGGCCGTGGCCAGGGAGCCGGCGGCGTCGGTGGAGTCGCGGGCGACGGGGATCTGCCCGGCGTGCCGCAGGATCGTCCCTGCCAGGCCCTTGAAGACCGACTGCTTGGCGAGGAAGTGCGGCACGCGGCCGGCGTCCCAGACCAGCCGGGCGCACGACAGGGGGTCCATCACCGAGACGTGGTTGGCGACGAGCAGCACCGGCCCCGTGGCCGGCACCCGCTCCGGGTGCCGGTACCGCAGCTTGAACAGCAGGGACGCCGTGGGGTAGATGACGACGACCGCCAGCCGCAGCGACCACGGGATGCGGCCGCGGGTCTGCCGCTTCGGCGGCCGGCGCGCGGCGCTCGTCGCGACGGCCCGCTGCCCCGCCGTCTCCGGGGACGACTCCTGCGTCACCGGCACCCCTCTCCCTCGTGTGATCCGCACCATGATCGACCCTGCCGCGCGCCCGGCGGGCCACCGGGTCCTCCCGCGCGCCGCCGTCCGCCCGGCCGGTGTGCTCACATTGTGGCCGTGGAGTGGTCCGTCGTCGTCCCCGCCAAGCGGCTGGCGGTGGCCAAGACGCGCCTGTCCCCGCTGACCGCGCCCGACGGCGCGCTGCACGCCGAACTGGTGCTCGCGCTGCTCGCCGACACCGTGAGCGCCGCCCTGGCCGCGGCCGCGGAGGACGCGGTGGTGGCCGACGTCGTCGTCGTCACCGACGATCCGCGGGCCGCGGAACTGGTCGCGCGCCTGGGCGCGCGCACGGTGCCCGACGAGCCCGACCGCGGCCTGAACGCCGCCCTCGCCCACGGCGCCCGGGCCGCGCGGACGGCGGCGGTCGCCGCCCTCTCCTCGGACCTGCCCGCGCTGCGCCCGGCCGAGCTCGGCGAGGCCCTGCGGGCAGCGACCGGGCACGCCCGCTGCCTGGTGGCCGACGCCGTGGGCACCGGCACCACCCTGCTGACCGCGCGCGACGGCGACCTCGCCCCCCGGTTCGGGCCGGGGTCGGCGGCCGTCCACGCCGCGGAGGGCGCCCGCCCGCTGCCCGGTGACCGGCCGGGGCTGCGCCGCGACGTCGACACCCCCGACGACCTCGCCGCGGCGGTGCGGCTGGGTGTCGGACGCCACACCGCCGCCCTGCTGGGCCGCCTGTCGCTGCCGGCGCCCCCTCGCTGACCAGCGGGGACGCCGTCCCGTCGCTCGCCGTTCACCTTCCTGCGGCACGATGACGCCGTGGCCGAGACGACGACGACCGAGCCCTCCGCCGCGCGCGCCGAGCTGCCTCCCGACCGCTTCCTCAACCGGGAGCTGTCGTGGCTGGACTTCAACGCGCGGGTGCTCGAGCTCGCGGAGGACGACACGCAGCCGCTGCTGGAGCGGATGAAGTTCCTGGCCATCTTCGCCAGCAACCTCGACGAGTTCTACATGGTCCGGATCGCCGGGCTGAAGCGGCGGCAGAGCACCGGTCTGACCGTCCGCTCCCCCGACGGGCTGACCGTGCGCGAGCAGCTGGCACGGGTCACCACGCGCACGCAGCAGCTCGTGCACCGGCACGCCGACTGCTTCGCCGGTGACGTCCGGCCGCTGCTGGAGGAGGCCGGGATCCGCATCGTGCACTGGGACGCCCTGTCCGACGCCGACGCGCTGCGGCTGCGCGAGTACTTCCGCGACCAGATCTTCCCGGTGCTGACCCCGCTCGCGGTCGACCCGGCGCACCCCTTCCCCTACATCAGCGGCCTGTCGCTGAACCTCGCCGTGTCGGTCCGCGATCCGGACACCGGTGCCCCGCGGTTCGCCCGGCTGAAGGTGCCCAACAACGTGCCGCGCTTCGTCCAGGTCTCCCTGGCCGAGTCCCTGGCCACGTTCCTCCCGCTGGAGGACCTGATCGCCGCGCACCTGCCGGCCCTGTTCCCCGGGCTGGACGTGCTGGACCACCACCTGTTCCGGGTGACCCGCAACGCCGACCTGGAGGTCGAGGAGGACCGCGACGAGGACCTGCTGCAGGCGCTTGAGCGCGAGCTGGCCCGCCGCCGGTTCGGCCCGGCGGTGCGGCTGGAGGTCCACGAGACGATGGACCCGCGCATCCTCGACGTGCTCGTGTCGGAGCTGGAGGTCAGCCGCACCGACGTCGTCACCGTGCCGGGGCTGCTCGACCTGGCCGCGCTGATGGCGCTCTACGAGCTCGACCGCCCCGAGCTCAAGGACGAGCCGTTCGTCCCGGCCACCCATCCCCGCCTGTCCGAGGGCGAGACGCCCAAGAGCGTGTTCGCGACGCTGCGCGAGGGCGACGTGCTGGTCCACCACCCCTACCACTCGTTCGCGACCAGCGTGCAGCGCTTCATCGAGCAGGCGGCGGCCGATCCGGACGTGCTGGCGATCAAGCAGACGCTGTACCGCACGTCCGGCGACTCCCCCATCGTCAACGCGCTGATCGACGCGGCCGAGGCGGGCAAGCAGGTCGTCGTCCTCGTCGAGATCAAGGCGCGCTTCGACGAGGAGGCCAACATCTCCTGGGCCCGCGAGCTGGAGCGGGCCGGCTGCCACGTCGTCTACGGCCTGGTGGGGCTCAAGACGCACTGCAAGACCGCGCTCGTGGTGCGCCGCGAGGGCGGCGTGATCCGCCGCTACTGCCACATCGGCACGGGCAACTACAACCCGAAGACGGCGCGCCTGTACGAGGACCTCGGCATCCTCACCGCCGACCCGCGGGTGGGCGCGGACCTGACCGACCTGTTCAACACGCTCACCGGCTACTCCCGCCAGACGGCGTACCGGCAGCTCATGGTCGCCCCGCACGGCGTCCGGACCGGGCTGGTGGAGAAGATCCGGCGCGAGGCGCGGCTGGCCACGGAGGGCCGCCCCGCCGGCATCCGCTTCAAGGTGAACTCGCTGGTCGACGAGAAGGTCATCGACGCCCTCTACGACGCCTCCTGCGCCGGGGTCCCGGTGGAGCTGTTCATCCGCGGCATCTGCACGCTGCGCCCCGGGGTTCCCGGCCTGTCGGAGAACGTGCGGGTGCGATCGATCGTGGGCCGCTTCCTGGAGCACTCGCGGGTGTTCTCCTTCGGCAACGCCGGCGAGGGCGACTGGTGGATCGGGAGCGCCGACCTCATGCACCGCAACCTCGACCGCCGCGTGGAGGTGCTGCTGCGGGTCTCCGACGAGGGCGCCCAGCGGCAGCTGCAAGCAATGTTCGACTCCGCCATGGCCCCTGACGTGCGCTGCTGGGAGCTCGGCCCCGACGCGCAGTGGACCCGCCGGGAGGGCCGCGACCACCAGGCGGAGCTGGTCGCCTCCGTCGCCGAGCAGGTCGGCTGAGGTGGCCCCCGGGGAGGGCGGCATGCTCGTCGCGGCCGCGGGGGGCGCGGTCTGGCGGACGACGGCGGACGGCGGGATCGAGACCGCGGTGGTGCACCGCCCGCGCTACGACGACTGGTCGCTGCCGAAGGGCAAGCACGACGAGGGTGAGGCGCTGGTCGAGACCGCCGTCCGCGAGGTGGGCGAGGAGACCGGCCTGTCCGTCGTCGTCGGCCGGCGCAGCGTGCAGACGGAGTACGCCGTCGAGGCGGGCACGAAGCGGGTCGACTACTGGCTGATGGAGGCCGTCGGCGGCCGGTTCGAGCCCGGCGCGGAGACCGACGAGCTGCGCTGGCTGCCGGTCGACGACGCCGCCGCGCTGATGACCCACGACCACGACCGCGCGGTGCTGGCCGACCTGGCGCGGACCGACGTCCCACGGGCCCCGACGCTGCTGCTGGTGCGGCACAGCCGCGCCGGCAGCCGGTCGGACTGGGACGGCGACGACGACCTGCGCCCGCTCGACGGCAAGGGGCGCCGCCAGGCCCGCCGGCTGGCCGAGGTGCTGCCGCTGTTCGCGCCGACGGCGGTGCTCTCGGCGGAGCGGACCCGGTGCCGGGAGACCGTCGAGCCGCTGGCCGCGGCGCTCGGGCTGCCGGTGCAGGCGCTGCCCGAGGTCGGCGAGGAGGAGTTCGCCGCCGATCCGCAGGCGGGGCTGGCCGCCGTCGAGCGCTTCCTGGAACCCCGCCCGGCGCCCGGGGTCACCGTGGTGTGCAGCCAGGGCGGGGCGATCCCCTCGATCCTGATGAGCCTGGGGGTCCGCTGGGCCGGCGTCGCCGGGGCCCTGTGGCCGCCTGCGGCCAAGGGCAGCACCTGGGTCCTGGGCGGGCACGCGGGCGGGCTGCTCGCCGACTACTACCGCAACTTCGACCCCGAGACCGTCGAGGAGTAGGAGGCGATCCCCACGTCCGGGGCGCGGACGTGGGGATCGCCTCCTGGGCCGCGCAGCGGCGGCCCGGCTACAGCTAGCCGCCGAGGACCGGCAGCGCCCGCGGCGTCCACGCCGGGCGCGCGGTCTCGTAGGCCTCGATGTCGTCGAGGTGGCGCTCGGTGAGGCCGACGTCGTCCAGCCCCTCGAGCAGCCGCCAGCGGGTGTAGTCGTCGATCTGGAACTCGACGACGCGCTGCTCTCCCCCGGTGCCGCGCCAGCGGACCTCCTTGGCCCGCAGGTCGACGGTGACCTCGGTGGTGGGGTCGGCCTCGCTCGCCTCCCACAGCGCCTCGACGTCGGCCTGCGGGAGCAGCACGGTGAGCAGCCCGGACTTGGTCGAGTTGTTGCGGAAGATGTCGGCGAACCGCGAGCTGATGACCGCGCGGAAGCCGCCGTCCATCAGCGCCCAGACGGCGTGCTCGCGGGAGGAGCCGGTGCCGAAGTCCGGGCCGGCCACGAGCACCGAGGCGCCGGAGTACTGCGGCCGGTTGAGCACGAAGTCCGGCTCGTTGGTGCGCCAGGCCTCGAACAGCCCGTCCTCGAAGCCGGTGCGGGTGACCCGCTTGAGGTAGACGGCCGGGATGATCTGGTCGGTGTCGACGTTGCTGCGGCGCAGCGGGGCGGCGGTGCCGGTGTGGGTGGTGAAGGCGTCCATGTCTTCGAACTCCAGCGATCAGGCGTCGGCGGGGACGAGGTCGGCGGGCGCGGCCAGGTGGCCGGTGAGCGCGGTCGCGGCGGCGACGGCCGGCGACACCAGGTGGGTGCGCCCGCCCTTGCCCTGCCGGCCCTGGAAGTTGCGGTTGCTGGTGGACGCCGACCGCTCGCCCGGAGCCAGCTGGTCGGGGTTCATGCCCAGGCACATCGAGCAGCCCGCGCTGCGCCACTCGGCGCCCGCCTCGACGAAGACCCGGTCCAGGCCCTCCGCCTCGGCCTGCGCCTTGACGCCGACCGACCCGGGGACGACGAGCATCCGGGTGCTCGCGTCGATCCGCTTCCCGCGCAGCAGCTCGGCCGCGACCCGCAGGTCCTCGATCCGGCCGTTGGTGCAGGAGCCGAGGAAGACCGTGTCGACGGCGATCTCGCGCAGGGGCGTGCCCGGGGTCAGGCCCATGTAGGCCAGCGCGCCCTCGATGTCGCGGCGCTCGTTCTCGTCGGCGACGTCGGCCGGGTCGGGCACGCGCCCGGCGATCGGCAGGCCCTGCCCGGGGTTGGTGCCCCAGGTGACGAAGGGCGTCAGCGTCGTCGCGTCGATCACGACCTCGCGGTCGAACACGGCGCCCTCGTCGGTGCGCAGCGTCTCCCAGTAGGCCACCGCGGCGTCCCAGTCGGCGCCCTGCGGGGCGTGCGGCTTGCCCTGGAGGAAGTCGAACGTGGTCGCGTCCGGGGCGATCAGCCCCGCCTTGGCGCCGGCTTCGATGGACATGTTGCAGATCGTCATCCGGGCCTCCATCGACAGCTTCTCGATGGCGCTCCCCCGGTACTCGATCACGTGCCCCTGGCCGCCGCCGGTGCCGATCTCGGCGATGACGGCGAGGATGACGTCCTTGGCGCTCACGCCGGCGGGCAGCTCGCCGTCGACGGTGACCGCCATCTGCTTGGGCCGGTACTGCGGCAGCGTCTGCGTGGCGAGCACGTGCTCGACCTCGCTGGTGCCGATGCCGAAGGCCAGCGCGCCGAACGCGCCGTGGGTGGAGGTGTGGCTGTCGCCGCAGACGATCGTCATGCCGGGCTGGGTCAGGCCCAGCTGCGGGCCGATGACGTGCACGATGCCCTGGTCGCGGTCGCCCATGGGGGCCAGCCGGATGCCGAACTCGGCGGCGTTGCGGCGCAGCGCGTCGACCTGCGCACGGCTCACCGGGTCGGCGATGGGGGCGAGGATGTCGAGGGTGGGGACGTTGTGGTCCTCGGTCGCCATGGTGAGGTCGGGACGGCGCACCCGGCGCCCGGCGGCCCGCAGACCGTCGAAGGCCTGGGGGCTGGTGACCTCGTGCACGAGGTGCAGGTCGATGTAGAGCAGGTCGGGCTCGCCCGCGGTGCTGCGCACGACGTGGGCGTCGTAGACCTTCTCGGCCAGGGTCTTGGGCACTGCTCGGTCCCTCCGGGGAGCGGGTCCCACTGGCTTCTCACACAGTGGGATGTAAGTATTGCTGTGTGGGACAGCCTAACCCCGTTGCCGTGCTGGACAAAGCAGTGGCGATTCTCCGCGCCGTGGCCGACGAACCGGCCACGCTCGCCGAGCTCGTCGCGCGCACCGGGCTGCCCCGGGCCACCGCCCACCGCCTGGCGGTCGCGCTGGAGGGCCACCGCCTGGTCCGGCGCACGTCCGCGGGTGCGTGGGCGCCGGGCCCCGGCCTGGCCGAGCTCGGGCGCAGTGGCGCCGACCTGGGCGAGGTGGCCGGCCGGCACCTGGCGGCGCTGCGCGACGCCAGCGGCGAGAGCGCGCAGTTCTACGTGCGCGACGGCGCGGCCCGGGTGTGCCTCGCCGCCGCCGAGCGCGCCTCGGGGCTCCGCGACACCGTCCCGGTGGGCGCGCGCCTGCCCATGACGGCCGGCTCCGCGGCGCACGCGCTGCTGGCCTTCGCCCCTGCCGAGGAGGTGACGCCGCTGCTGTCGGCGGCCAGCTTCACCGCGCGCACGCTGCTCGACGTCCGCCGGCGCGGCTGGGCGCACAGCATCGCCGAGCGCGAGCCGGGGGTGGCCTCGCTGTCCGCGCCGGTCCGCGACGCCACGGGCGGCGTCCTCGGCGCGGTGTCGATCAGCGGGCCGGTCGAGCGTCTGGGCCGCCGCCCCGCGCCCGAGGTGGTGAGCGCCGTGCTCGAGGCCGCCGGCGCGATCGGCCGCGCCGCCCGGTAACGCCTGCCCTCCGACTCTTCCGCGACGCGGCCCCGGGCGCGTACACACCCCGGCATGACCGAGACCGCGACCCGCGGCCGGGCCCGGCTGGCCGACCCCGGCGAGGGCATCGGCCTGGACGAACTGGCCCTGGCCACCCGCAACCACGGGATGCCGCTGGAGGCGCTGCGCCACGACGTCACCCCGCCGGGCCTGCACTACGTGCTCACCCACTACGACATCCCCGCCGTCGACCCCGAGCGCTGGCGGCTCGAGGTCACCGGGGCCGTGGACCGGCCGCTCGAGCTCGACCTCACCGCCCTGACGGCGCGGCCGGCACTCAGCGCCCGCGTCACCATCGAGTGCGCCGGCAACGGCCGCGCCCGGCTGCAGCCGCGGCCGGTCAGCCAGCCGTGGCTGCTGGAGGCGGTGGGCACGGCCGCCTGGACCGGCGTCCCCCTGGCGGCGGTGCTGGCCGAGGCCGGAATCACCGCGGGCGCGGTCGACGTCGTGTTCACCGGCGCCGACCACGGCGTGGAGCGGGGGGTCGAGCAGGACTACGCCCGGGCGCTGCCGCTCGCCGAGGCCCTGCGCCCCGACGTCCTGCTCGCCTGGGAGATGAACGGGGCCGCCCTGCCGCCGCAGCACGGCGCGCCGCTGCGCCTGGTCGTGCCCGGCTGGTACGGCATGGCGCACGTGAAGTGGCTGACCCGCATCGAGGTGCTCGACCGGCCGTTCGAGGGCTTCCAGAACGCGAAGGCCTACCGGCTCAAGGCCGACCTCGACGATCCGGGGACGCCGGTCGACCGGATCCGCCCGCGCGCGCTGATGGCCCCGCCCGGGTGGCCGGACTTCATGACCCGCGAGCGCTTCCTGCGCCCGGGACCGGCGACGCTGAGCGGCCGGGCGTGGTCCGGCAGGGCGCCGCTGCGCGCCGTCGAGGTCAGCACCGACGGCGGCGCGACATGGGGCGCCGCCGACCTGGCCGCCGCCGATCCGGCCGCGCCCTGGGCCTGGCGCGCGTGGACCGCCCCCTGGACGCCGGAACCCGGCCGCCACGAGCTCGTCGTCCGCGCGGTCGACGAGCTCGGCGCCCAGCCGCTGGAGCAGGAGTGGAACCGCCAGGGCATGGCCAACAACGCGGTGCAGCGCGTGCCGGTCACCGTCCTGCCGGACTAGTGCGGCGCGGCGCCGGAACCGTCGTCGGTGCCCTCGCCCGAGGCCTGCGCGTGCACCTCGGCCGGATCGACGACGATCGGCCGCAGCCACGACCACAGCGCGAACGCCCCGGCGAAGACCAGCATGGCGAGCCCGGTCCACAGGTTGGCGTTCACGCCGCCGGTCGCGGCTTCGCCGTTGTCGGAGTCGACCACGCCGTAGACGGTCAGCACGACGCCGTAGAAGCCGATGAGCGCGGCGATGATGTTGCGGACGTCGAAGGCGCCGGCGGAGTGCTTGCGCGCCGACTCCCCGCTCGGGCCGGGGCCGGCCGCGCTGGCGGAACTGCTCATCGGGGGCTCCTGGGTGCTCATCGGAAGATCACGTTGAGGGCGACGACCATGACCAGGGAGATGCTGGCCAGCGGCACCGGCGACTGGTACCAGGGCAGGCGGTCCGCGTCGGGGTCGGTGCGCACCTCCTTCGGGGTCTCGCTGTAGACCAGCCCGGCCAGCTCGTGCACGGGCTTGGGCCGGGTCACCGTCGTCACCGCGATGCTGACCACGAGGTCGACGACGAACGCGGCGCTGGCGGCGACGAAGCTCGCCCCCTGGCCGCCCAGCGAGATGATGCCCAGCGAGGCCTCCCCGAACGCGTCCTCGCTGAGCAGCGCGACCGTGACGGCGGCGAGCGTGCCGGAGACCAGGCCCATCCAGCCCGCGGTCGGCGTCATCCGCTTCCAGAACATGCCGAGGATGAAGGTCGCGAACAGCGGGGCGTTGAAGAACCCGAACAGCGTCTGCAGGTAGTCCATCAGGTTCTGGTAGCCCGAGGCGATGATCGCCGTCCCGATGGCGGTGACCGTGGCGCCGACCGTGGCCCACCGGCCGACCTTCAGGTAGTAGCCGTCGGGCCGGTCCTTCTTCACGTACTGCTGCCACAGGTCGTAGCTGAACACCGTGTTGAAGGCCGAGATGTTGGCCGCCATGCCGGCCATGAACGCCGCCAGCAGACCCGCGATGGCGACGCCGAGCAGGCCGTTGGGGAGCACCTCGCCCATGAGCGCGAGGATCGAGTTGTTGTACTCGAACTCGGGGTCCTGGGCGGCCTTCGCCTCCGCCACGTCCCCGATGAGGACCCCGGCGATCATGCCCGGCACGACGACGATGAACGGCACGAACATCTTGGGGAACGAGCCGATGATCGGGGTGCTGCGGGCCGCGGACATCGACTTGGTCGCCATCGCCCGCTGCACCTCGACGAAGTTCGTCGTCCAGTAGCCGAACGAGAGCACGAACCCGAGGCCGAACACGATCCCGACGACCGACCAGAACGGGTCGTCGAAGGTGGACAGCTGCGTGCCCGGCCAGGAGCGCAGCTGCTCGGCGTCGGCGTCGCGCACCTTGTCCAGCAGCCCGTCGACCCCGCCGACCCGGTGCAGGCCGAGCAGGGTCAGCGGCAGCAGCGCGGCCACGATGACGAAGAACTGCAGGACCTCGTTGTAGATGGCGGCCGAGAGCCCGCCGAAGGTGATGTAGCTCAGGACGACGGCGGCGGCGACGATCAGCGCCAGCCACAGCGGCCAGCCGAGCAGCAGCTCGACGATCTTGGCCAGCAGGAACAGGTTGATCCCGGCGATGAGGACCTGCGCCAGCGCGAAGCTCAGCGCGTTGACCAGGTGGGCGCCCGTGCCGAACCGGCGGCGCATGAACTCCGGGACGCTGCGGACCTTCGACCCGTAGTAGAAGGGCATCATCACGATGCCGAGGAACAGCATCGCGGGGACGGCGCCGATCCAGAAGTAGTGCATGGTCGGCATGCCGTACTGGGCGCCGTTGGCGGACATGCCGACGATCTCGACCGCGCCGAGGTTCGCCGAGACGAACGCCAGGCCGGTGACCCAGGCCGGCAGCGACCGGCCCGAGAGGAAGAAGTCCAGGCTGTCGGAGACCCGCCGGCGGGCGGCGGCCCCGATCATCAGGACGACGGCGAAGTAGGCGACGACCAGCATGTAGTCGACCCAGTTCGCGTCCAGGCGCAGGTCGTCCACGCGGACCTCCGTGTGTCTCAGGGTGGGTGGATCAGGTGAGCCGGCGGGCCCCCGGCGACGGCACGGCGAGGGAGGTCCGGGGCGCGCTGTACCCCTCCTCCCGGAATCGACGCGTGATCACGTCGGTCACCCGGTCGACGGACCCCGCCTCGACCAGCACGATCGCGCTGCCGCCGAAGCCGCCGCCGACCATGCGGGCCCCGGCCGCGCCGGCGTCGGCCGCCGCGGCGACGCAGGCGTCCAGCTCCGGCGTCGAGATCTGGAAGTCGTCGCGCAGCGAGGCGTGACCGGCGGTGAGCACGGGCCCGATCGCGCGCGGGTCGCCGGTGCCGCGCAGCAGCGCCACCACCTCCAGCACCCGGGCGTCCTCGGTCACCACGTGGCGGGCCCGGCGCAGCAGCAGCGCGCCCGCGTCGGTGCCGTCGTCGAGGCGGGCCAGAGCGGGGACGTCGGGCACGTCGCGCAGCGCCGGCACCCCCAGGCGTTCCGCGGCACGGGCGCACTCGCGGCGCCGGTCGCCGTAGCCGCCGGTGGCGTGGTCGTGCGTCGTTCCGGTGTCGACGACCAGCAGCACGAGCCCCGCGGCGGCCAGGTCCAGCGGCACCTGCTCGCTGCTGCGGTCGCGGGTGTCGAGGAACAGCGCGTGCCCGGCCGTGCACAGCAGCGCGGCCGACTGGTCGAGGATGCCGGTGGGGGCGCCGACGAAGTCGTTCTCGGCGGAGCGGGCGACGTCGACCAGGTCGCCCACGGCCAGCTCGGGGGCGGCGAGGTCGCGCAGCGCCAGCGCCACCGAGCACGACAGCGCGGCCGACGAGGACAGTCCCATGCCGGCCGGCACGTCGCCGTCGACCAGCACGCTCACCCCGCCCGGCAGCCGCTCGCGCAGCGCGTGCACGACGCCCGCCGGGTAGCCGGCCCAGCCGCCGGGGGTGCCGGGGGCGAGGTCGGCCAGGGCGAGCTCCACCCGCGAGTCCGCGTGCTGCGCGGAGACCAGCGCCACCCGCCCGTCGTCGCGGCGGGCCACCGCCGCCCGGGTCGTCTGCTCCAGCGCGACGGGGAGCACGAACCCCTCGTTGTAGTCGGTGTGCTCGCCGATGACGTTGACCCGGCCGGGCGCGGCCCAGACGCCCTCGGGCGCGGCGCCGAAGGCGGTGCCGAACGCGGCGGCCGCCGCGGCCCCCAGCTCGGCGTCCGCGGTCACGGGAGCTCCACCTCGCGCAACCGGGCCGCGACGTCCTCGGGGCTGGTGTCGCTGATGAACACGCCCATCCCGGACTCGGAGCCGGCCAGGTACTTCAGCTTTCCGGGTGCCCTCCGCAGGCTGAACAGCTGCAGGTGCAGCCACCAGTCGTCACGGCCGCGCCGCACGGGGGCCTGGTTCCAGGCGGCGATGTAGTTCATCGGCTCGTCGAAGCGGTGCGCGAACCGGCCGAGGCAGTCCTTGAGGACCTCGGCCAGGGAGTCGCGCTCGGCGTCGGCCAGCGCCGGTAGGTCCGGCACCCGCCGGTGCGGGAACAGCTGGAGCTCGTAGGGCCACCGCGCCGCGGCCGGCACGAACGCCGTCCAGTGCTCGCCGACCGTGACCACGCGGGGCCCGCCGCGCTCGGCGGCGACCACCTCCGCGAACAGGTCTCCGCCGGTGGCTTCCCGGTGCTTCCGGACCGAGGCCAGCACCCGCTCGGCCCGCGGCGGCAGCGAGGAGTAGCCGTAGACCTGGCCGTGCGGATGGGAGAGTGTCACCCCGATCTCCTCGCCGTGGTTCTCGAACGGGAAGACGTACTCCACCCCCTCGATCGCGGACAGCTCCGCGGTGCGGTCGGCCCAGACGTCGACCAGCAGCCGCAGCCGCGCCACGTCCAGGTCCGCGGGCGCGCGGTCGTGCTCGCTGGTGAACACGACGACCTCGCACCGGCCGAAGCCCGGCCGCAGCTGCGCGTACGGGGCGCCCGGGGCCGCGGGCGGCACGTCGGGCTCGACGGCCGTGGCCAGCGACGGGAAGCGGTTCTCGAAGACGACGACCTGGTAGTCGGACTCGGGCACCTCGGTGGGCGGGCGCCCCGGCCGGGTGGGGCACAGCGGGCACTCGTCGGCGGGCGGCAGGAAGGTCCGCGTCTGCCGGTGCGCGGCGTAGACCACCCACTCCCCCAGCAGCGCGTCCCAGCGCAGCTGCGACTGCGTGCTGACCGGCGGGAGGTCGCGCGGGTCGACCGCATCGCGGGACGCCGTCGACCCGTCGGCGTCGTAGTAGACGATCTCCCGGCCGTCGGCCAGCCGCCGACTCGTGCGGATCACGGGGACCGACGCTAGTGCCGCGCCTGGTCAGGCGCCTGTCCGCCGGAGGACACCGCCCCCCCGGGACGGCGAGAGCCCCCGGTCGGGGACCGGGGGCTCTCGAACGCGTAGCCCCGAAGGGATTCGAACCCTCGCTACCGCCGTGAGAGGGCGGCGTCCTGGGCCGCTAGACGACGGGGCCGTGCACTGCCATCGTGCCACGGCCCCGATCCGCACCCGCAGGCGGGGCCGGGCCCGGGAACGGCGAGAGCCCCCGGTCGATGACCGGGGGCTCTCGTGCGCGTAGCCCCGAAGGGATTCGAACCCTCGCTACCGCCGTGAGAGGGCGGCGTCCTGGGCCGCTAGACGACGGGGCCGTGCGGTGGTGCGTGAGGACGCTGATCCGGAGAACAACGCTCTCGCTGGGGTACCAGGACTCGAACCTAGACTAACGGAACCAGAAACCGTCGGGCTGCCAATTACCCCATACCCCAAGGGTCGTGCACGCCTCGCGGCGCGGTGACAACCATACCCGACGCCGTCGGCGGCCTGCCGCACCCCCCTCTCCTCAGCGGGCCGCGGCGACCTGCCCCGGCGGCCGGAGGTCCTGCGCCGGGGTCCGCGTCGCGGGGGGACGGCGGGCCACCGAGCGCCGCACCAGCAGCACGTAGGCGGCCATCGCCAGCACGTCGAGCGCGACGACCAGCAGCCCTGCCCCGCCGCCGAGCTCCTCGCCGGCGTCCACGCCCTCGCCGAGCGCGCCGGCCAGCAGGAGCACCAGCACGTTGTTGACCGCGTGCAGCACGATCGCGGCCTCCAGACCGCCGGTCAGCCACACCACCGCCGAGGCCGCCAGCCCGAAGGCGAAACGGTCGAGGAACAGCAGCAGGTCCCCCGGCAGGTGGGCCAGCGAGAACAGCGTCGCGGTCAGCACCGCGGCGGCCAGGGCACCCGCGCGTTCCCGCCCGACCCAGGCCGCGACCGCCTGACCGAGGTAGCCGCGGAACACGTACTCCTCCGCCGCCGACTGCAGCGGTGTGGTGAGCAGGACCAGGACCGCCAGCAGGACGAACGAGCGGACGGGGCCGGAGGCATCCACGCCGTCGTCCAGGCCGTACCCGACGGCCAGCTGCACCGCGATCCCGGCCCCCAGGGCCAGCAGCGCGAGCGGCACGTAGCGGGCGAGCAGCTCCCAGCGCAACCGGGCCAGCACCGACGACGACGAGCCGATCGGCATCTGGTGGGCGGCGACCCAGCACAGCCAGACGACGGGGATCGCCACCGCGAGGGAGGCGTTGGTGACCAGGAGCACCCACGGGTCGGTGAGGTCGTCGAAGTCGAGGTCGACCGGGCCGCGCGCGACGACGGCCAGCGCCCCGGCCACCACCACCACGACGACCGCGATCGTGTACACGCCCACGAACTCCAGGAGCCCGAGCAGCGGCCGCCACCAGCGCCAGGTGCGCGACCGCATGGCCAGCAGGAACGGCGTGGGCACGTCGTGCGGCAGCGGCGCCGGCACCGCCCACGGCGGCGGCCCCGGGGGCGGACCCCAGGGCACGGCGCCGGCCGGCGGACCCGGGAGGCCGCCGAGCGGCGACCCCGGGAGGTGCGTGTGCGGCCCCGGAGCCATCGGCACCGGCCCCAGCGGCCACGGCACCGGCCCGTGGTCCCCGCCCCCGGGCAGCGGCGGGTGCAGGCCCGGGAGCGCGCCCGGCACCCGCGGCGGTGCGGCGTAGCGGGCCGTGGGCGGAGGCCCCGTGTAGGGCTCCTCCACCTCCGGCCGGCCCGCCCCCGTCATCCCCCGTGCGCCCGGGCGGCGGCGAGCCGGGCGAGCGTGCGCTCGCGACCGAGCAGCTCGATGGACTCGTACAGGGGCGGCGAGACGGTGCGGCCGCTGACGGCGACCCGCACCGGCCCGAACGCCTGCCGGGGCTTGCGCCCCAGGCCGTCGACCAGGGCCTCCTTGAGCGCGGTCTCGATCGCGGCGGTGGACCACTCGCCCAGCCCGGTCAGCGCCGCGGTGGCGGCGTCGAGCACCTCCGCGGCGTCGTCCCCGGCGAGCTGCTTCGCGGCGGCCGCCGGGTCGATCTCGACCTCGTCGACGAAGAGGAAGCCGAGCAGCCCGACGGCGTCGGAGAGCACGATCATCCGCTCCTGGGCCAGGGGCGCGATGGCCCGCAGGACCCGGTCCTGGTCCGCGGTGGGCGGATCGGCGATCAGCCCGGCACCGGCGAGGAAGGGCCGCACGTGCGCCAGGAACTCCTCCGCGGGCAGCGCGCGCAGGTGCGTGGCGTTGATCGCCTCGGCCTTCTTCAGGTCGAAGCGCGCCGGGTTGGCGCTGACCCGGGTGACGTCGAAGGCCTCGACCAGCTCCGCGGTGGAGAAGACGTCCCGGTCGTCGGCGATCGCCCAGCCGAGCAGGGAGAGGTAGTTGACCAGGCCCTCCGGCAGGAAGCCCCGGTCGCGGTAGACGTCGAAGTTCGACTGCGGGTCGCGCTTGGAGAGCTTCTTGTTGCCCTCGCCGAAGACCAGGGGCAGGTGGCCGAACCGCGGGGTCCCCGACGCGACGCCGATGTCGGTGAGCGCCCGGTAGAGGGCGATCTGCCGGGGGGTGGAGGGCAGCAGGTCCTCGCCGCGCAGGACGTCGGTGATGCCCATCAGGGCGTCGTCCACCGGGTTGGTGAACGGGTACAGCGGAGCGCCGTTGCCGCGCATCAGCACGAAGTCCGGCACGGACCCGGCGGCGAAGCTGATGTCACCGCGGACCAGGTCGGTCCAGGCCATGTCCTCCTCCGGCATCCGCAGCCGGAGCACGGGCGAGCGGCCCTCGTCGCGGAACGCGGACCTCTGCGCGTCGGTGAGGAACCGGTCGGCGTTGTCGTAGCCGAGCTTGGGGTCCTGTCCCGCCGCCCGCCGGCGCGCGTCGACCTCCTCGTTGGTGGAGAACGACTCGTACGCGTGGCCGGACGCCAGCAGCTTCGCCGCCACCTCGCGGTAGACGTCGGAGCGCTCCGACTGCCGGTAGGGGCCGTTCGGGCCGCCGACCTCGGGGCCCTCGTCCCAGTCCAGCCCCAGCCACCGCATGCAGTCCAGCAGGTGCCGGTAGGAGTCCTCGGTGTCGCGGGCGGCGTCGGTGTCCTCGATGCGGAACACGAACGTGCCCCCGGTGTGCCGGGCGTGCGCCCAGTTGAACAGCGCCGTGCGCATCGCCCCGACGTGCACCAGCCCGGTGGGCGACGGGCAGAAGCGGGTCCTGGTGGTCACCGGGCGCCGCCCGCGGTGGACACGGTGTCGGCGCCGGTGACGCTGTTGGTCAGCGTGCCCAGCCCCTCGATCGAGGCCTCCACCCGCTGCCCGGGGGCGATCGGGCCGACCCCGGCAGGGGTGCCGGTGAGGACGACGTCGCCGGGCAGCAGGGTCATCACCCGAGAGATGTAGGAGATCAGCGTGGGCACGTCGAACAGCAGCTGGCTGGTGCGGCCGTCCTGCCGCAGCTCGCCGTCGACCGAGCACCGGACGGCGAGGTCGGCGGGGTCCTTGCCGATGCCCGGGAGGTCGGTCTCGATCCACGGCCCGAGGGGGCAGAACGAGTCGAAGCCCTTGGCCCGGGTCCACTGGCCGTCGCTGCGCTGCAGGTCGCGCTCGGTGACGTCGTTGCCGATCGTGTAGCCGAAGACGCTGGCCGGGACCTGCTCCGGGGTGACGTTGCGGGCGCCGCGGGCGCCGATGACGACGGCGAGCTCGACCTCGTGGTGCACGTTGGTGCTGCCCGGCGGGATGCGGATGGCGTCGCCGGGCCCGATGACCGAGGTCGAGGGCTTGAGGAAGATCAACGGCTCCGCCGGTGCCTCCCCGGTGGCCATCTCCTTCACGTGGTCGGCGTAGTTCTTCCCGACGCACACGACCTTGCTCGGCAGGATCGGCGAGAGCAGCCGGACGTCGGCCTGCGCGTAGCGCTGGCCGGTGAAGGAGATCGAGCCGAAGGGGTGGCCCTCGATCTGGGCGACCTGGCCGTCGCCGTCGAGGACACCGAAGGACATGCCCGAGGGCGAGGCGAAGCGGACGATGCGCACGGGTCGAGGCTACTGACCCGCCGCCCCGGGCCGCGCCGCCGGCGGTTCCCCCCTACCGTCGGGGCGTGGCCTGCCGCCTGTCCGAGATCGTCGTCGACTCCCGCGACCCCGAGGCGCTCGCCTCCTGGTGGGCGGAGGTGCTCGGCTACCGGGTGCTGTCCCGCGACGACGACGGCGCGGTGGAGATCGGGCCGGAGGCGGGTTTCGGCGGGCCGGCCCCGACGCTGGTCTTCGCGCCGGTCGCCGAGCCGGAGCCGCGGAAGCCGCGCCTGCACCTGGACGTGAGCCCCACCGACCGGGACCAGGAGGCGGAGCTGGCGCGCCTGCTGGCCCTCGGCGCCGTGCCGGCCGACGTCGGCCAGACCGGCGCGGAGACCTGGCACGTGCTGGCCGACCCCGAGGGCAACCCGTTCTGCCTGCTGCGCACCCGCCTGGAGGAGATCTGAGTGATCGTCATCGTCGTGAAGTTCCCCGTCCGACCCGAGCGCACCGAGGAGTGGACGTCGCTGGCCCGCGACTACGCGGCGGCCGTGGACGCCGAGGAGGGCAGCGTGTTCTTCGAGTGGTCGCGGAGCCTGGAGGATCCGGACACCTTCGTCTGCATCGAGGGTTTCCGGGACGCCGCGGCCGGCGGTGCCCATGTCGGCACCGACCACTTCCGGCGGTTCGTGGACGTCGCGCCAGACCTGGTGAGCGCGCAGCCGCAGATCATCTACATCGACGCCCCCGACGTGAGCGGCTTCGGCCCGATGGGCGAGATCCGGCCGCGCGACTGAGCGACCGGCCGGTCACATCGCCGAGGAGGAGTCCAGCCCCAGCTCGGCCGGGCGCACCGCGAAGTCGCGGACCATCGCCTGCACCGCGTAGGTGGCGACCAGCCGCCCGTCCTGCGCGTACACCCGCCCCTCCCCCTGGGCCAGCCCGCGCCCGGCGGCGACGGCGGCGTTCGTGTACAGCAGCCACTGCGTGACGTCGACGTCGTCCAGGAACGAGATCGCCGTCGACAGCACGCCGGTGGAGAGCGTCACGTGCGCCTGCGCCTCGCCGAACCCGGGGTGCGGGCGCATCGCCGCGGCGATGGTCCAGTGCGTGGTGGACTGCGCCAGCAGGGCCTGGTGCAGGTGCTGCGGGCCGGGGTCGTCGCGGAAGCGGCACCACACCGAGATCTCCGGTGGCCCGACGAGGTCCGGGTCGGGTTGGTACGCGCCGTCCACCACCCGCAGGTCGCGGCCGGAGACGCCCATGTCCAGCGGCTCGGACTCCTCCGGCCCCGGGACGTCGGGCATCGGCGCGGCGTGCCGGATCAGGTCCGGCGCGCCCGCGTCGAGCATCAGGGTGCCGCCGCTGCGGAAGGTCCCGCCCTGGTCGATGCGCACCGCCACGGTGGCGAAGCCACGGCCGTCGCGCAGCACGTCGGCGGCGACGTCCACCGGTTCGGTGAACGACGCCGCCCGGGCGAACGTGACGTAGCCGGAGACGACGCGCTTGCCCGGGACGGACTTCGCGGCCGCGACGATCGCCGCCCCGAGCAGCTGGCCGCCCTCCACGACGTCGCGGGGCGTGGGGCCGTACGCCGGGCCCACGAACCGGCCGGGGGCGACCTGCTCGACGTCCATCAGCCGGGTCAGCTCCGCCTGGTCGCCCCACCCGGGGAACCGGCGGGTGCGGTGCCGCCCGGGCGGGTCGGTGGGCCAGCGCTCCTCGACCTCGACCCGGGTGCGCTCCTGGTAGAAGCAGACGTACCCGGCGATCCCGGCGACCTCGGGGAACGGGTCGCGGTAGGCCCAGACGAGGGTCGACTCGACGTCGTCGCCGGCCGTGAGGTCCCAGTAGTCGGCGACGCCCTTGAACGGGCACACGGTGTGCGCGCCCTCGGCGACGGTGAACAGGCTCCAGTCGACGTCGTCCTCGGGCACGTAGATGCGGTCGACGTGCCGCGTCTCCTCCAGCCGGAGGGCCCGGGAGCTCTCCGCCAGCAGCAGGTCCCCGTGCCGGATCGCCACGGTGCCCTCCACGGGCACCAGGTCGATCCGGTAGTCGGGGTACTTCGGCCACGCCGACTCGACGTCCACGCGCGCTCCTCGTCGTCGAGGGGGGGTCCGGACGGCGGTCCGGACGCCAGCGCAGGCTAGTGGGCCGCCGCCGTCCCGGGCGAGCCCTCGCGCGGGTCCTCCACCGTGACCGCGCGCAGCTCCGGCAGGGCCCGGCGCAGCACGTCGGCGGCGACCTGCTCGAGGTAGGGCCGGGGCATCACGCACTCGGCGCACGCGGCGTCCCGCAGCAGCAGCCGCAGCGCGACCGTGCCAGCACCGGCGTCCACCGCGACGAGCTCGACGTCGCCCCCGTCGCCCGCCAGCAGCGTGCGCAGCGGCGCCAGCGCCGAGGCGACCCGGTCGGCGTCCATCGCTGCCGGGCTCAGCGGTGCCGGACGGCGTAGGTCAGCGCGTCGACCAGCGCGTGCCAGCTGGCCTCGACGATGTTGTCGTGGACGCCGACGGTGGTCCACTCCCCCGTGCCGTCGGTGGTGTCGACCAGCACGCGGGTGGTGGCGCCGGTGCCGCCCTTCCAGCCGAGGATGCGGACCTTGAAGTCGGCCAGCGCGACGCCGGCCAGCTGCGGGTACCGGTCGACGAGGGCCTCGCGCAGCGCGTTGTCCAGGGCGTTGACCGGGCCGTTGCCCTCCGCCGTGCGGATGATGCGCTCGCCGTCGACGTGCACCTTGACCGTGGCCTCGCTGACGACCAGGCCGTTGCCCCAGTGCTCGACCGACACGCGGTAGCTCTCCAGCTCGAACAGCGGCGGCGGGGCGTCGGGCAGCTGCGCGCGCAGCAGCAGCTCGAAGCTCGCGTCGGCGGCCTCGAACGACCACCCGTCGGCCTCCAGGACCTTCACCTGGTCGACCACCCGGCCGATCGCGTCGCCCTGCCCGGCGAGGTCGACGCCGAGCTCGCGGCCCTTCAGCTCGACCGAGGCGCGGCCGGCCATCTCGGTGACCAGGATGCGCATGTCGTTGCCGACCACGGCCGGGTCCAGGTGGTTGTACAGCTGCGGGCTGACCTTGATCGCGCTGGCGTGCAGGCCGGCCTTGTGCGCGAAGGCCGAGCCGCCGACGAAGGGCTGGTGGTCGTCGGGGGCGATGTTGGCCAGCTCCGCGATGGCGTGGCTGACCCGCTGGAGCTCCGGCAGGCACTCGGCGGGCACGACGGGCAGCCCCATCTTGGTGACCAGGTTGGCGATCAGCACGAACGTGTCGGCGTTGCCCGCCCGCTCGCCGTAGCCGTTGGCGGTGCCCTGCACGTGGGTGACGCCGGCCTCGACCGCGGCGAGGGTGTTGGCCACCGCGCAGCCGGTGTCGTTCTGGCAGTGGATGCCCAGCTTCCCGCTCGTGCGGGCGCGGACGTCGGCCACGACCCGTCCGACGGTCATCGGCAGCATCCCGCCGTTGGTGTCGCACAGGACGCCGACCTCGGCGCCTGCCCCGAACGCCGCCTCCAGCACCCGCACGCCGTAGTCGGGGTCGGCCGCGTAGCCGTCGAAGAAGTGCTCGCAGTCGACGAACACCCGGCGGCCGTGCGCGACCAGGTGCGCCACGGTGTCGGCGACCATCGCCAGGTTCTCCTCCAGCGTGGTGCGCAGGGCCTCGCGCACGTGCCGGACGTCGGACTTGGCGACCAGGCACACCACCGGCGTCCGCGCCTCCAGCAGCGCGGCCACCTGCGGGTCCTCGGCCACCGCGACGCCGGCCTTGCGGGTGGCCCCGAACGCGACGAGCTGGGCGTGCTTGAGCGGCAGCTCGGTGCGGGCCCGGGCGAAGAACTCGGTGTCCTTGGGCATCGCGCCCGGCCAGCCGCCCTCGATGTAGCCCACGCCGATCTCGTCCAGCAGCCGCGCGACGGCGAGCTTGTCGGCGACGGAGTAGCTCACGCCCTCCCGCTGCGCGCCGTCGCGCAGGGTCGTGTCGAACACGTGGAAGTCCGTGCTGGTCGGGCTGCTGTCGGTGGCCACTACGAGCTCCTGGGACGGGGGGCGACTCGCCGCACATGAAAAAGACCCCCCGGGTACGGGAGGTCTGCGCGCAGTCGAGGGTGGACTGCGCGCTAGCCGATAATCGTGGTGCGGGCGCGGGACATCACCGGCGAGTAAAGCACACGGCGCCCGTCCCCCCGGCCGGGGGAACGGGCGCCGGACGGGGGCCGGGAGGGTCAGCCGGAGGCGAGCGCCGCGAGGCGGTCGCCGACCTCCTGCGTCCGGATCGGCGCCCCGGGGTCGCGGGTCGACAGGTCGAAGGCGACCGCCGCGTTGACCTTCTTGGCCTGCTCGGTGCGGCCGAGGTGCTCGAGCAGCAGGCCGACCGAGAGCACCGCCGCGGTCGGGTCGGCGACGCCGGTGCCGGCGATGTCGGGCGCCGAGCCGTGCACGGGCTCGAACATGCTCGGGTTGGTGCCCGAGGCGTCCAGGTTGCCGCTGGCGGCCAGCCCGATGCCGCCGGTGACGGCGGCCGCGAGGTCGGTGACGATGTCGCCGAAGAGGTTGTCGGTGACGATGACGTCGAAGCGGGTCGGGTCGGTCACGAAGAACATCGTGGCCGCGTCCACGTGCTGGTAGGCCACGGTGACCTCGGGGAACTCGGCCGAGACCTCCTCGACCGTCCGCGACCAGAGCGAGCCGGCGTGGGTGAGGACGTTGGTCTTGTGGATCAGCGTCAGGTGCTTGCGCGGGCGGGCGATCGCGCGCTCGAAGGCGTACCGGACGACGCGCTCGACACCGAACGCGGTGTTGAGGCTGACCTCGGTGGCGATCTCCTGCGGGGTGTCGCGGCGCAGTACCCCGCCGTTGCCCACGTACGGGCCCTCGGTGCCCTCGCGGATGCAGAGCATGTCGATGGCGCCGGGCTCGGCCAGCGGGCTGCGGACGCCGTCGAACAGCTTCGCCGGGCGCAGGTTGACGTGGTGGTCGAGCTCGAAGCGCAGCCGCAGGAGCAGCCCGCGCTCGAGGATGCCCGGCGGCACGCCCGGGTCACCGATCGCGCCGAGCAGGATCGCGTCGTGCCGGCGCAGCTCGTCGAGGACCGAGTCGGGCAGCAGCTCGCCCGTCCGCTGCCAGCGGGCAGCGCCCAGGTCGTAGGGGGTGGTCTCCAGGTCGGGAGCGACCTCGCCGAGGACCTTCAACCCCTCGGCCACGACCTCCGGGCCGATGCCGTCTCCCGCGATCACTGCCAAGCGCATGGGGACCGACCCTAGTCGGGCGCCGGGAGCGGCCTCCGAGCAGGTCGGCGGGTCAGAGGTCGGCGGCGCGTGCCTGGCCCGCGCCGATGCGTCCGGCGATGTCGTCCAGCAGCTCGGCCGGCACGGGACTGTCCACGGTGACCACCATGAGGGCCTCCCCGCCCCGGGTCGTGCGGCTGACCTGCGCACCGGCGATGTTGATGCCGGCCTCGCCCAGGGCCGCGCCGACGGTGCCGACGACGCCGGGCCGGTCGGTGTAGACGAAGAACAACAGGTGGCCGGAGAGGTCCAGGTCGATGTCGAAGCCGTCGATCTCGGTCAGCTTGGGTACCTGGTTCTTGCCGAACAGGGTGCCCGAGACCGTCACCTCGGTGCCGTCGGCCATCGCCCCGTGCACCCGGACGAGGTTGCGGTAGTCGGGGCTCTCCAGGTCGCTGGTCAGCGCCACCTCCAGCCCGCGCTGCCCGGCGAGCAGGGGCGCGTTGACGTAGGTGACCTGGTCCTCGACGACGTCGGCGAACACCCCCTTGAGGACGGCAAGCTGCACGACCGACACGTCGAACTCGGCGAGCTTGCCGCGCACGTCGACGGTCACTGACTGGGCCAGCCCGCCGGCGACCGCGGTGAAGACCGTGCCCAGCTTCTCCGCCAGCGGCAGCCCGGGCCGCACGTCCTCGGCGACGACGCCGCCGGCCTGGACGTTGACCGCGTCCGGCACGAACTCCCCCTGCAGCGCCAGGCGCACCGAGTGCGCCACGGCGGTGCCGGCCTTGTCCTGCGCCTCGGTCGTGGAGGCACCCAGGTGCGGGGTGACGACGGTGTTGGGCAGCCCGAACAGCGGGCTGTCGGTCGTGGGCTCGCTGGCGAAGACGTCGAGGCCGGCCGCCCCGACCTGGCCGGACCGGAGCGCGTCGGCCAGGGCCGCCTCGTCCACCAGTCCCCCGCGGGCGGCGTTGACGACGATGACGCCCCGCTTGGTGGTGGCCAGCTCCGCGGCGCCGATGAGGCCCACCGTCTCGGGAGTCCTGGGCAGGTGGACGGTGATGAAGTCCGACTCGCGCAGCAACTCCTCCAGCGACACCAGGTGGACGCCGAGCTGGGCCGCGCGGCCGGGCTGGATGTAGGGGTCGTAGGCGATGAGCGTCGTCCCGAAGGCGGCGAGCCGCTGGGCGACGAGGACGCCGATCCGGCCGAGCCCGACCACGCCCACGGTCTTGCCGGTGACCTCCACGCCCATGAACGACGACCGCTTCCAGGCGCCGGCGCGCAGCGAGGCGTCGGCGGCCGGGATCTGCCGCGCGGCGGCCAGCAGCAGCGCGACGGCGTGCTCGGCGGCGCTGACGATGTTGGAGGTCGGCGCGTTGACGACCAGGACGCCGCGTTCGGTGGCGGCGGCGACGTCCACATTGTCCAGCCCGATGCCGGCACGGGCGACGACCTCGAGGCGCGGCGCGGCGGCCAGCGCCTCGGCGTCGATCCGCGTGGCGCTGCGGATCAGCACCGCGGAGGCGTCGGCCAGGGCCGGCAGCAGTGCCGCGCGGTCGGCGCCGTCGACGTGGCGGATCTCGACGGCCTCGCCGAGCACCTCCAGCACGCTCGGGGCGAGCTCTTCGGCGATCAGGACGACGGGCGCTCTCCCGGGCGAGGCGGTCACGGGGCGACAGCCTAGGAGCGTCGCGGGCCGGCCGCCGATCTCGTCGCGGCCCCGTCGGCACCTCCGACATGCCCGCCACCGACCGGGCACGTCCTTGCCCGGTGGCAGCGCGGCCACCATCCTGGCGACCGGCCGCCGGTTCGGGCGGCACCGAGAGAGGGACCGATGAGCACATCCGGCCACGAGCCGTTCCCGGCCGGCGACCCCCACACCCAGGGGTACACCGCCCAGCCGGGATACCCCGCGCAGCCCTACACCCCCCAGCCGTACGCCCCCCAGCCCTACGCCCAGCCGGGATACGCCGACCAGCAGAGCTACACCGACCAGCAGGGCTACGCCGCCCAACCGGGGTACGCCGACCAGCAGGGCTACACCGCCCAGCCGGGATACGCCGACCAGCAGGGCTACACCGACCAGCCGGGCTACGCCGCCCAGCACGGGTCCTACGGCGGCCCGGCCTACTACTACGGCCAGCAGCCGCAGCCCTACGGCCCCTACGGCGTCGCGGCGGGCCGGCCCGGGGGCGTGGTGACCGCCGCCGTGCTCGGCTTCGTCTGGGGCGGCCTCGGGGCGCTGGTCACGCTCTTCCTGCTGTACTACGGCCTCGCGGCGAGCAGCTTCTCCGATGCTCCGGGGGTCTTCGGGGACGTCTTCGGGGCGGCCGCCGGCATCCTGCTGTTCACCGGCCTGCTGGCACTGGCCTGGACCGTGGTGATGATCTGGGGCTCGGTCTGGGTCCTGTCCGGCCGCAGCCGGGTGCCGCTGCTGGTGGGGGGCTCGATCGCCATCGCCTGCACCGGCCTGGTGTTCGTCGGCGGGATCGGCGCCGCGTCCGACGGCGAGGGTCCCGGCGGGACGGTGTTCGGCCTGATCTGCCTCGTCGTCTCGATCCTGATCGTCGTCCTGCTGGCGAACCGGCAGTCCGCCGGGTTCTTCGCCGCCGCACGCGCGCACCGTCCCCGCTGACGCGTCCGACCCGCCCACCGGCGCCACCAGCCGCCTACGCTGCGTCGCTGACCAGCCCACCAGGAGGAACCGCCATGTCCAGCCCCGACCCCAACTACCCGCCGCCCTCCGGCGGCGACCCCCAGGGCCAGCCCGGGTACGGGGGCCAGCCCGGCTACGGATCCCAGCCCCCGCAGGGGTACGGCGCCCAGCCCCAGGGCTACGGCGCCCAGCCGCCGCAGGGATACGGCGCCCAGCCCCAGGGCTACGGGGCCCAGCCCCAGAGCTACGGCGCCCAGCCGCAGGGCTACGGGTCGGCGGGCGGGTACCCCGCGGCTCCCCCCGGCTACGGCGCCCCGGCGGGTGGCGGCTCCATGCCGTTCCCCGTGGCCGTGCAGACCGTGCTCACGAAGTACGCCGACTTCACCGGCCGGGCGCGTCGCTCGGAGTTCTGGTGGTTCTTCCTCTTCGGGATCCTCGTGTCCGTGGTCGCGGGCATCATCGACCAGCTGATCGGCTTCCCGGCCCTGCAGATCATCGTCGGGCTGGGGCTCCTCGTCCCGAACCTCGCCGTGGGCGCCCGGCGGCTGCACGACACCGGCCGCTCCGGCTGGTGGCAGCTGCTCACGCTGATCCCGCTGGTCGGGATCATCGTGCTGATCGTCTGGTGGGCCACCGACGGGGACCGCAACCCCAACCGCTGGGGCCCCTCGCCCAAGTACCAGGGCGCCCAGTACTGACACCGGCATCGCCCGCACTCGCGGGAACGACGAGGCCCCCGCTGCACTCGGCAGCGGGGGCCTCGGTCGTCCGGGGTGCCTGCGTCAGCTGCGGGCGGCGGTGCCGGTGTAGTCGTCCGACGCCGAGACCCAGCTCATGAGGCCACGCAGCTTGCGGCCGGTCTCCTCGATGGGGTGCGCCTCGGCGGCGGCCCGCTTGGCCGTGAAGTCGGGTGCGCCGGCGTCCTGGTCGGCGATGAACGCGGCGGCCCACGAGCCGTCCTTGATCGCGGCCAGCACCTCGCCCATCGACTCCTTGACGCGGGCGTCGATGACCTTCGGGCCGGAGGTGTAGTCGCCGTACTCGGCGGTGTCGGACACCGACCAGCGCTGCTTGGCGATGCCGCCCTCGTACATGAGGTCGACGATCAGCTTCAGCTCGTGCAGGCACTCGAAGTAGGCGACCTCGGGCTGGTAGCCGGCCTCGGTGAGGGTCTCGAAGCCCGCGGTGATGAGCGCGCTGGCGCCACCGCAGAGCACGGCCTGCTCGCCGAACAGGTCGGTCTCGGTCTCCTCGGCGAACGTCGTCCGGATGACGCCGGCGCGGGTGCCGCCGATGCCCTTCGCGTAGGAGAGGGCGAGCTGCAGCGCGCTGCCGCTGGCGTCCTGCTCGACGGCGACCAGGCAGGGGACGCCCTTGCCGTCGGTGAACTCGCGGCGCACCAGGTGGCCGGGGCCCTTGGGGGCGACCATGGCGACGTCCACGCCGGCCGGGGGCTTGATGTAGCCGAACCGGATGTTGAAGCCGTGCCCGAAGAACAGCGCGTCGCCGTCCTGCAGGTTCGGCTCGACCGACTCGGTGTACAGGTGCCGCTGCACGTGGTCGGGCGCGAGGATCATGATCAGGTCGGCCTCGGCGGCCGCCTCGGCGGGGGTGACGACGCGGAGGCCCTCGGCCTCGGCCTTGGCGCGGCTCTTGCTGCCCTCGGGCAGGCCGACGCGGACGTCGACCCCCGAGTCGCGCAGCGACAGGGCGTGGGCGTGCCCCTGACTGCCGTACCCCAGGACGGCGACGGTGCGCCCCTGGATGATCGAGAGGTCGGCGTCGTCGTCGTAGAAGATCTCGGCGGCCATGCGGTACGTACTCCTTCAGTGGGTTCTCTGCCTGGGCGACTCGGGAGGGCCCCGCGCGGGGCCTGCCCCGAGCTAGCGAGTGGTGGCGGGCACGGGGGCCCTCACGCGGTGCGGTCGACCGGGCGCAAGGTACCGGCGCCCGACATGGATCGCGGACCCCGGCCCAGGGCGACGGTGCCCGACTGGGCCATCTCCTTGATGCCGAGGGGGGCGAGGACGGCCAGCAGCGCCTGGAGCTTGTCCGGCGTGCCGGTCGCCTCGAGGGTGACGGTGTCGATGTTCACGTCGATCACGCGGGCCCGGAAGAGGTCCGCGGTCTGCAGCACCTGGGTGCGGTCGGCCATGGGCGCGCGAACCTTCACCAGGAGCAGTTCGCGCTGGACGGCGGCGTCACCCTCGAGCTCGACGATCTTGATCACCTCGATCAGCTTGTTCAGCTGTTTGGTGATCTGCTCCAGCGGCGCGGACTCGGCGTCGACGACGATCGTCATGCGCGAGAGGTCCGGGTTCTCCGTCGGGCCGACGGCGAGCGACTCGATGTTGAAGCCGCGGCGGCTGAACAGCGCCGAGACGCGGGCCAGGACGCCGGACTTGTTCTCGACGAGGACGGACAGCGTGTGTCGGGTCATGGTGTGCTCGCTCCTCAGACCTGGTCGTCGCCGAACACCGGGCGCAGACCCCGGGCGGCGAGGATGTCGTCGTTGCTGGAGCCGGCGGCGACCATCGGCCACACCTGCGCGTCGGCACCCACGACGAAGTCGATGACGACGGGGGCGTCGGTGATCGCCATCGCCTTCTCGATCACCGCGTCGACGTCGTCCTTGGACTCGCAGCGCAGCCCCACGCAGCCCAGCGCCTCGGCCAGGGCGACGAAGTCGGGGATGCGGACCGGCTTGGGCGTCCCGTCGGCGTTCTGGGCGTGCAGCTTGGTGTTGGAGTAGCGGCCCTCGTAGAACAGGGTCTGCCACTGGCGGACCATGCCGAGGTTGCCGTTGTTGATGACGGCGACCTTGATCGGGATGCCCTCGATGGCGCAGGTGGCCAGCTCCTGATTGGTCATCTGGAAGCAGCCGTCGCCGTCGATGGCCCACACCGTGGTGTCCGGGCAGCCGTACTTGGCGCCCATCGCCGCGGGGACGGCGTAGCCCATCGTGCCGAGGCCGCCGCTGTTGAGCCAGGTGCCCGGCTTCTCGTACTTGATGAACTGCGCGGCCCACATCTGGTGCTGGCCGACGCCGGAGGTGTAGATGGCGTCCGGGCCGGCGATGGCACCCAGCCGCTCGATCACGTACTGCGGGGACAGCGCGCCGTCCTCGGGCCAGTCGTAGCCGAGCGGGTAGCGGGCGCGCCAGTCGTCCAGCTGGACCCACCAGGCGGCGAGGTCGGGGGTGCGCCCGGCGTCGTGCTCGGCGCGGACGGCGGTGACGAGCTCGGCGATCGTCTCCTTCGCGTCCCCGACGATCGGCACGTCCGCCCTGCGGTTCTTGCCGATCTCGGCCGGGTCGATGTCGGCGTGCACGACCAGCGCGTCCGGCGCGAAGGACGCCAGGTTGCCGGTCACCCGGTCGTCGAACCGCGCGCCGAGCGCGACGAGGACGTCGGCCTTCTGCAGCGCGGTGACCGCGGCGACGGTGCCGTGCATCCCCGGCATGCCCAGGTTCTGCGGGTCGCTGTCGGGGAAGGCACCGCGGGCCATGAGGGTGGTGACCACCGGCGCGCCGGTGAGGTGCGCGAGCTCGATCAGCTCGTCGGTGGCCCCGGCCTTGAGCACGCCGCCGCCCACGTAGAGCACCGGACGGCGGGCGCCCGCGATCAGCGCCGCCGCCTCCCGCACCTGCTTGCCGTGCGGGCGGGTGGTCGGCTTGTAGCCGGGCAGGTCCAGCCGCGGCGGCCAGGCGAAGTCGGTGGTCGCCTGCAGCACGTCCTTCGGGACGTCGACCAGCACGGGGCCGGGGCGGCCGGTGCTGGCCAGGTGGAAGGCCTCGGCGATCCGCTGCGGGATCTCCGCGGCGTCGGTGACGAGGAAGTTGTGCTTGGTGACCGGCATCGTGATGCCGCGGATGTCGGCCTCCTGGAAGGCGTCCGTGCCGATGGCGCCACTGGGCACCTGCCCGGTGATGGCGACGATCGGCACCGAGTCCATGTAGGCGTCGGCCAGCGGGGTGACCAGGTTGGTCGCGCCGGGGCCGGAGGTGGCCATGCAGACGCCGACCCGGCCGGTGGCCTGCGCGTATCCGGTGGCGGCGTGGCCGGCCCCCTGCTCGTGGCGCACCAGGACGTGCCGGATCCGGGAGTCGAACAGCGGGTCGTACAGCGGCAGGATGGCCCCGCCGGGGATGCCGAAGGCCACCTCGACCCCGACCGCCTCGAGGGACCGGACCAGGCTCTGCGCTCCGGTGATGCCCTGCTGCGGGGCGTGGGCGGCCTCGGCGACCGAGCGGGCGCCGGTCTCGACGCCGGCCAGCGCGGCGGCGGCGTCGCGGGACGGTTGCTCGCTCGGGGTGGTGGTGCTCATGTCGGCGTTCTCCTGGCGGGGCCTGACGAGTGGGGCGGGTGATGGGCCGGGATCGGGCGCGCCGCCTGCTCGGGGCGCAAAAAAACCCCTCGTGCCGAGGGCACGGAGGGGTCAGCGCGTCGGTCGGACGACCGACGCGCTAGGCGACTACGAGGATCGGGCAGGCGGAGGGCACGCACCCACTGTGCGCCCCCACCGCCCCGCCCGTCAACCGAGCCGTCCCGCCAGGTGGACCGTGTCGAGCGTGTCGTGGGACACGTCGGCGCCGGCCGTCCCGCCGTCGGGGGCCGCACCGTCGAGCACCGTCGGGTCGAAGCCGTCGACCACCCCGGCCACCAGGGTCCCCGCCACCGGCCGGCCGAGCAGCCAGCCCTGCACGAAGTCGCAGCCCAGCGCGGTCAGCGCCGCCAGCTGTGCGGGCGTCTCCACGCCCTCGGCGACGACGTCCATGCCCAGCGTGCGGCCGAGGTCCACCACGGCGGCCACGAGCGCGGCCCGGCGCCCGTCGGACTCGATGCCGGTGACGAAGCCGCGGTCCATCTTCAGCACGTCGACCGGCAGACCGGCGAGCTGGGTGAGCGAGGAGGCGCCCCGGCCGAAGTCGTCCAGCGCCACGACGCAGCCGAGGTCGGACAGGTCGGACAGGGTGCTCCGCAGCAGCTCGGCGTCGTCGGCGAAGACCGACTCGGTGAGCTCGATCATGAGCCGGTCGGCCGGCAGTCCGGCGCGCTCCAGTGCGTCGGCGACGTCCTCGACCAGGCAGCGCGCCTGGACGTGCAGCACCGAGACGTTCACGGCCATCCGCAGGTCCCGCCCGCCGGCCACGAGGCGGGCGTGCTCGGCGGTCGCGGTCCGCAGGACCCAGCGCTGGAGGGGCACGATCAGCCCCTCCTCCTCGGCCAGGCCGACGAACTCCTCCGGCGAGACCGCCCCCAGCTCGGGGTGGTCCCAGCGGACGAGGGCCTCCAGGCCGAGGATCCGGCGGCCCTCGAGGCCGACGACCGGCTGGTAGTCCACGCGCAGTTCCTGCCGCTCCAGCGCCAGCACGAGGTCGCGGGCCAGCCGGCTGCGCCGTCCGGTCTCCTCGACGATCGACTGACCGCAGGAGCGGACGGCGTTCTTGCCGTCGGCCTTGGCGGTGCGCAGGGCCAGGTCCGCCTCGCGCATGGTCGCCGACGCGTCGCCGTGCGGCCCGACCTCCGCGACGCCGATGCTCGCCGAGACGTGCAGCGGCGGTCCGCCGCCGTCCCCGCCGCGGCCCGTCGGGAAACGGTGGGTGCGGTCCAGCAGGGCGACCAGCCGCTCGGCGAGCAGCACGGCCTCCTCCGGTCCGGAGTCGACGACGAGGGCGAACTCGTCGCCGCCGAGGCGGGCCACCAGGTCGCCGTCCCGGGCGGCGCCGGAGAGGACCTCGGCCACCTCCTGCAGGAGCAGGTCGCCCGAGTCGTGCCCGGAGACGTCGTTGACCGACTTGAAGCCGTCGAGGTCCAGCAGGAGCAGGCAGGCGCGGCGGCCGGCCGCGGCGCGCCCCACGGCGACGTCGAGCGCCGCCATGAGCCGCGCCCGGTTGGGCAGACCGGTGAGGAAGTCGGTGTAGGCCATCCGCTCGAGCTCGCGCTGGGTGGCGCTGCGCTCGGTGACGTCGCGCAGGTGCAGCACCAGACCGCCCTCGACGCCGTCGAGCGCGGCCCCGAGGACCTCGATGTCGTGCCACACGCCCGACCGGCCCCCCAGCCGCACGGTGACCGGCAGCTCGACGGGCGCTCCGGCCCGCACGGCCGCGGTGACCTGCGCGAGCACCGCGCGGTGCTGAACGTGCAGCAGCGCCGCGAGGGCCCGGCCGCTCAGGTCGTCGTCGGCCCAGCCGAGCTGCTCGGCGACCGGTCCGGAGGCCCAGGACACCCGGCCGACCGGGTCGAGCACCACGGTGACCGCATCGCCGCTGTGCACGAGCGCCCGGAACCGGCGCTCGGCCCGCTGCAGCCGCCGGGTCAGCCGGTGGGCGTCGAGCGCCCACAGCAGCGTGCGTCCGGACATGAGGCCGACGACCAGCAGGCCGGCGGCGGCCTCGGCCGGCCGCAGCGGCCGGCCGACGACGGCGCCGCCGGTCAGGACCGCGAGCAGGAGACCGGCCGCGGCCAGCGCGGCCAGGCCGCCGCGCAGCGGCAGGGTGCGGTGCGCCGGCGGACCGGCGGGCTCGCCGGGGTCGGCGGCGGCACCGCGCGCGGCGGCGGCCAGCGTGCCGAGCCAGGCGAGGTCGGCGAGCAGGAGCGGCCACGGCGAACCGGTGGCGCGCCCCACCGCCCCGCTGACGGCGGCGACCGCCATGCCCAGGAACGTCACGAGCAGCCACGTGGCCGCGCGCCGCCGGGCCTCGACGACGGCGGTCACCGGGACCAGCCCGATGCCGCACAGCGCCACGGCGACCAGCGGGTAGGCGGTGGCGAGCACTTCCTCCTCGGCGCCGCCGCCCTCGGGGAGGAGGTCGCCGAGGGCGACGTGCCCGAGGACGGCGACCGAAGCGGTGAGGATGACCCCGTCGAGCAGCGCGCGCGAGCCGATCCGGCGGCCGGCGCGCGACGGCATCAGCCAGAGGGCGCCGGCGATCGCGACCGGAGCCGCCGCGAGCATCGCCAGGTCCTCGACGCCCCCGGTGGAGCGGTCCGCCGTGACGCCCCGGACCCCCGCGATCAGCTGGCCGCTCGCCAGCAGGACGCCGGCGGCGGCCAGCGCACGCCAGGGCCGGCCGGAGCGCCCGGGAAGTCCGGCGGTGAGGCGGGCGACCAGTGCGGCGCCGGCCAGGGATCCCAGGGCCAGGCAGGCGGGGACCACCCAGGAGTCGAGCGCCGGGCCGGTGAGCTCGGCCGCGGTGCAGACCGCCCCGAGCAGCACCAGCAGCACGCCGAAGACGGTCGTGGCCCGCACGTGCGGGAGGCCGCCCCGGCGTCCGGGGGCCGGGGGCCGGCTCATCGGGAGCCCACCAGGCCGGGCCACAGGGCGCCGGCCCCGGTCTCCAGCAGCTCGGTGAGCTCGGACAGGCGCAGCGGGCGGGACAGCAGGAACCCCTGGGCGAAGCCGCACCCGAGACCGCGGAGCACACCCAGCTGGGCCGGCGTCTCCACGCCCTCGGCGACGACGTCGAGGCCCAGCGCCCGGCCGATGGCGATCACCGACTCGCAGAGCGCGCGGCTGCGCGGGTCCCGGTCGACGCGGGCGACGAAGTCGCGGTCGAGCTTGAGCACGTCGATGGGCAGCGCGCTCAGGTGGGTCAGCGAGGAGTGCCCGGTGCCGAAGTCGTCGAGGGCCACGTGCACGCCCATGAGCCGCAGAGCCTCGACGTCGACGGCGATGTCGTCGGTGCCGGCCATCAGGGTCGCCTCGGTGATCTCGAGGATGAGCCGCTCGGGTGCCAGCCCGGTGCACTGGAGCACCGCGGCCACGTCGCCGACCAGGGTGCGGGCCGCCACGTGCGAGGCCGAGATGTTGACGCCGAGCCGCAGCGGGGCGTGCAGCACCGGGAGGGCGACCGCGGCACGCGCGGCCTGATCCAGCGCCCAGCGCTGCAGTTCGCCGATGACGCCGGCGCGCTCGGCGATGGGCACGAACTCGGCCGGGGGCACCTCCCCCAGCTCGGGGTGGCGCCACCGCAGCAGCGCCTCGACCCCGACGATCCGCTGCTCCACGAGGGAGACGACGGGCTGGAAGGCGACGGCCAGCTCCCCGCGGGCGCAGGCGCCCGGCAGGTCCTCGCGCAGCCGCGCCCGGCGCTCGGCCGCGGAGCCGAGCACCGGGTCGAACCGGCGGGCGGTGCCGCGACCGGCCCGCCGGGCGGCGCGGACGGCGATCTCGGCCCGGGACCACACCTCGGCCAGCGGAGTGCCGGCCTCGAGGGGGACCAGGCCGATGTCGGCGGTGAGGTCGTAGACGCCCGCGGCAGTGGCGATCGGCTGCTCGACCGCGGACAGGCAGCGGTCGGCGAGCAGGTCGCCGGTGCGAGGGTCGCCCGAGGCGAGGACGGCGAACGCGTCGCCACCGAGGCGGACCACCGGCTCGTCCCCGCGGACGGTCGTGCGCAGCCGGCGGGCGAGCTCGACGAGGACCGACGACGCCAGGTCGCGGCCGGCGTCCTCCCGGACCTCGGCGAGGCCGTCGACCTCGATCAGCAGCAGCGTCGTCCCCGGGTCGCCGGGCTCGGCGGCGGCGGCCAGCCGCTGCTCGATCAGCCGGTCGCACCCGGCCCGGTTGGGCAGGCCGGTGGTGGGATCGGTGAAGGCGAGGTCCTCCAGCGCCTTCTCGCGGGCGTGCCGCGCGGTGGCGTCGCGGCAGTAGAGGACGATCCCGCCGACCTCGGCGTCCGCGCGCAGGTCGGCGACGCTCGCCTCCACGTGGCGCCACCGGCCGTCGGCGTGCGGCAGCCGCAGGGTCAGCAGGTCCCCCGTCTCCTCCCCGGGCAGCGCCGGATGCAGGGCGCGGGCCACGGGCACGGCGTCGGCGGGGTGGGTGACCGTGAGCAGGTCCCGGCCGGTGAGCACCGTGCCGGCACCCAGCAGCCGCTCGACCGTGGGCGAGGCCCAGGTGATGCGCAGGTCCGCGTCGAGGATCAGGACGGCGTCGCCGTTGGAGCGCACGAGGGAGCGGAACCAGGCCTCGCTGCGCAGGATGCGGGTGCTCAGGCGGGCGTCGTCGAGGGCGGTGACCCAGCGGTGCGCTCCGGCCAGCGTCACGCAGGCGAGGGCGAGGGCGACGGTGCCGGAGGAGGGGCGCAGGCCACAGAGGGTGGTGATGCCGACGCCGAGGAGGGCGACGAGCATCGCCAGGTGCGGGAGGACGGTGCCCAGCGGGACCGACCGGCCGGTGCGCGGGCGGGGCTCGCGGGAGTCCGCGCGGCCAGGACGGGGGTCCAGGGTCGCGGCGAGCGAGAGCAGGGCCAGGCCGGCGACGACGAGGAAGCGGCTGGCGGTGACGGCGCCGTCCAGGCCGTGGAGGGTCGCCGAGGTGCCCAGCCCCCGGCCCGAGGTGAGGAACAGGGCGGAGCCGACCAGCACGAGGGCCATCGGCTGGCGGTGGCTCTCGACGGCGGCCAGCAGCACGAGGGCGGCCACCAGCAGCGCGGAGGTGGTGAGCACGGCCGCGGTGAGCACCAGCCGGCCCGCCGTCGGGGTGACGGCCCAGGTGCCCTGGGGACCGAAGACCAGCAGCTGCATGCCGGTGAGGCAGGCGGCGCCGAACAGCGCGGTCTCGACGACGGCCCGGATGCCGGTCCGCCGGCGCCGGCGGGCGACGAGGGTCAGCAGGGCGGCGCCGGCGAGCAGGTACGCGGGCACGGTGGGCACCCAGCGCAGCAGGACGCGGTCGAGCGGGTCGGCGGGGGCCACCACGAGGTAGGCGACGAAGGCGACGACCGGGAAGAGCGTCGCCACGACCATCAGGCGCCAGCCGCGCGCTCCGCGCTGGTGGCGCCACGTGGTGGCGGCGATGAACGCGGAGGTCAGGACACCGGCCGCGGCCACCGTCGCGTCGTCGAGGCGCTCGAGGCCGGGCAGGACGGCGGCCACGACGCACACCGCGAGCACCGCGCCGGTGCCCGCGAGCAGGGCCCACCTCTGCCTGTCCACATGGCAGACCTCGGCGGCGGAGGGGGCGCGCTGGAGCCCACGGCCGGCGGGCTCACCCCATGGGGGTGCGCCCGCCGGCCGTCCGTGGCGTCCGGCTCAGCCGCAGATCGCGCCGGTGGCGGCGGAGCCGACGAGCTTCGCGTACTTGCCGAGCACGCCGGTGGTGTAGCGCGGGGGCAGCGGGACCCAGGCCTCCCGGCGGCGGGCGAGTTCGTCGTCGTCGACCAGGAGGTCCAGCGTCCGGGAGGCGAGGTCCAGCCGGATCCGGTCGCCGTCGCGCACCAGGGCGACGGGGCCGCCGTCGGCGGCCTCGGGCGCGACGTGGCCGACGCACAGGCCGGTGGTGCCACCGGAGAAGCGGCCGTCGGTGAGCAGCAGGACGTCCTTGCCGAGGCCCGCGCCCTTGATGGCGCCGGTGACGGCGAGCATCTCGCGCATGCCGGGGCCGCCCCGGGGGCCCTCGTAGCGGATGACGACGACGTCGCCCGGCTGCAGGGTGCCCTCGGTGACGGCGTCCATGGCGCCCTGCTCGCCGTCGAACACGCGGGCCGTGCCCTCGAAGACCTCGGCGTCGAAGCCGGCGGACTTCACGACGGCGCCGTCCGGGGACAGCGAGCCGCGCAGGATCGTCAGGCCACCGGTCTTGTGGATCGGGTTGTCCATGGCGTGCACGATCGTGCCGTCGAGGTCCGGCGGGGCGATCTCGGCCAGGTTCTCGGCCATAGTCTTCCCGGTCACGGTGAGGGCGTCGCCGTGCAGCAGGCCGGCGTCGAGCAGCGCCCGCAGGACGACGGGGACGCCGCCGACGCGGTCGATGTCGGTCATGACGAACCGGCCGAAGGGCTTCACGTCGGCGAGGTGGGGCGTGCGGTCGCCGATCCGGTTGAAGTCGTCGAGCGTGAGGTCGACCTGGGCCTCGTGGGCGATCGCCAGCAGGTGCAGGACGGCGTTGGTCGAGCCGCCGAGCGCCATGACGACGGTGATCGCGTTCTCGAAGGCCTTCTTGGTCATGATCTGGCGGGCGGTGATGCCCTTGCGGAGCAGGTTCACCACGGCCTCGCCCGAGGCGACGGCGAAGGCGTCGCGACGGCTGTCCGGGGCCGGCGGCGCGGCGCTGCCGGGCAGGGCCATGCCGAGCGCCTCGGCCACGCTGGCCATGGTGTTGGCCGTGTACATGCCGCCGCAGGAGCCCATGCCGGGGCAGGCGGCCTTCTCCACGGCGACGAGTTCCTCGCGGGTGATCAGGCCGCGGGCGCAGGCGCCGACCGCCTCGAAGACGTCGATGATCGTCAGGTCGTCGCGGTCGCCGAGCTTCCCCGGGAGCGTGGAGCCGGAGTAGAGGAAGACGCTGGCGAGGTCCAGCCGGGCCGCGGCCATCAGCATGCCGGGCAGCGACTTGTCGCAGCCGGCGAGCAGGACCGAGCCGTCGAGCCGCTCGGCGAACATCACGGTCTCGACCGAGTCGGCGATGACCTCGCGGCTCACGAGCGAGGCGCGCATCCCCTCGTGGCCCATGGAGATCCCGTCGGAGACCGAGATCGTGCCGAACTCCAGCGGGAAGCCACCGGCGGCGTGCACGCCCTCCTTGGCCCGCTTGGCCAGCCGGTCCAGGGAGAGGTTGCAGGGGGTGATCTCGTTCCAGGAGGAGGCGACGCCGATCTGCGGCTTCTCCCAGTCGTCGTCGCCCATGCCGACCGCGCGGAGCATGGCCCGGGCCGGGGCCTTCTGGTCCCCGTCGGTCACCTCGCGGCTGCGGGGCTTGACGTCGACGGTGGCTGCGCGGGGTTCCTCGACGGTGGTCACGCCGCCCGATGGTAGGCGGGTCCCTCCCCCACGCCGAGACAGCGCTGATACTGGTACCGACACCACCACTCGATCGTCCTGTCCACCGACCTCCGGAGAGACCGTGACCAACCCGGCGCTGCAGGAGCTCGGCGAGTTCCTGCGGTCCCGCCGCCAGCAGGTCGATCCCCGGACGGTGGGGTTGCCGCCGGGGGGCGCGCGCCGGACGCCGGGGCTGCGGCGCGAGGAGGTCGCGCTGCTGTCCGGGGTGAGCCACACCTGGTACACGTGGCTGGAGCAGGGGCGCGACATCCACCCCTCCCGGCAGGTGGTCGACGCGCTCGCCCGCACGCTGCGGCTGTCGGCCGCCGAGCACGAGTACGTGCTGCGGCTGACCGGTCACGGTGCGCCGGCGCCGTCGTCCGCTCCCGACGGGCTGCCGGCCCACCTGCAGCGGCTGCTCGACGCCCTGGGGCCCTCCCCCGCCTACGCGATCACGGCCGACTGGACGATCGTCGGATGGAACCGCGCCTACGCGCGCTTCTACCCCGGCGTCGCGACGGCCGAGCCGGGAGAGCGCAACCTGCTGTGGCTGGTCTTCACCGATCCGGCCGTGCGTGCCCTGCTCGGCGACTGGGCCGCGGACAGCCGCCGGTTCCTGACCCAGTTCCGCGCCGAGGCCGGGGCTCGGCTCGGCGATCCCTCCGTGGTCGCGCTCGTGGCGCGGCTGGAGGAGGCGAGCGAGCACTTCCGGACGGGGTGGGCCAGCCGTGACGTGGACCGGTTCAGCTCCGCCGAGCGGCGATTCGAGCATCCCGACGTCGGGACGCTGCTGCTCGAGCACCACCAGCTGACGCCGGCCGATGCTCCCGGGGTGCAACTGGTCGTCTACACCGCCGCACCGGGGAGCGGCACCGAGGCGGCGCTGGGGCGACTGAGTGGTGCGGCCGGCGGCGTGGGCTGAACGGCAGCCGTCACCGAGCAGCTCGGCGGCTCGGCGGCTCGGCCCGCTGACCGGTTCGGTTGGCTCTGCGCGCGGCCGGCTGCCCGGCTCGGTTCACTGTGCACCTCGACCGGCTGACCGACTCGGTTGGCTCTGCACCTCGGCCGGCTGACCGGTCGAGCACCTCCGGGCGCGACTGAGCGGGGACGGCGTCTGGGAGCATCAGAAGACGTGGCTGCCCCCGCCCGCATGCGCATGAGCCGTACCGCGCTGCTCCCCGTGTTCGTCCTGTTCGTCTGCGCGCTGCCCTTGGCCACCGCCGCGTCCTGGGGTCCGGTGGTGTTCCTCATCCCACTGGCCGCCGCCGCGTGGGTCCTGCGGGTCGGCGTCGACATCGACGAGGCGGCGATCACCGCCCGCTCGCTCGTCGGCTCCCGACGGGTGCCGTGGACCGACCTCGCCGGCATCCGGGTCGGCGACCGCGGCGCCCTGTGGCTGGTGACCACCGGCGGGACCGAGGTACGCCTGCCCGTGCTGCGCGCCCGCGATCTGCCTCGGATCGCGGCGCTGTCCGGCGGCCGGATCGACGTCCCTGCACCCCCGCGGCCCTAGCCCGACCTCCCGGACGGATCGGCCCGATCGGCCGGATCGGGCGGATCGGCCGACTGCCCCCGCCGGCCGGACGCTGCATCGGCCGGACGCAGAGCCCGCGTGACGGACCACCGTCGCTCCCTCCCGCAGGTGGTCAGAAGGGTGCCGGGCCGGCGGCGGCTCGTTGTCCGGCCGTGATCCGGGGAGCGACGAGGACGCGGATGGCTTCTCGGCGTTGTTCGTCAGTCAGCCGGGACCACGTGGGTGGGGCCGCGGCCGGTGCGCACCTGGCCGGTGCGGGCCGGGCCGGGCCGGCGTGGTCGGAGCGGTGGATCGCCGCCGCGTGGGGCTGGTCGACGCTGTCGGACGTGTCCGGGGTGGTGGTTGGTGTGATTCCGTCGTCGGTGCCGTAGCGGGGCGGGACGGTGGTGATGGTGGTGCCACCGGGCAGGGTCCAGACCAGTCCGTCGGTGACCGAGCCGCTCAGCTGCCAGCCCGGTGCCTGGTGGGAGAGCCGGTGATGGTGTTCGCACAGGCTCTCGAGGTTGGTGTGCGCGGTGGGGCCGAGCGGATAGGGCACCAGGTGGTCCAGGTCGCAGCGGCGGTTGCGGCAGCCGGGGAACCGGCAGCGTCGGTCGCGGAGCCGGACGAAGCGGCGCAGTGCGGTGGCGGGCCGGTAGTCGTCCGTCGGTCCGGGTGGGTCAAGTCCGCACCCGGCGCGGGCAGCTCGTGTCAGCTCGATGCTGTCGGTGAGGGCGAGCAGGCACCCGGACAGGTCGTCGACGACTGCGATCCGCGGCCGTTCGGCCAGCGCGGTGCCCGCGATCGCGCGCAGGTCCAGCAACGCCGCCAGCGCCGCCCCGGACGCTGCGTCTCCCTCGACCTCGGACTCGGCCTGCTCCCCGGAGTCGGCGTCGTCCTCGGTGTCGGTGTCGGTGTCGCCCTCGGTGTCGGTGTCGGTATCGGTGTCGGTTTCGGTGTCGGTATCGGTGTCGGTGTCGGTATCGGTGTCGAACTCGCCCTCGGTGTCGGAGTCCGCCTCGGTCTCGGCGGCCGGGCCCTCGCTCCGGTCCGTACAGCGGTCTTCGCCCTCACCGTCGCCGGATGCCTCGCCCGCGGGCGCCACCTCGGCGGATGCGGAATCGGTGGTCGGGGCGGTCAGCGCGGTGTCCGCGTCGGACGTGTCCTCGTCGGTCGACGTGAGCCCGTGAGCCGGCGCGGCCCGCTGGGCGGGTAGGGCGGCGGGTCGGGGGAGCAAGCCCAGGGCGTAGGTCAGTTCCCGGACCAGCACCGCCGGAACGGTCTCGCCGTCGATCTCTCCGGGCTCATCACGGTCGGGACCGGTGGCGGTGAGGGTGCCCGCGCCGGCGAGCACGGTCAGCAGCACCTGCACGGGGGAACGGCCGGTTGCGTCCGGACGCAGGATCAGATCCGCCAGGCAGTCGGCCATGCGCTGATCCATGCTCCGCGGATCCGGCGCGCCCTCGGCATCCACCGCGCACGCCTGCGCGTAGCCGCGCAGCGCCACCTGGCACGCCCGCGCCACCGGCCCGGGCAACACCGCGGTCAGCACCGCCATCCCGTCCTCACCGGCATGCCGGGTCACCTTCCGCCCGGCCACCGCCCTTACCAGCCGCTTCACCGCGGCATCGGCGTCGATCCGCGCGATCGCCCGCTTGGTGCACTCCCGCAACTGCGCCACCGTCTGCCGGCTCGCCCGCGGCAGCACCCGCTCCTGCACCGCCGCCTTCTTCTCCGCGCCGCGGACCGGCCGCAGCAGCTCCACCAACGCGCGCGCCTGGGCCCAGCAGATGCTCCCGGCCTCCAACGCCGCCAGCGTCGCCGGCAACTGCTCCACCAACTCCACGCACTCGACCAGCAACCCGCCCGCGGTACGGCCGGACAGCCGCACCCGGGCCGCGACCTCGTCCACCGCCCACTCGCTGACCCCGGTCAACGCCTCCGGCCTGGCCGCTCGCGACGGCGCCGACGCCGCGCCCCGCTCACCCGGGGCCCGATCCCAGGCCTGCGGCCGGCACCGGGCGAACGCCGCCAGCGCCCGCGCCCGCGCAGCGGCCAACTGCGCCAGCCCCCGCTCGGCCTCCACCGCCGCATCCAGCCACCCCGCCCCCTCTTCCAACAGCACCGCCCGCGGATCCAGCCCCTCCCCATCACCGACGGCGGGTTCAGCCGCGGGCCCCGACTCGGCAGCAGGCCCGGGCTCGGTAGCGGTGGGCCCGGTAGCGGTGCGCTCGGTCGCGGGCTTGGATTCGGGTTCGGCAGCGGCGGGCCGGGGAGCGGGTGTCGGCAGCTCAGCGGACGCGACGGCGGGTTCGGGCTCCGCAATGGCGGACTCCGACCGGGCCTCGGCAACGGGCTCGGGTGCAGCAGCGGATTGCGGCCGGGCACCGGAATCGGCGGCCTGCTCGGCATCGAGATCGGCCGCGAGCGCAGCAGCCACCGCCTCGAGGTCGCCGAGGTCGTCGAGGTCGGTACCGGACGCGGGCTCGGCCGCACCGACACCTCGGGGCGCCCGGGTGACGGCGCGAGCGACCGGCGTCATGCTCACGCCGCGGCCGTGCACCGCCTCCAGGATCCATTCACCCCGCGGCCGACCCGCGGCCGGGGACGCCGCCTCCAGATGAGCGCAGCGCGCTGCCTCGACCGGCGGCCCCGGGGGCCGGTCCGCACCGTCGACACCGTTCTCGTACACATGTTCGATACTAGTCGGCGCACGGCCTCCTGACCAGCGGAAACGAGACTGTGGACAAGACCTCGGCCTGTGGACGCACAGGCCGCCAACACCCTGGGACCCGGCAGAGTGCCGCCCATGAAGGCGACCACACGAGACACCTCCCCCCGCCCCATGGCGGCATACCGGAACCGGCCCACGCCCCGGACACCCCGGCGCCGCCGCCCACCGGGCCGCGCGGGGCGCACGTACTGTCGTGGACGTGAGGCGGGAGGGCGGACGACGGGCGTTCCGGCTGGCGAGCGCACTCCTGCTGACCGCAGTGGTCGCCGGCTGCGGGAGCGACGGTGGCTACGAGCCGCGGGGCGACTGGCGTCCGCTTCCGGAGGGGCCCCCGCCGCAGGTCGCTCCCCCGACGGAGGGCCAGGCCCCACCGCCCTCGACGCCGCCGCCAGGCCAGCCGGGCGAGTCCGCGCAGGATCCCAACGTCGTGGCCAGCGACCTGGACGTGCCGACCGGGCTCGTCCTGCTGCCCGACGGTTCCGCACTGGTGGCCGAACGGCGGACCGGACGCCTGCTGCAGGTCTTCCCCGATCGCTCGCCCGCACGCGAGCTCATGGTCGTCCCGGGCATCGACCCGCGGGGCGACGGCGGCCTCTACGGTCTCGCCCTCTCGCCCACCTTCGACGAGGACGGGCTGGTCTACGCCTACCTGTCCACCGCGACCGACAACCGGGTGGTGCGCTTCCCGATCAGCGGCGGCACGCCCAACCCGGTGTTCACCGGTATCCCCCGCGGTGACGTGCACAACGGCGGCGCCCTGCTCTTCGGTCTGGACGGCTCGCTCTTCGTCGGCACCGGTGACACGGGCAACGCAGCGCTGGCCCAGGACCCGGCCTCGCTGGCCGGCAAGGTGCTGCACATCGACGTGTTCGGTCAGCCGGTCGGAGAGGGTCCGGTGCACGGCAGCGGATTCAGCAACGTGACCGCGCTGTGCCTCGGCGGGGACGAGACGCTGTTCGCCACCGACGACGCCGGGGACCGCGCCGACGAGCTCACCGAGGTCCTCCCGGGCGCCGACGCCGGTTTCCCCACCGAGCAGCGCGAGTCCACCGCCCCGGTGCAGGAGATCGAGGGCACCGTCGGTGGCCTCGGCGGCTGCGCGGTGGCCGGCCCCACGGTGTACCTGGGCGCCCTGGAGGGCCGACGCATCTACGCGGTCACCCTCGACGGCAGCGGCGTCCCCGTCGCCGAGCCCGAGGAGCTCATCGCCGACCAGTACGGCCGACTGCGGACCGTCGTCCTGGAGCCCCAGACCGGAGCCCTGTGGATCACGACGTCCAACCGCGACGGCATCGGCACGCCGGGCGAGGGCGACGACAAGGTGCTCCGGATCCTGCCGCCGGGCGCCTCCGGCGAGGACAGCCCGCTGTAGGAGCCGCGCCGAGCCCGGACGCCCGACGCCGAGGCCCAGGCCCGAGAGGCGAAGAGACCGAGAGGCGCACAAGCCGAGAGGCGAAGAGCTCGAAGGGCAACGCCGAGCGGGGAGACGCCGAGAGGCCCACCCCGGCGCCGGCCGGGGTGGGCCTCCCTCGTCCAGGGGTGTGGCCGGACTAGCTGCCGACGACCCGCTCCTCGAGCATGCGCTTCACCGTGGCGGCGTCGGCCTTGCCGCGGGTCGTCTTCATGACCGCGCCGACGAGTGCGCCCAGGGCCTGCACCTTGCCGCCGCGGACCTTCTCGACCACGTCGGGCGCCCCGGCGATCGCCGCCTCGACGGCGGCCACCAGCTCGTCGGACTCCCCCATCACGGCCAGACCGCGGGCCTCGACGACCTGCTTCGGCCCACCCTCACCGGCCAGCACGCCGTCGAGTGCCTGCCGGGCCAGCTGGTCGTTGATCGTGCCGGCGTCGATCAGCGCCGCGAGCTCCGCCACCTGCGCCGGGGTGACCGCGAGCTGCGTGAGCTCGACACCGGCGTCGTTGGCCCGGCGGGCGAGCTCGCCGAGCCACCACTTGCGGGCGTCGGCCGGCGAGGCGCCTGCGGCCACGGTGCCGGCGACCAGCCCGAGCGCGTCGGCGTTGACCAACCACGCCATCTCGGTCGCCGACAGCCCCCACTCCTCCATCAGCCGCGTCCGGCGGGCGGCCGGCAGCTCCGGGAGGTCGGTCGCGAGCTTCTCGACCCACTCCGCATCGGGGGCCAGCGGCACGAGGTCGGGCTCGGGGAAGTACCGGTAGTCGGTGGCCTCCTCCTTGCTGCGCCCGGGCGAGGTGCTGCCGGTGTCCTCGTGGAAGTGCCGCGTCTCCTGCAGCACCCGACCGCCGTCATCGAGGACGGCGGCCTGACGGCGCATCTCGTAGCGCACCGACCGCTCCACCGAGCGGAGCGAGTTGACGTTCTTGGTCTCGGTGCGGGTCCCCCACTCCAGGCTGCCGATCGGCGCCAGCGAGGTGTTCACGTCGCACCGAAGGCTGCCCTGCTCCATGCGCACGTCGGAGGCGCCGAGCGCCTGGACGATCTCGCGCAGCTCGGTCACGTACGCGCGGGCGACCTCGGGGGCCTTCGCGCCGGCTCCGGGGATCGGCCGGGTGACGATCTCGACCAGCGGGATGCCGGCCCGGTTGAAGTCGACCAGCGAGTAGTCGGCCCCGTGGATGCGACCGGTGGCGCCACCGACGTGCAGGTTCTTGCCGGTGTCCTCCTCCAGGTGCACCCGCTCGATCTCCACGCGGTAGGTCTGGCCGTCGACCTCGACGTCCAGGTGCCCGGCCGTGCACAGCGGCTCGTCGTACTGGCTGGTCTGGAAGCCCTTGGGGATGTCCGGGTAGAAGTAGTTCTTGCGCGCGAACCGCGACCAGGTCGCGATGCGACAGCCCAGCGCCAGGCCGATGCGGATCGTGTGCTCGATGGCGGCGGCGTTGGCGACCGGCAGCGAACCCGGCAGCCCCAGGCAGACCGGGCAGGTCTGGGTGTTGGGGTCCGCGCCGAAGGTGGTGGAGCAGCCGCAGAACATCTTCGAGGCGGTGCCCAGCTCGACGTGGGTCTCCAGGCCGATGACCGGCTCGTAGCGGGTCAGCACCTCGTCGAACTCCACGAGGCGATCGGGGGTGGCGGTCACGAGGTCGTGTCCTCCTTCGGGAGGGACCGGCCGGTCAGCCAGGCACCGGCGCCGGTGAGCAGTCCGAGGACGATGAAGACGGCGAAGACGGCCTTGCCGGTGACGATCCACAGCACCGTGCCGGCCACGATGACGAAGGCCGTCAGCGCCCAGCCGGCCTTCAGCGGGCCGTTCACGCCGGGCCTCCGGCGGCCGCCGCGCGGGTCGGCAGCTCGTCGAGCAGCCGGTGTCCGCGGGCGCTGTCGAGCGCTGCCTCCACGGCCGCGGCCAGCGAGTAGCAGCGGTCGTCGGCCAGCGCCGGCGCCATGATCTGCAGACCCACCGGCAGCCCCTCGGACAGGCCGCACGGCACCGAGGTCGCCGGCAGCCCGGCCAGGCTGGCCGGCAGCGTGCACAGGTCGGCGGCGTACATGGCCAGCGGGTCGTCGACCCGGCTGCCCAGCGGGAACGCCACGCTCGGGGTGGTGGGGCTGATCAGCACGTCGACGTCGTCGAACGCGGTGGTGAAGTCGCGCGTGATGAGCGTTCGGACCTTCTGCGCCTGACCGTAGTAGGCGTCGTAGTAGCCGGCCGACAGCGCGTAGGTGCCGAGGATGATGCGGCGCTTCACCTCCGGCCCGAAGCCCTGGGCGCGGGTGAGCGCCATGACCTCGTCGAGGTCGTGCCGGCCGTCGTCGGACACCCGGATGCCGAAGCGCATGCCCTCGAACCGGGCCAGGTTGGACGACGCCTCGCTCGGCGCGATGAGGTAGTAGGCCGCCAGCGCGAGGTCGAAGCTCGGGCACGAGATCTCGCGGACCTCCGCGCCCATGCCCTCGATGAGCTGCACCGCCTCGGCGAAGCGGGCGAGCACGCCCTCCTCGTAGCCGGTGGTGTGCCCCTCACCGCCCAGCTCCCGGACGACGCCGACCCGCAGGCCCGACAGGTCACCGGCGGCACCGCGGCGGGCGCACTCGGCCAGCGGCGGCAGCGGGGCGTCGATGCTGGTGGAGTCGCGCGGGTCGTGCCCGCCGATGGCCTCGTGCAGCACAGCGGCGTCGAGCACCGTGCGGGCCATCGGACCGGCCTGGTCCAGGCTCGAGGAGAACGCGATGAGGCCGTACCGGGAGACCGAGCCGTAGGTGGGCTTGTGCCCCACCAGGCCGGTGACCGCGGCCGGCTGGCGGATCGAGCCACCGGTGTCGGTGCCCAGCGCCCACGGGGCCAGGCCCCCGGCGACGGCGGCCGACGACCCACCGGAGGAGCCGCCCGGGATGCGCGAGAGGTCCCACGGGTTGCGGGTGACCCGGTAGGCGGAGTTCTCCGTCGAGCTGCCCATGGCGAACTCGTCCATGTTGGTCTTGCCGAGCAGGACCGTGCCCGCATCCTTCAGGCGCCGGGTCACGGTGGCGTCGTACGGCGGTCGCCAGCCCTCGAGGATCCTCGACCCGCTGGTGGTCGGGACTCCCTCGGTGACGAAGACGTCCTTGAGCGCCACCGGGAGGCCGGCCAGCGGCCCGAGCTCCTCGCCGGCGGCACGCGCGGCGTCCACGGCGGCGGCCCGCTCCAGCGCGGCCTCGCCGTCCACGTGCAGGTAGGCGCCGACGGCGCCGTCCTCGGCCTCGATGCGGTCCAGGTACGCGCGGGTCGCCTCCACCGAGGAGACCTCCCCCGCGCCGAGACGACGGCCGAGCTCGGCGGCGTCGAGGTCGGTGATCTCACTGCTGGACACCATCAGTCCTCCCCCAGGATCCGCGGCACGCGGAAGCGGTCGTCCTCGGCCGCGGGCGCGGCGGCGAGGACGACGTCGCGCGGCAGGCTCGGGGTGGCCACGTCGGCGCGGAACACGTTGGTCAGCGGCACGGCGTGGGTCGTCGGGTCGACGTCGGCGACCTCGGCCTCGCCCACCTGGGCGACCGCGTCGAGCACCGCCCCCAACTGGCCGGCGAACCGGTCGAGCTCCTCCTCGGTGAGGGCGAGACGGGACAGCCGCGCGAGGTGCGCGAGGTCGTCGCGCCCGAGTCCGGCGGTCTCATTGCGCCCGGGTCCGGCAGTCTCATTGCGCCCGGGTCCGGCAGTCTCATTGCGCCCGGGTCCGGCGGTCTCGACGCGCCCGGGGCCGGGGGTGTCCTCCCGCTCCCGGGCTTCCTTCGGTGAGGGCGTGCTCATGCTGTGGCCGAACTCCACTCCTGCGCCGTCCCGCCGCGGGCCCCGACCGTGGCGGTGCGGGAGCGTGCGGGACCGGGGTACCAACCCCGCCACTGTACGTGGGGCGCTACCGCGCGGCCCGCGGCCGATGCGGCCGTGACGGCGGCTCGACCCGGCGGGGGACGATGGGGGAAGCTGGTCGCTGTTCGCCGATCGACGACGATCGACCCGCATCCGAAGGACGCCCCGGAGGCACCGTGTCCTATCTCCTGCGGCTGGTCGTCCCCGACCGGCCCGGCATCCTCGGCGCCGTGGCCACCGCGCTCGGCGCCGCCGGGGTCGACATCATCTCCGTCGACGTCCTGGAGCGCGGCGGCGGCGTCGCCGTCGACGACATCGTCATCGATCTCCCGCCCGACCGGCTCCCCGACGGGCTGATCACCGCGGCCCAGGCCGTGGACGGCGTCCAGGTGGAGTCGCTGCGGCCCTTCGCCGGACCGCTGGACACCCACCGCGAGCTGGAGCTGCTGGAGGCCCTGGCGCGGGCCGGCGAGGGCACCGCGGTGAAGCTGCTGGCCGCCGAGCTGCCGCGGGTGTTCACCAGCGGCTGGGCGGCGATCCTGACCGGCGGGGGCGACCGGTGCGAGGTGCTGGCGACCTCGGACGCGGCCCCCACCTTCGACGGCATGCCCGTGCCCTGGCTGCCGCTCGAGGCTCCGCGCCTGCTGCCCAGCGAGGACGAGTGGATGCCCGAGCGCTGGCGGGAGATGGCCATCGAGATGATGGCCACGCCGTTCGGCTCTCCGCGGACGGCCGTCGTCATCGGCCGGTCCGGCGGCCCCGCGTTCCGCCGCTCGGAGCTGCTGCGGCTGGTCCACCTGACCGGCATCGCCGCGACCGTCGCCCACCTGCCCCCGGCCTGATCGCACGGCGGCCGGACCACACGGCGGCCTGACCGCGCCGGGGGCACGCACCGCCGGCGCGACCGTCACGGGTGCAGCAGGACCCTGCCGAACGGATGCCCCTCCTCGACGTGCGCGTGCGCCCGCGCCGCGTCCCGCAGCGGGAAGACCGAGTCGACGGGCACCGTCAGGTCGCCGCTCGCCACGTCCTCGAGGAACCCGCGGACCAGGTCGTGCACGCGCGCGGTGTGGATCTCCAGCGCCAGGTAGACACCGGAGACGGTCAGCTGCTTCGACAGCAGGTCGGCGAAGGAGAACGACTGCGGACCGCCGCCGGCCGCGCCGACCACGACGTAGCGGCCGCGGTGGCCGAGGGCGTCGAGCAGCTGCGGCACCGCGGCCCCGCCGGCCATGTCCACCACCAGGTCGACGCCCGCGCCCCCGGTGAGCTCGCGGGCCCGGCGACCGATGTCCTCGGCCGAGTGGTCGATGCCGGCGTCCATCCCCAGCGCCGTCAGCCGCTCGAGCCGATCCGCACCGCGCGCGGTCCCGATGACCCGCGCACCGGCACGCTTCGCGAGCTGGACGCAGGCGACGCCGACCCCGCCGGCCGCCCCCTGCACCAGGACCGTCTCGCCGGCCCGGAGCCTGCCGAACTCGAACAGCGCGTCGCTCGCCGTGCCGAAGAGAACGGGGACCGGCGCGGCGAGGTCCAGGTCCAGCCCGTCGGGCACGGGGAAGATCCGCTCCTGCGGGACGACGAAGAGCTCGGCGTGGCTCCCCCGGTCCGCCTGCCCCACCACCCGCTGCCCGGGGCGGACGACGGTCACGCCGGCGCCGACGGCCTCCACGACGCCGGCCGCCTGGTAGCCGCCGACGTGCCGCGCCGAGGTGGGCGGCACGGTCCGGCGGTGGATGAGGTCGCCGCCCTCGATGCTGACGGCCGAGACCCGGACGAGGACCTGCCCCGCACCCGCCGCCGGATCGGGCACATCGCCGTACTCGAGCACCTCCGGGCCGCCGTTGCGGCCGTAGAAGACCGCCTTCACGAGGTCTCCTCCGCCTCGGCGGCCGCCGAGGCGGGCTCCGCCGGCCCGTCGCCCGCCGGCTGCGTACCGTCCCCGATCGTCGCCACCGCACGCGCTGCGTCGGGGCCCTCGTCGAGCAGCACCCGGAAGCCGTCGTCGTCCAGGATCGGCGCCTTCACGCTGACCGCCTTGTCGTACTTGCTGCCGGGGTCGGCCCCGACGACGACGAAGCCGGTCTTCTTGCTCACCGAGCCGGTCACCTTGCCCCCGCGCTCCTGGATGGCGGCGATGGCCTGGTCGCGGCTGAGGTCGCGCAGCGAGCCGGTGACGACGACGGTGACGCCGGTCAGCGGCCCCGGCCCGGCCGCCTCGCCCTCGTCGGCCATCCGCACCCCGGCGGCCCGCCACTTCTCGACCACCTCGCGGTGCCAGTCGACGGCGAACCAGTCCTGCACCGACCGCGCGATGGTGGGCCCCACCCCGTCGGCGGCGGCCAGCTCCTCCTCGCTCGCGGTCATGATGCGGTCCAGCGAGCGGAAGTCACGGGCCAGCGCCTGGGCCGCGGTCGGGCCCACGTGGCGGATCGACAGCGCGACCAGCACCCGCCACAGCGGCACGTCCCTGCGGGTCTGCAGGTTCGACAGCAGCTTGCGGCCGTTGGCCGAGAGGGTGCCGTCCTTCTTCGTGAAGAACGCCGACCGCTGCAACGCCTCCTCGTCGAGGGAGAAGACGTCGCCCTCGTCCTGGAGCAGCGAGCTCTCCAGCAGCGCGATCGCCGCCTCGTACCCGAGCACCTCGATGTCGAAGGCCCCCCGGCCCGCCACGTGGAAGACCCGCTCCCGCAGCTGCGCCGGGCAGGAGCGCGCGTTCGGGCAGCGGATGTCGGCGTCGCCCTCCTTCTCCGGCCGCAGCTCGGTGCCGCACTCCGGGCAGTGCGTCGGCATCACGAACGCGACCTCGGAGCCGTCGCGCGCGGCCACGACGGGCCCGAGCACCTCGGGGATCACGTCCCCGGCCTTGCGGATGACGACGGTGTCGCCGATCAGCACGCCCTTGCGCACGACCTCCGAGGCGTTGTGCAGCGTGGCCAGCTGCACGGTGGACCCGGCCACCTTCACCGGCTCCATGTAGGCGAACGGGGTCACCCGACCGGTGCGCCCGACGTTGACCCGGATGTCGAGCAGCTTCGTCGTCGCCTCCTCGGGCGGGTACTTGAAGGCGATGGCCCACCGGGGCGCCCGCGACGTCGACCCCAGCCGGCGCTGCAGCGCCACCTGGTCGACCTTGACGACGACGCCGTCGATCTCGTGCTCGACCGAGTGCCGCTGCTCGCGGTAGCGCTCGATGTAGGCCCACACGCCCTCGAGGTCGTCGACCACCTCGAACCGGTCGCTCACCGGAAGGCCGAGCTCGCGCAGCCGGTCGTAGGCCGCCGACTGCCGCTCGGCGGAGAAGCCGGTGGCGGCCCCGAGCCCGTGCACGACCAGCCGCAGCGGCCGGGACGCGGTGACCCGGGCGTCCTTCTGCCGCAGCGACCCGGCGGCGGCGTTGCGGGGGTTGGCGAAGGGCGCCTTCCCGGACTCGACGAGGCCGGCGTTGACGTCGGCGAACCCGGCGACCGGGAAGTAGATCTCGCCGCGGACCTCCAGCAGCTCGGGCAGGTCGTCGCCGCGCAATTGCTGGGGCACGTCGCGCATCGTGCGCACGTTGGCCGTGACGTCCTCCCCCGTGGTGCCGTCACCGCGGGTGGCCGCGCGCACCAGCCGGCCACGCTCGTACAGCAGGGCCACGGCGAGGCCGTCGACCTTGAGCTCGCACAGGTACCCGGCGCCGGAGCCGGCCTCCCGCTCGACGCGGGCGGCCCAGGCCGACAGCTCGTCGCTGCTGAACGCGTTGTCCAGGCTCTGCATCCGCTCCAGGTGCTCGACCGGTGCGAACGTGGCGGTGAACCCGCCGTTGACCTTCTGGCTGGGCGAGTCGGGCGTGACCAGCGCCGGGTGCTCGGCCTCGATCGCCTTCAGCTCGCCCAGCAGCTCGTCGTACCGGCCGTCGCTGACCAGCGGCGCGTCCTGCACGTAGTAGGCGAACGCGTACCGGTCCAGCTCCTCGGAGAGATCGCGGTGACGGGTGCGCGCGGCCTCGGGGACCTGGGTGAGGTCCTCCCGGTCGACGGGGGCGGCCACGTCGGGGGCGTCGGCGGGGATTCCGGCTGGGGCCTCGGCGTCCGTGCTCACGGTCGGAACGGTAACCGCCGGGTACGACGGTCCACCTGCCGTGATCGTCGCTACTCGGGCAGCAGGTAGCGCGCCGCCTCGCGCACGTGCGTCATCGCGGCGCGGGCGTGGTCCGGGGTCGCCCCCGCGAGTCCACAGGCCGGCGAGAGCGTCACCGCGGCGGCGAGGTCGTCGGCGGGGAAGCCCAGCTCGTTCCACCAGGCCCGCAGCCGCGCGGCGGTCGCCTTCGGCGCCGGGAGGACGGCGTCGGTGCCCGGCACCACGCCGAGCACCAGGTGCAACCCCGCGTCGACGGCGGTCCCGATCACGTCGAGGTCGGTGACCGTGGCGGAGTCGACGGAGACCGCGGCCGCACCGGCGGCGCGGAACAGCTCCAGCGGCGCCCGCGTCGCGCAGCAGTGCACGACCACGGCGGCGGGCAGCGCGGCGATCACCGCGGCGAGCTCCTGCTCCACGACGCTCGCCTCGACCGGCGGCAGCTTGCCGAAACCGGTGATCGTGGGCAGGCCGCCCTGCAGGACGGCGGGCACGCTCGGCTCGTCGAGCTGCACCACCACGCGCGCGGCCGGCAGCCGGGCCGCCACCTCCGCGACGTGCGCGGCGACCCCCTCGGCCAGCGACTGCGCCAGGTCGCGGCGCGCGCCGGGGTCGACCACCGCCCGGTCACCGCGCGTGCGCTCGAGCCCGGCGGCCAGCGTCCACGGCCCGGCGGCCTGCACCTTGAAGGTGCCGGTGTATCCCTCGGCCAGCTCGTGCAGGGCGTCGAGGTCGCGGGCGAGGAACTCGCGGGCCCGCCGCTGGTCGATGCCGCTGCGCGGGACCAGCCGCCAGCCGGCCGGCGTCAGGTCGACGGCGAGGTCCACCAGCAGCGCGGTGGCGCGGCCCAGCAGGTCGGCCCCGGCACCGCGGCCGGGCAGCTCGGGCAGGTGCGGGAGGTCGGGCAGCTCACCGAGCACCACCCGCAGCGCCTCGACCGGGTCCGTGCCCGGCAGCGAGCCCACGCCCGTCGCCGGCCCCCAGAGGCGGGCCGTCGGTCGGGTCGCGTCGTGCTGCGGATCGGTCGGGGAGGCCACGACGGCGACGGTAGTCCGACCCCGCGCCCGCCCTCGGGGTCAGCAGCCGGCGACGGTCGGGGTGGTCACCGGGATCGCGTGGTCGCCGGCCGGCGGGGTCAGCGGCGTGGTTGCGGCGACGTGGTCGACCGCGGTGTCCACGTCGACGGGTCCCGTGACCGGATCGGTGCCCGCCTCGAACGCGGTGAAGGAGTCCCCGCCGCCGGCGAGGAACGAGTTCGCGGCCACCCGGTAGGTGCCGGCCGGGTCCACCACCACCCCGTCGATGGTGATCGAGCAGGCGAACACCCGGTCACCGGCCGGGCGCGCCGGGTCGTACTCGTAGCGGAACCCGTCCGAGGTCGACAGCAGCAGCGTGCCGGGCCGGTCCGCGGTGCCGAACTGCTGCTCCAGCACCGCGTCGATGTCGGCCCCGGTCAGCGTGAGGGTGTTCACGGTGTTGCTGAACGGCTGGACGTCGAACAGCTCGCGGTAGGTGATGTCCCCCGCGTCGATGTCGGTCCGCAGGCCGCCGGGGTTCATGAACGCGACGACCGGGTCGCCGAGCTCCGGCACCGCCCGCGCCCCGGCCAGCTGGGCGTTGGCGACGAAGGTGCCGAGCACCGACTCGTCGGTCCGCACCACCGCGCCGCTCGCGTCCCGCGCCCGCAGCAGCGGCCCGCTGACGGTGCCGACGACGACGTCCCCGGCCTCGGCCGCCCGCGCGTTCCAGTGGTCGACGATCGCCTGCACCCGCGGGTCCAGGACGTCGCGGGTCACCGGCACGTTGGTCGCCGCGTAGGTCGCCGTCCGGTCCACGTCGCCGGTGTCGCGGTCGAGCGTGAGCCGGATGTCGGTGACCAGCCGGCCGTAGTACCCCGCCTGCGTGACCAGCCGCGGCTCGCCGTCGGGCACCGGGAGCAGGCAGTTGTAGGCCTGGTGGGTGTGCGCGCTGACGATGAGGTCGACGGCCGGGTCCACCGCGTCGTTGATGCCGACGATCGGCCCGGTGAGCGCGTCGCAGCCGTTCGGGTCGAGCGCGGCGGGTCCCTCGGCCTCGCCGCCCTCGTGGATCAGCACGCCGATGGCCTCGATCCCCTGCGCCCGCAGCTCGGGCACGTAGCTGTTGATCGCCGTGGCCTCGTCGAGGAACTCGACGTCGGCGACCCCGGCCGGGGCGACGATCGTCGGCGTCGTGTCCGTGACTACCCCGATGAGCGCGATCCGCTGGTGGGCGGGCGTGGTGAACACCTGGTACGGCGGGAGCAGCGGCTCGCCGCTGTCGCGGGAGACCACGTTCGCGGCCAGGTACGGGAAGTCCGCCCCGTCGAAGGCGTGCTCGCCGTCGCCGAAGCAGCCGTCGACGCCGACGGTCACGCCGTCGCAGGCGCCGACGTCGTCGCCGAACGTGCCGTCGGTGGCGCCCGAGATCCGCAGCAGCTCCCGCGTGCCGCGGTCGAACTCGTGGTTGCCGACGGAGGAGACGTCGAGCCCCATCGCGTCGAGCACCTCGATCGTCGGCTCGTCGCGGTAGACGCTGGACTCGAAGGGCGAGGCGCTCACCAGGTCGCCGGCGCCGACGAAGAAGGAGGCGGCGGGCCCCCGGGAGCTCCGGGTGAAGTCCTGCTGCAGCCGCTGCACGGTGGCCGCGACCGCCGCCGAGCCGCCGACCTCGGTGACGACGTCGTCACTGACGCCGGCCGCGTCCTCGCCGAACACGCCGTCGGGACCGGGCGCGGTGACGAGCTCGCTGTCCCCGCCCGAGGTCAGCGAGATGCGGCCGTGGAAGTCGTTGACCGCCACCAGCTGGACGGCGACGCCGGGCCGGCCGGGGTCGCGGTCACCCGCGTGCGCCCCGGCGGGAGCGGGGAATCCGACGACGGCGGCCGAGGTGAGGGCGGCGACGGCGGTCACGGTCAGGCGCGTGCGGGGCACGGCGTCCTCCGGGGGTCGGGCGGTGGGCCGCAGTCGAGTCAACGCCTCGACGCCCAGCCCCTCAACTCGGGGCGCGGGATCAGCGGGTGACCGGCCCCTGTCCGAGCACCCGGTCGCCACGCTCGGCGTCGGGCAGGTAGAGCACCGCGGACTGGCCCGGGGCGACCCCGCGCTGCTCGGTGTCCAGCGCGATCGCCAGGCCGCCGTCGCCGGTGGCGTCCACCGCGCACGGCACGGGCGCGCCGTGCGCGCGCAGCTGCACCTGCGCCCTCAGCGGGAGCCGGGGAGCCGCCCCGGTCCACGTCGGCGCGCCGGTGCGGACCTCGCTGACGCCGGCGAGGTCGGCCGTGCCGATGGTCACGGTGCGGCTGACCGGCTCGATGCCCAGGACGTAGCGCGGCCGCTGGTCGCCGACGCTCACCCCGAGCCCGCGGCGCTGGCCGACGGTGAAGCCGTAGGCGCCCGAGTGCTCCCCCACCGTCTCCCCCGTGGCCGCGTCGACCAGCGGGCCCGGCTGCTCGCCGAGCCGGCGGGTGAGGAAGCCGCGGGTGTCGCCGTCGGGGATGAAGCAGATGTCGTGCGAGTCGGCCTTGGTGGCGACGGCGAACCCGCGCTCGGCCGCGATGGCCCGCACCCGCTCCTTGGTCATCCCCCCGAGCGGGAAGACCGCGCCGGCCAGCTGCTCGGGCGTCAGCACGGCCAGCACGTAGGACTGGTCCTTGGCCGCGTCGACCGACCGGCGGAGGACGCCGTCGGCGAGGCGGGCGTGGTGGCCGGTGACGACCGCGTCGAAGCCCAGCGCCCGTGCCCGGTCCAGCACGGCGCTGAACTTGATCTTCTCGTTGCAGCGCAGGCAGGGGTTGGGCGTGCGGCCGGCCGCGTACTCGGCCACGAAGTCGTCGACGACGTCGGCGGTGAACCGCTCGGCGAGGTCCCACACGTAGAACGGGATGCCCAGCTCGTCGGCCACCCGGCGGGCGTCGTGGGCGTCCTCGACGCTGCAGCACCCGCGGGCCCCGCTGCGCAGGGTCTGCCGGTCCGGCGACAGCGCCAGGTGGACGCCGGTGACGTCGTGTCCCGCGTCGACCGCCAGCGCCGCGGCCACGGCCGAGTCCACCCCGCCGCTCATCGCGGCCAGCACCCTCACGGGAGCGCCCTCACGACCGGCTCATCCCCGCCCGCCGCGCCCGCTCGACCACAGGCGCGATCACGTCGAGCAGCGCGTCGACGTCGGCGTCGGTGGAGGTCGTGCCGAGCGTGAACCGCAGGGAGCTGCGGGCCCGGTCGGCGTCGGCCCCCACCCCGAGCAGGACGTGGCTGGGGCGGGCCACGCCCGCGCTGCACGCCGAGCCGGTGGAGCACTCGACCTCGCGGGCGTCGAGCAGCATCAGCAGCGCGTCCCCCTCGGCACCCGGGAAGGACAGGTGCGCGTTGCCCGGCAGCCGCCCGGGACCGCCGGCCAGGACGTCGTCCAGCGGAGCGCCGTTGAGCTGGACGTCGGGGACCTGCCGCACCACGCCCGCGACCAGCCGGTCACGCAGCCCGGCCAGCCGCTCGGCGCGGTCCTCGCGGCCGGCCACGGCGACGTCCGCCGCCACGGCCAGGCCCACGATCGCGGCGACGTCGAGGGTGCCCGACCGGACGTCGCGCTCCTGGCCGCCGCCGTGCAGCAGCGGCATGCAGGAGGCGTCCCGGCGCAGGAGCAGCGCCCCGGCGCCCATCGGGCCGCCCAGCTTGTGGCCGGTCATCGTCAGCGCGTCGACGCCGCTGGCACCGAAGTCGACCGGCACCTGCCCGACCGCCTGGACGGCATCGGTGTGCAGCGGCACCCCGGCCTCGTGCGCGACCGCGGCCAGCGCCGCCAGGTCGCTCACCGTGCCGATCTCGTTGTTGGCCCACATGACGCTCGCCAGGGCGACGTCGGTGCCGTCGCCCAGCGCCTCGCGCAGCGCCCCGGGGGTCACCCGGCCGCTGGGCTCCACGGCCAGCCAGGTGACCTCGGCGCCGTCGTGCTTGGCCAGCCACTCGACGCTGTCGAGCACGGCGTGGTGCTCGACGGGTGAGGTCACGATGCGCCGCCGCTGCGGATCGGCCTCCCGCCGCGCCCAGAAGATGCCCTTGACCGCGAGGTTGTCGCTCTCGGTGCCGCCGCCGGTGAACAGCACCTCGGACGGTCGCGCGCCCAGCGCGGCCGCCAGGCGCTCGCGCGCCTGCTCGGCGGTGCGGCGGGCCGCCCGGCCGCTGGCGTGCAGCGAGGAGGCGTTGCCCACCCGGCCCAGCTGCTCGGTCATCGCAGCCAGCACCTCGGGAAGCACCGGCGTGGTCGCCGCGTGGTCCAGGTACGTCATGGCGTCCTCAATGTAGTCGCGGACGGCGGAGCCGCCGGTCCGGCCGGGAGCAGGGCCGCCCGCGGGGCGATCACCGCCCCCGCCGCAGCGACCGCGGTGAGCAGCGCGACGGCCGTCGCGACCGCCCCCGCCAGCGGCAGCGCCCCCTGCGCCGCCGCCGCGACCAGCACGCCGACCACGCCGACGCACAGCGCCGAGACCGTGACGTCGGAGATCTGCAGCGCCGCGGAGTCCGCGCCCCGCCGGTGCTCCGGGGAGTGCTCGAACAGCAGCACCCCGACGCTGGGCATGCCCAGCCCCATCCCCAGGCCGGCCACCGCCCAGGTCAGGTACGCCGGCCATCCACCGCCGCCGGGGATCGCCACCAGCGCCGTGCCGGCGACGCCGACGGCCAGGAGCACGAAGCCCGCGCGCAGCAGCCGCACCCGCGACAGCCCCGGACGGCGCCCCTGCGACCACGACGCCACGGCCCAGCCCAGCGAGCCGGCGGTGAGCGGGATCCCGGCGGCGACCGCGCCGTAGCCGTGCAGCTCGGTGAGCGTGAGCGGCAGCAGCGCGTCGACGCCGAAGAACGACCCGGCCAGCAGCCCGCGCGAGGCCACGACCGTGGGCAGGCCCCGGGCCGCGCGCCCGGTGCCCCGCGGGAGGAGCGGCCGCAGACCGGCCCCGAGGGCGGCCAGCCCGGCGACGGCGAGAACGAGGGCGAGCCCGTCGCGCCGCTGACCGGCGTACTGCAGCGCCACGATCCCCAGCCCTGCCAGCGCGGCCCAGAAAGGCCCCGCGGAACGGGGCCGCGTCGCGGGATCGGGGGCGGGCAGGTCCCGCAGCGCCGGCAGCACGAGCAGGAGGCCGGCCAGGACCAGCGGGAGGAGCCCCAGGAAGACCAGTCGCCAGGAGGCGTGGGTCGTCACCAGCCCGGAGATCAGCGGCCCGATCAGCGCCGGCAGCACCCACGCGGTGGAGAAGGCGCCGAACAGCGCCGGCCGCAACCGGGCCGGGTACGCCTGCCCGGCGACCACGTACAGCGAGACGGCGATCAGGCCGGCGCCCAGCCCCTGCACCGCCCGCCCGGCGACCAACGCCGCCATCGACCCCGCCAGCCCCGCGGCGAGCAGGCCGGCCGCGAAGACGGCGACCCCCGCCAGCAGCGCGGTCCGCGGGCCACGGCGGTCGCCGACGTCGCCGCCGGTGACCATCCCCGCCACCGAGGCCACGAGGTAGGCGGAGAACACCCAGCCGTACCAGGCCAGCCCGTCGAGCTCGGCGACCGCGGTCGGCATCGCCGTCCCCACCGCCATCGCCTCGAACGCGATGAAGGTGACCAGCATGAGCAGGCCCGCGGTGCGCAGCCGCAGGCGCCGGCCGAAGACCCCGTCGTCCCCGTCCACCCCGCTCCTTCCGCCCGTGGAACTCCCCGGGAACGACCGAGCGCCGGGCCCCTCGGTGAGGGGCCCGGCGCCACGGCGACGGCTGCTGCTACCGCGTCGGTCCCGCTGCAGGACGGGGCCCTGCAGCGGGGTCCGTCACTTGCGGGCGGTGATCAGCTCGGTGGCCTGCGGGACGACGACGTTCAGGTCGCCGATCACGCCGAAGTCGGCCAGCTCGAAGATCGGAGCCTCGGCGTCCTTGTTGATGGCCACGATGGTCTTCGAGGTCTGCATGCCGGCCCGGTGCTGGATGGCGCCGGAGATGCCGACCGCGACGTACAGCTGCGGCGACACCGTCTTGCCGGTCTGCCCGACCTGGAAGCTGTGCGGGTAGAAGCCCGAGTCGACCGCGGCCCGCGAGGCACCGACGGCCGCGCCGAGGGAGTCCGCGAGCGCCTCGATGATGGAGAAGTTCTCCGCCGAGGCGACGCCACGACCGCCGGAGACGACGATCGAGGCCTCGGTGAGCTCCGGCCGCGACGACTTCTGCTCGACGACGCGGTCGACCACGCGGGTCTGCTTGGCCGCGTCCGAGAGCGAGACGGGAACCTGCTGCTCGGTGCCCGCGGCCGGGGCCGGCTCGGGGGCGACCGAGTTGCCGCGCAGCGTGTAGACCGGCGTGCCGGTCTTCACCCGCGAGTGGACGATGACCTGGCCGGCGAACGCCAGCTGGGTCGCGGTGCCGTCGGCCGTGATCTCGGTGACGTCGGTGAGGAAGCCACTGCCGATCTTCACCGCGAGCCGGGCGGCGATCTCCTTGCCTTCCGGCGACGAGGGGATGACGACGGCCGCGGGCGACTTCTCGCCGACGAGCTGCGCCAGGACCTCGGCCTTCGGAGCGACGAGGAACTCGTCGATCTCGGGGCTCTCGGCGACGTACACGGTGGCCGCGCCGTACTCGGCGAGCTGCTCGCGGACGCCGGCTGCCGTGCCGGGGGCGGCGATGACGACCGCCGAGGGCTCGCCGACGGCGCGGGCGGCGGTGAGCGCCTCCAGCGTCGTCTTGCGGACGCCGCCGCCGGCCGGGTTCAGCTCGGCCAGGACCAGGACCTCTGCCATGACTGCTGTTCTCCTCTACCTGTGATCCGGGTCCGGGCTCAGACGATCTTCTGGCCGGCGAGGTAGTCCACGAACTTCTGCGCGCCGTCACCCTCGTCGGGCACCTTGACGCCCTCGCCCTTGGGCGGGCGGCCGGCGAAGTCGAGGACCTCGGACGCGGCGGCGCCGAGCCCGACGGTGGACGGGTCGACGCCCAGGTCGGCCAGGGTCTTCGTCTCGACCGGCTTCTTCTTGGCGGCCATGATCCCCTTGAAGGAGGGGTAGCGCGGCTCGTTGATGGTGTCCCAGGTCGACACGATGGCCGGCAGCGGCGCCTCGAGCGCCCAGTAGCCGCCGTCGGTCTGCCGCTCCACCTTGACGGTCGAGCCGTCGATGGTGAGCTTGCGCGCGCCGGAGACCTGCGGCAGGCCGAGACGCTCGGCCAGCAGCGCCGGCATCACGCTCATCTGCGAGTCGGTGGCCTCGGCGCCACAGATGATCAGGTCGTACTCCAGCTGCCCGAGAGCAGCGGCGAGGACGACCGAGGTCGCGATCGCGTCGGATCCGTGGATCGCGGGGTCCGACACGTGGACGGCCTTGTCCGCGCCCATCGACAGCGCCTTGCGGATGGCGTCGGTGGCCGAGTCGGGACCGACGCTGAGCACGGTCACCTCACCGCCCTGCGCCTCCTTGACGGCGAGGGCCTCCTCGATCGCGTACTCGTCGATCTCGTTCACGACGTTGTCGGCGCCGGCGCGTGCGACGGTGTTGTCCGAGGAGTCGAGCTTGCGCTCGCTCCCCGAATCCGGGACCTGCTTGACCAGCACGACGATGTTCATCGCCAGACCTACCTCCGCGATCGGTCGGGGACGCGGGCCCGACGGCCCGCCATGGCTCCGATCATGGAGGTTACTTCCAGGTAAAGACCGCCGGGACGGCGGAGGCGGTGAGCCCGGTCACCCGGCGGTCGGCCACTCCCCCGTCTCGGTGAAACGGCGCAGCACCGCGGCGTGCGGAGCCAGGTCCAGGCCGTGCGCGGCCGGCCAGTCGTCGGCGTAGTAGGTGTGGGCGTACCGCTCGCCGCCGTCGCACAGCAGGGTGACGACGCTGCCCCGCACGCCGGCCCGCAGCATCTCGGCGACCAGCGTGAAGGCCCCCCACAGGTTGGTCCCGGTGGAGCCCCCGGCCCGGCGCCCGGTGGCGTCGGCCAGGTGCCGCATCGCGGCCAGGGACGCGGCGTCGGGGACGCCGATCATCCGGTCGACGATCGTCGGGACGAACGAGGGCTCGACCCGCGGCCGGCCGATCCCCTCGATCCGCGAGGAGATGCCCGTCGTCCAGCCCGGGTCGCCGGCCGCGTAACCGGGGAGGAACGCCGAGTTCTCCGGGTCCACCACCGCCAGCCGGGTCGGGAACCGCCGGTAGCGCAGGTAGCGGCCGATGGTCGCGCTGGTGCCGCCGGTGCCCGCGCCGACGACGACCCACTCGGGCACCGGGTGCCGCTCGAGCGCCATCTGCTCGAAGATCGACTCGGCGATGTTGTTGTTGCCCCGCCAGTCGGTGGCCCGCTCGGCGTAGGTGAACTGGTCGAGGTAGTGGCCCCCGCACTCCGCGGCCAGCCGCCGCGCCTCCTCGTACATGTCCGGCGGGTGGGCGACGAAGTGGCAGCGGCCCCCGTGGAACTCGATGAGCGCCACCTTCTCCTCGCTCGTGGACTCCGGCATCACCGCGACGAAGGGCAGCCCGAGCATCCGCGCGAAGTAGGCCTCGCTGACCGCGGTCGACCCGCTCGAGGCCTCGACCACCGTGGTGCCCTCGGTGATCTGGCCCGAGCACAGGCCGTACAGGAACAGCGAGCGCGCCAACCGGTGCTTGAGGCTGCCGGTGGGGTGCGTCGACTCGTCCTTGAGGTAGAGGTCCACACCCCACTCCGGCGGCAGCGGATAGGCCAGCAGGTGGGTGTCGGCGCTGCGGTGCGCGTCGGCCTCGACGGCGGCGACGGCGCGGTCGACCCACGCGCGACCGGCCGGGTCGGAGCGGTCGAGGTCGGTGCCGTCGAGGATGTCCACCCCGACATCGTGGCCGACCGCCGCCCGACGACCCTTCCCGGGCGCCCCGCCGGGGCCCTACGCTGCAGCCCCACGCAGGCCGCGCCGTACGCGCGCCGGGCTGCCCAGGGAGCACCGGAATGACGCCTCGCCAGTTCGGCCCCTACGAACTCGTCGAGTTGCTCGGCGTCGGCGGCATGGGGGAGGTCTGGCGGGCGCGCGACACCCGCCGCGACCGGTGGGTGGCGCTCAAGGTGCTGCCCGAGACGCTCAACGGCGACCGCGAGTTCGCCGGCCGGTTCCGCCGCGAGTCCCACGTCGCCGCGCGGCTGCGCGAACCGCACGTCATCCCGATCCACGACTACGGCGAGATCGACGGGCGGCTCTACATCGACATGCGGCTCGTCGACGGCCACGACCTCGGCCGGATGCTCATGGACGGCCCGCTCGACCCCGCGCGGGCCATCGGCCTGCTCTCGCAGGTGGCCGATGCACTGCAGGCCGCGCACGACGACGGCCTGGTGCACCGGGACGTCAAGCCGAGCAACGTGATCGTGACGGCCAGCGACTTCGTCTACGTCGTGGACTTCGGCATCGCCCGGTCGGTGGGCAGCACCAGCACGTCGCTGACCATGACCGGCGCAACCGTCGGGACGCTGGACTACATGGCGCCCGAGCGCTTCACCAACCAGCCGCTGGACGGGCGGGTGGACGTCTACTCCCTGGCCTGCGTGCTCTCCGAGTGCCTCACCGCGAAGCGGCCGTTCCGCGGCGAGGACCTGCCGTCGCTGCTCTACGCGCACCTCTACACCGACCCGCCGCGGCCCAGCGAGCTCGTGGCGGGGGTGCCCGCGCCGCTCGACGAGGTGGTCGCCCGCGGCATGGCCAAGCGGCCCGAGGACCGGTACTCCACCCCCGGCGAGCTGGTGGCCGCGGCGCGCGCCGCCCTCTCCGGCGTCCCCGCGCCGCCGCCGGCCCCGGAGACCGCCCGGGCCCCGGCCGCCGTTCCGCCGGTGCCCGCGGTCGCGCCGGCCGCGCTCGGGGTCGTCTCGGCCGGCGGGCACAACTCGACCGACCAGCTGCCCGCACCGGGGCCGCCGCCGTCCGCCGGCCCGTTCCCGCCGGCGACCCCGCCCCCGCCGCCCGGCGCGTTCGTCCCGCCCCCGGCCCCGCGGCGCCGCCGCCGGGGCCGCGGCCGCGCCGTCGCCGCCGCCCTCGTGGCGCTCCTGCTGGTCGCGGCGGCGCTGACGGTGTGGCTGTGGCCCCGCGACGACGATCCGCCCGCCGCGGACGCGGGCTCCGGAGGGGCGACCGCCGGGCCGTCGGAACCCGCGCGCGGCTCCCGCGAACCGCAGCAGGCCCCGCCGGGCCCGGACGTGCGGCCGAGCATCGCGGTGCCGACGGCGGTGGGCGAGCCGATCCCCGTGCCGCCGACGCCGGGCTACCTGGCCGTCGCCCCCAACGGCCGCTACGCCTACATCGCCCACCGGGACGCCGGCGTGGTCTCGGTGCTGGACACGACGTCGCTCGAGGTGAACGCCACGATCCCGATCGACGCCGGACCGCCGCAGTTCATCACCTTCTCCCCCAGCGGCGACCGCGCCTACGTGACGGTCTACAACGCCGACTACACGGAGAACTACGTCGTCTTCGTGGACACCGCGTCCAACGAGGTGACCGCCACCGTCGAGGTGGGCCTGCGCCCGTTCGCGCCCGAGACCTCCCCCGACGGCTCGCTGCTCTACATCCCGCTGCACAACGAGGGGCGGGTCGAGGTGCTCGACACCGCGACCGCCCGGGAGATCGACTCCTACGACGTGCCGCCGAACCCGCACTGGATCGCCATCAACGACGCCGGCACGGTGGCCTACACCGCCAACCACGAGTCCGACGTCCTGTCGGTGCTCGACCTGACCGACGGCGGCCGGGTGATCGGCACCATCCCGGCCGGGGACTCGCCGCACAGCGTCGCCGTCTCCCCCGACGGCAGCCGCGTCGCCGTGGTGGCGTTCGACAGCAGCGACGTGCACGTGGTCGACACGGCCACCAACGCGCTGGTCGCCAGCGGACCGGTCGGATCGCACCCGCAGGACGTCACCTGGGCGCCCGACGGCGCGCGGTTCTACACCGCCGACGTCGAGGGCGGCACGATGTCGGTGGTCACCGCCGACACCCTGACGGTCACCGCGCGGGTGCCCGCGGGCCCGACGCCGACCAGCGTCGGCGTCTCCCCCGACGGCTCCCGCGCCTACGTGACCGACCTGAACGGCGCCACCGTGCGGGTGTTCGACCTCACCGGCTGACCGGCGGGCTCAGGCCTCCTCGACCGGCTCGGCCGCCGCCACGAGCGCGGGCCGCTCCGCGGGCGTGACCGTCACCGGCGTGCCGGGCGTCAACTCCTGGCTGTCGACGCTGGCGACGTCGATCCGCACCTCGAGGCCGTCCGGCAGCGCGACGGCCAGCCGGGTCGTCGCGCCCGAGAAGGTCCGTGTGACCACCCGTCCGGCACCCCGCGGGTCGGCCTCGACCAGCAGCCCCTCGGGGCGCACCAGCGCGATGGCCGCTCCGGGCGGCGGCGCGGCGCCCAGGATCTCCCGGCGGACGCCGAGGAACTCCACGTCGCCGTCGCCCAGCGTCGCGGGGATGCGGTTCATCGTGCCGACGAACTGCGCGACGAACGCCGTCGCCGGGCGCTCGTACAGCTCGTCGGGCGAGGCGACCTGCTCGAGCCGCCCGGAGCGCATGACGCCGACCCGGTCGGCCACCGACAGCGCCTCGGCCTGGTCGTGGGTGACGAAGACCGTGGTGATGCCCAGCTCGAGCTGCAGCCGCCGGATCTCCTCCCGCAGCTGCACGCGGACCTGCGCGTCCAGCGCCGACAGCGGCTCGTCCAGCAGCAGCACCCGCGGCTCGACGGCCAGCGCCCGGGCCAGCGCGACCCGCTGCTGCTGGCCGCCGGAGAGCTGGTGCGGATAGCGCCCGGCCCGGTCCGCGAGGCCGACGAGCTCCAGCAGCTCCTCGGCGCGCCGGCGGCGGTCGGCCCTGCTCCCGCGCCGGCGCACCCGGAGCCCGAAGGCGACGTTGTCGGCCACGGTCAGGTTCGGGAACAGGCTGTAGGCCTGGAAGACCATGCCCATGTCCCGCTTGCTCGCGGGGACGGCGGTCACGTCGTCGCCACCCAGCAGCACGCGCCCGGAGTCCGGCCGCTCGAAGCCGGCGATGGCGCGCAGCGCCGTCGTCTTGCCGCATCCGGAGGGCCCGAGCAGGGCGAGGAACTCGCCGCCGGCGATGTCGAGGTCCAGGCCGTCGAGGGCGAGCACCGAGCCGTAGCGCCGGGTCAGGTCCTCCAGCCGCACGCCGACGCCGGGCTGCTGCCGCAGCGCCGCCGCGGCCCCGACGTCCGGGTGCAGGTCCGGCGGCGGCGCGGTCGAGGGCGTCGACGGGACGGCGGTCATGCGAGGTCCTCCCTGCGCCGGCGGTCCAGCGCGGAGATCAGCAGCAGCAGCCCCCAGGTGAGCAGCAGCGAGAGCACCGAGACGGCGACCGACAGCTGGGGCTCGGCGCCGGCGGCCGTGACGATCCAGGTCGGAAAGGTCTGGAAACCCAGGATGTTGGCGACCGTGAACTCGCCGAGCACCAGGGCGACGGTGAGGAACGCCGCGTTGAGCAGCGACGTGCGCAGCGCCGGCAGGACGACCCAGAGCATCACCCGCGGCCAGGAGGCACCGAGGTTGCGGGCGGCCTCCGTGAGCGTGCGCAGCCCGGCACCGCGCACCCCGGCGTCCAGCGCCCGGTAGACGAACGGCATGGCCAGCACGACGTAGACCAGCACCAGGATCCAGGGCAGCTCCGGCTCCTGGAGCGCGAACATGAACTCCGCGACGGGGGTGTCGAGGAAGTGGTCCGGGGCCCACGCCAGGACGCTGCGGACACCGACGACGAGCGCGATCGGCGGCAGCATCAGCGGCAGCAGGGTGATCAGCTCGACCGTCGTGCGCAGCCGGGGCAGCCGCAGCTCCACCAGCACGACGACGGGGAGCACGAGCGCCAGCGCGATCACGACCGTCAGCGACGCGAGCAGCAGCGAGCGGCCGAACGCCTCGGCGAACCCCTCCGCGCCGGGGATCCGGGTGTAGGGCTCGAGGGTGATCCCGCCCTCGCGCCGGTCGCGGATCGTGTACCAGATCGACGCGCCCAGCGGCACGAGGAAGTAGACGCCGAGGACGGCGAACACGCCCCAGCGCCACCGGCCGCTCCCCCGGCGTCCGGCGCGCACCGGGGTCTCGGGGGCGACGCTGCCGGCGCCGGTCATCCCCCCGGTCATCGACGTCACGCCAGCCACCGCTGCGCGCGCCGCTGCACCCAGGCGTAGAAGACCAGGACCAGCCCGACGATGACGACCATGCCCAGGGCGAGCGCCTTGCCGAGGTTCTCCGCGCCGACGACGACGTTGCTCTGCAGCGAGTCGGCGATCTGCAGGGTGACCAGCGGGACGCTGCTGCCGACCAGCGCCTTGGCGGTGGCGTAGGCGGCGAACGACGAGGCGAACAGCAGCATCGTCGCCCCGAGCACGGGGGGCGCCAGCACCGGACCGCCGACGTACCGCCAGTACTGCCAGCCGCTCGCACCCAGGTTGTCCGCGGCCTCGCGCCACTGCGGCCGCAGCGCCTCCAGGGCCGGGGTGATGGTGAGCACCATCAGCGGGATCAGGAAGTACAGGTAGACCAGGCCCAGGCCGGTCATCGAGTACAGCGTGAACCCCTCGAGGCCGAGGGTCTCGGTGAGCAGCGAGGTGACCACGCCGGCGCTGCCGATGGTCGCCAGGAAGGCGAACGCGAGCGGGACCCCGCCGAAGTTGGCCAGCACACCGGAGGCGGTGAGCACCAGGCGGCGCAGCAGCCGCCCCCGGCGGGTGCGCAGGATCGCGACCGACAGCGCGAGCCCGAGGACGGCGCCGAGCACCGCCGTGACGGCCGAGAGCCGCAGGCTGCCCAGGTAGGCGCGCCCGGAGGCGCCCTCGGTGATCCGGGCGATGTTGTCCGTGGACCAGCCCTCGTCGAAGGTCACCGGGTCGGTGACCCGGAACGCCTCGACGGCGAGCACGCCGAACGGGAGGAACAGGACGACGGCGACGTAGACGAAGAACGGCAGCGTGCCGAGCACGCTGAGCAGGCCGACGCGCCGGCTCCCGCGGCTGCGGGGAGCCGGCGCGCCGGGCGCGTCCGGGGTGGTGCTCAGCCCGACATCTCCTCGTTCCAGCGAGCCGTCAGGACCTCCTTGGCGGCCACCTCCTGCTCCTGGGTCGGGAACTCCGCCTCCCCCTCGACCGTCGGCAGGGCGGCCAGCGCCTCCGGGTCGGCGGTGCCGGCCTCCTGCATCGACGGCAGCCGCACCGGGCGGGCACCCCCGGCCAGCCAGAGGTTCTGCCCCTCGTCGCTGTAGAGGAACTCCTGCCACAGGCGGGCGGCCGCGGGGTGCGGCGCGAAGGCGCTGATCGCCTGGCTGTAGTAGCCGCCGAACAGCCCGTCGCTCGGGACGACGACGGTCCAGGTGGTGCCGATCTCGGCGAGCCCCTCCTGGTAGGAGGCGTTCAGGTAGTCCCAGTCGAGGACGATCGGCGTCTCGCCGCTCTCGATGGTGGCCGGCGTGCTCTCGACCGGGTTGAAGTTGCCGGCGTCCTTGAGGTCGACGAAGAAGTCGATGCCCGGGCCGATGTCGTCGAGGCTGCCGCCGTTGGCCAGCGCCGCGGCCCACACCCCGCCGAACGCGGCGCCGGCCTGCGTCGGGTTGCCGTTGAGCGCCACCTGGCCCGCGTACTGCGGGTCGAGCAGGTCGGCCAGGGTCTCCGGGCACTCGCCGACGATCGTGTCGTTGCAGCCGATCGACATGTAGCCGCCGTAGTCGTTGACCCAGTAGCCCTCCGGGTCCTTCTGGCCCTCGGGGATCTCGTCCCAGGTCTGCACCTGGTAGGGCGCCAGCAGGTCCTGCGCCTGCCCCTGCCGGGCGAAGGCGGTGGCCAGGTCGAGCACGTCGGGCGCCCGGTCCTGCCCGCGCTGCTGCTCGACCGCGCTGAGCTCCTCCTGGCTGGAGATGTCGGGCGAGGCGCTGTTGACCTGGATGTCGTACGTCTCCTCGAACGCGGAGATGATCTCGCCGTAGTTCGCCCAGTCCGGCGGCAGCGCGATGACGTTGAGCTCCCCCTCGGCCTGCGCGGCCTCGATCAGCTCCTCCATCGAGCCGAAGTCGGCCAGCGAGGTGGCCTCGGCCGCCTCCCCGCCGCCACCGCCGCTCCCGCCACCGCCGTCGTCGCCTCCGCCGCAGGCGGCGAGGGTGAGCGCGGCCGTGAACAGGGCCACGGTCGTCGAGGTGCTGCGTCGCACGGAGTTCCTCCAGGTGTCGTGCCGCTCGAGCTCGGGCGGCCTCCGGGATGGTGGCAGACGGCGGGGCCCCGGGTGGCCCGCGACGGCCGTCGGTGCGGCGAACAGCGGGCGAACTGCCGCCGGCGCGGTGCCGCGGGGGCTACCGGCCGGTGAACGTGGCCTTGCCGGGGCCGTTCTCGATGAACGACTGCATCCCGGTGCGCTGGTCCTCGGTGCCGAACAGGCCGGAGAACAGCCGGGTCTCCAGCGCCAGCCCCTGCGGCAGCGTCACGTCGAGGCCCTCGTCGATCGCCTGCTTGGCCGCTCCGAGCGCGAGGGTCGCCCCGGTGGCGAACCGGCGCGCCATCGCGACCGCGGTGGCGTAGACCTCGTCGTCGGGGACGACGGCGTCGGCCATCCCCATCTCCAGCGCCTCCTCGGCGCCGACGTGCCGGCCGGTGAAGACCAGGTCCTTGGCCTTCGCCGGGCCGACCAGGCGGGCCAGCCGCTGGGTGCCGCCGGCCCCGGGCATGATGCCGAGCTGGATCTCGGGCAGCCCCACCTTCGCCCCGGCGCCCATGACCCGGAAGTCCGCGCACAGCGCGAGCTCGTAGCCGCCGCCGAGCGCGTAGCCGGTGATGGCGGCGATCACCGGCTTCGGGATGCGCTGCACGGCGGCGAAGGACTCGGTCAGCTCGCGGCCCCAGACGGCCATGCCGCGCGAGTCGAGCCCGGCCATCGCCTTGATGTCGGCGCCGGCTGCGAAGACCCGCTCTCCGCCGTAGACGACGACTGCGCGGACGTCGTCGCGGCGCGATGCCTCGAGCGCGGCCGCCCGCACCTCGAGGTGCAGCTGCTGGTCGATCGCGTTCATCTTCGGCCGGTCGAGGCGGATGGTGCCCACCCCGTCCTCGACCTGCAGGGTCACGAACTGCGGCTGGCTCATGCGGGGCCTCCGGCGGTGGGACGGCGTCGTCCCCGGCACCCTAGCCGGGCGCCCGGCGATGCCCCGGCTACCGACGGCGGGCGGTGAACCGGCCGTCGGCGCGGTCCAGCTGCAGCGGCAGGCCGAAGGTGGCCGACAGCCCGTCCGCGGTCACCACCTCCTCCAGCGGCCCGGCCGCGACGACCTCGCCCCCGCGCAGCAGCAGGGCGTGGGTGTAGCCGGGCGGGATCTCCTCCACGTGGTGGGTCACCAGCACCTGGGCCGGGGCGTAGAGGTAGCCGGCCAGGTCCGACAGCCGCGCGACGAGGTCCTCCCGGCCGGTGAGGTCCAGCCCGGCGCCGGGCTCGTCGAGCAGCAGCAGCTCGGGGTCGGGCATGAGCGCCCGGGCGATCTGCACCCGCTTGCGCTCCCCCTCGCTGAGCGTGCCGAACGGGCGGTTCGCGAAGCCCTCCACGCCCCACTGCCGCATCAGCATCGCGGCGCGGGTCAGGTCGCCGATGTCGTAGCGCTCGCGCCAGCGACCCACGACGGCGTAGCCGGCGGACACGACGACGTCGCCCGTGCGCTCCCCGGGCCCGATCCGCTGGGCCAGCGCGGCGCTGGTCAGCCCGATGCGCGGGCGCAGTTCGAAGACGTCGACCGCGCCCAGCGTCTCGCCGAGCAGGCGCACCTCGCCGCGGGTGGGGTGCATGTGGGCCGAGGCCAGCTGCAGCAGCGTCGTCTTCCCGGCGCCGTTGGGGCCGAGCAGCACCCACCGCTCGTCGGCCCGGACGCTCCAGTCCACCCCGCGCAGCAGGTGGGTCTCGCCCCGGACGACGTCGACGCCGCGGAGTTCGACGACGGGCTCGGCGGCCTCGGACGGGGCGGCACTCGGTCCTCCGGAGCTCGACACGACCCCATCCAACCAACCCGCGCAGGAGGCGGGGTTGGCAGGATCGGGCGATGCAGCTCAACGGACGGCGCGCCGCAGGGGACGACCTCGAGGTCTGGCCGGGCTCCCCCGCGCCGCTGGGGGCGCACTGGGACGGCAACGGCACGAACTTCGCGCTCTGGTCGGCCGGGGCGCAGGCGGTCGACCTGTGCCTGTTCGACCCCGACGGCACCGAGCACCGCCACCGGTTGCAGGAGTCGACCCACCAGGTCTGGCACGCCCGGGTCGGCGGGGTGGGCCCGGGCCAGCGCTACGGCTACCGGGTGCACGGCGGCTACGACCCCGGCTCGGGGCTGCGCTACAACCCGGCCAAGCTGCTGCTGGACCCCTACGCCCAGGCGGTGGACGGCGAGCTGACGCTGCACCCGTCGCTGTTCGGCCACCCCGTCGACGCGGTGGACTCCGGCGTCGCCGACCCCTCCGACTCGGCGCCGCACGTGCCCCGCGGCGTGGTGGTGCACGACCCATTCCCGTGGGACGGCGACCGGGGCCCGGGCATCCCGTGGTCGGACACGGTCATCTACGAGGTGCACGTGCGCGGCGCCACGATGAGCCACCCCGACGTCCCCCCGGCGCTGCGCGGCACCTACGCGGGGCTCGCCTCCCCGGCGTTCATCGCGCACCTGAAGTCGCTCGGCGTGACCACGGTCGAGCTGCTGCCGGTGCACCACTTCGTCAGCGAGCCGCACCTGCTCCGCCGAGGACTGACGAACTACTGGGGGTACAACACGCTGGGCTACTTCGCCCCGCACGCCGCGTACAGCTCGTCGGGCTCCGCGGGCGGCCAGGTGACCGAGTTCAAGGCGATGGTCAAGGCGCTGCACGCGGCCGGCATCGAGGTGGTCCTGGACGTCGTCTACAACCACACGGCCGAGGGCGACCACGCCGGCCCGACCCTGTCGTTCAAGGGCATCGACAACCGCGGGTACTACCGGCTCGACGGCGCGAACCCCGCCCGCTACACCGACTACACCGGCTGCGGGAACACCCTCGACGTCCGGCGGCCGCAGGTGCTCGCCCTGCTGATGGACTCGCTGCGGTACTGGGTCACCGAGATGCACGTGGACGGGTTCCGCTTCGACCTCGCGGCGGCGCTGGCCCGGTCGATGCACGACGTCGACCGGTTGTCCGCGTTCTTCGACGTCATCCACCAGGACCCGGTGGTCAGCCGGGTCAAGCTGATCGCCGAGCCGTGGGACGTCGGCGAGGGCGGCTACCAGGTCGGCAACTTCCCGCCGCTGTGGACCGAGTGGAACGGGCTGTACCGCGACACCGTCCGCGACGTGTGGTCCGGCGCGCACGTCGGCGTCCGCGACCTGGCCTACCGGCTGACCGGGTCCTCGGACCTGTACCGCTCCGACGGCCGCCGCCCGTTCGCCAGCGTCAACTTCGTCACCGCCCACGACGGCTTCCCCATGCGCGACCTGGTCACCTACGAGCACAAGCGCAACGAGGCCAACGGCGAGGACAACCGGGACGGCGAGAGCCACAACCGGAACTGGAACTGCGGCGTGGAGGGCCCCACCGACGACCCCGCGATCACCGAGCTGCGCGGCCGGCAGGTGCGCAACCTGCTGAGCACGCTGCTGCTGTCGACCGGCGTGCCCATGCTGACCGCCGGCGACGAGCTCGGCCGCACCCAGCAGGGCAACAACAACGCCTACTGCCAGGACAACGAGATCTCCTGGATCGACTGGTCCGGCGTCGACGCGGACCTGCTGGCCTTCGTGTCCCGGCTGGTGGCGATCCGGCGGTCCTCGCCGGTGCTGCGCCAGGTGGCGTTCTTCGAGGGGCACGAGATCCCCGGCACCGGCGGCACCCGCGACCTCGCCTGGTTCGCCCCGGACGGCGGTCAGCTGACCACGGCCGACTGGTTCGACACCGGCCTGCAGACGATCGGGATGTACCTCGACGGCCGCGGCATCCGGCACCGGGACGAGCGCGGGCGGCCGGTGCACGACGAGTCCTACCTGGTCTGGCTCAACGCGGGGTCCGACCCCGTCCAGGTGCAGCTGCCGGGCGCCCCGTGGAGCGACGGCTACGAGTTCGTCGTCTCGACCGAGTACCCGACGGGGGAGCCGCCGCAGCCCACGGTGGTCGCCCCGGGCCCGATCGAGCTGCCCTCCCGCACCGTCTGGCTGCTGCGCGTCCTCCGCCGGCCCTGACCGCCCTCACCGCCACCCACGCGCCTGCGCCCCGCGACGGGCCACGCCTGCACCCGGGTCACCGCCGGGGCCTCCGCAGCGGCTCGTCCAGGCCCGGGCCGCGACCGGGAGGTAGCCGGGTGAGCTCAGCGCGAAGTCGTGGGCGGGTGCCTCCAGGTGCATGCGCCGATCCTGCACCGTCGAACGCCGATGGCCCGGAACCGCTCGGGTTCCGGGCCATCGGGGTACAGCGGTGCGCTCAGTCCTGCGGCTGCTCGAAGGTGATGACCGTCCAGCCCAGCAGGAGGCGGTCGCCGTCGGAGAGCGGGTGGGCCACGCCGGGCTCCAGCTGCGTCCACTCCGTGGCCTCGGGGCCGGCGACGTGGGTGCCGTTGAGCGACCCCAGGTCGACCAGCGAGACCTCGCGGCCCTGCCGCTGGATGGCGGCGTGCGCCGAGGAGAGCACGTTCTGGGTGTCGGCGATCGGCACCGGCCGCGCCGTGCCGGCCGCGACGAGCTCGTGCCCGTCGGGACGGCGGCCGAGGACGAGGTCCTCGTCCACGGTCACGACCAGCCCGTCGTCGAAGCGCAGGATCGGCGCCGCGGGGAGGTCCGGCTTCCAGAAGGCGGTCGCCTCGCCGCCGTCGGCCGCCGGGCTCTGCGCGGCGCCGGCCGCGGCGTAGCCGCCGCTCGGGGCGCCGAAGCCGGCGTCGGAGGGCGCGGAGTACGCCGAGGGCTGCGGGGCGCTGGGGGCGACGACGGCGGAGGCGGGGGCGGCCGCGGTCACGTGCAGCGTCGCGCCGCTGCCCGGGACGGTGCCCTCGACGAGGTCGTAGGCGACGCCCGGCGGCATCGCGGGCACCGGCTGGCCGGGGCCGACGTAGAGGCCGGAGCCGAGCGGGAAGCCGGCGGCGAGCGAGCAGCCGCCGTCGACGTGGTGCCCGGCGAGCGGAACGCCGTCGACCGTGGGCTGGGCCTTGCCGGACCACAGCGCCACGCCGGTACCCGAGCTCGTGTCGGCGAGGACGAGGGCGAACGACGCCGAACTCCCGCCGAGGGCGGCGACCTGGCCGGCCACGGCGCTCAGCACCCGGTCGGCACCGGGGCCGGAGATCCCGAGGCAGGCGTGCAGGGCCGCCGCCAGAGCGGGGGCACCGGGAGCGTCCACCCACAGCAGACCGCCGCCGCGACGAGCGACGACGGAGTCTCCGGGCAGGACTTCACAGCGGTCGGGCATGGCCGTCAGCCTAGTGACCGGCGACGGAACTGGGCGGTCCCACCGCCCCGCCACGCCGGTCGCACCCGTCCCTGGCGGGAGTGGTGCGACCGGCGAGGCTGATGTGGCCCGCGTCGCGGCCCGGCGGCCCCTCCTCAGGCCGAGGTGACCAGCCCGAGCTCGGCCGGGTCCGCCAGGTGCGCGGAGTCCGGCAGCACCCGGACGGTGTAGCCGAAGGCGCCGGTCCGCTCCAGCGGGACGGTCGCGGTGAACCAGTGCCGGGACCCGTCGGCGTGCTCGAGGGTCATCGGCACGGTCGTGACGTCGTGCAGGCCGTCGGCGTCGTCCACCCGTCCGTAGGCGGCCTGCACCTGGACGTCGGCCGGCGCCAGACCCGGCAGCTCCACCTCCGCCCGCAGCGCGAGCGTCGTGCCGATCTCCGGGGTGTCCCCCGCGCCGGTGGCCTCGACGTGCGCGACCCGGATCGCGCCCCAGCGCTCGTGCACCCGGGCCCGCCACGCGGACTCCTCGCGGGCCGGTGCGTAGCCCCCGTCCGCCATGACGCGGGCGGAGCCCGCGGCCGGCACGTAGAGCCGCTGCACGTAGTCGCGGACCATGCGGGTGGCCAGCACCTTGGGGCCGGTCTCGCGCAGCGTGTGCCGGACCATCTCCACCCAGCGGCTGGGGATGCCGTCGCGGTCGGTCTCGTAGAACCGCGGGATCACCTGGCTGCCCAGCAGCTCGTAGATCGCCCGCGCCTCGACCTCGTCCCGGCGGTCGGGGTCGGCCACGCCGTCGGCGGTCGGGATCGCCCAGCCGTTCTGGCCGTCGAACCACTCGTCCCACCACCCGTCGCGGATGGACAGGTTGAGGCCACCGTTGAGCGCCGCCTTCATGCCCGAGGTGCCGCATGCCTCCAGCGGCCGCAGCGGGTTGTTCAGCCAGACGTCGCACCCCCAGTACAGGTACCGGGCCATGCCGATGTCGTAGCCGGGCAGGAACGCGATCCGGTGCCGGACGGCGGGGTCGTCGGCGAACTTCACCATCTGCTGGATCAGCTGCTTGCCTCCGTCGTCGGCCGGGTGGCTCTTGCCGGCGATCACGAGCTGCACCGGGCGGTCGGCGTCCAGGAGCAGGGCCTTGAGCCGCTCCGGGTCGCGCAGCATGAGCGTGAGGCGCTTGTAGCTGGGCACCCGCCGGGCGAACCCGATGGTGAGGACGTCGGGGTCGAACGCGGCGTCTGTCCAGCCGACCTCCGCCTCGGTGGCGCCCCGGGAGAGCGCGGTCTCCCGCAGCCGGCGCCGGACCTCCTCGACCAGCCGGCCGCGCAGCATCCGCCGGATGCTCCACAGCTCCCCGGCGCTGATCCGGTCCACGCCGTCGAAGGAGGTGGTCTCCTCGCGCTCGTTCGGGTCGCCCAGGCTGGAGCTCTGGGTGCCCAGGTCGACCAGCTCGCGGGCGGTCCACGTCGGGGCGTGCACGCCGTTGGTGATCGAGCCGATCGGCACGTCGGCCTCGTCGAAGCCGGGCCACAGGTCGCTGAACATGCCCCGGCTGACCTCGCCGTGCAGCCGGCTGACGCCGTTGGCCCGCTGCCCCAGCCGCAGGCCCATGTGCGCCATGTTGAACTTCGCCGGGTCGTCCTCGGCCCCGAGCGGGATGAGGTGCTCCAGCGGCACGCCGAAGCCGGCGAAGTATCGCTCGATGAGGGCCCGGGGGAAGCGGTCGATGCCGGCCGGGACGGGGGTGTGGGTGGTGAACACCGTGCCGGCGCGCACGGCCTGCAGGGCCTCGCCGAACGACAGCCCGTGCGACTCGGTGAGCTCCCGGATCCGCTCGACCCCCTGGAACCCGGCGTGCCCCTCGTTGGCGTGGAAGACCTCGGGCGCGGGGGTGCCGGTGAGCTGGCAGTAGGCCCGCAGCGCCCGGACGCCGCCGATGCCCAGCAGCATCTCCTGGCGCAGCCGGTGGTCCTCGTCGCCGCCGTAGAGCCGGTCGGTGACGCCGCGCTCGGTCGGCGCGTTCTCCTCGATGTCGCTGTCGAGCAGCAGCAGCGAGACGCGGCCGACCTGCGCCCGCCACACGTGCGCGTGCAGCGTGCGGCCCTCGGGCAGCGGCACCGAGACGACGACGGCGGACCCGTCGGGCTGGCGCAGCAGCTTCACCGGGAGGCCGTGCGGGTCCAGTGCGGGGTAGTGCTCGAGCTGCCAGCCGTCGGCCGACAGGCCCTGCTCGAAGTAGCCGGCCCGGTAGAGCAGCCCCAGCCCGATCAGCGGGACCCCGAGGTCGGAGGCGGCCTTGAGGTGGTCGCCGGCGAGGATGCCGAGGCCACCGGAGTACTGCGGCAGCACCTCGGTGATGCCGAACTCCGCGCTGAAGTAGGCGATCGACGCGGGCGCCTCGGCTCCCAGCGACTGGTACCAGTGCGGGGCCGTCAGGTACTCGTCGAGATCCTCGACGACGTCGGACAGCCGGCGGACGAAGCGGCGGTCCTTGGCCAGTGTCGCCAGCCGCGCCGCCGACACCTCGCCGAGCACCTTGACCGGGTCACCCCCGCAGGTCCGCCAGAGGTCGGGGTCGAGGGCCTCGAAGAGGTCCCGCGTGTCCGGGTGCCAGGACCACCGGAGGTTCATGACGAGTTGGGCGAGCGGCATCAGCTCCTCGGGGAGCGATGCCCGGACCGTGAATCGACGGAGAGCACGCACGTCGCGACCCTATCGACGTCGGGAGGTCGGCGCGGGCCGTAGCACGGACCCCCACCGACCACCCCGGGCGGGTGGGCCTCCCCGCTCCGACGTGCCCGACCTGCGCGATCTCGCTAGCGTGATCGCGATGACTGGCCGCGCTGACCTCCGTCTCGGCATCACCGATGTCGCCCCCGTCGTGTCCTGCGGGTCCTTCTCGGCCCGCGCCGTGGTCGGCGAGCATGTGCCGATCACCGCGACCGTGTTCCGCGAGGGTCACGACGCCGTCGCCGCGGACGTCGTCGTGGTCGACCCCGACGGCAACCCCGGCCCGCTGACCCGCATGGCGCCCTACAGCCAGGAACCCGACCGCTGGCTGGCCTCGGTCGTGCCCGACCGGGAGGGCCGCTGGACCTTCCGCATCGAGGCGTGGAGCGACCCGCTGGCCACCTGGCACCACGCCGTCGAGGTGAAGATCGAGGCCGGGCAGGGCCCCGAGGAGCTGGCCAACGACCTCGAGGAGGGCGCCCGGCTGATCGAGCAGGTCGCGGCCGGGGCCGATGCCGGGTGGCGGGACCGGCTGACCGACGCGGTGGTCGCCCTGCGCGACGCCGGCCGCGGGCTGCCGGAGCGGGTGGCCCCGGCGCTGGCCCCCGTCGTCCAGGACTACCTGCACGACCACCCCGTCCGCGAGCTGGTCACCAGCACGGCCGACCACGAGGTGTGGGTCGACCGGCCGCGGGCGCTCTACGGCTCCTGGTACGAGTTCTTCCCCCGGTCGACGGGGCCGGTCGTGGGCGGCGTCGCGACCCACGGCACGTTCACCACCGCCGCCGACCGGCTGCCCGCCGTCGCCGAGATGGGCTTCGACGTCGTCTACCTGCCCCCGATCCACCCGATCGGCACGGTCAACCGCAAGGGCCGCAACAACACGCTGACCCCCGAGCCGGACGACGTCGGCTCGCCGTGGGCCATCGGCTCGGCCGACGGCGGCCACGACGCCGTGCATCCGCAGCTGGGCACGATGGAGGACTTCCGCGCCTTCGTGGACCGCACGCGCGAGCTGGGCATGGAGGTGGCGCTGGACTTTGCGCTGCAGGCCGCGCCCGACCACCCCTGGGTCGCCAGTCACCCGGAGTGGTTCACCACCCGGCCGGACGGGACGATCGCCTACGCGGAGAACCCGCCGAAGAAGTACCAGGACATCTACCCGGTCAACTTCGACAACGACCCCGAGGGCATCTACGCCGAGTGCCGCCGGGTGCTCCAGGTGTGGATCGACGCCGGGGTGAAGATCTTCCGCGTCGACAACCCGCACACCAAGCCGCTGAACTTCTGGCACTGGCTGATCTGGGACGTCAAGCGCAGCCACCCGGACGTGCTCTTCCTCGCCGAGGCCTTCACCCGGCCGGCGATGATGCACCAGCTCGCCCGCGTCGGGTACACGCAGAGCTACACGTACTTCACCTGGCGGACCGAGCGCGGCGAGCTCGAGGAGTACGGCCGCGCGCTGGCCTCGACGGCGCACTACATGCGGCCCAACTTCTTCGTGAACACCCCGGACATCCTGCACGCGTCGCTGCAGTTCGGCGGCCCGCCGATGTTCAGGATCCGAGCGGTGCTCGCGTCGATGATGAGCCCGACCTGGGGCGTCTACTCCGGGTACGAGCTGTTCGAGCACGTCGCCGTCCGGCCGGGCAGCGAGGAGTACCTGGACACCGAGAAGTTCCAGCTGCGCCCGCGCGACTTCGCCGCCGCCGAGGCCTCGGGGCGCAGCCTGGTGCCCTACCTGACCCGGCTCAACGAGATCCGCCGCGCGCACCCGGCGCTCCAGCAGTTGCGCACGCTGCGGTTCCACCCGATCGACAACCCCAACCTGCTCTGCTTCTCCAAGACCGACCCCGGCTCGCAGGACGCCGTCCTGGTCGTGGTCACGCTGGAGAGCCACAACCGGCAGATCGGCACGACGGCACTGGACCTCGCCGCATTCGGGCTGGACTGGCACGAGCGGTTCACCGTGCGCGACGAGCTGTCGGGCGCCACCTACGACTGGGGCCAGTTCAACTACGTCGAGCTCGATCCCTACCACGAGCCGGCCCACGTCTTCTCGCTGTCGTTCCCACGACCGGTGACCTGGCCACCGCCGGTGCCCTGATCGTCGGCCCGCCCACTCACTCCCCACTCCACCCGCACGGCACTACCGAGGGGCGACACCTTTCGATGACCGTTCCCGTTCCCGACAGCCCCCGCCGCTCCGCGCTGCCGCCGCCCGGCAGCGATCCGGAGTGGTACAAGCGCGCGGTCTTCTACGAGGTCCTCGTGCGCGGCTTCGCCGACTCCAACGCCGACGGCGTGGGCGACCTGCGCGGCATGATCGACAAGCTGGACTACCTGCAGTGGCTCGGCGTCGACTGCCTGTGGCTGCCGCCGTTCTTCGCCTCGCCGCTGCGCGACGGCGGGTACGACGTCAGCGACTACACCGCGGTGCTCCCGGAGTTCGGCGACATCGAGGACTTCAAGGAGTTCCTCGGCGCCGCCCACTCCCGCGGCATGCGCGTGATCATCGACTTCGTCATGAACCACACCTCGGACCAGCACCCGTGGTTCCAGGCCAGCCGCAGCGACCCCGAGGGGCCCTACGGGGACTTCTACGTGTGGGCCGACGACGACAGCGGCTACCCCGAGGCGCGGATCATCTTCGTCGACACCGAGTCCTCGAACTGGACGTTCGACCCGGTGCGCAGGCAGTACTTCTGGCACCGGTTCTTCTCCCACCAGCCCGACCTGAACTTCGAGAACCCGAAGGTCGTCGAGGCGATCCTCGACGCGCTGAAGTTCTGGCTGGAGCTCGGCATCGACGGCTTCCGGCTCGACGCGGTGCCCTACCTCTTCGAGGAGGAGGGGACCAACTGCGAGAACCTGCCGAAGACCCACGAGCTGCTCAAGGAGGTCCGCAAGTTCGTCGACGCCGGCTACCCCGACCGGGTCCTGCTGTGCGAGGCCAACCAGTGGCCGGCCGACGTCGTCGAGTACTTCGGCGAGGACGGCGACGAGTGCCAGATGGCCTTCCACTTCCCGGTGATGCCGCGGTTGTTCATGGCCGTCCGCCGCGAGCAGCGCTTCCCGATCTCGGAGATCATGGCCCAGACGCCGGACATCCCTGACAACTGCCAGTGGGGCGTCTTCCTCCGCAACCACGACGAGCTGACCCTCGAGATGGTCACCGACGAGGAGCGGGACTACATGTGGGGTGAGTACGCGAAGGACCCGCGCATGAAGGCCAACATCGGCATCCGCCGCCGGCTGGCGCCGCTGCTGGACAACGACATCGACACCCTCGAGCTGTTCAACGCCCTGCTGCTGAGCCTCCCCGGGTCCCCCGTCCTCTACTACGGCGACGAGATCGGGATGGGCGACAACATCTGGCTGGGCGACCGCGACGGCGTCCGGACGCCGATGCAGTGGACGCCGGACCGCAACGGCGGGTTCTCCACCGCCGACCCGCAGCGGATGTACCTGCCCCTCAACCAGGACCCGGTCTACGGCTACCAGGTCACCAACGTCGAGTCCCAACTGCGCAACACGACCTCGCTGCTGCACTGGATCCGGGAGATGCTCCGGGTCCGCGGCCAGCACCCGACCTTCGGGCTGGGCAGCTTCGCCGAGATCGGCTCGCGCAACCCCACGGTGCTGTCGTTCGTGCGCGAGTTCGGCGACGACGTCGTGCTCTGCGTCAACAACCTCTCCCGGTTCCCGCAGCCGGTGGAGCTGGACCTCCGCCGGTTCGAGGGCTACACCCCGATCGAGCTCACCGGCCGGGTCGAGTTCCCGCAGATCGGCGTCCTGCCCTACATGCTCACCCTGGCCGGGCACGGCTTCTACTGGTTCGAGCTCGCCAAGCCGGCCGCCGAGCCGGTCGAGCCGGTGACCGAGGAGCAGGAGGCCGCCGCGAGCAGCGCGGTCGCCGACTCCCTGCTCGCCGCCGGCGTGGTCGGCCCCACCGACGACGAGTCGACCCCTGGAGGGGAGCGATGAGCGCACTCGCCGACATCCTGCGGGAGTGGATGCCGCACCAGCGGTGGTTCGGGGGCAAGGGCCGGGAGTGGGCCGCCGTCGAGGAGGAGGGCTTCTTCCTCGACCGCTCCGGGCCGGTGCTCTCGGTGCACCGCGTGCACATCACCTACGCCGACGGCGGCGGCGACACCTACCTCGTGCCGCTGTCCTGGCGCGACCACGTCGTGGAGGAGCTCTCCTCGGCGTTCGTCGGTGCGGTGTCCGGCGGTGACCGGGAGAACTACGCCTACGACGCGATGCGGGACCGCGACGCCACCCCGCCGTGGCTGGAGCACCTGATCGCGGCCGACACCGTCGGGCCCATGCACTTCCACCCGGCCGGGGTCGCGCCCATCCCCGAGGGGGTGCCCGGCGACATCGTCTCCACCGAGCAGAGCAACACCTCGCTGGTCTACGGCCAGGAGGCGATCTTCAAGCTGTTCCGCCGGCTGGAGCCCGGGCTGAACCCCGACGTGGAGATCCACGCCGCGCTGCGGGAGACCGGCAACGTGCACATCGCGCCGCTGCTCGGGCACATCGAGATCCTCGACCGCGACCCGTCGCACGACCCGGCCACCGTGGCGATGCTGCAGACGTTCGTCCCCAACGCCAGCGACGGCTGGCGGCTGGCCACCGCGAGCGTGCGCGACCTGTACGCCGAGGGCGACCTGCACGCCGACGAGGTCGGCGGCGACTTCGCCGCCGACAGCGAGCGGCTGGGCGCGGCGACGGCCTCGGTGCACACCGACCTCGCGCGGGTGCTGCCGACCGAGCCCGCCGACCGCGCGTGGTTCGCCGCCGCGGCCCAGGAGATGACCGGCCGGCTGGAGGCGGCGCTGCCGGCGGTGCCGCAACTGGAGGAGCACGCCGAGGGCCTGCGCCGGCTCTACGCCCGGCTGGCCGACAGCGACGAGCCGGTGCACCGCCAGCGGGTGCACGGCGACCTGCACCTCGGCCAGGTGCTGCGCACCGCCACCGGGTGGATCATCCTCGACTTCGAGGGCGAGCCGGCCCGGCCGCTGGCCGCCCGGCGGCAGCTGGACAGCCCGATGCGCGACGTCGCGGGCATGCTCCGCAGCTTCGACTACGCCGCCCGGCACATGCTGGTCGAGCAGCCCGAGGACACCCAGCGCGCCTACCGGGCGCACGAGTGGGCCGAGCGCAACCGCAGCGCCTTCTGCGCCGGCTACTCCGCCGCCGGCGCGCTCGATCCGTGCGCCGACTCCCCCGTCCTGCGCGCCTTCGAGGCCGACAAGGCCGTCTACGAGTGCCTCTACGAGGCGCGCAACCGCCCGCACTGGCTGATGATCCCGCTGCAGTCGCTCTCCCGGCTCGCCGCGGCCGGCTGATCCGCCGGACCGCAGCCCGACGCCCCACGGAAACGAAGAGGACGACGCGATGACCTCCCCCAGCGACACCCCCGGCGCCGACCCGAACATCCCCGACTCCGCCGAGGCCCCGGCCACCCGGGAGGACCTCCAGCGAGCGGTGGACCAGATGGCCGAGGAGGCCCGGGCTGCGGAGCACGAGCCGGTCGTCAACGCGGCCCCGACCCGCAAGCGCGCGGCGGCGAAGAAGGCCCCCGCCGCGAAGAAGGCACCCGCGGCGAAGCGGGCGGCGGCACCCGGGGGCGAGGACGGCGCCCCGGCGAAGCGCGCACCGCGCAAGGCCGCGAAGAAGGCCGTGGCGGCGCAGGGCGCGGTCGTCGAGGTCGAGCCCGCGGTCGACCCGGCGGACGTCTCGGCGCAGAACGCCCCGGGCACCGGCGGCGCGGCCGCCCCCGCGAAGAAGGCCCCGGCCAGGCGGGCGCCGCGAACGAAGGCCGCCTCCGGCTCACCGGCGGCCATCCACGAGCCCCAGACCGACGCCGTGGCCGATCTGGGTGGCACCGCCGCCCCGGTGGTCGCCCCCGCGCCGATCGCCGAGCCCGGCTCGCCGTCCGGGGCTCCCGCCGGCCGGCCGGTGTCCCCCGACCCCGACCCGGCCACGCCCGGCACGCCACAGGCGCCCGCCGAAGCCCCCGCGCCCGAGGTGCCGGCCACGGTCCCGCCCGCGGAGGACGTCATCGCGGCCGGCGCCGTCGCGGCGGCCGCCGACCTCGGTCGCGAGGTCTCCGGCGACGACCTGCGCGCCGTCGTCGAGGGCTGGTCGCACGACCCGCACGCCGTGCTCGGCGCCCACCGCGCCGGCGACGGGTGGGCCGTCCGCACGCTGCGGCCCGACGCGGTCTCCGTCGCCGTCGTCGACGAGGACGGCAGCCGCTACGAGGCCCGCCAGCTGCACGGCGGCGGCATCCACGAGGCGCTGCTGCCCTCCCAGCCCGGTGACTACCGGATCGAGGTCGCCTACCCCGACGGCGCCGGCGGGACCGCCGCCTTCACCGTCGACGACCCCTACCGGTGGCTGCCGACGGTCGGCGAGCTGGACCAGCACCTGCTCCGCGAGGGCCGGCACGAGCGGCTCTGGGAGGTCCTCGGGGCGCACGTCCGCCGCTATGACACCCCCCGCGGCCGCGTCGAGGGCGTCTCCTTCGCGGTGTGGGCGCCCAACGCCCGCGGCGTCAAGGTGACCGGCGACTTCGACTACTGGGAGGCGCGCGCCTACCCGATGCGCTCGCTGGGCTCCTCCGGCGTCTGGGAGATCTTCGTCCCGGGCGTGCAGGTGGGCACCCGGTACCGCTACCACGTCCTCGGGGCCGACGGCAGCTGGCGGGAGAAGTCCGACCCGCTCGCCTTCGCCACGGAGGTGCCGCCGCTGAACGCCTCGGTCGTCGCCGAGTCCACCCACGAGTGGGACGACGAGGAGTGGCTGACCGACCGCGCGGCCGGCAACTGGCACGAGCGGCCGATGAGCGTCTACGAGGTGCACCTCGGCTCCTGGCGGCAGGGCCTGTCCTACCGCCGGCTCGCCGACGAGCTGATCGACTACGTCTCCGCCGCCGGCTTCACCCACATCGAGTGCATGCCGGTCGCCGAGCACCCCTTCGGCGGCTCCTGGGGCTACCAGGTGACCAGCTACTACGCGCCCACCTCGCGCTTCGGCGGTCCCGACGACTTCCGCTACCTGGTCGACCGGGCGCACCAGGCCGGCATCGGGGTCATCGTCGACTGGGTGCCGGCGCACTTCCCCAAGGACGCCTGGGCGCTGGCCCGCTTCGACGGCACGCCGCTGTACGAGCACGCCGACCCCCGCCGCGGGGAGCAGCCCGACTGGGGCACCTACGTGTTCGACTTCGGCCGGGCCGAGGTGCGCAACTTCCTCGTGGCCAACGCCCTGTTCTGGTGCAAGGAGTTCCACGTCGACGGCATCCGCGTGGACGCCGTCGCCTCGATGCTCTACCTGGACTACTCCCGCGAAGAGGGCCAGTGGGCGCCGAACGTGCACGGCGGGCGCGAGAACCTCGAGGCCGTGGCGTTCCTGCAGGAGATGAACGCCACCGTCTACCGCGAGGTGCCGGGTGTGGTCACGATCGCGGAGGAGTCGACCGCCTGGCCGGGCGTCACCCGCCCCACCTACCTGGGCGGTCTGGGCTTCGGGTTCAAGTGGAACATGGGCTGGATGCACGACTCGCTCGAGTACATGAGCAAGCAGCCGGTGCACCGCAGCTACCACCACGGCCAGATGACGTTCTCGATGGTCTACGCCTACTCGGAGAACTACCTGCTGCCCATCAGCCACGACGAGGTCGTGTACGGCAAGGGCTCGCTGCTGCGGAAGATGCCCGGTGACCGCTGGCAGCAGCTGGCCAACCTGCGCGGCTACCTGGCCTTCATGTGGTCCCACCCGGGCAAGCAGCTGCTGTTCATGGGGTCGGAGTTCGGGCAGGACTCCGAGTGGGCCGAGAGCCGGTCGCTGGACTGGTGGCACCTCGACGACCCGGCGCACCGCGGGATCCTGCAACTGGTGACCGACCTCAACGCCCGCTACCGGGAGCTCGAGGCGCTGTGGTCGCTGGACGTGGACCCGGCCGGCTTCCAGTGGATCGACGCCAACGACGCGCCGGGCAACGTGCTCAGCTTCCTCCGCTTCGGCAAGCCCCGGCAGGCGTCGAGCCCGGACGACGGCGCCGGCGCGCCCGAGCTGGGGCAGGCGCTGGCCGTCGTCGCCAACTTCGCCGGCGAGCCGCACCACGGCTACCGGATCGGGCTCCCCCGCGGGGGCACCTGGCGCGAGGTGTTCAACAGCGACGCCGAGGGATACGGCGGCTCGGGGGTCGGCAACGCCGGGGTCGTGGTGGCCGAGGAGCAGCCCTGGCACGGCCAGCCGTTCTCGGCGACCCTGTCCGCTCCGCCGCTGGGCACCGTCTGGCTGCTGCACGAGTAGGGGGCACCGCCCGGGCGACACCTCGTCCTCCGCTCGGACGACGCGCGCGCGATTCGGCACCACGACGGACGGAGACCGGGCATCATGTGCCGGCTCTCGAACGGCCGCCGGAACCGGTGGCGCCCCCCAGCAGACGAGGAACAACGGTCCATGAGGCAGGTCTCGCGCCGCGCGCTCGTCGCGGCAGCGGTGGGCAGCACGCTGCTCACCGGCTGTACCACCAGCGTCGCCGGCTCGGCGAACCCCCCGGCCACCGACGTGAGCGCCGAGGAGTTCCCGATCGTCGGTGCCGCCGACAACGACGTCGACCGGCTCGCCCGGAACGCGTTCGCCGACCTCAACACCTTCTGGGCGGAGGCGTTCCCGGAGTACTACGGCGAGGACTTCCTCCCCCTGCAGGGGCCCACCTCGTCGGTCGACGTCGACGACATCGACTACAGCCTCTACCCGTCCGACACCGGACTCGGGTGCGACGAGTACCCGATCGATCCGGCCGAGGTGGAGATGAACGCCTTCTACCACCGGGGCTGCGACATCGTCGCCTACGACCGCGCGTTCATCCTCACGCAGATGGAGCAGTTCGGCGCCTACATCAACCCGGCGATCATGGCGCACGAGTTCGGGCACCTGGTGCAGGGGCCGATCGACGAGCCCGCGGGCCGCGCCGGCTTCAGCGACGTCACCATCTACAACGAGACGCAGGCCGACTGCTTCGCCGGCGCCTTCACCCGGTGGGTGGCCGACGGCAACGCCGAGCACACCACCGTGCGGGTCGCCGACCTCGACCCGGTGCTCACCGGCTTCATCGAGCTCCGAGACCCCGTCGGCCTGACCGACGTCAACGTCCAGGGTGCGCACGGCTCCGGTTTCGACCGCGCGTCGGCCTTCTACGAGGGCTACGACGCCGGCATCGCCGCCTGCCGCGACAACTACGCGGAGGGCGCCCGGGTCTTCACCGTCGACGAGTTCGGATCCGACGAGCAGGGTCAGATCGACGAGGAGAACGAGGGCAACGCACCCATCGAGGACGTCCCCGCCATCATCGACGGCACCCTGCCGGTCTACTTCGACTCGTGGGTGGACGGCTTCGAGGCGCCCACGCTCAGCTTCGACGGCTCCACCCCCGACTGCGGCGTGATGGGCGAGGAGGAGCGAGCCCTGGGCTGGTGCGAGGACGACAACACGATCTACGTCGCCGAGGACCTGCTCGAGGGGGCCTACAACGAGATCGGCGACTTCGCCGTCGCGACCGCCTACGCCTTGCCCTTCGCGCAGGCCGTGCGCGCGCACCTGGGCCGGTCGGCCGACGACACCACCGCGACCGTCTGCCTGGCCGGCGCCTACACCGCGTCGTTCTTCAACGGTGACTTCGAGGAGAGCGAGAACGGCGCCACCCTGAGCCCCGGCGACGTCGACGAGGCGATCACGTTCCTGCTCACCTACGGCCAGACGGAGAGCGTGCTGCCCAACGTGTCCGCCACGGGCTTCGAACTGGTCGGCGCCTTCCGGGCCGGCTTCCTCCAGGGTCCGGGCGCCGACGTCTGCGACGTCCAGGCCTAGCCGGCACGACGCACGGTTGCCGTCCCACCGCCGCGGGCACCCCGCGGCGGTGGGACGTCGCCGTTTCCGGGGCCTGCTCGCCGCCGTGCTGGGCGGCGTGCTCCTGTCCGGGTGCGTCGTCACCGTCGGCGGCGCGCCCCGGTCGGCCGACACGCCTCCGCCGGACGCCCCCGACGGGGAGGTCACCGTCGTCGGCACCGACGGCGGCCCGGTGGACCGCATCGCCACCAACGCGCTCGCCGACCTCGGCACGTTCTGGGCCGAGCAGCTGCCCGACGTCTTCGGCGTCCCGTTCGAGCCGCCGGCGGGTGGCTTCTTCAGCGTGGACCCCGACGACGTCGACCCCTCCGTGTACCCGGACGGCGTCGGCTGCGGCTCCGATCCCCGCGACGTCGAGGGCAACGCCTTCTACTGCCGGGCCGAGGGCGTCGCGCACTCGGACGCGATCAGCTGGGACCGCGCGTTCCTGGCCGACCTCGCCGACGGCTCCGGCCGCTTCCTCCCGGCGCTGGTGATGGCGCACGAGTACGGCCACGCGCTCCAGGCCCGGGTCGGGTACCCGCGGACGTCGATCGCGACCGAGACCCAGGCCGACTGCCTGGCCGGCGCCTGGACGGCATGGGTGGCGGCGGGCGAGGCGGCGCACTCGCAGATCCGCGAGGCGGAGCTGGACGAGGTGCTCGGCGGCTACCTGCAGCTGCGCGACCCGGTCGGCACCGGGGCCGGGCAGGAGGAGGCCCACGGGTCGTTCTTCGACCGGGTCTCGGCGTTCCAGGAGGGCTTCGACGCCGGCCCGGAGGCGTGCCGCGACGGCTTCGGCCCCGGCCGGCCCTTCACCCAGTCGGAGTTCACCAGCGACCTCGACCTCGCCCGGGGCGGCGACGCGCCCTACCCGACGGTCGAGCAGCTCGTGGCGGCGTCACTGCCGGAGTTCTGGACCCGCGCGTTCGACGAGGTGCTCGGCGGCCGGTTCGACCCGCCGGACCTGGAGCCCTTCTCGGGCAGCCCGCCCGGCTGCGCGCCCGACGACGAGCTCGACCTCGTGGCCTGCCCCGACGAGGGCCTGGTCGGCTACGACGAGCGCGACCTCGCGCTGCCGCTGTACGAGGAGATCGGTGACTTCGCGGTGCTCACCGCAGTCTCCGTGCCCTACGCGCTCGCCGCCCGGGGCCAGCTGGGGCTCCCGGTCGACGGCGAGGACGCCGCGCGGTCGGCGATCTGCCTGACCGGCTGGTACGCCGCCGCGGTCGCCGACGGCGCGCTGACCGACATCGTGATCTCCCCCGGTGACGTCGACGAGAGCGTGCAGTTCCTGCTCACCCGCGCCGGCGACCCCGCGGTGCTGCCCGACGTCGACCTGTCCGGCTTCGAGCTCGTCGACCTGTTCCGCGCCGGCTTTCTGGAGGGCGCGGCGGCCTGCGACGTGGGGGCCTGACCGGCGGGCCCGCGGCATGATCGCGACCGTTGCGCCGTGGTCGCCGTCCGCGCTGTCCGTCGCGCGGACGGCGACGCTCCGGTGAGGACGGCGATCTAGTAGAGGGCGATCATCAGCTGGCGGCGGGCGGCGGCCACCCGCGGGTCCTCGTCGCCGACGACCGCGAACAGCTCGACGAGGTGCTTGCGGGCGGCGTCGCGGTCCTCGCCGGCGGTGCGCCGGACGGTGTCGACCAGCCGGGCGAACGCACCCTCGACGTCCCCGGTGCCGAGCAGGAAGTCCGCGGCCCGCGTCTGCGCGGCGACGTCGTCGGGAGCGGCGTCGGCGAGCGCGAGCGCGTCGGGCCCGGCTGCGTCGGCGCGCTGGAAGAGCTGCACCTGGCGCAGCGCGAGGCCGGCGACCGGGTGGTCGGGCTCGACGTCCAGGATCGCCTGGTACGCGGCCTCGGCCCCGGCCAGGTCACCCTGCTCGAGCGCGGCCTCGGCGGCGTCGAGCCGCGGGTCCTCCGCCTCCTGCTCCTGCTCCACGCCGTCGGCGCCGTCCGCGGGAACGGCCCCGCCGGTGGTCGCGCGCACGAGCTCGCCGACGAACTGCCGGGCCTGGTCCTCGGGGATCGCCCCGGTGAACTCGGCGACGAGCTGCCCCTGCCACACCGCCTTGACGGCGGGGATGCCCTGGACCCGCAGGCCCTGGGCGAGCGCCGGGTTGGCGTCGACGTCGACCTTGGCCAGCACCCACGAGCCGCCGCCCTCCGCGGCCAGCCGCTCGAGGACCGGGGACAGCTGCTTGCACGGCCCGCACCACTCGGCCCACAGGTCCAGCACGACGGGCACCTGGAACGAGCGGTCGAGCACCTCGCTCTGGAAGGTCTCCTCGGTGACGTCGATGACGGCCGCGCCCGGTGCGCCCGCGGGGACGGCGGCGCTCGGCGGCGGCGCGGCCTGGGCGCGGGCGGCGGCCTCGGAGCGCGCCTTGACGGCGGCGAGGTCGACGGCGCCGGACATGGCGGCGGCCAGCTGAGCCTGCTGGGCCTGCGCGCGCGGGTCGGGACGTCCGGGGCGGGAAGGCTGCATGCCCCGATGATCCCACCCCGGCGGCGGCGACGTCGGCGGGTGCCCTGCTCAGGCGGTCACCGGCCCGAGCGAGGGATCCCCGACCCCCATGCGGCACGCGGCGGTCACCACCCTGGCCATAGCCACCGTCCGGCGCATGAGGGTGGCTACGCGATCGCGCGGACCGCCCCGCCCGCCCTGTGGACAACCGCTCGTGCCCGCCCGCGGCGCGACAGAGTGCCCGGATGCCTCGCCCTCCCACGCGTCCGGCCGCCCTCACGGGGAAGGTGTTCCGCGGCTCCGACGCTCTCGCCTCGGGCCGGCTGACCCGTGGCCGGCTGCGCAGCTCCGCCTGGCGCCGGGTCTTCCCCGACGTCTACGCCTGCTCCTCCCTGACCGTCGACCACCGCCTGCGGGCTCGGGCCGCGGCACGACTCCTCGTCCCCGCGGCGGTGGTGTCCGGGAGGAGCGCGGCGGCCCTGTGGGGAGTCGACCTCGCCGGCGCCTACGACGACGTCGAGTGCACGGTCGACGCGACCTGCCGCGGCGGCGCGGTGCAGGGCGTGCGGCTGACCCGCCGGGCGCTCCCTGCCCAGGACGTCACCAGCCGGGACGGCGTCCGCGTGACGACGCCGCTGCGCACGGCGCTCGACCTCGCCCGAATCGAACCGCCGGAGGAGGCCGTCGTCTGCGTGGACCGCTTCCTGCAGCAGTCCCGGCGGGTGACGCTCGAGGAGGCTCGTGCGGCGGCGGAGACGCTGACCGGGCCGGGCTGCCGGCGCGTCCGGGCGGCGGTCGCCCGCGCCGACGGCCTGGCGGAGTCCCCGCAGGAGACCCGCACCCGCCTGCTGCTGCACGCGGCCCCTCTCCCCCGGCCGACCGCCCAGTACGTCGTCCGGGACGCCGAGAGCCGGTTCGTCGCGAGGGTCGACTTCGCGTGGCCGGAGGCGAAGCTCGCGCTGGAGTACGAGGGCATCTGGCACGGAGCGCCGCAGAACGTCGGGCGCGACCGCCGTCGGCTCAACGCCCTCACGGCCGCCGGCTGGACCGTTCTCTTCGTCACGGCTGCGGACCTCGCCGACCCGGTCGCGCTGATCGCCCGGGTGGCGGCCGCCCTCCAGGCGTCCGGATACGCACGGCGGCGGTCTCCGACCGCGCCGTGACCGCCACGATGCGCATCCCGGCGGCCCAGCGCCGGATCAGCGCGCTATCGGGGCCGGGCGCAGCGCCGGGACGTGCCGCAGCCCGAACACCTCGCGCAGCGCCAGCCGGGCGGCGTTGTCGCCGCACATGCCGTGCACCGCGGGTCCGGGCGGGGTGGCCGCCGAGGCGAGGTAGGTGCCCTCGATCGGCGTCTTGTAGGTGTTCCAGCGCGGCACCGGCCGGGCCAGCATCTGGCGCAGCGACGCCTCGCCGTTGGAGATGTCCCCGCCGACGTGGTTGGGGTTCCACTCCTCCATCTGCCGCGCGTCCTTGGTCGCCCGGGCCACGATCGTGTCGCGGAACCCCGGGGCGAAGCGCTCGATCTGCGCCTCGATGGCCTCGGTCATGTCGACGTCGGAGCCGTGCGGGACGTGCACGTAGGCCCAGAACACGTGCTCGCCGCCGGGCGCCCGCGTCGGGTCGACGACCGTGGGCTGGACGGCCAGGACGTACGGCTTCTCGGCCGGCCGGCCGTGCGCCGGCCCGTCCTCCCCCGCGATCGTCTCGGCGAGATTCCCGGCCACGTGGATCGTCCCGGCCCGCCGGACGTCGGCGTTGGCCCACGGCACCGGCTCCGACAGCACCCAGTCGACCTTGAAGACGCCGGGACCGTGCTTGTAGCGCGACACCCAGCGGCGGTAGCCGTCCGGCACCCGGTCACCGGCCATCCGGACGAAGGCCCGCGGCGCGGTGTCCAGCAGCACCGCCGGCACGCCCTCGAACTCGCGCAGGTCGGTGACCTCGTGCCCGGTGACCAGCTCGCCGCCCTGCTCCTCGAACGCCCGCACCATCGCGTCGGCCAACCGCTGCGACCCGCCCTCGATCAGCGGCCAGCCGACGTGGTGGGCCAGCATCCCGAGCAGCATGCCCAGCGCCGAGGTCAGCGGCCGGGCCAGGTCGAGCATGCCGTGCGCCGCCGCGCCGGCCAGGAGGGCCTGCCCCTCCTCGGTGTCGAAGTTCCGCCGGGCGAGCCAGCGGACGTTGGGCAGCCCGGTGAGCCCGAAGCGCGCGACCTGGACCGGGCTGCGGGTCGGCAGCCGGCGCAGGCGGCTGGACAGGAAGAAGTCGACGACGTCGTCCCCGTGCTCGACCAGCGGCTCGAACAGCCGGCGGTAGGCCGCGGCGTCGGCCCCGAGCCCCGCGGCGGTCTCCTCCAGCGACCGGCGGGCGACCGCGGCCCGGCCGCCGTCCAGCGGATGGGCGTAGGCGACCTCGGGGTGGACCAGCCGGACCCCGCGGCTGGGCAGGTCGAACTCGCGGAAGAAGGGCGAGGCCGCCGCCATGGGCTGCACCGTCGAGCAGACGTCGTGGTGCACGCCCGAGCGGATCAGCTCCTCGGTCCGCATGCCGCCCCCGGGGCGGTCGGCCCGCTCGACCAGCTGCACGCGCAGCCCGGCGGCCGACAGCCGCAGCGCGGCCGCCAGCCCGTTGGGTCCCGCTCCGACGACGACGGCGTCCGGCTTGCCTGTCACCGCCCCATCCTGGCCGAGCGGGGTCAGAGCTGCGCGAGCAACCGGTCCGCGGCGGCGAAGGGATCGGTCTCCCCCGCCACGACCCGCGCCGCGAGCGCGTCCAGCGCCGCCGAGCCGCCGACGTCGCCCATTCGCGCGCGCAGGCCGGCGAGCGCGATGGCCTCGATCTCCCGCGCCGCCCGCTCGGTGCGCCGGCGCCGCCCCTCGCCGGAGGTCTCGAGCCACTCGGCGTGCCGGTCCAGCTGCGCCAGCACCTCGTCGACGCCGTTGTCGGTGTCGCGGCTGGCGACGGTCCGGCAGATCGGCGGCCGCCACCCCCCGGGCAGGTCGTGCCGGCCGCCGAGGGACTGCATCGCCCGCAGGTCCCGCGCGGTCTGCCCCGCGCCGTCCCGGTCGGCCTTGTTGACCACGAAGACGTCGGCGATCTCCAGGATCCCCGCCTTGGCCGCCTGGATGCCGTCGCCCATCCCCGGCGCGAGGAGAACCAGCGTGGTGTCGGCCAGCGAGGCGATCTCCAGCTCGGACTGCCCCACGCCGACGGTCTCGATCAGGACGACGTCGCAGCCGGCGGCGTCGAGCACCCGCAGCGCCTGCGGCGTCGCCCAGGCCAGCCCGCCGAGGTGCCCGCGGGAGGCCATCGACCGGATGTAGACGCCGCGGTCGCCGGCGTGGTCCTGCATGCGCACGCGGTCTCCGAGCAGCGCGCCGCCGGAGAACGGCGACGAGGGGTCGACCGCGAGCACGCCGACGCGCCGGTCGCGCGCGCGGAACGCTCGCACCAGCGCCGTCGTCGTCGTCGACTTGCCCACGCCCGGGGCCCCGGTCAGGCCGATCACGCGGGCGTTGCCGGTGTGCGGGGCCAGCGCCGCGGCGACCTCCCGCAGCACCGGGCTCGCGTCCTCGACCAGGGAGATCAGCCGGGCGACCGAGCGCGGGTCGCCCGACCGCGCGCCCTCGACCAGCGCCGGGACGTCGACGGCGCGCCGGCCCCGCCGCCCCGAGGGGGCGGCGGGGCCGGGCGGCTGGACCGCCGTCGAGGCGAGATCGGCCTCCGTCACGCCTTGGCGGGCACGTGCAGGATCAGCGCCTCGCCCTGCCCACCGCCGCCGCACAGCGCCGCGGCACCGACGCCGCCGCCGCGGCGGCGCAGCTCCAGGACGAGGTCGAGCACGATCCGCGCGCCGCTCATGCCCACCGGGTGGCCGAGCGCGATGGCACCCCCGTTGGGGTTCACCTTCTCCGGGTCGATGCCGAGCTCGCGGGTGGACACGATGCCGACGGCGGCGAAGGCCTCGTTGAGCTCGACGAGGTCGAGGTCCTTCGGGTCGATGCCCTCCTTGGCGCAGGCCTGCTGGATGGCCCGCGACGGCTGGCTCTGCAGGGTCGTGTCGGGGCCGGCGACGACGCCGTTCGCGCCGATCTCGGCGAGGACGGTCAGCCCCAGCTCCGCGGCCTTCGCCGCGCTCATGACAACGACCGCGCAGGCGCCGTCGGAGATCTGCGAGGCCGACCCCGCGGTGATCGTGCCGTCCTTGGCGAAGGCGGGCTTGAGCCTGGCCAGACTCTCCACCGTCGTGTCGGCCCGGATGCCCTCGTCCTCGCGGAACTCGATGGGGTCACCCTTGCGCTGCGGGATGAGGACCGGGGTGATCTCCTCGTCGAAGACACCGTTCTTGGCCGCGCGGGCGGCCTTCTGGTGGCTGGCGGCGGCGAACTCGTCCTGCTCCTCGCGGGTCAGCCCGTACCGGGCGTTCGCCTGCTCGGTGAGGGCCCCCATCGCGACCTGGTCGAAGCTGTCGGACAGGCCGTCGTAGGTCATGGAGTCGACGAGCGTGGTGTCGCCGAACTTGGTCCCGGTCCGGCCGTCGAGCAGCAGGTGCGGCGCCTGCGTCATCGACTCCATGCCGCCGGCGACGACGATCTCGTGCTCGCCCGCGCGGATCAGCTGGTCGGCCAGGGCGATCGCGTCGACGCCCGACAGGCACACCTTGTTCAGCGTGAACGACGGCACGGTCAGCGGGATCCCGCCGGCGACGGCTGCCCGGCGCGCCGGGTTCTGGCCGGTGCCCGCCAGGATGACCTGGCCCATGATCACGTAGTCGACCTGGTCGCCGCTGATGCCGCCCCGCTCCAGCGCCGCCTTGATGGCCACGCCCCCGAGGTCGGCGGCGGAGAAGTCCTTGAGCGAGCCGAGCAGCCGGCCCATGGGGGTGCGCGCGCCGCTGACGATGACCGAGCGGGGCTGGGTGGACTGGCTCATGCGGGCCTCCAGGTAACGCCGGACGCCGACGTTGGCGACCGGGCCGGTGCGGGCCGGCCGGGGGCGACGTGCGGCCCGCGGCCGGGTGGGCTGCCGGAAAGGATAGGACGCCCCGCGCGGGTACCGGACCGGATGAGCGGCCACTGTCGCGTGCACCACACCCGACCGGGGGGCGGCGCCGCCGTCCGGACCTGACGTCCCGCGCGCGCTGCGGCAGGATGCGGCCGTGACCGATACGCAGACCGGCCTGCCCGCGGGCTTGTTCACCACCATCGACCACGTGGGCATCGCCGTCCCCGACCTGGACGAGGCCATCGCCTTCTACGAGAGGACGTACGGCATCACCTCGGTGCACGAGGAGACGAACGAGGAGCAGGGCGTCCGCGAGGCGATGCTCGCCGTCGGCGACGGCGACACCCGAATCCAGCTGCTCGCGCCGCTGACCCCCGAGTCGACCATCGCCAAGTTCATCGGCCGGTCGGGTCCGGGGCTGCAGCAGCTGGCCTTCCGCGTGGAGGACGTCGACGCGACCTGCGCGATCCTGCGCGAGCGCGGGCTGCGCCTGCTCTACGACCAGCCGCGCCGTGGCACCGCCGACAGCCGGATCAACTTCGTGCACCCCAAGGACGCCGGCGGCGTGCTCGTCGAGCTCGTCGAGCCGGCGAAGGTGCCCGCCGCGCACTGAGCGCCCGACGCCCGCCGGATCAGCGGGGCCAGGCCACCGGGAACAGCGGGTGGTCCAGCTCCGCGCCGGCGGGCAGCTCGTCGGCCAGCCCCTCGAACGGCGGCGAGGTGCGCCACGGCCGCGGCGCGTGCCGCGCCTCCTCCGACAGGTAGCGCAGCGACAGCACCCGCCGCCGCCCCGGGAACGGGAAGCCCGGCGCGCCGTGCACGGTGAGGAAGTCGAAGAACACCGCGTCGCCGGGCTGCAGCTCCCACGCGCGGATGTCGTACGCCGACCGGTCGGCCTCGACGTCGGGCAGCTCGGCCAGCGAGCCCTCGGGGAACCACCGGGCCTCCCCGGTCAGGAACGTCCGCGGCATGAGCCAGGGCCCGGCGTGGCTGCCGGCCAGCAGCTCCAGGCTGCCCGCCTCCGGCACCGGGTCGACGGGGATCCACGCGCTGACGCCGCGACCGTCGACGTCGTAGTAGGGCTGGTCCTGGTGCCACGGCGTCCGCTGCGCCGTTCCGCCCTCCTTGACCAGCACGTGGTCGTGGTAGAGCCGCACGCTCCGGCTGCGCAGCAGCGCGGCGGCGATCTCCGGCACCCGCGAGCGCAGCGCCAGCTCGGCGAGGTCGGGGACGTCGGTCCAGCGGCGGAAGTCCTCGACGAACCGGCCCGGGTCCTCCGGCCCGCTGGCCGTGATCGCCAGGACACCGGGACGGCGGAGCACCTCGTCGATCGCCCGCTCGGCTCGCGCGACCTCCACCGGGTCGAACACCCCGCGGACGCAGACGACGCCGTCGCGCGCGAACTCCTCGACCTGCTGCCGGCCCACCGGCTCCGCGTCGCCCACGGCGGCAGCCTAGGCAGCCCCGCCTCGGGCCGGCGTCGTGGCGCAGGTCGCACGCCCCGCCTCGCCTCCTTGCCTACTCGTCAGTAACATCTGGCCCCACGCACCGCTCCTCCGAGCCGACGAAGACCCGGGAGACACCGTGGACGAGATCAGGGACGCCATCCTCGCCGACAGGCTCAGCGACATCGGGGGGCTTCCGGTACCGGAGTCCTACCGCGCCGTCGTCGTCCGCAAGGACGAGCAGGACATGTTCGAGGGCGTGGCCACCCGCGACAAGGACCCGCGCAAGTCCCTGCACGTGCAGGAGGTGGCGACCCCGGAGCTCGGCCCGGGCGAGGCGATCGTCGCGGTGATGGCGTCGTCGGTGAACTACAACACCGTGTGGACGTCGATCTTCGAGCCGGTCTCGACCTTCGGGTTCCTCGAGCGCTACGGCCGCGTCTCCGAGCTCACGAAGAAGCACGACCTGCCCTACCACGTGGTCGGCTCCGACCTGGCCGGCGTCGTGCTCGAGGTCGGCCCCGGCGTGAACAGGTGGAAGGCCGGCGACGAGGTCGTCGCGCACTGCCTGTCGGTCGAGCTCGAGGACCCGGCCGGGCACGACGACACGATGATGGACCCGCAGCAGCGGATCTGGGGCTTCGAGACCAACTTCGGCGGCCTGGCCGAGCTGGCCCTGGTCAAGAGCAACCAGCTCATGCCCAAGCCCGGCCACCTCACCTGGGAGGAGGCCGCCGCCCCGGGCCTGGTGAACTCCACCGCCTACCGGCAGCTGGTCAGCCACAACGGCGCGAACATGAAGCAGGGCGACACCGTGCTGATCTGGGGCGCCTCGGGCGGCCTCGGGTCCTACGCCACCCAGATGGCCCTCAACGGCGGCGCGATCCCGGTCTGCGTCGTCTCCAGCCCCGAGAAGGCCGACATCGTCCGGAGGATGGGCGCCGAGCTGGTCATCGACCGCTCCGCCGAGGGGTACGCGTTCTGGAAGGACGAGAACACCCAGGACCCCAAGGAGTGGCAGCGCCTGGGGAAGAAGATCCGCGAGCTCACCGGCGGCGAGGACGTCGACATCGTCTTCGAGCACCCCGGCCGCGAGACCTTCGGCGCCAGCGTCTACGTCGCCAAGAAGGGGGGCACGATCGTCACCTGTGCCTCCACCAGCGGGTACATGCACTCCTACGACAACCGCTACCTCTGGATGAACCTCAAGCGGATCGTCGGCAGCCACTTCGCCAACTACAAGGAGGCGTGGGAGGCCAACCGGCTCATCGACAAGGGGCTGATCCACCCGACGCTGTCGAAGGTCTACCCGATGGCCGAGGTCGGCCAGGCCGCCCTCGACGTCCACCGCAACGCCCACCAGGGCAAGGTCGGCGTGCTGACACTGGCGCCCGAGGAGGGCCTCGGCGTCCGTGACGTCGCGAAGCGCGAGCAGCACCTCTCCGCCATCAACCGCTTCCGCGGCATCTGAGGCGGCCCCGCCGCCCCCGGCCTCGCGGCGGGCCGGCGCAGCGCGGCCGTCCGGGGAGGTGTCTCTCGGGGCACCTCCCCACCCCGTCCGCGTTCTATCGTCGTGGGCACCGGCCGGGCCGGGGCCCGGACCGACACGCCGATGACGCCCCCGACTCTGCGAGGATGAGCGAATGACCGATCCCCGCCGCGACCTGGTGCCGATGCGCGAGGCCCAGCACTCGTTCGACGTGGTCCTGCGGGGCTTCGACCGTCACCAGGTGGCGGAGACGATCGAGCGGCTGGAGGCCGACATCCGCGTGGCGCTGGCCGACCGCGACGCCGCGATGTCCCGGTCGTCCGAGCTGGGCGGCCAGCTGTCGGCCATGCACGCGGAGGTCGACCAGCTGCGCCGCAAGGCCGCCGCCGCCGGGCCGACGACGTTCGAGAACATGAGCGAGCGCATCTCCCACATGCTGCGGCTCGCCGAGGAGGAGGCCGCCGACATCCGGCGGGCCGCCGAGGAGGAGGCGCAGGCGCTGCGCGAGCAGACCGCCGCCGAGGAGCGCGCCATGGCCGAGCGGCACGCCGCCGGCCAGTCCGAGGTGGAGCGGATGCTCGGCGAGGCGCGGCACCACGCCGAGCAGATCGCCACGAAGGCCCAGATCCGCGCCGACGAGCTGGTCACCAAGGCGCAGGAGAAGGTGGCCCGGCTCGACGCCGAGTCCCAGGCCCGCCGCGCCAAGGTCGAGGAGGACTTCGAGCTCGCCCAGCGCTCGCGGCGCGTGGAGGCGGCCCGGCTCGAGGAGGAGCGCGACCGCGCGTCCACGGAGGCGGCCCGGCAGCGGGTCGCCGCCGCGGAGCAGCACGCCGCCCGGCTGGTCGGCGAGGCCGAGGCCGCGGCCGCGGCGATCCGCTCCGTGCGCGACGAGCTCACCGGCCGGCTGCTCGAGGCCCGCCGGGTCCTGAGCGCGCTGCCCGACCTGGGCGACCGCCCGCCGGCCCCGCCCGTGCCCCAGGGGCAGCAGCAGGTGCGCCCGCAGGAGGGTGACGAGGCCGCACGGCAGCCGGCGCCGCCCATCTCCGGGCCGTCCCCGTCCGGGCCGTCCCGCGAGCCGGCTCCCGGCGCCGGGGAGTCGGCCGCCGCGCGCCAGCCCGTGCGCCCACCGGCGCCCCCGACCCAGCCCGGAGCGCCGCGCGGCGCGCACCGCACGCCGACCGGGTCCCAGCCGGCGGTGCGCGCGCAGGGGCCCGACACGCAGGTCGCCATGCAGACGGTCTCCGGCGGCCAGGTGTCCACCCCGCCGGCGTCCCAGACGCAGGTCATCCGCCCGGTCACCGCGCCGCAGCCGGCGGCGCGCGCGGGGAGCACCGCGTCCCGGCCGGCCGACCCGCAGACGCTCGTCCAGCCCGCCGTCTCCGCCGACTCCGGAGCCGACGCCCCGGCGCCGTCCGGAGAGGGCACGGCGGAGAACCGGGCGGAGTCCCCCGCCGACGGCCCCTCCGCCGCGACCGGCAGCGAGACCGCCCCCGCCTCGCACCGCTGACCCCTCCACCCCCGGTCGCGGGGCCGGCACCGAGTCCGGGGAGGACCGTCCTGCGCACCACCCGGGCCGTCCTCGTCGCGCTGCTCACCGCCCTCGGCGCCTTCCTGCCGCTGGGCGGGGCGCAGGCTGCCGACACCGCGTTGCTCCGCCTGGCGCACCTGTCCCCCGACACCCCGCCCGTCGACGTCTACGTCGACCCGGTGTCCCCGCCGGGCGCCGGCCGGGCGTTCCCCGGGGTCGGTTACGGCACCGTGTCGGACTACCAGCAGGTGCCGCCCGGCACGTATGCGATCAGCCTGCGCCGGGCCGGGGCCGACGCGGTCGACCCGCCGGTGCTGTCCACGACCGTCGAGATCGCGGCCGGGCAGGCCCGCACGGTGGCCGGGGTCGGGCCCTTCGCCGACCTGGGCCTGGCGGTGCTCGAGGACGACCTGACCCCGCCGACCTCCGGCACCGCGCGCGTTCGCGTGGTGGCGGCTGCCGCCTCCGCCCCGCGGGTGGACGTGGCCCTGGCCGGCGGCCGGGCGCTCGCCGGCGGGCTCGCGTTCGCCGACGTCGGCGCCTACGTCGAGGTGCCCGGTGGCGTGACCGCGCTCGTGGTGACCCCGGCCGGCGGCCCCCCGGTGTCCCTGCCGGTCGGGATCGCCGCGGGCGCCGTCTCCAGCGTCCTGGTGCTCGATGCCCCCGGTGGCGGGCTGATGGTGCGGCCCACGCCGGACGCCGCGGGCGCGGGCGCCGTTCCGGTCGGCGGCGTGGAGGCCGGCGGCGGGGGCGCGACCGGGGTCTCGTCCCCGGTCCGGCCGATCGCTGCGGCCGTCGTCCTCGTGTCCGTCGCCGCGCTCGCCCTCACCGTCGCCGCCCGGACCGGGCGCCGGGGCCCGGCCGTCCGGGCCCTGGGAGCCGTCCTCGCCGTGCTCGCCGGGAGCATCCCGCTGCTGGCGCCGGACCCCACCCCCGCGCGGTTGCCCGGGGAGCCGGTCGCCGCCGCGGCGACGGGGTCCCCGATCGCCCTCCAGGCGTGGACGTCCCGGGCGGCGGCCGAGCCGCTCCGGGTGCGCGTGCCGGGCATCGGCGTCGACACGCCGCTGGCGCCGGTCGGCGTGGACGCCGCCGGGGCGCTGGCCCCCCCGGTCGATCCCACGCGCGCCGGCTGGTTCACCGGCGGTCCGGCGCCGGGGGACGTCGGCCCGGCGGTGCTGGCCGGGCACGTGGACTCCACCGCCGGCCCGGCGGTCTTCTGGCGGCTGGGCGAGCTGTCCCCCGGGGACGAGGTGCTCGTCGACCTCGCGGACGGGACGACGGCGCGGTTCACCGTCACCCGCGTCGAGCGCCACGCCAAGGACGCCTTCCCCACCGCCGACGTCTACGGCCCGACGCCGGACGCCGAGCTGCGACTGGTCACCTGCGGCGGCGAGTTCGACCGCTCCGCGCGCAGCTACCGCGACAACGTCGTGGTGTTCGCCCGCCTCGCGAGCTGAGCCGGCCGCCCGGGTGACCGCGCCGGCCGCCTTGAACGGGCCGGCCGCGAACCGTGCGGGCGGCGGGGTCCGTCATCTGCGGCGGTCGCGGGCGCGCCAGCACGCGCCGTGCCAGTGCCGGCGGGTGTCCGCGGCCGAGTCGGTGTCCCACGGCTCGAGGTCGGAGTTCCGCGCGTAGGCGGGCCACGTGACCAGGTGCGGCGTCCCGGGGCGGATCTCCTGGTCGCAGCCCGGGCAGCGGTAGCTCTTGGTGCTGGCGGAGCCGGTCAGGGAGCGGACGACCCAGTCGCCGTCCCCCGCCTCCTCCACCCGCTCGGCACGCCGGGCCGGGTCGGTCCGGGCAGGGCGCGACCCGGCCCGTGCGCGCCGTCGGGGCACCGGATCAGCGGCGGGCGTAGTCGCGGAACCCGCGCCCGGTCTTGCGGCCGAGGTAGCCGGCCGTCACCAGGTGCTCCAGCAGCGGGGCCGGGGCGAACCCGGGCTCCCGGAACTCGGTGTAGAGCTCCTTCTCGATGGCCAGGGAGACGTCGAGCCCGACGACGTCCAGCAGCTCGAACGGGCCCATCGGGTAGCCGCAACCGACCTTCATCGCGGCGTCGATGTCGTCGGCGGTGGCGTAGTGCGCCTCCAGCATCTTGACCGCGTCGTTCAGGTAGGGGAACAGCAGCGCGTTGACGATGAAGCCCGCCCGGTCGGTGCAGGAGACCGGGTGCTTGCCCAGCTGCTCGCAGACCGCGTACGCGGTGGCGGTCACGTCGGCGGCCGTGGAGATCGTGGACACGACCTCGACCAGTTTCATCACCGGCGCCGGGTTGAAGAAGTGCAGGCCGACCACGTCCGCCGGGCGGCCGCTGGCGCGCGCGCACTCGATGACCGGCAGGCTGGAGGTGGTCGTGGCCAGCACGGCGCCGGGCTTGGCGATCTCGCCGAGCGCGGCGAACAGCGCCTCCTTGACCGGCAGCGACTCGACGACGGCCTCGACGACCAGGTCGCGGTCGGCCATGTCGTCGAGGTCGGTGGTGCCCCGCACCCGGCCCAGCACCGCGTCGCGGCCGGCCTCGTCGAGCCGGCCGCGGGCGACCTGCTTGTCCAGGGACTTGGTCAGCGCCGTCACGACGCCGTCGACCTTCTCCGCCGAGCGCGCGTGGAACAGCACGTCGTAGCCGCCCTTGGCGACGACCTCGATGATGCCGGTGGCCATGGTGCCCGACCCGATGACGCCGACGGCCGAGACCGGCCGCGCTCCCGCGGCCGCGCCGCCGGGAGCCGGGGTGTGCGCGTCGGCGACGATCTCGGCGGAATCCCGCTGGGCGTAGCTGTAGAAGCCGCGGCCGGTCTTCCGGCCCAGCAGCCCCGCGGTCATCATCTGCTTGATGATCGGCGCGGGGGCGTGCAGCCGGTTGCGCGACTGCTTGTACATGGTGTCCAGGATCTCGTAGGCGGTGTCGATGCCGATGAGGTCCATGAGCGCGAGCGGGCCCATCGGCAGGCCGCAGCCCAGCCGCATGGCCGCGTCGATGTCCTCGCGCGAGGCGTAGCGGGCCTCGAACATCGACACCGCGTGGTTGAGGTACCCGAACAGCAGCGCGTTGGCGATGAAGCCGGCCCGGTCGCCGATGGTCACGTCGACCTTGCCCAGCCGGGCGGCCAGGGCCTCGACGTCCTCGACGACGGAGGGCTCGGTGACGACGGTGCGGACGACCTCGACCAGCTTCATGACGGGCGCGGGGTTGAAGAAGTGCATGCCGATGACCCGGCTGGGTCGGGCGGTGGCCACCGACAGCTCGGTGACCGACAGGCTGGAGGTGTTGGTCGCCAGGATCGTGTCCGGCGGGCAGATGGCGTCGAGCTTGCCGAATATCTCGGTCTTGAGCTCCAGCCGCTCCGGAACGGCCTCGATCACCAGCTCGGCGGCGGCGAGGTCCTCCAGCGAGGTGCTGTACCGGATCCGGCCGAGGATCTCGTCGCGCTCGGCGGACTCGAGCTTGCCGCGGGTCAGCGCGCGCTCGGTCGACTGCTCGATGTGCGCGCGCCCGCGGGCCGTCGCCTCGTCGTCCACGTCCACGGCGGTCACCGACAGGCCCGCCCGCGCCAGCACCTCGCTGATGCCCGCGCCCATGGTGCCCAGGCCGACGACGCCGACCTCGGTCAGTTCTCTGGCCACGCTGCCAACTCCTCCCGATCGCTGATCGACGGGAGTCTTCCACTCGCCCGAGCGCCGCGCGCGCCCGGGTTACCGGCCAGTAACTAGAAGAGTCGCTGGGTGGGGTCGTCGGCGCCCTTGAGGACGGCGTAGTCGACGGTGACGCAGTCGATGCCCCGGTCGGCGGCCAGCACGCGGGCCTGCGGCTTGATCTCCTGGGCGGCGAAGACCCCCTTGACCGGCGCGAGCAGCGGGTCCCGGTTGAGCAGCTCCAGGTACCTCGTCAGCTGCTCGACGCCGTCGATCTCACCGCGCCGCTTGATCTCGACGGCGACCGTCGCGCCGCCGGCGTCCCGGCAGAGCAGGTCGACCGGGCCGATCGCCGTCGGGTACTCCCGGCGCACCAGCGACCAGCCCGCGCCGAAGGTGTCCACGTGCAGGGCCAGCAGCCGCTGGAGCTCGGCCTCCACGCCGTCCTTCTGCAGGCCCGGGTCGACGCCGAGCTCGTGCGAGGAGTCGTGCTCCACCGCCTCGATCGTGATCACGAGCTGCTCGCCGGCCTTGTTGGTGACCGTCCAGGTGCCCGCGCCGTCGGCGATCTCGTCCCTCAGCGTGCACGGCGGGGTCATCCAGTTGAGCGGCTTGTAGGCGCGGTCGTCGGCGTGCACCGACACCGAGCCGTCGGCCTTCACCAGCAGCAGCCGGTTGGCCATGGGGAGGTGGGCGGTGAGCCGGCCGATGTAGTCGACCGAGCAACGGGCGATGACCAGGCGCACGGGGTGCGACGGTACCCGGCGGCCCGCGATCCGCACGGGACACCCGGGACCGGCGGGGCGCGCCGGGGAACCGCCCGGCTCCCCGGGACGTCGGACGACCGTGACGAGGACCTCCCTGCGCGGCGTGCTGGCCGTGCTCGCCCTGGTGCTGCTGTGCTCGTGCGCCGAGCGCCCGGCCGACGACGGGGGCGGCGACGCCGGCGCCCCACCGCCGTCGCCGGCGCTGCCCGAGGGCCTGGTCCTCCAGGTCTCCTACACCGGCGGCTACGTGACGCCCGAGATGCTGGCCTCCCGGCTGCCGCTGCTCAGCGTCTACTCCGACGGGCGGGTGCTCTCCGAGGGGCCGGTGACCATGATCTACCCCGGTCCGGCGCTGCCCAACGTGCAGCTCGCGCGCGTCGACGAGGCGACCGTCCGGGGCCTGGCCGAGCGGGCCCTGGCGGCCGGGGTGGCCGACACCGGCGACCTGGGCTCGCCGCCGATCGCCGACGCGGCCTCGACCCGGTTCACGCTCGTCACCGCCGAGGGCACCCACGTCCGCGAGGTCTACGCCCTCACCGAGGGTGCGGGGGCCGACGAGCAGCTCGGGGACGAGCAGCGGGCGGGGCGAGCGGCGCTGGCCGGGCTGCTCGACGAGCTCACCACCGTGACCGGCACGGCGAGCGAGGGGTACGTCCCCGACGCGCTCGCCGTCGTGGTCCGGCCGTGGACCGCGGCCGACGACGAGGTCGAGCCGGACCTCGTCCAGCCGCAGGCCCCGTGGCCGGGGCCCGCACTGCCCGGCGAGCCGCTCGAGCCGGCGCTCGGGCTGTCCTGCCTGCTGGTGGCCGGCGCGGACGTCCCGGCGGTCCTCGAGGCCGCCACCGCCGCCAACGCGCGGACGCCGTGGATCGGCGCCGACGGTGCCCGGTGGGCCCTGACGTTCCGGCCGCTGCTGCCGCACGAGAGCGACTGCACCGCACTGCGGAGCTGATCCGGCTCAGCGCCCCGCCGCCCGCGCGAGCAGCGTCCGCCGGCTCCGGACGCCGGTCTTGTCGAACACCGACTTGAGGTGGTCCTGCACGGTGTGCCGGGAGATGCACATCCGCCCGGCCACCTCCCGGGTGTCCGCCCCCGCGGCCAGGTGCCCGACCAGCTCCACCTCCCGGGGGCTGAGGCCGGCACAGCGCACGTAGAGGTCCAGCCGGTCCACCGGGCCGGCCTCGTCGACGGTGACCGCGATGTCACCGGCCACCGGGTCGCCGACGCGCGCCGCGCGCAGAACGAGCCACCGCCCCGCGGCCAGGTGCACGCGGGCCTCCGGCGGGGCGTCGTCCACAGCGGCCTCCACGGCGAGCAGCTGGGCGGCGACGTTGTAGGCGCCCGCCGGGACCGGGGGCCCCGCGTCGTCCCGGGGCACCAGGCGGCGCAGGGCCTCCTCCGTGCCCGGGGTCGCCCGGACCGAGCGCAGGTCCGGCGACAGCAGGAGGACCAGCGGCCCCGGCGGTGGACCGGGGGGCGGCGGCCCGGCGAACGTCCGCGCCTGGCTGCGGCGCAGCGCGGTGGTCACGCACGGGACGACAGCGCGCAGCACGGCGGCGTCGTCCGCGCCGAACACGCGGCCGCCGGTCCGCCACAGCTCCAGGAACGCCCAGCACCCCCAGGCGTCCCGGAACACCACCGAGGCGACGTCGGCGACGTCGTGGCGGCACAGCAGCTCCCGCCAGAGCTCGCTGCGGCCGAGGTCGCCCCCGGTCGCCGAGCTCAGCAGCGCGACGGGGTCCGGCGCCAGGCCCGTCCAGCGGTTCAGCCGGGTGAGGTACCGCAGGCGGATCAGCTGCGGGAGCTCGGGCAGGCACGGGACGTCCGCCAGTGGCGCGCCGCCGACCCGGGTGCGCGGATCGGTCAGGACCCAGGCGTAGGCGTCGAAGCCGAGGGAGCGGTGCAGCACGGCCAGCAGCCGCAGGCGCAGCGCCCGGTCGTCGTCGGCGTCCGCGCAGATCCGCTCGATCCGTTCCCGCAGCGCCGCGTGGCCGGCCATGGACGGAGGCTAGGACCCCAGGTCCCTGGGATGGGGCGCACCGGACGCGCCGTCCTAGCGTCCCGGCATGACCACCCTGCACATCGAGCACGCGATCACCGACCTGCCCACGTGGCGGGCCGCTTTCGACCGGTTCGCCGACCGGCGCCGCCAGGGAGGGGTCTGCGGCGAGCGGGTGCAGCAGCCCGTCGGAAACGCGCACTCCGTCGTCGTCGACCTGGACTTCCCCACCCGCGAGCAGGCCCGGCGCTTCCTCGGGTTCCTCGAGACCACGGTGTGGGCCTCCCCCGACAGCTCCCCCGCGCTGGCAGGAACCCCGCGGACGGTTCTGCTCGAGCCGGCCTGACCCGCCCTAGTCCGGCCAGACCGGCGGGCGCTTCTCCAGGAAGGCCGCCATCCCCTCCCGGGCGCCGTCGAGCTGGCTCGCCGCCGCCATGACCTCGACCGCGACGTCGTAGGCGTCGCGCTCGGGCCGGTCCAGCTGGGCATACATCGTCGACTTGCCCCACGCCTTGCTGGCCCGCGAGCCGCGGGTGGCCCGGCCCATCAGGTCGGCGACGGCCGCGTCGAGCTCCCCGTCGGGCACGACCCGGTTGACCAGCCCCCACTCCAGCGCCGTCCGCGCGTCGATCACATCGCCGGTCAGCGCGAGCTCCATCGCGCGCTTGCGGCCCACGTTCCGCGCGACGGCGACCATCGGGGTGTGGCAGAACCAGCCGCCCTTGCCGCCCGGCGCCGCGAAGCCGGCGGACTCCGCCGCCACCGCGAGGTCGCAGGAGGCGACGAGCTGGCAGCCGGCCGCGGTGGCCAGCGCGTGCACCCGGGCCAGCACCACCTGCGGCACCGCCTGCAGGGTCTGCATCAGCTCGGTGCACAGCGCCAGCAGGCTGCGGACCTCGGCCACCGGGCGGCCGGCGACGTCGGCGAAGTCGTGGCCGGCGCTGAACACCGGCCCCTCGGCGGCCAGGACGATGCCGACGGCGTCCGTGCCGCCCACGCCGGTCACGGCCTCGAGCAACTGCGCGAGGTGCTCCCGGGACAGCGCGTTGCGCCGCGCCGGCCGGCACATCGTCACGGTGACGACGTCGCCGTCCCGCTCGACCCGGGGCGCGCCCTCGCTCACGGGACGACGGTCGTCGACGGACGCGGGACCGGCAACTCGTCGTCCAGTCCGCCGGCGTGGAGCAGCCCCCGGCCGCGCGCCTTGGCGCCGTACATCGCGAGGTCCGCCTCGGCCAGCACCTCGGCGAAGGCGGTCGTGGGCCCGGTCATGGCCAGCCCGATGCTGACCGAGACCCGCACCATCCGCCGGCCCACCTCGATCTCGTCGGCGAGCTCCGCCACCAGCCGCCGGCCGACCGCCGCCGCGTCGTCCCGGCTCAGCCCCGGCAGCACGGCCGCGAACTCGTCGCCGCCCAGGCGGCCCACCACCGCGTCGGGGACCTCGACGAGCCCCGCCTCCAGCCGCTGGGCCAGCCGGGTGAGCAGCTGGTCGCCCACGGCGTGCCCGGCCCGGTCGTTGACCTCCTTGAAGCGGTCGACGTCGACGAAGAGGACCGCCCCGCCCCGGTCGGCCAGCGCCTCCTGACCGGTCGCGAGCAGGTGGCCGCGGTTGGCCAGGCCGGTGAGCGGGTCCTGGCGGGCGGTCCGGGTCAGCGCGCGGCGCCAGGCATCGGCCTCGGTCGCGATGGTGGACAGCCGGGCCACGGTGTCGTCGAGCGCCAGCCGCTGCTGCGGCTCCGCGTCCGGCGCCAGCTCGCGGACCGCGGCCGCGACGAGGTCGAGCACGTCGTCGAGCGGGTCCCCGGTGGCCACCCCCTCGAGCGCCCGGTTCTGCAGCGCCAGCAGCCGGGCGTCCCACCGGTGCGCGGCCACCTGCCGGCGCAGCGACAGGACGCTGCGCACCAGCCGCACCTGGACCTGCAGCACCTCGACGTCCTCGCCCAGGAACGAGCGCACGTCGTCGTCGAAGACGCCGAGCGAGCCGAGGACGAAGCCGTCCTCGTCGACCAGCGGCACGCCCAGGTAGGCGCGGACCGCACCGGCGGCCACCGCCGGGTTCGCCGCGAACACCGGGTGGGCGAGCGCGTCGCGCACCTCCAGCGGCTTCCCCGTCGCCACGACGTAGGCGCAGAACGACAGCTCGTCGGGCACCTCGGTGAACGGCAGGCCGACGCCGATCTCCGCGGGGAAGCACTGCAGGTCCGGCCCGACCAGGTTGATCACCGCGATCGGCGCGTCCAGCGCGCGGGCCATGTACGCGACGACGGCGTCGAGATCGTCGTTGCCCGCGTGGCCCCCGAGCCGGTAGCTGGCGAGGGCCGCGAGCCGAGCAGGGTCGGCGACGGCGTCGCGGGGGGACTCCACCTGCTGCACGTTAACCGCTGACCGTCACCATGCACACACGTTGGGGCACGAAACCGGCGATCCGGCGGCGCGATCTCAGGCCGGCGCGGGTACCCGCTGGTCGGTGTCCTGCGGGAGACCGTTGGCCTCGCGGATGACGTCGACGATCGAGCCCATGATGTCGGTGAGGCCGAAGTCCTTGGGCGTGAACACCCGGGCCACGCCCTGCTCGCGCAGCCGGCGGGCGTCGCTGTCGGGGACGATGCCGCCGACCACGACCGGGACGTCGTCCAGCCCCGCCTCCCGCAGGCCGCGCAGGACCGCGGGCACCACCTGCAGGTGCGAGCCGGACAGGACCGACAGCCCCACGACGTGCACGTCCTCCTCCACGGCGGCGGACACGATCTGCGCCGGCGTCAGCCGGATCCCCTGGTAGACCACCTCGAAGCCGGCGTCGCGGGCCCGCACGGCGATCTGCTCCGCGCCGTTGGAGTGGCCGTCGAGCCCGGGCTTGCCGACCAGGAAGCGCAGCCGGCCGCCGAGCTCCTCGCCGGTGGAACGCACCCGCTCGCGCACCTCGGCCAGGCCCTCGCCGGTCCCGCCGCCGCTGGCCGCCGAGACGCCCGTGGGCGCGCGGTACTCGCCGAAGACCTCCCGCAGGACCCCGGACCACTCCCCCGTCGTCACGCCGGCACGGGCGCACTCGAGCGTGGCCGCCATGAGGTTCTCCTCGGTGCCCGCGGCCCGGCGCAGACGGTCCAGGGCCCGCTGCACCGGCTCGGGGTCGCGCTCGGCGCGCCACGTCCGGACCGACTCCTGCGCGGCGGCCTCGACCGCCGGGTCCACCGTCATGATCGCGGTGTCGAGGTCGGCGGTGAGCGGATTGGGCTCGGTGGTGTCGAACCGGTTGACCCCGACGACGACGTCGTCCCCGCTCTCCATCCGGCGCCGGCGCTCGGCCAGCGACGCCACGAGCCGGCCCTTCATGTAGCCGGACTCGACGGCGGCCACCGCGCCGCCCATCTCCGCCACGCGCGCCATCTCGGCGCGGGCCCCCTCCACCAGCTCGGCGACCTTGCGCTCGACCACCACCGAGCCGGTGAACAGGTCCTCGTACTCCAGCAGGTCGGTCTCGTAGGCCAGCACCTGCTGCAGCCGCAGGGACCACTGCTGGTCCCACGGCCGCGGCAGGCCCAGCGCCTCGTTCCAGGCCGGCAGCTGCACCGCACGCGCACGGGCGTCGCGCGACAGGGTCACCGCGAGCATCTCCAGCACGATCCGCTGGACGTTGTTCTCCGGCTGCGCCTCGGTCAGGCCCAGGGAGTTGACCTGGACGCCGTAGCGGAACCGGCGGTGCTTGGGGTCCTGCACGCCGTAGCGCTCCAGCGTCAGCTCGTCCCAGAGCTGGGTGAAGGCGCGCATCTTGCACATCTCCTCGACGAAGCGGACGCCCGCGTTGACGAAGAAGGAGATCCGCGCCACCACCTCCCCGAACTGCTCCTGCGGCACCTGTCCGGAGTCGCGCACCGAGTCCAGGACGGCGATCGCGGTGGACAGCGCGTAGGCGATCTCCTGCACCGGCGTGGCCCCGGCCTCCTGCAGGTGGTAGCTGCAGATGTTGGTCGGGTTCCACCGGGGCATCGCCGTCACCGTGTAGGCGACCATGTCGGTGATCAGCCGCATCGAGGGCCCGGGCGGGAACACGTACGTCCCGCGCGACAGGTACTCCTTGATGATGTCGTTCTGGGTCGTGCCCGCCAGTTGCGCGACGTCGTGCCCGTGCTCCTCGGCGACCGCCTGGTAGAGCGCCAGCAGCCACATCGCCGTGGCGTTGATCGTCATCGACGTGTTCATCTCGTCCAGCGGGATGCCGTCGAACAGGGCGCGCATGTCCCCGATGTGCGTGACCGGGACGCCGACCTTGCCGACCTCCCCCACGGCGAGCTCGTCGTCGGGGTCGTACCCGGTCTGCGTCGGCAGGTCGAAGGCGACCGACAGACCGGTCTGCCCCTTGGCGAGGTTGCGGCGGTACAGGGCGTTGGACTCGGCGGGCGAGGAGTGCCCCGCGTAGGTGCGCATGACCCAGGGGCGGTCGCGCTCCGCCGGCGACGAGGGGAACGGCATGCACGGAGGATAGGTCGGTTACCCGCCAGTAGCATCCCCGGTGGTCAGGTGCGAGCGGCGGCACACCCGTCGGGAGGACCCTGGTCGCATGGGTCTGCACTACACCGCGGCGCCGGTGCTGGTCTTCGCCGTCCTCGCGCTGATCGCGCTGTTCCTGCGGTGGGCCTTCGGCACCGGCGGCGCGCGCCGGCCTGCGGCACCCGGCGACGACGGCCTCCTGGTGCGGGTGGCCACGACCACCAGCCACGAGTCCGCGCTGGCGCTGCGCGCCGTGCTGTCCGACGCCGGCGTCCGGTCCACGGTCCGCCTGGCCGCGGCGCACCGGGCCGAGGTGCTCGTGTTCCGGGAGGACGCCGAGCGGGCGCGTGCGCTCGCCGCCACCTTCCGCAGCTAGGCCCCGTCGCAGGATCCCGCCGCGAGCTGGCGAGTGGTGGGGGGCGAGGGGGTCCTTCCTCAGTCCGGCCGGGCCACCCGCTCGATCGTCGCGCCCAGGCCCCGCAGCTGGTCCACGAAGTCGGGGTAGCCGCGGTCCACGTGGTGCACCTCGGCGACCTCGGTGACCCCGTCGGACACCAGCCCGGCCAGCACGAGGCCGGCCCCGGCCCGGATGTCGGTGGCCAGCACCGGAGCGCTGGACAGGCGTTCCCGCCCCCGGACGACGGCGTGGTGGCCGTCGATGCGGACGTGCGCGCCGAGGCGCACCAGCTCGTTGACGAACATGAACCGGCCCTCGAAGACGTTCTCGGTGATGAGCGCCGTCCCCGAGGACACGGCGGCCAGCGCCACCGCCATCGGCTGCAGGTCGGTCGGGAAGCCGGGGAACGGCAGCGTGACGATGTCGACGCAGCGCGGCCGCTCGGTCATGACCACGCGCAGGCCGTCGGGGACCACCTCGACCGAGGCGCCGGCGTCGGTCAGCTTGTCCAGCGCGACGGACAGGTGCGCGGGCACCGCCCGCTCGATGACGACGTCCCCGCGCGTCATCACCGCGCCGATCGCCCACGTCCCGGCGACGATCCGGTCGGTGACGGTCGTGTAGGTGACCGGGTGCAGACCGGTCACGCCCTCCACGGTGATGGTGGAGGTGCCGGCGCCGTCGATGCGGGCGCCCATCGCGTTCAGCATCGCGCACAGGTCCGCGATCTCCGGCTCGCGGGCGGCGTTGTCGACCACCGTGGTGCCCTGGGCCAGGACCGCGGCCATGACCAGGTTCTCGGTCGCGCCGACCGACGGGAAGTCCAGCCAGATCGTCGTCCCCACGAGGCGGGGCGCGGTCGCGACGAGGAAGCCGTGCTCGCTGTCGATCGTCGCGCCCAGCCGCTCCAGGCCGGAGATGTGCATGTCCAGCCCGCGGGAGCCGATCGCGTCGCCGCCCGGGAGCGCCACCCGCGCGCTGCCGCACCGGGCGACGAGCGGGCCGAGCACGCTGATCGAGGCGCGCATCTTGCGGACCAGGTCGTAGTCGGTCTCGGTGCCCGGTTGCTCGGGCACGTCGATGATCACCCGGCCCCCGCCGCCGGTGCCGGCGATCCGCTCGTAGGTCACGTCGCAGCCCAGCCGCCGCAGCACCTCGCTCATGATCGCCACGTCGAGGATGTCGGGGACCTCGTCGATCGTGGTCCGTCCGGCGGCGAGCAGCGCGGCCGCCATGAGCTTGAGGGCGCTGTTCTTGGCCCCGGTCACGCGGACCCGACCGGTGAGTGCGGTGCCGCCGGTGACCTCGAAGCACTCCACCCGGTCACCCTACGGCGCCCCACGATCACGGCGCCGGACCGGAGCGACCTGGCGGGGGGCCGCGGGCCGGAGCGGCGGTGCGCTCCTTCTAGGCTCCGACCATGACCGTCCGGCTGACCCGCATCTACACCCGCACCGGTGACGCGGGGCAGACCCACCTCGGCGACATGAGCCGGGTGGCCAAGACCGACGCCCGGCTGGTCGCCTACGCCGACGTCGACGAGACCAACAGCGTCATCGGCGTGGCGCTGGCCCTGGGCGCCCCGGCGCCGGAGCTCGCCGACCTGCTGCGCGGCGTGCAGAACGACCTGTTCGACGTGGGCGCCGACCTCTCCACGCCGGTCGTCGCGGACCCCGCCCATCCGCCGCTGCGGATCACGGCCGAGTACACCGCGCGCCTGGAGGCGGCCTGCGACGAGCACAACGAGCGCCTGGAGCCGCTGACGAGCTTCATCCTGCCCGGGGGCACCGCCCTGGCCGCGCTGCTGCACCAGGCGCGGGTGGTGGCCCGGCGCGCCGAGCGCAGCGTCTGGGCGCTGCTGGCCGACGACGCCGACCGGACGAACCCGGAGACGGCCCGCTACCTCAACCGGCTGTCGGACCTGCTGTTCATCCTCGCCCGCGTCGCCAACCCCGGCGGCGACGTGCTGTGGCGACCCGGCGGCGACCGCACCTGAGGAATGGACCCCGCTGCCCCCATGGCCCCGTCCAGGGGCTCGCGCCGAGCGTGCGAGGCGTGCGGAGGACGGGGTCCGTCATCAGCGGCCCCCGCGGGGGGCCGACTCCACCCACGACAGGAAGCCGGTCACCGTGGAGGGGTCCATCGCCAGCTCGCGGAGCCCGGCGGCGGTCGAGCAGGACAGGACGACGACGTCGTCGGGCAGGGCGACATCGGCCCGGCCGGCATCGCGCCGGCCGGTCACCTCCAGCTCCGCCCGGCTCAGCCGGTGCTGCGGGCGCACCGACAGGGACACCGCGCGGTACCAGAGCAGGGCGTCACCGCCGTACCAGGCGACCCCCACCGACCAGCGCGAGGAGCCCCCGGGCCGCAGCCACATGGTGACCGCGCCGAGGCCGGAGAGCAGGAACCGCCGCCGGAGGGCGAACGCGACGACCACGACCAGCAGCAGCACCCCCACCAGGACGAGCACGACGGTGGTCATGGGGTGTGTCCCGGGGGCCGAGGGGGCTGTGCGGGGTTCGGCAGGAGGTCAGGACTCCTGGCCGGCGGCGCGCAGCCGGCCCTGGGCACGGCGGGCGGCGGCGAGCGCCTCGGGCTCGTCGCCCTCGGACTCGGCGCGGCGCAGGGCCTCGCGGGCCCGGTCGACGTCGATCTCGGCCGAGATCTCCGCGGTCTCGGCCAGGATCGACACGCCCTGCTGGGTCACCGACAGGAAGCCACCGTGCGCGGCGACGACGAGGTCGTCGCCCTCGGCCGTACGGATCGTGACGACGCCACCCTCGGCCAGCTGACCGAGCAGGGGCGCGTGGCCGGGCAGGACGCCGAGCTCGCCCTCGGTCGTGCGGGCGATGACCATGGTCGCCTCGCCGGACCAGATCGTCCGCTCGACGGCCACCAACTCGACCTGCAGGGTCGCCACGACACTCCTCGGTTCGTTGTGAGATCAACTGTAGACGGCGGCACGGGCGCCGGCCGCCCGGCTCCGGCCGGACGGGGGCCGCACCGGAGCGCGGCCCCCGTCCGCCGGAGCGGGATCGACCCGGGTGCCCGGGCCCCGGCTCAGCCCTTCTTCAGCTTGTCCGCGTTGCGCTCGAGGTCCTCGAGCCCACCGCACATGAAGAACGCCTGCTCCGGCAGGTGGTCGTAGGTGCCCTCGGTGAGCGCCTTGAAGGCCTCGAGGGTCTCCGCCAGCGGCACGAAGGAACCCGGCTGACCGGTGAACGCCTCGGCCACGAACATGTTCTGCGAGAGGAAGCGCTCGATGCGCCGGGCCCGGTTGACCGTGACCTTGTCCTCCTCGCCGAGCTCGTCGATGCCGAGGATGGCGATGATGTCCTGCAGCTCCTGGTAGCGCTGCAGGATCTGCTTCACGCGCTGGGCAATCTGGTAGTGCTCCTGCCCGACGTACTGCGGGTCGAGGATCCGGCTGGTGGAGTCCAGCGGGTCCACGGCCGGGTAGATGCCCTTCTCCGAGATCGGCCGCGACAGGTTCGTCGTGGCGTCCAGGTGCGCGAAGGTGGTGTGCGGCGCCGGGTCGGTGATGTCGTCGGCGGGCACGTAGATCGCCTGCAGCGAGGTGATGGAGCGACCCCGGGTCGAGGTGATCCGCTCCTGCAGCTGGCCCATCTCGTCGGCAAGCGTGGGCTGGTAACCCACGGCGGACGGCATGCGGCCGAGCAGCGTGGACACCTCGGAGCCGGCCTGGGTGAACCGGAAGATGTTGTCGATGAAGAGCAGCACGTCCTGGTTCTGCTCGTCCCGGAAGTACTCCGCCATCGTGAGCGCCGACAGCGCGACCCGCAGGCGGGTGCCCGGCGGCTCGTCCATCTGGCCGAAGACCAGGGCGGTCGACTCGATGACGCCCGACTCGGTCATCTCCGCGATGAGGTCGTTGCCCTCACGGGTGCGCTCGCCGACACCGGCGAACACCGACACGCCACCGAACTCCTGGGCGACGCGGCGGATCATCTCCTGGATGAGCACCGTCTTGCCCACGCCGGCGCCACCGAACAGGCCGATCTTCCCGCCGGCCACGTAGGGGGTCAGCAGGTCGATGACCTTGATGCCGGTCTCCAGCATCTCGGTACGACCCTCGAGCTGGTCGAACCGGGGCGGCTGCCGGTGGATGCCCCAGTGCAGGGCGTCCGTGCCGTAGCCGGGGGTGTCGAGGCACTCGCCCAGGGCGTTGAACACGTGGCCCTTGGTGACGTCGCCGACGGGCACCGAGATCGGGCGGCCGAGGTCGGTGACCTGGGCCCCGCGGACCAGGCCGTCGGTCGGCGCCATGGAGATGGTGCGCACCACGTTGTCGCCCAGGTGCTGGGCGACCTCGAGGGTGAGCGTCTTGCCCAGGTCGGCGAGGGTGACCTCGACGTGCAGGGCGTTGTAGAGGTCGGGCATCGCGTCGCGGGGGAACTCGACGTCGACGACGGGGCCGGTGACACGGACGACGCGGCCGGTCCCCTGAGTGGTCGGACGGTCCTCGGTGAGGGTCATCTGGTGGCTCTCCTGCCCTGGTTCAGTCGTCTGCGTTCGAGGACACCAGCGCGTCGGCCCCGCCGACGATCTCGCTGATCTCCTGGGTGATGTCTGCCTGGCGGATCTGGTTGGCCTGCCGGGCGAGGCTCTTCGCCAGCTCCTCGGCGTTGTCCGAGGCCGACTTCATCGCCCGCCGCCGCGAGGCCGACTCCGAGGCCGCGGCCTCGAGCATCGCCGCGTAGATGCGGGTGGTGACGTACTTCGGCAGCAGCGCGTCGAGCAGCGCCTCGGCCGAGGGCTCGAACTCGTAGGAGGTCGGGATCCCGGAGTCGGCGGTGCGGCCGGCCTCCCGGTCCTCGCGCTCGTAGTCGAACTCCTCGACCTCCTCGACCTCCAGCGGCGCGAGCCGCTTGGCGACCGGCACCTGGGCGAGCAGCGAGCGGAACTCGGTGAAGACGATGTGCAACTCGTCCACCCCGAGCAGGCCGTCCGCCCCCGGGCCGCTCTCGTCGTCGTCCTCACCGGCGGTGAAGACGGCGATGAGCTCCTCGCCCACGCGCTGGGCGTCGGCGTAGCCGGGCTGCTCCGAGAAGCCGGTGAAGACGTCGGCCATCGGCCGGTCGCGGAACCGGTAGTAGGTCTCGCCCTTGCGGCCGACGACGTAGAGCACCGGCTCCTTGCCCTCCTGCCGCAGCAGGCTGAGCAGCTCCTCGGTACGCCGCAGCACGTTCACGTTGTACGAGCCGGCGAACCCCCGATCGGACGTGATGACCAGGACCGCGGCGCGCCGGGGGTTCTCCCGCTCGGTGAGCAGCGGGTGGTCCAGCGACGCCGACGAGGCCAGCGCCGAGAGGACGCGGGTGATCTCGCGGGCGTACGGCTTGGAGGCCTCCACCCGCGCCTGGGCGCGCACGATGCGGGCGCCGGCGATCAGCTCCTGGGCCGAGAAGATCTTCTTCGTCGACTTGGTGGAGCGGATGCGGCGCCGCAGCGCGCGGAGGTTACCGGCCATCGGTCAGCTGCTCTTCTTGACCTGGACGCGCTCCTGGCCACGCTCCGAGGCGTCCATCGCCTCGGCCTCGGGCTCGTTGAGCAGCGTGCCGCCGTCGGGGAGCTGGAACTGGCCGTAGAAGGACTCCACGGCCCGCTCGAGGCTGGAGACGGCGTCGTCACCGAGGAGCCGCGAGGTGCCGATCTCGTCGTAGACGCCGGCCTCGCTGCGCCCGATGTAGTCGAGGAACTCCGACTCGAAGCGGCGCACCTCGCTCACGGGCACCTTGTCGAGCTTGCCGGTGGTACCCAGCCACAGGGCGACGACCTGGCGCTCCACCGGGTAGGGGCTGTACTGGCCCTGCTTGAGGATCTCCACCAGCCGCTGCCCGCGGTCCAGCGTGGCGCGGCTGGCCGCGTCCAGGTCGGAGGAGAACGAGGAGAAGGCCTCGAGCTCGCGGAACTGGGCCAGGTCCAGGCGGAGACGGCCGGCGACCGACCGCATCGCCTTGACCTGTGCCGAGCCGCCGACGCGGGACACCGAGATGCCGACGTTGATGGCCGGGCGGACACCGGAGTTGAACAGACCGGTCTCGAGGAAGATCTGCCCGTCGGTGATCGAGATGACGTTGGTCGGGATGTACGCCGACACGTCGTTGCCCTTGGTCTCGATGAGCGGGAGACCCGTCATCGAACCGGCGCCCAGGTCGTCGGAGAGCTTCGCGCAGCGCTCCAGCAGGCGGGAGTGCAGGTAGAAGACGTCGCCCGGGTAGGCCTCGCGGCCCGGCGGACGGCGGAGCAGCAGCGACACCGCGCGGTAGGCCTCGGCCTGCTTGGTGAGGTCGTCGAACACGATCAGGACGTGCTTGCCCTCGTACATCCAGTGCTGGCCGATGGCCGAGCCGGTGTAGGGGGCGATGTACTTGTAGCCCGCGGCATCGGAGGCAGGGGCGGCGACGATGGTCGTGTACTCCATCGCGCCGGCCTCCTCGAGGGCCGAGCGGATCGAGGCGATCGTCGAGCCCTTCTGGCCGACGGCGACGTAGATGCAGCGCACCTGCTGCGCCGGGTCGCCGGTGGCCCAGGCCTGCTTCTGGTTGATGATCGCGTCGATGGCGATCGCCGTCTTGCCGGTCTGCCGGTCACCGATGATCAGCTGACGCTGGCCGCGGCCGATCGGGGTCATCGCGTCGATGGCCTTGATCCCGGTCTGCAGCGGCTCGTGCACCGACTTGCGCTGCACGACGCTGGGCGCCTGCAGCTCGAGGGCGCGGCGACCGGAGGTCTCCAGCGGGCCGCCACCGTCGATCGGGTTCCCCAGCGGGTCCACGACGCGGCCGAGGTAACCCTCACCGACGGGGACCGAGAGCACCTCGCCGGTCCGGCGGACCTGCTGGCCCTCCTCGATGCCGGCGAAGTCACCCAGGATGACGACGCCGACCTCGCGCACGTCCAGGTTCAGGGCCAGGCCACGCACGCCGCTCTCGAACTCGAGCAGCTCGTTGGTCATGACCGAGGGCAGGCCCTCGACCCGGGCGATGCCGTCGCCGGCCTCGGTGACGATCCCGACCTCTTCCCGGGAGACGTCCGGGGAGTACTCGGTGACGTAGTTCTGGATGGCACTGCGGATCTCATCAGCGGAGATCGTCAGCTCGGCCATGGCTCGCGTCCTCTTCCCTGCGGGGGTCGTGTCTGTGTTCGGGCTGTGTGGGTGGCTGCGCTCGGACGGCGCCGGTCAGCCGACGAGACGGCGGCCGGCCTCGTCGAGGCGACGCAGGACGCTGCCGTCGATCACCTCGTCGCCGACGCGGATCACCAGACCACCGAGCAGCTCGGGGTCGACGGTCACCTGCAGGCCGATGGCGCGGCCGTAGACCCGGCCGAGCACGTCGGCCAGGCGCCGCTCCTGGGCATCGCTCAGCGGCGACGCCGCGGTCACGTGCGCGACCGACTGCCCGCGGCGGCGCGAGGCCACCTCGGAGAGCCGCTCGATCGCCGTCTCCGCGTTGGCGACGGTGGGGCGGGTCAGGTGGTTGCGCAGCAGCTGCTCGGTGACCGGGCTGACCCGGCCGGTGAGCAGCCGGTCCAGCAGCGCCGACTTCCCGGCCGCCGGAGCCGCGCGGTCGCCGAGGATGCGCGACAGGTCGGGGTCACCGGCGACGATCCGGCCGAACCGGAACAGCTCGTCCTCGACGCCCTCGAGCTCCCCGCGGGCGTCGGCCGTGTCGAGCGCGGCCTCCGTCGCGAGGGTCTCGGCGGCCTCGACGAGGTCGAACGGCCGCGACCAGCGCTGCCGGGCGAGGGTCTCGACGAGGTCGAGCGTCGCGTCGGTGACCTTCCCGGCCAGCAACCGCCGCGCCAGCGCGGCACGCTCGGCCGGCTTGCCCGCCTGGTCCGAGAGCGCGCGCCGCAGCGACGGCTGCGCCTGGAGCAGACGCGCCACCGCGAACAGCTCGTCGGCCAGACCGGCCAGGTCCTCCGCCTCGACCACGCGCGGCGGGCCGCTGACGATGTCCCGGGCACGCCCGAGGATCCCCGTGGGTCGGGAGGTCAGCTCGCCGAGGCGCTCGCGCGCCTCGGCGACGGCTGCCCGGCTGGCGGCGTCCATCAGCGGTTGCCCTCCGGGACGGTCGCCCCGACGCGGCCGTCCGCGTTACCGGCCATGCCCTCGAGCTGGTCGAGGAACCGGTCCACGGTGCCGCGCCGGCGCGCGTCGTCGCTGAGCGACTCGCCCACCACGCGACCGGCGAGGTCGACGGCGATCGTGCCGATGTGCGTCCGGAGCTCGTTCAGGACCTGCTGGCGGGAGGCCGCGAGCTGCTCCTCCCCGCGGGCGACGATGCGGGCCGACTCCTCCTGGGCCTGGGTGCGCAGCTCCTCGAGGATCTGCTGCCCCTCGGCCCGGGCCTGGTCGCGGATCTGCGCGGCCTCGGTGCGGGCCTCGGCGAGCTGGGCGCGGTACTGCTCCAGCGCCGCCTTCGCCTCGGCCTGCATCGCCTCGGCGCGCTCGATGCCGCCCTCGATCGCCTCGCGACGAGCCCGGAAGACCTGCTCGAAACGCGGCGCGACGAACTTGAAGAACACCAGCAGGACGATCGTGAAGGCGATCAGCCCGATGATGATCTCGCCGACCGGCGGGAGGAGCGGGCTTTCGCTCTCCGCAGCGAGGAAGCTCATGGTCTCAGTGTCCCTGTCTGGTATGGGTACCCGTACGCCGGCGTACGGATCAGGTGCCGAAGACGAAGGGGACGACGAAGCCGATCAGAGCCAGCGCCTCGGACAGCGCGAAGCCCAGGAAGGCGTAGGTCCGGGTCAGGCCGGCGGACTCGGGCTGGCGTGCGGTGGCCTGGATGTAGGCCGCCCACACGATGCCGACGCCGATGCCGGGGCCGATCGCGGCGAGGCCGTAGCCCACGGAACCGATGCTGCCGGTCAGCTCTGCCAACAGGTCCATGCGAGGTGTTCCTCCTGTGTCGTCGACCGGCTTCTGCCGGCCGGCTCTGGGGGGTGGTGCGGGTGGTGCCGTTCAGGGGCGGGTCGGCGGGGTCGCCGGCCACGGTGCTGCGTGGATCAGTGATCCGCCTCGATGGACCCGTTCAGGTAGGTGCCCATCAGGACGGTGAAGACGTAGGCCTGCAGGAAGATGACCAGCAGTTCGAAGAAGGTCATCACGATCGCCATCAGCGCCGAGACCGGACCGAAGATGACCGAGAAGTTGTCCCGGCCGAACAGGTACACCGCGCCGAGGGAGAAGACCACCAGCAGCATGTGACCGGCGAACATGTTGGCGAAGAGTCGGACGGCGAGCGTGAACGGCCGGACGACGAAGTTCTGCAGGAGCTCGATCGGCGTGACGAGGATGTACATCGGCTTCGGGACACCGGGGAGGAACAGGATGTCCTTGAAGTACTTGCCGGCGCCCTGCTCGCGGATGCCGATGTAGATGTAGAGGACCCAGCAGAACGCGGCCAGCACCAGGGGGAAGGCGAACTTCGACATCGGGGAGATCTGCGCGAACGGCACGATCGCCATGAAGTTGTTCGCGAGGATGAAGAAGAACAGCGACGCCAGGAACGGCGCGAAGGGGATGCCCTTGGGGCCGACGACGTCGCGGGCGATGCCGTCGCGGACCAGCGAGTAGCCGCTCTCCCCGATGAACTGGAGCTTTCCGGGCACGATCTGGGCCTTGCGCGACGCCGCGATGACGAAGGCGAGCATCAGCGCGGTCGCGATCCAGAGGATGATCGTGATGCGGGTGATCGCGAAGTCCACGCCCAGGAGCGAGAACTCCGCCACCGTCTCCGGGTAGAACTCACCGAGACCGGGGGCCTGGAAGCCGTCGCCGCCGCCGGAGTCGACCGCGAGCACGGTCCCGAGCGTGTGGGCGCTGGAGGTCACCGTTGTCCCTTCTGCGTCCTGGGCCGGCTCCGTCGTCCGCCCTGGGTCGTGCTGGTGCGACTGCCCTCCGCTGCCGGGGGCAGGCCGCCGAACCGGGCGACGACCAGGTAGATCGCCACCGCCATGCCGAAGATGATGCCGACCGGGAAGAACACACGGGTGTCCAGCCACTGGTCGAGCAGCCATCCGGCCCCGCCCCACACGGCCATCCCGGAGATCAGGGTCCCGATGACCGCGTATCCGGTCTCGGCACCGCTGCCGCCGCTGGTCGGCTTCGCAGTTGGGGGCCGAGCGTCCCCGGTGCTGGGGTGTTTCTCGGCCATCGGTCCCGGACACTATCAGCCGGGCGCCGGGGGTCTCCCGGGGTGCGGCGGAGGGGCCGGGCGGACCACCCGTCCGGGTGTCCGGGTCGCCCCGGTTCAGCCCGCGGGCGGGCGCGGCGGGGTCACGTAGTACATGGGCCGGGTCCACACCCAGCGCAGCTGGACGGCGCTCCACAGCAGCGCACCGACGATCACCGACCAGGCGAGCGTGAGCCGGTCCAGCCAGCCGTCCTCGGGCAGCGCGTTCAGCACGCCGAAGAGCACGATCGCCTTGACGAAGAAGGCCCCCATCGCCGCGGGCAGCGTGAAGGCGTCGTTGATGCGCCCGGCCCAGGCCACGACGAGACCGCTGACGACGAAGAAGGCCGTCACCACGGCCGCGCCGACGAGCACGCCGACCGCGTCGTCCCAGCCCGCGACCAAGCCGGTCACCGGAGCCGCGACGGCGGTGACCGCGAGCGTCGCCAGGGCCCCGACGCGCAGGAACGACAGGTCCCAGCCGCCGTCCTCCCGCGGCATCCCGCTCATCGGACGACCTGCCCGGGCGCCCGGGCGGCCGGCGCGGGCGGGGCCTCGCCGGCGGGGGCCGGACCGCGGACGGCGCGGGCGGTCGGGTGGGCCGCCCGGCTGCGCCGGCGCATGGCCATGAGGTCGGCGGCGCGCGCCTCGCGCGCCGCCCGGCGGGTCCGCGGTGCCAGCACGACGACGACCCCGATCAGGAGCAGCGCACCGATGGCGACGAGGAGTTCCACCCGGCCACCGGTGATGGACAGGGCCACGGCGCCGCTGGACAGCAGCGCCGCCCAGAAGTACATGACCAGCACGGCCCGGCGGTGCGAGTGGCCGATGGCCAGCAGCCGGTGGTGCAGGTGCATCTTGTCCGGCGAGAACGGCGACTGCCCCCGCCGCGTGCGCCGGATCACGGCCAGCACCAGGTCGATGAACGGGATGAAGAGAACCGCGATCGGCACCAGCAGCGGCAGGGTCAGCGGGAGCAGGCTGGCGGCGGAGTCGAACGTCTGCGGGTCCACGTTCCCGGTCGCGGTCACCGCCGCGGCCGAGAGCATCAGCCCGACCAGCATGGATCCGGAGTCGCCCATGAAGATCCGCGCCGGGCTGAAGTTGTGCGGCAGGAAGCCCACGCAGGCGCCGGCCAGCACCGCGGTGATCAGCGCGGGGGCGCTGGCGACCTCGTCGTACCCGGTCAGCCCCAGGTTGTAGCTGTAGGCGAAGAAGGCCAGCGCCGCGATCGCGGACACCCCGGCGGCCAGACCGTCCAGCCCGTCGATGAAGTTCAGGGCGTTCACCGTCAGGACGGTGAGCAGGATGGTGAGCGGGACGCCGACATCGGGCCCGAGGGAGATGGTGCCGAGGTCGGCGAACGGCAGGAAGACGAACGACAGCTGCACGCCGAGCAGGACCATCACACCGGCCGCGGCGATCTGGCCGGTGAGCTTGGTGAGGGCGTCGAGCCCGAACTTGTCGTCCAGCACGCCGAGGAGGCAGATCAGGCCGCCGGCGGCCAGGACGGCGGCGGTCTGCGAGTCGTCGAAGGTGCGCTGCAGCGCCGGCAGCCGGGTGGCCACCAGGATGGCGGCGGCCACCCCGAGGTACATGGCCACTCCCCCGCCGCGGGGGGTGGGGATGACGTGCACGTCCCGCTCGCGGGGGGCCGCCATCATCCGCAGCCGGACGGCGACCAGCCGCACCACCGGGGTGGCGAGGTAGGTGACCAGCCCGGCGGTGAGGAAGGCGACGAGGTACTCGCGCATGGCTCAGCCGGCGCCCAGGGGCGCTGCGGGCAGAGAGCCCCGGCCGGGGATGCGCATCGGGGGATCTCCCGGACTCGGACGACGTCGGTGGGTCCACGGTATCGCTCCCGCCTGGGAGCGGAGCGTCACCGCACGGCGGGCATCCCTGCAGGGGCCCACCGCGGGCTCGCGACCGGTGGGGGCGGGGAGGTCCGTCGTCTACTCGCCGATCTCGGGGACGACGGCGCGCAGCCGGTCGACGTCCACGGCGCCGACGCGCAGCACCCGGGGCGTCGGCGCGGTGCAGTCGACGATCGTGCTGGCCGCCGAGCCGGTGCGCGGTCCGGCGTCGAGGGCGACCGCCGCGTGGTCGCCCAGCTGCGCGACCGCGCCGGCCGCGTCGGTGGCGGCCGGACGGCCGGAGCGGTTGGCGCTGGAGACGGCGAGGGGTCCGGTGCGGCGCAGCAGGTCGCGGGCGACGTCGTCGTCGGGCAGCCGCACCGCGACGGTGCCCTCGGCGTCCCCCAGGTCCCAGGCCAGCGACGGCGCGTGCTCGAGCACGAGCGTCAGCCCGCCCGGCCAGAACTCCTCGGCGAGGCGGGTGGCCACGGCCGGCAGGTCGACGACGAGGCCGGCCAGCGTCGAGGCCTCGCCGATGAGCACCGGCACGGGCATCGCGCGGCCGCGGTTCTTCGCCGCCAGCAGCCGGGTGACCGCGTCGGGGGTGAAGGCGTCGGCCGCCACCCCGTACACGGTGTCGGTGGGCAGCAGCACGAGCTCGCCGCGGCCGATCGCCGCAGCGGCGGCGTCGATCCCGGCGGAGCGGGCCGCGGGGTCGGAGCAGTCGTAGAGGTCGGCCACGACGGGTCAGTCTCCCCCAGCCCCGGCGGCGGCGCGGCGGGCGGTGGTGAAGCGCGGGCGGCCGGCCAGGTCCGGGTGGTCGGCGACGTCGTCCCAGCCCCCGTGCGCGCGGACGAGCGCGGGCAGCGCCGTCCCCTGCTGGTCGGCGTGCTCGATGCCCAGCGCGCCGCCGGTCCGCAGCAGCCGGGCGGCGGTGCCGAGCAGGCCGCGGACGACGTCGAGCCCGTCGGGACCGCCCCACAGCGCCAGCGGCGGGTCGTGGTCGGCGACCTCCCGGGGCAGCCGGGCGCCGTCGGGCACGTAGGGCGGGTTGGACACGACCAGGTCCACGCCGCCGTCGAGGCTGCGCAGCAGCCGCGGATCGGTCATGTCCCCGGCGACCACCTCCACCGGCCGGTCGCCGGCCGCGGCCCGTGCGGCCGCGTTGACGCGGGTCCACTCGATCGCGTCGGGGTCCCGCTCGACCGCGGTGACCCGCGCGCCGGGGTGCTCGTGGGCGAGCGACAGCGCGATCGCCCCGGAGCCCGTGCCGAGGTCGACGACGACCGGCTCCGGGACCCCGGCGAGGCGGGCCAGCGCCCACTCGACCAGCTGCTCGGTCTCCGGCCGGGGCACGAAGACGCCGGGACCGACGGCCAGCTCGAGGTGCCGGAACGCCGCGCGGCCGGTGAGGTGCTGCAGCGGCACCCGGTCGACGCGCTGGTCGACGAGGACGGCGAAGCGGCGGGCGGCCGGCTCGTCGACGGCGTCGAGGGTGAGCAGACCCGAGCGGGTGCGCCCGGTGACGTGGGCCAGGAGCAGCTCGGCGTCCACGCGCGGGGAGGCGACCCCGGCCTCGGCGAGCAGCCGGGCGGCGTCGGCCAGCAGGGTGCTGCGGTTCATGGGCAGGGCCTCAGGAGCCGGCCGCCAGCAGCTCGGCGGTGTGCGCCGCGCTGAGCGCGTCGAGCACCGGGTCCAGCTCGCCGTCGAGGACGGCGTCGAGGTTGTGCGCCTTGAACCCGACCCGGTGGTCGCTGATCCGGTTCTCCGGGAAGTTGTACGTGCGCACCCGCTCGCTGCGGTCGACCGTGCGGACCTGGCTGCGCCGCTGGTCGGACGCGGTGGCCGCGGCCTCCTCGCGCGCGGCGACCAGCAGCCGGGACCGGAGCACGCGCAGCGCCGACTCCTTGTTCTGCAGCTGGCTCTTCTCGTTCTGAGAGCTGACCACGATGCCGGTGGGCAGGTGGGTGATCCGGACGGCGGAGTCGGTGGTGTTCACGCTCTGCCCGCCCGGCCCGGAGGAGCGGAAGACGTCGATGCGCAGGTCGTTGGGGTCGACGCTGACGTCGACCTCCTCGGCCTCGGGCAGGACCAGCACGCCCACGGCGGAGGTGTGGATCCGGCCCTGGCTCTCGGTGACCGGGACCCGCTGCACGCGATGCACCCCGGCCTCGAACTTCAGCCGGGGCCAGACGCCCTCGTCCGTGCGGGACTTCACGGCCACCGCGACGTCCTTGTACCCGCCGAGGTCGGCGTCGACGGCCTCGAGGATCTCGGTGGACCACCCGCAGCGCTCGGCGTAGCGCAGGTACATGCGCAGCAGGTCGCCGGCGAACAGCGCGGACTCCGCCCCGCCCTCCCCCGCCTTGATCTCGAGGATGACGTCCTTGTCGTCGTCGGGGTCCTTGGGCAGCAGCAGCGTGCGCAGCCGGCCGGTGAGCTCCTCGATCTGCCCCTCGAGCGCCTCGGCCTCGGCGCGGAAAGAGGCGTCCTCGACGGAGAACTCCCGCGCGGTGCCCAGGTCGTCGCGCGCCTGGTCCAGCTCGCGGGCGACCTGCACGACGGGCGAGAGCTGGGCGTAGCGGCGGCCCAGGCGCCGGGCGCGGCCGGCGTCGGCGTGCACGGCCGGGTCGGCGAGCTCCAGCTCCAGGGCCGCGTGCTCGTCGAGCAACCCGCGCAGCCGGTCGGTGCCGGCGTCGGTGCTGCTCATCGCGAGGGCCTCTCCAGGGGTGTGGCTGGGTGCGGCCGGCCCGGGACGGACGGCCGCGGACACGACGACGGCGCCCGTTCCCGCCCCCGGGGAGGGGTGGGTACGGGCGCCGTCGGACGCGCTACTCGCCGGCGCTGACCTTGGAGTCGGCGCGCTTGCCGAACCGCTTCTCGAAGCGGGCGACGCGGCCGCCGGTGTCGAGGACCCGCTGCTTGCCCGTGTAGAACGGGTGGCAGGCGGAGCACATCTCGACGGTCAGCTGACCGCTGGCGACGGTGCTCTTCGTGGTGAAGGTGTTCCCGCAACCACAGGTCACCGTGGTGGTGTGGTACTCGGGGTGGATGCCGGGCTTCATGCCGTGGACCTCTTCCGCAGGTGTCGGTGCTGTCTGGTCGAACGCCGCCTGGCCGGGCGGCATTCCAGGGCGCCAGGCGGGAGTCGACCGTCGAGTATCCCCGATCGGTGACCCCGCCCGGCGGCCGGGGGGTGCCGGCGGCTACTCGCCGCCGGGACCCAGGGTCGTCTTCTGGATCTGCATGAGGAACTCGATGTTGTTGCGCGTCTTGCGCAGCTTGTCGTTGAGCAACTCGATCGCCTGCTGCGGCTCGAGGGCCGACAGCACGCGGCGCAGCTTGATGATGACCGCCAGCTCGTCGGGCGCCAGGAGGATCTCCTCCTTGCGGGTGCCCGAGGCGTTCACGTCGACGGCCGGGAAGATCCGCTTGTCCGCCAGGCGGCGGTCCAGCTTGATCTCCGCGTTCCCGGTGCCCTTGAACTCCTCGAAGATGACCGTGTCCATCGTGGACCCGGTCTCCACCAGCGCCGAGGCGATGATGGTGAGGGAGCCGCCGTTCTCGATGTTGCGGGCGGCGCCGAGGAAGCGCTTGGGCGGGTACAGCGCCGTGGAGTCGACACCACCGGACAGGATGCGCCCGCTGGCCGGGGCGGCCAGGTTGTAGGCGCGGCCCAGGCGGGTGATCGAGTCCAGCAGGACGACGACGTCGTGGCCCATCTCGACCAGGCGCTTGGCCCGCTCGATCGACAGCTCGGCGACCGTGGTGTGGTCGGCCGGCGGACGGTCGAAGGTCGAGGCGATGACCTCGCCCTTCACCGACCGCTGCATGTCGGTGACCTCCTCGGGCCGCTCGTCGACGAGGACGACCATGAGGTGGCACTCGGGGTTGTTCGTCGTGATCGCGTTGGCGATCGCCTGCAGCACCATCGTCTTGCCGGCCTTCGGCGGGCTGACGATGAGCGCGCGCTGGCCCTTGCCGATCGGCATGACCAGGTCGATGACCCGGGTGGTCAGCTGCTGCGGCTCGGTCTCCAGCCGCAGGCGCTCCTGCGGGTACAGCGGCGTCAGCTTGGTGAACTCGGGACGCTGGCGCGCCTGCTCCGGGTCCAGGCCGTTGACCGTGTCGAGCCGGACCAGCGCGTTGTACTTGTCCTTGCGCTCGCCCTCGCGGGGCTGGCGGACGGCGCCGGTGATCGCGTCACCGCGGCGCAGGCCGTAGCGGCGCACCTGCGACAGCGAGACGTAGACGTCGTTGGGACCGGTCAGGTAGCCCGAGGTGCGGACGAACGCGTAGTTGTCGAGCACGTCCAGGATGCCGGCGACCGGCAGCAGGACGTCGTCGTCGCTGACCGTCGGCTCGATGGGCTGGTCGAAGCGCTCGCGCCCGCCGCGGCGGTTGCGGTCGCGGTAGCGACGCCCACGGCGGCCGCGGCCGTCCAGGTCGTCGTCGTCCTCGTCGCGGTCGTCCCGTGCAGGCCGGGCGTCGGTGCGGGTGTCGGCACGGTTGTCCGGACGGGCGTTGCGGTCGGGCCTCTCGGAACCGCGGTCGGGACCGCGGTTGCCATCGCGGTCGCCGCGGGGGGCACGCTCGGCGCCGCCGCGGGCCGCGCGCTCGCCGCCGTCACGGGCCGGACGCTCGCCGCCGTCACGGGCGGGACGCTCGGCGCCGTCACGGGCGGGACGCTCGCCGCCGTCGCGGTCGCCGCGGGGGGCACGCTCGGCGCCGTCGCGGTCGCCGCGCGCGGGGCGCTCGCCGCCGTCCCGGGCCGGGCGCTCGTTGCCGTCCCGGTCCCGGCCGCGGCTGCGGTTGCGGGCCGGGCGGTCGCCGTCGGCGCGCTCGTCGCGGTCGGTCCGGTCGGCCGGGGCGGAGGGCTCCGCGGCGGGCTCGGCGGTGGGCGCCTCGGCCGGGGCGGCGGGCTCGGCGACCGGCGCGGTCTGCGCGGTCGTGCCGGCGTCCGCGTCGGCGACGGGCGCGCCGGCCGGGCGGCTGGCGGCACGGCGGCGGCGCGGCTGCTGCTCGGCGACGGGGGCGACTGCGGGGGCCGGCTCGGCCGGGGTGGTCAGCGGACCGCCGTTGGCGCCGCCGCTGACGGGCGCCTCGAGCGGAGCGGCGGTCGCGGCCGCGCCGCGCGAGGCCGGGACGCCGTCGCGGGCGCCGGCCGCCGGGGCGCTGTCGGTGGTGGCAGCGGAGCCGCTGTCGATGGCGGCGAGGTCGTCGGTGCCGCCCACCTGGCGGGCGGAGATCGCGGCGACGAGGTCACCCTTGCGCATCCGGCCGGTGCCGGGGATGCCCAGTTCGGCCGCGAGGCGCTGCAGCTCGGGCAGCAACATCCCCGAGAGCCCGCTGCCGCGGCGGCGGGAACGGCCCGCCTGCCCAGAAGCGGCAGCTGCCTCGTCGGCAGCCGGGGGCGCGACGAGGTCGGTGGTTTCGCTCACGTACAGGTCCTTCCCTGCGGTGACCTGCGCCTACCAGCGCAGGGGGTGACCCGGCCCCTGCCCTCCGGTCTGTTTCCGGAGTCGGCGAGGAGAAGGGATCGCGTGGATGCGGGGCGGGATCTGCGGCGATGGACTCTTCGTCGGCAACGCCCCGCGCGAGGCTCGCCCGAGTGGGGCGGCTACGCCGTGAGCCTAGATGCAGCTCACGGGCAGGACAACACCGGTCGTTCTCGGTGTGTTCCTCGTTATCAGGACGATACCTGACGCCTCGGCCGGGACACCGACGCCCCGTGCCGATCCACCCCCAACGGGCGGACCGACCACCCCGCGGACGCCAGGTCGGCGATCTCCCGTACGCCGGCCGCGGCCGCTGGGTCGCCCGGGGGGTCGTCGGGGCGACGCCGGCTCAGCACCAGCACGCTGGGACCGGCGCCGGAGACCACCGCGGCGTGCCCGGCCTCCCGCAGCCGGTCCACCAGCGCGATGGTGTCGGGCATCGCCGCCGCGCGCTGACGCTGGTGCAGCCGGTCGTCGGTCGCGGCCAGCAGCAGGGACGGCGCCTGGGTGAGGGCGTGCACGAGGAGCGCCGCCCGGCCGGCGTTGAAGGCGGCGTCGGCGTGCGGAACGGCCTCGGGCAGCAGGCCGCGGGCCACGTGCGTGGCCAGCGTGCCCCCGGGCACGAGCACGACCGGGAGCACCTCGTCGGAGAGGGCGAGCCGGTCGGCGTGCGCCCCGTCGGCCTCCATCCAGGACAGCACCGCTCCCCCGAGCAGGCACGGCGCCACGTTGTCCGGGTGCCCCTCGATCTCGGTCACCAGGCGCAGGACCGCGTCGTCGTCCCGGGTCTCGACGTCCGGGCACAGCGACCAGGCCCCGACGACGCCGGCCACGACGGCGGCGGCCGAGGACCCCATCCCCCGCCCCTGGGGGATGCAGTTCTCGGCGACGATCCGCAGCCCTCGCGGGGACCACCCGAGCTCCGCGCACGCGGCGCGGAAGGCGCGGACCACCAGGTGCGACTCGTCGGTGGGCAGGTCGCCCGCGCCGACGCCGGTGACCTCGACGGCCAGCCCGCCGTCGGCGAGGGCGAACTCGACGACGTCGTGGCAGGCCAGGGCAAGCCCCGCGGAGTCGAAGGCCGGACCGAGGTTGGCGCTGGTCGCCGGCACGCGGACGCGGGCCACCGACCGGTCGAGCACACCCACCGCGGTCAGAGACCCAGCTGGGCGGCGGCCACCGCGGCGTCGACCGGGATCGTCACCGGCGCCGGGGCGCCCGAGATGGCCCACTCCGGGTCCTTGAGCCCGTTGCCGGTGACGGTGCAGACGATCCGCCGGCCCGGCTCGAGCTCGCCGGCGGCCGCAGTCTTGAGCAGGCCGGCGACCGAGGCGGCCGACGCCGGCTCGACGAACACCGCCTCGCTGCGGGCCAGCAGCCGGTAGGCCGCGAGGATCTCCCGGTCGGTGACGGCGTCGATGCGTCCGCCGGACTCGTCGCGGGCGGCCAGCGCCTTGACCCAGGACGCGGGGTTGCCGATCCGGATGGCGGTGGCGATCGTCTGCGGGTTCTCCACCACCGCGCCGTCGACGATGGGCGCGGAGCCGGCGGCCTGGAAGCCCCACATGCGCGGCGTCCGGGACGCGGTCCCGTCCGCCGCGTACTCGCGGTAGCCCTGCCAGTAGGCGGTGATGTTGCCCGCGTTGCCGACCGGCAGGCAGTGGATGTCGGGGGCGTCGCCGAGGACGTCGACGATCTCGAACGCCGCCGTCTTCTGGCCCTCGATGCGGTACTGGTTGACGCTGTTGACCAGGCTTACCGGGTAGTCGATGGCGAGCTTGCTGGCGAGCGCGAGGCAGTCGTCGAAGTTGCCGTCGACCTGCAGCAGCTTCGCGCCGTGCACCAGCGCCTGGGCCAGCTTGCCGAGCGCGATCTTCCCCTGCGGCACGAGCACGGCGCAGACCAGGCCGGCGCGCGCGGCGTAGGCGGCGGCGCTGGCGCTGGTGTTGCCCGTGGAGGCGCAGATGACCGCCCGGGCGCCCTCCTCGACGGCCTTGGTGATGGCCATCGTCATGCCGCGGTCCTTGAAGGAGCCGGTGGGGTTGGCCCCCTCCACCTTCAGGTAGACGTCGCAGCCGGTGCGCCGGGAGATCTCGACGGCGGGGACCAGCGGGGTCGCCCCCTCCTGGAGGGTCACCACCGGCGTGCTGTCGCTGACCGGCAGCCGCGAGCGGTAGGCCTCGATCAGCCCCGGCCAGTACGGGGACACGCCCCCGCGCAGCGTTCCGGTCATGGCACCTTCTCCTGTTCGCTCCCGCTCGGCGGAGCCGCCGTGTACGGAGCCGCTCACAACCCCTCCACCCGCAGCACGCTCGTGACCCCGCGGACCACGTCCATGCCGCGCAGCGCGGCCACGGTCGCCGACAGGGCCGCGTCCGGCGCGCTGTGGGTGACGATGACCAGTGTGGCGGCGTCCCCGTGGCCGTCCTGCCGCACGGTGGCGATGCTGACGCCCTGCCGGGCGAACTCGTGCGCCACGGTCGCCAGCACGCCGGGCCGGTCGGCCACGTCGAGGCTGACGTGGTACCGGGTCGGCGTCTCGGCGATCGGCCGCGCCGGCAGGCCGGCGTAGGGGGTCACGCCGGGGCCGGCGACGCCGGCGACCCGGTTGCGGGCGACCGCCACCAGGTCGCCCAGCACGGCGCTGGCGGTCGGCCCGCCACCGGCACCCTGCCCGTAGAACATCAGCTCGCCGGCGGCCTCGGCCTCCACGAACACGGCGTTGAACGCCCCGCCGACGGCGGCCAGCGGGTGCGTCGTCGGGATCATCGCCGGGTGCACGCGGACGGCCACGGACTCCCCCGCGCCGTCCGGCGCGGCGACCCGCTCGCAGATGGCCAGCAGCTTCACCGTGCAGCCGATCTCGGCGGCCCGGGCGACGTCGGCCGCGGTCACCGCGGAGATGCCCTCGCGGTACACGTCGGCCGCGGTGACCTCGCTGTGGAAGGCCAGCGACGCGAGGATCGCGGCCTTGGCGGCGGCGTCGAAGCCGTCGACGTCGGCGGTCGGGTCGGCCTCGGCGTAGCCCAGCTCCGTGGCCTCGGCCAGCGCCTCGGCGAAGCCGGCGCCGGTCTCGGCCATCCGGGACAGGATGTAGTTGGTGGTGCCGTTGACGATGCCGACCACCCGGCGGAGCTGATCACCGGCCAGCGACTCGCGCAGCGGTCGCAGGATCGGGATCGCGCCGGTCACCGCGGCCTCGTAGTAGAGGTCGACGTCGGCCTTCGCCGCGGCGGCGTGCAGCACGGTGCCGTCCTCGGCCAGCAGCGCCTTGTTCGCGCTGACGACGGACTTGCCGGCGGCGAACGCGGCCAGCAGCAGCGTGCGCGCCGGCTCGATCCCGCCGATGACCTCGACCACGAGGTCCACGTCCTCGCGGGTCACCAGCGCGTGCGCGTCGGTGGTGAGCAGGTGCGGGGGCACGTCGGGGTGCCGGTCGGGACGCCGGACGGCGACCCCGGCCACCTCCACCGGCCGGCCGATGCGGGCGGCGAGCTCGTCGGACTGCTCGTCGAGCAGCCGCAGCACCGCCCCGCCGACGGTGCCGCAGCCCAGCAGCGCGACGCGCAGGGGCGCGGTCACGGCCGCACCTCCGCGCCGACCCGCGAGCCCGTCGACCGGGCTCCGGCGGCGTGCTCTGGGGCCGGCTGGTCGATCGCCGGCGAGGGGGCGGGCAGTCCGGCGAGGACGGCGTCGAGGGCGAACACGTCGGACAGTGTCTGCCGTCGCACGATCTCCGTCGCGACGCCATCCCGGACGGCGACGACCGGGGGCTTGAGCAGGTAGTTGTAGTTGCTGGCCATCGACCAGCAGTAGGCGCCGGTGGCGGCCACCGCGAGCAGGTCCCCGGGCACGACGTCCGAGGGCAGCCAGAGGTCGCGCACGAGCACGTCCCCGCTCTCGCAGTGCTTGCCGACGACCCGGCACAGCGCGGGCGGCGCCGTGGAGGTCCGGTTGGCCAGCACGCAGGTGTAGGCGGCGTCGTAGAGCGCGGTGCGGATGTTGTCGCTCATCCCGCCGTCGACCGAGACGTAGTTGCGCACGGGCGCTCCCCCGCCCGAAGCGCTGCCGGCGCCGAGCCGCACCGGCTTGATCGTGCCGATCTCGTACAGCGTGACCGTGCCCGGACCGGCGATGGCACGGCCCGGCTCGACGGCCAGCCGCGGCACCGGCAGGTCCAGCGCGGCGCACTCGGCGGCCACGACCGTGCGCAGCCGGCGGGCCACGTCGGCCGGGGTCACCGGGTCGTCGTCGGGCAGGTAGGCGATGCCGAACCCGCCGCCGAGGTTGAGCTCCCCCAGCACCTCGCCGGTGGCCTGCGCGATCTGCCCCAGCAGGCCGACGACGCGGTGCGCGGCCGCCTCGAAGCCCGCGGTGTCGAAGATCTGCGAGCCGATGTGGCTGTGCAGGCCGGTCAGGTGCAGCGCCGGCTCGCGGATGATCCGCACGGCGGCGGTGAGCGCGTCGCCGGTGGCCAGGGAGAAGCCGAACTTCTGGTCCTCGTGCGCCGTCGCGATGAACTCGTGGGTGTGCGCCTCGATGCCGACGGTGGTGCGGATCAGCACCGGCACCGGGGAGCCGCCGGCCGCGACCCGGGCGGCCGCCAGCGGCACGAGGCGCTCGATCTCGTCGAAGGAGTCGACGACGACGTGGCCGATGCCCGCGTCGACGGCCAGCCGCAGCTCGACCAGCGACTTGTTGTTGCCGTGCAGCGAGATCCGCTCCGCCGGGAAGCCGGCGGTCAGGGCGACGACGAGCTCGTTGCCGCTGCACGCGTCCAGGTGCAGCCCGTCCTCGGCGATCCAGCGGGCCACCTGACCGCAGAGGAAGGCCTTGGACGCGTAGTGGACGTCGGCGTCCATCCCGTCGCCGCCGAACGCGGTGGCGAAGTCGGCGGCGCGGCCGCGGAAGTCGGCCTCGTCCAGCACGAACAGGGGCGTGCCGTGCTCGCGGGCCAACTGGGTGACCGGCCGGCCGGCCAGGTGCAGCTCGCCGTCGACGCGGGTGGCCGACCGCGGCCACACGTGCGCGTCCAGCGCGCCCAGGTCGGCCGGCGGCTGCCCGGCGGGGGTCGGCTGCTCGAAGCCCCCGTGCAGGGGGCCCGCGGGGTGCGCTCTCACATCCGCTCCGGGGCGGTGACGCCGAGCAGGCCCAGGCCGTTGCGCAGCACGACCGCGGTCGCCGCGCACAGCCACAGCCGCGCCGTGGTCAGCGGGGTCGCCTCCTCGTCGCCGCGCGGGAGCACGCGGCAGACGTCGTAGAAGCGGTGGTAGGTGCCGGCCAGCTCCTCCAGGTAGCGGGCCACCCGGTGCGGGGCGCGCAGCTCGGCGGCCGACGCCACCACCCGGGGGAACTCCCCGATCGCCCGGAGGAGGTCGCCCTCGCGCTGGTGGGCCAGGGCTGCGGTGTCGACGTCGGCCGGGGAGGGCGGATCGAGGGTCGCCGCGAGACCCAGGTCGGCGGCGTTGCGCAGCAGCGATGCGATGCGGGCGTGCGCGTACTGGACGTAGAAGACCGGGTTGTCGTTGGTCTGGCGGGTCCAGGCGTCGAGGTCGAGGTCGATCTGCTGGTCCACCGAGGCGCGGGCGAGGGCGTAGCGGGCAGCGTCCGCGCCGATCGCCTCGACCAGGTCCTCGAGCGTGACGACCGTGCCGGCCCGCTTGCTCATCCGCACCGGCTCGCCGTTGCGCACCAGGTTGACCAGCTGGCCGATCAGGATCTCGAGGTTGGCCTGCGGGTCGTCGCCCATGGCCGCGACCAGCGCCTTGTACCGGCCGACGTAGCCGGTGTGGTCGGCGCCGAGCATGATCACGACCTTGTCGAACCCGCGCTCCCGCTTGTCGAGGTAGTAGGCGCAGTCGGCCGCGAAGTAGGTCGGTTCGCCGTCGCCCTTGACCAGCACCCGGTCCTTGTCGTCGGCGAAGTCCGTCGTGCGCAGCCACACGGCGCCGTCGGCGTCGTAGACGTGGCCCTGCGCGCGCAGCCGGGCGATCGCCTTCTCCAGGGCGCCGCTGTCGTGCAGCGTCTTCTCGGAGAAGTACGTGTCGAACGCGACGCCGAAACCGGCGAGGCTGCGCTTGATCTCGGCGAACATCAGCTCCACGCCGCGCACCCGGAAGCGCTCCTGCTGCTCGTCGGCGGGCAGCTCGAGCACGCCCGGCTCGAGGGCCACCACCTGGGCGGCGATCTCGCCGATGTAGTCCCCGGCGTAGCCCTCCTCCGGGACCGGCCGCCCCAGCGCGGCGGCCTGCAGGCTGCGGGCGAACCGGTCGATCTGCGCGCCCGCGTCGTTGAAGTAGTACTCCCGGCTGACCTCGGCCCCGCTGGCGGTGAGCAGCCGGCCCAGCGCATCGCCGACGGCGGCCCACCGGGTGCCGCCGATGTGCACCGGCCCGGTGGGGTTGGCCGAGACGAACTCGAGGTTGAGCCGCTGCCCGGCGAGGGTCTCGGTGCGGCCGTAGGCCTCGCCCTCGGTGACGGCCCGGACGGCGAGCCGCCCCAGCGCGTCCTTGGCCAGGGTGATGTTGAGGAACCCGGGGCCGGCGACGTCGACCCGGTCCACACCCTCCAGCGCCCGCAGCTCGGCGGCGACGGCCTCGGCCACCTCGCGCGGCGGGCGGCCGGCGGGCTTGGCCAGCCGCATCGCCACGTTGGTCGCGTAGTCGCCGTGCTCGGGGTTCTTGGGGCGCTCGAGGACCAGGTCGTCGGGGACGGCGACGGCGAGCGTGCCGCGCTCGACTGCCGCCCCGACCGCGGTCCGGACGAGGTCGCGCAACTGCTCGGGTGTCACCGCGCGATCGTACGGGGCCGCCCGGGGCGCCCCGGGCGAGGTCCGGGGCGCGCACAGGTTGCCGACCTAGACTCGCTGCCGGGGAGGCGCCGGAGCGCCTCCGGCGGTGCCGGCGGTGCGCGGGCCCCGCGAGGACGAGTTCGAGGAGACGCTGTGCCCAAGGACGGTAAGCCCGACGAGCCCCGGAACGCGCGGGGAGCGTCCGGCCGGGGCAGCTCGGCGTCCTCCGGCCGGGACGGCTCGGCGGCCTCCGGCCGGGGCGGCTCGCGTCCGGCGGGCAAGGGCGGGGCGGGCAAGGGCCCGGCGGCCAAGGGCGGGCGCACCCGGCCGACGGCCAACGTCGTCTCCCCGCAGCGCCCCTGGGGCCTGATCGCCGCCGCGATCGCCGTCGTCGTGTTCGCCGGCGCGGTGCTGACCTACGCGGTGCTGCAGGTCCGCGAGTCCGAGGCCAACGAGGCGGGTGACCCCGGCGACATCGCCGGCGTGCAGACCTACGAGTACGCCGCGGGCCAGGAGCACGTGACGTCCGTCGTGGACTACGCCGAGTCCCCGCCCGTCGGCGGCCCGCACGAGCCCGCGCCGGGCTGGGCGGACTGCACCGGCACGGTCTACGACGTCGACATCCGGCACGAGAACGCCGTGCACAGCCTCGAGCACGGCGCCGTGTGGATCACCTACGACCCCGAGGTCCTCTCCGAGGACGACGTCAGCACGCTCGCCGACCTGGTCGACGGCGAGAACGGCCGGATGATGTCGCCGTACGTCGGTCTCGACGCGCCGATCAGCATCCAGTCGTGGAACCACCAGCTCAAGGTCGACAGCGTCGACGACGAGCGGCTGGAGCAGTTCGCCGACCTGCTCACCCTCAACGGCGACTACTACCCCGAGGTCGGCGCGAGCTGCCAGAACCCCGACTTCATCGCCAGCCCGCGGCTCGCCGCGGAGGACGCCGCCCCGACCGCCGAGGGCGGCGCGGCCGAGACCGAGGCGGCCGCCGGGTGACCGCCGGGGCACCGGCGACGGACACGTCGACCCGGGCGACGCAGGCCGGCGGGGCACCCCCGCGCAGCGGCGCGCTGCGGACCGCGCTGCTCGCGGTCATCGCCGTCGCCCTGCTCGTCATCGGGGGCGCGCTGGCCGTCGCCCTCGGCATCGGCGACGACGAGGCGCCGGCGACCCCGGGGGCCGACTCGGTCGACGCCGGCTTCTCCCGGGACATGTCGATCCACCACGACCAGGGCGTCGAGATGGCCAACCTGGCCCTCGAGCGCAGCACCGACCCCGCGATCCGCGGCCTGGCCTTCGACATCGCCGAGACGCAGAACAACCAGGTCGGGCGGATGCGGGGCTGGCTGGCGCTGTGGGGGCTCACCCCCACCGGCGGCGAGCGGATGGCCTGGATGGCCGACTCCCACACCGGCGGGCACGACATGTCGGGCATGGACGGCGCCCTCATGCCGGGCATGGCCACCGAGGAGGAGCTGGCCGAGCTGCGGACCCTGTCGGGGACGGAGTTCGACGTCCAGTTCCTCCGGCTGATGATCCGCCACCACGAGGGCGGCGCGGGCATGGCGCAGTACGGCGCCGAGCACGCCGACCAGGCCGTCGTCCGCTCGCTTGCCGCCTCCATCGGCGACTCGCAGGCGGCCGAGACCTCGCTGATGGTCGGTCTGCTCAGCGCCCGCGGCGGCACCCCGCTGCCGCCGCCCTGACCGGGACCGCCGTCGGGCCGGCGGGGCACGGCTGGTAACTTCGTCCGTGCCCCGAGCCCCCGTAGCTCAGGGGATAGAGCACTGCCCTCCGGAGGCAGGGGCGCAGGTTCGAATCCTGCCGGGGGCACACATCCGCACAACCGTCGAGCAGGCGTTCCGCCGGCCGGGCTAGCGTCGCCGCCGTGGAGCACACCGAGGTGCAGCGCACCAGCGTCGGAGCCGTCGAACTCGCCTACGAGACCTTCGGCTCGCCCGGGGACACGCCGCTGCTGCTGGTCATGGGCCTGGCGACGCAGATGATCGGCTGGCCGGACGAGTTCTGCCGGGAGCTGGCCGGGCGCGGCCTGCACGTCGTGCGGTTCGACAACCGCGACATCGGGCTCTCGACCCACCTGGACGCCGCCGGTGCCCCCGACGTCACGGCGCTGCTGACCGGCGCCGGGACCGCGCCGTACTCGCTGGCCGACATGGCCGGGGACGCCGCCGGGCTGCTGGACGCCCTCGGCTGGGACAGCGCGCACGTGGTCGGGGCCTCGATGGGCGGGATGATCGCCCAGTCGCTGGCCGTCCGGCACCCGCGCCGGGTGCGCAGCCTCACCTCGATCATGTCCACGACGGGCGACCGCACCGTCGGCAGCCCCGCCGCGGCCGCCCTGGGCGTCCTGCTCGCGCCGCCGGCCCGCAGCCGCGAGGAGGCGCTGGAGCGGGCGGTGGACACCTACCGGGTGATCGGCTCCCCGGGCTTCGAGTTCGACGAGACCGGCCTGCGCGAGCGGGCGGGCCTGTCCTTCGACCGCGCGTACGACCCGGCCGGCGTCGCCCGTCAGCTGGCCGCGGTCCTCACCACCGACGACCGGACGGCGCACCTGGGCGAGATCGCCGTGCCCACGCTCGTCGTCCACGGGGAGTCCGACGCGCTGGTCGACGTCAGCGGCGGCCGGGCGACCGCTGCCGCCGTCCCGGGCGCCGAGCTCTGGGTCGTCGAGGGGATGGGCCACGACCTGCCGCGCGAGGTGTGGCCGGAGCTGGTGGAGCGGATCGCCGCCGTCGTGGCCCGCGGCGAGGCCGCCCGCTGAACGCCGGGGCCGGGGCGGCGACCCCGGCCCCGGCACTCCTCAGCCGGCGACCGGAGCGGCCAGCCGGCGCCCGGCGAACGTGCCCGTCGCGGCCGTCCCCGTCAGCGGGCGCGAGGTCGCCGTCCCCCCGCCGGCGAACGCGCTCGCGGGACGGGGCAGGCCGTAGTGCTCGCGCAGCGTGGAACCCGCGTACTCGCGCCGGAAGAGCCCCCGGTCCTGGAGGATCGGCACGACGCCGTCGACGAACCGCTCGAGCTGCGAGGGCTGCAGCGGCGCCATCACGTTGAAGCCGTCCGCCGCCCCGGCCGTGAACCACTCCTCCAGCGTGTCGGCGACCTGCTCGGGGGTCCCCGTGAACGTGCGGTGCCCCCGGCCGCCACCGAGCCGCGCGATGACCTGCCGCACGGTGAGCCGCTCCCGCCGCCCCAGGTCGGTGACCAGCTCGTAGCGGCTGCGGTTGCCGTTGATCCGGCCCGGATCGGGCAGCTCGAGCTCGGCGAGCGGGCGGTCGAGGTCCGCGTGCCCGAGCGACAGGGTCAGGATCCCCGACAGCTGCGCCAGGCCGTGGTCCCAGACGAGGAGCTCGTCGAGCTCGGCCGCCAGCGCGCGGGCCTCGGCCTCGGTGTCGCCGATCACCGGGACGATGCCGGGCAGGACCTTGACCAGGTCCGGGTCCCGGCCCACCCGGGCCGCCCGGGCCCTGAGGTCGACGGCGAAGGCCCTCGCCTCCTCCAGGGTCTGCCACGCGGTGAACACCGCCTCGGCGTAGCGGGCGGCGAACTCGCGGCCGTCCTCGGACGAGCCGGCCTGGACCAGGACCGGCCGCCCCTGCGGGCTGCGCGGCGTGGTCAGCGGCCCCTGCACGGCGAAGTGCTCGCCGCGGTGGCGGATCTCGTGCACCCGTCCGGTGTCGACGTACTCGCCGGAGGCCGTGTCCGCCACCACGGCGCCGTCCTCCCAGCTGTCCCACAGCGCGACGGCGACGTCGACGTGCTCGGCGGCCCGCCGGTAGCGCGCGGCGTGCTCGTGGTGCCGGTCCAGGTCGAAGTTGCGGGCCTCGGGCTCGCTGCCGGAGGTCACGATGTTCCAGCCCGCCCGCCCGCCGGACAGGTGGTCGAGGGAGGCGAAGGCGCGGGCCACGGTGAACGGGTGGGTGAACGACGTCGACACCGTGGCGATGAGGCCGATCCGCTCGGTGTGCGTGGCCACCGCGTTCAGGATCGCCAGCGGGTCGAGACCGCCCTGGGTGTTGTGCCGGACCGCGGCGCCCACGGCCAGGCCGTCGGCGAAGAAGATCGAGTCCAGCTTTCCGCGCTCGGCCGTCCGGGCCAGGTCGATGAAGTGCCGGGCCGAGCGCCCCGCGTGCGGGTCGGACAGCGGATGCCGCCAGGCGGCCTCGTGGTGGCCCACGTTCATGAGGAACGCGTTGAGGTGCAGTTGCCGGGTCATGGGGACGCTCCTGCGTCGGGCTCGCATCGCGAGCGGGGTCAGTGGGAGAGGTCGGCGCGCCAGCGCGACGCGCGGCGCTCGAGGGAGACGAGGACGGCGTTGAACAGCAGCCCGATCGCGGAGATCGTCAGGATCCCGGCGTACATCTCGGGGATGAGGAAGTTCATCTGGGCGTAGGTGACGAGGTAGCCCAGGCCGGCCCGGGCCCCCACCATCTCGGCCGCGATGAGCACGAGGATCGACGACGCCCCGGCCATCCGGATGCCGGTGAAGATCGACGGCACCGCCGCCGGCAGCACCACCTTCTGGAACACCCGCAGTTCCCCGAACCCGAGGCTGCGGGCCGACTTCACCAGCAGGTGGTCGACGCTGCCGACCCCGCTCACGGTGTTGAGCAGGACGGGGAAGAAGCAGGCGTAGACGACGATGGCGATCTTCGACGTCTCGCCGATGCCGAGCAGGACGGTGAACACCGGCAGCAGGGCCAGGGCCGCCGTGTTGCGGAACACCTCCAGCAGCGGCTCGAGGAAGTCCCGCACCGGCCGGTACCAGGCGACGAGCAGGCCGATCGGGACGGCGAGGCCGACCGCGAGGACGAACCCGGTCAGGGCCCGCTGGAGGCTGGCGGAGGTGTTGCTCCACAACTGCCCGTTGCCGGCCAGCTCGCGCCAGGCCGTGAGCACCTCCCCCAGCGGCGGGATGAGCGCGCGGTCCACCCAGCCCAGCGAGGGGGCGATCTGCCACAGCAGCAGGAACAGCGCGATCGCGGTCGACCGGAGCAGCAGCCGCCGCAGGGCGCGGCCCGCCGCCCGGGCCCGCCGGGGGGTGGGACGGACGCCGACCGCTGCGACGGACGGCAGGGGCGGGCGCTCGAGGAGTCCGGGACTAGCCAACGCCGACCACCTCCCGCAGCGGCTCGGCCGGTCGCTCCGCCGGCGCGTCCGCGGCCACCGGAGGGGCCTCCTCCTGCAGCAGCTCCCACACCTGGTGACGCAGGCGGGCGAACTCCGGATCGGACCGGACGTCGCCCTGCCGGCGGTGCATGGGCAGCGGAACGTCGAGCACGGCGGTGATCCGGCCGGGGCGCGCCGTCATCACCGCGACCCGCTGGCCCAGCAGCACCGCCTCGTCGATGCCGTGGGTGATGAACACGACCGTCTTGCCGGTGCGGTCCCAGATCCGCAGCAGCTCGCCCTGCAGCGTCTCGCGGGTCTGGGCGTCCAGGGCGGCGAACGGCTCGTCCATGAGCAGGACCTCCGGGTCGAACGCCAGGCTGCGGGCGATGGCCACCCGCTGGCGCATGCCCCCCGAGAGCTGGTGCGGATAGCGGTCCTCCGCGCCGGTGAGGCCGACCAGCTCCAGGTACTCCCGGGCCACCGCCCGCCGCTGCCGGCGCGGCAGGCGCGTGGCCTCCAGCCCGAGCTCCACGTTGGCCAGCGCGGTGCGCCACGGGAGCAGGGCGTACTGCTGGAACACCAGCCCCCGGTCCAGGCCCGGCCCGGTGATCGGGCGGCCGCCGACCGTGATGGACCCCGAGGTCGGCCGGGTGAACCCGCCGACGAGGTCGAGCAGGGTCGACTTGCCGCAGCCGCTGGGCCCGACGAGGGCCACGAACTCCCCCGCGGCGACGTCGAGGTCCACGCCGGCGAGCGCGGCGAAGGGTGCGGCGCCGCCGCGGGACGGGAACTCCTTGCCGACTCCCTCGAGCCGGATGCCGGCGCTCACGCGTCGCCGTCTGTGGCGTAGGGGTTGTACTCGTTGGTGTAGATCGAGCCGGGATCGAGCCCGCCCTCGTCGAGCGCGCCGGTCCGCTCCAGCCACGCCGACCACCGGGTGAAGTCGGTGTCCTCGATGACCCCGCCCTCGGTGGCCACGCCGGTGCTGCGCCAGTACTGGAGGCTGTCGGTGCTCTCGTTGCGGTTCCGCTGCTCGATGATCGTGGTGTAGGTCGCGATGATCTCGTCGTGCGGCGTCGTCCTCGTCCACTCGATCGCCCGGGCGACCCCGTCGACGAAGGCCTCGACGGCCTCGGGGTACTCGGCGATGAAGTCGTCGCGGAACACGTAGGTGCCCGCGTTGAAGTCACCGAAGATCTCGGAGTCGGTGAACAGCGCCCGGACCCCACCGGTGGCCAGCGTCTGGTCGCGGAACTGACCGGACAGCGCCGCGACGTCGATCTGGCCGTGCCGCAGGGCGGAGTCGATGTTGGGCGGTGGCAGCGGCACCAGCTGGACCTGCTGGACCTCCTCCCAGCTCAGCCCCTCCTCCAGCAGCCAGGTGTCGATGACCGCCTCGTTGTGGCCGCCGAGGGTGTTCACCCCGACCTTCTTGCCGATGAGGTCGCGGGCGTCGGCGATCGGGCTGTCCTCGAGGACGTAGAAGCCGTTGTAGGCGTCCGCGTCGGAGCCGTAGTAGGCCACCACCGCGGTGACGGGGGCACCGGAGGTGGCGAGCTTCGCCACCGCGCCGTCGAAGGCGCCGCCGAACTCCACGGCGCCGCTGGCCGCGGCCTGGATGTCCTGCGGGCCGCTGGTGGTGTTACCGGCCCACTCCAGGCCGACCCCCTCCAGGTAGCCGAGGTGCTCGGCGAGCTCCGGGAGGGTCACCTGGTTGGCCCACCCCTGGTACCGCAGGGTGACGGTGCCGTCGGCGGCGGTCCGGACCTCGTCGCTGCTCCCGCACGCGGTGGCTCCGACGAGGACCGTGGCGGCCGCGAGCGCGGCGAGGACGGGTCTGGCACGCATCGTGTCGTCTCTCCTTGGTTCGGTTCGGTGGTGGCTCAGGCGGCGCGGGCGTAGTCCGACGCGTCGCCCCGGCGGGCGATCGAGGGCTGCCCGTCGACGCCCACGGGCAGGTCGCCGGCGACGGTCACCCGGCGCAACCGGCGGTCCGCCGAGCCGTAGTCGTCGACGGCGTAGTGCTGGGTGGCGCGGTTGTCGAACACGGCGACGTCGCCCGGGCGCCACGACCAGCGGACCAGGTTCTCCGGCCGGGTGATGCGGTCCTGCAGCAGCGGGAACAGAGCGGCGAAGTCGCGCGCGCCGAGGCCGACGAAGGAGCGGACGAAGCCGCCGAGCAGCAGCGTCCGCTCACCGGTCTCGGGGTGGACCCGCACGACCGGGTGCTCGGTCTCGAAGACCTCGGCCACGAACTGCTGGAAGTGCTGCCGCTCGGCGCTGCCCTCGGGCGGGACGGGCCGCGCGTAGTCGTGGGCGTTGGTGTGCACCGCGCGGAGCCGGTCGGCCAGCGCCTTCAGCGGCTCGGGGAGCCGTGCGTACGCCTGGGTGGTGTCGGCCCAGACGGTGTCCCCGCCGGCGTCGGGCAGCGTGACGGCCCGGAGGAGGGAGAAGGCCGGCGGGCGGTCGACGAACGTGACGTCGGTGTGCCACTGGTTGGCCCGGGAGGCGGAGCCGTCGACGGGCAGCACGGTGCCGGTGTCGTCGCCCGCGGGAACGGTCGGGTGGGCGCCGGTGAGCCTGCCGAGCAGCCGGGCGAACCCGATCTGGCCGTCCTCGTCGAGGTGGTGCTGGTCGCGGAAGAAGACGACCTTGCGCTCCAGCAGCGTCTGCCGGATGCGGGTGACCGCCTCGGCCGGCAGGTCCGGGCCGAGGCGGACGCCGGAGATCTCGGCGCCGACGGTGCCGGTGACGGGGTGGACGGTGGCGGCGGACGGGGTGTCGAGCAGTGTCATGGCGGACTCCTGGAGGGGGGTGGGCGGGCGGAGGAGCGCACGCGGCACCTGCGCGCGCCCCGGACGGGGGCGTGCGCCGACGCCGCGCCACCCGCAGGCGGGCGTGCGGGTCACCGCCTCACCCGGGACGGGCGCGCGGGAACTCCGCCGCACCCGGAGGCGGGTGTGCGGGGACGGCGACGACGGCGGACGGGAGGTCCGCCGGGTCACCGGGAACGGGACGCACGGGGTGCGCACCGGGGAGGAGCGCGGCCCGCCCCGGAGACGTCGCCCTCGGCGGGCGTCTCAGGAGGACAGCGGGACCGCGCAGGCGCGGGAGCGCCTCAGCCGGGACCTGTCAGCAACAGCGACAGAGGGCACCGGCGTAGCGGACGAGGTCCAGGTGGGGACGCCCCACCAGCAGGACCGTGTCGCCGCATCGCATAAACCACACTAAATCGATGGACTTAGTACAGTCAAGGGGTACGAGGCGATCAGCTGGTGAGCAGGCCACCCTCGACCGGCAGGGTCGTGCCGGTCACGTAGCCGCCGGCCGCGCTGACCAGGAAGACCAGCGCCGCCGCCAGTTCCATCGGATCGCCGGGCCGGCCGACGAGGACCCGCCCCAGCTGCTGCGCGATGTACCCCTCGGGGTACTGGTCGGTCATCTCCGAGTCGAAGAAGCCCGGGGCCAGCGCGTTGACCCGGATGCCCTTGCGGCCGGTCCACTGCTGCGCGAGGTCACGGGTCAGCCCGATGAGACCTGCCTTGCTTGCGGCGTAGGCCGCCTGCGGCAGCCCGGCCGTGGTCAGCCCCAGGATGCTGGAGATGTTGACGATCGAGCTGCCCGGCTGCATCACGCGGGCACAGGCCTGCGCCATCCAGTAGCAGCCGTTGAGGTTCACGTCGATGACGGACCGGAACTGCTCGGGGGTCTCCCGGGTCGCCGGGACGGCGGTGCCGACGCCGGCGTTGTTGACCAGGACGTCGACGCGGCCGAACTCGGCCATGGTCGCCTCCACCAGGGCCTGGCAGTCCTCGGGCCGGGCGACGTCGGTCCGCACCGTGATCGCCCGGCGGCCGGCCGCCTCGACCGCCTCGCGGGTCGCCACCAGGCGGTCCTCCCGCCGCGCGCCGAGGGCGACGTCCGCGCCGGCCTGGGCGAGGGCCTGCGCGAAGACCACGCCGAGCCCGGACGACGCCCCCGTCACGATCGCCACCTTGCCGTCGAGCCGGAACATGTCCAGGACGCCCTTGTCCGCCACGGATCTCCCCTGTCGTCGATGTGACGGCCACGCTATCGGCGGCTCGCCGGGCGCTCGCGCCGGGCGGCCGGCGGCGGCGTCGTCAGCTGTCGGTGCAGTGGCATCGGGGTCGTCCCCCGGCCGTCACCGTCCCGACACCTGGGCCGCCCACGCTCATCCCGTGAGCCCGACCCTCCTCGCTCCCACCGCCGCCCGCCCCGCCGTCTCCCCGCTCCGCTGGGCCCGCACCGCCGCCGTGCTGGCCGGTGCCGGACTCCGGCCCGGCAGCTCGCGCCGCGGCGCGGTCTGCGGCGCCGCCCGCCTGCTGACCGCGCTCGGTGTCCGGGTGCGCGTCCACGCGCCACTGCTCGCCTGGCCCCGCGCCCGCTCCGGCACCCCCGGCCTGCTGGTGGTCGCCGACTCCGGCTCCGACCTGGCGCACCTGGCGCTGGTGACCGCCGTCGCCGGGCCGGTGGCGCTGCCCTCGGGCCGGCGCGGCCGGTTCACCTCCGCCCTACGGCTGCCCACGGTGCCGGCGACGGCGGACGCGATCGCCGCCGTGCTGCGCGCCGGTACGACGGTCACCGTGCGCCCCGGTCCGGACGGCCGCTTCGCCCCCGCCGGTTTCGCGGCCGCGGCCGAGACCGGCGCCGCGGTGTGCCCGGTCGCCGTCCGCAGCCGCCGCGACGCCACGGCTGCCGCCGGCGCCCCCGGCACGGTCGTGGAGCTGTACCTGCTGCCCGAGGTCGCCGGTGCGGCCGGCGACGCCGCCGCCCTGGCCGACGGGGCCCGGCGCGCGCTGGCCGCCGTCCCCGACGGCCTCGCTACTCGCTGACCCGCCCCTCGCGGACGTCGAGCCGGCGGGTGGTCCGGACGGTCTCCAGCATCCGGCGGTCGTGCGTGACCAGCAGCAGGGTGCCGCGGTAGGCGGCCAGCGCCTGCTCCAGCTGCTCGATGGCCGGCAGGTCCAGGTGGTTGGTCGGCTCGTCGAGCACGAGGACGTTGACCCCGCGAGCCTGCAGCAGGGCCAGTCCGGCGCGGGTGCGCTCGCCCGGCGACAGGGTCTCGGCCGGCCGCGTCACGTGGTCGGCCACCAGCCCGAACTTCGCCAGCAGGGTGCGCACCTCGGCGGTCGGCTGGTCGGGCACCTCGGCGGAGAAGACGTCGAACAGCGGCTCCGGCCCGAGGAACCGCCCGCGGGCCTGGTCGATCTCCCCGATCCGCACGGCCGGGCCCAGGCTGCCGCTGCCCTCGTCGAGCGGCGTCCGGCCGAGCAGCGCCGCCAGCAGCGTCGTCTTCCCGGAGCCGTTCGGCCCGGTGATCGCCACCTTGTCGCCCCAGTCGACCTGGAGATCCACCGGCCCGAGCGTGAAGTTCCCCCGCCGGACGACGGCGCCGCGCAGCGTGGCCACGACCGCCCCGGCCCGGGGCGCCGCCGCGATCTCCATCCGCAGCTCCCACTCCTTGCGGGGTTCCTCGACGACCTCGAGCCGCTCGATCCGCCGCTCGGTCTGCTTGGCCTTCGCGCCCTGCTTCTCCGCCGTCGACCGGGCGTGCGCGGTGACGTGCTTGTCCGGGTCCTTCTTCTTCTTGATCGAGTCGCGCACGCCCTTGGCCAGCCAGTTGCGCTGCATCCGCGCCCGGGCCTCGAGCTCGGCCTTGGTGCCGGCGAACTCCTCGTACTCCTCGCGCGCGTGCCGGCGCGCCACCTCCCGCTCGACCAGGTAGCTGTCGTAGCCGCCGTCGTGCACCCGCACGAGCTGCTGCGCCAGGTCCAGCTCGACCACCCGGGTGACGGTGCGGGCCAGGAACTCGCGGTCGTGGCTGACCAGCACCACCCCGGTGCGCGCGTCGGTGACGAAGCGCTCCAGCTGGTCGAGCCCGGCCATGTCCAGGTCGTTGGTCGGCTCGTCGAGGAGCAGGACGTCGTACCGGGAGAGCAGCAGGGCGGCCAGCCCGACCCGCGCGGCCTGCCCGCCCGACAGCCCGGCCGTCGGCGCGTCCAGCGCGACGCCGGGAGCCACCTCCGCGACGACCTGCTCGGCGCGCTCCTCGAGGTCGGCGCCGCCGAGGGCCAGCCACCGCTCCAGCGTCTCGGCGTACTCGTCGTCGGCACCGGGCGCGCCCTCGGTCAGCCGCTCCGTGGCCGCTTCCATCGCGGCCAGCGCGGCGGCCACCCCGGTCCGCCGGGCGACCAGCCCCGCGACGGTCTCGCCGGCCCGCCGCTCGGTCTCCTGCGGCAGGTGCCCGACGGTCGCGTGCGGGGGGCTCAGCGTGATGCCGCCGGCCTCCGCGGGCAGCTCACCGGCGAGGATCCGCAGCAGGGTCGACTTGCCGGCACCGTTGACCCCGACCAGTCCGACGACGTCCCCCGGGGCGACGACGAGGTCCAGTCCGGAGAACAGCACGCGGGCGCCGTGGCCGGCGGCCAGCTCCCGGGCGACGAGGGTGGCACTCACGGGGGTCCAGCCTGCCAGTCCGGTTCAGAAGGGCTCGTCGGGCGTCTCGTCGGGGGTCTCGTCGTCGGCCCCCGGGTCGCCCTCGAGGTCGTCCTCGACGGCGTCGACGGCGTCCTCCCCGGGCCGGCGACGACGCAGCAACCACGGCTGCAGGTGGTCGTAGCCGCGCACCGACACCCGGCGCAGCGGCCGCACGCGGAGGCCCGGGAGCTCCCGCACCCGGGAGGCCAGCTCCCGGTCGAGCAGGACCGTGCCCGGCCGGGCCAGCGACGTCAGCCGGCTGGCCAGGTTCACCACCGGCGAGTAGACGTCGCCCAGGTGGGTCAGCACCGTCCCGTACGCCGCGCCGACCCGCAGCGGCGGGCGGTCCGCGGCCTCCCACGCCTCCGGCAGCTCCAGGGCGATCCGGGCCGCGGCCTCCGCGGTCGCGGCGGTGAACAGCACGCCGTCCCCCACCGTCTTGACCACCCGCCCGGCCCGCCGGGCGACCACCTCGGCGGCGATCGACTCGAAGTCCTCGATCATCGCCCCGAGCTCGCGCCCGCCCATCCCGCGGCTGCGGGAGGTGTAGCCGACCAGGTCGGCGAACCCGACGGCGAGCTCCCGGCGGTCCCCGGTGCCCGGACCGGCGAGCAGCCGGTCGGCGTTGGCGGCCAGGTGCCGGCGCCACACGTAGTCCTGCACCGCCCGCAGCACCGGCAGCAGCCGCTGCACGCTGTCGACGGCGCGCGCCGGGTCCAGCCGCTCCTCCGGGTCCCCGGCGCCGCGGATGAGCACCTCGGCGAGCAGGTCGGCCTGCCAGTCGGCCAGCCGGGCCAGCGCCTGTGCCAGGGCACGGGCGATGGAGGCCTCGGTGTTCTCGTCGACGAACCCCGCGTCGATCAGGGAGGACAGCAGGCCGAGGGCGTGCACGTCGGCGTCGGTGAAGACGGCGTCGTCGTCGGCGACGTCGGGGAACCCGAGCGCCCGCCACAGCCGCTGGGTGCGCGCCGGGGGCATCCCGGCCATCCGCGCCACCTCGTGCCGGGTCCAGCGCCGCGGCCCCCCGAGCAGCAGCCGCTCGAGCGCGTCGCGGGCCTCGGCTCCCGACTCCTCCACCGGGCGACCGCCGCGGCTCAGCCGGTGGTGTGGACGACGAGGACGTCGCAGGCCGACCGGCGCGTCGCGTCCGCCGGCACCGAGCCCAGCAGCCGGCCCTTGATGCTGTTCAGGCCCCGGTTGCCGACGACCAGCAGGTCGGCCTGCTCCCGCCGCACGACGTCGAGCAGCACCTCCACGGGGGAACCGGCCACCGCCAGCGACCGCACCGCACCGGCGCCGGCCGCCGCGGCCCGCTCGACCGCCGTCCGCACGGTCTCCTCCGCCGGCGAGGAGCCGACGACCTGGTAGGCCTCGTCGCCGAGCACGTCCTGGGCCCGGGAGAGCTCGCGCTCGTCGGTCCCGGTCGGCAGGAAGGCGCAGGCGACCACCAGCGTCGCGCCGCAGGCACCGGCCAGCGCCCCGGCCCGCGCGACCGCCCGCAGCGAGGACTCCGACCCGTCCGTGCCGACGACCACGGTGCGATAGGCACTCACGTCAGCCAACTCCCGATCTCTCGACTCGTCGCCGGACTGTAGGTGACCGGCGCCCCTCCCGCTCCCGGGTGCAACGAGGCCGGCCGCGGCGGGACACGGGTGAACGGTCGGTGAACGTGCCGGTCGGCGGGCCCCCGGTGCGGTTGGATGGCCGGGACAGCTCCGATCCCCCCAGGAGGGCGTCATCGCCACCGGCACGACCGTCAGCGCGGACCGCCGCGAATCCGTCCGCGTCGAGGTCACCGGCCTCACCAAGACCTTCGGCGCGGTCCGGGCCGTCGACGACCTGAGCTTCACCGTCGAGCCGGGCTCGGTCACCGGCTTCCTGGGGCCCAACGGCGCCGGGAAGACGACGACCCTGCGGATGGCCCTCGGCCTGCTCGTCGCCGACAGCGGCGGGGCCACCTTCAACGGGCGCCCCTACCGCGACCTGCCCGAGCCGACCCGCACGGTGGGTGCGGTGCTCGAGACCGCCTTCCACCCGGCGCGCTCGGGCCGCAACCACCTGCGCGTCTACTGCCGCGCCGCCGGCTACCCGATCGCGCGCGCCGACGAGGTGCTGCAGCAGGTCGGCCTCGCCGACGCCGGTGACCGGCGCGCCGGCGGCTACTCCCTCGGCATGCGACAGCGGCTGGCCCTGGCCACCGCGCTGCTCGGCGACCCGTCGGTGCTGGTGCTCGACGAACCGGCCAACGGCCTGGACCCCGAGGGGATCCAGTGGCTGCGCGGGTTCCTGCGCCACCTCGCCCACACCGAGGGGCGGACCGTGCTGGTGTCCAGCCACCTCCTGGCCGAGGTCGAGCAGACCGTGGACCGGGTGGTCATCGTGGGTGCCGGCCGGCTGGTCCGCGAGGGCTCGATCGCCGAGCTGCGGGCCGGGGCCGAGGGCGCCGGCAGCGTCGTCGTCCGCAGCCCGGAGGCCGGCCGCCTCGCCGGCCTGCTCCAGGGGCTCGGCCGGCACGTGGAACTCGAGGACGCGAGCCGGCTCGTGGTCACCGGCACGACGACCGAGGAGGTCGGCGCCACCGCCTTCGCGGCCGGGGTCGAACTGCACGAGCTGGCCTCCCGCAGCAGCGGCCTCGAGCAGATCTACTTCCAGCTGACCAGCGGCACCGAGCAGTACGCCGCCGCCCCCGCGGGGAGCGCCACCCTGCAGGAGGTCTCCCGATGAGCGCGCTGGTCCGGTCCGAGTGGACCAAGCTCTTCACCACGAAGACGTGGCTCGGCCTCCTCCTCGGCGCCTGCGCGCTCGCCGGTGGTTTCGCGGCGCTCTTCACCGGCCTGGCCGGTGAGGACGAGGGGCTGCCGGCCCTCGACGACCCGGTGTACGCGGAGCTCGTCTTCTCCGTCGCGGCCAACGCCAGCGTGTTCCTGCTGATCCTGGGCATCATCGGGATGACCCAGGAGTACCGGCACCGGACGGCGACGCCGACGTTCCTCACCACCCCCCGCCGCGGCCGGGTGATCGCCGCCAAGGTGCTCGCCTACGCGCTGGTCGCGGTGCCGATGGCGCTGCTGGTCCTGGCGGTGACGGTCGTCGTCGTCCAGATCTACGCCGGGGCGCGGGGCGACGCGCCCCCGCTGAACGCCGACAACCTGCAGACCCTGGCCGCCTCGGGGCTGGTCCTGGTGGTGTTCACGGTGATCGGCGTCGGCGTCGGCGCCCTGGTGCGCAACCAGGTCGGGGCCATCGTCGGCGCGCTGGTCTACCTCAACGTGATCGAGCCGATCGTCGCCTCGATCGGCGCCATCTCCGGCGCCTACAAGTGGCTGCCCGGCGGGGCCGTGCAGGCCATCACCTCCGACTTCGAGGCCCCCGACCTGCTCGAGCCGTGGCAGGGCGCGATCCTGCTCCTGGCCTACGGGCTCGTCGCGGCGCTCGTGGGCACGGCGCTGGCCTCCCGCCGCGACGTCCTCTGAGCAGGGACGCCGTCCGCCCGGCCACCCGCGCGGTGACCCCGGCCACGGCGGCGTCCCAGCGGCCCCGGCCGCCCCGGCCCTTCTGACACCGGCCGGTCCGGCGCACCCTTCGGGCGTAGAGTCGGACACTGGTCCAGACACGTCCAACCCACGACGAAGAAGGCACTCGACCCCGTGTCAAGCGTGAGCCCCTCCCGGCCGTCCGCCCCCTCCTCCTCCTCTGCGGTGGCCGGTTTCGGCACCAACGAGTGGCTGGTCGAGGAGATGTACCAGCAGTACCTCGCCGATCCGTCCACGGTCGACCAGGCCTGGCACGACTTCTTCGCCGACTACCGGCCGGGCAGCCCGGTCGGCAGCAGCGACGGCCGCGAGTCCGCGACCGCCAAGGGCGCCGCGGCGTCGGCCCCGGCGCCCGCGCGCGCGAAGGCCCCCGCGCAGCCGGCCGCGCCCCGCCAGCAGCCGGCACCGGCGGCTCCGCAGCAGCAGTCCGGCACCCCGTCCAACGGCGCGCCGAAGCCCGCGAGCCCGCCGCCGTCCGTGGGCATCGAGCCGAAGACCGAGGCGACGGTGGTGAACCGCGCCGCCGACCGCGCCGACCAGCAGCGCCCCGCGGCGCCCGCCCCCGAAGCCACCCCCGCCAAGGCCAAGCCCGCGGCGACCGGCGAGGGCCCCAAGCGGACGCCGCTGCGGGGTGCCGCGGCGAGCGTCGTGAAGAACATGAACGCCTCGCTGACCGTGCCGACGGCCACCAGCGTGCGCGCGGTGCCGGCCAAGCTGCTGGCCGACAACCGCATCGTCATCAACAACCACCTGACCCGCGCCCGCGGCGGGAAGGTCTCCTTCACGCACCTGATCGGCTACGCGCTGATCCGCGCGCTGGACGACTTCCCGAACATGAACAGCGCGTTCGCCGAGGTCGACGGCAAGCCGATGCTGGTGCAGCCCGAGCACGTCAACTTCGGCCTGGCGATCGACCTGCCCAAGCCCGACGGCTCCCGCTCCCTGGTCGTGGCCTCGATCAAGGGCGCCGAGGCCATGGACTTCGCCCAGTTCTGGGCGGCGTACGAGGACGTCATCCGGCGGGCCCGGCAGAACAAGCTGACGCTCGAGGACTTCGCGGGCACCACGATCAGCCTGACCAACCCCGGCACCATCGGCACCAACCACTCCGTGCCGCGGCTGACCGCCGGCCAAGGCGCGATCATCGGCGTCGGCGCCATGGAGTACCCGGCCGAGTTCCAGGGGATGAGCCCCGAGGCGCTCACCGAGCTCGGCATCTCCAAGATCATCACGCTGACCTCGACCTACGACCACCGGATCATCCAGGGCGCCGAGTCCGGCGACTTCCTGCGCCGGCTGCACGCCCTGCTGCTGGGCGAGGACGGCTTCTACGACGACGTCTTCCGCGCGCTGCGCATCCCCTACGAGCCGGTGCGCTGGATGCCCGACGTGCGGGTCGGCCGCGAGGGGCAGATCGACAAGGAAGCCCGCGTCATCGAGGTCATCGAGGCCTACCGGCGCAACGGCCACCTGATGGCCGACACCGATCCGCTCGAGTTCAAGGTCCGCACGCACCCCGACCTGGACATCCTCCAGCACGGGCTGACCCTGTGGGACCTGGACCGCCAGTTCCCCGTCGGCGGCTTCGCCGGCGAGCGGATGATGGCGCTGCGCGACATCCTCGGCGTGCTGCGCAACTCCTACTGCCGCACGGTCGGCGTGGAGTACATGCACATCACCGACCCCGAGGAACGCCAGTGGATCCAGCAGCGGGTCGAGCTCAAGGCCGAGCAGCCGGACCGGGAGAAGCAGAAGCACGTCCTGGGCCGGCTCAATGCCGCTGAGGCCTTCGAGACCTTCCTGCAGACCAAGTACGTCGGCCAGAAGCGGTTCAGCCTCGAGGGCGGCGAGTCGGTCATCCCGCTGCTGGACGAGGTGCTCGTCGCCTCCACCGACCACGAGCTGGACGAGGTCGCGATCGGCATGGCCCACCGCGGCCGGCTGAACGTGCTGGCCAACGTGCTCGGCAAGAGCTACGCCAAGATCTTCGGCGAGTTCGAGGGCAACATCGACCCCGGCACCGTGCAGGGCTCGGGCGACGTCAAGTACCACCTGGGCGCGTCCGGCACCTTCAGCAACCCCTTCCGCAGCGACTCCCGGATCGCCGTGTCGCTGGCGAGCAACCCCTCGCACCTGGAGACCGTCAACCCGGTCCTCGAGGGGATCACCCGCGCCAAGCAGGACATGATCAACAAGGGCGAGAACGGGTTCACCGTCCTGCCCGTCCTGCTGCACGGAGACTCCGCGTTCGCCGGGCAGGGCGTCGTCGCCGAGACCCTGAACCTCTCCCAGCTGCGCGGCTACCGCACCGGCGGCACCGTGCACGTCGTCATCAACAACCAGGTCGGCTTCACCACCAGCCCGGCCGCGGCCCGCTCGAGCCTCTACTCCACCGACGTCGCCCGGATGATCGGCGCCCCGATCTTCCACGTGAACGGTGACGACCCGGAGGCCTGCGTCCGGGTGGCGCGGCTCGCGGTGGAGTACCGGCAGAAGTTCCGCAAGGACGTCGTCATCGACCTCGTCTGCTACCGCCGCCGGGGCCACAACGAGGGCGACGACCCCTCGATGACCCAGCCGCTGATGTACGACATCATCGACCGCAAGCGCTCGGTCCGGAAGCTGTACACCGAGGCGCTGATCGGCCGCGGCGACATCACGCTGCAGGAGGCCGAGGAGGCGCTCAAGGACTACCGCGGGCAGCTCGAGCGGGCGTTCGCCGAGACCCACGACGCGCGGGACACCTCCAAGCCCGAGCCCGTCATGGACCCGCGGACGGCGCAGGAGTCCGCCATCGCGACGGCCATCTCCCCGGAGGTGCTCAAGGCGATCGGCGACGCCCACGTCTCCTTCCCGCCGACCTTCACGCCGCACCCGAAGCTGCAGAAGATGCTCGAGCGGCGCGCGGCGATGGTCAGCGAGGGCGGCGTCGACTGGGCCATGGGCGAGCTGCTGGCCTTCGGGTCGCTGCTCATGCAGGGCGTTCCGGTCCGCCTCGCCGGCCAGGACTCCCGCCGCGGCACCTTCGTGCAGCGGCACGCGGTGCTCATCGACCGCGAGTCCGCGGCGGAGTACACGCCGCTGCTGCACCTGTCCGAGGACCAGGCGAAGTTCTTCGTCTACGACTCGCTGCTCAGCGAGTACGCCGCGCTCGGCTTCGAGTACGGCTACTCCGTGGCCAACCCCAAGGCCCTGGTGCTGTGGGAGGCCCAGTTCGGCGACTTCGTCGACGGCGCGCAGATGGTCATCGACGAGTTCATCAGCTCCGGCGAGGCGAAGTGGGGGCAGCGCTCCGGCGTCGTCCTGCTGCTGCCGCACGGGCTGGAGGGCCAGGGCCCGGACCACTCCAGCGGGCGCATCGAGCGGTTCCTGCAGCTGTCGGCCGAGAACAACATGACGGTCGCCAACTGCACGACCCCCGGCAACTACTTCCACCTGCTGCGGCGCCAGGCGCTGTCGGACGTGCACCGGCCCCTGGTCGTGTTCACGCCGAAGTCGCTGCTGCGCTCGAAGGCGGCGGTCAGCGCCGTGGCGGAGTTCACCGAGCTCGGCTTCCAGCCGGTCCTCCCCGACACCGGGGTGGGCGGCCGGCCGCTGGACGGCGACGCGGTGACCCGGGTGCTGCTCTGCAGCGGCAAGGTCGCCTACGACCTCCTGGCCTCACGCGAGTCGGCCGGGTCCGGGGACACCGCCGTCGTGCGCGTCGAGCAGCTCTACCCGCTGCCGGCCGAGCAGATCGCCGCCCAGCTGGAGCGCTACCCGAACGCCACGGACGTCGTCTGGGTCCAGGAGGAGCCGGCGAACATGGGTGCCTGGCAGTTCATGGCGGTCAACCTGCCCGAGCACCTGCCGGCCGGCCGCACCCTGCGCCACGTCAGCCGCCGCGCGTCGGCCAGCCCGGCCGTCGGCTCCGCCAAGGTGCACGAGGTCGAGCAGCGGCAGCTGGTCGCGCAGGCCTTCGCGCGCTGACCGGGTCGGGGCACCGCTGATGTACTTCACCGATCGCGGGCTTGAGGAGCTGGTCGACCGGCGGGGCGAGGAGCAGGTCTCCCTCGCCTGGCTGGCCGACCAGCTCCAGGCCTTCGTCGACCAGCACCCCGAGTTCGAGGTGCCCGTCGAGCGGCTCGCCACGTGGCTGGCCCGCGGCGGCGCCGGCGACGACGACGAGGAATGAGCCGGGCACCCGACGCTCCGACCGGTGTCCTGGCGCCCCTGCTGCTGCTCGCGGCCCTGTCCGGGATCGCGCCGCTGTCGATGGACCTCTACCTGCCGGCCCTGCCCGTCGTGGGCGAGGACCTCGGCAGCGGCCAGTCGACGATCCAGCTCACTCTGACCGCGACGGCGATCGGTCTCGCCGTCGGCCAGCTCGTGGCCGGGCCCCTGTCGGACCGCTTCGGCCGGCGCGGTCCCCTGCTGCTCGGCCTGGGCGTCTACGCGCTGAGCACGCTGCTGAGTGCCTTCGCGCCGTCGGTGTGGCTGCTGCTGTCCACCCGGACGCTGGAGGGCATGGCCGGCGCCGCCGGGATCGTCATCGCCCGCGCGATCGTCCGGGACCAGTACTCCGGGATCGAGGCCGCCCGGGTGTTCGCGCTGCTGGCCTCGGTCAGCACGGCCGCGCCGGTCCTCGCCCCGCTGCTGGGCGGCCAGCTGCTGCGGATCACGCCGTGGCGCGGGCTGTTCGTCGTGCTGTGCCTGATCGGGGTCGCCCTGCTGCTGGCCTGCCTGGCCCGCATGCCGGAGACGCTGCCCCCGCAGCGCCGGGCCGTCGGCGGGCTGCGGACCACGGTGGCCGCCACCCGCGAGCTGCTCGGCCGGCGCCTCTTCGCGGGGTTCGTCCTCGCCCAGGGCTTCGGCTTCGGCGCGCTGTTCACCTACATCTCGTCGTCGTCGTTCACGCTGCAGGACGGCTACGGGCTCTCGGCCCAGCAGTTCAGCCTGATCTTCGCGGGCAACGGCATCGGCATCATGCTGGCCGCTCAGCTGTCGCGGACCCTGGTCGGCCGGTGGGGTCCCCGCCGGCTCCTGGTCGCTGGGCTGAGCGTCCAGCTGGCCGGCAGCGCGGTCCTCGTCGGCGCCGCGCTCGCCGACGCCGGACTGCCCGTGGTGCTGCCCGTCCTCTGCCTCGTGGTGGCCGCGACCGGCTGGATCATGCCCAACGCCACCGCCCTGGCGATGGGGGGTGCGGCGTCCAGCGCCGGGACCGCGTCGGCCCTGCTCGGCGTCACCCAGTTCGCCGTCGGCGGCCTGATCGCTCCGCTGGCCGGTCTGGGCGAGGGGGGCTCCCTGCTCCCGATGGTGGTGGTCATGACCGGGTCGTCGGCCGTGGGCCTGCTGGCCGCCACCGCGCTCGCCGGCCGGACGCCGTCCCCGCGAGTACCCGAGCCGGCCGCGGACCCGGCGCCCCTCGTGCGGGATCCCGCGGCACCGGGTCCCGAGGCGGCGGACGCCGGCACCCGGGCGACGACGGGCCGGCCGGCCGGACCGCCGTCCGCCTGAGTTCCGCGCGCCTCCCCCGCCGACGGTCCCCGGCGGGGCACCCTGCGCGCGTGCTCGGTCACTCCCACGCCCTGTCGGGCCTGGCCGTCGGCGCCGCGACGCTGCCCTGGGCCCCGGTCGACGGCACCGTCGCCCAGGTCGCCTGGGTCGCCGCCGTCGGCGGATTCGCCATGCTCCCCGACCTCGACACCCACAACTCCACGGTCTCGGACATGTGGGGTCCGCTCACCGACGTGCCGTCGGCCGCCATCGGCCGGCTCGCCCAGGGGCACCGCTGGGGCACCCACGACGCCGTGATCGCCCCGCTGGCGTTCGGCGCGCTCGCCATGGCCGCGGCGAACGCCTACTGGTCCAGCCTGCTGTTCGTGGCGCTCGCCATCGGCCTGGCGCTGCGTGCGCTGCACTTCATCATCCCGGGCCGCGCGGAGAACACCGTCATCGGCAACCTCGTGCTGGCCTGGGCCGGCGCGTGGCTGCTGCTGGACCACATGCCGCAACCGATGTGGCTGCCGTGGGCCGTGGGCGTGGGTTCGCTCGTCCACATCGCCGGCGACATGATCACCCGCCAGGGCGTGCCCGTGCCGCTGATCTGGATCGTCCACCGGTGCCGGCTGGTGCTCACCCCGATGCACACCGGGGCGTTCCTGGAGAAGGCGGTGCTGGTGCCGGCGTTCGTGCTCGCCGCGCTGTGGTTCCTCTACGCCAACACCGACATCCGGGACGCACTCGACCCCTTCATCGCCGACGTCCTGGCCCGCTAGCGCCGCGTCGGCCCCGTCCCGAGGCTCGACCCGAGCGTCAGCGAGGGTCGAGACGACGGGTTGGCTCAGACCGTGACGTGCTGCTGCCTCGCGCAGGCGGCCACGGCGGCGGCGACGGCCTCGGCGACGCGGCGGTCCAGCGGGCTCGGGACGATGTAGTCCGCCCGCAGGTCGTCCCCGACGACGTCGGCGATCGCCGTCGCGGCGGCGAGCTTCATCTCCTCGGTGATGTGCTTGGCGCCGGCGTCGATCGCGCCGCGGAAGACGCCGGGGAACGCCAGCACGTTGTTGATCTGGTTCGGCTCCCCGCTGCGGCCGGTCGCGACGACGGCCGCGTACTTCGCCGCCATCTGCGGGTCGACCTCGGGGATCGGGTTGGCCAGCGAGAACACGATGCAGTTCGGCGCCATCGACGCGACCGCCGACTCCGGCACCGAGCCGCCGGAGAGGCCGAGGTAGACGTCGGCGCCGGCGAGCGCGCCGGCCATCGTCCCGGCGTAGCCGGCCCGGTTGGTGTTCTCGGCGACCCAGCGCTTGATCGGCGTCAGGTCCTGGCGGCCGGTGTGCAGCACCCCGCGCGAATCGGCGACGGCGATGTCGGCGACGCCCGCCTCCAGCAGGATCTTGGTGCATGCCACACCCGCCGCGCCCGCACCGGACACGACGACGCGCAGGCTGCCCAGCTCGCGGCCGACCACCTTCGCCGCGTTGCGCAGGGCGGCGAGGACGACGATCGCCGTCCCGTGCTGGTCGTCGTGCATGACCGGGATGTCCAGGGCCTCCCGCAGCCGCTCCTCCACCTCGAAGCAGCGCGGCGCGCTGATGTCCTCGAGGTTGATGCCGCCGAAGGACGGCGCGATCGCCACGACGGTCTCCACGATGCGGTCGACGTCGGTGGTGGCCAGCACCACCGGGATCGCCGACAGGCCGGCGAACTCGCTGAACAGGCAGGCCTTGCCCTCCATGACCGGCAGGGCGGCGGCCGGGCCGATGTCGCCCAGGCCCAGGACGGCGGTGCCGTCGGAGACGACGGCGACGGTGCGCGGCGCCCACGTGAACCGCCGCGCCAGCTCCGGCTCGGCGGCGATCGCGCTGCTCACCCGGGCGACCCCGGGGGTGTAGGTGAGGGCCAGGTCGGCGATGGAATCGATCGAGCGCGTGGACCGGACGACCAGCTTGCCGCCCTCGTGCACCGCGAACGCCGGGTCGTCGGCGAAACGGTCGGGGGGCTGCGCGGCGTCGAAGCTGTCCATGGACACGGCAGCGTAATCGCCCCGCCGCAGACCCCTCGCTACGGTGCGCCCCGTGGACATCCGCCAGCTCGCCGTGCCCGACGCCTACGTCATCGACCTGGTGTCCCACGGTGACTCCCGCGGCCGGTTCACCGAGTGGTACCGCGCCGACCTGCTCGCCGAGGCCGCCGGATCCGCGCTGCCGCTCGCCCAGGCCAACCACAGCGTCTCCGCGCGTGGGGTGCTGCGCGGGGTGCACTTCGCGCTCGTGCCGCCCGGTCAGGCCAAGTACGTCTACTGCCCGGCGGGGCGCGTGCTGGACGTCGTCGTCGACGTCCGGGTGGGCTCCCCCACCTTCGGCGTCTCCGAGGCCGTGCTGCTCGACGGCGAGCAGCCGCGCGCGGTGTACCTGGCCGAGGGGCTCGGGCACGCCTTCGTGGCGCTGGCCGACGGCAGCTCCGTCACCTACCTGGTGTCCAGCGGCTACGACCCCACCCGTGAGTTCGGCGTCCACCCCCTCGACCCGGAGCTGGACCTCCCGTGGCCCGGGGACCTGGAGTTCGAGCTGTCGGCCAAGGACGCGGCCGCCCCCACGCTGGCGCAGGCCCGCGAGCAGGGCCTGCTGCCCACGATGGCGGAGTGCGCCGCCCGGTACGCCCAGCGGCAGGCCTAGTCGCCGAGGTCCCCGGCGTCCGGCGGGCGGGGGTCCAGCCGGCCGGGTCGCGGCCACAGCCGGGTCACCACCCGCCCCACGACGACGGCGACGCCGAACGCGCGGCTGTCGTCGGTCACCACCGGGTTGTCGCCCTCCACCCAGTGACCGCCGGGCAGCGGGTGCACGACCCGCTTGACCACCAGCAGCTCCGGCCGGGTCGGGAACCGGGCCAGGACGACGTCGCCGGAGCGGATCCGGCCGCCGGGGCGGACCCGACGCACCAGCAGCCGGTCACCGGAGCGGACGGTCGGCGACATCGACGGACCACTCACCCGGGCCAGCACCCAGGGCGTGACCAGGGAGGAGACCGCTGCCTCCCCGCTGTCCGAGCTGCTCACCGCGAGTAGGGTCCCAGACGACCCACACCACGAGTTCCGGAGGCACGTCCATGCGTCTGTTCCGCATGCTCTCCGCCGTGGAGGCCACCGCGCACTGCGACCTCCCCTGCGGCGTGTACGACCCGGCCCAGGCCCGCATCGAGGCGGAGTCCGTCAAGGCCATCCAGGAGAAGTACCAGGCCAACGAGGACCCGGCCTTCCGCACCCGCGCCATCCTGATCAAGGAGCAGCGGTCGGATCTGGTCAAGCACCACCTGTGGGTGCTGTGGACCGACTACTTCAAGCCACCGCACTTCGAGAAGTACCCGCAGCTGCACGAGCTGTTCAACAAGGCCACCAAGCAGGCCGGAGCGGCCGGCGGCAAGGGCAGCATGGACCCCGCCGAGGGGCAGAAGCTGCTCGACTACATCGCGGAGATCGACAAGATCTTCTGGGAGACGAAGGCCGCGGCCTGAGTCCGGTCCAGACCCTCACCGGCCGGTGACCCTCCGGGGTCGCCGGCCGGTGGCGTTTCCCGGTACCGGGGCGATGAGTTCGGCGCGCGCGACCGGTCTGCACCCCGACGTCCGACCCACCGAGGAGCGACCATGGCGATCCGGCTCACCCCCTACCTGCACTTCTCCGGCGACGCCCGCGCGGCGATGGAGTTCTACCGCTCGGTGCTCGGCGGCCGGCTGGACGTGATGACCTTCGGGGACGCCGGCGGCGGCGGCGGGGGCGAGTACCCCGACGACGGCGTCATGCACTCCTTCCTGCGCACCGACGACGGGCTGGAGCTGATGGCCTCCGACGGCAGCGATCCGGACACCAGCGGCGCGAAGGTCTCGTGCTCGATCTCCGGTGACGACGCCGAGACCCTGGGCCGCTACTTCGCGGGCCTCGCCGAGGGCGGCACCGTCGACGTCCCGTTCGAGACGCAGATGTGGGGCGACACCTTCGGGCAGGTCACCGACCGCTTCGGGATCCGCTGGCTGGTCAACGCGTCCACCCCCGCTCCCTGACGCGTGCCGCGCCGTTCGGGGCGCCACGGGCGTAACGTGCGCGCGGACGAACAGGGGCGTGACGGTGGGACGAGGTGACGGCATCGACGTCGGCACGCTGCTCGAACTGGTCGAGGCGGCGGCTCCGGTCGAGGCGGTGGACGCCGTCGCCGCCGCGCTCGCCGAAATGGCCGACGCGCGCGAGGTCAGCTTCCTGATCGCGGACTTCAGCGGTCGCGCGATCGTCCGGCTCAGCACCGTCGCCAACGGGCGGGACGGCACCCGGAGCACGGGGGTCGAGCGGGCGGAGACCGTGCCCCTGCCCGGGAGCCGCTTCGAACGCGTCCTGCGGTCCCAGCAGCCCGAGGTCGAGCCGGTCGACGACGCGTGGCGGGTGACGGCGCCGGTGACCGACCGCGGGGACGCGATCGGGCTGCTCGAATTCGTCCTCCCGACCGAGCCCCCGCCGGACGTCGTCGCCGAGGTCTGCACCGCCGCTCATGCGCTGGGGTACGTCGTCATCGCCGCGCGCCGGCACACGGACCTGTTCGAGTGGGGCCAGCGCTCGGCACCGTTCGCGATGGCTGCGGAGATCCAGCGGAGGCTGCTGCCGGCGGCGTACACGTGCGAGGCCGGCCAGTTCACCCTCGCCGGCTGGCTGGAGCCCGCCGCGTCCGTCGGGGGGGACACCTTCGACTACACGCTGGACCGCAGCTGCCTGCACCTGTCGATCAGCGACGCCGTCGGGCACCAGGTGCCGGCCGCGCTGCTGGCGACGCTGCTCGTGGGCGGCCTGCGCAACGGGCGCCGCCGGGGAATGGACCTCGCCGAGCAGGCGGCCTACGCCGGCCGGGCACTGGCCGCCGAGGCGACTCCCGGCCAGTTCGTCACCGGCCAGCTGCTGCGCGTCGACCTGCGGACGGCGGCCGCGCAGATCGTCAACGCCGGCCACCCGTTCCCCCTGCGGCTGCGCGACGGCCGCGTCGAGGAGGTCGAGCTGGCGATCGACCCGCCGTTCGGCGTCACGCCGGAGACCCCGTTCCGCGTCCAGTCGTTCCCGCTCGAGCCCGGCGACCGGCTCGTCTTCCTCACCGACGGCATGCAGGAGCGCAACGCCGCCTCGCTCGACGTCGCGGCCGCCCTGGCCGACACCGCGGACCTGCACCCGCGCGAGGTCGTCCACGAGCTCGGGGGCGCCGTCCTCAGGGCCACCGGCGGCGACCTGCGCGACGACGCGACGATGCTCTGCCTCGACTGGCTCGGCGGTCCGCAGCGGCGCCGCGACACCGAGCACGGAGCGGATCCCGCGCGGGCATCCGGCCCGGTCCCGACGTCGCACTCCTGAGGGCCGGGCGCCGTCCCGGTAGCGTGGGGACCACCATGCGCATCGACCCCGCCGGCTGGCCGTTCATCGCGGGTCCACTGGCCCCCGCCGCCGTCCTGTCGACCGCCGCGTCGGTCACCGGCCGCCGCTGGCCCCGCCGCGCGGCGTGGCCGCTGGTCGGCCTCGCCGCCTACATGACGCTGTTCTTCCGCGACCCCGACCGGCGCTGCGACCGCGAGGTCCCGGCGCCCGACGACGTCGTCTCCCCCGCCGACGGCGTGGTGATGGTCGCCGGCGAGCCGCAGGAGGGCGTCGCGCCACCCGGGGACTGGCAGCAGGTGAGCGTCTTCCTCTCCGTCGTCGACGTGCACGTCAACCGCTCGCCGTACTCGGGCGAGGTGGTGGAGAGCTCCTACCGCAAGGGCAGCTTCCTCGCCGCCTACCGCAAGGAGTCCGCGCACCGGAACGAGCGCAGCGAGCTGTGGCTGCGCGAGGCCGGGCGGACCGTCGTCTTCCGCCAGATCGTCGGCGTGCTCGCCCGCCGCATCGTCACCCGTACCGGGGTCGGGCAGCACCTGGCCACCGGCGAGCGCATGGGCCTGATGAAGTTCGGCTCCCGGATGGACGTCTTCGTCCCCCCGGAGTGCGAGCTCACCGTCCGCACCGGCCAGCGCGTGCGCGGCGGCGAGACCGTCATCGCCCGCTGGCCCGCGGCCGGCTGAGGAGCGCCACGATGCCCAGCTCCGCGTCGGGGGCACGCCCGCCGCAGACCCGGCGGACGGCGACGGTCGAGTTCGTCCGCGGCTCGGTGCGCGGCACCCGGCGGAGGGCGCTGGCGACGCTGCCCAGCCTGTTCACGCTGGCCAACATGATGTGCGGTTTCGTCGCCATCCTGGTGTCCATCCGCGGCGACCACACGCTCGCCGCGGTGCTGATCGGCCTGTCGGTGGTCTTCGACATCACCGACGGCGCGGTCGCGCGGCTGGTCGGCGCCGTGACGCCGTTCGGCCTCCAGTTCGACTCCCTGGCCGACCTCGTCTCGTTCGGGGTGGCCCCCGCCCTGCTGGCCTTCACCCTGTTCTCCGAGGGCCGCGACGGATGGGACCCGCTGGGCTGGGTGGTCTGCGGCCTGTGGGTGGCCTGCGCGGCCATCCGGCTGGCCCGCTTCAACACCACGATCGACCCGACGGCCGACAAGCGGTACTTCACCGGCATCCCCAGCCCGGGCGCCGCGGGCGTCGTCCTGGCGTCGGTGTTCGCCTTCGGCGACCAGATGCAGGGCCGCGACCGGCTCTGGGTCCTGCTCATCGTGGCGGTGCCGGCCCTGCTGATGGTCAGCACCATCCGGTTCCGGTCGTTCCGCTCGCTGGTCAGCCCGAAGAGCGGCCGCCCCTACGGGCTGGTCGCCGCGGCGATCGTGATGGCGATCGGCTTCGCGACGGTGCCGGTGATCACCGGGTGCGTGCTCGCCTACGGCTACCTGCTCGCGCCGGTCCTCGTGCCGGCGCTGTCCCCGTTCGCCCGGCTGGTGCCCGCCCGCGTGCGGGAGCTGCTCACGTGATCAGGGGCATCCGCCCGAACGACGTCCCGGCCGTGGTCGGCCTGGTCCGCGAGCTGGCCGAGTACGAGAAGCTCCCCGACGAGGCGCGGATGACCGAGGAACAGCTGGCCGCGGCGCTGTTCGGCGACTCCCCCGCGCTGTTCGGCCACGTGGCCGAGGTCGACGGCGAGGTGGTGGGCACGGCGCTGTGGTTCCTCAACTTCTCCACCTGGCGCGGCACGCACGGCATCTACCTCGAGGACCTGTACGTGCAGCCAGGGCACCGGGGCGCAGGCCTGGGCCGGGAGCTGCTGCGGACCCTCGCCGACCTGTGCGTCGAGCGCGGCTACGGCCGCCTGGAGTGGTCGGTGCTGGACTGGAACGCCCCCTCGATCGCGTTCTACGAGGCGGCCGGGGCGGTACCGATGGACGAGTGGACCGTCTTCCGGCTGACCGACGACGCGCTCGCCGGCTTCGCCGCCGACCGGCGGGCCCGGTGACCATCGGGCGCCAGCCGGCGGAGTGCTGGCTCACCGACATGGACGGCGTGCTGGTGCACGAGGGTCAGGCGCTGCCCGGCGCCGCGGAGTTCCTGGCCCGGCTGGTCGAGCGGCAGCGGCGCTTCCTCGTGCTGACCAACAACTCGATCTTCACGCCGCGCGACCTCGCGGCGCGGCTGGCCCGCTCGGGGCTGCAGGTGCCCGAGGAGTCGATCTGGACGTCCGCGCTGGCCACGGCCGACTTCCTGGCCGGCCAGCTGCCCGGCGGCTCGGCCTACGTGATCGGCGAGGCGGGGCTGACGACGGCCCTGCACGAGGCGGGCTACACGCTCACCGACGTCGCTCCGGACTACGTCGTCCTCGGGGAGACCCGGACCTACTCGTTCGAGGCGATCACCCGCGCCGTCCGCCTGGTGGACGCCGGGGCCCGGTTCATCGCGACCAATCCCGACGCGACCGGCCCGTCGGCCGAGGGGCCGCTGCCGGCGACCGGCGCCGTCGCGGCGATGATCACCAAGGCGACCGGTTCGGAGCCGTACTTCGTCGGCAAGCCCAACCCGATGATGTTCCGCAGCGCCATGAACCGGATCGAGGCGCACTCGGAGAGCACCGTGATGATCGGCGACCGGATGGACACCGACGTCGTCGCCGGCATCGAGGCCGGCCTCGACACGATCCTCGTGCTCACCGGCTCGACCCGGATCGGCGACGTGACCCGCTTCCCGTTCCGCCCCGGCCGGGTGCTCCCGTCGATCGCGGACGTCGTCGAGCTGGTCTAGCGGTCCGGCCCCTCCGAGCGCTGGAAGTACGCGAGCCGCGCCTCGGGCGTGGCCAGCAGGTAGAGCTCCGCGGCCACGAGGACGAGCACCGGGATGCCGAACTCCGGGCGGCCGGCGGTGAACGCGGTGTAGGCCAGGGCGGCGAGGATCAGCTGCAGCGCCACGACGGGGCCGCGGGCCCAGGGCGAGACCCGCCACAGGCCGATCGCCGCCGCTGCCGTGACGGCGCCGAACAGCGCGGCGAGGACGACCTCGGCGACGGCGTTGCTCGTGCTCCGCGGCGAGCCGGTCACGGTCAGGTACAGCAGGACGAGCGCGCCGCCGAGCAGCAGCGCGGCCTCCAGGGCGACGACGAGCGCGGCCCGGCGGACGGCGGCCGGCGCCTCTGCGCGGTCCCGGGCCGGCGCCGGCGCCGGTTGATCGGCCGCGCCACCGAGCAGCCGGTCCACCCGGTTCCCGCGCCGCTGGGGGCCGGACCGCTCCCGGCGCCCCGCCGCACCGCTCTCCTGCGTCACACGAGCGAGGCTACGCGTCAGCGGTCACAGGATCGGCGTCCTCCTGGGCGGGGACGGCGCCCCTCGTGGCTAGCCTGGGCCGCATGCGTGCGCTCGTGGTGGCCAACCCCGCGGCGACCTCCACCAACACCAAGGTGCGCGACGTCCTCGTGGGCGCCCTCGGCAGCGAGCTGAAGGTCGACCTGGCCGAGACCACCCACCGCGGGCACGCCCGCGAGCTCGGGCGGGAGGCGTGCGCCGACGGCGTGGACGTCGTCGTGGCCCTGGGTGGCGACGGCACGGTCAACGAGGTCGTCAACGGCCTGCTGCACTCCGGGCCCGGGGCCCGCGTGCCGACCCTCGCCGTCGTCCCGGGCGGCTCGACCAACGTCTTCTCGCGCGCCCTGGGCCGCTCGCGCGACCCGGTCGAGGCCACCGCCGAGATCATCGACAGCATCCGCGCCGGGCGCACCCGGCGGGTCTCCCTCGGCACCGCGAGCGCGTCGGGCACCAGCAGCGCGCCCGCGGAGCCGATCGATCCCGCGGCCGCACCCGCCGTGGCCGCCCGGGACGCCGCCGCGCACCCGGGGTGGACCGACCCGCGGTGGTTCGTCTTCACCGCCGGCCTGGGCTTCGACGCCGAGGTCATCGCCCGGGTGGAGACCCAGCGCGCCCGCGGCCGCCGCTCCACCGGCGCGCTCTACGTCAAGGAGGCGACGAGGGCGTTCCTGCTGGGCCGGGAGCGACGCCGGCCCGCCGTGACGGTCGAGGTGCCCGGCGAGCCGCCCCGGAGCGGGGTGTTCCTCTGCCTGGTCTCCAACGTGAGCCCGTGGACCTACCTGGGCGCCCGCCCGATCAATCCGAGCCCGGAGGCCTCGTTCGACTCGGCGCTGGACGTCTTCGCGCTCGGCCGCATGGGCTCGGTGGGCATGCTCCGGGAGCTGCGCCAGGTCATGAGCCCCCGCCCGGGCAGCTCCGGCCGCCGGGTGCACCGGTGGCACGACCTGCCCGAGCTGACCCTCACCGCTACCCGCCCCCAGGGCTGGCAGCTCGACGGCGACCACCTCGGCACCGCCACCGGCCTGCGGCTGCGCTCGGTGCCGGCCGCCCTCCGCGTCGTCGCCTAGCCCCCAGCTGCGTTCCCGCGCGGCTGCGCCGGGAACCGCCCCCAACGGCCGGAATCGGGCCGTTCGAGCGCACGTCGCGCCCCCGTTGTCAACGGTTCGACCCGGCCGAGTGGCGGCTCTATCACGGGCGTGGTGAGCTTGCTCACGAGGGGTCGCACCAGGCCCCCGATGCGCTTGACAGGCGTCTGTGCCGTGAAAACATCGCGGCAGGAACGCAACCTGCCGGTAACAAAAGCAGGCGGTCGCTGAAGGACGGCACTGAGCATCGGTGCCGGCGCGCAGACGCCCGGACACAGCGGCCCGACCCGGCACACCGTAGACGACTTCGAGGAGCACACCACCATGGACTGGCGCCACCGCGCCCTCTGCCGCGACGAGGACCCGGAGCTGTTCTTCCCGATCGGCACGACGGGCCCCGCCACGGTGCAGGTCGAGCAGGCCAAGGCCGTGTGCCGACGCTGCCCTGTCGTCCAGTCCTGCCTGGACTGGGCACTGCGATCGGGTCAGGACTCGGGTGTCTGGGGCGGGCTCTCCGAGGACGAGCGCCGCGCTCTCAAGCGCCGCCAGTCCCGGACCCGCGTCCGCGCCTGACACCGGCACCTCGGCACCGCAGCGAGACGGCACCACAGCACTTCCGCGAGAGGCCGGCCCGGGTTCCCGGGCCGGCCTCTCGCGCGTCCGCACCGCTCAGCGGGTCCCGCCGCCGAGCCCCGAGCGCTGGGCGACCTCCGCGGCGGTCGCGCGGTCGGCCACCTGCAGCTTCGCGAACACGTTGGACACGTGGTTGCGCACCGTCTTGCTGCTCACCCCGAGGGCGTCGGCGATCTGCGGGTTCGTCCGGTGCCGGGCCACCAGGTCCAGCACCTCGCGCTCGCGCGCGGTGAGCTCGGGGAACGGCTCGGCGGGCGTGGCCGGGGGCGTGGCGAAGAACGCCGCCAGTCGCAGCGCGATGCTCGGCCCGAAGATCGCCTCCCCCTCGGCCACCGCGCGCACCGATCGCAGGATCTCCCCGCGCCCGGCGCCCTTGAGCAGGTAGCCCCGGGCCCCGGCCCGCAGCGCGGCGAACACGGAGTCGTCGTCGTCGGACATGCTCAGCACCAGCACCCGGGCGTGCGGGCTGGCGGCGACCAGCCGCTCGGTGGCGGCGACCCCGCCCATCCCGGGCATCCCGAGGTCGAGCAGGACCACGTCCGGCGTCGTCCGGCCGACGACGGCCAGGGCCTCCTCGCCACTGGCCGCCTCGCCGCAGACCTCGAGGTCGGCAGCGGTGGCCAGCAGCGCCCGCAGCCCGGCGCGGAAGTGCGCGTGGTCGTCAACCAGCAGGACGCGGATGCGCTCCACGGTCTCCCCCGTCCTCCCCGGGCTCCAGCGGCAGATCCGCGCGGACGACGGTGCCCCCGCCCGCGCGGCGGGTGACGCTACATCCCCCGCCGAGCTCCGCCGCCCGCTCCCGCATCGAGGCCAGCCCCACGCCGCTGCCGGGCCTGCCATCGCTGCCGCGGCCGTCGTCGCTGACCTCCACCCGCAGCCGGCCCGAGTCCTCGGTGAGCCGCACCCGCGCCGCCGTGGCGCCCGCGTGCCGGTCGACGTTCGCGACCGCCTCCACGGCGATCCGGTAGGCGGCGACCTCGACCGCGGCGGGCAGCGGGCCCAGCGGCTCCGGCACCTCGAGCACGACCGGGGTCCCCGACCGCGGGCGCCCGGCGAGCGCGGCGCGCAGCGCGCCGGCCAGGCCGAGGTGGTCCAGCGCCGGGGGCCGCAGCCCGTCGACGAGCCGGCGGACGTCGGCCAGCGCCGTCCGCGCGTCCTCGGCCACCTCGTCGAGCAGCTGCCGGACCACGGCCGGGTCCTCGACCTCGCGGGCGGTCTCGGCCCGCATCGCCAGGCCTGCCAGCACGGGACCCAGGCCGTCGTGGAAGTCGCGCCGCAGCCGGCGTCGCTCCTCCTCCCGGGCCAGCACCAGCCGCTCGCGGGAGCGCTGCAGGTCGGCGGCCAGCCGCCCGGCCCGCTCGCTCTCCCGGCCGGCACGGACCGCCCCCGCGATCCCCGGCGCGACGTCGCGCAGCACGCGCAGGTCGCGTCGGCCCAGCGTGGCCTCGCCGGGGCGGGGCGCGAGCAGCAGCCGGCCCACCTGCTCCCCTCCCGACAGCAGCGGGAGCGCCACCGGGTCCACCGGCAGGACGCCGGCGGTGACCCGTTCGGCGCCCGTCGCGTCGACGCCCACGCCGGGCAGCTGGAGCGCGTCGCGGACCGTCTCGGCGGCCGCCGGCAGCGACACCGCGCTCGGCGCGGACTCCAGCTCCCGGCCCAGCCGCGCCAGGACGGCGTAGGGGTCGCCGCGCTCGCCGTACAGCAGCCGGTCGACCCGGCGCTGCAGCCCGCTGCGCACCGGCGCCAGTGCCACCGCCGCCAGCACCGCCGCGCCCAGGGACGCCGGCAGCCGCACGGTGCCGCCCAGCAGCGCGCCGGCCGCCGTCACCCCGGCCAGGTACAGCCCCGCCACCGCAGCGGAGAGCCCGACCAGCACGACGGTCCGGCTGATCAGCCGGTCGATGTCGAGCAGCCGGTGGCGGACGACGGCCACCCCGAGGCCCACCGGCAGCAGGCACGCGGCGAGCGCGCCCACGACCTCCCAGCCCAGGCCTCGCGGGAACAGCGCGGAGGGGTCGTCGTCGGCCAGCCCCCCGGCGAAGCGGACGGCCACGAGGAGCGCGGCCATCCCGACGGCGTAGGCGAGCCACTCGGCCTGCTGGCGCAGCCGCGAGCCGGCGGGGGCCCGCCGCACCCGGCGGACCAGGTCCGCCCCCGCCGTCACCAGGAAGGCCGCGGCGACCACCGTGCACACCCCGCCGACGCTGTCGGCCACCGGCCCCAGCCCCGGCACGCCCAGGGGGTTGGGCCGGCCCGGGACGCCGAGCTGCTCGTCGCGCCCCGGGCGCAGCGCCGAGACGACCGCGGCGGCGGCCATGACCACGGTGAACGCCCGCAGCGGCCGGCGCCAGCCGGGGGCGATCCGGCCGTCGGGGAAGAACACCGGGGTGACGGTCAGCAGCGCGTTGGCCGGCACCCAGAGCCAGGTCTGGGGCCAGCCCAGCACCGCGGCCGCGACCGAGCCCTCGGGCTGCCGCAGGGCCAGCTGCCCGCAGGCCTCGAGCAGGGCGAAGCAGGCCGCGCTGCCCAGGAGCAGGTGGCCCAGCGGGTTCGCCGGACGCGACCGTGCCACGAGGCCCCCCGTGACCGCGCACACCGCGACGGGGAGCAGCTGCAGCCCGTCCGGCCCCGGCCCGCCGGCGGACAGGGAGAGCGCCGTCCCGGCCACGGCCAGGAGGAGCACGAGCGCCGTGACCGGCAGCACGGCCGCCACGGGGCCCACCGCCAGGGGGGCGCGGCGGCCGGCCACGGTCGACGACACGGCGCGCACGGTAGCGGTCGGCGCGCCCGGATCAGGCCCGCCGGCGCCCGAGCGCGGCGGACAGTGCCGTGCCGGCCACCCACAGCCCCCCGGGGACGACCGCCACGTACTGCACGGGGAACGCCTGCGTCGCGGCCAGCAGCAGCGCCATGACCAGGCTGAACACGGCGGTCGGGCGCCCCACCGAGCCGTGCCGGAGGCCGCCGACGGCCACCGCCGCCGCCGAGACGCCCAGCGCCGCCCACAGCCACGGAAGGGTGTTGTAGAGCGCGAGGTGGGCGCCCACGGTGTCCGGGTCGAAGGGCTGGTCCCCGGCGAGGGCCCAGTACAGCTCGGTGGAGATGCCCCCGCCGACCAGCACCGCCGCGGCGGTGACGACCACGCCGGCCGCCGCCAGGCCGGGCACCAGGCTGCCGGCCGGCTCCTGCCGGGCGAGGGCGCGGCGCAGCCCGGCGGCGAAGACGAGGAAGCAGGCGGCCACCACGGCGCACACCACCTGCTGGGCCCACACCAGGCCGGCGCTGTCGGTCACCGCCGCCAGCAGGGCGTCGTTGTCGGAGACGACGCCGGTGGACGCGTCGTAGGTGTTGCCGGTGACCATGAGGCCGGCGAGGCCGACGACGGCGCCGGCGAGACCGGTCCAGGCCCATGCCCGGCCGGCCGGCGGGGCCGGGAGCAGCGCCGGCGGGGCCAGCGGCGGAGCGGGGGCGGGGTGCGGAGCGGTCACGGGGGTCCTCCTCGGGCCGGGCTGGGGAGGCGACCCTCGCGCCGGAGGTGACCCGGCCGCATGGGGCGGTGCGTCCCGGCCGCCCGGGACATCCGGGGGACACGGCGGCGGCGCGCCCGGGGCGGGACCGGCGCCGGGCGGGTCAGCGGCGGGGGCGCCCTGCCCCCGGCAGGAGCAGCACGACCTCGGTACCGGCACCGCCGTCGGCCGGGGCGCCCATGGACAGCTCGCCGCCCAGCTCGCTGGTGACCAGGGTGCGCACGATCTGCAGGCCGAGCCCGTCGGTGGCGGCCGGGTCGAAGCCCGCGGGCAGGCCCGAGCCGTCGTCGCGGACCCGGACGACGAGGTTGTCGCCGTCCCGCTCGGCCTCCAGCCGGATGTTCCCGCTCTCGCCGTCGGGGAACGCGTGCTCGGCGGCGTTGTGCAGCAGCTCCGTGACCGCCAGCACGAGGGGCGTGGCCGCGGCCGCCGGCAGCTCCCCGATGGCGCCGACCCGGGAGGTGTGCGCGGCCGGGCCGACCGAGGCCAGGTCGCCGAGCATCGGCAGCACCTGGTCGAGGACGGAGTCGACGTCCACCACGTCCTCGCGGCTGCCTGCCAGGGTCTCGTGCACGATCGCGATGGAGGCGACCCGGCGCACGGACTCCTCCAGCGCGGCGCGGGCGGCGGGCTCGGTGAGCCGCCGCGCCTGCAGCCGCAGCAGCGCGGCGACGGTCTGCAGGTTGTTCTTCACCCGGTGGTGGATCTCGCGGATCGTCGCGTCCTTGGTCAGCAGCGCGCGGTCGCGGCGGCGCACGTCGGTGACGTCGCGGACGAGCACGAGCGCGCCCGCCTCGCCGCCCGGGGCCTGCAGCGGCAGCGCGCGCACCAGCATCGTGGCGCTGGTGCCCTCCAGGTCGGTGAGCTCGGGGAAGCGGCCGGCGACGGCGGCCCGGATGCCGGCCGCGACCGCCTCGGCGGCGACCCGGTCCGCGGCGACCTCCCGGCTCAGCCGGGCGAGGTCCGCACCGACGACGTCGCCGGTCACCCCGATCCGGCGGTAGGCCGACAGCGCGTTGGGGCTGGCGTAGACGGCGCGTCCGGCGCCGTCCAGGCGGACCAGCCCGTCGCCCACCCGCGGGCTGAGCTCGGCGTCGAGCACCGTGCGCGGCGGAAAGGTGCCGGCCGACACCATGAGGCAGAGGTCGGCGGCGATGTCGAGGTACGTGAGCTCCAGCGTCGACGGCGACCGGGTCACCGCCAGGTTGGTGTCCCGGGCCAGGACCGCGACGACGACGTCGTCGTGGCGCACGGGGATGACCTCGCGGCGGCGCGGGGCGATGCCCGACCAGTCCGGCTCCCCCTCCGTGACCGGCCGGCCCTCGCGGTGGGCCACCTCGAACGGCTGCGCGTCCTCGCCCGCGATCTCGCTGCCGACCAGGTCGTCGGGCTGGCTCGTGGGCGCGGTCAGCGGCCGGACCTGGGCCACGCACCACCACGTGCCCGACCGCAGCGGCACCCAGAGGGTGAGGTCGGCGAAGGAGAGGTCGGCCAGCAGCTGCCAGTCGGCCACCAGCCGGCGGGCGTGGTCGGCCTGGGACGGCGACGTGGCCGCGCCCCGCGTCAGGCGATCGGAGAGGCTGCTCATGGTGCCCGGAGCCTATGGCCCCACCTGCGGGTGACCGCCGCGAGCTCGGCGGTGCGGGGGCCGCTGCACCGGATCCGCGAGCTGACCGTCGGCGTCCACCGCGACGAGGAGCCGGCGTCGCCGGAGTACCTGACCCGGCTGGGCGACCGGGTCGTGGCAGCGCGACGGAAGGACCCCACTGCCCCACTCGCACGCTCGCGGCGGGCCCCTGCAGCGGGGCCCGTCAGACGGTGACGGTGGCGATCAGGTCGCCCTCCTGGAGCACCTCGCCCTCGATCACGTGCAGCTCGGCGACGGTGCCGGCCCGCTCGGTGAGCACGGGGATCTCCATCTTCATCGACTCGAGGATGACCAGCGTGTCGCCCGCGGCGACCTGCGACCCCGGAGCCACCAGCACCTTCCAGACGCTGGACACCATCTCGGCGTGGATCTCCTCGACCGCCACCGGCACCTCCCCCACCTCGACGCTGTGGTTCATCCAACCACTGCCGGTGGCACGGGCGGACCGGACCTGCGGGTTCAGCGGGCGGATCCTCGCTCAGCTGCCGGGCGCGGGGTGTCCGGAGGCGAGCCGGTCCAGCACCGCGCACACCTCGGCGCCGTCGTGCGGCACCCCGATCTCGCCCAGGCCGGTGAGCGCCTCGCTGGCCGCGCGCGCCGCCGTCGGCACGTCGACGGCACCGGCGCTGACCGTCGCCAGCAGGGCGTCGTACCAGCCGTCGAGCCGGTCGCCGGGCTCGTAGCCCCGGGTGGCCACCACGTCCAGCGCCCGCCCCCGGCTCCGCGGCCGGCCGCCGCCGGGCAGCGGCCCGGTGACGCGCCCGGCGCGCCCCGGGGCCAGCGTGGACCGGAGCTGGACGGCGACGGCGGACCGCGGCGGGTCCACGCGGGGCCCCGCGCCGGCCGCGGTGCCCGAGGCGCTGCGCAGCGCCAGCTCGACGGCGTCCACGCCGTGCGCCCGCTCCAGCACCGCCATGTCCAGCGAGAACCCGGCCGCCACCTCGGCCAGCTCCCCGTCGGGGTCGACCCCCACGGTGACCAGGCCGCGCCAGCCGACCTCGACCAGGCGGTGCGCCGCGGCGGGCAGCGGAGGTGACTCCTCGGGCGTCCAGGAGACGCGGGCGATCCCGGCGGCGCGGTCCCGGGTGACCGGCGTGGCGAAGCGCAGCCCGTCGTCGGTCACCCACGCCAGCAGGCCGCGCTCGCTCGCCGGCTCCACGCCGTCCCCACCGAGCCGCTCGAGCACCGCCGCTCCCGGACCGACCCACGTCAGGCCCGACGCCACGACCGCCCCGGCCAGCCGGGCGTTGCCGGCCAGCGCCGGCGGCACCGGGAGGACGGCGGAGACCCCGCTGCGGCGGGCGGCCTCGACGATCCGGTCGACCGCCAGGTAGGACTCGCTCGCGGGCGCCGGCCCCAGCAGGACGGCGTCGTCGGCCATCCGCACGTGCAGCGCGTGCCGCTCCGCCTCCGAATGGACGGCGACGGCCTTGACCTCCAGCCGCTCGCAGGCGGCGATGACCGCGCACGCCGCCGGGCCACGACCGGCCACGAGCACGCTCTCGATCCCCAACTGCGCCACCGCCTGCGGTCCCCTCCCCCGATGCTCCGTGCCCGCCCACCCCTGTCCGGCGCGGTCCCCCGCCCGGGCCGTGAGAGGCTTGCCCGGTCAGCTTGGCGGGTCCGCCGGGCGGCCGCACACCCGGCCCCCCGGACACGCCCGTGGCGATCGAGACGCCCGACCGGTCGTCTCCGGCACCAGCGAGGGAAGGAGGGCAGCGATGTCCAAGCGTGGACGCAAGCGTCGCTCCCGCAAGGGGAGCAAGGCCAACCACGGCAAGCGGCCCAACGCCTGAAACAGGGCGCTCGGGCGGGCGCCCCGCCGCTCAGGCGGTGGGGCGCTCGGCGCTCCGCTCGGTGACGACCTCGGTCGTGATCCGCTCGACGCTGACGGTGGTGCCGTCCTCCTCGAAGGAGACGGTGGTCAGCTGCATCTTGATCCGGTCCCGCAGCCCCATCGGGGGCGCGTCGCCCCCGCAGCGGCGGCGGACGAGCGCCTTGAACTCCTGCTCGATGCCGAACTGGCGCAGGCACGGCGAGCAGTCCTCGAGGTGCTCGGCGATGACGGCCCGCCGGGCGTCGTTCGTCTCGTGGTCGAGGAACTCGAAGACGTGGGTCAGGACGTCGTCACACGAGTCGATCCCGACCTCGTCCTCGTCGTGCCCGTGGTCCGCGTGCTCGCTCACGACGCCTCCCCGGAACCCGCGCGGACGAAGCCCCGCTCACGGGCGTAGTCGGCCAGCAGCTTCTGCAGCCCACGGCGGCCGCGGTGCAGCCGGGACATCACCGTGCCGATGGGCGTGCCCATGATCTCGGCGATCTCCTTGTAGGCGAAGCCCTCGACGTCGGCGAGGTAGACCGCCAGCCGGAAATCCTCCGGCAGCTGCTGCAGGGCCTCCTTGATGTCGGAGTCCGGCAGGTGGTCCAGCGCCTCGATCTCGGCCGACCGCAGGCCGCTGGAGCTGTGCTCCTCGGCCGCGTACAGCTGCCAGTCCTGGATCTCGTCGGTGGGGTACTGCTGCGGCTGCCGCTGCTTCTTGCGGTAGCTGTTGATGTAGGTGTTGGTCAGGATCCGGTACAGCCACGCCTTGAGGTTCGTGCCCTCGGCGAACTGGTGGAAGGCCGAGTAGGCCTTCACGAAGGTCTCCTGCACCAGGTCCTCGGCGTCGGCGGGGTTGCGGGTCATCCGCAGCGCGGCCGGGTAGAGCTGGTCGAGGTAGGGCAGGGCGTCGCGCTCGAAGCGGGCGTCACGCTCGGCACGGGTCTCGGCGACCTCGGTGCGACTGCCACCCTCGCGGGCCTCGGGCACCTCCACGGGGGTACCGGGCTGCGCGAGCGAGGCCGCCTCGGCAGCCGTCGGATCCTCCGGGGTCGTGCTCGCGGGCTCCAGGGCCACCGACCGTCCTCTCTGCGCACCCCGGACGCGGGGTGTCACCTCGGACGATCCTAGTCGCGCGGCATCGGGGCGGCCCGGCGGACGGCGGTGCACGGCCGGACCGGCGCCGGCGCGCGTACGGGCGGTCGGGAGGATGCTGCTCACGGCCGGTGCAACCGGGCGGATCCGGAGCCGATTCCCGTCCGGCGACGAAACCGGCGGCAGATGTCGCCGGCCGCTGGCTAGGCTGCCCCGCCGTGGCGGCCACCCCCGCGGTCCGGGTCCTCGAGAAGGCCCGGGTCGCGCACACCCTGCACCCCTACGACGCGGAGCATCCTGACGACCAGGGGCACGGGGAGGCCGCCGTCGCGGCGCTCGGCGCCGATGCCCGCCAGGTGTTCAAGACCCTGGTCACCCGCGTGGACGGCGTCCTGACCGTCGCCGTCGTCCCGGTGGCCGGCAGCCTCGACCTGAAGGCGCTGGCCGCCGCGGCGGGCGGCCGCCGAGCGGTCATGGCCGACCCCGCCGACGCCGAGCGGACGACCGGCTACGTGCTCGGGGGCATCAGCCCGCTGGGACAGCGCAAGGCGCTGCCGACCGTGGTGGACGACTCGGCGCTCGGCTTCGACACGGTGCTGGTGAGCGCCGGCCGGCGCGGCCTCCAGGTGGAGCTCCCGCCCGCCGAGCTCGTCCGGCTCACCCGGGCACGCACCGGCCCGATCGGCCGCTGACCGCCTCCGGACCGGGCGTCAGCCGGGGGCGCCGTAGGGCGTGAGCAACTGGTCGACCGGCGCCTCGTCGTCGGTCAGCACCTGCGCGTCGCCGACGAACTCCGCCAGCTCCGCGCCCTCGACGACCTGCCAGCCGAGGTCGCGCCCGGCCAGCGCGGTGCCGATCGCCTCGACCGGGAGGGGCCGCTGGGCCGCCACGACGACGACGTTGCCGCCGTCCTCCCCGGCCAGCACCGGCGCCCGGGCGAGCAGCACCACCTCGCCGAAGACCTCGCCGAGGGTGGCGAGCTCGGCGCGGACGAAGTCCAGCGGCGGGTGGTCGATGAGGTTGACGACGTAGACGCCGTCGTCCGCCAGCGCGGCGTCGACGGCCTCCAGCGCCTCGACCGTGGTCAGCTGCCAGGGCACCGACAGCCCGCCGAAGGCGTCGCCGACGACGAGGTCCCGGCCGCCGGCGGGCTCGTCGTCCAGGCCGATGCGGGCGTCGACCACCCGCACGGCCAGCGCCTCGGAGGTGCGCAGGCCCAGCTGCTCCCGGTCGATCTCGACCACGCCCGGGTCGACCTCCAGCACCAGGCTCTCGGTGCCCGGGCGGACCGCGGCCAGGTACCGGGGCACGGTCAGCCCGCCCCCGCCGAGGTGCAGCGCCGACAGCGGCTCGCCCGCGGGCGCGACGACGTCGGTCACCGAGGCGATCGCCCGCACGTACTCGAACTCCAGGTGCGTGGGATCGGCGAGGTCGACGTAGGAGTGCCGCAGCGTGTCGAGCAGCAGCAGCCGGCCCGTCGGCCGGTCGGGATCGGCCACCACGCGGGCGCAGTGGTAGGCCGTCTCCTCCTCGCACGGGCTCGGCGCGAGCGCGGCCAGGAGGGTGCCGGCGACGGCGAGGACCACGAGGCCCGCGGTGCGGCGACCGGTGCTGCCGGAGGACCGCCGCAGGTACACCGCGGCCGCGACGCCGGCGAGGACGGTGACCAGGCCGGTGCCGACCAGGATGCCGCTGGTCGGGAACAGCGCCACCAGGACGAAGCCGGTGCCGAAGGTGGCCGCGATCCCGCCGAGGGTGCCGATGCCCGAGAGGCGGCCGACGACGGCGCCGGTCTCCGCGAGGCTGGCCAGTTGCAGCTTGACCACCATCGGCGGCACGGCCGAGAGCAGCGCCGCGGGCACGACGATCGCGACGAAGGCCAGCAGCAGCACGCTGCCGGCGTCCCCACCGCTGAACGCCTCACCGGTGAACCGGACCAGCGGCAGGACCGCGATGACCAGCGCGCCGCCGGCGACCACCAGCGGCGGGATGAGCCGCCGCGGGTCCACGCGGTCGGCCAGGCTGCCGCCGGCCCACGCGCCGACGGCGATGGCGGCCAGCGCGAAGCCGATGACCGCGGTGTTGGTCTGCAGCGTGATGCCGACGTAGGGGGCGATGAGCCGCAGCCCGGCGATCTCGAGCACGAGCACCGCGCCGGAGGAGAGGAAGGTCAGGCCGGCGGCCACCCATCCGGGGAGCGCGCCGGTCGTCGGAGCGGGCCGGCCCACCTCAGAAGAGCGCGGGCTGGTCCGCCGGCTCGCCGACCGACTCCGACCGCTCGATCAGCTGGGCGCCGTTGTTCTTGACGCTGTTCACCATCGGGCTCACCGGGCGCAGCTCGAGGCCCTCGACGAGCTCCGGCGGGGTCGGCTGCGCGAGCGCCGCGACGTCGTCCATCCCGGGGTCGAGCCACTCGGACCAGCGCTCGCGGGGCAGCACGAGCGGCATCCGGTCGTGGATCTCGGTGAGAGCCCCCTGCGCGGGCGCGGTGACGACCGTGCAGGTGTAGAGCCGCTCCTCCCCCTCGCCCCACACCTCCCACAGGCCCGCCATCGCCAGCACCGACCCGTCGGCCGGGGTGATGAAGTACGGCTGCTTGCCCGGGCGGTCCAGCCGCTTGGCCCACTCGTACCAGCCGTCGGCCGGCACCAGGCAGCGCCGGGAGGCGGCGGCCCGGCGGAAGGCCGGCTTCTCGGCGAGGGACTCGACGCGGGCGTTGAGCAGGCGGTTGCCGATGGACGCGTCCTTGGCCCAGGAGGGCACCAGCCCCCAGCGGACGGCGCGCAGCTCGCGGTGCCCTCCGCCGGTGAGGGCCCCCTCGGGGTCGCGCTCGCGCTTGTGCCGGACGACGTAGACGTCCTTGGTCGGCGCGACGTTGTAGTCGGGGGGCAGGGGCTTCTGCCCCCCGGCGGGCACCGCCTCGAACTCGACCACCAGGTCGTCGGGACGGCGGCTGGCGGCGTATCGACCGCACATGGGGCGCTCCTCCCTGCTCGGGCACCGGCGTCGCCGACCCTAGCCGCGGCCACCGACAGCGGCCCCTCCGTGCAATTCCGCGCTTCTGCCCCCGGGCAACTTTGCGCTTCCGCCCCCGGGCAATTCCGCGCTTCTGCCCCCGGGCAACTTTGCGCTTCCGCCCCCGGGCAACTCCGCGCTTCCGCCCCCGGGCAATTTGCGCTTCCGCCCCCGGGCAACTTCGCGCTTCTGCACGGAGGCGGGGACCAGCCGGCGGGCGGACGGCGTGCGTGGCGGGCCGGGCCGCGGGTAGGGGTCCTGGGAGCCGATCGAGGACGAGACGAGGATCCACCCGTGACCGCGACACAGCAGCCCGACACCCAGCAGCCGAAGACCGCCGGCGACGCCCGGACGTACGCCACGGTCAACCCCTACACCGGCGAGACCGAGGCCGAGTTCGACTTCCTGCCCACCGCCGAGATCGACGGCGTGGTCGAGAAGGCCCACGCCGCCTTCCTCGAGTGGCGCCGCCGCCCGGTCGCCGACCGCGCCGCCGTCGTCCGCCGCGCCGCGGAGCTGATGCTCGAGCGGACCGACGAGTTCGCCGCGCTGATCACCAAGGAGATGGGCAAGCGCATCAAGGAGGCCGCGGGCGAGGTCCAGCTCGCGGCCAGCATCCTCACCTACTACGCGGACAAGGGCCCGGACTTCCTGGCGCCGCGCGAGATCGACGTGATGCAGGGGGAGGCCGTCGTCGTCAACGAGCCGGTCGGCGTCCTGCTCGCGATCGAGCCGTGGAACTACCCGCTCTACCAGGTGGTCCGGGTCGCAGGCCCGAACCTGGTGCTGGGCAACACGATCCTGCTCAAGCACGCCGAGCTGAACCCGCAGTGCGCGCTGGCCCTGGAGCGGCTGTTCCGGGACGCCGGCGTGCCCGAGGGCGTCTACACCAATGTCTTCCTGCGCATCGCCGACGTCGAGCAGGTGATCGCGCACCGTCGGGTGCAGGGCGTGACGCTGACCGGCAGCGAGCGGGCCGGCGCCAGCGTCGCCGAGATCGCCGGGCGGAACCTGAAGAAGTCGGTGCTCGAGCTCGGCGGCAGCGACCCGTTCATCGTGCTCGACGCCGAGGACCTCGGGCGCACCGTCAAGGCCGCCACGATGGGCCGCATGGCCAACACCGGCCAGGCCTGCATCGCCGCGAAGCGGATCATCGTGGTCGAGGACGTGTACGACCAGATCGTCGGCGGCCTGCAGCAGGCCTTCCAGGGGTTCACCCCCGGCGACCCGGCCGACCCCGCCACGACGATGGGCCCGGTCTCCTCCGAGCGCGCGGCGCAGGACCTCGCCGAGCAGGTGAAGGACGCGATCGACAAGGGCGCCACGGTGCTCGCCGGGGGCGGCCGGCCCGATCACCCCGGTGCCTTCGTCGAGGCCACCCTGCTGGCCGACGTCACGCCGGAGATGCGCGCCTACCACGAGGAACTGTTCGGCCCGGCCGCCGTCGTCTACAAGGTGAAGGACGCCGAGGAGGCCGTCGCGCTGGCCAACAACAGCGACTTCGGGCTCTCGGCCGTCGTCTACTCCGGCGACCTGGACAAGGCGCGTGCCGTCGCCGACCGGCTGGAGTCGGGCATGGTCTGGATCAACCAGCCCTCGGGCTCCTCCCCCGAGCTGCCCTTCGGTGGCGTGAAGCGCTCCGGCTACGGCCGCGAGCTCTCCGAGCTGGGCATGTTCGAGTTCGCCAACCGGCGGCTGGTGCGCGTCCTGCCGGCCAAGAAGTAGAAGGACCCCGCTGCCCCCCACCATTCGCAAGCTCGCGGCGGGCCCCTGCACCGGGGCCTATGAGGGAGGTCGCGTGCGGCGACCGGGCAGACTGACGGCGTGACCGAGGCCTGGCCGGCGCCGCACGCGCCCTCCCCCGTCGACGCGGTCGTCCCGCTGCCCGGATCGAAGTCGATCACCGCCCGGGCGCTGGTGCTGGCCGCGATCGCCGACGGCCCGAGCCGGCTGGTGCGCCCCCTCCGGGCCCGCGACACCGACCTGATGGCGGCCGGGCTGCGCGCCCTCGGCGTGGCGATCGATCCCGAGGACGACGACCTGCTCGTGTCGCCCGCGCCCCTGCGGGGACCCGCGCACGTGGACGTCGGGCTGGCCGGCACCGTGCTGCGCTTCCTGCCCCCGGTGGCGGCGCTGGCCACCGGGGAGGTCACCTTCGACGGCGACGCGCGGATGCGCGAGCGCCCCAACGCGGGGCTGCTGAACGGTCTCCGCGACCTCGGCGTCGACATCCCGGACACCGGCCGCGGCTCGGTCCCGTTCACCGTCCGGGGTACCGGGCGGGTGCCCGGCGGGCACGCCGTCGTCGACGCCAGCGACTCCAGCCAGGTGCTGTCGGGGCTGCTGCTCGCTGCGGCGCGCTTCGACGCCGGGGCCGACCTCGAGCTGACCGGCGGGCTGCCGTCGATGCCGCACGTCGAGATGACCGTGACGACGCTGCGCGAGCACGGCGTCGACGTGACGGCCACCGACCGCGGCTGGCGGGTGTCCCCCGGCCCGATCCGCGCGCTGGACCGCACGATCGAGCCGGACCTGTCCAACGCCGCGCCCTTCCTCGCCGCCGCCCTGGTCACCGGCGGGCGGGTGACCGTGCCGGACTGGCCCGCGGTCACCACGCAGCCCGGAGCGCAGCTCGACCGGCTGTTCGCCGCGATGGGGGCCGCCGTCGAGCGCACCGCGGCCGGACTGACCGTCACCGGCACCGGGTCGATCGCCCCGCTGGTCGCCGACCTCGGCGAGGTGGGCGAGCTGACCCCGGTGCTGGCCGCGCTGTGCGCCCTGGCCGACGGCCGGTCGGAGCTGACCGGCATCGGCCACCTGCGCGGCCACGAGACCGACCGGCTGCAGGCACTCGAGGAGGTGCTCACCGCGGTCGGCGCCCGGGTGCGGCAGCTGCCCGACGGGCTGGTGATCGAGCCGGGTCCACCCCGGCCTGCGGTGCTCGACTCCTACGCCGACCACCGCATGGTGCACGCCGCCGCGGTCCTGGGGCTGGCGATCGACGGCGTGCGCGTCACCGGGGCGGGCGCGGTGACCAAGACGCTGCCGGACTTCCGGGAGCGGTGGGCCGCGATGCTGGGGAGCCCGTCCTGAGCGGGCGCCGGCTGGACAGCCGGTCGGACGAGGACGACGTCCGGCAGCGGCCCGGCAAGCACGGCTCGCGGCCGCGCACCCGCACCCGCCCGTCGCACGGGGACGCCGTGCCCGGGCTCGTGATCGCCGTCGACCGGGGGCGGATGACGGTGCGCGTCGAGAGCAGCGACGGCGCCCCGGTCGAGGTCACCACCATGCGGGCGCGCGAGCTCGGCCGGCACGGCGTCGTCGTGGGCGACCGGGTGCGGATCGTCGGCGACACGACCGGCCGGCCCGACACGCTGGCCCGCATCGTCGTGATCGAGCAGCGGGCCACGTCCCTGCGGCGCACCGCCGACGACACCGATCCCACCGAGCGGGTCGTCGTCGCCAACGCCGACCTGCTCGTGATCGTCACCTCGGTCGCCGACCCCGAGCCGGCGCTGGGCTTCCTGGACCGGTGCCTGGTCGCCGCCTACGCCGGCGGGCTCGAGCCGCTGCTGTGCCTCACCAAGACCGACCTCGCCAGCGCCCAGCCGCTGCTGGACCGCTACGCCGGACTCGACATCGACGCGGTGCCGATGTCGCGGGAGGCGCCGCTGGAGGACCTGATGGCGCGGCTCGCCGGCCGGATGAGCGTGCTCGTCGGGCAGTCCGGGGTCGGCAAGTCGACCCTGGTGAACCGCCTCGTGCCCGACGCGTTCCGGGCCATCGGCGACGTGAGCAAGATCGGCAAGGGCCGGCACACGTCGTCGTCGGCCGTGCTGCTGGACCTGCCCGACGGCGCGGGCGAGGTCATCGACACCCCCGGCATCCGATCGTTCGGGCTCGCCCACGTCACCGCCGGCGACGTCCTGACGGCGTTCGACGAGATCGCCGAGGCCGCCGAGGAGTGCCCGCCCGGCTGCGGGCACACCGGCGAGGACCCCGACTGCGCCCTCGACGCGTGGGCCGCCGCCGACCCGGCCGGCCGGGCCGACCAGCTGCGGGCGGTGCGGGTGCTCCTCGGCGCCGTCGGTCAGGTCGGCCCCGGCTACTGAGCCGAGCGCCTGCCGGCCCGGGCAGGGAGCGCCGCTTCCTAGACTCGTGCCGAGGCAGCCGGTCCGGCACGCCAGAGGGAGGACCGCGTGGTGGCCGCAGACGCCCTCGACCAGCAGGCCCTCGAGCAGCCGAGCCTCGTCGAGCTGACGACCCAGCGGCTGCGGGCGGAGATCCTCTCCGGCGCGCTCCCACCCGGGGCGCGCGTCGTCGAGGAGCAGCTCTGCCGCCGGTACGGCATCAGCCGCGGGCCGCTGCGGGAGGCGCTGCGGCTGCTCGCGGAGCAGGGGCTGGTGGAGCACCTCCCCCGTCGCGGCGCCCGGGTGTGCGACTGGTCGCCGACCGACATCCGGCAGCTGTTCGAGATCCGGCACGTGCTGGAGCGGCACGCGGTGCTGAGCGCGCTGCCGCTGGCGTCCGAGGACGGCGATCCGCTCTCCCCGGTCCGGGCGCGACTGGTCGCCATGCGCGCGGCGGAGGAGCGCGGCGACCAGCTGGCCAAGGACGACGCCCATCGGGCGTTCCACGCCGCCGTCGTCGGGCTGGCCGGCAACCGCCAGCTGGAGCTGACCCTCGCGCCGATCCTGCTGAAGCTGCAGCTGCCGATGGCGGTCAACCTGCGGAAGGAGGCCGAGCTGCACACCCCCGACCAGGGCCTGGCCCGGCACGCGGCGATCCTCGAAGCGCTGGAGTCCGACGAGCCGGAGACCGTGCTCGACGCCCTCGACCGGCACGGGGAGCTGGCCTACCTGCCCCTGTGAGGGGGCGGCCACACACTCGTAACAGCACAGGCCGCGCAGCCGTAACCAGCGATTGTCAACAATCGACGGCATGGTCGACGCGCCGCCGGGGCCCTCCGCCGGGCCCTCCCTCTCCACCCTCCTGACCGCCCTCCGCGAGGGGACCACGACGCCCCGAAGGATCGCGGCGGAGGTCGCCGACGACCTCGCGCGGCGTGGCGACGATGGCGTCTGGATCACGACGGTCGGGCGGGACGGGCTGCTCGCGCGGGCGGCGCACCTGGAGTCGGTGCCGGACCTCGACCGGCTGCCCCTGTTCGGCGTGCCGTTCGCCGTGAAGGACACGCTGGACGTCGCCGGCCTGCCCACCACCGCCGCCTGCCCGGCGTACGCCTACGTCCCCGGGACCACCGCCCCCGCCGTCGCGCAGCTGCTCGAGGCCGGTGCCGTGCTCGTCGGCAAGACCAACCTCGACCAGTTCGCGACGGGCCTCAACGGCACCCGCAGCCCGTACGGCGTCCCGGCGAACGTCTTCGGCCGCGGGCTGATCCCCGGCGGATCCAGCTCCGGATCCGCCGTCGCCGTGGCCACCGGGGTGGTCCCCGTCGCCCTCGCCACCGACACCGCCGGCTCGGGCCGCGTCCCGGCCGCCCTCAACGGGATCCTGGGCCTCAAGCCGACCCGCGGGCTGATCAGCACGGTCGGCCTCGTCCCGGCCTGCCGGTCGCTGGACTGCGTCAGCCTGATGGCGAGGTCCGTGGCGGACCTGCGCAGCCTGCTCGACGTCGTCGCCGCGGTCGACCCCGCCGACCCGTGGTCGCGGCGCCGGCAGCGCCGGTCGGTCCCCGCCCCGCGGATCGGGCTGCCCCCGGCCGGGGATCTGGAGTTCCTCGGCGACGAGCCGATGCGGCGCGCGCACCTGGCGGCCCGGGCGGCCCTGCCGTCGGTCGGACCGGTGTCGGAGGTGCCGCTGGCACCCTTCCTCCGCGCCGGCGAGCTGCTCTACCAGGGGCCGTGGGTGGCCGAGCGGCTGCTGCAGTTCGCCGACTTCCTGGCCACCGACCGGGACGCGGTGCACCCGGTGGTCGCGGGGATCATCGAGGGCGGGGCCGCGTACTCCGCCGTCGACGTGTTCCGCGCGCAGTACCGGCTGGCGGAGCTCCGCGCGGAGGTCGACCGGCTGTGGGCCGAGGTCGACGTCGTCGTCCTCCCGACCATCCCGACCACCTTCACCGTCGCCGAGGTGCTGGCGGACCCGATCGGGACCAACACCGCCCTGGGCACCTACACCCACTGCGGCAACCTGCTCGACCTGTGCGCCGTGGCGGTGCCGGCGGGGCTCACCGAGGACGGCCGGCCCTGCAGCCTCATGGTGCTGGGCCCGGCCGGCGCGGACGACGTCGTGCTCGACGTCGCCGCGCGGCTGCTGGGCGAAGCAGTTACCCCGGCGGCTGCGGCGCCCCCGGGATCCACCGACATCGCGGTGGTGGGCCACCACCTGGCCGGCCAGCCCCGCAACGGCGAGCTGACCGACCGCGGCGGCGAGCTGCTCGCCCGCACCACGACCACCGCCGACCACCGGCTGCTCCGCGCGGACGGCGACCCGCCGGTGCCGGCGCTGGTCCGGACCGCCGACGGGTCCGGCGCGGCCATCGAGGTCGAGGTGTGGCGGCTGCCCGTGGCCGAGCTCCCCGGGTTCCTCGCCGGCCTCCCCGACGTCCTCGCCCTCGGCCGCGTCCCGCTCGCCGACGGGCGCACCGTGCCCGGCCTGGTCGCCGACGGCGCGCTCGCGACGGGCGCCGCCGGCCGGACCGTCACCGACATCACCGCCGCGGGCGGGTGGCGCGCCCACCTCGCCCGCTCCCGCCCCGAGCTCGCCCTGCCCGCCCGCTGATCCCGCCGCCCAGGAGCCACCGCCATGGATTCCCTCCCCACCACCCCCGAGAGCCCACCGCGCACCGTCCCCGCCGAGCCCGGCCCGTTCCCGCTCCCCGAGGGGAGGGTGGCCCTGCTGGTCATCGACATGCAGCGGGACTTCCTCCTGCCCGGCGGCTTCGGCGAGAGCCTGGGCAACGACGTCACGCAGCTGCAGCGCGTGGTCCCGCCGCTGACCGAGCTGCTCGCCGGCGCCCGCGCCGCAGGGCTGCTCGTCGTGCACACCCGCGAGGGCCACCTCCCCGACCTGTCGGACTGCCCGCCCGCGAAGCTGCGCCGCGGCGCCCCGAGCACGCGGATCGGCGACCCGGGCCCCTACGGCCGGATCCTGGTCCGCGGCGAGTTCGGCCACGACATCGTCGACGAGCTCGCTCCGCTCCCCGGGGAGCCGGTGATCGACAAGCCCGGCAAGGGCGCCTTCTACGCCACCGGGCTGGGCGACCTGCTCCGCGCCGCCGGCGTCACGCACCTGCTGGTCACCGGCGTCACGACCGAGGTGTGCGTGCACACCACCGTCCGCGAGGCCAACGACCGGGGCTACGACTGCCTCGTCGTCGCCGACTGCGTCGGCTCCTACTTCCCCGAGTTCCACCGCGTCGGCCTGCAGATGGTCAGCGCGCAGGGCGGGATCTTCGGCTGGGTCGCCGACTCCGCCGCCGTCCGCGCCGCGCTCTCCCCCGTTCCCGCCCCCACCTCCGCCTGATCCCCGCACCCACCGAGGAGCCCTGTCATGAGCAGCAGCACGGCCGCCCCGAGGGGTGGCATCGCCTGGTGGACCCGTGGGGACACCAACGCCTTCTTCGGACTGGCGTTCAACATCCTGGTCAACGTCCTGACCCTGACCGGCCTGATGATCGCCGTCGTCGGCGTACCGGCCGGCGACGTGCTCGGAACGGTCCTGCCCGCCCTGGGCGTCGCGCTGGTCGCGGGGAACGTCTACTACACGTACCTGGCCCGGCGGCTGGCCCGCCGCGAGAACCGCACCGACGTCACCGCGCTGCCCTACGGCCCGTCGGTGCCGCACATGTTCATCGTCGTCTTCGTGATCATGCTGCCGATCTACCTGGAGACCGGCGACTACCTGCGGGCCTGGGAGGCGGGCCTGGCCTGGGCGTTCGTCATCGGCGTCATCGTGCTCATCGGCGCCTTCGTCGGCCCTTACATCCGGCGGGTCACCCCGCGCGCGGCGATGCTGGGCACCCTGGCGGGCATCTCGCTGACCTTCATCGCCATGCGGCCGGCCGCGCAGATGTGGGAGTACGCGTGGATCGGCCTGCCGGTGCTGGCGATCATCCTGATCGGGTTCTTCACCGACGTCCGGCTCCCCGGCAACGTGCCGGTCGGCCTGGCGGCGCTCCTGGTGGGGACGGCGATCGGCTGGATCGGCGGGGCGATGTCGGTGCCCGACGTGTCCGCGGCGGCCAAGGACGTCGCGTTCGCGCTGCCGGACATGCGGATCGACATGCTCCTGGACGGGCTGGCCGACCTCGCCCCGCTCCTGGCCACCGCGATCCCGCTCGGCGTCTACAACTTCACCGAGGCCATGAGCAACGTGGAGAGCGCCGCCGCGGCCGGGGACGACTACAACCTCCGCAGCGTGCTGCTGGCCGACGGCGCCGGCGCGGTGGTCGGCTCGGCGCTGGGCTCGCCGTTCCCGCCCGCGGTCTACATCGGGCACCCCGGCTGGAAGGACGCCGGCGGGCGCGCCGGCTACTCGATGGCCAGCGGCGTGTTCATCGCCGTGCTCTGCTTCCTCGGGTTGTTCGGCCTGCTCTCGGCGCTGCTCCCGCTGCCGGCGATCGTGCCGATCCTGCTCTACATCGGGCTGCTCATCGGGGCGCAGGCGTTCCAGGCGGTGCCGCGGATCCACGCGGCCGCGGTGGTGATCGCCATCCTGCCCAACATGGCCTCGTGGGCGGCCGGGCTCATCGACAACTCCCTGGCCGCCGCGGGGACGAGCGCCGCCGAGGTCGGCTCGGACGCGCTGAACGGTGCCGGCGTGGTCTACGACGGGCTGAACACGCTCGGGCAGGGGGCCGTCCTGGCCGGGCTGGTGCTGGGCGCGATCGTCACCTTCGTCATCGACAAGCGCTTCGTGGCGGCCGCCGTCGCGGCCGGGGTGGGCGCGGCGCTCTCCTTCATCGGGCTGGTGCACGCCCCCGAGGTGGCGTGGGCCGCCGCGCCGGAGGTCGCCCTCGGGTACCTGCTGCTCGGGGTCGTCTGCCTCGGCTACGGCCTGCTGCGCCGCGGCGAGCCGGCCGGGCCGGTGGGCACCGACGGTCCCGCCCTGCACGCCGAGGAGGCCGCCACCCCGCCGGCCGCCGACGCCGAGCCGGTCGGGACGCCGGAGGTGCCGGCCCCCCGCCCGACCGCCGGCGCCGTCGCCGACCCGGCCTGACCTCCGCGGCCCGGCGCCGGGACGCCCACCCGCCGGTGGGGGTCCCGGCGCCGGGTCACGCCCGGCGGGGCGAGGGGCAGGACCCGGCGCGGGGCCGGGTCACGCCCGGCCGGGGCCCGGGGCGGGGCTGTAGCCCCACCGCGGCGCGCTCGGGGCTCGCGGCGGCTCGACGAACAGGTCGTCGTCCATCGGCTCGTCCACGGCCTCGATCAGCACCTCGTGCCCGTCGCCGGCCCAGGTGCCGTCGAGCGCCTCGGTGAGCACGCAGACTCCCGTGCCGACGTCGAGCCGGACCCGGGTCGCGCTCGGGTACCGGCTGCCGGCGAACCGCTCGCCCGCGTCGTCCCACTCCAGCCGGTCGATGCCCGCGTCGTGCAGGAGCGGGCAGCAGGAGCAGCACGGGTCGTAGGTGTCGGTCGTCGCGACGACGGCCTCCCACGCCGGCCGGCCGCCGTGGTCGACCTCTCGCACGGTCCCGATGGTCAGCGGCGGCCCGGCGGGCTCGCCGGTGTCGCCGTCCCGGGCCTGGCCGTCGGCGAGCTCGACCGGGTCGAGCATCGCCACCCAGCGGTAGTCCTGCCACATCGGGTCGTCGGCCCGATCGGCGTCCCACGGGCGGACGGCGACCAGCCCGTCGACCCGCAGGACGGGCGGAGGCGCCTCGGGCGGCGGGTCCCCCGGCCCGGCGCCGAGGACGACGCTGGTGGTGTGCGAGCGCCCGTGCACGACGCCGAGCAGCGCGCCGTCGATCGTCTCCACCCGGAGCGCGTCGGGCCGGCGCAGCCAGGCCCGGACCGCATCGCCGGACGGCCCCCGGCGCGAGGTGAACCGCACCGTGGTGAACCGCCACGGCGAGGACCGGGCGAGCGCGCGGAAGTCGTCGGCGTCGGGCACCGGCCGAGTGTGGACGCACCCGACCGCAGCGGCCAGCGGGTTCCGGTGCGCCCGGATGCGCACGACGGCGGCCACGCGCCCGCGGATGACCGTCGCGAAGCGCATCCGGGCGAGCCGGCGCGGCGGACGGGCCCGGCTACACGTCGACCCAGCCGCCGCTGCGCCAGTACACGCCCGACTCCCGGGTCAGCAGGCCCTCGTCGACCAGGTACCGCCGCAGCGCCGCGGTGTCGGGGTGCCAGACCGCCAGCAGCGCGTTGACCTCGCGCTCGGGATAGCGGACGCCGGCGTCGAACACCCGCACCAGGTGCTCGAGGACCACCCGCCGCTTGGTCGCCTGCGCGGGGATCGACACCAGCCGGCCGTCGCGGACGAACGCCGAGAGGACGGCGTCCTCCGCCGGGTCCTCCGACAGCGGCTCGGGACGCGGCGCGGCGGCCGCGGCAGCGCGGGCGGCCTCGCCGAACCGGTCGGTCAGCAGTTCCAGCGCGTGCCGGTCACGGCGCACCAGCCCCGCGCGGGCCAGCCGGCGGGCGGCCAGCGCGACGTCCTTCAGCGATAGCCCGGAGGCCTGCGCGACCTCCTCGATCGTGCCCGCGCCGAGGGCCAGGGCCGCCACGACGCGCAGGCGCGCGGGGTCGGCCAGCAGCCCCGCGATCGTCCCTGCGTCCACGCCTGCGACGGTAGCCAGCCGCCGCCCACTAGGTTCGGTGTCCATGACGTCGGGCCGCGACCACACCGGGGACATGCACCTGGCGCACGTACTGGCCGATCAGGCCGACTCCATCAGCATGGACCGCTTCCGCGCGCAGGACCTCCAGGTCGACACCAAGCCCGACCTGACGCCGGTCACCGACGCCGATCGCGCCGTCGAGGAGCAGCTGCGGATCACCCTGGCGCGGGCCCGGACCCGCGACGCCGTCCTCGGCGAGGAGATGGGGACGACGGGGCACGGACCGCGGCGCTGGGTGCTGGACCCCATCGACGGCACGAAGAACTTCGTCCGCGGCGTGCCGGTCTGGGCCACGCTCATCGCGCTGTTCGACGGCGACGAGCCGGTGGTCGGCCTCGTGTCGGCGCCGGCACTGCACCGGCGCTGGTGGGCGGCCAAGGGCGTGGGCGCCTGGACCGGACGGCGGCTGGAGTCGGCGACCCGGTGCCGCGTGTCGGGCGTCCGCGACCTGTCCGACGCGAGCCTGAGCTACTCCTCGCTGTCGGGCTGGGAGGAGCGGGGCCTGCTCGACGGCTTCCTCGACCTCACCCGCGGCGTGTGGCGGACCCGCGCCTACGGCGACTTCTGGAGCTACGTGCTGCTCGCCGAGGGCGCGGTGGACGTCGCCTGCGAGCCCGAGGTATCGGTGTGGGACCTCGCCGCCCTCGACGTGATCGTGCGCGAGGCCGGCGGCACCTTCACCGACGTCACCGGCGCGCCGGGACCGTCGGGGGGCAGCGCGCTGGCCACCAACGGCCACCTGCACGAGGCCGCCCTGTCCTACCTGAAGCCGCCCGCTCAGGCCTGAGCCGCGGCGGCGCGGCCGTGCGCCGTGCCGCCGGACCGGCCGTTGCGGTCGGCCAGGAGCCCGGCCAGCGTGCTCAGGGCGATCTCCGCGGGCGCCTTCGACCCGATGTCCAGCCCGATCGGCCGGTGCACCCGGGCGATGTCGGCCGCCGGCACCCCCAGCGCCGTCAGCGCGGCCACGTGCGGGCCCTCGTGCCGCGGATTTCCCAGCACGCCGACCCAGCGCACCGGCCGCGCCAGCGCGTCGCGCAGCACCTCCCCCAGCTCGGGGCGGTGGTGGTCGGTGACGACGACGTCGGCGGCGGCCAGGTCGAGGGCGTCGTCGAGGCCCACCTCGGCGAAGGCGCGGGCGCCGGCCGGCCGCCCGGCGTCCGGGTCCAGCAGGACCGTGCGGTAGCCCAGCTCGGGTGCCCAGCGCAGCAGCACCTCGGCCACCGGCGAGGCGAAGACGGCCACGAGCACCCGGTCCGCGGCGCCCCGCGCCGGGTCGCCGTGCGCCGCGCTCCGGTTCGGAACGGGATCGGTCATACCGACATCCTCCCCGCGCGCCCGCTCTGGTGGGATGGACCCGGTGCCGGCCGTCGGCATCGACGAGGAGGTCCCCCGTGCAGTACGCCGAGTCCGTCGTCGACCTGGTCGGTGACACCCCCCTGGTCCGGCTCCGGTCGGTGACCCGGGACCTGGGCCCCGACGCCCCGCTGGTCCTCGCGAAGGTCGAGTACCTCAACCCCGGCGGGTCGGTGAAGGACCGCATCGCCGTCCGCATGGTGGACGCCGCGGAGGCCAGCGGCGCGCTCCGCCCCGGGGGCACCATCGTCGAGCCGACCAGCGGAAACACGGGCATCGGGCTGGCCCTGGTCGCCCAGCAGCGCGGCTACAAGTGCGTCTTCATCTGCCCCGACAAGGTGGGCCAGGAGAAGATCAACGTGCTCAAGGCCTACGGCGCCGAGGTCGTCGTCTGCCCCACCGCCGTCGACCCCGACGACCCGCGGTCCTACTACTCGGTCTCCGACCGGCTGGCCCGCGAGACCCCCGGCGGCTGGAAGCCCGACCAGTACTCCAACCCGGCGAACCCGCAGTCGCACTACGAGACGACCGGCCCCGAGATCTGGACGCAGACCGACGGCCGGGTCACCACGTTCGTCACCGGCATGGGCACCGGCGGGACGATCAGCGGCATCGGGCGCTACCTCAAGGAGGTCTCCGGCGGTCGCGTCCGCGTGGTCGGTGCCGACCCCGAGGGCTCGGTGTACTCCGGCGGCACCGGCCGGCCCTACCTCGTCGAGGGCGTCGGCGAGGACTTCTGGCCCTCGACCTACGACCGCGAGATCGCCGACGAGATCATCCCCGTCTCCGACGGCGACTCCTTCGCCATGACCCGGCGGCTGGCCCGGGAGGAGGGGCTGCTGGTCGGCGGCTCCTGCGGGATGGCGGTGGTCGCCGCGCTGCAGGCCGCGGAGCACCTGACCAAGGACGACGTCGTGGTGGTGCTCCTCCCCGACGGTGGCCGCGGCTACCTGAACAAGATCTTCAACGACGCGTGGATGGCCGACTACGGGTTCCTGGACTCCACCGCCGGGGAGACCGTCGGCGAGCTCCTGCACACCAAGTCCGGCGCGACGCCGACGCTGGTGCACACCCACCCGAAGGAGACCGTGCGCGACGCGATCGACATCCTGCGCGAGTACGGCGTCAGCCAGCTGCCGGTGGTCCGCGCCGAGCCGCCGGTGACCGCGGGCGAGGTCGTCGGCTCCGTCGACGAGAAGGTGCTGCTCGACGCGCTGTTCGCCGGCCGCGCCAGCCTCGCCGACCGGGTGGAGACGCACATGTCCGCGCCGCTGCCGATCATCGGCTCCGGCGAGCCGGTCGGCGCCGCCGTGGCCGCCCTCGGCTCCGCCGACGCCCTGCTCGTGCACGTCGACGGCAAGCCCGCCGGCGTGGTCACCCGCCAGGACGTGCTGGGTCACCTCGCCGGCATCCCGTCCGGCGCCGCGCCCACGGTCGACGCATGACCGGCGACCAGGGGCCCGCGCACGGGTTCAGCACCCGCGCCATCCACGCCGGGCAGGACCCGGACCCGGCCACGGGCGCGGTGGTCCCCCCGCTGCACCTGACGACGACGTACAAGCAGGACGGCGTCGGCGGCCTGCGCGGCGGCTACGAGTACAGCCGCAGCGCCAACCCCACCCGGACGGCGCTGCAGGAGTCCCTCGCCGCGCTCGAGGAGGGCGCGACCGGGCTGGCCTTCGCCTCCGGCCTGGCCGCCGAGGACACCCTGCTGCGGACCGTCTGCTCCCCCGGCTCCCATGTCGTCCTGGCCGGCGACGCCTACGGCGGCACCTTCCGGCTGCTGTCGAAGGTGGCCGCTCGCTGGGGCGTCGAGCACACCCCGGTCGACCTCGGCGACCTCGGCGCCGTCCGGGACGCGATGCGCGACACCACCGCCGTCCTCTGGTGCGAGACGCCGACCAACCCGCTGCTCAACATCGCCGACATCGCCGGGCTGGCGGAGATCGCGCACGCGGCCGGGGCGCTGCTGGTCGTCGACAACACCTTCGCCTCGCCCTACCTGCAGCGGCCGCTGCCCCTCGGCGCCGACATCGTCGTCCACTCGACGACGAAGTACCTCGGCGGGCACTCCGACGTGGTCGGGGGCGCCCTCGTCGTCGCCGACGCCGACCTCGGCGAGCAGCTGGCCTTCCACCAGAACGCCATGGGCGCAGTCAACGGCCCGTTCGACGCCTGGCTCGTCCAGCGCGGGATCAAGACGCTGGGCGTGCGCATGGACCGGCACTGCGCCAACGCCGAGCGGGTCGTGGAGTTCCTGACGTCGCGGGCGGAGGTCTCCGCCGTCCTCTACCCGGGCCTGCCCGACCACCCGGGGCACGCCGTGGCCGCGCGGCAGATGTCCGGTTTCGGCGGGATGGTGTCGTTCCGGCTCGCCGGCGGCGAGGAGGCGGCGCTGCGGGTCTGCGAGCGCACGGAGCTGTTCACCCTCGCCGAGTCCCTCGGCGGCGTGGAGTCGCTGATCGAGCACCCGGCGCGGATGACCCACGCCAGCGCCGCGGGCTCGCCGCTGGAGGTGCCGGCCGACCTGGTCCGGCTCTCCGTCGGCATCGAGGACGTCGAGGACCTGCTGGCCGACCTGGAGCGCGCCCTCTCCTGACCCCGCGCCCCGGGGCAACTCCGCACTTCCGCCCCGGGGCAACTCCGCACTTCCGCCCCGGGGCAACTCCGCACTTCCGCCCCGGGGCAACTCCGCACTTCTGCGCCGGGCAGAAGCGCGGAATTGCGCAGGGTCAGCCCGTCAGCCGCGCCGGCAGCCGCTTGAGGCCGTTGACGAAGGAGGACTGCAGCCGGCTCGGCGGGCCCGTCACCTCGAGGTCGGGCAGGAGGTCGGCGAAGGTGCGGAACGCGACCGCGATCTCCCGGCGGGCCAGGTGGGCGCCGAGGCAGAAGTGCGGGCCCCGGGAGCCGAACCCGACGTGCGGGTTGGGGTCGCGGGCCAGGTCGAAGCGGTGCGGGTCGGCGAAGACCGCCGGGTCCCGGTTGGCCGCCGCGAAGAAGAGCAGGAACTTGCTGCCGGCCGGGAACGCCTGCCCGGACACCTCGACGTCCCGCGTCGCCGTCCGCCGCATCCACGTGACCGGGCTGACCCACCGCACGATCTCCTCCACGGCGGTGCGGGTGAGCCCCGGGTCGGCCGCCCAGCGGTCCCGCTGGTCGGGGTGCTCGGCCAGCGCCAGCACGCCCTGGGAGATGGCGTTGCGGGTCGTCTCGTTGCCGGCCACGAGCAGCAGGATGAAGAAGCTGGCGATCTCCTGGTCGGTGAGCCGCTCGCCGTCGACCTCGGCGTGCACCAGCGCCGTCGTCAGGTCCTCCGCCGGCCGGGCGCGGCGTTCGACGGCCATCCGCGTCATCAGCCCGGCGAGCAGCTCGCCGGCCCGGAGGAAGGCCGCGACGGCGTACTCCTCGTCCTCGATGAGCTCCGGATCGCCACCGGAGAGGACGACGTTCGACTGCTGCAGCACCATCGCCCGGTCGTCCTCGGGCACGCCCATCAGGTCGCAGATCACCCGCAGCGGGATCGGGGCGGCGAGGTCCGCGACGACGTCGATCGTGCCGTCGCCCTCGGCGGCGGTGCGGCGGGCCCGGGCCACGACGTCCTCGGCGACCAGCTGCACCGAGCCGACGAGGCCCTCCATCATCCGGGGGGTGAACGCCTGGGCCACGATCCGGCGGATCTTCGCGTGCCGCGGGTCGTCCATGCTGATCAGCGAGCCGAAGAACTCGTTGAGCTCCGGCGGCACGTCCTGGATCGACACCGCACCGGCGGCCGAGGAGAACAGGTCGGGGCGGCTGCTGATCGCCGCCACGTCGGCGTACCTGGTGACCGCGTGGTAGCCCGGGCCCACCGGCAGGTGCGGGATCTCCGGCTCGGCGAAGAACGCGAACGGCGCCTCGGCCCGCAGCAGGTCGAGGACCGCGTGCTTCACCTCCGGCGGGTTGGCCCAGAACGCCCGGTCGGAGAGATCGACGGCGCGGAGACCCAGCCCGGGCGGGACGACGATGGCGGACACGGGACCTCCCGGGACGGAGCGCGGCTCCGCCCACGGTGGTCCAGGTCACAAGGGGAGTCAACCCTCGGCACGGCCGGCCGACGGCGGGAAGCCATCGCCGGTCGCCGGGGTTGTCCGGGCGTCCCACCAGGCCCCGACGCGGGAGGATCGCCGTCATGAGCATCACCGACCCCCGGCCGGATCCCGCCACTGCCGAGGCGGAGCGGGCCCGCATCCGCGACACCCACCTGCGCGCCGCGGGCGAGCGGCCCGCCTCGACGGCGCGCGGCCTGCACCACACCGCGCTGATCAGCTCCGACGTCGAGCGGACCGTCCGCTTCTACCAGGACGTGCTCGGCTTCCCCCTCACCGAGCTGATCGAGAACCGCGACTACCCCGGCTCGTCGCACTTCTTCTTCGACATCGGCAACTCCAACCTGATCGCCTTCTTCGACTTCCCCGGCCTGGACCTCGGCCCGTACGCCGAGGTCCTGGGCGGCCTGCACCACGTCGCGATCAGCGTGTCGCCGGACCGGTGGCGGGAGCTGGTCGCGCGGCTCGAGCAGGCCGGCGTCCCGCACGAGCTGCACAGCGGGGTCTCGGTGTACTTCCGCGACCCCGACCGGGCCCGCCTGGAGCTCATCGCCGACCCGCTCGGCGAGATGTACGGCCAGCAGGTTCTCTGAGCCGGTGAGCCAGCCGCCCCGCCCCGGACCCCCGACCCGCGTCACCCTGCCGACGCTCTCGCCGTCCTCCCGGCTCTACGTCGGCACCGAGGCCGGCGGCTCGGCACTGCTGCTGGCCGCCACGCTCTGCGCGCTGGCCTGGGCCAACTCGCCCTGGTCGGCCGCCTACGACACGTTCTGGTCGACCCCCGCGTCGATCGGGGTCGGCGAGTTCACCCTGCAGATGGACCTGCGGCACTGGGTGAACGACGGCGCGATGGCGCTGTTCTTCCTCGTCGTCGGCCTGGAGATCACCCGCGAGGTCAGCACCGGGGAGTTGCGGGACCGCCGCTCGATGGCGGCCCCGGCGCTCGGCGCCCTGGGCGGCCTCGTCGTCCCGGCCCTGGTCTACCTGGCGTTCAACCCCTCCGGGGAGGCGGCCGGCGGGTGGGGCATCGTCATGTCCACCGACACCGCGTTCGTGCTCGGCGTGCTCGCGCTGTTCGGCCCGCGGTGCCCCGACCGGCTCCGCCTGTTCCTGCTGACGCTGGCGATCGTCGACGACATCGGCGCCATCACCGTGATGGCGCTCTTCTACTCCGACGACCTCGTGCTGCCCGCCCTGGCGGTCTCGGCGGCGCTCGTCGTCGCCCTGCTGGCGCTGCGCTGGGCCGGCGTCTGGCGGCTGTGGCCCTACGTCGCGGCCGGGACGGCGCTGTGGCTGGCGGTCCACGAGTCGGGCATCCACGCCACGCTGGCCGGCGTCGTCCTCGGCCTGCTGCTGCCCTCCCGGCCACCCACGTCGGAGGAGGTGCAGCGCACCAGCGCCTACGGGCGGGCGCTGCGCGAGCAGCCGGACGCCGAGCGGGCCCGGATGGCGAGCCTCGCCGTCGCGTCGACCGTGCCGGCCAACGCCCGCCTGCAGCACCGGCTGCACCGCTGGACGGCCTACGCCGTCGTCCCGGTGTTCGGGCTGGCCAACGCGGGGGTCCCGCTGGATCCGGCCACCCTGCGCGAGGCGTTCACCTCACCGGTCACCATCGGCGTCATGGTCGCGCTGCTGCTGGGCAACGCGGTCGGCATCACGCTCGGCGCCACAGTGGCCCTGCGCACCGGCCTGGGCATCCTTCCGGGCGGGGTCCGCTGGTCACACCTGGGAGCCGGCGCGACGCTGGCCGGCATCGGCTTCACCATCTCGCTGTTCATCGCCGATCTCGCCTTCCGCGACGCCCCGGCCCTGCGCGAGCAGGCCATGATCGGCATCCTCGGCGGCTCGCTGGCCGCCGCCGTCCTGGGCGTCGCGCTGCTGCGGTTCCTCGGCGACCGCTTCCCGCTGTGCACGCCCGAGGCGGAGGGGCCACCGTCGCTGCCGCCGCGCCCCTGGCTGGAGCCCCGCGTCCCCGCCTGAGCCGCCGTCCGGGCCCGCCCCGGGCAGCCATGTGCAGCTGAGCTCCTCCTGCGCGGGCGCCGGATCGGCGACGACGCCCGGCGCGGCGGCCACCGCCCGGCGCAGCGCGGCGATCTCCACCCGCCCGGCGTAGCGCTGCCCGCCGACGAACAGGGTCGGCGTACCCGCGACGCCCATCGCCAGGCCGGCGGCGAAGTCGGCCTCCACCTTGTCCCCGAAGGGCTGGGCGGCCGCTCCCACCACCCGGTCGCCGTCGAGCCCGAGCGCCTCGGCGTACCCGTGCAGCGCGGCGTCGCTCAGCCGGTCCTGCCGGGCGAAGAGCGCGTCGTGCATCGGCCAGAAGGCGCCCTGCTCGCCGGCCGCCTCGGCGGCGAGTGCCGCGGTGAGGGCGTAGGCGTGGCGGTCGGCCAGGGGGAAGTTGCGGAACACCAGCCGCACCCGGCCACCGGACTCCTCGACCAGTCGCCGCAGCACCGGCGCCGCCGCGGCGCAGTAGGGGCACTCGTAGTCGCCGTACTCGAGCACGGTGACCGGTGCCGCCGGATCCCCCAGCACGTGCTCGGCGTGGACCCGGGGCTGCCGCCGGGCCCGGCGCTCGGTCGGCGCGGTCACGCGCTCGCGCCCTCGACCAGGTCGCCGTACTCGGGGTGCTTGCCGATCCAGCCCCGCACGAACGAGCACTGGGCGACGACGCGCTCGCCGCGGCTGCGGACGTCGTCCAGGGCGCCACGGACGAGCTTTCCGCCCACGCCCGTCCCCTCGGAGCCGGGGTCGATCTCGGTGTGGGTGAACACGACGTTCCCGCCCTCGCGGCGGTAGGCGGCGTGGCCGAGCACGCGCTCGCCGTCGCGGATCTCGTAGCGGGAGGACTCGGGGACGTCCTGCACGGTGGGCTCCATGCCCGGCCACAACGTCGGGCGACGACACCGCTGTTCCCCGGACACGACGAAGGCCCGGTCACCGTGATGACCGGGCCTTCGTGCCAGTAGCGGGGACAGGATTCGAACCTGTGACCTCTGGGTTATGAGCCCAGCGAGCTACCGAGCTGCTCCACCCCGCGTCGCATTTCCTACTGTACACACCCGCGGCGGAGGCCCCCGCGGGGGGCCGAGCGCGCCTCCCTCCGGGTGACCGTGCAGCCACTTAGAGTCGCCGACGTGGGTGCGGAGTCGACGGTGACCTGGCTGGGCCGCCCCAAGCCGGTCGAGGTGCACCACCGCGACCGCTGGCACATCGGCGCCCTGCTGGGCTGGCGGCACGACGCCGACGGGACATGCCGGCTCCGGGTGACCGCGCTGGTCGACGGCTACAAGCGGACGGCGTGGGTCGAGCTGGACACCGTCCGCCTGCCCCTGCCACCGGCCCGGCCCACCGGCGACGCCCGCACGCAGCGGCTGCCGCGGCACGGCGACCGCACTGTGCGCACGCCCCCGCCGTCCCTCCCCCGGCCGCGGTCGTGGGCCCGGCCCGGGCAGGCCGTCGAGCCCCTGCGCCCCGCGCCGGCCTGAGCCGACCCGCAGGAACGGCCGGCGCACCCCGCCCACGACCGGCGCACCCCGCCCACGACCGGCGCTACAGCAGCGCGGCTGACGCCCCGGCGAGCTCTCTCACCCGCTCCTGGCTGCCGGTGCCCAGCCTGAGCGCAACCGCGACCTGCTCCCTGGTCGCCATGCCCTGCTCGACGGCGAGGCTGCCGAGGGGGGTCCACGCGCCGTCGCTCGTGGCCTGCAGGTCCAGCAGTTGCTGGAGCTGACCGACGGTGAGCACGCCCTGCGCGACCAGGATCTGCCCGATGCGTCGGGCACCGATCACCGGCCGGACCCGCGGGAGCATGGCGGGCACGGTCGCGGTCAGCCACATCACGCCGACGTGCACCAGCGGCGCGAGGCAGCAGACCAGGGTCACGGTGGCCCAGACGTACAGCGTGGCGTAGTCGTGGTCCTGGAGCAGCCCGGCCGCGATGGAGAACAGGGCGACCGCTGCCCAGAGCAGGTGCGGCCGGAAGGTCCGCCACGTGTCCCCCGTCGCGGCACTCCCCTTGGCGGTGACGACGTAGACCAGCGGCCGCCCGGCGAGCTGCGCGACGGCGGCCGCCACGTAGACGGGAGCGGTCAGCAGGTCCAGCGCCATACCGGCCAGCCCCCAGGAGCGGCGCTCGTGCTCGACGAGGTTGTAGCGGCGCATGGCGAAGGTGAAGGCCAGGCCGAGCACCATGTTGGCGCTGAACAGAACACCCCACTGCAGCAGCGGCAGGTCGGAGATCGAGACGCCGCCCACCAGGTACAGCGCCGTGAGCGCGATGCCGCCGACCCACGCGATCGACGTCGTCGGGTAGTGCGTCTGCAGGGCGAAGAACGACAGCCGCTGCGCCGGGGACCGCATCTGCCCGAACATCGTCGGCGAGTGCTGCCGGGCGATCTGCCAGATGCCGTAGGCCCAGCGCTTCTGCTGGCTGAAGAAGTCCGAATAGGTGGCCGGGCCCTCGCCGACGGCGATGATGTCGGGGGTGTAGACGCCCTTCCAATTGCCTCCCGTGGCGGCGTTCACACCGGTGTACAGGGCCATCGAGGTCAGATGGTCCTCGATGATGCAGTCCTGGTAGCCACCGATCTGGGCGAAGGCAGCCGGGCGGTACAGGTGGTTGGTGCCGATCAGCAGCGGCGCCTCGTGGCCGTTTCCGCCGCGCTGGATGACACCGTGGAAGAGGTAGGCAAGTTCGGCCGCTCCCCGGGCGACGAACGACTCCTCGAGGTTGCCGTACACCTGGGGCGCGACCACGAAGGCCACGTCCTCGTCGGAGAAGTAGCCCAGAGTCCGCTCGAGGAAGTTGGGGAACGGCACGTGGTCGGGGTCCATCTGGGCGACGACGTCGTACCGGTGCTCGTTGACCGCACGCCAGCTGTTGTGGTTGCCGTGCTTGGTCCGGGCCCGGTACGGCCCCCGGGGCTGGTTCCATTCCGGGTGTCCCTTGCGGCTGAAGTGCTTGACACCCATCTCCTCGCACCGGCGCCGGACCTCGGGATCGTCGCCCTCGTCGAGCAGCCACACGTCGAGCGGCCCGTCGTGCCGGATCCGCTTCATCGCCCGCAGCGTCGTCATGACCAGCTCGACGGGCTCCTTGCCGGGCACGATCGTGGTCAGCACGGCCACCCGGAGCCCCGTCCGCGGACGCATCGGGATCGGGTCCCGGGCCAGGCCGACGTGGAAGGCGATGGTCCAGGTACGCAGACCGGCGATGAGCTGCAGCAGGACCATCAGCACCAGCCCGCCGACGGCGAGGGAGTCGGTCACCGCGTTCCCGCCGAGCTGCGGCAGGCTCGACGGGAGCAGCAGGTACACGGCGAGGGCCAGGGAGACGACGACGTGGGCGGCGCCGACGCACAGGACCCGGCGTCGTTGTCCTCGGGTGAGCACGTCGCGGAACTCGACGACCGGCCCCGCGGGCTGCAGCGCCCCGCTGAGGTCGGTGGCCGTGCGGCCGTAGAGGCGCCCGCTCTCCCGACGCTCGATGGACACCCCCGGCGACGAGGGTGTGTGCGCAGCGCTCATGTCGTTCTCTGTTCCTCGGAGTGGGCCGCGGCAGAGCCGGCGGTGGTCATCACCACCTACGTCGACATCCCCGCCAGGAACTGAGGACCTGCGGGCTCACCGCCCCTCGGACGGGTGAGTCGCGCCGCTCACCGACGCGGACGGCCTCGCGATCTCCGGCACGCCGGGCTCATCGCCTCCGGTGGGCCCGTTGCCGCGCAGGGTGACGTCGCCTGGGCGCATCCCCGGGTGGCTCCGGGACACAGCACAGGGCCCCGGCACTCGTGGAGTGCCGGGGCCCTGTCGTTGTAGCGGGGTGTCCTGGCTCAAGACATCCCGGACAGATGTCTCGAGACATACCGGACTGATGTCCCAGGTCATCCCGGACAGCCGGTCGAGGCTCGGCCATGTCCAAAGCCCGACTGGTCATCACCGCGATCGAGGTCGAGGGCCGGACGGCGGCTGAGGTCATCGCCGCCTATGGCGTCTCCCGGTCATGGCTCTACGAGCTGCTCAAGCGCTACCGAGCCGAGGGTGAGGCCGCCTTCGCGCCGCGCTCCCGACGGCCCCACAAGTCACCGCGCGCCACGCCACCGGCGACCATCGAGCTGGTCCTGCAACTACGCAAGCAGCTGCGCGACACCGGACTGGACGCCGGCGCCGACACCATCGG
>NZ_FOEE01000020.1 GCF_900110555.1 Trujillonella endophytica
GCCATCGACGCCGTCGGCGACACCCAACGCAAAGCCGACGAAGCCATCGACGCCGTCGGCGACACCCAGCGCAAGGCCGACGCCGCCATCGGCGCCGTCGGCGGGACGATCGAGCGGGCCGGGGGCGCCGTGGGCCGGGCCGAGGCCGTGATCGCGCGGGTGGACCCGCTGCTGGCCGGTTTCGAGGGACCGCTGCGTCAGCTCGTCCCGGTCGTGCAGCGCCTCGCCGAGAGCCTGTCGGCGCAGGAGATCGAGGCGATGGTCGCGATCATCGACCGCCTGCCCACCCTGCTGGGACACCTGGACGACGATGTGCTGCCGGTGCTCAAGACCCTCGACGGGGTCGGCCCCGACGTGCACGACCTCGTCGACACGATGCAGGACCTGCGCCAGGTGGTGAAGGGCTTCCCCGGCTCCAAGCTGTTCCGGCGCCGGGGCGCCGAGGAGATCGCCGAGGACGACCAGGAGGAGGGGGAGGCGGAGGAGCGGGCCGGGTCCTGAGCCGGCCCGCCCCCCTCGCTCACGTCTCGGTCGGGTAGCCCAGCGCACGGACGACGTCGCCGATGCGCTCGTAGGTCTCGCCCTCGGGCAGCCGGCGCAGCTCGTCGATAACGGCGTCGGGGGCGCGGTGGTCGAGCGCCGCCTCGACCAGGGCGGGACCGCTGCTCGGGAAGTCGGCCCGGTCCAGCCAGCGCGCGAGCTCGGCCCGGGCGAGGACGGCGTCCCCGGTCGTGCCGGCCGGCACCCCACCGACGAGCGTGCCGCTCGGGTCGGCCGTGAGGTCGGGGTCGCCCTCGGCGACGGGCTCGACCTCACGCCACTCCTGCGAGCGGGTGGCGTGGTCGGATCTGAGCATCCCCTGGATCTCGTGCTCGAGCTCCTCGTCGAGGCGGGGGTTGTGCTTGGTGCTGCGCGACGAAACGCCGGCGAACTGGTCGTCGCTCTCGCTCACGGGTGCCTCCTGTGTGCTGGTCGATCCGGGGATCCGGGGGATCACGTCTTCTTCAGCGCCGACGGCTTGTGCACCGCCGTCCCGCCGCTCTTCTCGCTCTGCACCTCGTACTGCGGGTCGTCCGAGCTCGCGCGGACCGTGCGGCCGGCCGCCTCTGTGTCCGTGGTGATCTTCTTCCGGACGGTGCCCTCCGCCTCGCCGCCGTGGCTCTTCCAGGTGACGTGGTCACCCTTCTGCAGGTCCTTCGCCATCTGGTCCTCCCGGTGCGGACGGGCCGGTGCCCGGCCCGTCCTCGTGCCGTGCCCCCCTGGTCGCCCGGACACACATCACCCGGGCGTGCTCCAGGTTCACCCCTGCGGGCGCTGCTCCCGACCGACCCTTCACCTAGCGTGGTCGTCGACGGGCGTGAGAGCCGGAAAACCGCGGATCGATGCGGGTCCTGCGACTACCCACGGTGATTCCGCCGTCCTCGATCGCCGGCTCGGTCGACTCCATTCCCCCGGGGTCGGCCGGGTCGGCCCACGTCCGGCCCGAGGCGCTGCACCGGGCGTGCGGCCGCTGCCTACCCTCTGCCGTGTGACTGCTCCCGACGACGGCCCGCGCGCCGTGGACGTGCTCACCGCCGTCGCGGTCGCCGTCCCCACGCCGACCGTGCGCCGGGTCACCCTCACCGGGACGGCGGAGGCGGTCGCGGCCGCCGGACCGACGGTGAACCTGCTGGTGCCACGCGTCGGCGATCCCGCCCCCCGGTGGCCGACGGTGGCGCGCGACGGCCGCGTCGTCTGGCCGATCGGCGCCCACGGGGTGGCCCTGCGCAGCTACACCGCCCGCCGGCAGGACCCCGCCCGCGGTGAGGTGGAGATCGACTTCGTGCTGCACGGCGACGGCCCGGCGGCGGCGTGGGCCGCGGCCGCCGCCCCGGGCGCTCTCCTCGGCATCGCCGGCAGCGGCGACCTCGGGATCCGGCCGGCCGCCTCCCTCCTGCTGGTCGGGGACGAGACCGCGCTGCCCGCGATCAGCCGGATCCTGGCCGAGGCCGCGCCCACGACGACCGGCCTGGCCCTCGTGGAGGTCGAGGGCCCGCGGGAAGAGCAGCCGCTGGCGGCACCGGCCGGTGTGACCGTCCGGTGGCTGCACCGCGACGGCACCCCGCCCGGGGAGGGCACGCTGCTCGCCGACGCGGTCGCGGCGCTGGAGCCGCCGGCCGCGGACGACGTGTTCGCGTGGGTGGCCGCGGAGTCCGCCGCCGTCCGGACGATCCGCGCCGACCTCCGCGCACGCTGGGGGCTCGGCCGCGCCGGGCACCACGCCATCGGCTACTGGCGCCGCGGCCGGGCGATGAGCCCCGCGGGCTGAGCCCGAACCGCCCGCGCGCCGTCGCCCCGTGCAGAAGCGCGGAATTGCACCGGGCAGAAGCGCGGAATTGCACGGCGCGGAAGCGCGGAATTGCGCGGCGGCGCGGCGTCCAGGGAGTTCACAGGTAGCGTCCAGTCCGGGCGCAGCCGCCGGACCGACCCTCGTGTCATGACGACGGCATCGGTGCGTTCTGTGGGAGGAGCCGTGCAGGGGACCCGGGATCAGGGCGGCTCCGCCGGGCGCGCGCCGGAGGCGCGGTTGCTCGTGGTGGACGACGAGCCCAACATCCGTGAACTGCTGTCGGCGAGCCTGCGCTACGCCGGCTTCGAGGTGGCGACGGCGGCCGACGGTCAGCAGGCGCTGGCCATGGCGGCGTCCTTCAGGCCCGACCTGCTCGTGCTCGACGTGATGATGCCGGGGCTGGACGGCTTCGGCGTCGTGCGCCGGCTGCGGGAGACCGGCCGGCACACCCCGGTCCTGTTCCTCACCGCCCGGGACGCGCCGGAGGACAAGGTGTCGGGCCTGACCCTCGGCGGGGACGACTACGTGACCAAACCCTTCAGCCTCGACGAGGTGGTGGCGCGGATCCGGGCGGTGCTGCGCCGCACCAGCGCGGGCGCCCAGCGGGCGGCGGAGGCGCCGCGGCTGACCTTCGCCGACATCGAGCTGGACGAGGAGTCGCACGAGGTGGTCAAGGCCGGCACCCTGATCGGCCTCTCCCCCACCGAGTTCAAGCTGCTGCGCTACCTGATGGCCAACGCCGGGCGGGTGCTGTCGAAGGCGCAGATCCTGGACCACGTGTGGAACTACGACTTCAACGGCGAGGCCAACGTCGTCGAGTCCTACATCTCCTACCTGCGCCGCAAGGTCGACACCACCGAGCCCCGTCTCCTGCACACCATCCGGGGGGTCGGCTACACCCTGCGGCTGCCGCGGGGCGCATGACGGGTCGTCCCGCGCCCGACCCGCGGGGCCCCCGGGTTCCCCTCCGGGTCACCCTCGTGGCGCTGATGGTCGCGCTGCTGAGCGTCGCCCTGCTGGCGACCGGCTTCGCCACCGCCTCCCTGCTGCGCGACTACCTGCAACAGGAGCGGGACGACGAGCTGCGCGGGACGGTCGCCAACCTCGGGGGGCCCGAGCTGATGGCTGCCTGCCTGCACACCGCCTATCCGCAACCGACGCCGTACTACATCGCGTGCGTGCTGCCGGACAGCGACGAGCCGGTGGTCATCGGCGCCCCCCAGGGGCAGGCCGACGGCGGGCTGCCGGAGCTGAGCGAGGACGAGGTCGAGGAGCTGCGGGAGGACCGGCGCCCGGTGACGGTGCACACCGACGGCGACGCGTGGCGGCTGGCGTCGAGGGAGCTGCGCGGCGGCTACACGCTGGTCGTCGGCGTCGACCTCGAGAGCGACGAGAAGGCGATCGCCCGGCTCGTGCGCATCGAGCTGTTCGTCGGGCTGGTGGTGCTGGCCGTCCTGGGCGCCGCCGGGTACATGCTGGTGCGCAACAGCCTGCGCCCTCTCGCCGAGGTGGAGCAGACCGCGCGGGCCATCGCCGCCGGAGACCTCTCCCGCCGGGTGCCGGCGGGGAACGAGCGGACCGAGGTGGGCCGGCTCTCGGCCGCGCTCAACGGGATGCTGGCCCGCATCGAGAGCGCGTTCTCCGCGCAGCGCGCCTCGGAGGAGCAGGCGCGCGGCTCCGAGGGGCGGATGCGCCAGTTCGTCGCGGACGCCAGCCACGAGCTGCGCACCCCGCTGACGTCGATCCGGGGCTTCGCCGAGCTCTACCGCCAGGGCGCCGTCCGCGATCCCGACGACGTCGGCCGGCTGATGCAGCGCATCGAGTCCGAGGGCGCCCGGATGGGCGTGCTGGTCGAGGACCTCCTGCAGCTGGCCCGGCTGGACCAGCAGCGACCGCTGACCGTCACCCCCGTCGACCTCGCGGAGGTGGCCGGCGACGTCGTCCACGACGCCCGCGCGCTGCAGCCGGACCGGCCGCTGGAGCTGGTCCTCGACCCGGCGCTGACCGAGCTCCCCGTGGTGCTGGGAGACGAGGCGCGGCTGCGCCAGGTCGTGGGCAACCTCGTCACGAACGCGCTGGTGCACACCCCCGGCGACGCCCGGGTGACGGTCACGCTCGGCGAGGAGGCCGGCCTTCCGGACCAGGAGGACGACGGCGGGTGGGTGGTCGTCACCGTCGCCGACGAGGGGCCGGGCCTGGCGGCCGGAGACGCCGCGCGGGTGTTCGAGCGCTTCTACCGCGCCGATCCCAGCCGCAACCGCGCGGCCGGGGGAACGGGCCTGGGCCTGGCGATCGTCGCCTCGCTGGTCGCCGCGCACGGCGGCACGGTCGACCTGACCACCGCGCCCGGACGGGGGTCCGTGTTCACGGTGCGCCTGCCGCGCAGCGGTCCGCCGGAGCCGCCCGGAGCGCCCGCGGGCACCGGGGTCCCCGCCTGAGCCCGCAGCCCCGCTGGCTACCGTCGGAGACGTGAGCACGCACCCCGAGGAACCGCCCTACGACGCCGAGCTGATGGCCGCCGTCACCGACCTGGGCGAGGCCCTGCGGGGGCTGGTCGACGCATCGGTGCGCACCGACGTCCCCGCCGCCGACCTGCGCGCCGCCGCGGCCGGCGCGCGCGAGCTGACCGAGCGGCTGGCGGCGAGCCGCCGGCCCGCCGGCCACCTCTCGCCGCTGGACGACGTGCTCGCGTTCCGCCAGGTCTTCAACATGGTCAGCGGGGTGGGCAGCGCGCTCGCTCCGCCGGTCGTCCTGCGCGTGGTCGACGGCGGCGTGATCGCCGAGACCGTCTTCGGGCTGGCCTACGAGGGGCCGCCCGGCTATCTGCACGGCGGCATGAGCGGTCTGGTGATGGACCAGGTCCTCGGCGGGGCCGCGATCCACGCCGGGTTGTGGGGGATGACCGCCCGGCTCGAGCTGGACTACCGGGGGCCGGTGCCGCTGGACACCCCCGTCGTCCTCGCCGCGCGGGTCGGCGAGTCCGCCGGACGCAAGACGATCGTCACGGGGAGCATCGCCCTGGCCGCGACTCCGGACCGCCCGCTGGTCGAGGCGCGCGGCGTCTTCGTCACGCCGCGCACCGAGACCGTCGACAGCTACTTCGCCGGTGTCACCGACGGCTCCGGCCGGCACACCCAGCCGGGCCGCAAGCCGGTGCAGATCCGGCCCACGGACGCCACCGCGCCCGTCGTGGCGCCGTGACCGACGTCGCGGTCGCCGTCGCGGCGGCCCGCGCCGCCGCGGAGGTCCTGCTGGAGCTGCGCGGGGGCGGGCTCACCGGCCGGGAGCTCGGCGACGCCGGGGACGCGGCGGCGCAGGAGGCCATCGCGGCGGTGCTGCGGCGCGAGCGGCCCGACGACGCCGTGTTCAGCGAGGAGGCCGCCGACGACCCGCGCCGGCTCGCGGCCGACCGGGTGTGGATCGTCGACCCGCTCGACGGCACCCGCGAGTACGGCGAGCCCGGCCGGGTCGACTGGGCGGTGCACGTCGCCCTCTGGGCCGCCGGCGGGCTGGGCGCCGCCGCCGTGGCCCTGCCCGGGCTGGACGAGGAACTCGTCACCGACCCCGCGCCGGCGCTGCCGGGGACCGTGACCGCTCGCCCGCGGATCGCGGTGAGCCGCAGCCGGCCCCCCGCCGTCGCCACCGCGGCCGCGCGGGCCGTCGGCGGCGAGCTCGTGCCGCTGGGGTCGGCCGGCTACAAGGTGACCGCCGTCGTCCGGGGCGAGGTCGATGCCTACGTCCACGCCGGAGGCCAGTACCAGTGGGACTCGGCCGCCCCGGTCGCCGTCGCCCTCGCGGCGGGGCTGCACGCGAGCCGGCTCGACGGCTCTCCGCTGCGCTACAACGCGCCCGACCCGTGGCTGCCCGACCTGCTGGTCTGCCGCCCGGAGCTGGCCGCCGACCTCCTGGCCGCCGTGCGCTGAGCGTCATGGCGGACACTGGTCGGGGAATCCCCTCCGATCCGGTGCGGTTGCTGCTGGATCGAGGTGCCTCCACCTGTCCGCCGTCCCCCAGCTCGGGAGCCTTGAGTTCGTGACGAGTCCTGACTACCGGCTGACGCAGCTGGAGACGCTGGAGGCCGAGTCCGTCCACGTCATCCGCGAGGTCGCCGCCGAGCTGGAGCGCCCGGTGCTGCTCTTCTCCGGCGGCAAGGACTCGATCGTGATGCTGGAGCTCGCCCGCAAGGCGTTCGCGCCGGCGCGGATCCCCTTCCCGGTGATGCACGTCGACACCGGGCTGAACTTCCCCGAGGTGCTGGACTTCCGCGACAAGCGGGTCGCCGAGCTCGGCGTGCAGCTGGTGGTCGCCTCCGTGCCCGACGCGATCGCGGCCGGCACGGTCAAGGAGGAGCCCAACGGCTCCCGCAACCGGATCCAGACGCCGGTACTGCTGGACGCGGTCGAGGAGCACGGGTTCACCGCGCTGTTCGGCGGCGCCCGCCGCGACGAGGACAAGGCCCGCGCCAAGGAGCGGGTGTTCTCCTTCCGCGACGAGTTCGGCCAGTGGGACCCGAAGAACCAGCGCCCCGAGCTGTGGGACCTCTACAACGGCCGCATCCACATCGGCGAGTCGCTCCGCGTCTTCCCGCTGTCGAACTGGACCGAGCTCGACATCTGGCAGTACATCGCCCGCGAGAACATCGCCATCCCGCCGCTCTACCTCGCCCAGGAGCGGGAGGTCGTCGAGCGCCAGGGGATGCTCTACGCGGTCAACGAGTTCATCCGCCCCCGCGACGGCGAGCACGTGTTCCGCGAGACGGTCCGCTACCGCACCGTCGGCGACGCGAACCTGACCGCCGCCGTCCGCTCGCACGCGGTCACGGTCGAGGAGGTCATCGCCGAGATCGCCGTGACCCGGATGACCGAGCGGGGCGCCACCCGCGGCGACGACAAGGTGAGCGACGCGGCCATGGAGGACCGGAAGAAGGAGGGTTACTTCTAGGTGCGCAGGCTGGAGGGCAAGGGCGTGCTCGTCGCCGGTGGCGGCGGGATCGGCGGAGCGCTGGCCGCGCGCTTCGCGAGCGAGGGTGCCGGCGTCGTGCTGGGGGACCTGGACCTCGCGGCGGCCCAGGTCGTGGTCGACCGGATCGTCGCCGACGGCGGCCGGGCGGTCGCGGTGCACCTGGACGGCGCCGACGAGGACTCGATCGCGTCGGCCGTCGCGACGACCGTCAGTGCCTACGGCGGGCTGGACGGTCTGCACGTCAACTTCGCCAGCTTCGTGGACAGCGCGGACGGCGTCGGCGTCGTCGACCTGCCGCTCGAGGTCTTCGACGAGGCGGTCCGGGTCAACCAGCGCGGTCACCTGCTGTGCACCAAGCTCGCGCTGCCGCCGATGATCGAGCGCGGCGGCGGGTCGATCGTCTACACCAGCTCCGCCGCCGCGTACCTGGGCGAGACGACCCGGCTGCCGTACGCCATGAGCAAGGCCGCCGGCCTCGCCCTCATGCGGCACGTCGCCTCCCGCTACGGCCGCAACGGCGTCCGGGCGAACGCGATCGCACCGGGGCTCATCGTGCACCCCCGGGCCCTCGCCGAGCTGCCGCCGGAGTTCGTCCAGAACGCGGTGAAGCGCACCTGGATCAAGTCCCGGCTCGGCGCTCCCGAGGACGTCGCCGCCACCGCCGCGCACCTCATGTCCGACGACGGCGCCTACATCACGGGCCAGGTGATCAGCGTCGACGGCGGCGCCACCCGTCGGGCCTGACCCCGGTCCCGCGGGACGCATCGACCGGCCCCCGGACGCCGTCGCCGCGGAGCCGGGGGCACCGTCGGGGATGATGGGCCGCATGAACGACCGAACCGAGGTGGACGGCGTCGTCGACGTCCACTCCGCCGTCGCCGAGCACGCCGCCGAGATCGCCACCGCGCGCAAGGACATCTGCCGCATCGCCACCGCCGGCTCGGTGGACGACGGCAAGAGCACGCTCATCGGCCGGCTGCTCTACGACAGCAAGGCCGTGTTCGAGGACCAGTACGAGGCGGTGGCCCGCGCCAGCAAGGGCGACTACGTCGACCTGGCGCTGCTGACCGACGGGCTGCGCGCCGAGCGCGAGCAGGGCATCACCATCGACGTCGCCTACCGGTACTTCAGCACCCCGCGGCGCACCTTCATCCTCGCCGACACCCCCGGGCACGTGCAGTACACCCGGAACATGGTCACCGGCGCCTCGACCGCGGACCTCGCCATCGTGCTGGTCGATGCCCGCAAGGGCCTGCTCGAGCAGAGCCGCCGGCACGCCTTCCTGGCCTCCCTGCTGCGGGTGCCGCACCTGGTCGTCGCGGTGAACAAGATGGACCTCGTCGACTGGTCGGAGGAGGTCTTCGAGCGGATCAGCGACGAGTTCAGCGCGTTCGCCGCGAAGCTGAACGTGCCCGACCTGACCGTCGTCCCGATCTCGGCGCTCAACGGCGACAACGTCGTCACGCACTCGCCGAACTCGCCCTGGTACGAGGGCCCGACGCTGCTGCACCACCTCGAGCACGTGCACGTGGCCGGCGACCGCAACCTGACCGACCCGCGGTTCCCGGTGCAGTACGTGATCCGGCCGCAGTCCGACGCCTTCCACGACTACCGCGGCTACGCCGGCACGGTCGCCAGCGGCGTGCTGCGCACCGGCGACGAGGTGCAGGTGCTGCCGAGCGGGCTGACGACGACGATCGCCGCAATCGACGGCCCCCGCGGCCCCGTCGAGGAGGCCTTCGCGCCCATGGCGGTCACCGTGCGGCTGGCCGACGACCTCGACGTCTCCCGGGGCGACCTGATCTGCCGGCCCGCCAACGCCCCGCAGGTGACCCAGGACCTCGACGCGCTCGTGTGCTGGATGGCCGACGAGCCGCTGCGGCCCCGCCAGCGGCTGGCGATCAAGCACACCACCCGCTCGGTGCGCGCCGTGGTCAAGGAGCTGACCTACCGGCTCGACGTCAACACGCTGCACCGCGAGCAGGGGGCCACCGAGCTCGGCCTCAACGACATCGGCCGGGTTCAGCTGCGCACCACGCAGCCGCTGTTCGTCGACGACTACCTGCGCAACCGGGTGACCGGCCGGTTCATCGTGGTCGACGAGGCGACGAACGCCACCGTCGGCGCCGGGATGCTGACCCCCGCCGGCTGACGGCGTCCGCCGCGGTCCGCCCCTGCGCGGCCCCGGAGCCGGGCTTCCCGGAGCCGGGCGGCGTCCCCCTCCCGCGCGGTCGTGCTCTGCCCACACCACCGGGCAGAGCACGAGCGCCGCGGCGGTGAGAGGGCGACCTCGCCCTTCGTGCTCTGCCTACCCGGGTGGGCAAAGCACGACGACCGCGAGACCGCCGGGGCCCGGCCCTGCCGCCGGCCGGACCGTGTGGTGGGCTCGTCGCGATGGCGCACGGGCGGGCGGGTCGATCGCGGCTGGGCACGTGGCTGCTGGTCGCCGCGATCGTCGCGGTCGCGCTCAACCAGCGCCCCGCCGTCGTCGCGGTGGCGCCGCTGCTGGCGGACCTGCGCGCCGACACCGGGCTCTCCTCGGCCCTGGCCGGGCTCCTGACCACGGTCCCGGTGCTCTGCTTCGGAGCGTTCGCTCCGGTCGCGCCCCGGCTGGCGCAGCGGGTCGGGCTGGAGACGGCGGTCGGCGCCTCGCTCCTGCTGCTCGCCGCCGGCATCGCGCTGCGGCTGCTGTCGCCCGTCGCCCTGCTCTACGCCGGCAGCCTGCTGGCCGGCGCGGCGATCGCCCTGGCCAACGTGCTGCTCCCGGCGTACGTGAAGCGGGAGTTCGCCCGGCCGGGCGCGGTGATGGGCGCGTACTCCGCCGCGCTCAACATCGGCGCCGGAGCCGGCGCCGCGCTGACGCTGCCGCTCGCCGACGCCCTGGACGTCGGCTGGCGCACCGCCCTGGGCCTCTGGCTGTTCCTCGCCCTCGGCGGCCTGGTGCTGTGGCTCCCGGTCGCCGGCACGGGCCGGTCCCGGCGCGGCGCCGACGTCCCGCCCGGCGGGTCCTGGTCGCTGCTCCGACACCCCCTGGCGCGCCGGGTGTGCGCGTTCCTCGCGATGCAGAGCGTGCAGTTCTACGCCGTCGCCGCCTGGCTGCCGACGCTGCTCGCCGACGCCGGGGTCCCGACCGGCGAGGGCGGCTGGCTGCTGGGGCTGTCCAACGTCGTGGGGGCCGCCGGCGCCCTGCTCGCCCCGGCGCAGGCGGGCCGGATGCGCGGCCAGCGGCCCCTCGTCGCCGTCGTGGTCGCTGCGTACGCGATCGGGCTCGCGGGGCTGCTGCTCTCCCCCGCCTCCGGGACGCTCGTCTGGGTCTGCGCCTGGGGCGTGGCGCAGGGGTCGGGCTTCGCGCTGGCGCTGACCCTCATCGTGCTGCGCAGCCCGACGCCGCTGGTGGCCGCGCGGCTCGGCGGGGTGGCGCAGTGCCTGGGCTATCTGGTCGCGGCGTCCGGCCCGCTCCTGCTCGGCGCGCTGCGCGACCTCACGCGCGGCTGGACGTGGCCCCTGCTCCTGCTGCTGGCCGCCGTCGTCCCGATGGCGTGGGCCGGGTGGGGAGCGGCCCGCGACGCCGTCCTGCCCGTGGACGAGCGCGCGCCGGAGCCGGTCAGCGCAGGCTGACCGGGAGCACCTCGAAGCCGCGCAGCGTGCGCAGGTCGCGGCGCACCGGGAGGCCCGCGATGCGCAGCCGCGGGAAGCGCTCGGACAGCGCGCGCAGCGCCACCTCCGCCTCCAGCCGCGCCAGGCCCGCCCCCAGGCAGTAGTGCACCCCGGCGGAGAAGGCCAGGTGCTCGCGGGCGTTGCGCCGGGTGACGTCGAAGCGGGCCGGCTCGGGAAAGACGTCGGGGTCGCGGTTGGCCGCGCCGAGCAGCAGCGTGACCCGCGTGCCGGGGGACAGCCGCCGGCCGGCAACCTCGACCTCGACCCGGGCCGCCCGGCTCGTGAGCTGGACCGGGCTGTCGAACCGCAGGGCCTCCTCGACGGCGTTCGCCCAGCCCGCCGGCTCGGCGCGGAGCGCGTCCCACTGGTCGCGGTGCGCGTCGAGCGCGACGACGGCGTTGCCGAGGAGGTTGACCGTCGTCTCGAAGCCGGCCCCGAGCAGGAGCAGCACGGTGGCGTGCAGCTCGCGCTCGGTCAGCGCCTCCTCGCCGGAGAGGCCCACCAGCCGGCTGACCAGGTCGTCGCCGGGGTCGCGGCGGAGGTGGTCGAAGTGGTCGCGGAGGAAGCCGTGCATCGCCCGCAGCCCGCGCTCGGCGGCCACGTAGCGCCGCAGTGGCAGACCGGGGTCCAGGGTGGCCGCGGCGGCCGCGCCCCAGCGCAGGAAGTCCGCCCTGCGGTCGGTGGGCACCCCGAGCAGCTCCGCGATCACCAGCACGGGCAGCTGCGCGGCGTAGCGGTCGACGAGGTCCACCGGGCCGTCGGCGCCGGTCAGGTCGTCGAGCAGCGCGTCGGCGGTGCGCCGGATCATCGGCTCGAACGCCGCGGTGGCCCGCGGGGTGAAGGCCCGGCCGACCAGCCGGCGGTACCGGGTGTGGTCGGGTGGGTCGACGACCAGCATGGACGGCCGCTCGGCGACGCCGCTGGCGTCGAGCTCGTCGGCGAAGCGCAGCGCCCGGCCGAGCAGGCCCGGGACGGCGGAGCCGTCGAAGCCCACCCCGAAGCGGTCGGAGCGCAGCACCTCCTGCGCCACCGCGTGCGACGCCGTCACCAGACCCAGGGCGCTGGGGACCAGGGGGCCCGCGGCACGGAGCCGGTCGTGCACCGCGTACGGCTGCTCGCGGAGGTCGCGCTCGCGCAGCATCCGCGCGACGGGGTCGCCGGCGCGGGCGGCGCGGGCCAGGAAGCGGCCGGGCAGCCCGTGCCGGAGGGCGTAGCGGGTCAGCGTCCGGGCGGGCCGTAGCAGCGGCGACGGCGCGGGAGCCGCTGCCGGAACCTGACGTGGGGCGGTCAGCGAGCTCACGGGCGACTCCTCCTCGGGCGGTCGACCGCGCGAGTCTGTCAGCCCCCTCCCGCGCCCCGGCGCCGCCCGGTCACTGCCGGACGGCGCCGTGTGGAGGATCGCTACTCGGTCGGGGCGGGAGCGGCGGAGGGGTCGCCGTCCCAGTCCTTGCCGGCGACGTCGGCGTGCTCGGAGGCGCTGTCGGTCTGCTGGGCGACGGTCTCGACCATCTCCTCGTCGGACAGGCCCTCACCGGCGCTGTGGGTACCGGGTTCGGTCATCGCGCGTCTCCTTACGATTGCGGGAACGGATCGTCCCTCCGGCCCTCCCCGGCGGCCGCCGGGGTCAAACCCCGAGCGCGTGGCGTCACACCCCCGGACCGCGTCCCCGCGATCAGCAGCAGCAGGCACGCCACGATCAGCGCCGGCTCGACCCCGAAGGCGGCGACCAGCCCGAGGTGGTCGGCGAGCAGGCCCAGCGAGTAGGGCGCCACGACGACCACGACCCCGCCGAGCAGCTGGGTGCGGGCGTTCACCTCGTCCTCACGGCCGGCCGCGGCGCCGAGGGCCAGGGCGAGCGCGAGCGGGTAGAGGTTCGCGACGCCCACCCCGGCCACGAACAGGCCGGCCACGGCCAGGGGCGGGGAGGAGGTGAGCCAGAACAGCGCGAAACCCCCGCCGGTGACCGCGAGGGAGGCGTACAGCAGCGGCGCGGTCCGACCGGGCCGGCGGGTCGCGCCCACGCCGCCGACGCGGCCGATCAGGAGCCCGAGGCAGTGCCCGCTCATCGCGGTCGCGGCGACGGCCGGGGACAGCCCGATCGCCCGGAGCTGCTCGGCGCCGAAGTACACGAGGCAGAACTCCACGGCCATGCTGCCGGCGACCAGGCCGGTGAACAGCCGCGCGGCCCGGGGAAGCCGCCCGTCCGCCCGCGCCGGCCCCGGGGTACGCCGCGCGGCCGGAACCGGCAGCACCAGCCGCCGGTAGCGCAGGTGCAGCACGAGCAGGCCCAGCGCCGGCAGGGCGAACGCGGCGCGCCAGCCGAGCGGGCCGGCCGCCAGCGCGCCGAGCAGCAGGGGCGCGAGGACGGCGCACGCGGCGGCGCCGATGTTGGCCTCGCCGAGCGCCCGCTCGCGCCGCGCGCCGTGCCGGTCGGACAGCACGGCCTGGACGACGGTGAGCAGCATCGTGCCGCCGAGGCCCAGCACGCCGGCACCGGCCAGCGTTCCCTCGACCCCGCGCCCGGCGACGAACAGCGCGGCCCCGGCGGCGGCCGCGACCGCTGAGGACCACAGCAGCGTCGCGCGGGAGAACCGCCGGGCGGCCGCGGGGAACACGGCCCCGGCCACGATCGAACCGCCGGACCAGATCGCGGTGTGGACGCCGATCAGCGTGTACGAGAAGTGCAGCTCCGCCCGCAGCAGCGACAGCGCCGGCCCGAAGGCGTAGAGCCAGAACGTGAAGCAGACCAGCGTCGCGTAGGACAGCACGGTGGGCGCGTCGCGGCGGAACGCCAGACCGGCGGCAGGGGCATCGTCCCCAGCGCTTGTGTATCGATACACAACTAGACTGTACGAGTGCCCCGGCCCGCCGACCACCCGGTTGCGCGGGCGACGATGCGCGAGGTGGCCCGCGCCGCCGGGGTGTCGCCGATGACGGTGTCCTACGTCTACTCGCGGCCCGAACGGGTCTCCGCCGAGACGGCGGCGCGGGTGCGCGCGGCGGCGCGTGCGCTCGCCTACCCCGGCCCGGATCCCACCGCCCGCTCCCTGCGCCGCGGCCGCGTCGGAACGCTCGGCGTGGTCCTGGGCGAGCGGCTGACCTACGCCTTCGACGACCCCCAGGCAGCCCGCTTCCTCGCCGGGGTCGCCGACGTGTGCGCCACCGAGGGGGTCGGCCTGACCCTGCTCCCGACGACCGGCGGACCGGGCGACGTCCAGCGCGTCGCCGAGGCGGGGGTGGACGGCTTCGTCGTGTGGACGACCAACGACGACGACCCGGTGCTGGACGCCGTCGCCGCCCGGGGCCTGCCCGCCGTCGTCCACTCCGGCCCGAGCGGGCGGGGCCTTCCGGTCGTCGGGATCGACGACCGCGCCGCCGCGGCGGAGGTCGGCCGGATCGCCTGGGCCGGCGCCCGGCGCCCGGTCGTGCTCGCGTTCCCGCTCGATCCCGGCCGCACCCGGCAGCTGCTGGAGGGACCCGACGTCGGGGAGATCCGCTTTCCGGTGACCCGGGCCCGCTGGGAGGGACTGCGGAGCGCGTGGACGGCCGACGGCCGGGCGCCGGGCCACCTCCGCCTCGCGGTGTGCCCCGTCAACGACGCGCGCGAGGGCGAGTCCTTCACGGCCGACCTGCTGGCCGGCGCCGCACCACCGGACGCGATCGCGGCGATGAGCGACGAGCTCGCGTCGGGCGCCCTGCGGGCCGCGGCCGCGGCGGGGCTCGCCGTACCCACGGACGTCGCCGTCACCGGCTGGGACGACGGCGAGGCCGCCGAGCGGGCCGGGCTGACCACCGTCGCGCAGTCGCTGCGCGAGCAGGGTGCCCACTGCGCCCGCATCGCGCTGGGCCGACCCCCCGCCTGGCCGGAGGTGCCGGGCTGGCGCGTGGTCGTGCGCGCCACCACCCGCCCCCTCGGGCACTAGGGTCGCAAGGAGGCCCTTGCCACCCGCCCACGAGGAGGCGCCCCATGTCCGATCCGCGGGAGCACGACGTGGAGATCGCCCACCCCGAGGCGCTGTTCGTGGACGGGGCCTGGACGGCGCCGGCCGGGACGTCGTCGTTCGAGGTGGTGGACGCGACGACCGGGACGCCGTTCCTGACCGTCGCCGAGGCCGGGCCCGCCGACCTGGACCGGGCGGTCGCGGCCGCGCGCCGGGCCTTCGACGCCGGCCCGTGGCCGCTGCTGGAGCCGGCGGAGCGGGCGGAGCACCTTCGGGCCCTGGCCGCCGGGGTGCGCGCCCGCGCCGACGACCTGGCCCGGCTGTGGACCCGGCAGACCGGGGTCGTGCACGCCATGGCCGCGGCGCTGGTCCCGGCGCTGGCCGCCGACTACGACGTGCACGCCGACCTGGCGGCCACCTTCGCCTTCCGGACGCCGGTCACCAGCGCGCTCAGCGGGGTGCGGGCCTGCCTGGTGCGCGAGCCGGTCGGCGTGGTCGGCGCCATCGTGCCGTGGAACGCGCCCCTGCCGCTGATCACCAGCAAGCTCGCGCCGGCGCTCCTGGCCGGCTGCACCGTCGTCCTCAAGGCCTCGCCCGAGGCGCCGGGCGAGGCCTACGTGCTCGCCGAGATCGCCGAGTCGATCGGGCTGCCGCCGGGCGTGCTGAACGTCGTGGCCGCCGACCGCGAGGTGTCGGAACGACTGGTGCGCGACCCCCGCGTGGACAAGATCGCCTTCACCGGCTCGACGGCGGCCGGCCGGCGGATCGCCGCCCTCGCCGGGGAGCGGATGGCCCGCACCACGCTGGAGCTGGGCGGCAAGTCGGCCGCGCTGATCCTGGACGACGCCGACCTCGCCACCGCGGCGCAGACCCTGGCCGGCGCGCAGTGCTTCCTGAGCGGCCAGATCTGCGGGGCGATGACCCGGCTGGTGGTGACCCGCGCCCGGCACGACGAGTTCGTGGACGCCCTGGTCGCCGCGGCACAGGTGCGGCTGGGCGACCCGTTCGACCCCGGCACGCAGATGGGCCCGCTGGCCACCGCCCGCCAGCGCGAGCGCGTGGAGACGCTGGTGGCCGCGGGCGTCGCCGAGGGCGCGGACGTCGTCGTCGGTGGCCGGCGCCCGTCCCACCTGGACCGCGGCTGGTTCTACGAGCCCACCGTGCTGCGCTCGGTCGACAACGGCTCGACGATCGCCCGCACCGAGGTGTTCGGCCCCGTCCAGTGCGTGATCGCCGTGCGGGACGAGGACGAGGCGATCGCCGTCGCCAACGACTCGGAGTACGGGCTGAACGCGGCGGTGTTCACCGACGACCCGGCCAAGGCGCTCGCCGCCGCCCGCCGGATCCGCTCGGGAACGGTCGGCTTCAACGGTGTCCGGGGCGGCCGTGGGCTGCCCTTCGGCGGGGTGAAGATGTCCGGCATCGGGCGCGAGGGCGGCCCGGAGGGGCTGGCCGGTTACCTCGAGCCCAAGACGGTCGTGCTGGACGGCGCCCCCTTCGACGCCGCCGCGATCGGCCTCCCCACCACCGGCTGAGGCGCAAGGGCGGTCTTGCGTCGCGGGCTAGGCTCCGGCCCACACGCAACGGCGCGGAGGGGTGGACATGAGCGGTGGGCTGCAGGGGAAGGTCGCGTTCATCACCGGGGTGGCCCGGGGGCAGGGGCGGGCACACGCCCTGCGCCTGGCCCGCGACGGCGCGGACATCATCGGGCTGGACTCGTGCACCGACATCGGCTCGATCAACTACCCGAACGCGACCGAGGCCGACCTCGCCGAGACGGTCCGGCTCGTGGAGGCCCTCGACCGGCGGATCGTGGTGTCCAGGGCCGACGTCCGCGACTACGCGGCGGTCACCGCCGCGTTCGCGAAGGGCTTCGCCGAGTTCGGCCGGGTGGACATCGTCATCGCCAACGCCGGTGTGCTGCGGCTCGGCCCGGAGTCCGACGACTTCCTCGCCGACTGGAACGACGTCATCGACACCAACCTGACCGGCGTCTTCCACACCGTCCGCGCGGCGCTGCCGGCGATGCGCGAGGCCGGCCGCGGCGGCTCGATCGTGCTGACCAGCTCGAGCGCGGGCCTCAAGGGGCTGGAGAGCATCGCGGCCAGCTCGATGGCCTACGCCGCGGCCAAGCGCGGGCTGGTCGCGCTGATGCAGACGCTGGCGAAGGTGCTCGGGCCGGAGTGGATCCGGGTCAACACGGTGCACCCGACCGGGGTGCGCAGCGGGATGACGCAGAACCCGGTCGCCGAGGCGATGATGGCCGCCGCCGCCGCGGGCAGGAAGACCGAGGTCTCGAACGCGGTGAACGTCCTGCCCATCACGATGCTCGAGCCCGAGGACGTCGCCAACGCGGTGGCGTTCCTCGTGTCGGACGAGGGCAGGCCGATCACCGGCGTCCAGTTCCCCGTGGACGCCGGGTTCGCCGTCCGGTGAGCGCGGCCGGCGTCAGCCGGCCGGCGAGAACCGCAGCGGGATGGACGCCGGACCGCGCGCCATGCGCCCGTCGTAGGTGACCTCGGCGCCGTCCGGGACCGAGAACGGACCCAGGCGGGCCAGCAGCTGCTCCAGCGCGATCCGCATCTGCAGCCGGGCGAGGTTGGAGCCGATGCACCGGTGCACGCCCGCCCCGAAGCTGAGGTGGCGGCAGTGCGGCCGGTCGAGCTCGATCTCCCCGGGGCGGTCGAAGACCTCGGGGTCGCGGCCGGCCGCACCGAAGATCAGGCAGACCTTGTCGCCCTTGGCGATGCGCTGGCCGGCGACCTCGACGTCCTCGGTCGCGGTGCGGAAGACGATGGGCAACGGCGACTGGGTCCGGACGACCTCCTCCAGGAAGCCGGGGACCAGCGACGGATCCGCGCGGACCCGCTGCTGCAGCTCCTGGTCGCGGGCGAGGGCCAGCATCGCCGAGCCGATGACGCTCGCCGACGTGCCGATGCCCCCCTGCACGAGGATCTGCAGCCCGGACAGCCGGTCGGAGTCGGTGAACATCCCGTCGTCGACCCCGTCGGCGCGACCGAGCTGCATGATCGCCTCGACGATGTCGCCGCTGCCGGGACGGGCCTCGCGCGCGGCGAACTCGTCCGCCGCCCAGGACTTGAGCTGCCCGACGGCCTCGATCAGCTTGCCCTGGTCCTCGTTCTCGAAGCTGATGACGTGGGCCGACCGCTCGGCCCGGACGAAGGCCTCGTCGGTGGAGTGCACGATCAGCCGGAAGAACACCGTGCCGGGGAACCTCCGGGCGAACTCGACGGCGATGTCGCACGACCCGCGCTCGACGAACGCGTCGATCAGCTCGTCGGCGATGGCCCGGATCGGGCCGTCGAGCCCGGCCAGCGCCTTGACGGCCAGGTGCGGGTTGACCTGCTTGCGGTAGGCGCGCTGGTCCGGCGGGTCGGTCTCCAGCGGCACGATGCGCGGCATCTGCTCGAAGGTCGCCCGCTGCAGCCCGACGCCCTCGGCGGAGCTGAACCGCTGCCAGTCCTGGGCGATCGCGAGGATCGTCTCCTGCGACGTGGCCGCCCAGAAGCCACCGCCGGTCTCCACCCACACCAGCGGCCCGACCCGCTGCAGGTCGGCCACCGCGTCCCAGAACGGCGGGCCCATCAACTCCGGCGCCGTGTGGTCGAACGTCAGGACGGGGGACGCCGGCCGTGTCGGTGCACTGGACATGAGGCCTCCGGGAGCTCAGCGCCGAGCATGCGTCCGCCCGCGATGCAAGGCTGGTCTTGCTACGGTCGCACGCCTCGTGCTAGACACGCAAGCGGCCCGAGTGGCCCAGATCACTGCACGGGAGTTCCGACCCAGACGACAGGAAACCCGCAATGGCTCGCACGTTCGACGAGATGATGCAGCTGGGGCAGGGCATCGCGCACCGGCCCGTGACGTTCCTGCCCGACCCCGAGCCGCAGCCGCGCACGTACCTCCTGTACTCGGTCGACGACCACGTCTGCGAGCCGGGCGACCTGTTCACCCGCCGGGTCGATCCCCGCTACGGGGACGACGTCCCGCACGTCGTCGGCAACGACGACGGGGCGCAGGCGTGGCTGGTGGCCGGCGAGCTGCGCACCTGGACCGGCGCGGACTCCACCGCCGGCCGCCGGATCGACGACCTCGACGACCTGCTGCGCAACCTCTGGTTCGCCGACATGCGGGCCGGCACGTACGACGTGCACGCCCGCATCCGCGACATGGACATCGACGGCGTCTACGCGACGGTCACGTTCCCCTCGATGGTCTGGGGCTTCTGCGGCCAGAAGATCTGGGGCCTCCCCGACCCCGCCCTCGCGCTGGCCTGCGTCCGCGCCTACAACGACTGGATGGCCGAGGAGTGGGCCGGTCCCTATCCGGACCGGATCATCCCCGCCTCCCTCTGCTACATGCGCGACCCGGTGCTGGCGGCCGAGGAGGTGCGCCGCAACGCCGCCCGCGGTTTCAAGGCCGTGCACTTCTCGGAGAACCCGGAGAAGCTCGGCCTGCCCTCGATCCACACCCGGCACTGGGAGCCGTTCTTCGCCGCGTGCGAGGAGACCGACACGGTGATCAACCTGCACCTCGGGTCGTCCTCCACGCGCCCCAGCGTCTCCAGCGACACCCCGGTGACGGTGACCGGCCTGCTCTGGCCGGCGCAGACGATGTCGGCCGCCGCCGACTGGGTCTACTCCCAGGTCGCGATCCGCTTTCCCCGGCTGCGGATCGTGCTCTCCGAGGGCGGCATCGGCTGGGTGCCGATGCTGCGCGAGCGCATGGAGCGCGCGGCGCAGACCCGCGGCGCCGTCATGGACTGGACCGGGGAGCTCAGCCCGGCCGAGCTCCTGATGCGCAACTTCTGGTTCTGCGCCATCGACGAGCCGCGCAGCATGGAGGCCCGCCACCACATCGGCGTCGACCGGATCCTGCTCGAGGTGGACTACCCGCACAGCGACACCAGCTGGCCGCACACCCAGGCCGCGGTCGACCGCATGCTGTCCGGGCTGCCGGCCGACGAGATCGCGCAGATGACGCACGGCAACGCGGCGCACGTCTACCGCCACCCGGTGCCCACCGATCCCGCGTGGGCCAGGTGAGCGGCGCGGGCAGCGGCGGGCCGACGCCGTGACCGACACCGGGGAGTGGGACCTCACCACCGACGTGGTCGTGGTCGGCAGCGGCGGAGGCGGACTGTGCGCCGCGCTGGCGGCGCGCTCGCACGGGCTCGACGTCCTGGTGGCCGAGAAGGCAGAGGTCGTCGGCGGCTCGACGGCGATGTCCGGGGGCGGCATGTGGATCCCGGACAACCCCCTCATGCGGGCCGCCGGGGCGCCCGACTCGGCCGACCGGGCGCTGACCTACTTCGAGGCGGTCGTCGGCGACGTCGGCCCGGCGTCCTCCCCCGAGCGGCGGCGCTCCTACGTCGAGAACGGGCCGCGCCTGGTGTCGTTCCTGCAGGACCTCGGCGTTCCGTTCCGCTTCGCCGACGGGTACGCCGACTACTACTCCGGCGCGCCGGGCGGTTCGGAGCGCGGCCGCACCATCGAGGCCCACCCCTACGACACCCGCGCGCTGGGCGACTGGGCGCCCCGGCTGCGCCCGGGCATGAGCACCGGCCTGGGGCTGATCGGCTTCGGCACCGAGCTGAGCGCGATGACGTACTACAACCGCCACCCCCGCAACCTCGCCGTGGCGGCGCGGGTCTGGCTGCGCACCCGGCTGGCGAAGCTGCGCGGCCGCCGGATGGTGGCCAACGGCGCCGCGCTGGTCGGGCGCCTGCTCGAGCTGGCCCTGGCCCAGGACGTGCAGGTCCGGACGCAGGCGCCGCTGCGCGAGCTCGTGGTCGCCGACGGCGCGGTGGTCGGCGTCGTGCTCGGCGGCGAGGACGGCGGTTCGACGCGGGTCCGCGCCCGGGGCGGAGTGCTCCTCGCCGCCGGCGGGTTCTCCCGCAACGCGGAGCTGCGCGCGACCTACGGCGGCAGCCAGGCGCGCTCGGCGCAGTGGTCGATCGCCAATCCCGGCGACACGGGCGAGGTGCTGCTCCAGGCCATGGCCGCCGGCGCCGCGACCGATCTGATGGACGAGGCGATCTGGCTGCCGATGGCCTGCCTGCCCGACGGCCGGCTGCCGGCCTACCCCTCGCGGCAGACCAGCGCCTTCGGCCGGGCCCGCTGGCGGCCGGGATCGATCATCGTCGACGCCGCGGGGCGCCGGTTCGCCAACGAGGCCGTGTCGACGTCGGAGCTGGCGCAGCGGATGTTCGCCCACGACGCCGAGTCGCGCTCGGTGCCCGCCTGGCTGGTTTTCGACGACGCCTTCCGCCGGCGCTGCCTGTTCGGTGCGGTGCCCGGGCGGTTGCCGCAGAAATGGCTGGACGACGGCTTCGTGCAGCGCGCCGGCAGCCTGGCCGAGCTGGCCCGGTTGTGCGGCATCGACCCCGACGGGCTGGCCGAGACCTGCCGGCGGTTCAACGGCTTCGCCCGGGACGGCGTCGACGCCGACTTCTCCCGCGGCGAGTCCGCCTACGACCGGTTCATGGGCGACCCGCGGCACGGCCCGAACAACTGCCTGGCGCCGGTCGAGCGCGGACCGTTCTACGCGGTCGCGGTCTACCCCTGCGACGTCGGCACCTGCGGCGGGGTGCTCACCGACGCCGACGCCCGCGTGCTGACGGCCGACGGCGTGCCGATCCCGGGCCTGTTCGCCACCGGGAACACCACGGCGAGCGTGCAGGGCCGCGCCTACCTGGGCGCCGGCGGGAGCATCGGCCCGACCTGCACGTTCGGCTACGTCGCGGCCAACACGATCGCGGCGCAGCGGGCCGAGACCACCAGCGCGGCATCGTGAGGAAAGAGGCCAACGTGGAGTCCAGCGACCGGGCGCCGGCAGCCCCGCTCACCTTCGCCGGCGACGTCGTCGTCGTCACCGGCGCCGGATCGGGGATCGGCCGCTCGCACGCCCTGGAACTGGCGCGCCGCGGCGCCCGGGTCGTGGTCAACGACATCGGGGTCGACCAGAGCGGCCGCAGCGCGGCCACCCCCGTCGCGCAGGCGACCGTCGACGCGATCGTCGCCGCCGGCGGCGAGGCCGTGGCCAGCCTGGACTCGGTCGCCGAGGCCGACGGCGCGGCGGCGATCGTGGCGACGGCGCTGGACACCTGGGGGCAGGTGGACGCCGTCGTGCACAACGCCGGCTTCTCCCGCGACAACCACTTCGAGCTGATGACGCCCGACGAGTGGCACAGCGTGCTCGACGTGCACCTCAACGGCTGCTTCTACCTCGCCCAGTCGGCGTACCGGGCGATGAAGGACGGCGGACGCGGCGGGCGCTTCGTGTTCACCACCTCCACCGGCGGGCTGCTGGGCGCCCCGCTGATGAGCAACTACGGCGCGGGAAAGATGGGCGTCGTCGGCCTGGCCCGCTCGATCGCGCTCGAGGGCGAGCGACACGGGATCAAGGCCAACGCCCTGTCCCCCGGCGCCGTCACGCAGCGGGCCGAGGACCCCCATGCCTTCCGCTTCGCCAACCGCGCCGACCCGATCGACCCGTCGACGCAGCCGGGCATGGACCAGCTCACCCCCGAGCGGGTCTCGCCGATGGTCGTGGTGCTGAGCCACCGCTCCTGCCCGGTCACCGGGCAGATCCTGATGGCGCGGGCCGGCTGGTTCGCCCGGGCGTGGGTCGCGGCCAGCCCGGGCTGGATCGCCGACCCCGGCGAGGTCGCCGCCGAGCAGCTCGTCGAGCACTGGGACGAGATCTACGGCGCCACCCCGTGCGCGGACGAGCTGCCGCTGGACGGCCCCGGCTGGGCCTCGCGCTTCATGTTCGAACGCGTCAAGCCGATGCTCGACGCCCAGCCCCGCGCCACGCCCTGACCCACCCGCCGGCCCCGAGAAGGAGACCCGTGCCGCCCTCGCGCAACATGCAGACCATCGACCGGCTGCGCAACCGCTCGAACTTCGACGACCTCACCAGCGACGAGGCGCACGCGGCGTCGCTGGCCGAGTACACCGAGGACTTCGTCGTCGTGGAGCCCCCGTCGCTGCCCCAGCGCGGCGAGCACCACGGCCGCGAGCAGTGGCTGGCGATGCACGAGATCATGCGCGCGACCTGGCAGCAGAAGCTGACCGTGGAGCACGCGTGGGACGTGCCCGAGCACGACGTCGTCGTCCTCTACTCCCGGATGGACTGGACCGCCAAGGAGACCGGGCGCTCAGCGATCTGGCCCACCGTGCAGGTCTTCCACTTCCGGGACGCCAAGATCTGCCGGGTCGAGATCTTCCACCAGGACACCCAGGTCATCCTCGACACCCTCGAGCCCCGCGAGGCCGCAGCGACCGCAGCCGGGGGCGAGCGCTGATGGCATCGGCCAACCTGCAGGCCTACGAGCAGTTGATGAAGGCCGCCGAGTTCGAGCACGACATCACCAGCGACCGGTCCCGCAACGCCATGTGGGACGCGTTCACCGAGGACTACGAGATCGTCGAGCCGCCCTCGCTGCCGCACGGCGGCGTGTACAAGGGCCGCGAGGAGTGGGCGCGCATGAACGCGAAGATGCGTTCGCTGTGGGCCCAGAAGGTGACGCCGCTGCACATCTGGGACCTGCCCGAGCAGGACCTCATCATCCTCTACACCGACATGGAGTGGACGGCGCACGAGACCGGCCGCACGGTGCGCTTCCCGGCCGTCGAGCTGCTGCACTTCCGCGACGCCAAGATCTGCAGGGTGGAGATGTTCCTCCAGGACACCAAGGTCATCCTCGACACGTTGGGGCCCGGTGCCGGCCGTCCGTAGGCTGACTCCGGTGACGACCGAGTCGCGGCCGCCGAGCACCCGCGAGCGCATCCTCGAAGCGGCCATGGACGTGTTCGCCGAGCAGGGGTTCACCGGCGCGACGATCAGCGAGGTCGAGCGCCGCGTCGGCCTCGCCGTGGGCACCGGCAGCCTGTACCGGCACTTCCCGTCCAAGGAGGCGCTGCTGGCGGCCGCCGTCGAGCGAGAGGTGACCCGCCTGCGCACCGAGATGGCCGCCGCCGAGGAGGAGGCCGAGCAGCACGTCGCCCCGGGCGACGAGGCCCAGCGCCGCCGCCGCGCCTACGAGCAGCGGCTGCACCACCTGCGGCGGTTCGACCGGCTCTTCCGGCTGATGCTCACCGAGGGCGAGCGCGTCCCGGAGCTGCGCCAGGCGATCTGGGCGGTGCTGCAGGTGCCGGTGAAGCCGGACCCGGACGACAGCGACGTGCTGCGCGCCATCGCCGAGTCCGCACTGGGCGGCTACCACCTGTTCTCGATCATGCAGGGGCGGCCCTACAACGGCGTCTCCGAGGACCGCTTCCTCAGCGCCCTGGTCGCGGTCACCACCGCCCCCTGACCGCAGGGCCCGCGGGAGGGCGCGAGGCAAGTATATCCTTGCACCACCACGTGCCTCGGCCACGACGGGAGATGCGGACATGGACGCGGTGCCCTTCCACGTCGGCATCACCACCGGCGACCTGCACGCCTCGATGGCCGACCTCGGCGACCACCTCCAGGTCACCTGGAGCGAGCCGTCCGCCCGCGAGGAGGTCTTCCACACCGTCGACGGCGTGCCGCAGCCCCGGCCGCTGTCGTGCGTGTCGAACGAGGGGCCGATCCACGTCGACCTGATCCAGGGCGCCCCGGGCACGATCTGGCACACCGACGCCGGGCCGCGCCTGCACCACTTCGCCTACTGGACCGACGACCTGGCGGGCGACATCGACCGGCTGTCCTCCCAGGGCTGGCGGCTGGAGCTCACCCGGCCCGACGGGCAGGGCCGCCCGACCCAGTTCGCGTACCTGGTCCGCGACGACGGCTTCCGCCTGGAACTGGTCGACGACGCCGGGCGCGCCGACTACGACGGCCGGCGCACCGCGCGGGGCTGACCGCTCAGACCGACCGGCCGAGCGTGCGCCGCAGGGTCACCGCCATGTGCTGCATCACCGGCTCGTTCCGGCCGAAGACCAGCGTCCTCGGCCGGAACGGCGCGCGCAGCCCCTCGCCCGCCTTCGCCGCCATCGCGTAGTCCTCGCCGTCCACCACCGTCTGGCACGCCCACCGCACCTGCTCCTCCAGCTCGGCGGCCTCCGCCTCCGTCGCCGGCGCCTCCCGGCGGTAGGCGTGGTGCAGCGCGACGGTCTCGTGCACCGAGTCGCCGGGGTGGACGGTGAAGATCTCGAGCCGGGTCCCGAAGACGACCGAGAAGCTGAGCCCCGGGAACAGGCGGTAGTTCAGGCTGATCTGGCCGTCGTCGACCGGGGCCCACTGCTCCTCGGGGGTGTCGCGCAGGGCGTCGACCGTGCGCATGGTGGAGGTCATCAGCGCGTGGTCGCCGTAGATGTCGGCGACCGAGGTGTTGCCGTAGACCAGGGGCCGCGCGGTCAGCTTGTGCAGGCTGGCGAAGTGGTAGGTCTCGCAGTGGGTGCCCCACACGACCTTCCAGTTCGTGGGCACGCGGTGCTCGTGCACCGCGGCGATCGACTGCCAGGTCTCGAAGCCGAACGAGGCGAACTGCTCGGCGAGCTCCGGGCCGAGGTAGCCGTCGATGGTGAAGGGCGCGTCGGGGTTGGCCGCGGCGAAGACCAGGCCGTACTTCTCCTCGGCCGGCAGCTCGATGAGGCCGCGCTCCTCGCGCCGCATGTCCGAGAAGCCCTCCGCGCCGGGGATGCCCACCAGCCGGCCCCGGGTGTCGTAGACCCAGGCGTGGAACGGGCAGGTGAACCGGCGCGTGCTGCCGCAGCCGGGCTCGACCACCCGCACCCCGCGGTGCTGGCACATGTTGAGGAACGCGCGCACCCGGCCGTCCTCGTCCCGGGTGAGCAGCATCGGCGTGCCGGTGGCGTCGAACGTCGTCCAGGAGCCGGGACCGGGGAGGTCGCAGCTGAGCCCGACGAACATCGGCGTGCGGTTGAACAGCACCCGACGTTCCAGCTCGTACTGCTCGACGGAGGTGTAGCCCTCGAGCGGCTCCTCCATCGTGGCGGGCGCCATGTCCGTGGTCCGCCCGTCGAGCAGGGCCAGCGTGCGGCGGCCCAGTTCGCGCTGCATCTCGAGCTTCATCGCTCTGCCTCCGGTTCGGAAAAGACGACCATCTGCGCGATCCGCCCGTCCGCGACGCGGACGACGTCGCAGCCGACCGCGACCGCGTTCGGAAAGGTCCAGCGGACGAGGCCACGGCTCCAGCCGTGGTGGGTCTCCGGCGGCCGCACGAGTTCGGCGGTGACGCCGTCGGGCCAGGCCGACGTGTACTCGGCGACGTGCGCGACCAGCGCGTCGCGCCCACGGACCACCGGCCGGTCGTCGGGCGGCACGAACTCGACGTCGGGCGTGCAGCAGGCCTCGAGGTGCGCCCGGCGGCGCGCCGGGTCCCGCGTCACCCAGCCGGCCGACCAGTGGGTGAAGAGCTGTTCGGGCTCCATGCGGCGGCTGCTCCCGGGGCGCGGTCGGTGGGCGGGTCAGTCGACGGTGTCGATCACGGCCAGCGCGGTGAACACGGGCACCGTCACCTCCGGCTCCACCAGGATCTCCACGAGCGTGCCCGACTCCGGCGCGACCACGATCACCGTCGCCTTCTCGGCCTCCACCTCGGCGATGTCCTCGTCCTCCACGACGGGGTCGCCCACGGCCTTGAGCCAGGTCAGCACCGTGCCCTCCGTCATGCCCATGCCGAACTGGGGCAGGTTGACCTCGACCCTCATCGGCCGATCAGCTCCCCGGCCGCCGCCGCGGTCGCCGCCGTGGAGGCGTTGCGCAGGACCGCCCGGACGGCGGCGTGGATGCGTTCGGGGGTCGGGTACATGAGGCGCTCCAGCACGGGACTGAACGGCGGGTGCACGTCGGGAGCGGTGACCCGGACGATGGGGGCGCGGAGGCTGTCGAAGCCCTCCTCGGCGACGCGGGCGGAGATCTCGGCCGCCGCGCCGCAGGTCCGGTGCGCGGGGTCGGCGACGACCAGCCGACCGGTCTTCGCCACCGAGTCGAGGATCGCGGCGGTGTCGAGCGGGACCAGCGTGCGCGGGTCGATGACCTCCACCTCGATCCCCTCACCCGCGAGGTGCTCGGCCACGGTCAGCGCGGCGGGCACGGCGTCCCCGATGGCGACCACCGTGACGTCGCTGCCCTCCCGGGCCACCGCCGCCCGGCCGATCGGCACGAGGTGGTCGCCGTCGGGCACCTCGCCCTTGCGGCCCCACAGCATCAGCGGCTCGAAGTACACGACGGGGTCGTCGTCCCGGATGGCGGACTTCAGCAGGCCGAGGGCGTCGGCCGGGGTGGACGGCACGACGATCTTCAGCCCCGGCACGTTCATCAGCTGCGGATAGGGCCGGTCCGAGTGCTGGGCGGCGGTGGCGTTGGCGTACTTCATCGCCGCGCGGAACACGATCGGGACGCTGGTCTGCCCGCCGAACAGGTAGCGGTTCTTGGCTGCGTGGTTGACCAGCTGGTCCCACGCCACGTACATGAGGTTGGAGATCGTGTAGTCGACGATCGGCCGGAGGCCGGTCATCGCCGCGCCGATCGCCGCGCCGGTGAAGCCCTCCTCGGAGATCGGCATGATCGGCACCCGATCGGGCCCGAACTCGTCGACGAACCCGTTGGTCGGCATCGTCCAGAACCGCGCGTCCTCGCAGAAGACGACGACGGCGGGGTCGCGGCGCATCTCCTCGAGCATCGCCGCGCGGATCGCGTCGCGGTAGCTCATCGTCCTCATCGCGCGGCTCCTGCCACCGGGACGGCGTCGCGCCGCGGGCTCGGCTCGATCGGGGTGGCCCAGAGGTCCTCGTACAGCTCCTCCGGCGCGGGCATCGGGCTGCGCTTGGCGAAGGTCACCGCGGCGGCCACCTCCGCGGCGACGTCGGCGTCGAGCTGGTCGAGCAGCGCCACATCGACCCCGGAGTCGAGCAGCCGGGCCCGCAGCAGGTCGATCGGGTCGCGGGTGCGCCACTGCTCGAGCTCCTCGACGGCCCGGTGGCCGAGGTCGAGGGTGCCGTACTCGGCGTGGTCGCGATATCGGTAGGTCCGGGCCTCGACGAGGGTGGGGCCGCCGCCGGCGCGCCCGCGCTCGACCGCCGCCGACACCGCTTCGTGCACGGCGCCGACGTCCTGCCCGTCGACCTCGATGCCGGGCATGCGGTAGGCCGCTGCGCGCGCGGCGATGCTGTCGGCGGCCATCGTGTCGGCCAGCGCCGTCGACATCGCGTAGAGGTTGTTCTCGCAGACGAAGACCACGCCCAGGTTCCAGGCGGCGGCGAGGTTCAGCCCCTCGTGGAACGAGCCGATGTTGGCCGCGCCGTCACCGAAGAAGGCCAGCGCCACCTGGTCGGTGCCACGGACGCGGGCGCTGTAGGCGGCGCCGACGGCCTGCGGGATGCCGGCCCCGACGATCGCCGTCTCGCCCAGGCTGCCGACCGAGAAGTCGGCGAGGTGCATCGAGCCGCCCTTGCCGCGGCAGACCCCGGTCGCGCGGCCCATCAGCTCCGCCATGAGCGGCCCCATGTCGGCACCCTTGGCGATGGGGTGCCCGTGCGAGCGGTGGTAGCCGACCATGTAGTCCTCGCGGCGCAGCGCCAGGCAGGAGCCGACGATCGCGCCCTCCTGCCCGATGCAGATGTGCACCGAGCCGGCGATGCCCTGCCCCTTGCGGACGATGCTCATCGCGGCCTCTTCGAAGCGGCGGATCCGCACCATCCGCCGCAGCGCGTCCAGCTGCAGGTCGGTATCCATGCCACGTCCGTCCCGGGGGTCGAGGGCGATGCAAGAACAACCTTGCGTACCGGTCGGGCGATGTCAACGCGGCGGCCGCCTCGCAGGGGCCCGGCCCGAGCGGCGTGAGGGGCGGGGTCCTTCGTCAGGCGAGGGCGGCGTCGATCGCCTTGTAGATCCGCTGCTCGGAGACCGCGCGGGCCGTGCCCAGCTGCTGGGCGAACAGCGCCACCCGCAGCTCCTCGATCATCCAGCGCACCCGGGTCACCGGGTCGTCCGGAGCACCGCTCGGCGGGCGCTGCCGGCGTGCCTGCTCGTACTCCGCGGTCACCGCCTCGACCTGGTGCATCCCCAGCGCGTCCCGGACGGCGTTGGCGGGCAGCCTCTCCAGCCGGTGCGCCATCCCCGCGAGGTAACGGACGACGTCGGGCAGCCGGCGCCGGCCGATGGCGACGACGAAGCCCGTGTGCAGCAGGCCGGCCATCTGCCGGCGGAGGTCGGCGACGGCGGCGTCGGGCACCCGCCGGCCGGCCGCCCCACCCAGCGCCACGGCGACCTCGCGGGCCTGGGTGAGCACCGCTTCCACCCGGGTCACGGTGTCCTTCGTCAGCTGCGGCAGCTGCGCCTTGGCGGTCGCGACGAGCGCGCCGAAGGCGGCCTCCTCGCGCGGCGGGCCGCCGGCCGCGGTGATCAGCTCGTCGGCGGCGGCCTCCACGCAGTCGGCCACCAGGTCGGGGATCTCGCCGTCGGGGTTGAACTGCAGCGCCAACCGCGAGCGCGGGCCCAGCCCCTTGACCACCTGCCGGGCCGGGGACCCGGCGGCCAGCACGAGCAACCGGCGCACCCCCCGCCGGTGCAGCCGCAGGGCCTCGGCCTCGGTGGCGACGACCCGCACGCCGGCGGTCTCCCCCTCGTCGACGACCGCGGGGAAGGCGTCGACGACGTGGCCCCCGCGGCGGACCTCCACCGTCCGCGGCAGGTCGCCGATCGTCCAGGCGGTCAGCCCCGTGCGCTCCAGGTCGACGGCGGCCCGGGCCAGGCTCGCCCGCGCCTGCGGCGCCACCTCGGCGCGCAGCGCCTGCAGGTCCTTGCCGCTGGCCAGCGTCCGATGGCGGTCGTCGACCACCCGGAAGGTGGCGCGCAGGTGATCGGGCACCTGCGCGGGAGCCCACGCATCCGGCGGCACGACCGTCCCCGCGGAGCGCCGCAGCTCCCGCTCGAGCGCGGGCAGCAGCGGCTCGGTGAGCTCGATCCGCGGCAGGATCTCGCGGACCCGGTCGGGGATGGGCACCAGCGCGCGCCGCAACTGCTTGGGCAGCGTGCGCAGCAGCGCCGTCACCAGCTCCTCGCGCAGGCCGGGCACGGTGAACGCCAGCGAGCTGCTCGCCGTCCGCTCGGCGACGGCGTCCAGCACCGCCAGCGGGACGTCGACGGTGACGCCGTCCTCCGGCGCGCCGGGCGCGAAGGCGTAGGACAGCGGCAGCGTCAGCCCCTGCGTCAGGGGGACGGCGTCCGGGAAGTCCTCCTCGCGGACCTGCCCGGCGGCCGCGGCGTCGGTCAGGTCGTCCGGCGTCAGCGTCATCAGGTCCGGCGTCCGCCGCCGGGCCTCCTTCCACCACCGGTCGAAGTGCCGGGTGGAGACGACGTCGGCCGGGATCCGCGCGTCGTAGAGGTCGAACAGCGTCTCGTCGTCGACCCGGATGTCCCGGCGGCGGGCACGCTCCTCGAGCTCCGCGACCCGCTCGAGCGCACGCAGGTTCTCGGCCCAGAACCGGTGGTGCGTCGTCCACTCGCCCTGCACCAGCGCATGCCGGATGAACAGCTCGCGGGAGACGACCGGGTCGATCGAGCCGTACTGCACGCGGCGGCCCACGACGAGCGGCAGCCCGTAGAGGGTCACCCGCTCGGTGGCGACGACGGAGCCGCGCTTGGCGTCCCACCGCGGCTCGGAGTACTCGCGCTTGACCAGGTGGCCGGCCAACTCCTCGACCCGCTCGGGGTCGATCCGCGCGACCGTGCGGGCGAACAGCCGGCTGGTCTCGACGAGCTCCGCGGCGACCACCCAGCGCGGCGGCTTCCGCGCCAGCGGGGTGCCGGGCGCGATCACGAACCGGGCGTTGCGGACGCCGAGGTACTCCCGACCGCCGCGGCGCCGGTCGCCGTCCTTGGCCTTGCCGTCCTGGCGCGCGCCCTCCTCGATCTGCTGCCCGATCTGCGACAGCAGCCCGGCCAGCAGCGCGGTCGTGATGCCCCGCTCGTCGGGCTCGGGGGCCGGCTCGCCCAGCGTCATGCCGAGCCGGCGGACGGTGCCGCGCAGCTGGCCGTAGAGGTCCTGCCACTCGCGGATCCGCAGGTAGTGCAGGAACTCCCGCTTCACGGTGCGCCGGAACGCGCTGCCGGACAGGGCGTCCTGCCGCTCCTCCAGGTAGCGCCACAGGTTGAGCAGGGCGAGGAAGTCGGAGTTCTCGTCGGCGAAGCGGGCGTGCATCTGATCGGCTGCCTGCTGGTGCTCGGCCGGCCGCTCCCGCGGGTCCTGGATGGTCAGGCCGGCGGCGATGACCAGCACCTCGTCGAGCACGCCGCGGCGGTCGGCCTCGACGACCATGCGCGCGATCCGGGGGTCCAGCGGCAGCGCGGCGAGCGCCCGCCCGGTCGGGGTCAGCGCCCCGGCCGATCCCTCGGAGGCCCCGTCGAGAGCCCCCAGCTCGGTGAGCAGGGCGAGCCCGTCGGCGACCGCTCGGCGGTCCGGCGGGTCGATGAAGGGGAAGTCCGCGACGTCGCCCAGGCCCAGCGCTGCCATCTGCAGCAGCACCGCCGCGAGGCTGGTGCGCAGGATCTCCGGGTCGGTGTACTCGGGGCGGCCGTCGAAGTCGGCCTCGCTGTACAGCCGGATCGCGATGCCGTCGGAGGTGCGGCCGCACCGGCCGGAACGCTGCCTGGCCGAGGCCTGGCTGACCGGCTCGATCGGCAGCCGCTGCACCTTCGTCCGGGCGCTGTACCGGGAGATGCGCGCGGTGCCGGGGTCGACGACGTAGCGGATGCCCGGAACCGTCAGTGACGTCTCGGCGACGTTGGTGGCGAGCACGACCCGGCGGCCGGTGTGCGGCTCGAAGACCCGGTGCTGGTCGGCCGCCGACAGCCGCGAGTAGAGCGGCAGCACTTCCACGCCCGGAAAGCGGTCGGTCAGCGCGTCCGCGGTGTCCCTGATCTCCCGCTCGCCGGCGAGGAAGACCAGGACGTCACCGTGCCCCTCGCCGACCAGCTCGTCGACGGCGTCGCCGATGGCGGTGACCTGGTCGCGGTCGGGATCGGCGTCCGGGTCGTCGGGGTCCACCACGGGCCGGTACCGGATCTCCACCGGGTAGGTCCGGCCCGAGACCTCGACCACGGGGACCTCCGCGCCGCCGTCGTCCTCCCCCTGTGCAATTCCGCGGAATTGCCCAGGGGCACCTCCGCGGAATTGCCCAGGGGCGGCGTCACGGTTCTGCCCGGAGCCCTGCCCCTTCCCACCGAGGCCTGTGAAGTGCTTCGCGATCCGCTCGACGTCGATGGTCGCCGAGGTGATCACGACCTTGAGGTCGGGACGGCGGGGCAGGATCCGGGCGAGGTAGCCCAGCAGGAAGTCGATGTTGAGGCTGCGCTCGTGCGCCTCGTCGATGATCAGCGTGTCGTACTGGCGGAGCAGGCGGTCGTGCGCGATCTCGGCGAGGAGTACGCCGTCGGTCATGACCTTGACCAGCGTCGAGTCCGACACCTGGTCGGTGAACCGCACCTTCCAGCCGACGACGTCGCCCAGCGGACGGTCGAGCTCCTCGGCGATCCGCTCGGCCACGGTGCGGGCCGCGATCCGCCGCGGCTGGGTGTGCCCGATCCGGCCGCGCACCCCCCGACCGAGCTCGAGCGCGATCTTGGGCAGCTGGGTGGTCTTGCCCGACCCGGTCTCGCCGGCGACCACGACCACCTGGGAGTCGCGCAGGGCCGCGGCGATGTCGTCGCGCCGGGCGGAGACGGGCAGCTCGGCGGGGTAGGTGATCGGCGGGACGGCGGCGCGGCGGCGCGCGATCCGCTGCTCGGCGGCGACGAGGTCCGCGACGACCCGCTCGCGCTGGCGGGCCCGCGCCTCGGGGTCGCGGGTGCGCCGCGTGCCGTCCAGGCGGCGGGCCAGGCGGTGCTCGTCCTCGACGGTCAGCCCGGCCAGGCGCGCCCGGAGGTCGCCGGCGGCAGGAGCGTCGGCAGCCACGGTCGCTCTCCTCTCCGGTGCTGGTGGGGTCGCCCCCATCGGGTGGCGGGCGCGGTCCGGGCAGGAGTGAGGAACCTGTCCCCGGGTATCGGCACCCCAGGATCCCACTCCGCGCGGCGGGGCATCCGCCCCGCGTCCGGACGCGCCGCCGGACCCGGCGCGCAGCCGCATGCAGGGTGCAACCGGTTGTACGATGCATCTGTTTCCGGCGTCCGCCGATCCCTGCTGCCCCCGGGAGCGCTCGTGACCAGATCCGCCGGCGGCGACCGGCAGGCACAGCTGCGCACCATCGGCGAGGTGATGCCGCGGCTCGTCCGGCTGATCCACGCCTACAAGACCGCGACGACCGGGCAGAGCCGGGACCGGGCCGCGCACGTGCTGCTCTTCCCGCTCGTGCGCCTGGGCCCGCTCCGGCAGAGCGCGCTGGCCGACCTGGTGCATGCCGACCCGTCGACGATCAGCCGCCACGTCGCGATGCTGGTCGAGCACGGGCTCGTGCGGCGCATCGCCGACGAGACCGACGGCCGGGCCAGCCGGCTGGTCGTCACCGACGCCGGCCACGCCACGCTCGCGCAGCTGCGGGCCGAGCGCGAGGGACACCTCGCCCAGATCACCGCCGACTGGGACGACGCCGACCTGGCCACGTTCACCGCCCTCTTCGGCCGCCTCGTCGACGGGATGGCCGCCCTGCTGCCCGACGACGCCGCGCTCGCCGACGACCCCCCGCTCCCGGACGACGCCGTCCCCTCCGACCCGGAAGAGGCCCGATGACCCAGACCACACGGGGAACCGCCGCCCAGCGCAGCGAGGCCCGCGCGGCCGCCGCCGCGCCGGACGCCTCCGGCCAGTTCAGCCACCGCCAGATCGTCACGATCATCGTCGGCCTGATGGTGGCCATGTTCCTGGCCGCGCTGGACCAGACCGTCGTCTCCACGGCGATCCGCACCATCGCCGACGACCTGCAGGGTTACGACCTCCAGGCCTGGGCGACCACGGCCTTCCTGATCACCTCGACGATCACCACGCCCCTGTACGGGAAGCTGTCCGACATCTACGGCCGGCGGCCGTTCTACCTGTTCGCCATCGCGGTCTTCGTGGTCGGCTCGCTGGCGTGCTCGTTCGCCGCCTCGATGTACCAGCTGGCGGCCTTCCGGGCGGTGCAGGGCATCGGCGCCGGCGGCCTGATGTCGCTGGCACTGGCGATCATCGGCGACATCGTGCCGCCGCGTGAGCGCTCGAAGTACCAGGGCTACTTCATGGCGGTCTTCGGCACCTCCAGCGTGCTCGGACCGGTCATCGGCGGCTTCCTCGCCGGCCAGGACTCGGTGCTGGGCCTCACCGGCTGGCGCTGGATCTTCCTGATCAACGTGCCCCTGGGCCTGCTGGCCTTCGCCGTCGTCGTGCGCGTGCTGCACCTGCCGCACACCCGGCGCGACCACCGGATCGACTGGCCCGGCGCGCTCGCGCTGGTCACCTTCCTGGTGCCGCTGCTGATCGTCGCCGAGCAGGGCCGGATCTGGGGATGGGGGTCGCCCGCGGCGCTGGCCTGCTACCTGATCGGCGCCCTCGGCTTCGTCCTGTTCATCACCGCCGAGCGCGCCTACCGGGACGAGGCGCTGCTGCCGCTGCGGATGTTCCGCAACCGCACGTTCGCGATCGCCGGCATCGGCAGCGTCGTGATGGGCGCCGGCATGTTCGGCGGCATCCTGCTGCTCCCGCAGTACCTGCAGATCGTGCACGGCTCGAGCGCGACGGTCGCCGGCCTGCAGATGATCCCGATGGTCGCCGGCATCATGACCGGCGCCGTCAGCTCGGGCATCGCGATCTCCCGGACGGGCAGGTACAAGATCTTCCCGCTCGTCGGGATCGTCTTCATGGTCGTGGCGCTGGTGTCGCTGTCGTTCGTCGTCGAGGCCGACACCTCGATCTGGGTCCTCTTCCCGTTCATGGTGCTGCTGGGCCTGGGGCTCGGGTTCAACTTCCAGCCCGTCATCCTGGCGGTGCAGAACTCGGTCTCGCCGACCGAGATGGGCGTGGCCACCTCGTCGGTGACCTTCTTCCGGCAGATGGGCGGCACGCTCGGCGTCGCGGTGTTCCTGTCGCTGCTGTTCTCCCGGCTGCCCGTCGACATCGCCGAGGCGTTCCGCTCGGCCGGCCTCGGCGGCGCGGCCGAGTCCATCGACGTCGAGGGCGCCCTGAGCGACACGACGTCGATCTCCTCGGCGCCGCCCGCGGCGGTGCAGGCCTTCAAGGTCGGCTTCTCGGACTCCATCGACCTGGTGTTCCTCATCGCCGCCGGCGTGGTGGCGATCGGCTTCTTCGTGCTGCTGTTCCTGCCGCAGCTGGAGCTGAGCAACAAGTCGGGCATCCAGGCGCGGCAGGCCGCGGAGGGGACCGCCGGGGCCCCGGACGGCGACGACGCCGGGGAGCAGGCCACCCAGGCCGCCGGCGCCGCCGCGCCGACGTCCACGGCACCTCCGACGGGCCGCCCCGGCGGCGCCGGCACCGCCTGAGGTCGGTTGCCGAATCCGCCCCGAGTCCGGGCCCGCTCCACCCTGCCGGCGGGTTCCCGGCGTTGCCGGCGCGATGCGACCGGCACCGTCGGGAACCCGCCGGTATCGCGGCCGAGAGGGGCGCGGCGGTGACGCCGACGCGGGTCGGGTGACCGGCCTACGGTGGACGGCGTCCGATCCGTCGCCGTGCTGGAGGCACCGTGCCCGCGTCCTCGCTGATCCTCAACCGCCGGGACCTGGACTTCCTGCTCCACGAGTGGCTCGACGTCGAGAGCCTGGTCAAGCGCCCCCGCTACGCCGAGCACTCCCGCGAGACCTTCGACGCGGTGCTCGATCTCGCCGAGCAGATCGCCACCGAGCACTTCGCCCCGCACAACCGCACGGCCGACGAGAACGAGCCGCGGTTCGTCGACGGCCGGGTCGAGATGATCCCCGAGGTGGGGCGCGCCCTGGCGGTCTTCGCCGGCGCCGGGCTGCTGGCCGGCGAGTTCGACGAGCGCTTCGGCGGCATGCAGCTGCCGCACACGGTCGGCCAGGCGGTGTTCGCCTGGTTCAAGGCCGCGAACGTGGGCACCTCGGCCTATCCGTTCCTCACGATGGCCAACGCCCGGCTGCTCATCGCGCACGGCAGCGACGAGCAGGTCGAGACCTACGTGCGGCCGATGGTCGAGGGCCGCTGGTTCGGCACGATGGCGCTCTCGGAGCCCCAGGCGGGCTCGTCGCTGGCCGACATCACCACCCGGGCCGAGCGCCAGGACGACGGCACGTACCGGCTGACCGGCAACAAGATGTGGATCTCCGGCGGCGACCACGAGCTGACCGAGAACATCGTCCACCTCGTCCTGGCCAAGATCCCCGGCGGTCCGCCCGGCGTGAAGGGCATCTCGCTGTTCGTCGTCCCGAAGTACCTGGTGGACGCCGACGGCTCCCTCGGCGAGCGCAACGACGTCGTCCTCGCGGGGCTCAACCACAAGATGGGCTACCGGGGGACGACGAACACCCTGCTCAACTTCGGCGAGGGCGGGCACACCCCCGGCGGGCGGGCCGGAGCGGTCGGGTACCTGGTGGGTGAGGAGCACCGCGGCCTCACCTACATGTTCCACATGATGAACGAGGCCCGGATCGGCGTGGGGATGGGCGCGACCGTCCTCGGCTACACCGGCTACCTGCACGCGCTGGAGTACGCCCGGACGCGCACCCAGGGCCGCCCACCGGCGGCGAAGGACCCGACCTCTCCGGCCGTTCGGATCATCGAGCACACCGACGTCCGACGGATGCTGCTCGCGGCGAAGTCCTACGCCGAGGGCGGGCTCGCGCTCGGCCTCTACTGCGCGCGCCTGGTCGACGAGGAGCAGACGGCGGAGGCGCCCGAGGCCCGCGACCGCGCGCACCTGCTCCTGGAGATGCTGACGCCGATCGCGAAGGCCTGGCCCTCGCAGTACGGCCCGGTGGCCGACGACCTGGCCATCCAGGTGCACGGCGGGTACGGCTACACCCGCGACTACCCCGTCGAGCAGTTCTACCGGGACAACAGGCTGAACCCGATCCACGAGGGCACCAACGGCATCCAGGGCCTGGACCTGCTCGGGCGCAAGGTCCTCATGCAGGACGGCGCCGGGCTACGACTGCTCGGGGAGACGATCACCGCGACGACCGCGCGGGCCGCCGGCACGGCCTGGGCCGGCTTCGCGGCCGACCTCGACGCCGCCGTCGCCCGCCTCGGCGCGGTGACGGCCACGCTGTGGGGCGCCGGCGACCCCGCCGTCACCCTGGCCAACGCGACCGCCTACCTCGAGGCGGCGGGCCACGTCGTCGTCGCGTGGCTGTGGCTGGAGCAGGCCCTGGCCACCCGGGAGGAGAGCACCCCCTTCTACGAGGGCAAGCGCGCGGCCGCCCGCTACTTCCACCGCTACGAGCTGCCCGCGGTGCACACGCGGCTGGACCTGCTGGAATCCCTCGACCGGACGGTCCTGGACACCGACGAGACCTGGCTCTGAGCCGCGACACGCCCGCGCCCCGCGGCTCCGGGAGGAGCAGCGGGGCGCGGTGGGCGGGGAACGGTCCGGGGGACCGATCCGGGGATCAGGTCAGGCGGTTCCGGCGGTGACCGCCACCGGCTCGGGCGCGGACTGCGCCGCACGGGGGGCGCTCGCGGCGCGCTCGCGCTCGTAACGCGCTGTGCTGGAGGATCCCATCACGATCACCAGCCCGGTCAGCACCAGGAACCCGAGCAGGGTCACTGCCGGCCAGAACATCATCGTGCGAACTCCCCCTGTCGATCTCTTCTCTCGCCCGCCGCAACCGCGGGCGGCACGTCGTCGGGACCTGTGTCCCCCGTCGATCTACATCTCAATCGTCGATCTGTGATCGTTTCCTGACTGTTGGTGACACGACTCACATCGCCGCTGCGGCGCGGCACCGTCCTGCTCATCGCGGTCATGGTGTCCCGCCGCGCGGGATCGGCCGGTCCGACGGCGGTCCGGCGCGTCCCGGCCCACCGGCGCGTCCGGGTCATGGGTGCCGACATCGGCACTCCGCGTCACCGCGACACCCCGCCGGCGCGAATGGAACGCGACCGTCCGGGGCAATCGACGGCGAGCACGTTCGCAGACCCCGACCGGAGGACCCCCCCGATGGCCCGTTCCACCGGATCCCGCAGCGCGGCCACCACCGCCGCCGCCAAGGACACCCGCTTCTCCGGCAACGTCGCCGGCGACCCCGTCCCCCAGGACGACGCGGTCAGCTCGACCCGGTTCGACAACGCTCCCCGGGGAGCGGACCGCACGCCCACGACGATGGGCACCATCAAGCGCACCCTCAAGGAATTCAGCGAGGACCAGCTCACCGACCGCGCTGCGTCACTGACGTACTACGGCGTCCTCGCGCTGTTCCCCGCGCTCATCGCGCTGCTGTCGATCATCGGTCTGCTGACCGATCCCCAGCAGCTGTCCGACGCGCTGACGAAGGTCGTCCCGGCCGACGCCGCGGACACGCTGAACCCGGTCATCGACCAGATCGCCGGCAACACCGGCACCGCCGGGTTCGCGCTGATCATCGGTCTCGCCGCCGCCATCTGGTCGGCGTCGGGCTACGTCGGCGCCTTCACCCGCGCCGCGAACGTGGTGTACGAGACGCCCGAGGGCCGCAAGATCTGGAAGCTCAAGCCGCTCCAGCTGCTGATCACCCTGATCGGCGTCCTCATGGCCGCGCTCATCGTCGCGATGCTGGTGCTCAGCGGCCCCGTGGTGGAGGCCGTCGGCAGCGCGATCGGGCTCGGGGACACCGCGGTCAGCGTGTGGAACGTCGCCAAGTGGCCCGTGATGGTCGTCGTCCTCGCCCTGATGATCGCGATCCTGTACTACGCCACCCCGAACGCGAAGCTCCGCGGCTTCAAGTGGGTCAGCCCCGGCGCGGGCGTGGCCATCCTGGTCGCCGTCGTGGCGTCGGCCGCGTTCGCCTTCTACGTCGGCAACTTCGGCAGCTACAACAAGACCTACGGCGCGCTCGCCGGCGTCGTGATCTTCCTGATCTGGTTCTGGCTGATCAACCTGTCGCTGCTGTTCGGCATCGAGCTCGACGCCGAGATCGAGCGGACCAAGGAGCTCAAGGAGGGCGTGCCCGAGGCCCACAAGGAGATCCAGCTCGACGCCCGCGCCGAGCCCAAGCCCCGCCACACGAACTGAGCCGAGCGGAGTCGCTCGGTGACGGTTTCCGTTCCCCGGCGACTCCGCTCAGCCGTGCCGGGCCGGGGGCGTCCGCTCGACGAGCGCGGCGACCCCCGCGAGCCCCTTGCTGACCGCCTCCCCGACCGGCGCCAGCCGCGCCGGGCCCAGGCGGACGCCGGAGTCGATCAGGTCGCGGGTCCGGTCGATCACCGACAGCGGCAGGGTCGAGAGGGCGTTGCCCGGCGGACGGCGGGCCACCGTCGGATGCGGGCGCGTCGGGGAGATCCGCCGCACGAGCTCCCAGTGGCGACCGAGGCGGCGCAGCTCGTGCGGGTCGAGCCTCTCCTGCAGGCGGGGCAGCAGGAGGTCCTCCTCGTCGCGGACGTCCGCGCGCAGCACCTCCACCAGCCGCGCCAGCCGCGCCGGCCGCCGCGGATCGTCCGGCCCGCCCTCCTCCAGCGCCGCCACCAGGTCGCTGACCACCTGGTGCTCCTGCTCGATCCGCAGCGTGAGCGCCTCGCCGTCGGCCAGGACCCTCCGGGCGACGGGCCACAGGACCGCCTCCTCGGCGAAGGCGTGGGCGAACACCAGCCGGTCGATGCGCCGGAGCACCGCCTCCTGCCCCCGGCCGGTCGTGCCGTCGAGCTCGTGCAGCAGCCCGTCGAGCCGCGCGTGGTCACGGCGCTGCCTGGTGAGGACACTGCCGGGACCGCCGAGCTCGGACTCGGACTGATCGGCGAGGGTTCGGGGCACGGGAACACGACCTCTCGGTGCGGGACTGAACCGTCCGGTACTTCCCCGCGCCGGCGGGCCGCATGCCAGGGCCGGCGCCGGTTGCCCGCCCCGGCCCCGGGGGTAGGGCCACGGGGCCGCGGGCGACGGAGCCCGATCGCCCTCCAGGAGGCCCCATGACCCCGCCCGTGACCTCGGATTTCTACGAGCTCGAGGCGCTGCTCGACGACGCCGACCGGGAGCGGCTGTACCGGGTCCGCGACTTCATGGACACCCGTGTCCAGCCGGTGATCAACGACTACTGGACGCGCGGGGAGTTCCCGCACGAGCTGGTCCCCGGGCTCGCCGAGCTGGGCGTCGCGGGAGCGCAGTACTCCGGGTACGGCTCCCCCGGCCGCTCCTCGCTGTTCGACGGCATGGTCGCCATGGAGTTCTCCCGCGGCGATCCGTCGATCGCCACCTTCATGGGCGTCCACGGCGGCCTGGCGATGGGGACCATGCACCTGTGCGCCTCCGAGGAGCAGAAGGAGCGCTGGCTGCCGGCGATGGCGCGGATGGAGCTGATCGGCGCGTTCGGGCTCACCGAGCCCGAGCACGGGTCCGACGTCGCCCGGGGGCTGCAGACCACCGCCCGCCGCGACGGCGACGAGTGGGTGCTCACCGGCGAGAAGAAGTGGATCGGCAACGGCAGCTTCGCCGACCTGGTGATCATCTGGGCCCGCGACGACCGGACCGACGCGGTGCTCGGCTTCGTCGTCGAGAAGGGCACCCCCGGCTACTCCGCGGTCGACCTCAAGGACAAGATCGCGCTGCGGGCGGTGCAGAACGCGCACATCACGCTGGACGGCGTCCGGGTGCCCGAGGCCGACCGCCTGCAGGGCGCGAACTCCTTCCGGGACACCGCGCGGGTGCTGCGCGCGACCCGCGTGGGCGTCGCCTGGTCGGCCGTCGGGTGCGCGCGCGGCGCCTACGAGCACGCCCTGCGCTACGCGGAGGGGCGCGAGCAGTTCGGCCGGCCGATCACCGGCTTCCAGCTGGTGCAGGACCTGGTCTTCCGGATGCTGGGCAACATCACCGCCTCGGCCACGCTCTGCGCCCGCGCCTCCCAGCTGCAGGACTGCGGCCGGCTCCGCGACGAGCACGCCTCGATGGCCAAGGCCTACAGCACCATGCGGATGCGCGAGACCGTCGGCTGGGCCCGCGAGCTGATGGGGGGCAACGGCATCCTGCTGGAGAACCACGTGGGCCGGTTCGTCGCCGACGCCGAGGCCATCTACTCCTACGAGGGCACCCGCGAGGTCAACAGCCTCATCGTGGGCCGCGCCGTCACCGGCGAGAGCGCGCTGGTCTGAGCTCGGACCCTCCGACGGAGCGGCCCCTCGCTAGCCGGCGGCCTCCCACCACTGCGCCGCAGCCTCCGCGGGCGTCCGCCCGTCGAGCGCCACGACCCGGTTCAGCTCGACGAGGTCGGCGGTCGTCAGGCGCGCGCTGACGCCGTCCACGGTCGCCGCCAGCTCGTCGCCGGCGGCCCGGAGCACGTCGGTCGCGACGATCGGGACGACGTTCTCGTGCGGCTGCAGGCCGCGGTCGTCCTCGAGGAGGAGCAGGGACCGGTCGGTGAGGTGCGGATCGGTGGTCTCGAGCAGGCCGACGTCGATCCCTCCGGCCAGCAGCGTGTCCACGGTGGCCGCCCGCGACGGCATGCTGAGGACGGCGCCGAACTCCAGCCCGTACACCGCTCGCAGGCCGACCAGGCAGTGCTGCCGGTCGGCGCACTCCGGCGGACCGCCGAAGGTGAGGTCCGGGGCGAGCGCGGTGAGGTCGGACAGCCGGCTGATCCCCTGCTCGGCGGCGAAGCGCGCCAGCACGACGAACCCGTTCTGGTCCTCGGCGGCAGCGGCGGCGAGCACGGTCAGGCCCCGCGGGGCCAGGATCTGTGCGAGGTCGGCGTGCAGGTCGTCGACGCCGCGCCGCGCCGTGTCCGCGTCGGGCCGGAAGAACTCCCCCGCGGTGCCGAGGTACTCCACGACGACGTCGACCACTCCCTGCTCCAGCGCGGGCAGGACCACCTCCCGGGTGCCGACGCCGTGCTGCACCGCCACCTCCAGGCCGGCCCGGCGCAGCCCCTCGGCGTAGAGCTCCGCGAGGATCTGGTTCTCGGGGAAGTCGTAGGACGCCACGCGGACGGTGCCGGCCGGGACAGCCGGGGCGTCGTCCTCGGTGGTCGCGCACCCCACGAGCCCGGCGGTCAGCAGGAGCACGGCGGCGAGAGCGCGAGAGCGCATCGCGGACTCCTCCCCGGAGCCGGTGCCCGGGCCCCCCGGGCACCGCCACGCTAACGGCCCGACCGCCGCGGCGAACGGGACCAAGGGTCGTTGTCCCCGAACCCGATCGGGGGGACCATCGGCCGGCATGGCGGCAGCCACGCACGCGGCGGCGGGGCGGGTGTCGGGTGCGTCCACGTCCGAGCTGGGCGCGGCCCCGCGGCCCGCCCCGCCCGCGATCCAGCGCGTCCGACGCCGCCGCCGGCCGTCCGGGGAGGCCCCGCCCCTGCCGCGGCACCTCGCCACGTCGGGCAAGTTGTGGCTGGCCCTCAGCGGCGTCGTCCTCGCCGTGTGGGCCGTCGTCTTCGTCACCGACAGCATCGCCTACGTCGACGTCGCCGACACCCGGATCCTGCAGGCCGTCGCCGAGGTGCGCAGCGATCCGCTCACGCAGGTGGCGGAGGTGGCGGGGGGCCTGGCCACCTCCGGTGCCATCCACGTGATCTGGCTGGTCAACCTCGTCGTCCTGGTGCTGGTCCGGCGGTGGCGGCACCTGTTCGTCTGGCTCGTCACCGGGCTGGTGGTGGTCAACCTGACCGCGGTGGCGGCCGCCATGCTGCAGCGGCCGCGGCCCTTCGAGGTGGAGATCATCGGCCGGTGGTCGGGCTTCTCGATGCCCTCGCTGCCGGTCACGGTGCTGGCCACGTTCCTGGTCAGCACCCTCTACGCGCTGGTCCCCGCCGGCCGGCCCCGGGAGATCGGCAAGTGGGTGGTGTGCGCGCTGCTGGCGGCCACCGCCGCGTCCCGGCTGTACCTGGCCCAGGACCATCCGACCGACGTCGTGACCAGCGTGGTGCTCGGCGTGGCCGTGCCGCTGGCCGCCTTCCGCCTGCTGACGCCCAACGAGGTCTACCCGGTGCGCTACCGGCGCGGGAGACCGGCACACCTGGACGTGACCGGGGCCCGCGGCGCGGCGATCGTCCGCGCGCTCCAGGACCAGCTCGGCGTCGTCGCCACGAAGGTGGCGCCGTTCGCCCTGTCCGGGTCCGGCGGCTCGACGCCGCTGCGGATCACGGTCCGGGCGCACCCGTCCGCGGCGGCGGAGGAGAGCTGCGTCTTCGGCAAGCTGTACGCCGCCACGCACGTGCACTCCGACCGCTGGTACAAGCTCGGCCGCACGCTCCTGTACGGGCGGCTCGAGGACGAGAAGCCCTACCACAGCGTCCGCCGGCTGGTGCAGTACGAGGACTACGTGCTGCGGGTCCTGTGGGACGCCGGACTGCCCGTGCCCCATCCGATGGGCATCGTGGAGATCACGCCCGAGCGCGAGTACCTGCTGGTCGCCGAGTTCGTCCAGGACGCCGTGGAGATCGGTGACGCCGAGATCGACGACGCGATCATCGACCAGGGGCTGTCCGTGGTGCGCCGGCTCTGGGAGATCGGCATGGCGCACCGCGACATCAAGCCGGCCAACCTGCTCGTGCGCGACGGCACGCTGTTCCTCATCGATCCGGCCTTCGCCGAGGTCCGGCCCAGCCCGTGGCGGCAGGCCGTCGACCTGGCCAACATGATGCTGGTCCTGGCACTGCGCACCGACGCGGCACGGGTCTACGCGCGGGCCCGGAAGCAGTTCTCCGACGAGGAGATCGCCGAGGCCTTCGCGGCCACCCGCGGGCTCACCATGCCCTCCCAGCTGCGCCGCATGATCCGGGCCCAGGGCCGGGACCTGCACGGGGAATTCCTCGCGTTGCTGCCCTACCAGCTGCCGCCGGTGCCGATCCAGCGATGGACCCTGCGCCGCGTCGGGCTGAGCCTGATCACCGTCGCGGGGCTGGCCCTCGCCGTCGCCGTCGGCGTCGACCTCGTGGGTTCCCCGCTGTGAGCGCCCCGCGCGCGGGCCGGGCGCCGATCGCGCTGGGCGCCGTCGGCGCGCTCGTGCTCGGCGGGTGCGCCGCCGAGGAGGCCAGCGTCAGCCGCGAGGTGCCCGCGTGCTCCGACGACGACGGCGAGGCCGCCAACGGCGTCGTCCTCATGGCGCAGGCCGTGCCGAGCGCGACCTGGGTGCCGTGCGTCGAGGGCGTGCCGCTGGGCTGGGGGTTCGGCGGGCTCGACGCGGCCGGCGGATCGGCCCGGTTCTGGCTGGACTCCGACCGCGACGGCCCGCGCGCCATCGAGGTTCGGCTCGACGAGTCGTGCGACACCGCGGGCGCGACGGAGATCCCCACCGACCGGGAGGGGCTGCGCCGCCTGGAGCGCGTCACGCAGGTGACCCCGGAGTTCCACGGCAGGCGCTTCTACCTGTTCGAGGGCGGCTGCCTGACGGTCGTGTTCACCCTCGGCGGGGAGTACCGGGGCGAGCCCCTGGCGCTGGCCACTCAGGGGATCGGCGTCGTCAGCCGGGCGGACCTCTCCGCCCAGGTGCGCGGGGACACCGGCGGCCGGCTGGAGCTGGACCCGCCGGCCGACGACGACGAGGGGGCATCGCCGTGACGACCGCCCGCCCGCTGATCCCGCCGGAAGCCCCGGCCGGTGGTCCGCAGCGCACGACGCCGCGCTGGCGGCGGGTCGTCGCGCCGCTGCTCTCCCTCGCCCTGGTCGCGGCCGTGTTCGCCTGGTTCCTGCCGCAGTTCACCAGCCTCTCGTCGGTCTGGTCGGCGGTCACCGCCATGTCGTGGGCGGAGCTGACCGTGCTGGGCCTGGCCGCCGCGTGGAACATCGCGACGTACCAGTTCGTCATGATCACGACCATGCCCGGGCTCCGGCTCCGGGAGGCGACCGTCTCGACCACCACGACGACCGCGGTCTCCAACACCGTCGTCGGCGGGGCGGCCCTCTCCCTCGGCCTGACCTACGCGATGAACTCGTCCTGGGGCTTCTCCCGCTCCCGGACGTCGGTCTGCCTGCTGCTGTCCGGGCTCTGGAACAACTTCGCCAAGCTGGCGCTGCCGGTGCTCGCCCTCGTGCTGCTGGCCTTCTCCGCGCCGCCGACGCCCGGGCGGCTGGTGGCGGGGCTGGTCGGCGTGGCCGGGCTCCTGGTCGCCGTCGTCCTGCTGGGCCTGCTGCTGCGCAGCCGGGAGGGCGCCGCCCGCATCGGGATCGCCGCCGGCACCGTCGCGACCGCGCTGCGCCGCCCCCTGGGCCGGCCACCGGTGCAGGGCTGGGACCGGGCGACGACGAAGTTCCGCGACCGCACGGTGCTGCTGCTGCGGGCCCGCTGGCACTGGCTGACCCTGGCCACGGTGGTCAGCCACCTCTCGCTGTTCGCCGTCCTGCTGCTCTCGCTGCGCGCCGTCGGGGTGGACGCCGAGGAGGTCTCCGCGGTGGAGGCCCTCGCCGTCTTCGCGTTCGCCCGGCTGCTCACCGCCATCCCCTTCACCCCCGGCGGGCTGGGCGTCGTGGAACTGGCGCTGATCACGGGCCTATCCGCCGCCGGCGACGAGCGGGCGCTGGTGGCTGCCGCCGTCCTCGTGTTCCGGGCCCTGACCTACGTCCTCCCCATCCCCCTGGGCGTCGCCACCTACCTGTTCTGGCGGCACAACCGGTCCTGGCGGCGTCCGCCGAACTCGGCCCCGCGGACGGACCTGGTGCCGGAGGAGGCGTGAGGGCCCGCACGCGGGCCCTGCCCGGCCGCCTGGTGCGGACCGGCGGGGACGCCGCACTGCTCGCCGGCGGCGCGGTGGCGCTCGTCCTCGCGTCGCTGCCGGTCGAGGCGACCCGGGTCCCGGCCGCCGAGGCGGCGGTGTTCCGCGCCGTCAACGGCGTCGACGTGCTGCCGTTCGCCCTCGTGTGGCCGGTCATGCAGCTGGGGAACCTGCTCGTCGTGCCGGCCTCGGCCCTGCTCGCCGCCGCCTACCGGCAGTGGCGGCTGGCCGCGGGACTGCTGCTGGCCGGCGCCGGGACCTACTACGTCGCGAAGGTGGTCAAGCGCATCGTCGAGCGCGGCCGGCCCGACGGGTTGCTCACCGACGTCGTGATCCGGGGGGCGGCGGCGGCCGGCCGCGGCTACCTCTCCGGCCACGCCGCGGTCGTCGCCGCGCTCCTCGCGACGGCGTGGCCGTGGCTGGGGCGCCGCGGGCGGATCGCGGGGCTCGCCGCCGCGACGGCCGTGTGCCTGACGCGGGTGCACGTGGCCGCCCACCTGCCCCTGGACGTCGTCGCCGGGGCGGCACTGGGCGTGGCGGTCGCCGGCGGGGTCCGGTTGCTCCTGGGCCGGCCGCGGTGAGGCCCCGCGCGGCGGGCCCGGACCTCAGTCGAACAGGTCGGGCTGGTCGCGGCTGATCCGCTCCCAGATGGGCTGGAACTGGAACCAGCCGGCGAACTCGTAGCCGACCTGGCCGCGGGTCACCGTGGCCTCCTCGGGGCCGATCCGCCGCGGCGGGCTACCCAGCCCCGCGGCGGCGGCGTAGGCCGCGAGCTGCGCCTGCGCAGTGCGCTCCAGGGTGAGGAACCACCATGCCGCGCTGTCCACGGAGGCGCCGACGGTGAGCATGCCGTGGTTGCGCAGGATCACCGCCTTGTGCGGGCCCAGGGCCGCGCCGATCCGGCGGCCCTCCTCGGGGTCGAGCACGACGCCGGAGTAGCGGTCGTACACCCCGACGTCCTCGTAGAAGGCGCAGGCGTCCTGGGTGAGCGGCTCGATGGTCGTCTCCAGGCAGGACAGCGTCTTGCCGTACGGGCCGTGCGCGTGCGCGGCGGCCTGGACGTCGGGCCGCGCGGCGTGCACCGCGCAGTGGATGGCGATCGCGGCCCCGTTGACCGCCCGGTCGCCCTCCACCACCGCGCCGGACTCGTCGACGCGCACCAGGTCGCTGCTGCGGACCATGCTGAAGTGCATCCCGAAGGGGTTCACCCAGAACGTGTCGGGCGCCGCGGGGTCGCGCACCGTGATGTGCCCGGCCACGCCCTCGTCGAGCCCGGCGCGGCTGAACATCCGGAAGGCCGCCGCCAGCTTCGCCTTGCGGTGTGCCCGCTCCTCCTCGACGGAGGCGAACTCCGGCGGCATCGCCATCCGCAGCGGGCGGCCGGCGGCATCGGCGGAGGCGGCCCCCGCCGGCAACGGGGTGGCGGCCACCGGGGCGGCGGCGGGCCGGTCGGTCATCGTCACGTCGGATTCCTCCCGTCGGCGGCGTCGGTGCCGCTGTCCGCCTCGAGTGTGCCCCCGGACCGCGCCCCCGCGGCGGGTCGCGCCGCCACCGCGCCGGACCGCCGGGACAGTGGTTCAGTGGGCTGGGTCACAGCTGCCACCGGGCATCTCGAGGAGGCCGGCATGACGACGACGGTCCGCGGCACGACGCCCCCGAAGGGCGAGCCCGGCACCCCCGCCGCCCCGCGCGAGCTCGGCGGCTCCGCCTCGGAGGGGACGTCGGAGGCGGCCGCGGAGGCGATGACGGGGCTGGACATGGTCCTCGTCGACGGAGCCCGCGGGCCGCTGCGCCGGCTCGTGCCCCCGGTACGGACCGCGGCCCGCTTCGGCGCGACGCTGGCCCGCCGCCCCGATGCCGTCGCCCGGCGCGCGGGTGCGCTGGCGCAGGACCTGGCGCGGATCGCCGTCGGCCGCAGCGACATCGAGGCATCGCCGAAGGACAAGCGCTTCGCCGACCCCGCCTGGACGGGCAACCCGCTGCTGCACCGCGCCATGCAGGCGCACATCGCCGCGGCCCGCGTGGCGGTCGGGCTCGTGGACGACGCGGAGCTGGACTGGCAGGACGACGAGCGCATCCGGTTCTCGCTGACCAACCTGGTCGACGCCCTCGCGCCGAGCAACGTGCCCCCGCTGAACCCGTTGATGTGGAAGGCCGTCGTCGACACCGGCGGCCGCAACGTCATCCAGGGCCTGCGGCGGATGCTCACCGACGTCACCTCGCCGCCGCGCGTGCCGTCGATGGTCGAGCCCGACGCGTTCGCCGTGGGCGAGGACCTCGCGGTCACGCCGGGCGCGGTCGTGCTGCGGACGCCGGTCCTCGAGCTGATCCAGTACCGGCCGACCACCGAGCAGGTGCACGCCGTCCCGCTGGTGATGGTGCCGCCGACGATCAACAAGTACTACATCGCCGACCTCGCGCGCGGTCGCAGCATCGTCGAGCACTACGTCGCCGCCGGGCAGCAGGTCTTCATGGTGTCCTGGCGCAACCCGAGCGCCGAGCACGCCGACTGGGGCCTGGACGACTACGGGCAGGCCGTCCTCGACGCGATGGACGCCGCGCAGGAGATCACCGGCAGCGACCGCGTCGCCCTCCAGGCGTTCTGCTCCGGCGGCATCATCACGGCGATGCTGCTGGCCCACCTCGCCGCCACCGCCGACCTGGGCCGGGTCGCCTCGGCGAGCTTCGCCGTCACCGTCCTCGACTGGGCGCGCGCCGGCACGGTGTCGGCGCTCATGGACGAGAACGCCGTCCGGGAGGCCGTGGAGAAGTCCCGCAAGCAGGGGTACCTCGACGGAGCGATGCTGGCCGAGGTGTTCGCGTGGCTGCGGCCCAACGACCTCGTCTGGAACTACTGGGTCAACAACTACCTGCAGGGCAAGCCGCCGCCGGCCTTCGACATCCTCTACTGGAACGCCGACACCACCCGGATGACCGCCGGGCTGCACCGGGACTTCATCGACGTCGCGGTCCGCAACTCCCTGACCGAGCCCGGGGCTGCCGGCATGCTCGGCTCCCCCGTGGACATGGCCGCCGTCGACGTCGACACCTACGTGACCGCGGGCGTCGCCGACCACCTCTGCCCGTGGCAGTCCTGCTACCGCACCACCCAGCTGCTCGGTGGGCGCAGCCGCTTCGTGCTCTCGACGAGCGGCCACATCGCCTCGCTGGTGAACCCGCCGGGCAACCCGAAGGCAACGTTCCAGGTGGCGCCCGAGACCCCGGCGGACCCCGAGCGGTGGCTGGCCTCCGCCGAGAAGGTGAGAGGCTCCTGGTGGCCGGACTACACCGCGTGGCTGGCCGAGCGCAGCGGCGCCGAGGTGCCCGCCCCGCAGGCCCTCGGGTCGGCGGCGCACCCACCGATCGACGACGCACCCGGGAGCTACGTGCATGAATCGTGACCGTCTGCCCTCCGGGACCGGGGAGACCGTCGCCACCGTGTCGGCCGCCGGGCGCACCCTGCGGGTGTCCGTCCGGGAGGGCACCGACGCCGCGGTGCCGCCGCTGCTGCTGATGAACGGCATCGGCGCGAGCCTGGAGGTGCTGCAGCCCTTCGTCGACGCGCTGCACCCCCGGCGCACCGTGATCCGCTTCGACGTCCCCGGCGTGGGCGGCTCCCCCCGGCCGCTCGTGCCCTACGTCCTGGCCACCCTGACCCCCGTGGTGGCCGGGATGCTCTCCCGGCTGGGCCACGACCGGCCCGTCGACGTCCTGGGCCTGTCCTGGGGCGGGGGGCTCGCGCAGCACTTCGCCGTCCAGCACCGCCGGCGGTGCCGCCGGCTGGTCCTCGCCGCCACCGGCACCGGCTCGCTGATGGTGCCCGGCTCCCCCCGCGTGCTGGGCCGGATGCTCACGCCGCGCCGCCACCGCGACCCCGAGTACGCGCGGCAGATCGCCGGCACCATCTACGGCGGGAGCGTGCGCTCGGAACCCGAGCGGGCGGCGCGGGCGCTGCACGCGGCCACCCACCTGGGGCCCAGGCGCGGCTACTACTACCAGCTCGCAGCGAGCACCGGGTGGAGCAGCCTGCCGTTCCTGCGGCTCATCCGGCAGCCCACGCTGGTGCTCGCCGGCGACGACGACCCGATCGTCCCGCTGGCCAACGCCCGGATCATGGGCCGGCTCCTGCCCGACGCCCGGGTCCACGTGTACGGCGGCGGCCACCTGGCGCTGGTGACCGAGGCCCGGGAGCTGGCTCCCGTGGTCGAGGAGTTCCTCGACCGCGACTAGGGCGTCGTCGATCAGGACAGGCCGCACCCGCCGGTGAGGAAGCCCTGCCGGAACGAGTCGACGAGCTCGAACCCGTTGGCGTCGGACCCGGGCAGCACGTTGTCCCCCTCCCCGTAGCGCAGGAGGACGACGGCGGCCTCGTCCACGTCACCGGGGGAGAGCGAGTACCGGGCGCCGTCCACCTCGCCCTCGAGGAACTCCCGGGCGAGCCAGCCGGTCGTGCAGACCGCGCTGTCCACGGCCTCCTCGCCCTCGGTCGGCAACCCCAGCTGGGCGCGCACGGCCCGGGCGTAGGGCAGCGCGAGCAGCGTGACGACCGCGAAGTCACCGACCTCGTCGTGCGCCGGTTCGAGCAGCCCGGGCTCGTCGAAGCGGATCTCCCCGGTGGCGGCGCAGTACTCCACGTCGACCTCGGGCCCTTCGCCGGTGCAGGCCGAGCCCGACGGCTCGCCCTCCACGATCCGGGGCAGGTCCACCGAGCCACCCAGCGCCGGGACGCCGTCGAAGCCGGTGGTGAGCGCCTGCTCCCAGAAGCCGGCGAGCAGGTCGTCGGCGAAGCGGACCGCCTCCCGGTAGCTCAGGTCGCCGCCGTTGCGCTCCTCCTCGGGGCTGAACGGCTCCAGCGTGTACAGCCGGTCCTCGTCGAACGCCGCGCAGGCCACCGGCCCGTCGGCGTACCCCTCCTGGAAGGCGGAGAGCTGGTCGAACAGCGAGCCGTGCGCGCTGGGGTCGTCGGGGTCGCTGCCCGCCGGGTCACCGAAGTACAGGTAGCCCAGCAGGTAGTCGTCGAGCTCCGCCGGCCGGAGGGCGAAGTGCTGGGACTCGCCGTCGACGACCCAGCGGGTCCAGGCGCCGGCGAAGCACTCGGCCTGGGTCTCGGCGACGATCGACGGGTCGTCGAGGCCCGCCGCGTCCTGCACGGCGTGCGCCATCTCGTGCGCCATCACCTCGGCGACGATGAAGGGCCCGTAGTCGTCGGTCAGCTCCTCCAGCCAGGCCCGGTCGTAGACGATCCGGTCGTCGGGCGAGCAGTAGAGGGCGTTGTCGGCCAGTTCGTCGACGTCGTCGTCGAAGCAGGGGCTGCGCGGCAGGTCGTCGTCGTCGGTCTCGTCCGGGTCGATCGACCAGAAGCCGCCCTCCACCTCCCCGAACTCCCCGCCGTACACCTCGGGGAAGGTCACCGCCCAGTAGTCCAGGACGTCGGCCAGGGCGTTGCGCGCGATGCGGTCGGTCTCGTTGCCGTCCTCGGCCAGCCCGATCACCAGGTCGGCGTCCGTGGCGTCCATCCGCAGGCCGCCGGCCGGCGTGGCCACCCCGCCCACGGTGGTCGTGCAGGCGGTCAGCACGGTGACGGCCGCGGCCGCCACCAGCGTCGGGCGCACGCGCACGGGGACCACCTGTCGATCTGGCGGACGCTCGTGGGTCCGGCTGCGGAACCGACGCTGCCCGGCGCCCGGGACGCCGTCAACACCGGCGCCGCGCGTGTCGCCCACCCGGGGCCGCGCGGTGCCGCCGGTCAGGCGGAGAGCCCGGCGGGTACGGCGCCGATCAGGGCGCCGGCCTCCGCGGCCGGCAGCGGCCGGTGCAGCAGGTAGCCCTGGGCGCTGTCGCAGGACTCGGCGCGCAGGCGCTCCAGCTGCTCCGGCTCCTCCACGCCCTCGGCGACGACGGTCAGGCCGAACGTGTGGGCGGCCCGGATCATCAGCGCCACCAGCTCCTCGTGCCCCGGGTCGGTGGACCCGATGAAGCTGCGGTCGATCTTCAGCGTGTCGACCGGCATGTGCCGGAGCTGGCCGATCGAGGTGTACCCGGTGCCGAAGTCGTCGATGGCGATGCCCACGCCCATCTCCCGCAGCGTGGCCAGGTGCTCGTAGGCCATGGGGTCGCTGACCAGCACGGTCTCGGTCACCTCGATCACGAGCAGCGCGGGCGGCAGCCCGGAGGCGGCCAGCGCGTCGGCGACGTCGCTCACCACGCTGGGCTCGGCGAGGTGGCGGCCGGAGATGTTGACGGCGACGGTCGGCGCGGGCCCGCCGGCGGACGGCGGCGCGGCCCGGCGCCACTCGGCCAGCTGCCGGGTGGCCTCGTGCAGCACCCACCGGTCGATGTCGCAGATGAGCGCGGAGGCCTCGGCCACCGGCACGAACTGGTCCGGCGGCACCGCACCGACGCCCGGCCGGTGCCAGCGCACCAGCGCCTCGAACCCCGTGACGCCCCCGTGCATCACGTCGTGCACCGGCTGGTACTCCAGGCACATCTCGCCGGCGGCCAGCCCCGCGGCGATGGCGGCCTCGGTCTCGGCACGCGCGCTCAGCTGACGGCGGAGGTCGTCGTCGAAGACCTCCGCGCGGCCGCGCCCCCGGGCCTTCGCCCGGTAGGCGGCGGTGTCGGCCTCGGCGAAGAAGACGTCGGTGTCGGTGCCGCCGTCGCGGCTGACGGCCACGCCGATGCTCGCGCCGACGCGCACGTCGACGCCGTCGATGTGCACCGGCCGGCTGACGGCGGCGACGAGCCGCTCGGCCAGCAGCACGAGTTCCCGCTCGTCCTCGACCTGCTCGACGAGGACGACGAACTCGTCGCCGCCGAGGCGGCAGACGGTGTCACCGGCGCGCACGGCCGACAGCATCCGGGTCGCCGTCGCCCGGAGGACGGCGTCCCCGCAGGCGTGGCCGAACCGGTCGTTGACCGCCTTGAAGCCGTCGAGGTCCACGAACAGCAGTCCGGTCGTGCCGCCCGAGCGCTGCGCCCGGTGCAGCGCGCCGGCGACGGCCGCGACCGCCTGGGCGCGGTTGGGGAGCTCGGTGAGCGGGTCGTGCGTCGCCCGGTGGGCGAGGGCGACCTGCAGCTCCTCCCGCTGCCGGACGGAGGTGACCATCTGCTGCACCGAGGCGTGCACGACCTCCCCGAGCGGCCCGGGCAGGGGCTGGTCGAGCAGCCGGTCGTCGAGGTCACCACGGGCGACCGCGGCCGCCTGGTCCTGCAGGCGCCGGAGCGTGCGCACGGTCTGGCGCAGGGCCGCGGAGACGGTGCGCACCTCGCGCGGGCCGGCCACCTCGACGTCGACCAGCGAACCCTCGCTCACCCGGCCGGCGCGGTCGGCGAGTACGCCGAGCGCGCGGGTGATCCGCAGGGCGACGGCGGCCCCGGCGACGATGCTGAGCAGCACGAGCCCGAGGCCGAACTGCAGCGTCGACTCGAGGGCGCTCCGAGCGCTCCGGACGTCGCCCGCGGCGTGCTCCTCCAGGCTGCCCATGGCGCCGTCCACCAGCGCGGTCAGCAGCACGTCCCGCTCGGCTCCGCGCTCCATCAGAGCGATGAGGTCGGCGGGCGTGAGCGGGGACAGGGTGCCCTCGGCCTGGGCGGCGAGCATCGCGTCGAGCGAGGTCATGAGCGGGTCCACGTGCGCGGTCTGCCAGGCGAACGCGAGCTCCGGCTGCGAGAGGTCGCCCATCCGGCGCACCGCGTCCTGGTAGGCGAGCAGGGAGGCCTGGCCGGCGATCCGCGAGCCGGCCGACAGGTCGCCGGCGTCGAGCTGGGAGGCGAGGAACAGCGGGAACATGCGCGCCGAACTCTGGGCCAGCGTGGTCACGATCTCGACGTCCTGGATGGCGCGCAGCGTGGTCGCCGGGATCTCCTCGGCGCTCGCGGCGTCGGCCGCCTGCGCCTGCGCCTGCGCCAGGGAGTTGGCGACGTCGAGGTAGCGGAAGAAGACGTCCTCGACCGGCAGCTGGGCGGCGTCGAGGGATGCGCGCACCACGTGCAGGTCCTGCTCGGCGCGCCCGGCCGAGGCCGAGCCCGGCAGGTCCGACGGCAGGGCGGCGAGCGCCTCGTCCGTGGTCACCCGGGTGGCCTGCATCCCTCCGCGCGTCTCCTCGGCGACGCTGTCGACCACGGAGGCCGGCAGGCCCAGCAGCTCGGCCAGCGCCCGGTCGGCGATGACGGCGGACGAGAGGGCGGGCACGATCTCGTCCTCGACGCCGTTGCGGGCGACGTCCAGCTGGGCGAGGGCCTGCACCGCCTGCTCGGCGCGGCGCGCGCTCTCCACCTCCGACTGCTGGTCGCGGACGAGGTACGTCGTCAGACCGACGACGCCCACCTGCGGGATGAGCGCGAGGGTGGCCAGGTACAGCCACAGGGGAAGACCCCGTCGCGTCCGGCGGGTCGGCGTGCTCATGTTCCCGGTATCGGACCGTGCGGTACCGGGATTGAGGGGGTCTACTCCGGAGGGGGGAGGCCGGCGGCGCGGAGGCCGGTCAGCACCGGCCCGTACATCGTCGACTTGATCGCCGCGAGGACCGGGCCGGCGAGCCCGGCGTGCGCCGCGGCCCGTTCGATCGCCGTCGGGAGCACCGCGTCGGCCTCGACGGCGCGGTCGATGACGGCGGCGGCCGCGGCCTGCTCACCGCCGTAGCGGCGGCCGGTCACCATCGCCTCGTGCGCGACCTGCGGGGCGAGCCGGGCCTGGATGAGCGCGGCCATGGCCGGCGCGAAGGGCAGCCCCAGGGCGGCCTCGGGCAGGCACCAGAAGCCGCGGTCGGCCCGCATGACGCTGCTGTCGTGGGCGAGGGCGAGCATGGCGCCGCCGCCGAAGGCGTGCCCGGGCAGCGCGGCCACGGTGTACAGGGGCGCCGCCAGGACGCGGGCGAGGACCACCTCGATGCGGGCGCTGTAGCCCGCGCCCTCTTCGGGGTGGGCCAGCAGCCAGTCCAGGTCCAGCCCGTTGGAGTAGAAGCGGCCGCTGCCCGTGGTGACCAGGGCCCGCGCGCCGTCGGCCTGCTCCACCTCGTCGAGCGCCGCCTCCACTCCGGTCAGCCAGTCGAGGGTGAAGCGGTTCTCGCCGTCGCCGAGATCGAGGACGAAGACGTCGTCCTCGCGCGTCAGGTCGGGCACGGGGACCTCCGATCGTCGACCCGTCGGGCGCTCAGTCGGTGCCCGACTCCATCGCGGCCCGGTCGAGCATCTCCTCGTCGGCCGACACCTCGCCGCGGGAGGCGATGGTCTCGGCCCCGCCGGCGGTGAGCGCCCCGATGAGCCCGGTGGAGGCGGCCTGCGCGGCCCCGACCAGCGCCGGCTGCGCGCTGCCCACCATGCCCATCGCGGCGTACTGCTCGAGCTTGGCGCGGGAGTCGGCGATGTCGAGGTTGCGCATGGTCAGCTGCCCGATCCGGTCGGTCGGGCCGAACGCCGAGTCCGCCGTCCGCTCCATGGAGAGCTTGTCGGGGTGGTAGCTGAAGGCCGGGCCGGTCGTGTCCAGGATCGAGTAGTCCTCGCCGCGCCGCAGGCGCAGGGTGACCTCGCCGGTGACGGCCATCCCGACCCACCGCTGCAGCGACTCCCTCAGCATGAGCGCCTGGGGGTCCAGCCAGCGGCCCTCGTACAGCAGCCGGCCCAGCCGGCGGCCCTCGCTCTGGTAGGTCGCGAGGGTGTCCTCGTTGTGGATGGCGTTGACCAGCCGCTCGTAGGCGATGTGCAGCAGCGCCATGCCCGGGGCCTCGTAGATGCCGCGGCTCTTCGCCTCGATGATCCGGTTCTCGATCTGGTCGGACATGCCCAGCCCGTGCCGGCCGCCGATCGCGTTGGCCTCCAGCACCAGGTCGACCGCGGAGTCGAACTCCTTGCCGTCGATGGTCACCGGCCGGCCCTGCACGAAGCCGATCGTCACGTCCTCGGCGGCGATCTCCACCGCGGGGTCCCAGAAGCGGACGCCCATGATCGGCTCGACGATCTCGATGCCGGCGTCCAGGTGCTCCAGCCGCTTGGCCTCGTGGGTGGCGCCCCAGATGTTGGCGTCGGTCGAGTACGCCTTCTCGGTGCTGTCGCGGTAGGGCAGGCCGTGGGCGACCAGCCACTCCGACATCTCGGTGCGCCCGCCGAGCTCGGTGACGAAGGCGGCGTCCAGCCACGGCTTGTAGACGCGCAGCCCCGGGTTGGCCAGCAGGCCGTAGCGGTAGAAGCGCTCGATGTCGTTGCCCTTGAACGTCGAGCCGTCGCCCCAGATCTGGACGTCGTCCTCGAGCATCGCGCGCACCAGCAGGGTGCCGGTCACCGCGCGACCCAGGGGGGTGGTGTTGAAGTAGCCCCGTCCGCCGGAGCGGATGTGGAAGGCGCCGCAGGTCAGCGCCGCGAGCCCCTCCTCCACGAGGGCGGCCTTGCCGTCGACCAGGCGGGCGATCTCGGCCCCGTAGGCCTGCGCGCGCCCGGGCACCGAGGCGATGTCGGGCTCGTCGTACTGGCCGATGTCGGCGGTGTAGGTGCAGGGCACCGCGCCCTTGTCACGCATCCACGCCACGGCCACGGACGTGTCCAGCCCTCCGGAGAAGGCGATCCCGACGCGCTCGCCGACGGGCAGGGAACTGAGCACCTTGGACATGACTCTGATTATGCACGCCTATGCATGACCATGCACAAGCGCCCCGCCCTCCCCCGGGCAACTTCGCACTATTGCCCGGGGCAACTTCGCGCTTCCGCCCCCGGGGGCAACTTCGCGCTTCTGCACCGGGCAACTTCGCGCTATTGCCCGGCTGGTGCCGGCGGAGGGGTCCCTCAGGCGGCCCGGCGGACGACGTGGCCGCAGCCGCCGCCGAAGGACTCCACGGCGAACCCGCGGACGGCGAGGACGTCGGCGACCGCGCGGTTCATGACCTCGCCGACCGCGGCGTCGACGGCGGCACCGTGCACCTGGTCGACGGTCATCCGCTCGTGCTGGCGCCAGGTGACCACGATGCCGTCGAGGTCGGGCTCGCACGCCAGGCAGGCCCCGCCCAGGGCGCTGTCCTCTCCCGCGGCGTCGTGCAGCGGCAGTCCGGCCTCGGCGAGCGCGGCGGTCACCTCCACGACGAGCGTGGTCAGCGGGTCCTCGTCGTCGACGATGTCCTCCCACTCCGCGGGCAGCCGGCCCATCTGCTCACCGAGGTGGGCCAGCCACGCCCACTCCTGCGGCGAGGGCCGGCGCTTGACCCGGCCGTCGGGGCGGCGGACGCCGTAGACGGTCTCGACGGCGCCGGGCGCGTGCTCGGCGGCAGCCCAGCCGGCCTCCTGGCGCGTGGGGAACGGGCCGGCGACGACCGGACCGCGGCCGTCGTCCTCGACCTCGGTCAGCCACCAGCCCAGGGCCGTCGCGCCACCGATCGCGACACCACTGACGGGAAGACGACTCACGCTCTGCACCACTCCTCCTGTACCGGACCGGCGACGGGGAAGGCCGCTGGTCACCCCCGCGCCGGCCGGGGGCCGAGCGCTGGAGGTCCTCGAAACGTAGGGGCCGGTCCGGCGGCGATCCGCCGTCCGACCGGGGCGGCCCCCGGCGCGTCGCGCCACCGCTGCGCGGCGGACACGGGGAGTCGCTGACCCGCCCCGGAGTGCTGCACCCCGAGGCGGGTCTCGGTCACCGCGGACCCGGCGTGACCATCCAGCAGCCGCTGGAACCGAACGCCTCGACCTCGAAGCCCACGGTGCGCAGGAGGTCGGCGACGGCCGCGTTCATCGTGCGCTGGACCGCGGACTCCATCGCGGCGCCGCGCACCTGCTGCACGCTCATCCGGTTGTGCTGGTGCCAGGTGACCAGCACCCCGGCGTTCGCGGGACCCGGGCTCAGGCACACGCCACCGGCCGCGCCCTCGCCGGCACAGTCGTGCAGCGGCAGTCCGGCCTCGACCAGCGCGGCGGCGACCTCGACCACGAGCGTGGTGAGCGCGTCGTCGTCGGAGACGAGGTCGTCCCACTCGGTGGCCAGGCGGTCCAGCTGCTCACCGAGCTCGGCCAGCCAGGCGCGCTCGGCGGGCAGCTGCCGGCGGACCACCGTGCCGTCGGTCCGCTGCGAGCCGAAGACCACCCGGGTGGACTCGGCCAGGCCGAGGGCGAGCAGGGCCCAGTCCGCCTCGACGCGGTCGTCGTACGGACCGGCGACGGCGTGCTGCCCCGGCTGGTCGGCGTCGTCGTCGACCAGCCACCAGGCCGGCGGCGATCCCGCCTCGCCGAGGCGCTTGCCGGCGGGGTGGGTGGCGATCCCGACGGTGCCGGCGGACCCGGCACGGGCCTCCGCCGCGGCCTCGGCGGGCTCGGCGGGCAGGTGCCCGCCGGTGAGGGCGACGGTGTCGACCACGGTGGCGGCCAGGGCGTCGGCAGCCGGGACGGCGACGGCGGCGCGCTGCCGCTGCGCCTGCACGGCGTTGCGCTCGAACTCGTAGAGCGCGGTGGAGCGGGTCCCCAGCGCGACGACCAGCGCCGCGAGCACGAAGAAGCCGGCCAGCGTCACCGCGGGCCAGAGCAGGACGACGGTCTCACCAGGCACGCCAGGCTCCCTGCGGGCCGGCGCCCCACGAGGCGGCGCGCTGCGACGACGCGCGGGTCCAGGCCACTGCGCGGGCACCCGTGGTCCGCAGCGCGGGACCGACCGGTCGCCGCACCGCGGGTGTCGTACCGGGCGCCGGGTCCTCTGCCGAGAACAGTTCCAGCAGCGCGGTCAGCCCCGTCTGCTCGTCGGCGTCGACGAGTCGTGGTGGTGGGGTTGCCAGTGCTGGGGGCGCGTTCACGCGGGGCTCCTCGAGGGCGTCCGTCGCGGCCGGGGAAGTGCCGCGGACAGGACGAATACTGGGGTCCGCGCACCGCCGGACACGCGTGTCGGACACGGCACCGCAGGCGCCGTCACCCATTCGTTGTGCAGGCCGCCGGCGCGGTCGACGACCCGCCCCAGCCGCCGCCGTCTTGTCGACATCCGCACTGGTCACGAGCGTGGCGGGGCCCCGGAGGGCCGCGGTCACGCCGGCCGGCGGCCGCGCCGCGGCATGTCGCGGCCCCGGGCGGCGTCGGTGGCGGCGGGTAGGCGATCCGCGGGGCGTCGGACGTCAGCGGTCCGCGTCGCCGCGCAGGAGCCGCAGCCCGCCGAGGACCAGGGCGCCGGCGGCCCAGCCGAGCACGACCGGCACCGCCTCCGCCGTCGACAGCTGCGCGGGCTCGCCGGTCAGCAGGAACACGGCGGAGGAGCCGGGCAGCCACTCGGCCAGCGCCCTGGCCCACGCGAAGCCGGCGTTGCCCAGGAACAGCGGCAGGACGAACTCCAGCAGGACGACGGCGACGAGCGCACCCGCGGTCGAGCGCAGCAGCAGGGCCAGCCCGAGCGCGAGGCCGGCCCCGGCGCCGACGACGAGGGCGACCGTGGCCAGCAGCGTGCCGCCCTCCCCCGCCGGCAGCCCCAGCGCGGGGCCGTGCACCGCCCCGACCGCGAGCGCGGCCGCTCCCGCCACGAGCACGCCGAGGCCCGCGGTGGTGCCGACCACGACGAGCACGCGGGCACCGAGGAGGACGGGACGGCGCGGCGTCCACTGCAGGGTGGGCACGATCCCGCCCGTGGTGTGGTCGGCGGTCCCGGCGGTGAGCGCGAGGGCCAGGAGGGCGAACTGCGCGGGGACGACGGCGAAGGCGATCACCCCCCAGGCCGTGAGCTCCTCCGCCGGGTCGGCGGCCGCCTCGGACCCGGCCGCGACGCCGATGCCGGTGCAGACGACCGCAGCGGCGGCCAGGAACCACCACGTCGCGGCGACGGTCCACAGCCGCGTCCACTCGGCGGCGCACGTGCGGGCGAGCACCCGTCCGCCGGAGACCGGGCGGGCGTCGATCGGCAGGGCCGTCACCGCGCCGGCTCCGCCGTCCGGACCGGCGCGGGCGCGGTGGTGACGAACTCGGTGGCGACCCCGGTCAGCTCCAGGTAGGCCTGCTCCAGGGACGGGCGGACGTCGGACAGGTGCCACAGGGGGACGTCGGCGGCGTGGGCCAGCGCACCCACCTCCTCGGCCGTGGCGCCCTCGACCAGCAGGTCGCCGTCGCCACCCGGCGCCACCGTGAGGCCCGGCCGCCGCAGCGCGGCCGCGAGGTCGTCGGCCCGCGCGCCGCGGACCCGTACCTGCGGGCGCCCCAGGCCGCCGAGGATCTCCTCGGTCGTAGCGTCGGCGATGAGGCGGCCCCGGCCGATGACGACCAGTCGGTCGGCGATCTGCTGGACCTCGCCGAGCAGGTGGCTGGAGACCAGCACCGTCCGCCCCTCGTCGGCCAGGCGGCGGAGCAGGCCGCGGATCCACCGGACGCCGTCCAGGTCCAGGCCGTTGACCGGCTCGTCGAACAGCAGGACCCGGGGGTCACCGAGCAGCGCCGCCGCGATGCCCAGCCGCTGGCGCATCCCCAGGGAGTAGCCCTTCACGCGGCGCCGGGCGGCACCGCCGAGGCCGACCTCGTCGAGGACCTCCTCGACCCGGCGGAGAGGGATGCCGGAGGTGCGGGCCGCCACCAGCAGGTGGCTGCGGCCGGTGCGGCCCGGATGCAGCGCCCCCGGGTCGAGGAGGGCGCCCACCCGGCGCAGCGGCTCGGCGAGCGTCGCGAACGGCCGGCCGTCGACCAGCGCCTCGCCCGCGGTCGGCCGGTCCAGCCCCAGCACCATCCGCATCGTCGTGGACTTGCCGGCGCCGTTGGGCCCGAGGAACCCGGTCACCGCGCCCGGCTCGACGTCGAAGCTCAGGTCGTCGACCGCCAGCACCGTGCCGTACCGCTTCGTGAGCCCGCGGATCCGGATCACCGGTGCGCCTCGTGCGCGGCGGCGGGAACGCCGTCGGCGCCGGCGTCGGGCACCCACTCGAGCAGGTCCCCGGGCTGGCACTCCAGCACCCGGCACATCGCCTCCAGCGTGCTGAAGCGGACGGCCTTGGCCCTGCCGTTCTTCAGCACCGCCACGTTGGCCGGGGTGAGCCCGACGCGTTCGGCGAACTCGCCGACGCTCATCTTGCGCCGGGCCAGCTCGACGTCGATGCGGACGACGATGGCCATCAGATGACCGCTTCCATGTCGGTGCGCAGCGTGGTCGCCTGCCGCAGCAGCGCCCGCATGATGACCATGAGCAGGCCGACGACGGCGCCGATGAGCAGCAGGACCAGCAGCAGCGCCGGCAGCGCCGGGTCGTCGCTGACCTCGTCGACGATGAAGTAGTACGAGCAGACGAAGGTGCCGGCCAGCATCAGCCAGCCCGCGCCGATCGCCCACACGATCGCGTCGACCCACGGCAGCGCGTCGGCGCTGAAGATCCGGTCGTCGGTCACGAGGGTCAGCAGCTTCCACGTGCACACGACGACGGCCTGCACGCAGACGAGCCCCAGCACCGAGATCGTCAGCATCGCCGCCCGCATGAACCGCCGCTCGAGGGTCGGGTCCGCCAGGTCGGGCACCATCTCGGGCAGCGCCCAGATCTGCGCGGCCAGCAGCGCCAGGAGCACCAGCACGAGCAGGATCCGGAGCGGCAGGACCACTCGATTCATCCGCGACATGCATCGAGCTTCGGGTTCTTCCTATCGAATGTCAATCGATACGAACCGCGTGTCGGCAGATCGGGCGACCTCGGCGCCGGCGCGGGGCGGCGCGGGTGCTCGTCGTCCGTCGAGGGACGCGGCAGGATGCCGCAGGTGACCAGCAGATCCGCCGAGGAGGAGCGCCTGCGCGACCTCGTGCGGCTGCGGCGCGTGCGCGACCGGATCGACCGGGAGTACGCCCAGCCGCTGGACGTCGAGGCGCTGGCCCGCGGCGTGCACATGTCCGCCGGCCACCTCAGCCGCCAGTTCCGCGCGGCCTACGGCGAGTCGCCGTACTCCTACCTCATGACGCGGCGCATCGAGCGCGCGATGGCGCTGCTGCGCCGGGGCGACCTGACCGTCACCGAGGTCTGCTTCGCGGTCGGCTGCTCGTCCCTCGGCACCTTCAGCACGCGCTTCACCGAGCTCGTCGGCATGCCGCCCAGCGCCTACCGGCGGCAGGCGGCCGCTGGCGCGCCGGGGCTGCCGCCGTGCGTGGCCAAGCAGGTCACCCGACCGGTCAGGAATCGAGAAGCCCGCGCCCCCGAGCCCTCCCTAGCGTGATCGCCATGGACACCACCACGGACGTCACCATCCACCAGACCTTCCTCCCCACCGACGACCCGGAGGCCTCGCTGGCCTTCTACCGGGACACCGTCGGCTTCGAGGTCCGCCTCGACGTGGGCGCGGGCCCGATGCGCTGGATCACCGTCGGGCCCGCCGGCGGGAGCGGCCCCTCCGTCGTCCTGCAGCCGCCGGCCGCCGACCCCGGCGTCACCGACGAGGAGCGCCGGACCATCGCCGAGATGATGGCCAAGGGCACCTACGCCGGCGTCATCCTGGCGACCTCGGACCTCGACGCGACCTTCGAGCGGATGCAGGCTCGCGGCGCCGAGGTCGTGCAGGAGCCGGTCGACCAGCCCTACGGCGTCCGCGACTGCGCCTTCCGCGATCCCGCGGGGAACATGGTCCGCATCCAGGAGGTCCGGTGAGCAGCTCCCTGACGACCGACGCCCATCCCGCCGCCGGCGAGCACCCCGCCGACGACCACGACCTGATCCGCGTGGTCGGTGCGCGGGTGAACAACCTCCGCGACATCAGCCTCGAGGTGCCCAAGCGCCGACTGACCGTCTTCACCGGCGTCTCCGGATCGGGCAAGAGCTCGCTGGTGTTCGGCACGATCGCGGCGGAGTCGCAGCGGCTGATCAACGAGACCTACAGCGCGTTCGTCCAGGGCTTCATGCCGACCCTCGCGCGGCCCGACGTCGACGTCCTCGACGGCCTGACGACGGCGATCATCGTCGACCAGGAGCGGCTGGGCGCGAACCCCCGGTCGACCGTCGGCACCGCCACCGACGCCCACGCGATGCTGCGGATCCTGTTCAGCCGGCTCGGCACGCCGCACATCGGCCCACCCACGGCCTTCTCCTTCAACGTCCCGACCCGCAAGGCCAGCGGGGTGATGAGCACGGAGAAGGCCGGCGGCCGGGTCGAGAAGAACGTGGTGCGCGAGGTCGTCTACCTGGGCGGCATGTGCCCCCGCTGCGAGGGGATGGGCTCGGTCTCCGACTTCGACCTCGCGGCGCTCTACGACGAGAGCAAGTCGCTGGCGGAGGGGGCGCTCACGGTCCCCGGGTTCAGCATGGACGGCTGGTACGGCCGGATCTTCAGCGGTTTCGGCTTCGACATGGACAAGCCGATCGCGAAGTTCACGAAGAAGGAGCTGCACGACCTTCTCTACAAGGAGCCGACGAAGATCAAGGTCGAGGGCATCAACCTCACCTACGAGGGCGTCATCCCCAAGATCCAGAAGTCGATGCTCTCCAAGGACGTCGACGCGATGCAGCCGCACATCCGTGCCTTCGTGGAGCGCGTGATCACGTTCCAGCGCTGCCCGGAGTGCGAGGGCACGCGGCTCACCCCCGAGGCCCGGTCCTCGCGGATCGCGGGAAAGAACATCGCCGACCTCTGCGCGATGCAGATCAGCGACCTCGCCGACTGGGTCCGCGAGCTGCGCGAGCCCTCGGTGGCGCCGCTGCTGGCCGGGCTGCAGCACCTGCTCGACTCGTTCTCCGAGATCGGGCTGGGCTACCTCTCCCTCGACCGGCCCGCCGGCACCCTGTCCGGCGGCGAGGCGCAGCGCACCAAGATGATCCGGCACCTCGGCTCGTCCCTCACCGACGTCACCTACGTCTTCGACGAGCCCACGATCGGCCTGCACCCGCACGACATCCAGCGGATGAACGGCCTCCTCCTGCAGTTGCGGGACAAGGGCAACACGGTCCTCGTCGTCGAGCACAAGCCGGAGACCATCGCGATCGCCGACCACGTGGTCGACCTCGGCCCCGGCGCCGGCTCGGGAGGGGGCGTCGTCTGCTTCGAGGGTTCCGTGGACGGGCTGCGGGCCAGCGACACGACCACCGGCCGCCACCTCGACGACCGGGCGCGGCCGAAGGACTCGGTGCGGACGTCGACCGGTGCGCTGGAGGTCCGCGGGGCGTCGACGAACAACCTGCGCGACGTCGACGTCGACGTCCCGCTGGGGGTGCTGTGCGTCCTCACGGGCGTGGCGGGATCCGGGAAGAGCTCGCTCGTCGGCGACGCTCGCGGAGGCGAGAGAAGGACGAGTACCGGCTCGATCGTGGGCCGCGACGGCGTGGTCGTGGTCGACCAGGCCGCGATCCGCGGGTCCCGGCGGAGCAACCCGGCGACCTACACCGGGCTGCTGGAGCCCATCCGCAAGGCGTTCGCGAAGGCCAACGGCGTGAAGCCGGCCCTGTTCAGCTCCAACTCCGAGGGCGCCTGCTCCACCTGCAACGGCGCCGGCGTGATCTACACCGAGCTGGGGGTCATGGCGACCGTCGAGTCCCCGTGCGAGGAGTGCGAGGGCCGGCGGTTCCAGGCCGCGGTGCTGGAGTACACGCTGGGCGGCCGGAACATCGCCGAGGTACTGGCGATGTCGGTCGCGCAGGCGCGCGACTTCTTCGCGTCCGGCGAGGCGAGGACGCCGGCGGCGCACACGATCCTCGACCGGTTGGCCGACGTCGGGCTCGGCTACCTCACCCTCGGGCAGCCGCTCACCACGCTCTCCGGTGGCGAGCGGCAGCGCCTGAAGCTGGCGACGCAGATGGCCGACAAGGGCGACGTGTACGTCCTCGACGAGCCCACCACCGGCCTGCACCTGGCCGACGTCGAGAACCTGCTGGGCCTGCTCGACCGGCTGGTGGACTCCGGGAAGTCGGTGATCGTGATCGAGCACCACCAGGCGGTCATGGCGCACGCCGACTGGATCATCGACCTCGGTCCCGGCGCCGGGCACGACGGCGGCCGGATCGTCTTCGAGGGCACCCCCGCCGACCTCGTCGCCGCCCGCTCGACGCTGACCGGGCAGCACCTGGCCGACTACGTCGGCGCCTGACCCCGCCCGGACCGGCGTGCCGGGATCCACGTCATCCCGGGGCGCGCGGTGCGTCTCCTCCGGTGAGAGGCCGATCCCGACACCGAGGAGCACCCGCCAGTGACCGTCGACAGAGGCATCCCGAGTCCCCGCCACGACCCCGCGCACGACCCCGCGGCGTACCCGGTGGCCGCCTGGTCGGCGCAGACCTCCATGGAGGAGCGCCGGGAACTGCTCGAGCAGCTCCAGGTGGTCGACGTCCACCTCCAGACGGCGGCGTCGCTGGACAGCCGGGCCGACGCCTGCGGCAACGCCGTCCTGGCCCGCCTGCTGCACGACCGTGCCCGGCAGCACCGGCATTCCGCGGCGCGGCTGCGGGCGGCGCTCGCGGACCGGGGGCCGGCGTCGTGCCGGCCGCTGCGGCGCCGGTAGCGCGCTACGGGGCGAGGAACCCGCGGAAGGTCCGGAGGTAGTCGACGAAGGCCGGCGAGACGTCCTGCCCGGCGACGTGCGCGACGTCCACCGGCATCGGCACCGGCTCCCAGTCGGCGTCGCGGGCGAGTTGCGCGTACTCCCCGTGCAGGATCGCGGCGCGGCCGACGAACGCGAAGTCCGCGCCGCGCTCGAGGACCGCCGCGGCGTCGGCCGGCGTCCGCACCTTCCCCGCGGCGCCGAGCCGGGTCCCACCCCGGGGCAGCTCGGCGAACAACTCCAGCAGCGGCTGATCCTGGGCGTCGTCGTCGACCGAGTACTTGGTGACGTCCCACAGCGACAGGTCCAGGTAGTCCAGCTCGCCGCGGCCGAACAGCTCGGCAGCGAGCTCGCGCATCTCGAGGGTGCGCAGGCCGAACCGCTCCACCGACAGCCGCAGGCCGAGCTGGAAGTCCGGCCCGCACGCCGCCCGGATGCCCGCCAGCACCTCGAGCAGCAGGCGGGCGCGGTTCTCCGGGGAACCGCCGTAGGCGTCGGTGCGCTGGTTGGTCTCCGCGGAGAGGAACTGGGTGAGCACGTAGCCGTGCGCGCCGTGCACCTCCACGCCGTCGAAGCCCGCCCGCTCGGCCCGCACCGCCGCGGCGACGAAGTCCTCGCGCAGCCGGTGGACCTCGTCGAGCTCCAGCGCGCGGGCGCCCTCCACCTCGGAGGCGGAGACGCGGTCGGCGACGAGCTCGCGGTCGGCCCGCGCGCCGGCGTGGTGCAACTGGACGACGCCGAGCGTGCCGGTCGCGCGCAGGTCCGCGGCGAGGGAGGTCAGCCCGTCGAGGAAGTCGTCGGAGTGGATCGCCAGCTGCCCGCCGAAGCCCTGGCCGCTGGGCTGCACGTGCGAGGCGCAGGTCATCGTGAGCCCGAAACCGCCCCGGGCGCGGCGCACCAGCCAGGCGCGCTCGGCCTCGGACAGCCGGCCGTCGTCGTGGCTCTGCCGGTTGGTCAGCGGCGCCAGCGCCAGCCGGTTGGGCATGGGGCGGCCGCGCGGGAACGTCAGCGGGGCGAAGAGGTCGGGCACCGCCGCAAGGTAACCCGGGGGCGGGCGGGGACCGAGCCCGGCTACAGGCGCTGCTGCTTGCGGGCCACGACGACGAGGACGCCCAGGACGACGACCAGCGGCACCCAGCTCGGCAGGCCGAACCCGCCCAGGAGGACGGAGGCGACGAAGAGCACGAGCTGGAAGCCCAGCCAGATGCCCAGGGCGACGACGACCCAGAAGAGCACGGGCCGCTCCATCTGCAGACGGCGCAGGTAGTCCATGACAGCCCCTCGGTCGATCGGTGTCACCAGGCGAACGCCGCCGGGCGGCCCGGCGTTCCGCGCCCCTGCCCGCACCCCTCCGACGAGGGAGGCATTGCCTGCGGGAATGCCAGATGCCTACTCTGGGATCGCGTAATTGTGTTACAGCCCACTCGGCGATGGCAGCATGGGGCCCCGACCACCCCAGCGGCGAGCCCCGCGCCGCCCGACCGCACCACCCCCGGCCGGGGAACGGGCAGATCCGCCCCCACCACCCGGTGACCACTCGCTCCGGAATCCCGCGCTCGAGGGAGAGCCCCATGAACATGGACGACCTGATCCTGGTGAGCGTCGACGACCACATCGTCGAGCCGCCGTCGATGACCGACTACATCCGCGACCACGTGCCCGCGCGCTTCAAGGACCGCGCTCCCCGGGTCATCCGCCGTCCCGACGGCACCGACGCCTGGCTGATCGAGGGCCAGGAGATCCGCACGTTCGGGCTGAACGCCGTGGCCGGCCGGCCCAAGGAGGACTGGGGGCGCGACCCCGACACCTTCGAGGAGGTGCGGCCGGGCGCCTACGACGTGCACGAGCGGGTCCGCGACATGAACGCCAACGGGATCCTGGCCAGCCTGAACTTCTCCTCGTGGCCCGGGCTGGGTGGCCAGTTCTTCGTCACGAACGACGACAAGGAGTTCTCCGCCGCGATCCTGCGCGCCTACAACGACTGGCACATCGACGAGTGGTGCGGCTCGCACCCCGGCCGGTTCATCCCGCTGGCGCTGTCCGGGTTCGCCGTCGGCCCGGAATTCATGGCCGAGGAGATCCGGCGGGTCGCCGCGAAGGGCTGCCACGCCGTCTCGTTCCACCCCGAGCCGCACCGGTTCAACGGCATGCCCGACATCCACGGCGACGAGTGGGACGAGGCGTACCGCGCGTGCGAGGAGTCCGACACCGCGATGGTGTTCCACTTCGGCTCGGCGCCGAACTTCATGCCGCGCGCGCCGTTCGACGTCCTGATCCACACGATGCCGTTCGCCACCGGCATCTTCGCCAGCGAACTGCTCTGGTCGCCGATCCTGCGCAAGTTCCCGACCCTGCGCTTCTCGCTGGCAGAGGCCGGCATCGGCTGGGTGCCGTACTGGCTGGAGCGGGCGGACATCACCTACCAGAAGCACCACACCTGGACCGGTCAGGACTTCGGGGACAAGCTCCCCAGCCAGGTGTTCCGCGAGCGGGTCCTCACCTGCTTCATCGAGGACACCGTGGGCCTGGAGACCCGGCACCACATCGGGGTGGAGAACATCGCCTGGGAGTGCGACTACCCGCACTCCGACGCGACCTGGCCGCAGTCGCCGGAGATCCTGATGAAGTCCCTCGTCGAGGTGGGGCTGCCCGACGACGAGATCAACAAGATCACGTGGGAGAACGCCTGCGCGTTCTACCGGTTCGACCCGTTCGAGCACCTGCCCAAGGAGCAGGCGACGGTCGGGGCGCTACGGGCCCTGGCCACCGACGTCGACACCACGCCGAAGGCGCTGCACGGCGATCACCCCGAGATCATGGCCCAGATGCGGAAGATGCAGCGCGAGCAGACCGCGACCACGAACGGCCGCTGACCCCCGGACCCGCAGCGGCCCGCGCCCCCGCGAGGGGGTGCGGGCCGGTGCGGTCGGCGTCCGGGCCGTCAGGGGATCCCGCCGTCGACCCGCACGGTGGCCCCGGTGGTGTAGGACGACGCGTCGGACGCCAGGAACAGCGCCGCCCCGACGACCTCCGCCGGGGAACCGGCGCGCTGCAGGGCGTGGTCGGGGAAGATGCCGTCGCCGGTGCCCGTGTGCTCGGCCCACTCGAGATGCGGTCCCGTGGCGAACGGGCCCGCCATCAGCGTGTTCACCCGCACGGTCGGGCCGAGCGCGAGCGCGAAGGAGTCGGTCAGCGAGTTGAGCCCGGCCTTCGCTGCCGCGTAGGGCACGATCGCCGCGTTCGGGCGGATGGACCCGGTCGAGCTCACGTTGATGATCGAGCCCCGGCCGGCGGCGACCATCCGCGAACCGATCAGCGCGGTGAGCCGGAACGGCCCCTTGAGGTTGAGGTTGACCACCGCGTCGAACATCCGCTCGGAGACGTCGTCCAGCGACTCGTAGACCGGTGACATGCCGGCGTTGTTGATCAGGACGTCGACCTTGCCGAAGCGCTCGTAGGCCGCGTCGACCAGCCCGGGCAGCTGGTCCCAGCGCCCCACGTGCACGGCGTAGGGCAGGGCGGCCCGGCCCGTGCTGCGCTCGATCTCCTCGGCCACCTCCAGGCAGCTCTCCAGGGTGCGGCTGGCCACGACCACGTCGGCACCGCAGCGGGCCAGCGCCAGCGACATCTCGCGCCCCAGCCCCTTGCTGCCCCCGGTGACCACGGCGACCCGGCCGGTGAGGTCGAAGACCGTGTCGGCGTACCCCACCTCAGCGCCCCCCGTCGGACGGGGCGGCGGGCCCCGTTCCGTGCCGCCGACGTGCGTCGGCCGATCCTGCGGTCATGACGACTCCTCCTGCTCGAACACGGTCTCGTTGTCCGCGCCGGGCGCGGCGTACCGGCCCGCCCGCGGGGCGGGGGCGGCGGGCCACCGCGAGTGCGCGTCGACCACCCGGGCGACCCCGTGCGGGGGCAGGTCGACGAGGTGGCTGACGCCGTTGTCGACCCAGAACGGGTCGCGCAGCGGCAGCCGGTGCGGCACCACCCGGCAGGCCGGGACCCCCTGGCCGCCGAGCAGCGCGGTCGCGGACGCCACGGTGTGGCCCCGCAGCACGGTCGCCGCGCCGGCCGGGGAGTCGACGTCCAGCGCCTCGGCCATCCGGGCGGTGCCGGCGCCCTCCGGCGCCGCCACCGCGACCCACCCGTCGGCGCACGCGTAGTAGCGGTGCCCCTCGTCGGGACCGCGGAACAGCCGGCCCCCGCGGAGCGGGGGAGGCGAGCCGACCCAGGTGGTGAACTCGGCCGACTGGACGAAGGTCGCGGAGGCGGCCAGCGAGACCCACACCCGCTGGCCCCGGCCACCGATCCGGCGGGAGTAGAGCGCGGCGAGGCTGCCCAGTGCGCCCAGGGCACCGGTGGTGACGTCGTTGAGCGGGGCGCTGCAGACGACCGGCCCGCCGTCGCCGCCCTGGGCGTCGGCCATGCCGCTGAGCGCCTGCACGATCGGGTCGAACCCGGGGAGGTCGGCGAAGGCCTCGGCGTGGCCGAAGGCGGACACGTTGCAGTGCACCAGCCGCGGGAAGCGGGCCGCGTCGCCCTCCCCCAGGTCGAGCGCGGCCACCGCCCTCGGGCGCAGGTTCTCGACGAGGACGTCGGCCCGGGCCAGGAGGGTGTGCAGCGCGCGCACGCCGTCGGGGGCCTTCAGGTCGAGGACCACGGCACGCTTGCGCTGGTTCACCGCGAGGAAGGAGAGCTGGTAGGCGCGGTAGGTGTCGCCGCCCGGGGGCTCGATCCGCACGACGTCCGCGCCGAAGTCGGCCAGCAGGGTGGACACCATCGGTGCCGCCACGAACGACGCGGCGTCGACGACGGTGACGCCCTCCAGAGGCAGGCGGAGGCCGGCGGGGGCGCCGGCCGGGGCGCTGGCCGGGGTGTCGGCCGTGGTGTCGGGATCCGCCGGCGGCCACGGGCCGCGCGGGTCCGTCGGGACCGGCCGGGCCACCCCGCGCACCGCGGCCGGCGTGCCGGAGAACGTCACCGGGACGTCCGGCACGGTGACGGCGCCCAGCACGGGGTGCGGCAGGACGCGCAGGCCGCCGTTCTCCCGGACGATCGGACCCGCCGCCCACTCGGCCCGGGTCCCCACGGTGGTGCACGGCACCCGGGCCTCGGCGAACCGGGCGAGCCAGTATCCGCTGGGCTGCGAGGCGAACACCGGCTCCAGCTCGGCGGTCACCCTCCGGCACCCGCGGCCGACGTCCGCGACGGCCTGGAAGTCGCCGGCGACCTCGGGCAGCGCCATCACGTCGAGCCGGCCCAGCGCCTCGAGCGCCCGGAAGAACAGCTCGGGGGTCAGGGCCGCCAGGAAGACACCCAGCCCGTCGGCGCACCGGTAGATCCGCCAGTTCGGGATACCCGTCGACGAGCGGCTGGCCGTGAAGGGCAGGTCGCCGTTCAGCTCCGTGTACGTCGTGCCCACCAGGACGGCCGCGGCGTGCAGGCCCGTGACCACGCACGGCTGGGCGACGCCGTCGCGTTCCCGGCCGAGCAGCGCCGCCACCGCCGCTGCGGCACCGATCGCTCCGTGCAGGTGGGTGAGCCCGGCGACGACCGGGGCGACCGGGCTGTCGTCGTCGGCCGGGTAGAGCTGGGCCAGCCCGCCGAGGGCGGCAAGCAGCAGCGGATCCTCCGGCAGGTCGCACCACTCGCCGCGCTCCCCGTAGGGCGGCAGCCAGACGTGCGCGAGCTCCGGATGCCCCGCGCGCAGGGTGTCGGCGTCCCACCCCCGGGCCGGCAGCGACGAGGGCGTCTCGTCCACGAGGACCACGTCGGCCTGCCCCGCGGCCCCGGCGACGTCGTGGGCGGCGATCGGCGAGATCCGCTTGCCCCGGTCCCAGCACACCGCCGCCGGGCTCACCGGCTCCGGCGCCGCGTCCGGGTCGAGCCGGCGGACGACGTCCGCCCCCAGGTCGGCGAGCAGCATCCCGGCGATGCGGGCGGGCCGGCCCCGGGAGACCTCGAGGACCCGGACGCCGGACAGCGGCCCGGCCGAGGGCGTGCGCGGGTCGGACGCGGCGTCCCGCGACATGGGGCCACCTCTCCGCTCCGGGGTCACGACCCGGCCGACGTTTCCGCAGGACGTTCTGACTGTCAAGAACGGCGTTACGGCGGAGGGCCCGGAGCATCGGGCGGCGGGGTCGGCGCCATCCCGCCGGGCCGCCCGGACAGGGGGCGCATCGCCGCCATCTCCCGCTCGGCGGCCCGCTGCGCGACATCGGCACGACCGGCCGTGAGGAGGCGCTTGGTCGCGACCACGGCGCCGGGATCGAGCGCAGCGAGCGTAGTGGCGACGGTCGTCGTGCGGTCGACCAGCGAGGCGTCCGGGACGACGCGCCACACCAGGCCCATCTCGCGCGCCTCGTCGGCGTCGAACCACTCGCTGGAGAGCATCGCCCACATCGCCGCGTCCCAGCGCACGCGAGCGGGCAGGAGCGCGCTGCTCCCGGCCTCCGGGACGAGCCCCAGAGCCGTGAAGGGCAGCCGGAACCGGGCCGAGGCGGCGGCGAGGAGGAGGTCGCAGTAGAGCAGCAGGGTGCAGCCGACACCGACGGCAAGCCCGTTCACCGCGCCCAGCAGTGGCTTCTCGAAGCTCCGCAGCGTGGCGAGCAGCGCGTCGAACTCCGCCGCCGCCCCCTCTCGCGCCGCGCCGCCCGCCGGGTCCAGCAGCGACCGGTCCGCTCCGGAGGAGAACGCCCGACCGGCGCCGGTCAGCACGACCACCCGGACGCCGACGTCGGCCCGCGCCCGCTCGAGGGCCAGGCGGAGATCGCGGTAGTCCGCGGCGGTGAAGGAGTTCAGCCGCTCCGGCCGCTCGAGTCGCAGCGAGGACACGTGACCGTCGATGTGCTCGCTCAGCATCGGGCCGCTCCAGGTCGAAGGGTGTCGCGGATCACCCTGCCATGCAATTCTCGCGGCATGGAACGCACGTCAGAACGTTCTTCTACCGAGGGCGCGCCGCCCCCGGCCGTCGTCCGCGTCATGCCGACCACCGAGGAGCTCAGCGGCTTCTTCTGGACGTCGGGGCGGGACGGCGTACTGCGGCTCCTCGGCTGCGACGCGTGCGGCTACCTGATCCATCCACCGGTCGGGTACTGCCCCGCCTGCCAGGGCCGGGAGACCTCGCCGACCCCCGTCAGCGGCCGCGGCACGCTCTACTCGTTCACGGTCAACCACCAGCCGTGGGACGGCGTCGGCGACCTGTACGTGATCGGCCTCGTCGAGCTCGAGGAGCAACCCGAGGTGCGGCTGCTGACCAACGTCGTCGGCGTGGACCCCTCCGACGTCCGGGTGGGCATGCCGGTCGAGGTGGTCTTCGAGGACCACGACCCGGTCTTCCTGCCGCTGTTCCGGCCGGTGGCCGCGTGAGCGGCTTCGAGGCCGCGGCCGTCATCTCCGGGATCGGCCAGTCGGCGGTCGGCCGGCGGCTCGGTCGCGACGGGCTGGAGCTCACCATCGACGCCGCGCTGGAGGCGATCGCCGACGCCGGGCTGACCGTCGCCGACATCGACGGCCTGTCCACCTACCCGGGGGGCACGGGTGTCTACCCGGGGTTCTCCGGCCCCGGCACCCCCGCGGTGCAGGACGCGCTCCGGCTGGAGCTGAACTGGCACAGCGGCGGCATGGAGGGCCCGGCGCAGGTCCAGGCGGTGGTCAACGCGGTGATGGCGGTGTCCGCCGGCCTGGCCCGGCACGTCCTCGTCTACCGCACCGTCACCGAGTCGACGGCGCAGGGCACCGGCCGGCGGCCCGGCATCGGCGCGGGGACGCCGATCGCGTCGGGGGCCCAGCAGTGGACGACGCCGTTCCGGCTGCTGTCGGCCGCCAACCACCTGGCGATGTACACGCAGCGGCACATGCACGAGTTCGGCACGACCTCGGAGCAGATGGCCCAGATCGCGCTGAACGCCCGGCGCAACGCCGCGCTCAACCCGAAGGCGGTGTTCACCGCGCCGCTGACCCTCGAGGACTACCTCGACTCGCGGATGATCTCCACGCCTTTCCGGCTCTACGACTGCGACATCCCGGTCGACGGCTCCACGGCCGTGATCGTCTCCGCCGCCGAGCACGCCCGCGACGTCGACCACCCGGTGGCGCGCATCGAGGCGGTCGGCACCGCGCTGCGCGGGCGCCCGTCGTGGGAGATGTGGGACGACCTCACGACGATGCCGGCCCGGTCGGCCGCCGCGCACATGTGGTCGCGGACCGACCTGCGGCCGGCCGACGTCGACGTCGCCCAGCTGTACGACGGGTTCAGCTGGCTGGCCATGTCCTGGCTGGAGGCCCTCGGCTTCTGCGGGCACGGGGAGAGCGGCCCCTTCATCGAGGGCGGCGGCCGCATCGCTCTCGACGGTCCGCTGCCGCTGAACACGGCGGGCGGCCAGCTGTCGGGCGGCCGGCTGCACGGGTACGGGTTCCTGCACGAGGCCGTGCTCCAGCTGCGCGGCGAGGCGGGCGAGCGCCAGGTGCCCGGCCGGCCCGAGGTGGCGGCCGTCGGCAACGGCGGCGGCCCGCTGGCCGGCTGCCTGCTCCTCACCCGGTCCGCGTGACGGACGACGACGCACCGACCCCCGCGGGCCGGCGTCAGTAATGCCGTTCTTGACATCAAGAATGGCATGCGGAAATCTCGGCATGACTGCTCTGAGAGGACTTCCCGTGGAGAAGATCTGCGAGGGCCGCGTGGCCGTCGTCACCGGCGGCGGCCGCGGCCTCGGCCGTTCGCACGCCCTGGAGCTGGCCCGGCACGGCGCCCGCGTCGTGGTCAACGACCTGGGCGGCGGCCCCGACGGCACGGGCAGCGACCCGGCCGTGGCCGAGGCCGTCGCCGAGGAGATCCGCGCGGCCGGCGGCGAGGCCGTCGCCAGTGGGCACGACGTGGCCGACTCCGACGGCGCGCGGGAGGTGGTGCGGCTGGCGATCGACACGTTCGGCGGCCTCGACGTCCTGGTGAACAACGCCGGGATCCTGCGCGACCGCACCCTGGCCGGCATGAGCGACGAGGACTGGGACAGCGTGGTGCGGGTGCACCTGCGGGGCACGTTCGCGCCGTCCCGCGCGGCCGCCGCCTACTGGCGGGACCGGGCCAAGTCCACCGGCGCCGGGGTCGACGGCCGGATCATCTGCACCACCTCGCCGGTGGGGCTCTACGGCAACTTCGGCCAGACCAACTACATCGCCGCCAAGGGCGGGATCGCCTCCTTCACCCTGGGCGCCGCGCAGGAGCTGGCCCGGTACGGCGTCACCGTGAACACGATCGCGCCGACCGCCGCGACCCGGCTGGTCCTGGCGCTGATGACCGACGAGCCGCCCGCGGAGTTCGTCGCGAAGTTCGACCCCGGCTTCGTCTCCCCCGTCGTCGTGTGGCTGGCCAGCCCGCAGAGCGCGGCGGTGACCGGCCGGATCTTCGACGTCCGCGGCAACCGGGTCGCGCTCGTCGAGTCGTGGCGGATCGGTGCCGAGATCCTGCGCGACGAGCCGTGGGATCCCGCCGCGCTCGGCGAGGTCGTGTCCGACCTCGTCGCGAAGGCCGCTCCCACCCCCGACATCAGCGGCTACGTCCAGCCGCAGGAGGGATGAGGTGCCGCTGAACCTGGACGCCGTCGGCCAGGAGTGGGACGCCGGGGTCGGCTCGTGGACCTCGAAGGACGCGCTGGTCTACGCGCTCGGCGTCGGCGCCGGTGCGCTCGACCCGCTCGACGAGCTCGAGTTCACCACCGAGAACAGCCACGACGTGCCGCAGCGGGTGCTCCCGACCTTCGCCGTGGTCGCCGGCGGGCTGAACGGGCAGGGGTCGGGCGCTGCGCCGTCCCTGGGCGACTTCCCGCTGCAGGCGATCCTGCACGCCGAGCAGTCGGTGACCCTGCACGGCACCCTGCCCGTCGAAGGCAGCGTGCGGCTCACCTCGTCGATCAGCGGCATGTACGACAAGGGCCGCGACGCGCTGATCGTCATGGAGACGCGGGCGCGGGACGCGGCGACGGACGCGCCGCTGTACGACACCAGCGCCACGATCTTCGTCCGCGGCGAGGGCGGCTTCGGTGGTGACCGGGGCCCGAGCACGCCCTGGTCGGTGCCCGAGCGGCCGGCGGACTCGGTGGTCGCCTACCCCACGCGCCCGGACCAGGCGCTGCTCTACCGGCTGTCCGGGGATCGCAACCCGCTGCACTCCGACCCGTGGCTGGCCCGCCAGGCGGGGTTGGACCGCCCGATCCTGCACGGCCTGTGCACCTACGGCTTCACCGGGCGCGCCCTCCTGCACGCGGTGTGCGACTCCGACCCGGCGCGCTTCGGCGGCATGTCGGCCCGGTTCTCCGCGCCGGTGCTGCCCGGGCAGGAGCTCACCGTGCACGCGTGGAGGGAGGAGGGTCGGTGCCTGTTCCAGACCCGGGTCGGCGACACCGTCGTCCTCGATCGCGGCGTCCTCGCCCTGGCCGATCCGCGCTAGGGTCCCGCCGCCCCGCACTGCTCACGCCCCTCCACCCGAACGGGAGACCCGGATGAGTCGCATGCCCCTGGTCGACTACCTGGTGCTCGACGACGAGCCGCACCTGGTGGCCGCCGAGTGCACCGCCTGCGGTGCCCGGTACTTCGACCGGCGCAGTGCCTGCGCGCACTGCGGCGGCGTGGAGTTCGGCTCGGCGGACGTGCCGACCGAGGGCGTGCTGACGACGTTCACGATCGTGCAGTTCGCCGCCGCGGGGGTCGAGGTGCCGTTCGTGGCCGGCGTCGTCGACTGCGGCGGCACCAGCGTGCGGGGGAACGTCGTGAACACCCCGCCCGACCCCGAGCACGTCACCCTGGGCATGCGGGTGCGCCTGACCACGGTGCCGGTGGGCACCGACTCCGCCGGGATCGAGGCCGTCGGCTACGGCTTCGAGCCTGTGTAGGACCCCCTCGCCCCCCACCACTCGCACGCTCGCGGCGGGCCCCTGCGAGAGGGCCGCCGAGACGAAGGGCACGATCATCAGGGAGGCCGCCATGGCGGAGAACGTGTGGATCCTCGGCATCGACATGACGAGGTTCGGCCGGCACAAGGACAAGGACACCCTCGACCTGGGCTCGGAGGCGGCCCTGGGCGCACTGCGCGACGCCGGCGTCGGCATCGGCGACATCGGCGTGCTCGCGGCGGGCAACCTCATCGGCGGCAACGGTTTCGGCCAGCTCCTGCAGAAGCAGATCGGGCAGACCGGCATCCCCGTCTACAACGTGGCCAACGCGTGCGCCACCGGCGCCACGGCGCTGCGGGTCGTGGTCATGGCGATCAAGTCCGGCGAGGTCGACACCGGTCTGGCCGTGGGCGTGGAGAAGCTCTCCGGCGCCGGCCTGCTGACCGGCAACGCGCGCAAGGAGGAGGGCGGGCACTGGGTCCGCGACGGCCGCTACGGCGCGGTCGCCCCGCTCGACGGCCGGGTGGGCACCGAGATCATGCCGGGCGTCTTCGCCCAGATCGGCATGGAGTACGGCTACAAGTACGGCGGCGTGGACTTCGAGCTGTTCGCCCGCATCTCGGAGAAGAACCACGCGCACTCGACGCTGAACCCGAAGGCCGCCTACCAGAAGCGGTTCACCCTCGACGAGATCATGAACGACGTCATGATCGCCTACCCCAACACCCGGCCGATGTGCTCGGCCAACTGCGACGGCGCCGCCGCGGCGGTGCTGGTGAGCGAGACCAAGCTGCGCACCCTGAGCCTGGAGCAGCAGCGCCGCGCGGTGAAGATCAGCGCCTCGGTGCTGACCAGCGACCCCTGGACCGAGGGCTGCCAGGTGCTGCCCGACATCAACACCCTGACCCGCCGGGCAGCGACCACCGCGTACGAGCAGGCCGGCATCGGGCCGGCCGACCTGGACCTGGTCGAGCTGCACGACTGCTTCGCCACCGCCGAGCTCGTCCACTACGACAACCTGGGGCTGTGCGAGCCCGGCGGCGCCGCCGACTTCTTCCGCTCCGGGGCGACGTGGCGCGACGGCAGCACCCCCGTGAACGTCTCCGGCGGCCTGCAGTCCAAGGGCCACCCGGTCTCGGCCACCGGCATCGCCAACGTCTGGGAGGTCGCGACCCACCTGCGTGGAGAGGCCGGCCCCCGCCAGATCGAGGGCGCCCGCGTCGGCCTCGCCCACGTGATCGGGCTGGGCTCCGCCTGCGGCGTCCACGTGCTGGAGCGGGCCGCGGCCTAGCGACGAGGGGCGTTCCGCGCGCGGGACCAGGCGGAACCGGCTTCTGTAGGATCGGAAGACGATGACGGACCCGGGTGCAGGACCGGTGGAGCCCGCCGACGACGTGGTGGTCGAGCGGCTGGTGGAGAGGGCGCTGGCCTCGCGCGGCGCCGCGTACCAGGATGAGATCCGCCGCCTGATGGACGCCGGCCTCGCGGTCATGGTCCGGGGAGGCGCCGCCGCGGCTCCCCGCGTCGCCGACATCGTCGCCGAGGCGAAGGTCTCCAACGAGACCTTCTACCGCTACTTCCCCACCAAGGGCGCGCTCATGGCGGCCGTGCTGGACGCCGGGACCGAGCGCCTGCGCAGCTACCTCACCCACCACATGGCGAAGGAACAGACCCCCGAGGGCAGGATCCGGCGCTGGGTCGACGGCATCTTCACCCAGACCCGGGAGGACCTCGGCACGGTCGCCCGCGCGGTGCTGGTGAACGCCTCGATCTCGGGGAGCGGGGCGCCGGCGGGGCGCCACTTCGCGACCACGACCCTGGCCGCCCTCCTGCACGAACCCTTCGCCGCGCTCGGCAACCCCGACCCCGCGATGGCGAGCATGCTCGCCGCGCACGGGACGCTGGGCATCATGGCCGACCACGTGGACGCGGGCACCCGCCCCAGCGACGAGCAGCGCGAGCGGATCACCGGGTTCTGCATCGCGACGGCGAGGGCCTGGGCCACCCCCTCCGACTGAGTCGCTCTCAGACGGCCGTCGCCACGAGGCTCGCCACCAGCACCAGCGGCAGGGAGACGACTGCCCCCAGCGAGGTCGCCATCGTCAGGGTCTTCAGGCTGCCCTTGGTGGACAGGTCGAGCAGCGTGCTGAACATCCAGAAGAAGTTGCTGTTGACGTGCAGCGCGAACATCGCGCCGGACGCGATCGCCAGGGCGATGACGACGGGATCGACCCCGAGCGAGCCCACGATCGGCGAGATGATGCCCGCGGCGGTGATCGCCGCGACGGAGACCGAGCCGATCGCGAAGTGCAGCACCGCGGCGATGAACCACGTGAGCAGGATGCTGAGGATGACCGGCGCGTCCGCGTCGGCGGAGAACAGGTCGACCAGCGTCTCGTCCATGCCGCTCTCGGCGATGACGGCGCCGAGGGACCCGCCGACGCCCGTGACCAGCAGGATCTCGCCGGTCGTGCGGAAGCCGGCGGTGAGGACCTCGCCGGTCGCCTCCGCCCCCATCGACGGGCGGACCGTGCAGAAGGCGATCAGAAGCCCCACGAACAGGGCGATGTTGGCATCACCCAGGAAGACGACGACGGGGTTGGAGACCTCCGCCAGGTCGAGGATCGCCCCGGTGGCGATCAGCACCAGCGGCACCAGGATGGGGAGCAGCCGGACCCACAGGGGCAGGCGGGCGGCGCGCTCGGCGCGGGGCGCGTCGTCCTGGCCGTCGGTGTCGCCTTCGGCCGTCCGCACGAGCGCGTCGTGGTCGAGGTCGGTCTCCTCCTTCCAGAAGCCGCGGCCCAGCAGCAGCCGGAACAGGAAGGTGGTGACCAGGGCCGTCGTCAGGCCGATCGGCAGGCCGTACAGCAGGTAGGTGCCCAGCGGCACGTCCATCAGCCCGGCGATGGCCACCGCGGCGAGCCCCGGGACGACGAAGACGTAGCCGGCGAAGATGCCGATCGCCATCGCCCCGGCGAGCCACGGGAGGCCGTGGCGGCGGTCGACGGCCGGCGCCGACTCCTTGGCCATGGGCGCCGCCAGGACCACCTGCACGTCGACGTAGATGGACGGGAAGATCGTGGAGAGCGCGCCCGCGATCGCGTACGGCAGGCGTCGCCCCAGCCGGCGCGCGAGGATCTCCACCAGGTCGTCGAACGTGCCCATGGAGTGCAGCAGGGCCCCGATCAGCACACCGAACCCGATGAGCAGGCCGACCTCGGCCATGATCTCGCCGAACCCGCCCGTGATCTGGTCCACGGTGCCCTGGGCGCCCAGGCCGGTCGCGAGGCCCAGGTACACGCACGCCAGCAGCAGGGAGATCACCGGGTCGACCTTGACCCTGATGATGAGCACGATCGCGCCCACGATCGCGATGGCGGCGTGCAGGATCTCCATGGGCTTCCGATCTGTGCGGACGGTGTGGCGGCGACCACGCTATGGGATCTTCCGAGGTCCCACCGGGGGGCGCCGGGGCCGCCGGCCGGGTTCGCCCCGTCGCCGCCGACCGGCCCGGGTCGACCGGCATACTCCGGGGAGCGCTCGGGCGGGGCAGACCGTCGACGCCCGGGGGGCGGCGAGCGGACACCGGACGCAGGAGAAGGACGGCGTGACACTGACGAGCAACGGGGCGGCCGCGGGCGGCGAGCGCTGGGCGCCCGGACGGCACTTCGGCCTCCCCGTGCCGGCCGATGCCGGCACCCTGCTGGCGGACGGTCCGGGCTTCCTCACCCGGGCCTTCCGCGCCTCGGGCGCCCTGGCCGCCGACAACGCCGTCCGCGGCATCGTCGGGTGGGAGGAGTTCCACGGGGGCGGCACCGGGAAGAAGCTGCTGCTGACGGTGGCCTACGACAGCCCCGGGCCCGGCCTGCCGGAGGAGCTGTTCGTCAAGTTCTCCCGCAACTTCGACAACGAGCTGTGGGACAGCGGGCGCCACCACCTGGTCTCGGAGGTGGACGTCGCGATCCTGTCCCGGTCGCCGGACTTCCCCGTTCCCGTGCCCGCCGTCCTGTTCGCCGACGTCGACCCGGAGACCTCCACCGGGCTGATCGTCACCGAGCGCATTCCCTACGGCCGCGACGGGGTCGAGCCGCACTACCCCAAGTGCCTGGACTACACGGTGCCGGACCAGGTGGGCCACTACGCGGCCATCCTGCGGGGGCTGGCGCGGCTGTCCGGGGCGCACCGGGCCGGGCGGCTGCCCTCGGACGTCGACAGTCGGTTCCCCTACGACCGCGAGCGGGCGACGGCCCCGAGCGGGCGCCAGGCACCGGAGGCCAAGATCCTGCAGTGGGCCGGCCGGCTCTTCGACTTCGTCGACCGCTATCCGCAGCTCTTCCCGGAGCATGCGCGATCGGCGGCGTTCCGCGAGCAGTTCCTGGCCGACATCCCGGACGTGCTCGCCGCCGGTGACCGGATCACGAAGGTGCTCCACGGCAACCCGGACCTCATCGCCTTCGCGCACTGGAACGCCAACATCGACAACTGCTTCTTCCGGCCGGGACCGGACGGCCGCCTGGAGGCCGGCTTCCTGGACTGGGCCAACGCTGGGCAGCTCAGCGTGGCCCAGTCCGTCAGCGGCGCGATCAGCTGTGCCGAACCGTCGCTCTGGGACGACCACCTCGACGACCTGCTGACCGTGTTCATCGAGGAGTACGCGGCCAGCGGCGGACCGCAGCTGGACCTCGACGAGGTACGGCTGCACGTCCTGCTGATCGCCGCGTCCGGCTTGTCCCACTCGATGGGCGCTCCCATCGCCCTCGCCCGCGAGGTCGGGGACCTCGACGCGCTGGAGGGCCCCCGGGACCGCCGCCTCGTCGAGCACGAGAACGCGCGGATCCAGCTGCACATGACGACGAAGATGCTCAGCCTCTGGCGGTCCCAGCGGCTCGGGGACCTCGTCCGCGCGCTCTGATCGAGGAGCGTCCCGGCGTCGGCCCGGTCGTGCGGGCGGACGACGTCGCACGCGGGCGGAGGTCGTCCTGGGGACGACCGACCGCCATGCGCCGACGGCGAGCTCGCGGGTCCCGCGGGACCGGGAGGTCGGTGATCGAGCACCACCGGACGGTCATGGCTGGGTGCCCGTCCCGATGGGACCGAGCACGTCCAGCCAGGCCATCGCCTTGACGCTGTTCCCCACCGCCGTCAGGTGCTTTCCGTCGGGCACGGCCAGGTCGTAGGGAGTGCCGTCGAAGTCGCCGGCGGTGCCGAGCCAGCCCATCCGGTCGGTGAGGTCGAGCAGGGGGAGATCGCGCAGGTCGGCGATCTCGTACTGCGCGGCCAGGTACGGCGGCCAGCCGCTGTTGCCGGCGGGGGTGTGCGTCGCGACCAGCACGACGTTCGCCCCGCTGGCGAGGCACTTGTCGACGATCGCCAGCAGGTTCGTCTTGTACGTCGCCACCGGGACGGCCTGGTACATGTCGTTCGCGCCCAGCTCCACCAGGAAGGTGTCCACGTCGAAGTAGGAGGCGGCGGACATGACGTTGGCGCTGCCGAAGGACGCCAGGAAGTTCGCGGTCGCCGCACCCGAGATCCCGGCGTTCTCGACGACCACGCCGTCCGCGTGCCGGATGCCCACCCCGTAGACGAAGGAGTTGCCCGCGAGCTTGAGGACGAGGGTGTGCGCGCCGTCGGTGCCCGCGTCCAGCGTCATCGTCTTGTACGTGAGCGCACCGGTGGTGGTGTGGGAGACCGGAGCGCCGCCGTCGATCGCCGTGGTGAACCCGGTGACCGACTCGTTCGAGACGACCAGCTCCAGGTAGCGCCCCACGCCGCTGAACGTCAGGGTGGCCCCGGCCTGGCCCCTCCGCCATGGGACGTTGATGCTCTGGTCGGCCCACGTCCCGGCGTAGGTGACGCGCGGCTCGGGGGCGGCCGAGTACAGGTGGACCAGCTCGCCTGTACGGAACTTCGCCCGGGCGAACTGCTGGCGCAGCAGCGTGACCGGGTCGGAGGTGCCACGAGTCGTCCCGGTGCCCGCGGTGACCGAGTCGCCGAGGAAGCCGATGCGGGCGACTCCGGCGCCGAGGCGGGCCAGCGCCAGCGCGGCGCGGGTCCGACGGGTGTTGGCCCCCTTGAGGTTGTAGACGGACGTGGCCGAATCGAACTGGGGAGGCTGCGGCAGGACCGGCGCCGCGTCGGCGACCGAGCCGCCGACGACGCCGCCGACGGCTGCGATGCCCAGGCCGAGCGTGGCGCCCCGGGCGAAGAACGTCCGCCGCGACTTGCCGGAGCCGCCGCCCTGCTCGTCGCCGGGCCGGGCGGCGGACCGCTCGGAGGTGCAGGTCACGCTGGGGCTCCTTGGCCGGGTCTGCGGATGAGTGGGTGTGCCGACGTCGCGGTCCCGGGCCTCGACCACGGGCTGAGCGGACCCGCTCGGGCACGACGGACCACGAGGCGGGACGCAGTGGAGTCAGAGGGCTGCGGTGCCCTCCAGCGCCGTGTTGTCCGGGTCCCGGAAGTTCACGACGTGTGCGTACTCGGTGGTCCGGATCGGCGTCCACGTCGTGCCCGCAGCTGCCAGCCGCTCGACCAGCTCATCGAGGTCCGCCCGGCCGGCGTAGGTGAAGGACAGATGGTCCAGGCCGCAGCGCGTCTCGTCGAACGCCTCGCCGGCGCTCGCTGCGTGCTGCCGGAGCACCAGCACGGTGCCGTCCTCGAGCGTGCCGTAGGCGAACGTGGTGGTGTCGGTGGAGCCCCGCATCTGCTGCGTCCAACCGAGAACGGTCGAGTACCACTCGCTGCTCGTGTTCAGGTCACTGACCGTCAGGCCGACGTGCGAGATCCCCTGGATGCTCATGCCACCTCCCCGTGGGGCACGCACGCTATCGAAAGGCTTCCGGGAATGGGAACCCCGGCGGCCCGGTTCCCCGAAAACCGCGGGGCGCGGACCCGACGAGGGCGCGAACGGGCAACGTCGCTGGTCAACGCGCCGTATCGGTGGGCCCCGTGGTGTCCTGGCTCAAGACATCCCGGACAGATGTCTCGAGACATACCAGGACTGATGTCCCAGGTCATCCCGGACAGCCGGTCGAGGCTCGGCCATGTCCAAAGCCCGACTGGTCATCACCGCGATCGAGGTCGAGGGCCGGACGCCGGCTGAGGTCATCGCCGCCTATGGCGTCTCCCGGTCCTGGCTCTACGAGCTGCTCAAGCGCTACCGAGCCGAGGGTGAGGCCGCCTTCGCGCCGCGCTCCCGACGGCCCCACAAGTCACCGCGCGCCACGCCACCGGCGACCATCGAGCTGGTCCTGCAACTACGCAAGCAGCTGCGCGACACCGGACTGGACGCCGGCGCCGACACC